>CAVTLP010000011.1:0-241851 GCA_963735555.1 uncultured Acidobacteriota bacterium
TACATACGACCTTCGCTTCATTGCTCACTCCATTGGCTAGGTTTGCCTACTTCTTCTTCGAGATGGGCTATTTACCCGATTAGTGCTTAAAACCGATGCAACTTAGCCTCGCACATCATGTTTATAGCCTGACGGTACTAAGGAACCTCTGAAGAACTCCCCAAGCGCGCATGGTAGTGCGGGTAATGTGGAAGCAGAGGGCAAAACGCAGATGCGGCAGATAACGTTGGCTTCGCAAGGCAGCTTCGAGCGGTACGGCAAGAAGACACGGCGGGAGAAGTTTCTGGAAGAGATGGATGGAGTCATGCCGTGGGCGGAGTTGCAGTCGTTGATGGAGCCGTATTACCCGAAGGAGGGTAACGGACGACCGCCGGTGGGACTGAGGATCATGCTGCGCATCTACTTTCTCCAGCACTGGTTCAACCTGTCGGACCCGGCAGCGGAAGAGGCGCTGTATGATTCGCCCGCACTGCGCCGGTTTGCGGGCGTGGATCTGGGCCGAGCGCCGGCGCCGGACGAAACGACCATCTTGAACTTCCGCCATCTTGCTGGAGCGGCACGATCTGTGCGGAGCCATGCTGGACGCGGTCAACCATTACCTGGAGGATCGCGGCATCCGCATTGGCACGGGCACGATTGTGGACGCGACCATTATCCATGCGCCATCGTCGACCAAGAACGCGACCGGCACCCGCGACCCGGAGATGCACCAGACGCGCAAAGGCAACCAGTGGTATTTCGGGATGAAGGCGCACATCGGGGTGGACTCGCAAGGAAGGCATCGTGCATTCGGTGTGCTCGACAGCGGCCAGTGTGGCCGACAAGCACATGTTGCCGGACCTCTTGCATGGTCATGAGCGCAAGGTGTGGGGCGACGGAGCCTATCAGGGGCAGGGCGAGGCGATCCGCAAAGCCGCACCGCATGCCCAGGACATGACCTCGCGGCGGACCAGATACAAGCAAGATGGTGGACGAGTTACAACGAAGAAAGAACCGGACCAAGGCCAGGGTGCGAGCCAAGGTGGAACATCCTTTCCGCATTTTGAAGCGCGTCTTCGGATTCGTGAAGGTACGCTTCCGTGGCTTGAAGAAGAACCACGATCACCTGTGCGCTGCCTTCGCGCTGGTGAACCTTTACATGCACCGCAAGCGGCTGGCCCCTCTGGGGGCGTAGTGTGTCTGGAGAGCGCAGAAAACGCGCTCTCCGGAACAAAAATCAGAACCACTGAGCCGACCGTAAGCCTGGAACGCACCACCGGCTCAGACTCATTTGGAAGGCTGCAAAAACTGAATCTTAGTCAGAGGTTCCTTAGCGTCACGCTTGGCGTCTTTCACAAAAAAACCGGTCAAAGAGCCCCTGAACAGCTATAGGGATACATGAATGGTATTTGCGTCCTTTGGGGATCGCACAGTGAAGACGGTAAACGCGCGTTACAGAAGTAATGGTCGATTCCATGCGGCGCGGGGTTCGCTCGCGCGTAACTAACCAGCGCAAACACTGTTGGTGGGAGTTGACGATGAGATGCTGCTATCAAGTCGGATAATTGGCCTTGGGTTGGCGTCCGTTCCTAAAAAAGCTTAGGTAACTCCGAAACACGCGTTTCAGATCTTGCGGTGAAGGCTCCTCGACTCGCCGACGGCGGTTCTCGTCTGGATTTGCGCGAACTTAACCGGCAGCCTCCGAGCCAAACACAGCCCCGTGAAGGAGTAAAGCAATCGGGCATGGACTGAGCTGTGAACGGTAAGGCGAGTTCCCGAACAACAAGGTATGCGGCCATGCTCCTTTGGACAGGATTTCTCTAGTCAATATGGTTTATTTTTACGCCCTTATCGCATTGTTTACTGAACGGTAAGTGTGACGGTGGTCGAGTCGGTCGCTCCGCCGCTACTCGCCGTCATGACCACTGTGTAGGTTTGCGGCGGTTGGGAGTTGCCACCGCAACTACTCAAGGTCACGACCAAGCCCAGTGAAAGCGCAGTAAGCACAATCATCTTCGGAATTCGCATCATCTTTACCATTCGACGGTTCGCCGACCTGAAGCTCAGTACGGGTAAGAAGATGAGGGCGAGAATGATCGGTGCTGTTGGGTTTCGCGTGGATAAATTCTCACTCTGCGCTTTCTGGGCGCCCGTCTGGATAGTCATTGAGATCGTCTGTGCACCACTCGCACCGGTCGTGATTTTCGCGGGCGAGAAAATGGGCGTCGGCCATTCCGAAGGCAGACCCGCGACCCCAAACGTCACATCGTTAGCGAACACTCCGTTTGAGGCCGTGGGCACGAATGTGAAGGTGAATGTTACCGAAGCGCCGGGTTCTACCGTTTGGCTTGTCGAACCTGAGCCGCCGGATACGGTGAAGTCAACACCGGCCACGGTCAGGACGACGGTGGCGGTCGCCGTGGTGTAATCGGTGGTGTCCTCCGGCGTGAAGATCGCGGAGAGCGTGTCCGCTCCCACCGCTGGAATAGTCCCGGCGGCCGGTAGATATACGAAGGTTCCGGCAACGAGGTTTCCCTCCAAAGGACGCGGTCGCATTCAACTGCGACGCGCTCAGCGCCGTGCCCGCCGTGATCGCGGCAGGCGTGGCCCAGGCAATCGTCGGGCTCGCTTGAGCCACGGTCAGGACGACCTTGGCGGTCGCCGTGGCATAATCGGAGTTCTCCGGCGTGAAGATCACGGAAAGCGTGTCTGCTCCCGCCGCTGGGATAGTCCCGGCGGCCGGTAGATATACGAAGGTTCCCGCAACGGGTTTCCCTCCAAAGGACGCGGTCGCATTCAACTGCGACGCGCTCAGCGCGGTGCCATAGGTCGTCGCGGCAGGCGCGGCCCAGGTGATCGTCGGGCTCGCTTGAGCCACGGTCAGGACGACGGTGGCGGTCGCCGTGGCGTAATCGGTGGTGTCCTTCGGCGTGAAGATCGCGGAAAGCGTGTCTGTTCCCGCCGCTGGAATAGTCCCGGCGGCCGGTAGATATACGAGGGTTCCCGCAACAGGTTTCCCTCCAAAGGACGCGGTCGCATTCAACTGCGACGCGCTCAGCGCAGTGCCATAGGTCGTCGCGGCAGGCGCGGCCCAGGTGATCGTGGGGCTCGCTTGAGCCACGGTCAGGACGACGGTGGCGGTCGCCGTGGCGTAATCGGCGGTGTCCTTCGGCGTGAAGATCGCGGAAAGCGTGTCTGTTCCCGCCGCTGGAATAGTCCCGGCGGCCGGTAGATATACGAAGGTTCCGGCAAGAGGTTTCCCTCCAAAGGACGCGGTCGCATTCAACTGCGTCCCGCTCAGCGCAGTGCCATAGGTCGTCGCGGCAGGCGCGGCCCAGGTGATCGTGGGGCTCGCTTGAGCCACGGTCAGGACGACGGTGGCGTTCGCCGTGGCGTAATCGGTGGTGTCCTTCGGCGTGAAGATCGCGGAAAGCGTGTCTGTTCCCGCCGCTGGAATAGTCCCAGCGGCCGGTAGATATACGAAGGTTCCGGCAAGAGGTTTCCCTCCAAAGGACGCGGTCGCATTCAATTGCGACGCGCTCAGCGCCGTGCCCGCCGTGATCGGGGCAGGCGCGGCCCAGGTGATCGTCGGGATCGCTTGAGCCACGGTCAGGACGACGGTGGCGGTCGCCGTGGCGTAATCGGTGGTGTCCTCCGGCGTGAAGATCACGGAGAGCGTGTCCGCTCCCACCGCTGGAATAGTCCCGGCGGCCGGTAGATATACGAAGGTTCCCGCAACGGGTTTCCCTCCAAAGGACGCGGTCGCATTCAACTGCGACGCGCTCAGCGCCGTGCCCGCCGCGATCGCGGCAGGCGTGGCCCAGGTGATCGCGGGTGTTGCCGTTGTCGAGGCACCATTCAATTCGATCTGCTGCACTGCTCTTGTCCGATTCAGGTTGTTATCTGTAACACTGATATTTCCTATGAAGCTTCCGGCTTGCAAGGGCTGGAAGACGACACCCAAAGCACAACTGGCGCCCACTGCCAAGCTTGTAGAAGGTGTGCAGGTAGTTGAATCGTCTGTATTGAAGTTCGTTGTTGTGGCCAGCGAAACGAGGTTGAGCGGTGTATTGCCAATATTTTCCAAGGTCACCGTCTCCACTGCGCTTGATACATCCACGTCAGTAGTGGGGAAGTCTAGTGGAAATGCGGTGGCAGATAGTTGGTCGATCAATTGATTGTTGACGTCGGCGATATAGAGGTTGCCCGCTCCATCTAGCGCCAAGCCAGTAGGATTCCCCAGAGATACGCTTGACGCCTGTATTGCCGCAAGGTTTGGCTTAGTATTGCCGCCTCCAGTCATAACAATGATCTGCCCCGTCGCCGCACTCACTCGCTCAATTTGGTTGTCAAAGTAATCGGCGATGTAGATGTCCCCGGCTCCGTCTATCGCTACGCCTCTAGGTTGGGCCAATTTTGCATTAGTGGCCGCGATTGCCGCCGTAGAGGGCACAATGGCTCCCCCTCCGGCCACCACCAACAGCTGCCCGGTTGCCGCGTCCACCTCTTCAATCACGCTATGGACCGAATCGGCGATGTAAAGGTTTCCAAGTCCATCCACTGCCACTGCCCTCGGATTGCACGTAGCGGCGGTAGCCGGGATCGCGGTGATGCCCGGCGTCATAAGGCCGCCACACGCGACTGTGAGGATCTGCCCAATTGTCGGACTTACCTCGTCAATCACACCGTTGGCGTAATCTGCGATGTAGAGATTGCCCGCTTCGTCTACCGCTACACTGGCTGGTCCGCTCAATAACGCACTTGTGGACGAACTTGGCACTGTGCTCACAGCGGTAAGGCCGCCGCCTGCCACCACGACGATCTGTCCCGTCGTTGCGCTCACTCGCTCAACTAGGCCATTCCCATAGTCGGCGATATAAAGGTCGCCTGCTCCGTCTACGGCAACGCCGCTTGGCCCGTTCAATAATGCGCTGGTTGCGGAAATTGGCGATGTACTTGGGGCGATATTGCCTCCGCCAGCCACGACCACAAGCTGTCCCGTCGTCGCGCTTACCTCTTCAACCAGATTGTCTTGAAAATCGGCGATGTAGAGGTTCCCTAGGCTGTCGAATGCCACGCTGATTGGAGCCATCAAGTGTGCGCTAGCACTGGGAATGGCTGTGCCGCTCGGTGTTGTACTACCACCTCCGACAAATGATTTAATCCCCCCTGGGTACTGCGAGGTCAAAGGCCCTTGACCCATGCCATACAGGCCAGCTGTTCCAACGACGGTGTTGCCGTTTCTGATGATTAGTGTTCCCGTGCGAGCTCCAGGATAGGCTGGACTAAAAGTGACGGGAACTGTGCAAATGGTGTTAGCTGGATTGCTGACATTCCCGGTTGTGTCGCACCCTCTCACTATGCCAACTGTGAATTCCTGTATCGGGTTCGGCGACGGGGGCACGGTAATAGTGCTGATGTCGCTGGCAGCAGTTAACTGCACGAACACATTTTGTGTGATTGAGGTCGAGGCAACCGCAGTTGCAGGCAGCGTCGTGGAGGAGCCCATCTTCTCAATACGAGAATTGCCGTTATCGACGATGTAAATGTTTCCGGCTCGATCTACGGCTATACCCATCGGTATGTTCAAGAAAGCGTTGTTGGCCGGGATCGCTAGGGTACTTGGCACGGTACCGCCGCCGCCGCCAACCGCCGCGATGCTGTTAGTCACCGCATTCCATTTTTCAATCAGGGCATGACCCGAGTCGGCGATGTAAAGATTGTCCGCTACATCTACGACCAAGCTATTTGGGGCGCTCAAAGACGCGTTCGTGGCTGGTATTGTGTTCGAGCCTGGAATCGTACCGCCTCCTCCGGCCACGACTTTAATCATTCCCGTTGCAGTGCTTAACCGATCAATTTGATTGTTGCCGGCGTCGGCGATATAGAGGTCGCCTGCTCTATCCACGGCAACACTTCTCGGTTCGCCCAATTTCGAGTTGGCAGACGCAATTGCTGCCGTACCGGGTTCGGTGGTCCCACCACCAGCCGCCGCCACAATCTGTCCCGTTGTCGTGCTCACCTCTTCCACCAAGCCGTTGCCGGAATCAGCGATGTAGAGGTTGCCTGCTACATCTACCGCAACACCCGCCGGACCGTTCAACAAGGCGGAGGTAGCCGGGGATGCCGTGGTACTCGGAACGATGCTGCCGCCACCGGCCACCACCACAATCTGCCCCGTTGCCGCGCTCACCTCTTCCACCACGTCATTGCCGGAGTCAGCGATATAGAGGTTGCCCGCTCCATCTACCGCAACACCCGCCGGATCGTTCAACATGGCGGAGGTAGCCGGGGATGCCGTGGTACTCGGAACGATGTTGCCGCCACCGGCCACCACCACAATCTGCCCCGTTGCCGCGCTCACCTCTTCCACCACGTCACTGCCGGAATCGGCGATGTAGAGGTTGCCCGCTGCATCAACCGCAACACCCGCCGGACCGTTCAACATGGCGGAGGTAACCGGAGATGCAGCGGTACTCGGAACGATGCTGCCGCCACCGGCCACCGTTGCGATCCCTGGCGCGATTTTAATGTTGCCGGAGGTGAAATTCTGCGCCGACGCAGCGAGCGGTGCTGCCGCTGTGAATATCACAATGCCAACTAATGTGGAGAATGCCAGCGGCCTCTTGTAAAACGACTCAGATGACATCCGAGAGCAGATCACGTTACCGCCAGACGGCATTCGAAAGACTCCTTCAATGGGGTAAGAACAGCGTAAAATCCAAATAGGTAGCGAGCAGACCTAAGGAGAAAGCCATAGATGTGGATCGAAACTCTGATAGCTCTCTAACCGCTGCTCGGTCTCGCATACAGCGGAATCACGACCCTGCGACTCCATTCACCGGTCTACGAGCCGTAGACACTTACCGTTGACTCCTCCTTCCGAGCACGTACCCGCCCAAGCCTCGGGATCGTAACTTAGATCTCTCTAATGGCTTGGTCCACACGCTAAGCTATTCATCGTTGATGTTGGGGGCGAAAGCGATCTGGATCACGGCTTCTGCGGAGTTAGCATTAGCCTATAATTGGGAGAAGCAGCACGCCAAACCCGCGAGACAACGTTTCGCTCGCTGATTCAGCGTTTGCGCAGCAACAGGAAACAGATGATACCCTTGCACTTTGACCATCCAACCATCTAGCGAACCATCTGTTTTGATGGGGCCGCCGTCACCAGCCTCTCGGCAAATGTTCATCGCACTCCGAGGACACTTCCTGATCACGAGCGCGGGGAAGGCAGGGAACCCTCCGGGCACTCAGCAGCACTCTTGTTGTTACAGAGCGTGCAATCTACCCCGGCCTTACACAAAACCCAAAGTCGGGGTTGGAAAGTTCTGGATATTCGGCAGCACTTGAGCTAAAGCGGACACCGGCACCCCAAACCACGACGCAAGGGTTGCGGCGTACTGATTGAGCGAAGTAGAGGGAAGCCAAGATCCGTTGGTCGAAATGTCATCCGGACCCCCGAACTCCAGGATGGGGAACGATCCGTATATTTGACCGCCCTTCACCGCCCCTCCCATCACTAAGTGGTGCCCCCCCCAAGCATGATCTGAGCCGCCACTGCCGTTCGACATCAACGTGCGAGTAAACTCCGAGAGCGTAAATAACGTTACTTGCTCGAACAAATTCATAGACTGAAGTGCTCGACTAAATGCCGTGATCGCGGCATCTAGCTGCTGCAAGAGCGGTCCGTGAACACTCACCTGATTATTATGTGTATCAAAACCCTGCATGGCCACAAAGAATATCTGGCGCGTTCCAAGTTGACTCCTCACGCTCATGATCTTCGCCACCTCTTGCAACTGTTCACCTAGACTAGTCAACGGGAATGATACGCTAGGCGTTACCGCCTGAGTCATTGCTTTTAGGAAAGTCCCGTTGGTTGTGCCTATTCCAGCCAGGATCTGCTGATCCTTCTGCACTAAAGTGGCCCCTGTCTCTAAAGTAAGAAAGCTTTGTTCCGCTTCATATATTCTGTCGCACTGGTGCCCTTCATAACAGTTCCACCCTCCCCCGGGGTAGTAGCCAGAGGCTCTTATGCCGTTAATAAACGGAGTGGCTCCATAAAGCGACATCGTCATCGGAACCGAAGAGGCTGAATGCAACGCCATCGCATCTGCGATTCTGCCGCCCCATCCCGACGTATATCCTGAGGTCTGAAGAGCTGTCGTCATGCAGTTCCTCTGGTCAGGATGCGACTCGAGATTGTCAGGTAACGGTACGGCTTGGGCTAGATATTGCGCTTTTGTCGTCGGTTGGATCAACGGTCCCATGTTTGCAACGATGGCCATGACTCCCTGATTGAACAGTGATTGCGCACCGGGCATGTTGGGATTTAACCCATATGGAAGTCCCGCCAATGGCAATAGAGCAGCTTGGCTTACGCTAAGTCCTTGTCGATTGGCCGCATATAGTGAATATCTGCTGCCATCCAACGGCACGACTAAATTATTTGAATCGTTACCGCCATATAGAAATACACAGACGAGCGCCTTGTAATCATTGTTGCTCTCTCGCGCCAACGCAGGTATCGCGCGAAATGGCCTCATGCCCGCTGACACCCCAGCACCCACCATAAATTTGACGAACTCCCGACGCATCATATAAGCCATATAATCCTCTCCACGACCACAACTGCTACTAATTCATCACCCTATATTGTGGTGACGTACTAATAAGGAACACTGCGATTCTTACCATGGCATCTGGACTGTCGCCCTGAATGGTGCCCACGACTGTGCTCTTCATTTGATCCGACATGCTTCCATGCAACATGACGATGTTCAGGTATTCCACCAACAACGCGGGATCCAAGGACGCAAGCTGCCCCAGTTTCCCTGTGGCAGAGCAGTCTATTAAAACAGACTCATTGAGGTAGCAGCCCAACAGCTCTCCGAGAAATGACTGCTCAACGGGAAACGAAGAGGACGACTCTAACTCAAACTCCGGAGCGTTAACACTACTATCCGGGATTAAGTAATTTGGAGAGAAGTAGCCAAACACATCAGCCGAATCGTGGACCGACTCTCCAACACTCGCAGCGAAACTAAGAATGGGCCCAACGCTACTCAAGGTGTTAGGCGATGCATCTTGCCCATTGAGTGACTTCACCACAGACATCATCCATAGAAGAGGCTCCCTGAGTTTCCCCCCATTGGTACTTATCTGGCCCGGTACATCATCAGCACGCGCCTCGGGGTCGAGCAGGATTGCATTAATAACTGCCTTCATGTCTCCCCTAATGCCAGTCCCATTGTCAACGAATATGTCGGCAATTCGGTTCACGTATGCCGGCGACGGCGTGCTCGTTACCAAATGCTGGATTAGCTGCTTCGCTACAAAGGGCGGGAGGTTGGGATCATTAAAGATGTTATCCAATGCCTGGTTTAGATCTTCTTCTGCAGACTGCCCAGGAGGGAGGACGGCCCCGTCGAGCAGGACTTTCTCTTCTGTATCGTGCATTGCTTCCACTGGAGTCATCGGGCAGTTCGCGCCAGCAAGGAGGTTCCCTCCGATCCCGCGAAGACGTGTGGTGGATGTGCAAGGCGATGTCCGGGCTACGGAACCATAGGTCCAACCCGTGAATGCCCTCGCGAAGGCGTCGATGTTCTCGGGTGTATAGACGGGTATGACATTACCTGATGCATCGAATTGCAGTGATCCATCTTCATTCAGCCGGTCCGGACCTAGATTGAATAGTTGCATCAGCTCGCGCGCGTAATTTTGATCGGCTTGCGTCGTCGGAGTCGGCTTTTCGCTGTTAACCATATCCAGGAAAATACCCATTGCTGGTGAGAGCGTCACATCCTGCATTAGTGTCCGCCAATTGCCAAAGGCATCATTGGCAAAGACGTTCAGCAAAGGGGGGAAGTATGGAAGTGGGACTGTTATATACGACACCACCCACTGCTCGCTAAGCGCGAATGCCACTTTTTGTCGCAGCTGGTCATGTCCCCACATCGCATATTTGAACCACCAGCCATTTAGAAAGCATTGGAAGAACGGTCTGCAATCGGCGAGGTTCGGATATGTAGGCATAGAGGGTATAAGACTCGGAGCTTGAGAGAATTGCTCATTAAGGTAAGCCTGTAGACCGATGGATTGAACATGTTGAATGTCGGACAAGCTTGGCCCGAAGGTGGCTTGATCCAGAAGCCGTGACGCTGCCGTAATCGTTGCCATCGGGTTCGTGGGGCCGCCAGCCAGCTGTACTATGTTTGAGGTACCCCCACCGGGTGAAGGATTATTGATTTGGACTGTCGCGGGAAATGACTGCGGTACGCTTGCCATGACCCGAGCTGTAATCGTGGAGGTTGATGCTGACAAAATCGGGATGGCCTTGCCATTGAAGAAGAGAACAGACGCAGTACTGAAACCAGAACCGGTTACTGTAAGCGTGAAGCTCACAGAAGTTTCCTGTGCAATCTGCGCAGTTGAGAGAGACGGTGAGGCATTCTGGAGTGTAATACTGAGAGAAGAGCTCAGCCCGATCGCATCGGCGCAACTGATTGTTATCGTCCCCGCAGCGGGCATATTGGGAGGGGCTTGGTACATGCCCGAGTTTTGGATGTAGCCAACGCTTGCGCTGCCACCAGCGACGCCGTTTACCCTCCATTGCGACGAAGGTTCAGCCGGCGTGACAGTGAACGATGCTGTTTGCCCTAGAACGAGAGACGTGGGCCCGGTTATCACCAGCGGCTTCGTAAGTGCGACGACCTGCGAAGCGGCTTGCCCATTTGCATTTGTACAACTGATGGTTACGGTGCCTCCAGCGGGCATCGTCGCTGGCGCTAGATACAGCCCTGTGCTCTGGATGGAGCCGACGATTGCGTTACCTCCTGGAATACCATTGACACTCCACTGCAGCGTGCTTCCAGTCGACGTGGCGGTGAAGGATGCTGATTGTCCAAGAACAACAGCGCTTGGTCCTGTGATCACTAATGGCTTCGCTGGACCCTGGGACGGCTTCGTAAGTGCGACGACCTGCGAAGCGGCTTGCCCATTTGCATTTGTACAACTGATGGTTACGGTGCCTCCAGCGGGCATCGTCGCTGGCGCTAGATACAGCCCTGTGCTCTGGATGGAGCCGACGATTGCGTTACCTCCTGGAATACCATTGACACTCCACTGCAGCGTGCTTCCAGTCGACGTGGCGGTGAAGGATGCTGATTGTCCAAGAACAACAGCGCTTGGTCCTGTGATCACTAATGGCTTCGCTGGACCCTGGGACGGCTTCGTAAGTGCGACGACCTGCGAAGCGGCTTGCCCATTTGCATTTGTACAACTGATGGTTACGGTGCCTCCAGCGGGCATCGTCGCTGGCGCTAGATACAGCCCTGTGCTCTGGATGGAGCCGACGATTGCGTTACCTCCTGGAATACCATTGACACTCCACTGCAGCGTGCTTCCAGTCGACGTGGCGGTGAAGGATGCTGATTGTCCAAGAACAACAGCGCTTGGTCCTGTGATCACTAATGGCTTCACGAGCTCGACAACCTTAGAAGCGCTCTGCCCGACGTTATTAGTGCAACTGATGGTTACGGTGCCTCCAGCGGGCATCGTCGCTGGCGCTAGATACAGCCCTGTGCTCTGGATGGAGCCGACGATTGCGTTACCTCCTGGAATACCATTGACACTCCACTGCAGCGTGCTTCCAGTCGACGTGGCGGTGAAGGATGCTGATTGTCCAAGAACAACAGCGCTTGGCCCTGCAATGACAAATGGTGCGGCGGGATTGGTAGCGGCCGCATGTCCAAAGGAGGCTGAGCAGACGACTAGGCATAAGGCTGTACAAACTAACTTCGATGCTGCCGCACTCTTACGCATGATAGGGAGGTCTCCACCCTTTGGACTAACGTGACAATGAGATCAATAGTTGTATTGCTACACGCGGCTTGAAAATCACCCACTGACACGCTTATCGCACATTGCCGATCGGAACATGAGTAGACTCCGCCTCGACTTCAAAGACTTTGTGCCGTTTTCGGGACTATGTGCCGTTTTGGCTCAACCGTGGCCAGATAGCGCGCAATTACACCGTCTGGCTGCGATATGACTCTGGTTCAGCGCCGCCGATGACGGTCGCAATCACGTGGCCCATCGTGAGCAGAGCACCTGCAGCGCAGGAGTGGCATGGCCATCCGAGAACGCCAGCACCGAACAGCGCACCGAAGAGGCCGGGAATGGCATCCTGAAAGCGACCGCTCATCATCCGAATGCCAGCGAAGATCAGACCGCCGAAGCAGATGACAGCGCCCGCATAGACGGCGAACGTTTTGAATGTCCCCATAAGCGTCTGAGCGCCGGAGAAATCCATCGTTCCTTGAGCATGGGCAACGCTCGCGAATGTGAGCGCAAAGAGGGCGGGAGCCACCACGCGGAAAGCGTGGGCGAGAGATTGCTTTGAAAAGGCTGAGGCCTTGCGATTGGCGAGGCGGTTTGGACGGCTTGGAGCACTGCTTTGGCGGATCATTGGCTACCTCCAGCAACGGTGAATTCAGTTGCGATAGCCAGACCTTATGGGCTGCTCAAGGCCCGCGTCCAATGACTTTCCGGGATTCTCTTATGCGCTCAGCGCATAAGCAGGGGCCGTACAGCGGCGTATTTAGAGGGACAGTTGCGTCTATTGCGCCTCGATAAGGCAGTGGAGCTTCCAAGCCACCTTTACTAGACCGCCACCGTGTCCATTAAATACAACCGCGTTCATCAGGAGTAATCATGACGAGATGTGAATGAGTTCCTATCAGCAGCACTGAAACTAACAATAGGCTTGTCGGCTGCATATCACCCACAGACGCTATTGCGCGTTACCGCACTGAATCCCAATGTCCGCAGATATATTGGGAACTCAGCAGTCAAGGCGTCATGAGCTCGACATACCAAGAACTCAACATCTTGCAGCTTCTTCTCGACCGCGACCTCCGATATCGGTTGAAGCGCAATTTTGGGCCGATCACAGTTATGAATACAGTCATGACGGCGCTGAAAAATCTCGCCGAAAAGCTCATTGAATTGGTCAAGCGCATCCTTGCGGGCAGCGTTTTTTTGTTGATTGTTCAATGCTCTATAAGCGGTCGATGTCATGCCGAAGAGGCGCGATTTTGCGTTCCGATGCAAGATCCATCCTTCTATTGTCTCGATGGTCAGCAACTTATGCCCCTTACGAAAGAAGTGATTGAACAGCGTCTTGATCTTCTCAAGCGAGAGAACGTTTTCATCCTCTATCAATTCTCTGGCCGCCATTCTCCAACGCCAACCACCATTCGCTTGGCCTATTACCGCGATCACGGGAATTTTGAGATTATTGAGTCGATCCGGAAGATTAATTGCTTTCTCAAGGTCTTTTGCGCGTAGGGTACGGGCGATGAGGTCTGCGTAGGCGTCCGAAAAGTAAGCGTCACATGCACCTACTCCCATCATCCATGCGGCTCGTAGGATATCGTCCCTTAGGTTGCCTACGGGTATGCCAAGGGCATGCACTTGAAGCTCTCGGGCTCGCTGCAAAGCTTCATCAAAATGAGCCTTTGCTGTATTGAGCATAGTGAATGATCAGCCTTGCGGTCGTATTGTCTTGTTGTCCCAGCTCGCTGAGAACAATGGTACGTGAAGTCGGCTTCTCGGCACTTATAGACCAAATTTAAGTCTTGTTGTCGAAGGACTCAGAGGTCGCGATTGAGGACATCTAAATACTTTGCATACAGGAACAAGCGATCCCGGCGTTTGCCGCTGGATTCGTGAAGTATTCCGGCATCGGTCAAGCGCTGAATGGCCGCTGATGCTGTTGGAAAGCTGAGCTTCGATTCGCGGGCAGCGTGCTTGATGGAGAAGATGGGACTTGCCTGGGCAAGCTGGTAGATGAGCAGAGCTGATGGTGCGCCACGGCCGAACTGATCGATCTTCTCTTTATCCGCACGGAACAGCCGGTCAATCTCAATAGCGGTCTGTACCGCTTGATTGGCGGTGTCACGCACACCCTGTAGGAAGAAATCCAGCCATTCTTTCCAGCCTTCATTCTTGCGCGTTCCGTTGAGTCGGTCGTAGTACAACCTCCGATGTTTCTTGAAGAATAAGCTGAGGTAGAGAACAGGCTCATGCAACATCTGCTTCTCGGTGAGCATGAAGGTAATGAGCAGCCGGCCCACTCGTCCATTACCGTCTAGAAAAGGGTGGATCGTCTCGAACTGGGCGTGAACGAGTCCGGCCCGCACCAGCAGTGGAAGCGAGTTCTCCTCTTGATGGAGAAACAACTCCAAATCTCCAAGGCAATCCATGACATACTCTGGCGGCGGCGGCACATAGACGGCGTTTCCAGGGCGCGATCCTCCGATCCAATTCTGACTCTTGCGAAACTCGCCAGGCTGAGCGTGACTCCCGCGTCCCTTCGACAGCAATACCTCATGGATCTCGCGGATTAGCCGGAGCGATAGCGGGAAGCCGCCGCGTAGCCGCTTGAGTCCATGATTGAGGGCGGCAACGTAGTTCGATACCTCCTGCACGTCATCAAGGGGAACGCCGGGAATCTCGGCATTCTCGTAGAGCAGCAGGTCGGAGAGCGAGGACTGTGTTCCCTCGATCTGAGAGGACAGCACAGCCTCTTTGCGGACGTAGGAATAGAGGAAGAGATTCAGGTCCGGGAAGGCTGAAGTCATCCCGTCCAGCCGACCGACCGCCTGATTCGCCTCGGCCAGGATGCCCTGCAAAGAGGCCAAGTCGACGGTCCGAGCATCGGGAGGCAGAGGGGCTGGAACGAACGCCTGGACTCGCTCACCGGACATGGTGGAGGTCACATAGCGACTGCGACTGGCGGTCTTAGGCGGTTTGGACATGCTTTAATAGCCTCATTGACTATTAAAGCATAAGAGTTTATCTTTGAATAGCGGCGGACGCTATTAAGGGTTCCTGTCGCCTCCGCAACTGCTACGTAGCAATGTCGGAGATCCGACTTAAGGCGCTCGCGAACCATTCAGGAAGCCGGGAGGCTTGCTGAGCTACCTTCACCATGTCGGCTCGTGGGACCTTCCCCTCGATCTCCTTCAGCACCGTATGCACTCGGTCTGGGCCAGCCCACGCGAGGGCCCGGACGATCTCTCCCGCAGGCTCCTTGGCGAGGACAAGCTGCCAAGAGGCAACATGCTCTAACTGGAGTACCAGCTTTCCGAGGTTCAACTTCCGGCCGCGGCCGGATGTCCAATAGACCATCTGGATGGGCACCTGCGTTGTCAGGCCAAGAGCGTTTGCGGTCGTCGCACCCGACGAGACAATGTCCTCACCAGATTGCTTGGACAACTCTTCGATGAACCGATGGGCCGAAGGAGCGCTGCTCCCAAAACGGCTGACAACCGGCACGACGCAGATTCCCCTACCGACTCGAAGTAGCTTCTGCGACCGAAGTAGCCGCAAGAGCGCGTTGCGAATTGCAGGCTTTGTTCCCAGATCCAGGAACATCCTGCTGATGACCGGAGTACCCTCGGCCAATCCGCTTGCTCTCGTTAAGATGTTCTCGATCAGAGATGCCATAGCTCATTTTGCCGGAACTTGAGTCTGCGGCATGTTGGGGCACGGAATTCTCACTCCCGTCATCGGGAGTCTATTGGGAGTGGGAATTTTGGATGCAAACCGCTGAAACAACATGCGCTTCCAGAATCTGCGCATCGGAAAAATCCGATCCGTAAAACCCAACGGTCAAACCCACTGTTGGGCACAAAATGTCACAAAACCCAACGGTCGAAATTCACTCCCGATGCACTCCCTGTAGCCTATCCGATGCGTACTTTTCCGTACTTTTGAGTCGCCATTAGTGCTTTAGAGTCAACAATATACGTGTTATTAGGTCGCTCATAACCCAAAGGTCGCTGGTTCAAATCCAGCCCCCGCAACCGCTTACAACATGCGTGAGCCAACTTAAGACCACTTACGCAGACTCGGTTAAAAACCTCCAAAAAGCTCTGATTATTCTCCCTGTGCAATTCCTGTGAATATCTCCTCCGGGAAATTCAGGTTGGCGTTGACTCCCTTCAGCTCATACGCCTTTTTGTCGTAGGCCCTGGCTGCTGCCTCCTTCGTATCGTGCATGCCGCAATAGATGTTCTGGCCCTTGTGCTTCAGGCTGGCGACGTACTTCGTTACTCCGCTCACCTTCTGCTCTGAGACCCCGAACAGGCCGGTCTTAGACTTCGGTACTCCTGCCGGCCTCACCAGCTTCGCCGGCACCGGCATGGCCAGTGCGCCGCTAGCTCGCCGACAAGCTGCACTGCATGTAAGTCTTTATCTGGCAATAGGTTTGTCGCACCTCCTGCGATTCCTCTGGGGATGGCACCTCTCGTACTCATGTATTGCTCAACAAGCTCTGGCAGGAGACAACCGAACAGGCTCGCTTCGGCTTGTGTCCCCCGGCCCCAAGCTATATGGGTTGCTAGCGAAGTTGAACTGTTTGGATCGGTTACCCGCCTATTGTGGTTCGGCCGCTGTTCGGTGCAGAGATCAGTGGCGCCGGCGCTATCATGAGTCGCCTCGCTGGCATTGCTCTGATCGGATTGGGAGTTGCCTGCTGGCCCGACTTCCAGCCAGTTAGCGGAATGCTGGCCTACAGCACGTTGGCGATGCTATACCTCATCGTCATCGGCGTGCGGGGTGAAATGATCGGACAGCTGCTGTGGCCAGCGGTTGTCGCGCGTTGACCAGTGCCGGCCTGCCGCGCCATGAGCTGCCGCTGGCGCTCGTCAGTTTCAATGTTGGCGTCGAACTCGGGCAGCTTGGTTTCATCGGGCTGATTCTCGCGTTGGAGCGTTCCTTCCGCATACTCGAAGTGCGCTGGCCGCGGTGGGCTCAGGCCGTTCCCGGCTATACAGTCGGCTCGCTCGGCGCGTTTTGGACCGTGCAGCGCCTCACAATGCTCTTCGGAGGTAACTAATGAGGACCACGCGGCGGCAGATCTTGTCGCGATGGATGACCGTCCTCCTGCCGATGCTGCTTTGGGCGCAGGCGGCCTTTGCGCATCCACAGCAAGGTGAGGCCAAAGGGTTCGTCACGGGCTTTCGGCACCCGATCTCGGGACTCGATCACGTGCTCGCGATGGTCGCGGTTGGATTGTGGGGCGCACAACTTGGCAGCCCGGCGATCTGGCTTTTGCCTGTCGCCTTCCCGATGGTAATGGCGTTCGGCGGAATGCTGGGGCTCATGGGCGTGCCCCTTCCCGGGGTTGAATATGGCATTGCTGCGTCAGCCATTCTCCTAGGCGCGGCGGTATTTTTTGAGGTGCGGCCGCCGCTTGCTGCAGCCGCTCTGCTCGTAGGCGTCTTCGCTATCTTCCACGGACATGCACACGGAACCGAACTGCCGCCCGGCCAAAGCGGGCTGCTCTATAGCATGGGTTTCGTGATCGCCACGGGATGCCTGCATGCCGTCGGAATCACTATAGGTACGGTTCATCGCTGGGGATGGGGACAGCGAATGCTGCGACTTGCCGGCGGCGTCGTGAGCGTCGGCGGAATGTATTTCATGTGGAAGGCGGTCGCATGAAAGATACCACGCAGTCTCGTCTGCCCTTGTACGCCTTTGCTGTCTTCACATTCTTGATGTATCCACTCCGCGCCGAGGCCCACCTTAACTCCACGGGTATGGGGCCATTCTACGACGGACTGATGCACTTCCTTATGAGCCCCAAAGACATTGCTCCGGTGTTCGGCCTGGCCCTGTTGGTGGGACTGCGCGGCGCCAGATACGGGCGGTGGGCGCTGTTCACGCTTCCTATTGCGTGGTTGCTCGGGGGGGTCGTCGGACTTAGAGCTATGACCTCGACGCCACATCCGTTTCTGGCGGCAAGTTGGTTTCTTTTGCTCGGAGGACTGCTTGCCGCGGATGCGAAGGTCTCGTTGCGCGTGACTACCGCTTTGGCGGCTCTATTAGGCGTCTATCATGGATACTCGAACGGGGTAGGCATGGGGCAGGTCGACACCGCCGTAGTAGCTTTACTCGGACTGGCCTCCGCCGTGTTTGTCTTAATCGCTCTCTCTGCAGCCTTCGTATTACGACTTCGCGCTCAGTGGGCTCGAACTGCGGTGCGCGTGGCTGGAAGCTGGATCGCAGCCAGCGAGCTCTTGATGCTCGGTTGGGCAGTTCGAGCGCGGTAGCCTACTCCTGCTTCAGTTAGCGTAATAACTGTCCGAGTTCTGTCCGCGAACAGCCGCCAAAGTGATCCTAAGCGAGCCAACGAGCCGGACAAGATTTTGGAGAAGGCCGTTGCGAACGGCGAACGGTAAGCGCATGGAGTACTGCGGTGCAGGCTCCAATCGTTTGGGCGAGTCTTCCGCCGCCGCCGGTCTTCGACAATCAGACCAGGATGGGAC
This sequence comes from uncultured Acidobacteriota bacterium, assembly GCA_963735555.1. Taxonomy (GTDB): domain Bacteria; phylum Acidobacteriota; class Terriglobia; order Terriglobales; family Acidobacteriaceae; genus Silvibacterium. Next base: position 18,324 of record CAVTLP010000011.1, read on the forward strand.
ATCACACTATCAGGATTATGAAACTTCCATCAGGGTTTAATGCTTGATGGCGTTTTGCAGCGCCGTCCACTCGTCGTCGGTCTGGGCGGCGACAGCTCCGTGAGCTAGCGCATACGCGAGAAAGCCGTCAGGAGGATTTTTGACTCCAAAGATATTCGCAAGGCGCATAGACGAAATTTCCTTCCAACCTACGCCGCTGAGATTCGCATTCCTCAAATCCACATCAGCGAGATCGACGCGCGCCAGGTTCGCTGAACTGAGGTTGGCACCGGTGAGATCCGCTTCAGAGAGGTCGGCATCGGCGAGTTGCGCATGGTCAAAGTCCGCGTTGCGAAAGTTCGCCGAGCGAAGATTACAGAAGCTGAGATCAGACGAGCGAAAGATGCTCTGCCGCAAATCGGCGTCCTGAAACGAACAGCGGCTCAACATTGCTTTCGATAATTGAACGCCCTGGAGAAAAGCCAAGGAACCATCAAGTCCAATCAAAGGCACGTGATCCTGATTCAACTCCTGCAGCGCCTCGATTCGACCGCCGCTGCCACCCTTGCCCTGCGCACTGTTGATGACGGCCCAGGCGGCGTAGTGCCTCTGCCGGGTACGATCGCCGCTGCCTGCGAAGTAAAAGATCACGGCGATCAGCACAGAAAAAGTGCCGAGGTTTTCAAGAATCTCAAGGAAGGCCCAGTTGCCGAGCGCCCAGGCGGCCCACTCCATCCACCAATCGATTTTCAGGAGCGCGAGAGCCAGGGATGCCGGGCGCTGTCCTCGTCGTTCGGCCCACGTCGGCGGCCGATGGGGCTCGTAGAGTCGGCGCATGCGATTCATTGTGCACGATAGGACTTGTGGTTGAGAAGAGCGAGAGGATAAGCGCGCGTGAGCAGCCGGCTTTTTGAGCCCACAACCCACACCAAAATCAAAAAGCGCCCGGGCTCCGATTAAGGAACCCAGGCGCTAGAGCAGCCCTCCCCCAGAACTGCCCACGTTGCGAAAGTATTGCTTTGCAACCTTTCTTGCAAGGAATCTTAGGTAATCCTAAGGTAATGCTGCTTTTACGTTACGGGAGTGGTAGTTCGCCAGAGATCATTTTCGCAGCCTGATTTTCGATTTCGCAGCGGAGGATTTCGATGGGTCCGAGGCTCGTAAACAGCCTGTCGCACCCGAACTTCTATCGATTCGATTGCACTCGAAGATTCGACGAGGAGGAGCACGCCAGGCCCTGCTCCGCTCAGTGCGACGCCAAGGATACTGTCCGAACCTGAGAGCGGCAGGAGGCGCGGCAGCAGCGGGCATACTTTGCTCCGGTAGGGTTGGTGCATGCGGTCCCGCATGGCTTCTGCGATGAATTCGCCGCGTCCGGTGGCGAAGGCGGCGGTGAGAAGAGCGACACGCTGCAGGTTAGCGACGACATCGGCGCGGTTGTAAGAGGGCGGGAGGACGGCGCGAGAGGCCACAGTGGCGAGAGGCTTCTCCGGTATGACGATTAGCGCTTGCCATGCCGAGGACACCGGGAGAGAAACGGCGCGTAGCTTGACTCCGTCCCAGCAACCGGCGACGAAGCCTCCCAGCCAGCAGGCGGCAGCATTGTCGGGATGGCTTTCGAGTTTGGTGGCTTCGGCGAGAATTCGTTCGCGGTCCCAACCGAGTTGACCGAAATGCGCGGCGAGCGCCACGCCTGCGAGACGCACGGCTGCCGAAGAACCGCAGCCCATTCCGAGTGGGATGCCGTTGTTGACTTCAAGAGCGAGCGGCCTGGGCTCGCGCTCGTGCGCTACGAGGGTCTTGCGGTAGACATCGAGGAGCAGGTTGCGCTCCAGCGCTCCGCATACCTCGAGATTGCGGCCGCTGGCATGAATCGAAAAGGCTTCGGCTTCGCGGGCGTGGATTTCAAGATAGACATTGAGCGCGATCGCGAGCGTGTCGAAACCGGGACCGAGGTTTGCCGATGTGGCGGGCAGACGTAACTGGAGCGGCGCAGCGTTCACTGCGCTATCCGATCGAGAGCGCGAAGAACCTGGTCGGCATCTGCATCGAGCTCAACGGTGTTGCGGCGCGTGGCGTCGATCTCTGCGCGGAGCGTGGTGAGCTCATCCTCGCGAAGCAGATCGCCGCGATGGTATTGGATGGTGTAGTCGGAGTCCTTGAGGGTGTGGCCGGTGAGCAGCAGCACAACAGTTTCCGATGCATCGATCTTCCCTGCCGCGACGAGATTTTTCAGTCCAGCCAGCGTGACGGCGGAGGCCGGTTCACAGCCGATGCCTTCGGCTCCGATCTCGGCTTTGGCGAGGGCGATCTCGGCTTCCGATACCTGCTCGACCCAGCCTCCGGTCGCATGAATGACGCGGACGGATTTGCGCCATGAGGCAGGATTGCCAATGCGGATGGCGCTGGCGCGGGTGTCGGCCTCGACGGGGGTAAGGTACTTCCCATCGTTGGCCTGCATGCTGCGGTAGAGAGGATTGGCGCCTTCGGCCTGCACGATGGAGATTTTCGGGACGCGGCCGGTGAGGCCGAGGTGCTTCATCTCAAGAAATGCCTTGCCCAGCGCGGAGCTGTTGGCGAGGTTGCCGCCGGGCACGATGAGGTGGTCGGGAACCTGCCAGTCGAGTTCCTCGGCAATTTCAAGCGCCGGCGTCTTTTGTCCTTCAAGGCGATAAGGATTGACGGAGTTCAGCAGATAGACGGGCGCGCGGCGGACAATTTCTGTGAGTACGCGCACACAGCCGTCGAAGTCGGTCCGGAGCTGGCAAGTGAGCGCACCGTAGTCGAGAGCCTGTGAGAGCTTTCCCCAGGCGATTTTGCCCTCCGGAATTAGCACCAGGCTGCGCATACCTGCGCGGGCTGCGTATGCGGCCATGGCGGCGGATGTATTGCCAGTCGAGGCGCAAGCAACCCAGCTGAATCCCCGTTCATGGGCTACGGAGAGAGCGGCGGTCATGCCCGTGTCTTTAAACGAGCCGGTCGGGTTCATGCCCTGGTGTTTGGCATAGAGGCTGGCGATACCGGTCGCGCGGGCGGCGCGGTAAAGAGCGTATAGGGGCGTGTTGCCTTCGCGGAGAGAGACGATGTTGTCCTCGTCGCGCAGGATTGGCAGCAAATCGCGAAAGCGCCACACGCCGCTCTGGTCTTTGAGGTCGGTGGAGGTGCGACGCTCTTTCCATAGCCAGCGAAGAGCGCTGGGATTGGGGAACATGCGTTTGGCGGCGGTGCCTGCTTGTACGCTCCAGGCTGGATATTCGACCTCGAAGAGATCTCCGCATTCGGCGCAACGGAAATTCTCTTTCAGATCCTCGTGCGCGATCACGCGGGCGCATCCGGTGCAGCGCAATTGGTGGGTGTCCTGCATCATTATGATTCTTTTCAGAATACCAGTGAGCCAGTTGCCACTCATGCAGATGCCATCATTGAACGGGGTCGGCAATTCGGATCTGATTCATATGAACCTGCGGGAAATTTCGTATAAAATCGTAGCGTGGCTTCTCTGCTTACACCTCGCGCGGCTGCATTACGGCTGGGAATTTCCTATCCGACAATCAAGCAGTGGATTTATCGGGGAAAGATCAAAACGGTCAAGACGCCGGGCGGGCACTATCGAATTCCCGAGGCGGAATTGGATAGCTTTCTGCACAAGGCGAAGCGTCCGGATACTCCGAAGCGGCAGATGATGCGTACTGTGAGTGGGCGGAATCAGCTCACGGGCCGCATCGTCGAGTTGAAGTACGACGGACTGTTGGCGCAGGTAAAGCTTTCGATCGGCGGCCAGGTAATCACGTCGATCATTACCGCCGAGGCTGCGCGCGAGATGCAGCTCGAGGTAGGCGAAACCGTTGCCGCGCTGGTGAAATCGACCGAAGTGATGGTGCTGCGTGTCTGATCCGCGCAGGGTGATCCTGTGCCTGCTGGCGATGCTTTTTGCACAGCATGTGTGCACAGCAGACACTTCGCATCGCGGCGGCGGCCGACCTAGCAGCCGGTGCTTCCGTCGATCCTGGCTGAGTTTGAATCGCAGACCGGCGTTCATGCCGAGGCTTCGTACCAGTCTTCGGCGACCCTGGCGACACAGATCCTGAATGGCGCGCCGTTTGATGTTTTTCTGGCGGCCGATCTGGGATTTCCGCAGCGAGTGATCGCGGCGGGGCTTGCGGAGGAGACAGAGCCGATTGTTTATGCGCGAGGCACGCTCGTTTTGTGGGCTCGCAGGGATGGGCGCTTTCGCCCGCTTTCGATGGAGTCGCTGAAGGATCCTCGCATTGAAGTCGGTGGCGATGGCGAATCCGGAGCACGCCCCCTATGGCCGCGCGGCGAAAGCGGCGCTCGAGCATCTGGGCTTGTATGAGCGGGCTGAAATCGAAGCTGGTGATCGCCGAGAATATCGCCCAGACAGCACAGTATGTTGAATCGGGAAATGCAGAGCTGGGGCTGATCTCGCTGACCTCGGCGCTGTCTCCAAGCCTGCGTGCGAGCGGACAGTATGTGCCGGTGCCGCAAGATGCATATCCGGCGATTTTGCAGGGCGTGGTGATTGTGAAACATCCTTCGGGAACGCAGCCTGCGCATCGTTTTCTCGACTTCCTAGCGTCCGCGCCGATCCAACATCGGCTTGAAGCCGGCGGTCTCGCTCCGGCGAAATAAGTGAGTAACAGGCAATGGATCTCCAGGCCCTGGCTCTGACATTCCGGCTCGCCATCGTCACGACGGCGCTGCTTCTCTTGATTGCGGTTCCTCTTGCTTACTGGATCGCATTCACTGGCTCACGCCTGCGCGCGCTGGTGGAGGCTGTTTCTACTCTGCCGTTGCTGCTGCCTCCTACGGTGCTGGGGTTTTATCTGCTGGTGCTGCTGGGACCGAGAACAGCGTTTGGAAGGGCGTGGATTCAGCTCACGGGTCACCCGCTGGCGTTTTCGTTTGCCGGGCTGGTGGTCGGGTCAATGATCTACAGCCTTCCGTTTGCGGTGCAGCCCCTGGTGACGGGATTCTCAGGCGTAGACATTGCGCTGCTGGAGCAGGCCCGGCTGCTGGGCGCTTCCCGGTTGCGCATGTTGCGCGCGGTGTTGTTGCCGCTTTCAGCACGATCGGTGTTGACGGCCGCAGTGTTGTGCTTCACGCATACGGTCGGCGAGTTCGGCGTGGTGTTGATGATTGGGGGAGATATTCCCGGGGCTACGCGGACGTTGTCGATTTCGATCTACGACCAGGTGCAGGACTTTGCCTATGCGCAGGCCAACCGGACGGCGCTGGTGCTGGTGATGATCTCCGTGGCAGCGCTGGTGCTGCTCTATTCGCGGCGGCGTCCGGGCCTGGGTGAGGCACAGCGTGGCTGAAGACACGATGCTGCGGGCGGATGTGCGATTCAACCGTGGCCCATTTGTGCTGGAGGCGCGCTTCGCGCTCCGATCGAGCTGGACGGTTCTCTTTGGAGCTTCTGGCGCGGGAAAGACGACACTGCTGCGGATTCTCTCCGGATTGATTGCGCCGGATCGCGGGCGGATTTTCCTGGGTCAGCGGGTGCTTGTCGATACGGACTCACGATTGACGGTTGCGCCGGGATTGCGACGGATCGGTTTCGTTACCCAGCAGGCGACGTTGTTTCCGCACCTGACGGCGCGGGCGAACGTGGCGTTCGGGCTGCATGCGGTGCCAGGTGACAGGCGGGAGGCGCGGGTAAGCGAGATGCTGCGGTTGTTCGAGGCGGAATCACTGGCGGATCGCAAGCCTGAACGATTGTCCGGGGGCGAAAAGCAGCGGGTTGCGATGGCTCGCGCGCTGGCTCCCGACCCTGAGCTGTTGCTGCTCGATGAGCCGTTTGCGGCGCTTGATGCCACCGCCAAGAGTGCGATTGCAGAGAATCTGCGAACGAGCGGTGTGCCGGTTTTGTATGTCTCGCACGATCTGGCCGATGCGTGGCAGATGAATGCGGACGCGATCGTGCTGGAGGCTGGGCGGATCGCGGCTCAGGGTCCGGCACGAACCGTTCTTGCTCCTTATCGGGAGCGAGTACTAGAACAGCTTGGGGCGTGCGCGGCTTCAGAGATTCGATTCGGGGCCTAGGAAGACGGGTTCGGGATCAAGACGGATGCGAAACTTTCGCTCGACCGCGGCAACGATCTGATCGCGGAGAGCGAGGATGTCGGCGGCCTTCGCGTTTTCCTTGTTGATGAGCGCGAGGGTATGGCGGCTGGAGATGCCGGCTGCGCCGAGCGCGTAGCCCTTGTGGAAGCCTGCTTGCTCGACGAGCCATGCTGCAGGAAGCTTTACCTCTTCGCTGGGAGCCGGATAGTGGGGGACTTCTTCGGGTTGCTCAGCGACGATCTTCACGTAGTGTTCGGCGGAGATTACCGGATTCTTGAAGAAACTTCCGGCGCTGCGGCAGTCGGGGTCGCCGTCAACGATAAGCATGCCCTTTTGGTGGCGAATCTTCCTGACCGCTGCGCTCACCTCGGCGAGAGTGGGCTCTGCCGCCCCGGCAAAATGCTTTTTCAGATCGGCGTAGGCGATGCGTGGGGCGGCGTTTTTCCGGAGCACATAGTCGGCTCGAGTGACGATGTAGCGCCCGCGCTCGGTGGAGTTGAAGATGCTGCGGCGATAGGAGAAGCCGCAGGCGTCCGGCGACAGCTCAGCAAATTGGAGGCTGGCAAGATCGACTACGCGGACGGCGGCGATGGTTTCGGCAACTTCCTGGCCGTAGGCCCCGACGTTCTGGACCGGAGTGCCGCCGACGGTGCCGGGGATTCCAGCGAGGCATTCGATGCCCGCGTAATGCTTCTTGATGGCGTGGGTGACAAAGCTGTCCCAGTCTTCTCCAGCGGCGACGCGGAAGATTTCCTCTTGCTGCTCGATGCCCTTGAGCGCGATATGGAGGACGAGTCCGGGGAAGCCTGCGTCGGAGACCAGTAGATTGCTGCCGCCACCGAGAACGAAAAGCGGCAGGCTGCGCGAGCGAGCAAAGCCGACGGCTTCGAGGATTTCCTCTTCGGTCGAGGCGTCGGCGAACCAGCGGGCTGGGCCTCCGATCTTGAAGGTCGTGTAGGGAGCCAGCGAGACTTGTTCGCGGAAGTGCATCACTCCTATTTTGCCTTCAGCATCTTGTTGATATCGCGACCACCATACATGACGCGAATAATCGTGACCGTTTGCCCTTTGATGCGAAAGGCAATCGACACACGGCGCTCGAAGCCGATCGTCCTCACTCCTTTAAAGACGTATTGCCAGGATCTGCCTCGCTCGGGAAAGCTGCTCAACGTAAGGCAATAATCGCGAATGCGCTCGAAGTAGCGAAGAGAAACGGATTCGTCACTCCGCTTGGCAATGTAATCGTGGATCGAGATCAGGTCGGCCTGCGCTCTCTTGCTGAAGCGCACCTCATAGATCACGCAGATTTCCGCGTGCGCCGGGCACGATGAGTATGGATGGCGGCTGTAAGCTCTTCCGCCGAGACGGTCTGGGAGGGATCAGCGTCGATTTCCTCGCAGACGGGTACGACTTCTTCCCGCAGCCAGCGCTCCATCGCCTCGTCACGCTCCTGGAGGGCGCGAAGGCCGGCGCGCACCACTTCGCTGGCGGAAGCATAGGCTCCCGATTTGACCTTGGCATCGATATACCGGGCCTGGACGGACGGCAGACTGAAGGTTCGCTTGGAAGATGATGGCATGGCAGGATTTTACTCCGGAGTATGACCGATTCATACTCCGGAATTATGCCACAGTGACAATTTCTGAGAAGTCGGCGATGGAGGAGAAATTGCTGTTAACTTCTGCAATCAGCGCCAAGCGATTGGTGCGGATCACGGGGTCTTCAACCATAACCATGACTTTGTCGAAGAAGAGATCAACATGGGGGCGGAGGGTTGCGATCTGTTCGAGGGCTTCGTGGTATCGACGACTAACTCGGAGCATTTCCACAGGAGTGGCAAGATTTCTCACGTGTTCATGTAGTCGACGTTCTGCACCATCAATAAAGAGGTTCTCCTCTGCGAATGAGACCCTCCGTAGCTCCCAATCGAATTGGCCCTTTTCTGAAGCCTGACGAAGAATGTTCTTGATGCGCTTGAATGCTGCAGATATTGCGGCGAAATCTTCTGAGTCACGGACAGCACTGAGAGCCTCCACGCGAGCAATGGTATCGCGCACATCGTAAAAGCCAGACGCGAGCACAGCATTCACTACGTCGTAAGAAAAACCGCGATAGTCCCGCAGGTAAAATTCAAGACGATCGCGGAAGAATGAGTGAAGATTTGCCGGCAACTCAGATTCATAAAGGTCGGCGTTCTCGTGCAGATCGGAAAGCCTAAGGGGCAGGTTGGACCCGGCGAGAATCTTCACGATTCCATTTGCGGACCGGCGTAAGCCGAAGGGGTCTTTAGAACCAGTCGGTTCGAGCCCGATGTTGAACATAGCGCTTATCGTCTGGAAGCGATCGGCGATCCCGAGAATCTGGCCTTCAATCGTTGGCGGAATGGGATCTTCAATTCCTGCGGGTGAGTATTGCCAATATATGGCTTGCGCGACGGTCTCGCCCAGCCCTTGGGCGCGTGCATAGAGACCACCGACGATGCCTTGAAGTTCGGTGAATTCCTTGACCAGATCAGTGGTCAAATCAGTTTTCGCGAGCTCTGCCGCCCTAAGAAGAGCGTTGACGTCGAGTTTTATTCGATCGTTCACTAGCGCAGAAAGACTTGCCACTATATCTGCGGTGGCCTCCGTCTTCGCGTAATAGCTTCCCAACTCCTTCTGAAATGTCACCGCCCTCAGCATCTCAACGCGGTCCGTCAGCGGAATCTTCTGGTCGAAGGTCCAGAAGAATCGGGCGTCGTTGAAGCGGGCGCGCAGAACGCGCTCGTTGCCGTGGCGGATAATCTCGTCGGCGTGCTCTTCGGGCTGGGTATTGAGGACGGTAAGAAAATAGGGCGCGAGCTTGCTTTCCGCGTCTTCGACGGCGAAGTACTTCTGATGGTCGCGCATGACGGTGACGAGCACTTCTTCCGGCAGCGTTAAATATTCGGAATCGAAGCTGCCGAGCAGGACAGAAGGCCACTCGGTGAGGTGGGTGACGGTGTCGACTAGGGATTCGTCCTCGCGCCAGCGGGCTCCGGGAATGGTGCGCGTGGCGACGTCGAGACCCTTGCGAATGCGATGGCGGCGGAGTTCGACATCGGCAGTGACGTGTGCGGCTTCGAGGACGCCGAGATAGTCTACGGCGTGCTCGATGGTGAGCGCGGAATCTCCATGGAGGATGCGGTGACCGTAAGTGAGGTTTGCAGCGTGGACTCCGGCAAACTCGACGGGAACGATGGCGTGATCGAGGAGCGCGAGCAGCCATTTGACCGGGCGGACGAAGCGCTCGGGCTTGCCGGCGCGCCAGTACATATTCTTCGGCCAGTAGAGGGCGGCGAGCTCTTTCGGCAGGTGCTCGGCGAGGATTTCGGCAGCGCTGCGGCCTTTGCGTTCAACGATTGCGCTGAGACGTATTCGCCCTTTGGGCGTGGTGATTTTCTGGAGGGCGGAGACTTCGACTCCCGCTTTTTTGGCAAAGGCGTGGGCGGCTGGCGTGGGCTCGCCGTTCTTGAAGGCGATGATCCAGGAGGGGCCGGTGAGCTGCTCCTGCGTGTCGGCCTGGGCGGCGTTGACTCCGTTGACCAGCACGGCGAGGCGGCGGGGCGTTGAGTAGCTGTGCGTCTCATGACCGGAATCGAGAAGGCGCTCGCGCGTCAGAACGTCTTCGATACGTCGGGTCAGTTCCGCCTGCGCGGCGGCGATCATGCGTGCGGGGATTTCTTCGAGTCCGATTTCAAAAAGAAAATTCATATCTAGCTTCTAGCTATTAGCTTTAGCTTCTGGCTCTGCTCGCTTTCTTAGTCAGTCCTGCCGTTGCTAGGCTAACGGCTGCCCTGCTGTTGGGCTACGTAGGCTTTGGCAACTCCAACGGCCAGCGCGCGGATGCGGGCAATGACGCCGACGCGCTCGGTGACGGAGATAGCTCCGCGGGCATCGAGCAGATTGAAGAGATGCGAGCACTTGAGGCAGAGGTCGTAGGCTCCGAGGACGGGAAGCGGCGCTGCTGAAGATGGCATGTCTTCCGAGTGCGGTGCGGCTTCTTCGTCGTGTATGAGGCGGTCGTGGATCTTGTCGTGACGCTCGGCCGCCTTTCCGGCAGCGGGTGAAAAGCTGTCGTTGTAGCTCTTGAGGAGCATCTGGCACTCGGCTTCGTAGAGACGCAGGTGCTCCCAGAGCTTTTCAACCTCGGCGGCTTCAAAGTTGTAGACCGAGAATTGCAGTTCTTCTTCGAGCCGGATATCTCCGTAAGTGAAAGCCTTGCCGGTCCTGGGATCGCGCACCCACACGATGTCATAGATCGACTCTTTATCCTGCAGAAACTGCGCAAGGCGTTCAAGTCCATACGTGATCTCGCCGCTGATCGGATCAAGATCGATGCCACCGCACTGCTGGAAGTAAGTGAACTGCGTAATCTCCTGCCCATCAAGCATCACCTGCCAGCCGATGCCCCATGCGCCGAGCGTGGGTGACTCCCAGTTGTCTTCCTCGAACTTAATGTCATGCTCGGAGAGGTCGATGCCGATGGCTTCGAGCGAGGCGAGGTAGACCTCCTGAATATCGGACGGCGGCGGCTTGAGGATGACCTGAAACTGCGTGTGTTTGTAGAGGCGATTGGGATTCTCGCCGTAGCGGCCATCGGCGGGCCGGCGCGAGGGCTGAGCGTAGGCGATGTTGATGGGCCTCGGTCCAAGGACGCGGAGGAATGTATCGGGGGACATGGTGCCAGCGCCAACTTCGACATCGTAGGGCTGCTGGAGGATGCATCCGCGCTCGGCCCAGAAAGTTTGCAGGCTGAAGAGCAACTGCTGGAAGGTGAGAGGCTCAGTGCGCGTAGGGACAGTGGTAGCCGTAATGGTTGCAGACACTTTTGATTTCCGTTGATGGAACGCTACTGGAATTCTACAGGGGACAGAGGCAGTGGGAAGACTACAGGCCTTATCCTCCGAGTTTAACCAGCGCGGCAACGGAGTGGAGTCTGCGTTCGAGGTGGCGTTCGAGGGCCTGCATGGCGAAGCGGCGGAGATCGGCAGCGCGGGTGCGGGGCCAGTCCTCCGAGGTCAACGCTGCGATGGGCGCGCGCAGGATGTGGGCGGCAGTGGCGAGGGAGGCGGGTGAAAGCATCCGGTTGGCGGGGAGTTTGTGATCGACACAGAAGAGTCCGTCGGATTGAATGCTGAAGTACGCTGCCTCGCCGGCAAAGGGTCGGCCGCAAAGATTGCAGTGGGCAATGTCCGGCATCCAGCCCATGAGGCGGATGATCCAGAGGCCAAAGTAGGTTACGGGCAGCCAGATTTGGCCGGCGCGGGTGTGTTCGAGGACCGCGAGGGCAAGACGGAAGACGGGATCCTGCGGGTCGTGGTCGGGGAGAGTTTCTTCGAGCACCTCGGCAAAGAAGGCGAGGGCGGCGGCACGAGCGTAGTCGACGGGCTCGGAGAGTGGAGAGGCAAGAATCTCACAGGAGTCGAGGCGGACGAGCTCCTGGCGCGGCTTTTCGACGTAACTGGCCAGGACGTAGGTCATGGGCTCGAGAGCTCCCCCAAAGCGCTTGCGGGATCTGGCCGACGACTTGGCGATGCCCTTGAGCTTTCCCTGATCGCGCGTGAAGAGCGAGACGAGATGGTCAGCCTCATGAACGGGCCACGTACGTAGGACGAGGGCTTCGGCCTGATGGGCAATCACTGGTCTCAGAATAGCGGAACGCAGGACGTGCGCTGTTCCAGCCGATGGCCCTCACGGCCATTGTTGTGGATAAAAGATTCAAATTGTCACGATCACATTTATTAATACTATTTTCCCTTTTTGAACCGGCCCGGTAGTCTTGTTTGAGAGTGCTAATCCCTCACATCTGAACTACATCGGCAGGCGGCCAGCAAAGATTGCAGTGTAGGGAGATGGCTGTGTTTTCAACTCAATTTGAGGAGATCCATGTCAACTGAACTTCGTAATTTCCTGGCGTTGTCGTATCCAGAGCTGGAAGAACTGAATCTTAAAGCCAAGGAACAGCGCATGAAGCGCGTTGCCCCGGACAAGATTCAGGAAGAGCGGCTGAAATATCTGACCGATCAAAAAGGCATTAAGGCCGTCACCGTGCTGTTCAGCGACCTCGAAGGCCGGCTGCACATGCTGGACTACGACAAGAAGTTCATCACGAAGAGCTATGACAACCTCACCTTTGACGGATCGTCGATTCGCGGCTTCACCGCGCAGCGAGAGAGCGATTTGCGCCTGGGAATCGACTGGGGCGCGTTCTACTTTGCTCCCGCCGACTTTTTTGGCCATGGCAAAGTGCTGGTCTTCGGCGAAGTCATAGACAAGGGCGGCTCGCCTTACACGGCCGACATGCGCGGCGTCCTCAAAGGCTACGCCCAGGGCCTCTTCGATAAGCACGGCTACACGCTGAATGCCGCGAATGAGATTGAGGGCTTCCTCTTTGCTGGTCTCGACGCTGAGAAGCTCTTCCCTTCGACCGGCCGCTTCGAGTACGTGAACACCGGCGGCTACTACCATTCGCTTCCGGGTGATCCGCTGCGGAGTTTCATCGACACCGCAGCCGAAGTGCAGCGCGCCATGGGCTTTGAGAATGAGAAGGATCACCCTGAAGTCGCGCCGTCACAGTTTGAGATCAACTACGGTTACGGGGAGGTCGTTGCAGCGGCCGACCAGATCCAGCTTTACAAGCTGATCTGCCGCCAGGTTGCCACCAAGCAGGGAATGACGGCGTCTTTCCTGCCCAAGCCCGTGGTGGGCGTCAACGGAAGCGGCATGCACACCAACCTGTCCATCAGCAAGGAAGGCAAGAATATCTTCTGGGACCCGAAAGGCGAGGAAAAGCTGTCGTCGTTTGGTTGGGAGTTTGTCGACCGCATTCTCACTCACGGCAACGATATCTGCCTGTTCCTGAATTCGAGCGTCAACGCGTATCGCCGTCTCGATCCGCACTACGAAGCGCCGAACCAGCTTAATGCATCGGCGGTCAATCGCGGCGCGATGGTTCGCATCCCGATTGGCAACGAGCGGTCGTCGCGCATCGAAGTTCGCGCGGTGGCTCCGGACTCCAATCCTTACCTCGTGATGTACTCCATCTTCAAGTCCGGCCTGGACGGAGAAACAGCCTCGATCCCCGACCTGCGGTCTGCCGGACGCTTCCTGCCGGACAACATCTACACCGCCCTTGAGAACTTCCGGAACTCCACCTGGGTGACGAAGCTACTGGGCGAAGATGTGAAGGGCCGGTACGCGGACCTGAAGCAGGCCTCGGCGGATCGCTGCCCGCGACTTCTGGGCACAAGCGTGAAGCCCTCGGAGGTGCAGTTTCACCACGAGGTCTACAACCAGTTCCTGTGGAACCAGTTCTAGCCCTGGCCGCATCGAAATAAAAACGCCCCGGTTTATGTCCGGGGCGTTTCTGTGCCCGGCGTCTACTTGACAATCCCTCCCGGAGGAACGATCCCGACGGAGACCTGCAGTTGTACGGTGTTCGCTAAGTGCAGATTCCCTTTCGCCTGGGTGAATGTACCCGAGGCAGCGTCATGGGGAGAGCTCGCCAGGGTGAGGCCCGGAACGGAATGCGGAGCCGGGGGAGCGTTGGGATCCTGCAGGCTGGCCGGTCTGCTTGCGGCGATGTTGGACTTCGTGTAGGAGCTGGGGTCGCCGTAGCCTTTATCCTCGGTGACGGGCGCAATGCTGGCGACGTGTGTGATGGTTGCTTTGACGGGGATCTCATTGCCGTTCTTGATCGCAAGCTTGTCAATCGTGACGGTAAGAACAGAATCGCCCTTATTTTCTGAAGGAGTGACCGAGTCAATGTGGCCTTCGAGAAGGGAGCCGGTGGGAACATTCGTGCCGTCATTGAGCTTTCCGGCTGTTGTCACTTTTGCCGTAAAAGGATCGCCCGCCTTGGCCTTCTTGGTGTCGATGCTCTTATCGACATTCGCCACCAGGTTGACCATCATAATGATCTGCGGTTGAGGACCCGCATCGGCCTGGGGTGAGGTCGAACTTTGGGCACCCACGAACGAAGCTGAGGTGAGAAGGGCCGCAAGGGCCACGAAGAATACTTTCTGCCTGATCATGGTGAGGAGTTTCCTTTTCGTATGGACGCTACTCGGCGTGGGGCCGTCCTTTGAATTTTAAGAGTCGATGCGCAGTGCGTCCAGTTGCTCGCAGAACCATAAATCTGAAGCAATCTTATTTTGAGCGTTTTAGCGGACAACTTTTCCTGGAGGAACAACCGCCACTGAGACCTGGAGTTGCACGGTATTCGCCAAATGCAGATTCTTCTTCGCCTGGATAAACGTACCTGAGGTTGCGTCATTCGGAGAACTGGTCAGGATGAGGTCGTGAATCGCATGAGGACCTTTCGGAGCGTTAGGATCCTGCAGGCTCGCGGGTCGACTAGCGGCGATGTACTGGCGCTGGTACGAGCTGGGTTCGGAGTAGGGCCTCTCCTCTGTGATGGGCGCCAGGCTGGCGACGTGGATGATGGTGGCCTTGACGGGACTTTCCTTGCCGTCTTTAATTACAAGCTTGTCGATGGTGACGGTGAGAATTGAATCGCCCTTATTTTCCGACGGAGTCACGGAATCGATTCGGCCTTCGAGAATTGAACCGGCAGGAACAATCGTGCCATCATTCAGCTTGTCCGGGTTGGCTACTTTAGCCGCAAAAGGGTCGCCGACCTTAGCCTTCCCGGTATCTATGGATTTCTCAACGTTGGCCACGAGGGTGACCATTCTGATGACGTGCGGTTGAGGGGCGGCACCAGGCTGGTTGACAACGGTAGTCTGCGAGGCAAAAGACGGCGCCAAAGCGAGAGCGAAGGCCGATATGGCCGCTTTCTGCTTAAGCATGGTACAAATTTCCTCTTGTCGGAACACCGAACTGGCATTCTGCTAACACCGATATTAAAGTCCCGGGCGCGGCGCGTGTCCAGTTGTTCGCAGAGTCGGGAATAGATCAGTTTAAGTCGGATCGAAACTAGCCCGCAGCCGGAGGATCTCAGTCAAATAGGCCGTTTGCCGTAATCCAGGAGGTAGTCTGGCACAGATTGAACGTCGCTAGTCAGACGCGGATCCGGCACGGGTGCTCCAGTCTGCACATGGAAGGGCAGTACGCCGGCCCACACCCTGAGTGAGTAGTCCTCCTCATCATCCACTGGCGGCCCCGTTCGAACCTTGGCTGAAGCTTCGCTGATGGGCAGGGCAAGAACCTTGGTGGCCTTGAGTTCCTGCTCGGTGGGCCAGCGGACGTCGTCCCACCGTCCGGGCACGATCTGTTCGGAGATTGCGCGGAGTGCAGCGGTTTTTTCCTCTGGCGACTCTATGAGGGTTGCCGTTCCAAAAAGCACGACCGATCGATAGTTCATGGAATGGTGGAAGGCGGAACGGGCAAGCACAAGGCCGTCGAGAAGAGTAACCGTGACGCAGACTTCGACGCCGTCAGCCAGCGTGCGAAGCATACGACTGGCTGCTGAACCATGCAGGTAAAACGTGCTCCCGAGGCGTCCGTAGCCAGTGGGGATGACGAAGGGCTGACCATCGACGACGAAACCCACGTGGCAAAGAAAGCCGGCATCGAGAATGCTGTAGATCGTCGCTTCAGAGTAGTCGCCCCGCTTGGGCAACCGAGCAACTTGCGTACGTTTGGTCGGTGCGTCCTGACTCATCCTGCCTTCCCTTCCTTATGACACGTATACCGGCTCCAGTTTTCGTTGCCACCCGAAAACCATCCCCGAAAAAGCAAAACGCGCAGCCTGAGAGACCGCGCGCTGTAAGGCTCCGCAAACAAATCTCTAGCGACCGAAGAACGTGGAGTTCTTGTCGGTATAACTGGCCCACTTTTCCGGTAGATCGTCGGCTGCAAAGATCGCCGACACGGGACAGACCGGGACGCAGGCTCCGCAATCGATGCACTCGACGGGATCGATGAAGAGCTGCTCCTGTTCGGCATTTGCCGCTTCGTCTTTCTTTGGGTGGATACAGTCCACCGGGCATGCGTCCACACATGCCATGTCCTTCGTGCCGATGCAGGGTTCAGCGATTACGTATGCCATGGGAAATCCTCTTCCATAAAGGGTGTTTAGACAAATTTATTGTACCGGAGCTTGAGGCCGGAGAGATACGACTCCGGCGCAAAAAGCCCGGTCGCGTGGATGGGCTAAGACTTTGTTCGCTGGGCGCGGCGGGCGGCAAACTCGGCGGGCGTGGGAATGGGCTCAAGAGTGTGCCCGGCAAACATTTCCTCGAAAAAGCCAAGGAGCTCGTCGCGCAAAAATCCGTTCGTAGCAAGCACCTCCCTGCTGTCGAGACGGAAGGGACTGCCATCGAACGTAGTCATACTTCCGCCAGCTTCACGGACGAGTAGCGCCCCAGCGGAAGTATCCCATGGATTGAGATTGAACTCCCAGTACGCGTCGACGCGGCCGCAGGCTGTGTACGCAAGGTCGAGAGCCGCAGATCCCGCCCGGCGCACTCCATGGGAGCGCAGCGTGAACTCCTGATAAAAGTGGATGTTTGGATTGTCGTGGCGCTTGCGGCTTGGAAAGCCGGTGGCAAGCAGCGCTTCGGACAACTCTGCGGCGCGAGAGACGTGAATGCGCGCACCGTTCAGATACGCGCCCTTTCCTTTTTCGGTCGTGAAGAGCTCGTCGCGTAACGGATCGTAGACGATGCCCGCGATCAGTTCTCCATCTTGTGATGCAGCCAGGGAGGGCGTACGGCGTTCAAGACCCATCGAGACGCAAAAGACGGGGAAGGTGTGCGCGAAGTTGGTGGTGCCGTCAAGAGGATCGATGTACCAGCGGTATTCGCAATCCATGTTGGAGCGAGTGCCTTCTTCCCCGTAGACGCCATGCTCGGGAAAGAGCGCGTGCAATCGCTCGCCGATGAGCTTCTCCGAGGCGCGATCGGCCTCGGTGACCAGATCAACGTCGCCCTTGTATTCGGTTGCGACACCTCTACTGTAGTAGTTGCGCAGAAGCGCTCCGGCCTCAAGCGCGATGGCAGATGCAGGCGCTGCAAAGACAAATTCAGCGGGTGCGTTCAATGCGAATCACCGCTAGGCGGATCGTCGACGATGAAGCTCTCTGTATCGTGGCTCGCTGTTTCGTGACCGGATACGGCGGCAGGTTTGCGCGCGCTTCGGCGGCGCACTTCCTCTCCGCGGCGAGCCTGCTCGGTGATGGTGCGGATCTGATTTTTGTAGATGAACAGATTCGGCTTACCCTCGCGCGTGAGACGGATCATGCGGTCGTCGAAGTACTCGATCCAGCCAGAGACGGTTTCGCCATCGTGCAGCTTTACAGAGACGCGAACCTGCTTTTCGCTGAGAAAGCGCAGATAGAGGGCTTCCTGCCCGGTATCACCCGGAGGCGGAGATTTCTGACGCCGGCGGGAGGCGTTAAGGGGCGGCATATCGATATTGTAGCGGACGGCTCCCGACCCGTTTCGGGTTGCCTCGGGAGAGGAGAGTCGCATAGCTCTAACGGTTTATTGCGCTGATGACGGGACCGGCTCAGCTAGGTGTTGACGTATCCGAGGGCTGGCATTGCGGGCACCAGTAAGTCGACCGCGCTCCCGGTCCCTGCCTACGCATGAGGATCGCCGTTCCGCAGCGTCGGCACTCCTTGCCTTGCCGGCGGTAAACCCACACTCGTGCTGATGGATTGCCCTTGCCTGTGGTACGGCGAGGACCGGTGTACGTCACTATCTGGTTGCCGGATGTTTCAGCGACATTCGCGGCCATGAGCCGGCGGGCGGAGTCGATGAGGCAATCGATGTCGGAGTCGGAGAGAGACGAGACAAGCCGAAAGGGATGGACCCCGCAAGCAAAACAGATTTCAGACTTGAAGACATTGCCGATGCCAGCCATCACTTTCTGGTCCAGGAGCACGTTCGCGATCTGCTCGGTGGCATTCGCGCGAATGCGTGCCTTTGCTTCATCTTCAGCGAATTCACTCTTCAGCAGATCGGGACCGAGCTTCGGAATTGCCGAGCTACGTTCGAGTGAGCGAGCTGTGTGGAAGCGTGCGACGGGGACTGCGAAGGCAACGGCTTCGTACTGCTCGGTCCGAATGACGATGCGCATCTGGCTGCGAGGCAAGCTGCCAGCGCTCGCCAGGACGGTAGATGTGCCAGCTTCCACTCATGAGCATGTGCGTGACGAGAATTAGGTCTCCGGAAAAATAGATCAGCAGCCACTTGCCGCGCGATTCGACCTTCTCAACGACGCGACCGGTCACTGGAGTGTTGTCGTGCAGACTGGCCAGCGGCGCGTACGCGGTCTCAAATCCCATGACGGTTGCGCCGGCAAGCGCTTTGTGGAGGGCTCGCGCGGCGCGAAAAATTGTGTCGCCTTCGGGCATGCTCTACTGGAGTTCCTTTGCTGCAGACACTGACGGGAGAACACGGCGCACATTGAAGCCCATCGGGGCGGCCTGAAAACCGGCATCGAGAAGAAAGCGCGCGAGCCAGTGTTCATGGATAGGAGCGTCCGTTGATCGTCGGAGACGAGCAGACCGCCGCGATGGTCTGCTCTCGTCCTGGCGCATGGTTTCCTGCGCGCTCTTCGCAAGAAAGACGGCGAGGTCGCGAGCGGCATTCGAGCGGTCCGGCTCGTCGGCAGGGAGAAAGACCTGCAGGTTCGGATTATTGCGCCGCATATAGGCGATCAGTTCGCCGTTGCGCAGGATGACCGATGCTCCCACGCTGCGCGTGAGCGAGCGAGTTGCGCCGTCGGCACTGTCAGGCTCGTCGGGTATCTGAAGCGGATGGCGTTGGGGCCAGCGCAGGACGGCCCCGTAAACATTGGCCGGATCGGTAGCAGCGAGCGCCACGATTTCCGGCTTCTCCGGCTGCGCGCTGTTGCGCAGGGAGCGGAGAAGATCGACGGCGGAAGGCAGCGCGAATTGCGCGGCCCCGAGTCCGGCAACGAAGTATCCGCGCCGCACACGGCCGCTATCTTCGAGCGCCTTCAAGCACGTCGTAGACGGCGCTGAAACCGCCGGGAACGTTTTCCTGCGCCACGGTTTCACGGTCACGATGCCGTAGCGGTTGAGCAATTGCAGCGCGAGCGCATGGCTCCATTCGGTCTGCAATGCGGTGTGCTGCGATCGGGCTGCGCGACGAGGACCCAGCGGCCCTGTGCGCTGGGCGGCGTGGTTCTGCGCGAACGAAACGCGGGCAGATTGTGCTGGCGCTTCGCGGGCCGTGCGGAAGATGGCCGGGCAACGTAGGCGCGCAGAGCGTGAAAAGTGTCGTTGGTGATGAGGCGGCGCCACACGAGGCTCCAGAGCGCGTCGAGCGTTTCGCCGGGATAGCCGCCGCCGAGCGCAGTCGTGCAGCTGTGCGAAGAACATTGCACCACTGCGAGCGAGCCGATCGAGGATCGCTTGTTCCCTCTCGGTGAGTGGCGGATCTTCGCGCGGAAGTCGCGGCGGCAGCAGCGTCGAGATCTTGTCGGCGAGGTAAAGGCCGATGCGGCCGTCGCGCTCGCCCAAGTGGATCGAGACCGCACCAGACGACTTCGCCCGCGGCGATCAGTGTGTCGAGATCCGCCGGGAGAATATTTCTGAAGACGCGCGGGCAGAATCGCCGACTCAGGAGAGACGCCGGCAGCGGCGCGCCCTGGAGGTTCTCGATCGTGTCAAGCAGCGCATCGAGACCGCGCCGTTGCTGCAGTACGCCCTGCCAGTGCGTCTCGAGGCGCGCGAGCATCTGCTGTTCGACCGGCTCGATCTCTTTGCGGAGCCTGGCCAGGGATTTTCTGCGAATCTGGCGCAGCACTTCGGCGTCGCACCATTCGCGATGAACGCCGCGCGGGACGGAATCCTCCTTCGACGATGCGGCCATCGAGTACAAGCGCGTGCAGGACTGCTTCTATCTGTTGCGCATCGAGGCCGAATCGCCGAGCCGCCTCCTGCGCGGTGAAGGGCCCGTGCGTGCGGGCGTAGCGGCGGACCAGTTCCAGCACTGGCGCAGTTACCGGATCGAGAAGAGACTGCGGCAATTCCCGGCGGCAAGGGAATGCCTAGAGCATCGCGATAGCGTGCGGCATCTTCAACGGCAATCAGTCGCTTCTCCCACGCGATCTTTACTTCGAGGACGCGGCGCGCTCGCAGGAGGCGATCTAGCGATTGCATCAGGTCGGGAGAAGCGAGCCGTCGTTCGAGTTCTGCGCGCGACAGATCGCCCAGACGCAGCAGCAGATCGTGGATGCCGTCGACGGAGCGGACACGCTGCGACTCGCCGAGAGCCTGCAGCTGCTCTTCAACTTCGGCGATGGCGTCGGCGTCGAGCAAGCTCGCGCAGGTCGGCATCGCCGAGCAGATCCTGCAGCTGCTCCTGATCGATGGAGAGCGCCTGTGCGCGGCGCTCAGCGAGTGGCGCATCGCCGTCATAGATGTAGTTCGCGACGTAGCTGAAGAGCAGCGACGAGGCGAAGGGCGATGGCGTACGTGAGTCGGCGACATGCACGCGGATCTGACGCTTTTCGACTGCGCGGAGGATTTCGAGGAACGCAGGAATGTCGAAGACGTCGCGAAGACATTCGCGATACGCCTCGAGCAGCATAGGAAACGAGGGATAGCGCGAGGCCACAGAGAGCAGATCGTAGGCTCGCTTGCGCTGCTGCCAGAGCGGCGCCCGCCCTTGTGCGCGCCGTCGCGGAAGCAGCAGCGCACGCGCGGCAGACTCGCGAAATTTCGCCGCAAAGAGCGCCGTCGCGCCGAGCTGCCGCAGCACCAGATCCGTCGCTTCGTGCGGATCGAGGAGCAGAAGATCGGGGTCTGGCGCGGCGTCGGTATCCGGAAAGCGCAGGACGAAACCGTCGTCGGCCCACATGGTTTCGACGTCTGGGCCTCCGGCGGCGCGAATCCTTCCTGTCACGGCCATCGCCCAGGGCGCATGTACGCGGGTACCAAAGGGGGTGAGCACGCAGACGCGCCAGTCGCCCAGTTCGTCGCGCACACGCTCGATCACGATGTTGCGATCATCTGGAACCGTGACGGTTGCAATTTCCTGATCGGCGAGAAAGCGGATGAGATTTTCGGCGGCCTGCGGATCGAGATCGTGTTCGCGCACCAGGCGGCTGAGCGCTGCGTTGCGCGGCATCTCGCGCAGTTCGCGGATGAGCGCGCCGATGCGGCGTCCGAATTCGAGGGGGCGCCCGGCGAGGTCGCCGTGCCAGAACGGCATCTTGCCGGGCTCGCCGGGAGCGGGCGAGACGAGTACGCGGTCGTGAGTGATCTCGTCGATGCGCCAGGTGGACGCGCCGAGGACGAAGGTCTCTCCGGTGCGGCTTTCGAAGACCATCTCTTCATCGAGTTCACCGACGCGGACCGGCTTTTCGGCTCCGTGGAGAAAGACGCCGTAGAGGCCGCGATCGGGAATGGTGCCGCCGTTCAGGATGGCGAGGCTCTTCGCGCCTTCGCGCGGCGTGAGAATGTTGGCGACGCGATCCCAGGTGATGCGCGGCCGCAGCTCGGCAAATTCGTCCGAGGGATAACGCCCGGCAAGCAGATCGAGGATGCCCTCAAATGCAGTGCGGGTGAGCGAGGCAAAGGGAGCGGCACTGCGCACCAGGGTGAATAGCGTCTCGACTCCGATTTCGGGTGACGCTGGAGCCAGCCGCGCCTGCGTCGGGACGGCAAGAGCCGGCGGCTGCGCAACAGTAGCGACGATCTGCTGCGCGAGCACGTCGAGAGGATTGCGCAGATAGCGTGTCGATTCGACGAGGCCTTCATGCATGGCGCGGGTGACGGCGGCGCAGGCAACGAGATCGGCGCGGTACTTGGGAAAGATGATGCCGTCGCTGGTGGCTCCGACGTGGTGACCGGCGCGGCCGATGCGCTGCATGCCGCTGGCGACGGAGGGCGGCGCTTCGATCTGGATGACGAGGTCGATGGCGCCCATGTCGATGCCGAGCTCCAGCGACGAGGTGGCGACAAGCGCTCTGATTGACCCGCCTTGAGCTGCTCTTCGATCTCGGCGCGCTGCGCGGCGGCGAGCGAGCCATGATGGGCGCGCGCCAGCGGCTCGAGATTTGCTGCTGCTGCGCGAGATCGTTGAGCGCACCGGCCAGACGCTCGGCGGTACGGCGGTTGTTGACGAAGATCAGCGTCGATTGGCGGTCACGGATAATTTCAAGCAGGCGCGGATGAATGGCGCTCCAGATCGAAGTGCGCTTCGGGCCTTGCGAGGCCGGGCCGCTGGGCATCTCCTCGACCTGGCCGAGTCGCGCCATGTCTTCGACTGGAACTTCGACTCGCAGTTCGAGCCGCTTGGGCTCGCTGGCGTTGATGATGGTGACGGGGCGAAACTTCTGCGGAGGCTTCCTGGTCGCTTGTCCACTCGTGTTCGAATTCGGCGAGCGTGTCTTTTGGATTCGGAATCGCGCTTTCCGGATGGTTCGACGCCGGCTAGAAAGTGCGCCACTTCTTCGAGCGGCCGCTGTGTTGCGGAGAGGCCAATCCGTTGCAATTGCCGGCCTGTGATCGCTTCAAGCCGCTCGAGGCTAAGCGCAAGGTGCGCTCCCCGCTTGGTGGGAACGAGCGCATGAATCTCGTCGACGATGACCGTTTCGACACTGCGCAGAGACGCGGCAGATTCGGAGGTGAGGAGCAGATACAGTGACTCGGGTGTGGTGATGAGGATTTCGGCGGGATGACGCCGGAAGCGAGCGCGATCGCGTTGTGGCGTGTCGCCGGTGCGCACGCTGATTTCCGGAGTGTGAAAGACAACGTCCTGCTGCCGGGCCATGTTGGCGATGCCGGCCAGCGGCGAGCGCAGATTGCGCTCCACGTCGACGGCAAGAGCCTTGAGCGGGCTGATGTAGACGACGCGGCAGCCTTCTGTTTCGGCGTCGGACTTCTCGCTTGCCTTGGCATCGGCCGGTGCAGCATGAGCCGGTCAAGGCACCAGAGAAACGCCGTGAGCGTCTTTCCGGTTCCGGTCGGAGCCAGGATCAGCGTGCTCTCGCCACGCGCGATCGCAGGCCAGCCAAGGCGCTGCGGAGCGGTGGGCCGATCGAAGACCGCGCGGAACCATTCTGCCGTAACGGGGTGGAAGAGCGCGAGAGCCGTATCATTCGCGGCGGTCACGTCGGGGATGGCTTTCGAGCCGGCCTTCGCAGTTTTACCGGAGGACTGCTTTTGCCGACTCTTACGCTCTGTTTCGTTCGCACTCATGCGCACGCTTCTGTTTACCCGCTTTGAGGATATCTCGCATGCAGGATAGGATGCGCGGGCGGTTCCTTTGCGGGATTCAGCCTACGAGCAGGGGCCGATAATAACAGGCGTTGGCTTTCAGCTCGGCACGGAAATGGTTCGGCAAGTCTGGTTGCTCGCTCGATCCCAGAATGATAAATCCGTCCGGGTGCAGCATGCGGTGCATATCGAGCAAGAGCCGCCTTCGCGTCCCGGTCGAGAAGTAGAGCAAGACGTTGCGCAGCAGAATGCCGTCGTATCTTTCGAGAGAAAGCCCATGGCAGAGGTTGCGCTGATAGAAGCGGCACATGCGCCTGATCTCGGGAATCACCTCCCACTCGTCGCCAACCTGCCGCATGTATTTGAGCCGGTAGCGAGCGGGCAATCCGCGGCTCACCTCGCCGTGTTGATAGCGACCCGCCTGTGCGCGGTTGACGACATCAAGTGAGATGTCCGTGCCCAGGATCTCCACTTGCCAATCGTTCACCTGCGGAAAGTGCTCGCGGAGGAGCATCGCGAGCGAATACGCCTCCTGTCCGCTCGAGCAGGCGGCGCTCCACAGGCGGAGCCTGCGCGCGGATTCGCGCTGTCTGATGAGCGGAGGGAGCAGCTCAAATTGGACGAGATCGAAGGGCTTACGATCGCGAAAGAAACTGGTTTCCTTGATGGTCATGGCGGCGGCTACCGACACTTTCATCGCGGCCGACGGTTGCTGGCGCAAGATGGCAATAAGGCGATCCAGCGTCTTGAGGCCGGTGGAATCCAACAGGGGCTGCAGCCGTAACTCAAAGAGGTAGTCACGCGAGGCATCGAGCACGTTAGACGATTGCTCGAATACGATCGAACGTAAGAGAGCAAAATCCGCTTCCGTGCAGGCCATAGAAACCTTATCCCTTATGCCTATGCTTCAGGCCAGCTCTCGCTTGCCATGACGCATGGAGAGGCGAGTTATCTCCCCCGCCATTGCCTCAAGAGGCAAGATCTGATCGGCAAGGCCAGCCCTGGCGACCACTCCGGGCATTCCCCAGACTGCGCTGGTCTGTCGATCCTGCACCAGGATTCTTCCTCCGGCAGCATGCACGGCTCGACATCCGTCGAGACCGTCGGAACCCATTCCGGTGAGAATCACGGCCAGAACTCCAGCGCCGTAGACAGAGGCGGCTGAGCGGAACAGGAGATCGACAGAAGGCCGGCAATGTTCGTCGGGATGGCCCTGGGTCGAACGCAGCAAGCAGTGCTCGGGCGTTCCGGCGGCTTCCATGTGCCATTCGCCCCGGGCCAGATGAGCGACGCCGACCTCGGCTTGCGTCATTGGTTCCACCTCACGCACGGAGAAGTTGCACAGTCCATCGAGCCTTTCTGCCAGCAGCGCCGTGAAAAGCCGGGGCATGTGTTGTGCGACGAGAACCGGCAGAGGAAAATCAGCAGGCAGCGCCGGAAGGATTTTTTCGAGCGCAGCCGGGCCTCCGGTCGAGACGCCGACAACAAGGACGCGGGGCGCGGCGAACTCCGGCGCGACTTCGATACGGTGCCGGACCGGTGCAACGATCGACGGCCTCGGCGGTAGCTCGAGGAGATCCTGTCCGCTTCTCGCGGGAAAAAGCGCCATGATTTTCGGCAGCAACTCCCGGCTCAGGGTGGCGATGCCTTCGCGCGCGCCATGCTGCGCGGAGGGCTTGGTCACATAGTCGAGGGCTCCACGCGCCAGCGCCTCAAGTGTTGTGCACGCTCCGCGCCTCGTAAGCGTGCTGCAGATAATGACCTTGACGTCGAGGCCGCGGGCACGAATCTCCGCCAGGACTTCCAAGCCGTTCATACATGGCATTTCGATGTCGAGCAGGACAAGATCGGGGTGCAGCCGCTCGATGGCCTCAAGGCAGGCAGGCCCATCGGTAGCCATTCCTGCGAGTTCGATATTCGCGCACCCCCCCAGGATCGTGCGCAGTAAACTGCGCATCACCGCGGAATCGTCAACCACCAGCACTCGAATGGGAATGGATACCTTCAACTTATGAGCGCTCCTGGCCGCACAGGAAGCGGACGCCGACGACTGTGGGTGCAGGCATACCGCTTCAGCACCGCCTTATTGAGGTAACTGCATCGGATCGAACCTGCCCGGGTCCAGCATGACCAGGAGGCCGTCGTTCAACTTGTACGTCCCGGCAAAGAGTGCTTTCCGGTTGTCGTCAAGGGTCGAAGGATTGGCCTCAAACTCTCGCGACGATACGGTGATCACTTCTCCCACCAAATCGACGAGTAGACCGAAATATCCATCCGCTCCTTCGAAGACGAGCATGTCCGGCGGCTTCGAATGGGCGGGCATGCCCAGCAGGCTGCGCAGCGAAACCGTAGTGAGGATTTCTCCCCGGTAATGCACCAGGCCGCCGATATAGGACGGGGCCAGCGGCACGGGCTGCGTCGCCGGCGACCCGAGAATTTCGAGGATGCGCATGATGGGAACAGCAAAGAGTGTTCCTCCCACACGCACCGAGCACATCTCGATCACCTCTTCGACTACGGCGGTCATCCTGCCATCTCCATGGACCGGATGGACGGAATGGAGGCGATGCATTCCGGAAGCGGAGCGGCCGGGGCCGGAAATCGGCTCAGGTTCACAACGGCGGTCACTCGTTCCTTGAGCAGCGTCACCCCGGTGGCAATTGCCTCCGTACCCGCCTCTGCCAATGGAGAGCCCGAGGCGACATCGAGTACCTGTGAAACCATGACCCCAACGTGGCGTTCGCCATCCCGACAGACGACGACAGTCAACTCCTCGCTCGGATCATTTTCTCGATCGAGGATGCCTGCGGAATCCTCAAGCGGCAGCACAATGCCTTCGAATCGCAGCACCGGCGTCCATCCGATGCGTTCGATCCGGATACGGGGAATCCGTTCGATGCGCAGGATGTCCCCGAGGGGCAGCGCCGCGTGGTTTGTCCCGATTTCGACGATCAGGAACGCGGCCTCGATGGCACCTAGATTCGCTGCGTCGTCCTGCACTTCCTCTTCGTCCGCGGTGAGACCGATCATGGCCCTCGCGGCGATCGCGCCGGGGTCAAGGATAAGCGCCATCTTCCCATTTCCCATCACCGTCGCCCCGGAGAACAGACCAATCTTCTTCAGCACCGCGGAGAGCGGCTTGACGACAATCTCTTCCGGATCGGCCAGGCCGTCGACGACCAGTCCAAAGCGGCGTCCGTCGGCATTCAGCACGGCGATGTAGCAGCCCGCACCCGCTTCAGCCTCTTCTGTCTGCTCAAGAAGCCGTTGAGGAATACGAGCGGCAGCAGCCTTCCGCGCAGCCGGTAGAGCGGCAGCGTTTTCCAGCCACTCGATCTGCGTCCTGCGCCTGCTCTGCCGTCAGGTGGACCAGCTCGATCAGCGCGCCCTGAGGAAGGGCAAAATCGAGCCTGCGGCTGCGTACGATCAACGCGGGAACAATGGCCAGGGTGAGCGGGATTCTCAGCCGAAGCGTGGTTCCCTTGCCCGGGCGGCTGTCGATCTCGACCTTACCGCCAATCTTCTCGACGTTCGTCCGCACTACATCCATGCCCACGCCGCGCCCGGAGACGTTGGTAACCTTCTCGGCAGTCGAAAATCCCGGAAGGAAGATCAACTGGAGCAGCTCACGATCCTTCAGCTGAGCGGCCTTCTGGGCGGTGATCAGTTTGCGCTCAATCGCCTTGTCGCGGATACGCTCGACGCGAATGCCTCCGCCATCGTCCATCACTTCGACAATCACGTGGCTGCCCTCCTGAGAGGCGCGCAGCGTCAGCAGCCCCTCCGGAGCCTTGCCGGCAGCCTCGCGCACATGCGGCGCTTCAATGCCATGATCGATTGCGTTGCGGACCGAATGCGTCAGCGGGTCCTTGATGGCTTCGAGCAGGCTCTTATCGAGTTCGGTCTCCTGACCTTCCATCTGCAGGCGCACGCGCTTGTCGAGCTGCTGGGCAAGATCGCGCACCAGGCGGGGAAATTTCGAGAAGACATGGCTCACCGGCTGCATGCGAGCCTTCATCACCGTTTCCCGCAGGTCGGCCGTGACCATGTCCAGACGGCGCGCGAGCGGTGTAAACGCTGCGTCGACGCCATTCGCCTGCAGAATCTGGTTGCGCGTCAGCACCAGTTCGCCCACCAGATTCATCATGCGATTCAGCAGGTCGATATCGACGCGCAGAGTTGAATCGGCTGCGCTGGCCGGGGGTTGAGCCCGAGCCGGGCCGGCTGCCAGTTCCTGTACTGGCGATTCCTCTTCGGATCTTTTGGCTGCGTTCGGCACCGGCGTCTGCGGGAACGAGTCCCGAGATCTGCCCGGCTTCAATCTGGTCGCTCTCCACTGCGGCAATTTCGCCATGCTGCAGGGCGCGCAGGCGCTCGATCATAGCGTGATCGTCGCCATGCCCTTCATCGCCGGCTGTTTCGATCGAGCGCAGAATTGCGCGCAGTCCATCCATCAGGTCGAGCAGGGCGTTGATAATCTCGGCAGTTGCGAGCAGCTTGCCGTCGCGCAACAGGCCCAGCAGGTTTTCGCCAGCGTGCGACAGCGACTCAAGCCTCGAATAACCTAGAAACCCCGTTGTGCCCTTGATGGTATGCACGGAACGGAAGATGTCCGCCAGAAGCTCGCCGTCCCGCGGGCGCTCCTCAAGTTCCGTAAGGCACCGCTCCATGCGGTCCAGGCCCTCCTGGCTTTCAATCAGAAACTCGCGTGTCAACTCGTCCACTTAACGCTTATCGGGAAAACGCAGTGGAACTTGAAAACGGCTTGCTCTATTTCCGGGCAGAGCGAAATGCTATAGCCTC
This sequence comes from uncultured Acidobacteriota bacterium, assembly GCA_963735555.1. Classification (GTDB taxonomy): domain Bacteria; phylum Acidobacteriota; class Terriglobia; order Terriglobales; family Acidobacteriaceae; genus Silvibacterium. The sequence goes on from CAVTLP010000011.1 coordinate 46,374, forward strand.
TAGACACTATGTCAGACTCCTTCCCTGTGACGGACTTGGCTGTGGTTGAAAGGCTTCAGGATGCCGCCCGCAAGGCGGCCGCGAACGCCTACGCGCCTTACTCCAGGTTTCGCGTGGGCGCCGCCCTGCTTTTCGACGATGGGTTCGTCGCGACCGGCTGCAACGTCGAGAACATGTCCTACGGATTGACCAGCTGCGCGGAGCGGAATGCACTGTTCAGCGCCATCGGGGAACGAGGCGCACGCCACCACATCGTCGCTATCGCGGTTACGAATCTTAATGAAGCCGCCAGCCCGCCCTGCGGAGCCTGCCGGCAGGTGATGAGCGAATTCGTCACCGCAGATGCGGTCGTTGCCTTTCCCGGCGATCACGGGCTCGAGCTTCGAACCTTTGCCGAGCTTTTTCCGTTTAGCTTTCATCTCGACCCGCAGTAATTGGAGCGCCTGCCCGTGCATACCATCGATCTCCTCCTGAAGAAGCGTGACGGCGCTGAACTTACGCCGGAGGAGATTCGCTTCCTGGTAAAGGGAGCGGCGGATCAATCGATTCCGCCAGAGCAGCTGGCAGCGTGGCTGATGGCGGCGTTTCTGCGCGGGCTCAGCATCGCCGAGGTGAACACCATGACCGACGGCGATGCGCTAGTCGGGCGAGGTCTTTGACCATACAGGACTGGGGCGCAGCACGGTCGATAAGCATTCGACGGGAGGGGTGGGGGACAGCACCTCATTTCTGGTCGCGCCAATTGCCGCTGCAGCCGGATTCGCGGTGCCTATGATCAGCGGCCGCGCACTCGGACATACCGGCGGAACGCTGGACAAGCTTGAGACCATTCCGGGATATCGCACCCAGCTTTCGCTCACCGAGTCCCGGCGTGTGCTCGAAGCCTGCGGCTGCACCATGATCGGCCAGACGAAAAACCTGGTTCCCGCCGACCGCGTTCTCTACGACCTGCGCGACCGGACGGGCACCGTGGAGAGCCCATGGCTCATCTGTTCCTCCATCATGAGCAAGAAACTCGCGGAAGGCCTGAACGGCCTGGTCCTTGACGTGAAAACAGGTTCCGGCGCATTTCTGAAGGATCCCGCGTCTTCCCGCTTGCTTGCCGCTCTTATGGTCGATATCGGCGAGCGGTCCGGAACGCGCACCGCAGCGCTGCTGACCTCGATGGATCAGCCTCTTGGCCGCTTTGCCGGCAACTGGCTGGAGATCTGGGAGGCCGTCGACCTGCTCGCCAATCGCTGGCACCCCATGTATGAAGACATCCGCGAGCTCTCGCTGATCCTCGCCGGATGGATGATTTACCTCGGCGGTAAGGCGGCCACGTCGGCCGAGGGCCGCGATATTGCCGAAACAAATCTCATCGATGGCAAAGCACTCGACATCTTTGTCCGCATGGTCGAGGCGCAGGGGGGCGATACCCGCACATTCGCTGATCCCGAGCGCTTCCACACGCCGAAGTTCCGCCGCGAATTCTGTGCGTCGCGCAGCGGCTATCTGGCCCACATGGACTGCACGAAGATCGGATGGGCCGTGCAGCGCCTGGGCGCGGGACGTGAGCGTGCCGGCGAAGTAGTGGCCGCACACGCCGGGCTCGAGATACGGGCCAAGCTCGGCACGCACGTCCGCGCTGGACAGCCTCTGTTCACGCTCTTCGCCGATGATGAAGGTCTATTTGTCGAACCCCAGCGACTCCTGACCGAGGCAGTCGAAATTGCCGGCGAACCGGCTCCAGTTCCGCCGCTCATCGCGCAGATAATCACTGCCGAAAACAAAAATCAGTTTCTTGAACCGCCGCCTCGCACATAGGATGGATTCACAGAGGAGAAACATTGGGACGACTCACAGGGGTCCTTGGCCTGCTCACCATGCTTACGCTGGCATGGATCTTCTCAACGAACCGGCGCGCCATCCGCTGGCGCACGGTCATCTGGGGCCTCAGTCTGCAGATCGTCTTCGCTCTACTGGTTCTGGAGTGGACGGTAGGCCAGCGCATCCTCTCGTCAGTCGGAGCCGCCATAACCCGCATGCTCGCCTATTCGTTCGCTGGATCGCAGATGGTTTTTGGCGACCTGGGCAAGCAGCACTCTTCCTATGGAATGATCTTCGCCTTCCAGGTACTGCCAACGATCATCTTCATCTCGGCGCTCTTCGCCGTTCTGTACCACATCGGCGTGATGCAACTGGTCATCCGCATCTTTGCGCGACTCATGCAGTGGACGATGAAGGTTTCCGGCGCGGAGAGTCTGAACGTCGCCGCCAGCATCTTCATGGGGCAGACGGAGGCGCCTCTTACCATTCGGCCGTTTTTGCCGGACGCAACCCGCTCCGAATTGATGACCATCATGACCAGCGGCATGGCGCATGTCTCGGGCGGCATCATGGCCGCGTACATTCTCTACGGAATCGAGGCGGAGCATCTGCTCGCAGCGGTGATCATGACGGCTCCCGGCACAATTCTTATTTCTAAAATGCTGGTGCCCGAGACAGAAACGCCCGGCAACCGAAGGCGTGGTTCACATGCCGAAGGAGCATGGAACATAAGGAGGAAAATCTCCTGGGAGCGATTGCCCGGGGCACCATCGACGGAGGCCGCCTGGCGTTCAATGTCGCCATTATGCTCATCTCGTTTCTCGCTCTGATCGCGCTGCTCAATGGCATCTTCGGCGGCATTCACAATTGGTTTCTCAAGGAGCACTTCCCCTACTTCCCGTCGAGCATTGACACCGTTCTCGGCGTGCTGTTTTCTCCCATCGCGTGGCTGATCGGGATTCCCTGGAAAGACGCGCGCATTGTCGGAGATCTATTGGGGACGCGCATGGTAATCAATGAAGTAGTGGCCTATTCCCAGCTTGGCGCACAAAAGGCCGCGCTCCTTCCCCGCTCCTTCACCATCGCCACCTTCGCTCTCTGCGGATTCGCGAACCTGAGTTCCATCGGTATCCAGATCGGCGGTATCGGGGCACTGGCGCCCAACCGCCGCAACGACCTCGCGCGCCTCGGCCTGCGAGCCATGTTCGCCGGAACCATGGCGAATCTCATGTCAGCGTCCATCGTGGGAGTGCTGCTCCGATAGACTTTTGACCATGGCAAGCCATCCAAACTCTACCCTCTATGATCGGGCCCGCGAGGCCGCCCGTTTCATCGCCGGCCGCACTTCTCTTGAGGCAAAGATCGCCGTTGTTCTTGGTTCAGGTCTGGGAGGATTTGCCTCGCAGCTTGAGAATCCGGTGGCGATTCCCTTCGGCGAGATCCCCCACTTCGCGCAACCCACGGCGATCGGTCATAGCGGGCGGCTCGTGATCGGAACGCTGAACGGCATCGCGCTGGCGGTGATGCAGGGACGTCTTCATGGCTACGAGGGCTACTCTTCTGAGGAGGTCACCTTCCCGGTCCGCGCGCTGGGCCGGTACGGCATACGCACGCTGATCGTCACGAATGCCGCCGGAGGGATTCGCGAATCCTTCACTCAGGGTCAGCTTGTGCTCATCTCCGATCACATCAATCTCACCGGCCGCAATCCGGTTTGCGGACCCAACGACGAGCGCTTTGGGCTGCGTTTCTTCGACATGACCGAGGCTTATTCGCGGCATCTTCGGGTGCTTGCCCAGGCGGCGGCGCAGGAAGAAGGCTTCGCGCTCGATCAGGGGGTTTATCTTGGATTGCTCGGGCCAAGCTTTGAGACGCCAGCGGAGATCCGGGCTTTTCGCACCCTGGGTGCGGACCTGGTCGGCATGTCCACTGTTCAAGAAACCATCGTCGCTCGGCACATGGGCATCGAGGTGCTTGGCATATCGTGCGTCACGAACATGGCAGCCGGTATACAGGTCGAACCTCTGAATCACGAAGAAGTGCTGGAGACTGGCAAACAGGTGGAAGGTCAATTGGCAGGGCTGCTGGCGCGAGTGATTCCCGCCATTGCTTCAGATCTCACAGGAGAAGCGTCGAAATGAACAGCCCGGTCATTCTGGGCATCGCCGGCTGCTCCGGTTCCGGCAAGACCACGCTCGCGGAAGAACTTGCGCGAGAACTGGAAGGAAGCCACTTTCATCTCGACCACTACTACCGCGATCTCTCTCACCTGACCCGGGAAGAGCGCTGTCGAAAAAACTTTGACCATCCCGATGAGCTCGAATCCGATCTGCTTATTGCTCATGTCAGCCGCCTGGCTGACGGGCACGCTATCCATCAACCACAATACGATTTCGCCACGCACACTCGAATTCAAGGCCAGACGAAGCGACTTGAAGTAGACCATCTGTTGATCGTTGACGGCATTTTTGCTCTCTACTATGAGGGCCTGCGCGCACTGTACGATTTCGGCGTGTACGTCGATGCTCCCGACGCAATCTGCTATCAACGACGGCTGGCGCGCGATGTTTGCCAGCGCGGACGCACAGCCGAGTCGGTCGCCTCCCACTATGCCGAGACGGTGCGCCCCATGGCCGAGGAGTACGTCCGCCCGACCTCACAGTATGCTGATCTCGTCGTCGACGGAACTGCTTCCCTGGACTGGTCGGTGGAGCAGGTGATGACATCGCTGCGCAAGCGGGGCTTACTGGAGTTGCTCAGCGCACGCCAGAGAACTTGAGCCTCTGCGTAGCGGCGATGCCGTGCCAAGTCTGACCAGCCTCCTTGCGAATCCAGCCTCTCCACACCCTCTTGCGGGAACCAGAAAGTGAAAACCTGCTGACAAACGGGTGACAGCTGTTTGTGAAGATTTCGTTAGTTTTATCGGCAAGGGAATTTTATCTATGCGAAGGCTGCTCCTGGATTCAGACAGGTGAATGAAGTGACTGAACGACTCATCTCTGTACCCAACGGTGCATCGAACGGGCGAAAAGCACACACTCTGTTTGGTTCGGGACAACTGAGAATCCGGCTCGCCACATTTCATGAAGCGGAGGCAATTCTCGGCCTGACGACCGCTGTCTTTCATGGGAGAACTCACCTTTCTCGAATCACCTTCGCGAGCAAGAGCGATGTTGAGACATCCATGACACAAGGCAAGTTCCTGCTGGCGGAAAATGACCAGGGAATCATCGGGTATGCATACCTGGAGCCGCGCATGGAGGCTAGCCGCCTTGAGCTGCTTGTGGTGGCTCCTGCCCAACAACGTACAGGCATCGGCTCTCAACTCTTAGAGGCTGCTGAGAGAATGAGCCGGAGCATGCGCTGTCCATTCATGCATGTGCAGATAATGAACCTGAATTGGGAAACACTAACATTCTGTCGCCGACGGGGCTATGTCGAATTCGCAATCGCACCGCTGCACGTGCAGGAGCCACTTTCACCACACTGCCACCTCGTGAGGATGTGCAAGCAACTAGACAAGGATCGGTCTGACTTCTAGATCGACGACGGTACGCAGCCTATTTCTTTACATCTCCGTCCTGTTCGTATTCATCCCCACTGTATGCGCGAGGCTCGCCAAGGCTACCGGCCGGAGGCAAGTGGCGGATATAGAGAACCACCTGCCACATCTCCTCATCGCTTAGAACGCCTTTTGACGCGGGCATGCCCGAGGGGAAAATGCCATTCTCAATGATCCACTTCAACTGTCCATCGGTGTAAGTTTGCACCTCCGTGCTGGCTAGTGAAGGAACCGGCGGAGATATCTTGTTCGCAAACGGCACACCCGTGTTCTGTCCGTCGCGACCGTGGCACACCACGCAATAGAAGCCAAACACCTGCCTGCCGGTATGGATATTTTCATTCGTTGCCGCGAGCGGGCTACGATCCTTCTTCCCGCCGATCGTAAGATGATGCTTGACCCACTGCGCACTCTTCGTTTCGAGAGTGCCAGGAGGGGTCGCCCTGCACCCAAAGAGGCATGCCAGCGCGAGATATCCAATTACCACTATAAATACTGGTGAACGCATGTTAATTCTCGACTACATGGACTACAAATAACATTGACCCATGCCCCGAACCGCAGAATCTTCCGCATCTTCCCTTAAAGTCACCAACAGTCGTTGGAGTCACCGTAACTTCCGTTACGTGGCCTTTAGTGATCGGACTATTGATATGCAGCCCCTCGATCAAAAAGCTGTGCGACACATCATCTGAAGTCAGCGCGAGCGTAACCGTCTCTCCCTTCTTGATCGTAATTTCCGCGGGCGTGAACGAAAAGCGTTTTGCATGGATCTCAATCTTGCTGGGAGACGACTGGGCGCGGCTATCCATGGCTCCAGAGAAGGCAAGCAACAGACTGAGGCCTACGGGTAGGCAGTATTTCATTATCATTCCTTTCTTGTTGCAAAGTGTTTTTGCGGCTACCTAAAGAGAGCACAAAGGTGCAGAATGCCAGACGACACCTATGGCGCGAGATAGTGAAGCAACGCCTGCTGGTCCTGTCTTGACAGCTTTGCTCGCACACGCATGTGCATAATTACCGTGCCGGTAATCCGAGGCGAGATGCTCATGGGCGGCTTGTGGCACCGTCCACAATTCTGCATAAATATTTCTTCCCCACTTCTTTGTCCTGTATTGCGCACCACCGGGGCAGGAGGGGAAGCATGAGCGTCTGCCTTCGCCCGAGCAAGCATGTAATTGCCGCCTATGAACATGGTGGCAGCCATCGCTGAGACAAGCACGAAGCTTCCGTAGCGCGCCTTGCGTTTCTCCATTTTCATTTCCTTCCTGGCCACAGCGGAAACAGAAACCGATAGGTAAAGCCGACGTACCAGACGTTGGCATCCTTCGACGGAGTGTATCGGCGCTCATAACTGGAGATAATGCGCCAGTTATCGCGCAGATAGTAGTTAAGACCGACCTCCGGACGCTGTTGATCCACTGTTGAAAAGCCGTTTCCACCACCATGGCGCGGAAAGTATTGCTGCATGCGTCCCGCCAACTCAACATTCCTGAAGAACGAGTTTGCAACAGGAACCTGAGACAGCATGTACGAGGCCTGAATCCAATAGCCTTGTCCATACAGGGTGCGGTCGTATTCGGCTTTCAGATCGAGCGGCGCCTGTGGAGGCTGCCAGGATACATAGGCCGCCTCACTGTTTACTTGAGGTTTGTCAAGATAGCGCTGATAGGAGACGCCTACCTCCACACGATGTTTGGGGACGAAGACGCTGGTATCGAAGCCCGTAGTTCGTGCGGCTGACAGCTGGTACACATTGCTGTGAGCGGAATAGTAGACGGCGTACTGGACGCTGTAGTTGTCGGTCTGCGTGACTACTCCCCGAACTTCGCCGCCAACTCCGGCGCCCGTCGTGCGCGTGCCGATGGGAAAATCGATCGGCAGATCCTGAAATGTCGCGATCCAGATCGGCTCGAGCCGTTCCGAATAGAGTCCAAACGGCAAAAGGTACTTACCGCCGACGATGATAGTGTGGGTATTCGCCAGCCAGTCACCCTGCGCATAGTCGACTCCCGAGAAGATCTTACCGGTGTAGTCTCCAGTGCCGTTGCGGCGCTGGAATACGCCGACGAACCCGGCGCGGCTTTCGACAAGGACATGACTCCCAAGCGGCAACAGCAGAACCGGGTTGATGGCGGGAGAGAGAGTCGGCGTACCACCGTTAACGTTGTAGATATATCCGAGTCCTCCAGACAGGGTTGGGATGTAACCGGCGTGAGTAGAATCGGCGTCAGCATCCTGGGCATTGAGCCTCAGAGTGCAGAAGAGCAGACAGCCTGCGAGCAACCATAGCTTCATTTCGCGATCATCTCTTTGACTTTTGGGCGATAACTTCAGGGCGATCGAGACGTCACCCTGCGAAATACACAACCGGACAAACTGCGCCGGAGAGTATTGATAAAGCGAGTGTAAGGAGCCCCTGTCTGACACTTGCATACGTGATGTCATTCCTTTGTCACCGATTGTGGATAGATGTTTTGTACTGAATCCGGTGGTTTATAAACATGCGAGGTGCTACATGGCGGGCATCCAATGGATAGTCAGCAAAGCTACAGGTATTCGGTAACAGCGCAATACAACGCTCAGGGAATCTCGCGTCTTTTCCAGGTCCCGGATACTCCGTGTGCGGAGATGAACGAAGAAAGACGGGCGTGGATGCCAGAGGGAACAACTTCGCGGGAATGCAACGCGGCGCATAGGTGCTATTTGTCTATACGGATTTCAGGAATACTGATTGCTTTTTTCGCAACAACGCTCACTGTTGCCCAACAGGCAGGTACGATTCCGTCGGTATTGGACGGGGGCAACACAAACGCGCAGACAAATTGCGACAATCTGTTTGCACCATGCAATGTCCCCGTCGACAGGCAGGGAACGGCGAACACTTCGCAGTTGCCCTACGATTCGCTCGAACCATTGGATGCCGGCGACGCTACAAATTTCGATTTTGGCCAACGACGGTCTTCGCAATCTACTAATACTCAGCTATCAGGGATTTCCTCAAATCGCTCAACTGGACGAGAGCCATTGGAGATTAGACGCATCAACGAGCCGCCCACGGAGTTCCAGCTCTTCGTCGCCGGTGCCATCGGAAAGATGCTTCCCCTCTTTGGCAGCCAGCTCTTCCTGACGATTCCTTCGACATTTTCTCCAATGGAGAAGGGGCCTGTAATGTCAGATTATGTTGCTGGTCCCGGAGACGAACTGCTGCTTCGCGCATGGGGAGGCATCTCATTCAATCTGCGGCTGAAAATTGACCGCGACGGTAGCATCTACCTGCCTCATGTGGGAACGTTGCGCGTGGCGGGGCTGAAATATTCCGACCTAAACGGATTTCTCAGGACACAGATTAGCCAGGAGTTTCGCAATTTTGAGCTATCCGTGTCACTTGGAGAGTTGAGATCCATCCAAGTGCTGGTCGTGGGCCGCGCACGCAAACCAGGGTCTTATACGGTGAGCTCGTTGAGCACCCTGGTCGATGTGCTTTTTGCGTCAGGCGGTCCGTCGGCGGTTGGTTCAATGCGCGGGATCGAACTGCGGCGCGGCGGGAAGGTTATTACTACACTCGATCTTTATTCCATTCTCACCGAGGGCGACAAATCAAAAGATGCTCCCCTGCTGTCGGGTGATGTGATCTACATTCCGACGGCGGGTCCGCGAATAGCCATGGCCGGCAGTGTAAGTCAGCCAGCGATTTACGAACTGCGGGATGGAGATACTGTGGGGACAGCCTTACAGCTGGCGGGCGGCACTACTTCGATTGCCGCGCTTCAACGCGCCATTCTGGAGCGCGTCGATCCCACGGGCGAACGTCATATCGTCGAGCTTGCGCTTGATCAGCAGGGGATACAGAATGCGCTCAAGAACGGCGATGTTCTCCGCGTATACCAGCTAGTGCCCAAGTTCGACAACTCAGTCATTCTGAGGGGAAACGTAGCCAATCCGGGGCGTTACGCGTGGCACGCCGGCATGCGCATTCGCGACCTTATCCCAAACAAAGAGAGCCTTGTGACTCGCGACTCCTGGACAAATCACAACGCGCTGGCTCTTACCGAGGATGAGAGGCTGCGCGCACAGAGAATTCGGGTTGCGACACTCAACGACGACGGCGGGCACGAGAATCGCCCGTCCACCAACATTGCTCGATCACTGACGCCAGGCAACAGCTTGTCAGAGTTGCGGGAAGACGATGTGAGAACGGATGTTACGACCGCAACCGGGCAATCTGAAGACACATATGCCAGCTATTCCAGTCAGCAGGGCAACGGAGAGCAACGCTCGTTTGGTAATCCACAGGACTCCACCAATTCTACCGGGAGCTCAGCCGGCCGAAGTATCGCTTTCGATGCCGGAAGACCGTCCGAGCAGTTCCCCAGAAAAAACCGCGTAGCCCTGGTAGCGCCGGAGATCAACTGGGACTACGCCGTAATCGAGCGTACCAACACCAACAATTTATCAACCATGCTTAAGTCGTTCAATCTCGGCCATGTTGTGCTGGAACATGACGACTCGGAGAACTATGAGCTTCAGCCGGGAGACGTAGTAACTATATTTTCCGAGGCCGATATCCGCGTTCCGCAGAGCAGGCAGACGAAGCTGGTTCGACTGGAGGGCGAGTTTGGATCGGCCGGGGTTTATAGTGTCGGACCAGGAGAAACGCTTCGCGACCTGGTCACTCGCGCAGGAGGATTTACCGGCGAGGCTTATCTTTTTGGATCATCTTTTACGCGGCGCTCTACACGGCTGCAGCAACAGGCGAGATTGGACGAATACGTCTTCGACTTGGACAGCCGCATCGAGCGGGAGGCGGGGACCAAGTCAGGATCAATCGTGAATGCACAAGGTGCGGCCGTAGCAGCAGCGAGTATTGAAAGCCAACGAGCCCTTGTGGCGAAGCTGCGTCAGTTGCAGGCGACCGGCAGAATCGTGCTAAACATCCTTCCTGACAGCAACGATGTCAGCAGCGTTCCCAACCTGCCGCTTGAAGACGGAGACGTCTTCCTGGTCCCGCAACGCCCTTCAAGCGTAGCGGTTGTTGGAGCCGTGTATGACCAGAATTCCTTCCTGTTTGAACCCAGCGGACAAGTGAATCATTATCTCCAGCTTTCTGGCGGAATCGCCAAAAACGGGGACTGGAAGCATTCGTTTGTTATACGCGCAGACGGGTCGGTAGTCAGTCAAAGCTCTTCGGTGGCGCACGACAGCCACGGGCTACAGCACTTCGCACTGAACCCAGGCGACACCGTGGTAATCCCGGAAGTGATCAACAAAACCACCGTTCTTCGCGGTTTGACAGACTGGTCGACGGTCTTCGCGCAGTTTGCTCTAGGCGCTGCCGCCATCAATGTCATCCGCTAAAGGCTAATCATGCAAAGTACAACGAGGCTGTTGTGGTGACAGAACACCAGGAACCGGAAGGGTCTTCGGAATCGGCGCTGCTGAGGACGCTTGTGGTGATTGCCGAGAGCCGGCGGCTCATCGCGGGCGGTGTGTTTGCGAGTGCATTGTTTACGGCCTTGGTTGTTCTCCTCATGCCTGTGACGTACACGGCGTCGACTGTGATTCTGACATCGCAACCCACGGCAGGTTCGGCGTCAGCCCTGCTGGGCGAACTCGGATCGCTCGGAGCTCTGGCTTCGCTTGGAGGCGATAGTCTGTTCAAGAGTCAATCGGATACGTTTCTGGGTGTTCTCAACAGCCGCTCGGTGGCCGATGACCTTATCCAAAGCTTCCATCTTCAGAGCGTGTATCGGAAACGTACCGTGGTGGACACACGAAAGGCCCTGGCCAGGCACACGCACATTGAATTGACCAAGGGCTCGCTCATTCGCATCTCGGTAGACGACCATGATGTTCAGCGGGCTGCCGCGCTGGCAAACGGATACGTAGACGAACTCTACCGGGTTAACCAACATCTTGCTCTCACCACCGGTTCGCAACGGCGGCTCTTTCTCGAACAGCAGGTAGATTTGGAGCGCAGCGCGTTGGCAAAGGCCGAGGACGCGTTTCAGGAAATCCAGCGAAAAACCGGTGTTATCCAACTGGCTGGCCAGGAAGAAATGACTCTGCGCTCCATTGCACAGATTCGCGCTGCAATCTCCGCTAAGGAAGTGCAGTTGGAACAGCTGCGTACGACTGCGACGGAGCACAACATCGACATACAACGCGTTGAGAGCGCAGTAAGTGCACTGCACGAGGAGTTGAGGAAGGCGGAAGGCAACAGGGGTGGCAATGACAGCTATTTTGTTTCGGCCGGCCGCATTCCGCAAGCCGGACTCGAATATCTGCGACGTTTTCGCGACCTTCGCTATCACGAAGCGCTGTATGAAATGCTATCCAAGCAGTATGAGTTAGCCAGAATTGACGAGGCCAAGGCACCACCAGTCATCCAGGTGCTCGATAAGGCGATCGTACTGGACAAACGATCGTGGCCTCCACGAACTTTGCTGGTGATGCTCGCAGCACTCACCTCCGCCATACTGCTTGCAGGGTCGGTTCTGCTCAGAAACAAATGGATAAGGATCGCTAACGAACCGGAGAATGTTCCGCATCTCAATGCCCTGCGACAAATACTTCATCCGAAAGATAAGCTGGCATGAATTCGAACCGCCGGATCTTGCCAAGCCGGCTTACCGCTCATGTCTTAACGATCGCGACAGGTGAGGGCATCGCCCGGCTCTGCAACTTACTTCTCGTGGTGTTTCTTAGCCGCACCTTCGGTGTGCGCGCTGCGGGCGCCTATGCGGTGGCACAGGCTGTGTCTCTCTACCAGATGAACGGGATCGATTTCGGTTTGCGGCAAACAGGCGCACGGCTGGTAGCGAAGAACGCGGGAAACTCCCGACACGTTGTTCGGTTCATCCAACGGAGACGCCTACTCCTGGCGCTTGCGATGATTGTGATCGGATACTGGTACGGAAGGGCCGGACCGGTGCCCCAGGACACGCGATCAATGGTGAGTCTGTACGCTCTCGCTATGTTTGGGTATGGCCTCTCCGTGGATTGGCTGGCGTGGGGGATGCAGCGGTTCGCATATATGACCGGGTGGCGCGCACTCGTATCGTTAAGTGCCATGGCTATCACGATCGTCTGCGTCTGGCATTTTCACGCCGGTCTCCTGATTGTCCCGATTGCAAATGGACTGGCTTACCTGATAGCAGGAGCCTGGCTCTGGGTGTTCTGGGCGAGAAACCTTCTAGCGAACGAACCTAAGCAAGTACGTGATCTTCCTCTGTCGGATCTTCCGGATTGGAAGTCGACGGCTGTGCTGGGAACCGCTCTCCTGATGTATCAGGCTTTTTATTCGATCGACACGATTATGTTGGGCGGCATGACGGACAGCGTGCAGACGGGTCTATATAGCGCAGCATATCGGCTTCTATTGCTGGTACTCGCGATCTATTACTTCGTTATGCAGGCCGTGTATCCGCGACTGGCCGCTATTCCTGAAGCGCGGCGACGAATTCAAGTGCTCAGGCAACCCTTGTTTTTTGCCGTTACAGCGGGCATAGGGGCAGCGATCGTCATGGCATTTGCGCGAAAGCCGCTGATTGAACTGCTTTACGGACACGCCTTTGTGGCCACGGCATCACTCGCTGGACCCCTCTTGTTTGCTATCCCACTTGATTTCGCGACGTCCGTCCTGATCACGGTCCTGGTCGCGTGGGATCATCCGCTGCGAGTAATCGCAGCGACAGGAACGGCAGTCGCGACCAATGTCTTACTCAACATATCTCTCATTCCTAGATACGGGGCCCTGGGTGCGGCGTATGCGACGCCACTTTCCTATGTTCCGTTTCTCCTCACACTAATCTGGCAGCTACATCATGTATCAAAACGATACTCGCAATCCAATGATTTGACCGAGGCAATCACACCTTTCGTGATTTCGTAGTCACCGAGAATTTCGTAACTCGCTACAGTTCAGGCTCCAGCAATTTCATACTCCTCACAGCATGTCCAGCGATAGGCCGCACACTCCTCGGGGATCCTGATCCTCGAGGCAGCGGACGTTTGCCAAAGAGAAGAAACGCTCCGGGGATCGCAATCCCCAGAACGAACCATACGATAAAGATGCCCTGCTGAAAAAGATCGAGGCGCCACAATTCCGCTGATCCGTACAGAATTGCTCCACATGGCAACAGAAAACTTGTCCGGCCGAAAGACCTCAGCCACGAAAACATGAAGCCCATGAAGCAGCAGACAGCAGCGATGTAGGGCCAGCATGCGTAGCCCATCTGTTCATGTAACTGGAGGAAAGAGGAATTGGTGGTGAGCCCCTCCTCGACGTCAATCAACTCTCGGTAGAAATCAGCTCGTCCAGCAACGATGTCGTCGGTGCGCCTGGCTGCTCCTATCGAAACATGGAACGGAGCACCCAGGTAGGCGATTATTTCGGAGACTCCCGCTTCGGCGAAGGAGAGGTCTCGAGCAGCGTAGAAGTTACTATTCCTTGACGAATTGAGCAGAGACAGTATGGCAAAGAGAACGCCTGTGAAGATTCCACACTTCACCACACTTATCCTGACGTAGCGTTTCCCAAAGGTCATTAGAAAGATGGAGATTAAGACCGTCGCGATCAGAATAAGACGCGAGGATATAAGGGCGGTAACAGCCAGCAAAGCGAGATTTGCAATGTTCAGAAGCGATAGCTTTCTTAACTTCACGATTCGATAAATCGCCAAGGACGCAGAGTATAGAACCAGATAACGCAGGGAGAGAATGCCAGCGCTGTAGTCTCCGTACAGTGTGTTCTTGAGCCGATTTCCCTGCCCAAGATAGATGTAGATGAGCGCTTGAAGAAGCGGAAGAGTCTGAAAGATCCTGAATAGGGTCGCTATTGTTCCGATCGCGCCGAGGATAGTAAAGATCCAGTAGACAGCGAGAGAATCCAGCGACGGGATGTTCGTTGATATGCGTGGCTTGGCAGCAAGGGATGCTCCACTTTTCTGTCCTACGATGAGGCTCGCGAAGATCAACAGATACCAGGAAGAGAGGATGAAAGAGGACAGCAATTCGGGATGCTCAGCTGTAGTGAAGCCCTTGCGGAGGATTCCGAAGTCTGGGAAGAGCCACGCGCAGAAGCTTAGAATCACAGCGAAGAATGCGATGCCGAAGGGTCTCATGATTCCAGTGATGTTGAGTTTTAGCTTCATTGCAGTGTGTTCTGTGTACCGATGACGGTAGACAACATGGAAGCATAAGCGGAAGCAGCCCGACTTGCCGAATACATTGCTGCACGTTGAAGGCCTGCAGCAGTGAGCCGCTGCTGCAATTTCTCTGAGCAAAGTAGTTGCTCAATAGCAGACACCATTTCCTCCGCTGAATCGGGAGCGAAGTAAACTGCGTCGTCTCCGGCAATCTCAGGCAGCGATGCGGCGCGCGAGCAGACGACGGGTGTCCCGCACGCCATGGATTCAATCACCGGCAGGCCGAAGCCTTCTTCGAACGAGGGAATGACCGTCATCAGAGCCGAGGAGTAGAGGGACGCGAGGACTCGATCCGATACCGCGCGCAAACAATGCACGCCTGCCATGGTCATAAGAGGGAGGAAATTCCTATCCAGACGGTATGGGCGGCGATGCTCAGGGAGAACCAGGACTAGTTCGGGCGCGTCGCGATACCGCGTACATAGTTGTTGATACGCAACAAGTAAAGTCTTCAGATTTTTGTGGGGAGATGTAGAACCTACGAAAAGGATATATGGTCCAAAGAGTCCGTAAGACGCTCGTACATTCTCTGCAGCCTCCTTCTTTGCTTGCGGACGGAAGGCATCTCCCATGGCGCAAGGAATCACTGAAATCTTCTCGGGGTCAGCATCGAGACGCTCCACAAGCATCTGCCGCGTGTAGAGCGAGGGAGTGATGATGCGGCATGACCTTGCACAGGCAATACGCAACATGGGTTCTGCGTACAGTCGCGCTCGGGGGTTGCTCTTGTATTCGGAATAGAGCAGATGTGTAAGATCATGGATCGTTACAACAAGCGGACCCTTGCGGAAAACGGGGATATTGTAATGCGGCGCACAGAAGACAGAGGCTCCGCGAGCGACCATCGGAAGGAGCGCCTGCTCCATCAGCGAATAGATTCCACATTTCATCTGCACCACACGGTCACAATGCGGAGCGATTGTTTCCAATTGCCCGGGCATCGTGATGCAGGTCAGCAACGTGTCCGGGAGCTTTAGCTTCAACTCCTGGAGCAGGGTAAGTATGTACCTGCCAATTCCCGTCCGCAGCCATCTGGCATCAATGACGACCTCGTGCTCGTGCGGAGGGCTCATAAGCACACCTCGAGGTCGCGGAGATCGCGCGCGTCGGATGGAAGACCGAGCGCACTGTCTACCAGATTCTGGAAGCTCTGACGAAATGTGTCTGCGCCGAAACGACTGGCCCGTTCGCGGATCGTGTGTGGCTGGAAACAGAATTCACTGGCCTCGAAGCGCAATATCGCTTCAGCGACGGCTCTGCCGGTCTGTTGATAGAACAGAACGCCGCTGTCCTGTGAACAGGGTGCTGTGCTGTCGAGGCTTTCGACTGTCTCCAGCGCTCCCCCTTTTCCGAAGGCAATCACCGGGCGACCGCAGGCCTGAGCCTCAACCACGGCCATGCCAAAGTCCTCCTCGGCTGCAAAGAGGAACGCCCGGCAATGCGCATATTCTTCCCACAGCGTAGCTTCATCCACATTGCCGAGAAACCTGATTGTCTTGCCGGCCTGGGAGCGCAGACGAGCTTCTTCCGGGCCCGTACCGATAATCCGCAACTCGCGACCGAGCACATTGCAGGCCTGAATGAGAAGATCGGTTCGCTTGTATGAAACCAGGCGCCCTACCGTTAGATAAGCCTCGCCCGGCGTGTTGGTAATGTACCCGGACGATGTGTCCACCGGCGGATACAGCACCATGCTTTCCTTTCCGTAATACTGGCGGATGCGCGATGCAACGTAGTTGGAGTTCGCGACAAACTGGGTGACCTGCTGTGCAGCCCGTTGGTCCCACGATCTGACATAGTCTGCCGAAAGGCTGAAAACGGCTCTTGAGGTACGACCCATGCTTTTGCGGTATTCGTGATACTGGTCCCACAAATACCGCATCGGCGAATGACAGTAGCAGATGTGAACCGCCGATGGGGAAACCATGGTTCCTTTCATCGGGCCGCTGTCGGAAGTAAGGACCAGATCATACCCACTCAGGTCGATCTGCTCGACCGCCATCGGGTACAAAGGCAAGAGGTGCCGGTAAATGTGGCTTGCAAAAGGAATGCGATTTAAGAACGAGGCCTGCAGCGAACGATGGCGAAGGCTATGCGGCACCCATTCGGGGTTAGCGACCAGCGTAAAGAGATCCGCCGCAGGATACATCTGCGCCAGCACTTCGGCAACGCGTTCTCCGCCTCCCTGGGAGACGAACCAATGATGGACGACAGCAACTCGCACCTGGATCCAGAAAGACTCCTTCTCCCCTTGCGGCTGGCACAACGAGGCTAATGGTCGTTACTGTCCGGGCAGGGCAGGTCGTGGTTGTCCGGCTAGAGTTGTAGCATTGTCAGGGTTTTGTAATCAGAGGCTCTCGTGAGCAATGGCAATTGGCAGCGGATGACCCTCATCACACGGGGCTGGACGAGAGCGAGGTTGACTATTGCCGGCTCAGTTGGAGCAATGAACCGAGGACAGCGCGGGGGAGGGAAAGGACAAATGTGGTTTGTCCCGCACGCGAATCCTCGAGATGGACTCTGCCGCCATGTTCCTGTGCAATTCGATTGGCGATCGTCAGTCCCAATCCAATGCCGCGCCTCTTGCCGTCACTTACAAACGGGTCGAACAGAGTCTCGCGGATGACTTCCGGTACCCCTGCGCCACTATCGGTAATGCGCAACTCGATCGTTGTGAAGTCTCTCGCAAGGCTGACCTTGACTACGGCTGGCTGAACGCCACTGCGCGCAGCTTGAGCGGCGTTAATGAGTAGATTGAATACTGCCCGTTCAATCATCCTCGCGTCCATCCACGCCTCTGCCGGCGGAAGATGGTTGAACCTGAATGGTCACGCGAGTGCGCTTCAGGGTGGATCTGAT
This sequence comes from uncultured Acidobacteriota bacterium, assembly GCA_963735555.1. Classification (GTDB taxonomy): domain Bacteria; phylum Acidobacteriota; class Terriglobia; order Terriglobales; family Acidobacteriaceae; genus Silvibacterium. Next base: position 63,813 of record CAVTLP010000011.1, read on the forward strand.
TAGCGCAATGGCACGCTCTACCGAGACCACTGAACGACTCATAGGTTGGATGCAGCGACTTCCCTGTCCGGCTGAAAACCAGCAGAGACTCGAGCACGTCCGTCATTCCCTGCACTGCGAGCTGCACCTCCGACATCAGCTCATCCCGCTCCGCTGAAGGCGTGGCGGGATTGCTGAGAAACTCAGCGTTCGCGTAGATTGCCGAGAGGTAGTGCCGCAGATCGTGAGAGATGGAACTAGCCATGCGTCCGATGACAGCCATCCGCGCGGATTCGACAAGCTCTTGCTGCGATTGCCGCAACTGGTTCCGCATGGTGTCAAAGGCCCGCTGAGCTCTCTAAGTTCCCGTGCCCCTCCGCCGTCAACTGATAGTCGAAGTTGCCGGAACCAAGCGCGCGCGCTCCGGCCAACAGTGCGTCGAGCGGGCGAGTGATGGTTCGTGAGATGTAGAGCGCCAGCAACGTGCCGACAATCAAGTACGAGCAGATCCCAGTACGAGCAGCAGCTGATTCAGCCGCATCGCAAAGATGCTGGCCTGGTCGAAGGATTTGAGCACGAGCAGGCGAACGGGCACTTCGGAAAAGGTGGGGATCGACAGTGAGGCGGCGAGATAATGTTCCCTCCCGAGCCGAAGATCCCGTTCGATGGCCGGGGCGCGATCGTGGCTTTCTGCCTTTGCAGGTCGAGATCGTGCTGCGCATCGAGTGTGCTGGAGACAACTTGCCGGCGGCGAGGAAGATCACATCGGCCGCGGCGGCTTCTCGTACCTGCCGGCTGACGCGGTCGTCGATCGAATATCCGGCAATCACGAATCCCAGAGGAGTACCGGTGTCCTCAGGACCAAAGAACAATGGTCGGAAGGACACCTGATACAGACGGTGATTGCTTAGCAGGTAGCGCTGGTCGGGAGCGCGATTCGAGCAGACGCTTCAGTTGGAGTTCGATGTCCTGGCGATCAGTCAGCGCCGGCGCTATCGTAGAGCGCCGCGACCGTTCCTGATGTGTTCACCAGGGCAAACAGGTCGCTGCCGCTTACCTTCCAGAATTCAGCGCCTCCATCCTGTATGGTGTTCAGATCATGAGTCGTCATCAGCGCTTTAAGGCTGGGGAGATCGGCCAGCAAGGCGACTTCGCGTCGAGCAACTGCTGCCTTTGCTGTTGAAGGTTCTGAAAGGTGACGGTCGAGTGGAGAAGATCGGCGGCGAGATTACTGCGAATCTGCTTCTGCAGACTGCTGCGTATGACAACGAGACTCATGACGGTCAGTCCGCAGGCGAGCGAGAGCAGTGAGAGAAGCAGGATCGTTCGCATTCGCATGATGTTCTCTCTCACGCGCCGAAGTGACGCCGTTCATTGGAGTCAGGCCGACGAATTTGTAGCCCATTCCGTGCATAGTTCGAATATATTTCGGATTGAAGGGATCGACCTCCAGTTTCTGCCGAAGCTTGAGAATCTGATTGTCAACCGTACGGGTGGAAGGATAGCAACTGTATCCCCAGACATGGTTCAGCAAGTTCTTCACGGGACAAGACGCGCTCAGCATTTTCCAGCATGAACTTGAGCAACCTGAATTCGTGTGCGGTGAGAATTACAGGTTCTCCGTCGCGTCTCGCTTCCATTTTCAGGAAATCTACGGTGACCGCCCCAAAAGAGTAGGCCTTGACGGGTCGCGGCCCTGCAACACGGCGAATGGCGGCCTGCACTCGCGCCAGCAACTCCCTCGGACTGAAGGGTTTGGTGACGTAGTCGTCGGCTCCCAGCTCCAGCAGCAACACTTTATCGCTGACCTCCGAGACCGCGCTTAGAACAATTACCGGAACATTCGGATACGTGCGCTTGAGAGCTCTTGCAAAGATCTTTTCCCGAAGCGCCGGGCAACATCAGGTCCAGGATGACGACCTCGGGCGCGGGGCCCTTCATCGCTTCCTGTGCTTCCTTACCGTCATGCGCGGCCCTTACCTGAAATCCGTCCGAAATGAAAAGACGGTGCAGCACCTTCTGGATTCCGGGATCGTCTTCAATTACAAGTATCATTTTGGTCCGTCCGCAGACGGCGAAAGCGAAATACTATCATCATCGCAACCTTATTTTCCCCTGCGGGAATGTAGACGCTTCAAGAGCCGCTCCGAAATGACAATTCAGTGACAATCATTTCGCAAGTTCATGACCTCAGAGGAGAAATGGTCAATCCGGGCGTGATCAGAGCGGCGTGCGAGGAAAGGATGCCGGCGATATGAGCGTTCGCCGGTCTCGTGGCACAGCGTTCTTCCGGAGAGGGTTGGCGTTCGTCCGAGGGCTGCCGAAGTCTCGGACCAGAGGCCGGCGACTGGAGCACGCAAGAACCGGTCGACTCCGTCGATGGAGATTTGCTTCCAGTCCCTCTTTGAGTTCGCCCGGAAAGCGGTCCGCGACGGCGGCGGATAGCAACACGATTCTTCCGCCTTCCATGACGAGGTCCACATCGCGCCAGGATAGTCTGAACGAGCGTGTCGGCAGGCGTGAGCCCCTGGTCCCGGGTGACGATGAGGTCGGCCCTGGAGGCGGGCTGCAGAGAGCCCTGTCTCCGAGTTCAGGCGCAGGAGGCGGGCGGCCCTGGAGGTGACAAGCTCGTAGACGAGAGGCGCGGGGATCCCAAGTTGGCCATACGCGAGCCGGATTTCGTCGAGAAGGTCGCCAACCCCGCTCAGCGGAGAGTCCGTCCCCAGCGCGATGTTGGGGTAGCTAGTGACCTGATCGGGGGTCAGGGTTCTGCCCAGAGTGTAGAGGTTCGACGACGGGCACCAGACGATCGCCAATTCCGTAGGCGAGCGGCGCCATCCCACTGAGGTGCCGTGAGGCCGACGCTGTGCACCATCACGGTGCGGCGTCCAAGGGAGGAGCCGTTCGAGCACGTCGAATTCGAGTTGTGAGGCCTGGTCTGTTCCTTCGGAAAGGTGAAGGATGAATGGCCACTGCGGGCGGTGTCTGGTGGAATCGCTCGTCTACGGGTTAATTTCGGTAAGCGAGTGGGCCCAGCCGTATTCATGAGGCACATGTACGGGAAGCCGGCCGCGAAGACCGTCCGGGAATAGGGATTGTGGTGGGAGACAGTGGTGACGCCGCAGATGAGATTACGGATGCCCCCCACCATAGGCGCGATTTCGCGGCGGACGCGGAGGCATTCCGCGATGACGCGCGTTCCGAACGGTGAATGTCAGCACCCCATTCGCGCCAGTTCGGATGAGGTCCGTTACCCATCCGGGGAAAGACGGAGAAGTCGAGATGATCGTGAACATTGATTAATCCGGGAAGGACGATGAGACCGACAGGTCAATGGTCGGCTCGTCGCCGGGAATCGACGCGTCTTCCGACTTCCGTCATGCGATGCATCTCGATAGCGAGCCTGCGAACGGAGAGGGTGCGATATTGGGCATTGTAGGCCGAGCGCGCAACGCGCGCGCCTTCGAAGGTGATGGGGGTTGTGCAGGTCTGCAAGGTCAGTTCGCTCCGCGTGAGAACCGTGCCCAGTAGATGACGGGCAGGGACTCCACCTGATGGAAGTATGTCGAGCATGCTGTTCGCGCGAAAGACGGCTGCATCGTCGTCTCCGAAGCTGGGTTCGTGAATCAGTTCGGCGGCCAGTCCTGCCGCGTTCATCGCGGCGATGAGACCGGGCAAGGTGTAAGGGAAGGTTGCGATCTCGAACAGATCGCCCGCGGCTCTAAAGGTGCGACGCCAGCCGTAGGAGGGCGTATTCGGATGCAAATCGGAAACGATCAGCGTGCCGCCCGGGCGCAGAATGCGCGCAGCCTCTGCTGCGAATCGGTCGATGTCCTGCACGTAGGAGAGAAGGAACGATGCCAGCACGCAATCAGCGGAACGCGCTGCCAGCGGCGTTGACGTGCAGTTGGCTTCGATGAGCGAGGTTGACGGCAGGCACTTCTTTCCGGCTTGAGCGAGCATGGCGGGAGAAGAATCTACACCGGTGAGTGATTGCGGCGCGATCGCCTCAAGGCGCTGAAGCCAACGTCCGGTGCCGCATCCGAGATCAACCACATCTTGATTGCTGAAGGTTCGCAGGACTGGTGCGAGCAGCCGCTCTTCGAGAGCGGTAGGGGATTGGGAGCCTGTCGTAGGTACGATGCCCAGCGCGCATATGCCTGCTCAGCGTTGAGCAGGTGGGGACGAGTGTGTCGGATGTACTCATATGCTCTCGACTTTCGGGCGGCGAAGACGTATCCAGTCCTGCGCAAGGCGGAGTTCGGCGGGGGCGGTGTAGATGCCTGTCAGATAGCGCCACGAACTGAGGGCTTTCAGCAGGCGGCGGCTCCATTGGCTGGCCTGAATGTCCTGCACGGTCGGCCAGCGGCTGCCGACCACGATTTCGAAGTTGTCGATAAGACGCCTGGTCTTTGGCTTGAGCCAGGGCATGGAGGGATTGACGCGGATGGTGAAGTTGTACCACTGCGGCGTAGCCCATTCTTCGAGGGTGGCGGGAAAGGTTACTTTCCCATCGATGCCGCCATACATGTGTCCGCGATTGGGAACCGGCGTGTAGTGCTGCACGATGATTTCAGAGGCCGGGTTCAGCTGCTTGATTTTGCGAACGAAGGCAATGGTGTCGCGGGTGTCTCCTTCGGGATCGCTCGGGTTGCCAACGACGAAAGAGAACTCCGGAATGATGTTGAAGCGGCGCAGGCGCCTTGCTACCTCGAGGGTCTGTTCAGTGGTGATGCCCTTCTTCATTTCCTTAAGGACACGGTCGGAGCCGGATTCGGCTCCGAAAAAAGATCATGGTGCAGCCGGCCTTGCGAATCCAGTCGAGCGTCTCGTCGGAGTATCGGCAGATGGCGTCGATTCTTCCCTCGCACCACCAGTGCAGATTGAGTGGCGCGAGGCGCTCCATGAGTTCACGGGTGTGATCTTCGCGCAGGAAGAAAGTTCATGTCGTAGAACTGCACGCCGTCCATGCCGTAGTTGCGCACGAGATGCCGCAGGATCGCTTCGGTGCGAACAGGCGACTCCATTTTTTGCTGGCTGCCGTAGGCTTCGTGCACTGCGCAGAAGGTGCATTGGAATGGACAACCGACACTGGCCTGATGAGCGCCGGTGCGTTTCCGAAATAGGAAGGCCGCAGGTAGCTGGAGACGGGGACCGTTCAAAGGGACTCCACGGAAATGCGTCCGGGCCCTGCATGGGGCGCTCGGGATTGTGAACCCGTAGGCCGACCGCGTCTTTGTAACGACAAACCGGCAATGTTGCTGAGGTCACGCTTGCCCCGAATCGCGTCGATCAGTTCCAGGAGTGTGTTCTCTCCCTGGCCGCGTACCGCGTAGTCAACGTATTTCGCATTGAGGGTGGCGTCTCCGTAGACCGATGGAAAATAACCACCCCAGACGATGGGCACGCTGGAATAGCGCGCGCGAATGGCCTTGCACGATTTCATTGCGGAGATCATCTGCGGCCCGGGCATCACGCTCACGCCCAGCAGTTCAACGGGATTGGTCTCGATCAAACGCGCCAGGGTAGCGTCGGGATCCGGATCGAGATTGCCGTCGACGATCTCATACTTTTCGCGTCCCTCCAGCACAGCGGCCAGCGCCATTACCGAGAGCGGGAATCGCCTGTTCTTGGGACGCGTGAGCTTGGGGTAGAAGAGCAGAATCACGCTGACCCCGTCTGTCCTTCGTAGAGATAGAACTGCGAAGGCTCACGTCGACTCTTCAACCTGGCAATCCACGGACGCAGCCACCAGCGCGTTCCGTACCACGCGAGGTATCTGTTCCAGCGAACACCAAGGCCGGAGAGATCCTCCATAATTTCGGGAGTCAGGAAGTCCCCGGTTGGCAGCGAGTCGCTTCGAGTACCAAACTTCGCTTGAAATGCTTGACCGCGTTCCGACCGCATGGCTTCGCCGCTGCGAGCATGCTCGTATGTGGGCGAGTCGATGATGAGAATGGTGCCTCCGGGTCGCAAACAGCGGAGCGCCTCGCGTATCGTGCACACATAGTCCGTCGAGTAGTGAAAGGAAGCGTTGTAGATCGCGACATCGAATTGGGCGTCTTCGAATGGAAGGTGATTCATCTCCGCCTGAACGCGAGAGAAGAACTCCGGGAGAACGGTGGCATAATGGCTGGCTGCTTCAAGGCCGTCCAGCGCGTTGCTACACAGGTCAACAGCCACCGGGCGATGGCCGGCGAGCCCAAGACGATAGCTCAGCCAGCCATTACCCGCCCCTATATCGAGCACGCGAAAGCTGTCGCTGTGGCGATCTTCCAATCCCGGCAAAATGTGGCGCTCGAAAAAACGATAGCTGCGACCGCGTATGCGCCACTGTTCGCTAAAGTTACCGGTGAGATCTGCGAAAGGCAGCGCCAGATAGAACGCCGGGTGTGCCGACCCACGGCCTTCGGCCTGCCGGATTTGTTCGTAGTCCCACATGAACGTGGCAAATTGGGCGTGCTGGTGCGGCGAAAGCATCCTCCAAACCCCGTTGTTCTTACTCGTCACCATCCCGCAACAATGGCACTGGATCCGGGCCGAAAGAAGCCCGTCATCTCGATCAGAGATGGCACCCAGGCCCGCCGAGCAACCCGGGCATCGCAGCCACAACTCGCTGCCGGGAGGAAGAACCGCATCAGGGGTGAGGTTCGCGACTGCCGTAGTCATTTCCCCTCCCGCACGAAGCGGAAGAGAACATGGTCCGCTGCTCCGCGAAAGATCGGCACAACTCCCAGCCATCGATCGATCTGTATAAGCCAGTCGACGAACGATGGATGGTCCTGAAAAACAGGCTCCATCCAGGACGGAGGTACAGCGACCCCGATACCGCGCCACGACGCAAGCCGGAATGCCGGCGCAAAGGCCTCCCGCACCTGGCGCACCGAAGGATAATAAACACGAACAATTTCTCCACCGATACTGACATCGATTCCGCCGGCCTTAAGGCGTCTGAAGGCCTTGTCCCAACGACCATGGAGCGAATGCCAAACGACTTCCCAAAGGCAGAAATGACCCAGCATGCAAAGAACGACCTCGCCGTGGGGACGAATCAGATCTGAGAGCGCCCTACTCACCCCAGCCAAATCGGCCGTGCAATTGAGCCCTCCGAAATTCGAGAGAGCCCCATCAAACTCTCCGCAGTCTTTCAGCAATTCGAGCTGCTCATTTGCACACACGGCAAATGTCACGGGCAGCTTAGCGCCGCAACTCGCAAACTTCTGCCAGGCCACGCTAATCATTCGTTTCGACACGTCGCAGGCCAGGACGGAGACGCCTCCTGCCGCCATCAGAATGGCGTCCTCGCCGGTACCGCAATTTAGATCGAGAATGTGTTGACCTTCGCGGAAGCTGTCGCGCAGAGCCTCATGAACCAGCGATCGCTGTGCCTTGCCAAGGATGGAATACGTGAACATCTGGTCGTACTCCTCGGCGATCGTGTCGAAGGCCGGCCCTTTGTAGATTGAAGGCAAAGCGCTGCTTGCAATGTTCCCCGTCACGCGGTTCTCTCCTCGATGCCCGTGTACGCATAGAGCGTTCTCCGGCGATCTTCCACTAATGTGCTCAGCTCCTCGACACGCGCGCCAGCGTCGGAATCGGTCATGCGTGCTCGCAGTCTCGCCAGTTCCACTTCATAACGCAGCAACTCGTCCGCGACGCGATAGAACTCGCGCGGCCTGCGGCCTGTTATTTCGAATTCCCTGTCAGATGTCTGACCCCACGGCTTGATCTGAACTACGCGGGAAGCCACCTTGTTGTAGTAGGGCGTTCCCTTAATTGGGTACGAGACGGTGGTGAGAAAGACATCGGGGTTTGAAGTCCGGACATGATCAATCGTCGCCTCGATATCTTCTAGTTCTTCTCCCTCGTATCCCCACATCAGAAACATGCCCGTCTCGATTCCGTATTGCCGGCACAATGCAACCGCCTCACGAACCGCCTGAACTTGCACGCCTCGCTGCATCGAATCCAGAATTCGCTGTGAACCGCTCTCGGAGCCGACCCACAGACGCTGACAACCCAATTCGGCAAGAGTTCGAATCACCTTTTCATTCAAACGATCGGAACGGGAGATGCATTCGAAGGGAATGTGGATCTTCCGTTTCTCAAGCTCCACGGCCCAACGCGCGAGCCAATCGTGGTTGATCGTGAACACGTCGTCGGCGATCCACAACATGTCCGGCTTGTACCGCTCGATCAACCACGCCAGTTCATCGGCGACATGCTCGGGCTTCCGGCGCCGATGTGTCTGACCAAACACCTGATGGCTGCACCATTCACAGCGATATGGACAGCCTCGAGCAGTGATGAGCGACACTGAGCCCTTTCCATGATGGGTTCGCCAGGTGTCGACATAGCGATCCATATCGATGTCTTCGCGAGCGGGCCACGGTTGCGCGTCGAGATCCGGGATCTGTGTGCGGGGTGCGGTGCGGCAAGTGACGCCTTGCGGGTTTCGAAATGCGAGGCCCGCAATCTCGCCCAGGCTTGCTTCGCCATCCTGCCGCCAAGCCTTGAGCAACTCCTGTAACGTAATCTCGCCTTCGCCCAGAACGACGACATCGGCCCCAGCATCCAGATACTCTTCTACATAAGCGCCGGGTTCAGGACCTCCAACGATCGTCCTCCATCCGGCCTGCTTTGCCTCACGAAGAATGGTTACGACGTTTGATCGGGTCATCAGGTTGGCGTAGATGCCAAGCGCCGAAGGCGTTCCACGAAACAACCTTTCTCGCAGAGCCGCGCGCGACTGGAATGTGCTGTCGAAGACCTCTACCTCGTGCCCTTTGTCGCGGAGATGGGAACAGATATAGAGAAGGCCCAACGGCGGATAGGGCTTCATGATCTGAAGCTCCTTGGGATCCTCGTAGAGGAAATATCCGTGTGTGAGTAGAAGTTCCATAGCAGTGTCGCCTTCGCTAGCTCCGATTCCCCTTATCCCTCAACCGTGTGTTTCCGCCCCGCAAAAAGCTAACTCTTGCCCGCCGTTCAATTGCAGAACCGGCAACTGTGTGGGCTGCTTGTTTCTGCAGCGCTTCTCCAGGCGGTAGACTTCATCCCACAGATCGCCAAGCCTGCGCCTTTCTTCGAGACTCGATGTGTGACGATACTGCTCCACTTCGTAGTGCAGGGCGTTCCGAAGTGCGCGATAAAACTCGTCCGAGTAGGCGGCGCGAAACATCACGCTGAGATCCTGGCTGTCGATCCAGTTCCGTTTCTCCCCAAGCTGCTCCTTCACCCTCTGATGAAAAGCCGTTCCCGGAAGCGGATAGGAGACCGATACGCCGACATCGTCTGGACGACAACTTCTGACCAGGGCGATGGTCTCTTCGATCTCGGCAAGCGTCTCACCCGGATAGCCAAACTGCAGAAAGAAGGCAGCACGGATGCCGGCAGCACGAAGACGTTCAGTGGCTCTGTAGATGGATGCAACGTTAAGTCCCTTATCCATCGCGTCCAGAATGGCCTGTGATCCTGACTCGGCTCCCATCCATACCTCTTCGCATCCCGCTCTCTTCAATGCCGCTACCGTCTCGTACGTCAACAGGTCGGCGCGACTCTGGATCTTGAAGGGCAGGACAGCGTCTCTGCGTTCAACGGCGTCCGCGAACTCCTGCACCCAATGCCGATTAAGGGCAAAGATGTCATCCGCGAACCACAGATGTTCGACGCCGTATTCGTGCTTGAGCAATTGCATTTCTTCCGCAACGGAGTCTGCCGCGCGGAGCATGAACTTGTTTCCGTAAATCGGCTTCGCACACCAGTTGCAGCGAAAAGGACAGCCACGGCTGGCCACGAGATTCGTCGACGATCTGCCGTGGTGCGTTCGCCAGATGGATGAATACTTCTCGATGGCAACCAAATCTCTGGCAGGAAACGGGTATTGATCGAGATCCACGGAGCTGGTGCGGACTCCCGTACGCACAATGGTTCCATTTGACCTGCTTAGATATGCAAGTCCCGGGATCTCCCAGTTCTCCATCTGACCCATGCGCAATGTCGCATGAAGCAATTCAACCAACGTCTGTTCACACGCGCCCTGAAGAATCGCGAGAAATCCCTGGCTCAGGTAGGTCTGCACCTGGTCAGAGGAGTCTGATCCGTGCACAATAATTGGGATCCCAGCCTGAGCGGCGTGCTTTTGCATGCTGAAACTGACTTCTCGCATTCGAGAGAGGCACATCTTCGACAGAAAGTTGAAGCTGTCCTCGCAGACGACCACAATGCGAGGCTTGTGCTCTTCGAGCGCAAGTTGGAAGCCCTCATCGGGATCCTCAATCATTGTGTCGAACAGGGCAACGGAGAATCCCGCGTTCCGAACGAGGGCCGCAGCATAAAGGGTACCCAGCGGAGGATACGGCTGTTGGCGTTGCGCCTGCTTGCGGTCGTAGTACAGGTGGTAAGAGTGGGTCAAAAGCACATCGACGGGAGGTCGCGGCATCATATTCGAAGTCATTCAGCTCCCCTCCTGCGAGTTTGCGGGAAGTGGGGCGCCCGTGATTAACGAACGCCGGGAGACAATGCGGTCGGTCGCGCGGGCCACCCACACCTCCCACGGGAAGAAGAAAACTCTAGACCGCATGCGCCACTTCATCGGCGCACTAAGCAGCGTGTTTACACAACGTCCCGTGACTCTTGTCCGCCGCATGGCATTGCGAATGTTGTTGTTCACCAGGAAGTAATCGAGCATGCGCTCAAGACGCCGCAATTCAGCCCCACGAAGCCAGGGCAGGATGTTTTTGCCCAGCGGAAGTCCCGCCCATTCCTCCAGCGATGCTGGTTCTCTCACCCCCATCTCCCTCAATTGCGGCCAAATCGGGATGCCCGGATACGGCGTAAAAATGTTTGGCGAGAAGCTGACATTTCTGTGCTTCTGCGCAATGTCATTCATGGCCTGGAGAGTCTCGATGCGGTCTTTCTCCTCCTCGCCGGGATAACCGAAGATGAGGTTAAAGCTCACGCGAATTCCGCCAAGTTCGGCCTTGCGGGCCGTTTCATACATCTCTTCCAGACGCTGATGCCGTTTGTTCATAAGCTTTAGAACCGACTCAGACGTCGATTCAGTTCCGAACCCCATGAACCTGACGCCGCTGGCGCCCATCATCCGAACTTCATCGTCCGACATCCGGGAAAGGAAATCCGTAGAGGCCTGGAAAGTCCATGTAAAGCGGACCCCGGACTCGTAGATTCCTCGCGCGATCGCCACGGCGCGCTTTACATCCACCGGGAAGTTCGAATCGAGCAGAGCAACCTCTTCGATCCGATACTTCGTTACCAAGTCGATTAACTCTTCCACAACGTGCGCGGCAGAATAGGCATTGAAACGGCGGTGATAGAAAACTGTATCCGTGCAGTAGTTGCAGGCGTACGGACATCCGACGCTGGTCGCGTAGGTCAACTTTCGGATGCCCGAGACACGCTCGTACGCGTCAAAGTCAGTCAGGTGAAAGGCGGGAGCCGGGAGATCCATCAGGCGGGTGACGGAGCGCTCCGGATTGTGAATCAGCGTGCCGCCCTGCTTGTAGGAAAGACCAGCCACCCCATCGAGGCCCTCCCCCATCTGGTATCGCTGCGCAATCTCGAGCAGAGTAAGATCACCGGGCCCGCGCACCACGACATCGATCAGATCATTTTCAAGCGTCTGAGCTGCGGTGAGCGTTGGATGCCATCCTCCCAAGATGATCGGAAGATCAGGACATGCCGCCTTCACCATTCGAGCCACGTGGAGCGCGGCCGTAATCGTCGGACCAGTCAACACAGAAATGCCAAAACACAGAGCATCGCTGCATTCGCGCAGGATTCGCTGCGGCGCGTCAGCCTCAATGGCTGCATCGACCATGACAACTTCAAAGCCATGGCTTAGCAGCGGAGCCGCCAGGGCCAGAAGGCACAATGGCGGTCCGAGCGCCGGCCCTTCGTATGCGGGATAGAAGAGAACGACTTTGTTTTTTGAGTCCGACACCGAGGCAGAACTCGCTGCGACTCTGCAGGGAGCGGGCGATATGTGAGTTACGAGGGGAGGAATGACCATCAGCAGTTCCACGTCCGTGCATTCTGTTTTCCCACTCTTGTACCTGCGGCAGTGTCAGGCGATTGTCACTCCTTTGTCATTTCGGGCGAGCTAACAATTCTCATCTGTTGATCGGAGATAGGCTGGTGACAGCTGGCGGGGAGGCTCGACGTGTCAAGCGTTTTCATCGGAGAAACGGCGTTAACGCTTTGTGCGCAGCGATTACTCTTCGCAGGCCAGCCAATTCTGTTCAGAACGAACTCTCCGAAAATCGCGCGCTATGCCCGCGATTTCTTTCCGGAGACCTATGACGCGACTGGTCATCGGGCGCCAGCCCTGGCCACCATCACTATCTTCGCTCAGGAAACAGACGCCCGTTGCGACAGCGCCCCCCGATTCCGGGCGAGGGGTCATTTTGCGGCAGGGCGATTCACTCTTGCCGATTCGTTCTGGTTTAATCTGCGGACCCGCGAGGTGTGCGGGACATGCTCGTTATCACTGGCAGATAATCGCACCCGCTGGCGTTCGCACATTTTCCCGGCGCTGCTGGGGATTCTGTCAGCGACGATTGACGTCGCTCCCGTTCACGCGGCTTGCCTGACGCGCGGTCAGCAAGGCGTGCTTCTGGCGGGCCGGTCGGGAACGGGAAAGTCGACCCTGACTGTAGCGATGGCTAAGAGGGGATATGCGCTGCTCTCCGATGACTGGACCTATTTGTCCGCTACGGGTACGCAAACGGATGAAGCGGAGATAGAAGCCTGGGGCATTCCGGTACCGATAAAGCTGCTTCCGGACGCGAGCACCTTTTTCCCCGAACTACTGGATTATCTCCCGCAACGATCTCTCAACGGAGAAATAGCGTACGAAGTCGCGCCAGATCAGTGTTTCGGTATTTCGCGTGTCTTGCGCTGCTCAGTGAAGGCGGTGGCACTTCTTGAGCGTACGAAGAAACCAGGCTCCAGCATCGTTCCCATCAGCGCAGGAGAAGCAATTCATCACCTGGCGAAAGAGGTTGAACCGCTTCAAGGTTCTCTTGCTCCCTGCTATGAGAGGCAGATCGATCTTATCCGTCGCTTAGGAAACATCTCGTGCTACCGCGTCTCTTTTAATAGTCCTCCGGATAACGTGGCCGAAGCGCTCGACAATACTTTGGCTAACATGAGCTGATCGATGAACAGTCCTGAGTTAGACCATCTACCAACCGACATGATGTGTCGCAGAACCGTGCTTGATTTGTGCGGGCACTTTCTGTTCTTCGACACAACGGTGGCAATCCGTACGAACTGTGTCTCCATTCTTGTTGCAGCGGAAGAAGCAGGATTTGTACCGTTGAGAGGTATGGAACAAGAGCAGGGTCCGAGTTGGGAAATCGTTGGAACGCTGCCTGACAGGGTCACGGTGGAGGATTGGGAATGTAAAGCAACGCTTGATGATCACTCTCTCTACCTGAGCATGGGACCGGAACAATGGTTTGGGTTTGATCTGGAAACGGGCGAAGGGGCAGGTTTCGTCGTGGTTTCGGATCCTGACTTGCCGAGCGATCACAATATAGAGCTATATCTTCTTGCGGTTGCATACAACCTTCGGGCCTGCCTGCGGACTGACTTGAAGAGGAGCCGGTGGCATGGCTGATCCTTTCCTGCTCCGAAAGATGGTCGTTCGCTTTCTGGGAACAGATCGGCTAGAACTCTTCGATGGCGTGAAGGAGAAAGACTGGAGAAGAAATCTTCGATGGCTCGACCGTAGCGGCCTGGCACTTCCTCTGGCAGCACGGTTTGAAGCACTGCAGCCTCGTATAGCGGTGCCTGGGGGAATCAGAGCCGCATTACAATCGCGGCTCCTGGACAACCATAAACGCATGGAGCGAATGCTTGGATTCTTTCAGGAAGCCAACCAAGCCTTGGCTGTCTCGAGTGTTCGATACTGCTGCGTCAAGGGATTCAGCCTGATTCCGGATTGCCACGACGGCATCAGGGAACGGCATCAGGTGGACCTGGATTTCCTGGTATCCCCACCGGATTTGAAAAGCGCACAATCGACGATTGAAAGCTTGGGCTATCGTGTGCAACGTGCAGACGGTTCGGGAGAGATGCGCTTCATCAAGCCATGGAAGAAGCACCTCGGAGCGCATGCCTATCTTTATCAGTTGCCGGAGCCGCCTCCGATTGAGGTACACGCCAGAGTATGGGAGCCAGAATTCGAGACGATTGACTTCCCTTCCCTCTCAGGATTTCTCGATGCAACTGAAGTTCATGAGATATCTGGAGTGCAGTTTCCTCGTCTGCGGCCGGCACACCAATTTGTTTATCTTCTGCTTCATATTTTTCGTCATCTGCTCGGTTCATGGACCCGGTTACTCTCACTCTATGAAGTCGCTACTTTCATTCTTGCCCGAAGTAGGGAAGGCGAGATGTGGACGGAGGTTGGACAGATTATCGGCAAGGACAAGCGTCTTGCGTCCGCATGCTCGCTGGTCCTTGGTCTCGTGGACGACGCATTTCCAGCGGAATTGCCTCAACCCCTTCGTGAGGTATATCAGCGTAGTCTCTCAGCTGAAAGTGCTTTGTGGATGGGGAGCTATTCGACTCCGTATCTTTTCGCTGATCCTCCCGGAAGCAAGCTTGGGCTTCTTGTGCAAAAACAGTTTTGTTCAGATGACCGCGTTTGGCAGCGATACCTGCTGCGTCGCCTTTTGCCTATACAGAGACCCCATGCATTGAGCAACGAGGCGACGACATCAACGAGGAAAACTCTGGCCTACCGGGCGGAGGACACCTGGTATAGAACAAGCCGCCTCTGGTATCACCTGCGATCCGACTGTGAGTACCTTATGGCGTGCCTTAGATGGGAGCGGCTCAAGCAAACACATCCCTCTTGCCTTCGCCGGGTTGTAGATGAATTCTAACCCATGTTATCCGTCCGCGTAATCCCGGCTACACCATCATCTCAAGATAGTTGGATAGCAAATCACCAACCACTCCTCGAAACAGCGCTGCTCTTCTTCCTTGCAGCCTTGCTTCTGTGGAAGGGAATTTTCCCGGGCTGGAAGATTCTGAACACTGACTTCCCCAACTATTACATAGTCGCGCGCCTTATTCGCGAACATTACTGTCTCGACCGGATCTACGACTGGATCTGGTTCCAACGAATTGCGAGCCGCTTTGGTATCGATCATCAATTGGTCGGCTTTCTCGGGTTGACACCGTTTTCCGCTCTTCCCATTGTTCCCTTCTCCTGGCTTTCCGCTCTGGAGGCCAAGCGCCTCTGGATCGTCTGCAATGTGGCATTTCTCGCAGCAGGGGTGCAAATTCTGAGCAGGCAAACCGGTCTTTCCCCCCACAGAGTCTGGTTGATCGCGCTCTGCGCGATTATCCCTTTGCGCACCAGTTTTCTATTTGGCCAGATGCACATTCTAGTTCTGTTGATACTGATTCTGGCTTATGTGTGTCACATGCGCGGATGGCAGATAGGCACTGGTTGCTATATCGCCCTTGGCGCCGCTCTCAAGATCTACCCCATCTTTTTCTGCATCTATTTCGTCCTGAAGAGGCGATGGAAAGCGCTAGGCACCACTCTTCTGTGCACAGTGCTCTGCCTCCTTTTGTCTTACTCGATCATGGGACCGACGGCCACGAAAGTATACTTTTTTCAGCAGTTGCCGCGATTACTCCAGGGAGAAAGTCAGAATCCCTTTGCTTCGCTTACTTCGTCCTCTGCGCTGTTTCACAGACTCTTCCTCTTTGAGCCTGAGCTTAATCCCCATCCTCTGGTGTCGTCCCCACCGCTTTACGCAATTCTTTATCCCCTATGGCAAGCGGTCTTGGCCGGCGTCGTTCTGTTCCGTTTGCGAACCAGCGTTCAGAGGGATGAAAGGGAGGCGCTCGATTGGTCGATGTTTCTTTGCCTTATTATGTTTCTATCGTCAGCCCCTGCGAGCTATCAGTTTGTGATTCTGATCGCTGCTGTCGTCCCAACCGTTGCAGCTCTCCTCAATAGGCGACGATGGAAATCGATTCTCTTTTTCCTCTTTCTTTATTTTACGGCGTGTAATGTGCGAGTCATCACTTTGGACCGGCCTGTTGTAAGCATCGTCACACCGCTGCTCTATCTGACGTTATGGTCTGGGGTAGCACTACTGGTCTTCTATTGCATTCTCGTCAAGGCTCCCAGCGTAGCCAGAGATCGGCAAAGTAAGAGTTTGTTCCGGGTGCGGGCCTTAAAAGCTGCTGTCATTGTCGCCAGCTTCTGGTCTCTCGGCGCTTACGGCGCATGGTTGCATCTAAGAGATATCCAACCAAACGGCGCAGATAGGATTACTCCTGAGGACACCGCCTATCTCAGGAGCCAGCCCGCAAATACCGACAGCGGGCTTATGTATGTGGCCATGCTTCAAGATGGCTATCGCGTTCTGCGCGAAGATGCGACTCCCTATGGTCTCTATCCACACGCGCGTTTAGTAGTCCCCGACCAATTGACCTTCTCCACCACCCCAGCCGGAAAAGACTTCTGGGTTGAGGAAGTGTCGGGCACAGGTTCACACCTCGTCCACTATGTTATGGGGGTGCCCGATCTCACGGGATGCCAGATCGGTGACGCGGAGAATCCGGTGACCTCCTCTGACGGATATGAACTCGCATTTCTGCGCGAAGATCATGGACACGGTAGTCTCTGGATCATTGACCCGCGTGATTGTGCTGCACTTGGTCAGAATAATTCTTCTGTAAGAATGACCTCGCGCTCTTACGATGTACGCACGCTCGAGAATGGGCCTTCCGGGACTTTCCTCATGAGCGCCATCTATCAAAACAGAGAGCGCGTGTTCACGGTTTCTACCGGAGCATCCCCGAGACCTCTCACCGGCGATGAAGGAACGTTGAGTTCACCGGCGATTTCCCCCGATGGCAAGCTTCTCGTAATGCAGAAGCTGATAGCGGAACGATGGCAGTTGGTCTTATTAGATCTTTCGTCTGGGGATACGAAGCAACTCACCCGCGGTGATTGCAACGCATACACACCTTCATGGAAGGATAGCCACACACTACTCTTCGCAACCGACTGCATGCGCGGCCTCGGGTTAACAGCGCTTACGTCGCTAAAAGTTTACCCATAAGCCTGTGCGAGATTCGGCTTCAATAAGAAGATGGTTTTTTCGCTTCGTAGTCCTCGCCAAACTTGTTCTTATGAGCCGCAGGTACAGACACCTCCAGCGCAATAGGACCCAGATCCAGGCTGTTGCCCGAGACTGAGACCCGACGCCCGATTGTAGCCAGATTGGTATCAGAGCTTCCCATTGCCCACACGTGCATCGTGTACGTTCCTGGAGCCACGTCATGGATTATGAGGCTGCCCGCAGGAGAAGACATCGCAAAATAAGGCGTCGGTACGCTCACGACGACCGCGCTCATCTCCGGATGAATGTTGCAGAAGATGTAAGAGATGCCTGATCGATCGAAATGCACGCTCCTGCTTGAACCGCTCTCATACAGGCCGAGATCGAATCTCTTGCCATTAAACAGAGAGAACACGTTATGAAAAAACGGGTCAAGGTTAGGAAATTCTACGACGCTGCCAACCTGCACGACTAACAAATGTGGAACAAACTGTTTATTTTTTTGTGCAAGCTGAAGACGGCCTCTCGCCGAATCGTGCGAGGGTGTTGTGATGGCAGGGTCAACCGGAGTCAGCCACAACACCACTCCTTCATTCGAATGATGCTCTGAAGCACTCCCCGTACCGGTGAACTTCACTTTAGCCGCAGCCACCACCTCTGTCAGTTGCCCACTGGCATGCGTCACAATAGAGGCGTTCCCCATGATCAGGCAAAGCGAAAGTCCGCGGAGAGCTTTTCTGGAGAGCATCAGAAGAGATAACCCATGGTCAGGTCCATAGTCTGCGCGGTTCTGGCCGGACCATAGATGTACCAGGATCGCAGGTACCGGTACTCGCCCGAGAAAACTAAATACGTCTTGGGGCGAAAGATTATGTTTGCGGCAGTGTTCTGGTTTCTGACCAGATAGAGATACGGCGATGGATTTGCTACCGGCGCCTGATTGCGGACCTCACTGGCGAAGGCACTATCCTCTCCGAAGAACGCATTCACTTCAAGGCTGGCGGTTAAATGCGACTTCCATTGTGACCATCCGCCAATTGCATTGAGGCCACTCGCATATGCCGCCCCGTTCTCCTTAACAATGTTCTTGAAGGCGCCTCCGCCGAGATCGCCGATTCCTCGACCGCGATAGATTTCACCGGAAAGTTCCGCGATCCTGCCCACCGGAACACGCCAGTCTGCCGTTCCCGCCCAAAAATCCAAGGACTGTTTCTCAGAAGTCCCGCTCTCATAATAGAGCTGCCGAGTGTAGTAACCATTGGCGCCGATTTCATAAGGCCGCTGCTGATCCCCCCATACATAAGCCACTCTACCCTCGTACCCTGGCTGAATGCTCTGCCGCAGAATTCCGTAGGCCTGCCCACCCGTGGCGTCGCCCGCCGTCGGATCCAGAATTCCGAAAGCCAGCGATGTGTAACGAGTGCCATGAGCTCCTATCCGCCGTACAATTGTGGCTTGAGGGAGCCAGGTCCATAGGTTGCCTGACCACGCCAATGCCGGTTCGCCTACCGTGGCAAACGACGTTGGAGAAAGAGGAGTCACCAGAGGTGTCTCCAGCCCGGCAGATATCTGCGTAGCTGCCCAATCCAGATTTATGTCTGCTGTGCGCAACTTCAGATTCATAGTGTCTTGTGGCGGTATCGCGGTGTAATTGGTGGGGTTGAAGAAGTCTACCGTCACGTTCCCCGATGTGCGAGCATTCCAAAGCCGCGGACCGATTGCATTCAATCCCAATTGAGTCTGCTCGAGGCTCGCCCCCAGGGAATGGTGCACGTACAGCGCATTCCTGGGCAGTGCGATCAACGGAAGAATGGGATTATCCACGGCCCCATCCACCAAAAAGGAATTAAAGAGGATCATTCCTGTGAGGCTGAGGGGATATTTGGATTCTGTCCCGACCTTGGCTTGTTCAAGCGTCTTCACCTGGGATTGGACAATCTGTTGATCGTCTTGAAGTTGATCCACGGCCGCTTTTAGCGCTCCCGCGCCAGTGGAACTATTCGTACTCCCAGATACTTCCTCCCTTAGCTCCGTCACTTCTTTCTTGAGATCTTCAACCTCTTGTCGCGAAGCTCGGAGTTCCTGGCGCATTTCACCCAGCACCCGGAGGATGTCCGCCACTTCCTGCTGGGTGGGGGGAGAGGAGGAAGGCTCCGTACTTGAGGGAATATCCGCGGTGATACCGGTCACAGAAGCTACCTTGGCTTGCTGGGCGCTCAGGGATGCGAGAGGATGGAACGCCAGAACGATCATGGGCACGATCAGACAATGAATGGTTCTCTGCCGCAGTGTTCCCATAAGGCCTCAGTGTCTTCATTCAACAGAGTTCGGATCGAGGAAATGGAGACGAGCCCATTCTACGAAAGGGCATGAGTAGAGAGGAAATTGTCGCTTCTGGAGTTCGCAATTCCTCAGAATGCGCCGCGGCATGTCCAGACCGCGTTCAGCGTTTTTGTAAGAACCAACAGATCTCTGGTGAAGGACCACGTACTCACATACTCCACATCGAGGGCGACACGCCGCTCATACGGCAGAGACCCCCGCCCACTTACCTGCCAAAGTCCGGTGATGCCTGGCAGCACTGCGGCGTACAGCGTGCTTCCCGCTCCATAGCGGCTGAGTTCCTCCTCGACAACAGGCCGCGGACCTACAAGGCTCATATCGCCCAAAAGCACATTGAGGATCTGGGGCAGTTCATCCAGATTAGTCCGGCGCAGGAAAGAACCTATTTTCGTGATTCGGGGGTCGCGCTTCAACTTCCGATAGCACAGCCACTCCCGGCGGGCTTCGGGGCTCTCGGCCAGGTGGTTCCAGAAGATGTGGTCGCTTTGGTGGATCATCGTCCGGAACTTCCAGAGGCCGAAGGGCTGCTTTTTCACGCCGACGCGGACGTGCCGGTAGAAGATGGGTCCGGGGGAGGATGCTTTGACCAGGATGGCGACGACCGCCACCAGGATAAGAACCACCGGCAGAGCCGTGATGGAGATGAGGAGGTCTATAGCCCGTTTTCCGACTCTGTAGGCTGCTCCATTGGTCGGCAAGTGAAGTGCGCTCATCGATGTCAGTCCAGATTCCTGAACCCTCATTCTCCCTGACGGGTGCGGAATTGCTGACATGCGGATGTCATTGCTTTGTCACTGCTTTGTTTTGAGGGGTGGGTACCCCCCTCCCCTATCCCGCCTCGATTTCGTTACTCATTCATTCTATTGAATTTAGCTTGTACCTTGATCGGTATCTAATAGATAACACGATAGTTTTACCTACATAATAGAAAACAAAAGGCTTACGGACTGTCAATGAAAATAAAGGCTTTATTCCCACTTCGCAGATTCTGATCGACTTACCAGAAGGGGCTGAATGGCTTACCCAAAAGCGAAAGCCCGACTGCGGTAGCAGCGGGCCCTTTCTCTATCCTCAATTATAAATGGTCGAGGAGAAATCGACGGCCAAGTATTTTCTCTATGTTTAGATTTGGAATCAACGAGATACGAGGCAAGCTTGACCGGCGTGAGTTGACATCGGCAAGCTAGCCGCTTGACTCACCAAGACGAACCGGCTGCGGGGGGATGGGCCCAAGGGGCGGAGCCATCTTCTGCGAGGCGCTCCATCTCCTGCTGGTCCTTGCTGGTGTCCATTGACTTCCAGAATCCGTGGTGCAGCCAGGTATAGAGAGCGCCCTGACTGGCCAGGTGGGGCAGAATCTCCGATTCGAGGCTGTGCCCAGCCCAGTGGGCGGCAACCTTTTTCTCGAACACGAAGAATCCGGCATTGATCCAGGAGTCGCGGATGATGGGTTTCTCCGTAAAGCTCTCGACCTGCCTGTCCTGATTGAATTGAAGGGTGCCGAATTGCGAGCGGAGGGGAACGGCGGTTACCGTGGCCAGTCCGCCGCTGGCGTTGTGGAAGTCGAGGAGCGCAGCGAGGTCGATGTTGCCGAGACCGTCTCCGTAGGTTGCGAAGAATTGATCGCCGACGTGATCGAGGCAGGCGAGGATGCGGTCGCCGGTATCGGCTTCGACGCCGGTGTCGAGGATTTTGACCTCCCAGTCGGGAAAGCGGCCTTCGAAGTAGTCGAACAGCATCTCCTTGCGATGGCCGGCGGCGAGGACGAAGCGGCGAAAGCCATACTTTGCGTAAATCTGCATGAGATGCACGAGGATGGGACGCCCGCTGATGGGCATCATGGGCTTGGGAAAGTATTCAGAGAAGGGATAAATGCGAGATCCTTTGCCGCCGCAAAGAATGATGACTTCGAGATCGTGCTGAGCTTTTACTTCGGTGGACACGCAGACTCCATGAAGAGAATGTAACGCATCGGCGCGACGCGCCGGGCACATAGAGACTTCGGGAACGGTCAATTCAATGGACTCGCCTTTCCAGTTGTTCACTTGTGAACACGCGCGGGCGAAACTGGACATCACAGGGCACGGGCGGCGACGGGAGCACTCCTGTCGATTGAGTGGCTTGGTGACGAACGCCCGATGGCAGGCCGCGTGCTCCTGCGGAGGCAGGTCATTGTCTTTCCAGGGAGCCCATCGATGCAAACCCTGCTTCAGGATTTTCGCTATTCATTCCGGCAACTGCGAAAGAGCCCGGGATTCACGCTGACCGCAGTCATTTCGCTGGCACTGGGAATCGGGGCGACGACGGCGGTCTTCAGCGTGGTGTATGCGGTGCTGATGGACCCGTATCCGTATGCAAACTCCGACCGGATGGCACACCTGGTAGTACAAACCAAGGCAGGGCAGGACCGGTACATTGCCCTCACCGGCCGGCAGATCCAACAACTGCGCCAGTCGCCAGTGATCGAGGGGTTTATAGGTTTTGACTACCGGAATGAAACGGTAACCGGCCACGAATTTCCTGAGGACGTCCAGGCGACTGTTTTCACTTCCAATGCATTCGACTTTTTCGGTGTACCGCCGGCGATTGGCCGCGGGCTGGTGCCATCCGACGCGATCGACGGACAGGACCCGCAACCTGTCGTCGTTCTGGGATACAAGTTTTGGCAGCGGCACTTCAATTCCGACCCAGCGGTGCTCGGCAAGATACTGCAGCTGGCGCATAAGAACTACACGATTATCGGCGTAGCCGGACCGCGCTTCGCCTGGAATGATGGCGACGTTTATTTGCCGGCGAAGCTGCTTGAGGTTCCGGTACGTTCCTACAACATCACGATGCGGCTGAAGCCAGGCGTGACGCATGCGGCAGCAAACGCCGCTCTGCAGCCGCTCATGGTTCAATTCGCCAAAGAGATGCCGCAAAACTTTCCGGAACATTTTCAGACGCACATTCAGGGGTTGAACGAACATTTTGTTCACGACCTGGGCGGCACGCTGGCCCTGCTGTTTAGCGCCGTGGGTCTCCTGCTGGCGATCGGGTGCGGAAACGTCTCAATTCTGTTGCTGGCGCGGGGCAGCGCCCGGCAGCAGGAATTCGCAGTGCGTGCGGCGATCGGCGCAAGCCGGAATCGACTGATCCGGCAACTACTGACAGAATCGCTGCTACTCGCGTTGACAGGGGCAGCGCTCGGCGTGCTGCTGGCCTACCGGTTACTGGCGGTGATGGTGTCGATGCTGCCGCAGTATTCCTTTCCGCATGAGGCGGCGATTCGCATCAACCTGCCGGTGCTGGCCTTCAGCGTAGGCGTTGCGCTGCTGACGGGGATTCTTTTCGGCCTGTGGCCAGCCCTTCAGCTGTCGCGGCCCGAAGTAAGCCAGGTGATGCAGTCGAGCACGCGCAGAGTGGCAGGAGGGGTACGCGGGCGCGCCATGCACAATACGCTGATTGCCGGCCAGATCGCGCTGACTCTGGTAATGCTGGCCGGAGCGAGCGCGGCTATGGAGGGATTTCTAAAGCTGATGCATACGCCGCTCGGCTATGACCCGCATAACATTATGTCGGTTGGCATTCCAGTACACGAGGGCACGTACCCGACCTGGGAGGCGCGGTCGGCGTATTTCGAGCGCCTGCGAGCGAAGGCTGCAACCGTACCAGGCGTGACGATGGCGGCTATTTCATCGAACGCCACGCCTCCCTCGAATGGCTTTGAAACACGCTTTGAGATCATGGGGCGTTCCTCACAGGAACAGCAGCAGGCGCGAATCAACCTGGTAAGCCCAGAATATTTCCCCGCCCTGCGCATCCCTATTGTGCAGGGTCGGATCTGGAATGAAACCGAAAACCACAATGGGGCGCATGTGGCGGTCATCAATCAGACGCTGGCGAGGCAATATTTTCCGAACGGCGACGCGATCGGGCACTCGCTGAAGGTGGCGGCCCTCAAGGCCGATCCACCTTTTCTTCTGACGGCGCCGGAGCCGGAGGGTTGGCTCGAAATTGTCGGCATCATGGCGGACAAGAGAAACGATGGAATGAGAAATCCCATCAAGCCGGAAGCTTTTATTCCTTACACAATAGGGACGGGGATGTTTACACAGATCCTGGTGCGCTCGGATGTACCGCCTCTGTCTCTGCTGCATGCTGTGCGCACCCAGGTAAATTCGCTCGATCCGGACCAGCAAACGATCAATAACGTCGAGAATCTGGAACAGTGGATCACACACCAACCCGAGTGGCAGCAGGAACACCTGGTGGCCTGGCTATTCGGAGCGTTCGCGGTGCTGGCGTTGGCACTGGCGGCGGTTGGACTCTACAGTGTGGTGTCGTACTCGGTGGAGCAGAGGACGAACGAGTTTGGGATTCGCATGGCGCTGGGCGCGCAGCGTGGGCACGTGCTGCGCATCGTCTTCGCATCGACAGTGGTAAGCGTGGGAGCGGGAATTCTGGGCGGTGTGGTGCTGACGCTGGCGCTCCATAGGATTCTTGCACGATGGGCGGAGGGCAGCTCGCGCGATCCGCTGATCCTGCTCGCGGTCACGGTGTTGCTGAGCCTGGTGGCCGCGATTGCATGCGCGTTGCCGGCGCGGCGCGCCTCCGAGGTCGATCCCATGACGGCGCTTCGTTACGAATAGAATCTAGCTCTTTACTGCCGGTGTGCCGCAGCCTCCAACTCCGCTACCTCGCAAGATCAATTAGTCTTTTATGTGGTATCTGATCTGCGGCGTGAGGTAGGAGTGGGTTCGTTCTGGAAGGGCAAAAAGGTTTTCGTGACCGGGGCCACCGGGTTGATGGGCGGCTGGGTAGTAAAGGCGCTGATGCGCGAGGGCGCAGAGATCGTTGCGTTGGTGCGCGATCACACTCCGAAAAGTATGGCGGTACGGGAGGGGCTGATCGATCAGATCACCACCGTGCACGGAGACCTGGAATCGCTGCCCACCCTGCAACGGGTGATCGCAGAGTACGCTCCGCATACGGTCTTTCATCTTGCCGCCCAGCCGCTGGTGCAAGTGGCCAAACGCGATCCTGTGGGCACCCTGCGCGCCAACGTGATGGGCACGTGGAATGTGATGGAAGCGTGCCGGCTTGCGGGAAATCCGAACGTGGTGGTTGCCTCCTCGGACAAGGCCTACGGTGCGAACGAAAATCTGCCCTATCGCGAGACGCATCCACTCCAGGGACGGTATCCCTACGATGCTTCGAAGTCTTGCGCAGACCTGATCGCGCAAATGTATGCCGCGACCTATGGAGTCAAGACCGTCATTGCGCGCTGCGGTAACCTCTTTGGCGGGGGCGACCTGAACTTCGACCGCACCGTGCCGGGCGTCATTAAGGCAACGCTCGCCAACGAACGCTTTGTGATTCGCAGCGACGGCAAGTTTGTCCGCGATTTTCTTTACGTGAAGGATGCAGCGCGCTCCTACCTGACTCTGGGCGAGCGGCTGGCCGAAGATGAGTCGATTTCAGGCGAGGCATTCAACTTCAGCCTGGAGGAACGCCTGACAGTTCTCGAAATCGTTCAGATGACACTCAGGATCATGGGCAGGAGTGATCTGGAGCCCATTATTCAGAATGTCGCAAGCTTTGAGATTCGAGAGCAGTATCTGGACGCGAGCAAAGCGCGGGAAAAGCTGGACTGGCGACCGCAGTACGGCATGGAAGAAGCGATCCGCGAAACCGTGGAGTGGTATCGGGAACACTTTGCGTTGGAAACGTCCGTGCCAACGAGTGCTTCCTGAGGCTGGTTCTGGATGCCCCGAGTCTAGCGGATCGAGAGATCGTTTTTGAGGAGATACTTGCTATTTGCTGGTGCCGGGACGGGGGGTCGAACCCCGATGACCTTGCGGTCGGCGGATTTTGAGTCCGCTGCGTCTGCCAGTTCCGCCATCCCGGCTTTTGCATTCGATCTTTGTCCGGGGATAACACGTTGGGAAGGATCGATTGCATATTGAATGTTACTCAAAGGCAAAGTGGTAACAGACACTCTTGAGCTACTCCAGTGTCGCACAGCCGCAGTGCGACTGCCAATTCCTGCTCCGGCGCCTCCGAAGCAGTGGATAGACAACCGACGATGGGGAATCTTTATTGGCCGACTGAGACCTGAATCACGGTTGTGTGCGTAATCTCCGTGCCGTTGGAAGCCCCTATCGACATAATCCTCACTGCATACGATCCAGGCGGCGTCTTGGGATTTTGAAAGCCGCAACTCGAAGTCAATGACACCAAGGTTCCGATCAGGACGATACCTAGCAGGATACTGTTCCATGAGCGAAGGTGGGTCAGGCGTTTGCGGCCCCGGAGCCCCAGTAAAAGAACAAGTCCTGCAAAACCGCTACCGGCGAGAGCGGTCAGCGTTCCAGGCGAACCGGGTTTCCCGGAGGGACTTGACTTCAATTCAGAATATATAGGGCTGCGATTCGTTGTGATGATGACCTTTGTAGTTACGCCGCCAGGAGTTGGAGTAACGATGTCTTTCGAGAACTTGCAGGTGGAATTCTGCGGACGAGCCACGCACTGCAAACTGACCGGCGTGTCATAGGTGCCTATCGACTGCACTGTGAGAGTCGAGGAACCAGCTTTGCCCTGAGCAATCGTGAGCTTGTCCGGGTTCGCTGTGACGGAGAAGTCCGGCTTAACGAGGATGGTTACCTCTACTGTGTTGGATGTAGAGCTGGCATGCGTCGAATCTCCGGAATACACGACGTGGATAGCATGGGTTCCCACAGTCAGATAGGCGTTTCCCGTAGTAGCCCCCCCCGCGTTATTGAGTGTTCCGATGCCGCCGCCTCTTACTCCGTCTACATAAAAGACGACGATGCCGGTGGGTACAGCGCCCATCGAACCTGTCACAACGCTGGTGAAATAGACTTTCGTTCCCTCTATCGCAATTGGAGTCCTCGTGGCGAGTTTGGTCTCTGTGGGAATTGGATTGACCGCCACATATACCTGGCGGATCCCCGAGGGGTAAAAGTCCGCATTCCCCGGATACTGTGCGTAGATTGTTGCGCCCCCAACGGGGATGCTGTTTGTCTTGTAGACGGCGACTCCGGCGGTATTCAGCATCACGGTTGCCAGGGTCCTGTTGCCGGTGATGAAGTTAACGACGCCTGTGGGTATCGCACCCTGGGCGGTAACAGTGGCCGTGAACGTGACCGTCTGCCCGTAAATAGAAGTGAGCGGAACGATGGTCATCGTCATAGAAGTGACTTTCGGTGAGGTGTCTGCGCTATATTCCACAATCGCCACTGAGTGGTTGGCACGCCCCGATACAGCATCTACGTTTGAGCCTGCTACATAGACTTTGCCATCCGAAGCGACAGAGATCTGTGAGGGTACCAGCGGGACGTTCGGACCTGCTGTCGAACCCGATGTTTCTGGAGTAGTCAGCGCCGCGGTATAGACCGAGCCGTCAGAAACCCGAAACGCCTGCAGAACATTTGCTCCAATGTTCAGAGGGCTGGTGACCGGACTTCCGGATAGCGGGATGGCATAGACGAGCTCATTCCGGGGATCGACAGCCAGGGCATACGAAATGGGAGTGCCTGACATGTTGGACGCGTCAAAGTTGCCGAGCTTTCCGAGACTCGTACCGACGGCTGCCTTGCTGTTCGCACCCTGGGGCAAAGTTTTGAGATCGACTGAGAGCAGTATCTGTGCGGCCAAATCTACCTGAATCGTCCCGCTAAAATTACCGTAGAGAGTGCGATGCGTCGGATCCAATACCGCAGAAGAGAGTACGGCATTTGGGGGTTGCCTGGTCGCGTTGCCGAGAAGAGCAAGATCGTAGGTTCCGCTTGAAACCGGCGACGGGGGTGGTCCCGCAAAGGAGATGTCCGCAATGGAGAAGACATTGACGGTTGTCTCGCCAGCGACAACCAACTCTGCGGTGTTCGTCTCGGTGCCCGGAATGATGAAGAGCCTGCCAGTGTAACCGGGAATCTTCAGGGTGCTCCCGCTCGACGGATCAACGACCCAGATCTGGTTGGATTTTCCGCTATTTCGGTCGTATTCGGAAACAAAAACGAGACGGGTGGGAGAAACGCCTGCGCTGTCGGCGACAATCGACGAGTACTTTGCGGAATGGTCCAGATTGACCGAGGAGATCACGACATCTGTCGCGCCATCCATGATCAACAGCCGATCAAGACTTCCATCGGAAGGTGCAGCGACAGCGTAGATCTTGTTCGAGACCGCGTCCGTTGCAATCAGTCCGGAATAGATGCTTTCCGATCCCGATATTCGCGCCGCGGTTTGGCAGGAATTCGCCGCGGCAACATTTAAAGCCTGCACGCCGGCGTGGCCTGCGTCGGTATATATCTTGTCGTGCATCACGACGGCCGCAGCGCCATGGTCGATTGCGCCGGCTTCGGCCTCTGCCTCAACTGGCGCGGCCACTGAACAATGCGCCAACGCATCAGCCGCAGGTATTCTCCCATCACCGTCAATGGAAAGAACTGAACCATCGCTATTCACGACGTGCACCGCACCGGTTGCTCCTGGATTTGCAACGACTGAATCTGTAACGATCGAAGCCGGTGCGCCCTTTGCGGTCTGGGGAATATCGGGAATGGAGGCAATCTGCCTTAGCCGGGTTGACTGCGCGGCAGCAAGATTACAGAGCGCCAGCATGCTCACAAAGGCGAACGATGCTGCCTTGCGGCTCAGGGAAGCTCCAAACAGAAAATGTTTGAAGACTTTTGGGACATCTGACAGCGAGCGAGTACCAAGGAATTGGATAAACATGAAGTCTCCTGTACAGGTCTGCTTCTCGATCTGTTCTCTTCTGAAGCGCGGCTAACGTGCAGGCGGTCGTAAAAGTGTGGCGATGGACTGTCGAGTGAGTATGACCGCGTCAGGCATTTCGGGTCAATACCACTTGTGATGGAAGACGTTCTCTCGGAGGTTCGAGCCCGATCCAGCGGGGTGCACTAGACTCTATTCCGTGGAAGAGCCGTCTCGGTAGACAGACTACGAATCATCCGACCTGCCTCCTCCAGTGAATCGTATCGAATGATGTTTGCGGGGGTCGTACAAACAAACCTTAACAGCGCTTCGAATTTGTCTCGCGCAAGATGCTTTGCAAGGATCATGCCTCCTTCATTGAGAAGGCTGAGAGTGCGGAGCGGAGGCGATCGCTCTGTGTGAGGGGTACAGGCTGAACGATATTCCGGAAAGACTATGTGCGTGAGGCTCTGTGACGGAGCAGAGGACACCAGGGGCGGATGCAACAAACGGATCTTGACGCCATCGGAACGCACGTGTGTGGGTGCGCTGGCCAGTTGCGACCACTGCTGTCGAAGCGCGGTCCAGCTTCCCTCTTTCAGGCTGATAGGCAGTCGGAGAGAGGACACGGAGCACGTGTCGAGATGCAGCAGCGCCGGCTCGTCGGTCACGAGTTCGAAGTCCTGAGCCATCAGGTACGCCGCCAAAGTGCTTTTTCCAAACTCACGCGGCGCACTGAGCAGGACTCCCCGATTGGCGTCGGCAACCACGGCTGCGTGGAAGGCAACATCGTATTCCGCCGCGGCATACAACAGCGACCTCGCGGCATGGAGAAAGCCCAGTCCCAACTGCTCGTCTCGTAACAAAGAGAGGAGTTCAAGGCCATTCGCATAGATTGTCCAACCGTCTCCCGTGGGCTGCGCATGCAAGTGGTAGCACGTGGGCTGCGCACTAAACGGGCAATTCTTGAAGTAGTCGCGGCAAAGATCCTCTAGCGGCCCGGGGGGAAATTCGAAGAGTACGGGAATTCCGTGGATTTCGATATTTGCTGAGGAGGAATACCCAAGGAGCGGCCATTCATGACGGGGCTCCTGGGCGGGAAATATTCCCTGGGATAGGGCGTGGATGGCTTCCAGTCTGCAGTCCGGTGCCGGGGCGCCACGCGGATCGTTGAATCTCCTCAAATCCTCAACTACAGCGCCTGCGTCGAAGGCTCGGTACGCGGATACTCCGGCAGCGGTGAGACCGGCAAAACGATTCTGCGTTTCTGAATAGACCACACCCTCATCGGCAAGCAGATACAACCACTGTCCCGGGCATGCAGTGGCTACGCGGTGCAACGCATCATTCATATCCGCTACTTCCTGCAAGGTAAGGACCTTTAACTCTAACTGTGGCTGCTTCCCTGAGATGAAAACTGCCTCGTCCAGTTCAGGATATGTGAAAAGGAGCGAGGAAGGCTTAAGATAGCCCCCTGAGCTTGATGACAACCACTTCACAAACAATTTATTTGGTGATTTTGCGAATTTACGTATATGGTGGTTCGCAGCATTTTTGGCATGTGGAATTGGGGACGAAGAAATCGGTAATTCTATTTCGCCCAAGGTCGAAGTTTTTCATCAGGCGGGTCGTCGAGACTCCGGAACGACGCTTCCTTTCCTGTGTAATGTCTGACTGATGGTCCCGTCCGCACTGGAGGTTTGAAATGGGTACTCCATATATAGGTGAAATACGAATGGTGGGCTTCAACTTTGCGCCGATAGACTGGGCGCTGTGCAACGGCCAGCTACTACCGATCTCCCAGAACGACGCGCTTTTTAACCTCATCGGCACCACGTATGGCGGAGACGGGCAAAACACCTTCGCCTTGCCAAACCTGCAGAGTCGGATCCCATTCCACATGGGCAGCAATGCCGGCAATACCCTGATATTGGGTGAGCTTGCGGGCACGGAGACGGTAACGCTTACGACGAATCAACTGCCCATTCATACGCATTCTCTGGCGGCAAGCTCCGCGGGCGGCACACAGGTCAGTCCCGCCGGCGGTCTATGGGCTCAGTCCATCCTGGAGCAGTTTTCGACAGAAGCTAAGTCACACACCATGGACCCGAGCACAATTGCTGCGACCGGCGGCGGCCAGCCGCACGACAACATGCCGCCGTTCCTGGTGGTCAATTTCATCATCGCTCTTTACGGTATTTATCCAAGCCAGAATTGAGGCCGGAAATCGAACCAAGCAAACAGGAGGTTATATGGCTACACCGTTTCTTGGCGAAATCAAGATCGTGAGCTTCAACTATCCGCCCAAGGGATGGGCTTTCTGCAACGGGCAGCTCATGTCGATCGCTCAAAACCAGGCGCTATTTGCGCTACTTGGAACCACGTATGGAGGGAACGGCATCCAGACCTTCGCCCTGCCGAATCTGCAGGGAAGCATGCCTGTCCACGTGGGAAGTGGTTTCATTCAGGGGCAGGCGGGAGGCGAAGCAAACCACACGCTGATCAG
This sequence comes from uncultured Acidobacteriota bacterium, assembly GCA_963735555.1. GTDB lineage: Bacteria > Acidobacteriota > Terriglobia > Terriglobales > Acidobacteriaceae > Silvibacterium. Next base: position 94,479 of record CAVTLP010000011.1, read on the forward strand.
CGGGGAGATGCCTCTTCACACCCATCAGGCGCAGGGAGTGTCAACGACCGCCTCTTCGCCGAGCGCCACCAGCAATACCTGGGCTGCAGCCACGCAGAATCCCTATAGCACGATGCCAAATACCACGCTGGGACCAACTGCCCTATCTTCGGCGGGCGGAAGTCAACCGCACCCAAATATGCCACCGTATCTGGTGCTTAACTTCGTCATCGCTCTAACTGGCATCTTCCCATCGCGCAACTGAAGAGGAGGGTCTGATCCATGTCTGACCAATACTTAGGAGAGATTCGGATGGTCGGCTTCACTTTTGCACCGTACGGCTGGGCCTTATGCAACGGGCAAATTCTGTCGATCTCCCAGAACACGGCGCTGTTTTCGCTGATCGGCACGTACTACGGCGGGAATGGTACGTCAACTTTCGCGCTGCCCAACCTGCAAGGCAACGCCCCCATGCACCAGGGAAACGGAGCAGGGTTGACACCCAGGGTTATCGGCGAAATAGGCGGGCGAGGCGGCGGTGACGGTGCTCACCACGCAGATGCCTTCGCATAGGCACGTAGCGCAGAACGCGGCAGCCAGCACTGCGGGCACGCCAGGGCCTACCGTCATCTTCGGCGGGGGCGGCCGAGGAAAAGAGCCCGCGTATGCTCCGGCATCGGGGCCAAGCACGGTGCAAATGAGCGCTAAAGCAGTGGGTACGGCGGGCAACAACCAGCCGCACAACAATATGCCGCCCTATCTGACCATGAATTTCGTTATTGCCCTCCAGGGGGTTTATCCGGCGCGTTCGTGAGTGCATGGTTGAGAGAGAGATTACGCTGCGAAACGCAGTGCCCGAAGACATGCAGTTTCTCGCCCGGCTGTACAACGATACGCGCCGCCGGGAAGTGAGCGCGTGGGGCTGGCCGCAGGCGCAGCAGGAGATGTTTCTACGCATGCAGTTTGATGCGCGGCAGCGCTCCTATCGGGCGGGATTCCCAGATGCCATCGATCACATCGTTTGCGTTAACGGCGACGACGCGGGACGCATGCTGGTGGGCCGCGGAGCCGCAGGGATGCACTTGGTCGACATTGCCCTGCTTGAGGAGCACACAAATCGCGGAGTCGGCACACACCTGCTTCACCAGTTGCTCGAAGAGTGCGGGACTCAGGGCGAAACCCTGCGCCTGCAGGTTCTGCAGGGCAATCCGGCAATCCGGCTTTATCGGCGCCTGGGATTTGTTGAAACCGGCACCGATGGAATGTATTCGCAGATGGAGTGGACTCCATCGCAACCGCCAGAAAGGTCTTGAATGTCAGAAGTGCTCATCGCCAAGGATTTTGTCCCGCATCTTCATACCCGCTTCCAGGTTGCACAAGTAGCGGACTATGCGCTGGAGCTGGCAGAAGTCACCGATCATTCGAACGGTCAACTGGAGCAATTCTCGCTGATGTTTACCGGGATCCCTTCGCCGTGGCTTCCGCAGGGATTGTATAAGCTCGTCCACTCGCAAATGGGAGAGTGTGAGTTGTTTCTGGTCCCGATCGGGCCCGATGCTGCGGGCATGCGTTATCAGGCAGTCTTTTCGCGGCTTGCCCGCACGCCCGGTGCGTGAACAGTTCTCTCCAGGCACACGCGCCCAACGCCGACTGTCCCGACACTGCGATTGTGGGGATTGCCTAGTCTAAAGGCTTCGGCCTGGTCTGGTTGAGCAGCGCAAATATCGCCGTGCAAGTCGACTGCGCTCCCGAGAGGCCGGAGGGAACGAGCAAGAGCGGAAATGTACCCAGCCAGTCATGCGAGAGCATGTACGTGTCCTGCGGCAAAGCGTTTCCTATCCTCTGGAACTGCAGCGCGAAGGTGCTCATCAACGGCTCATTGGAAAGCCTGGGAGCAGGGCCGCTTCTGCGGAAGGTATTTGCACGGTAGGGTTCTTCCTTCGCCTCAGTACTCGCCGCCGGGCCCGCCTCTGGTCCGGCGTCATCCACAGAGAGAAGAACCAGCGAGCCCTGTGGCTTCTTGTTCAGGCTTACTTGAAATCGTGACCCGATCCATGGCTCGAATGTTTGACGGGAAACTCCATTGAAGATGACTAACGTCTCCGGATCAAAACCCTTACCAGAACGATTGAGAAGCTTTTGAGCAAACGCACCGAGAGGGAGATTTACCGCGAATGCAGAGAGCACAGCCCTTTGCAGAAAATGCCGCCGTGTGGGACCCATGAACAAAATCCTCCATGCCGGTTCATTGAGGTACTATACCCGCTTCGTTTTGCAAGTGACACAAATTTGAAGAGGTTTATTTGCGGCAACGGGGTGCAAAGGATTTGCGTTGACAACGGCTCACGGCTAAGGGAGACTTTCTCTGCTCAGTGAAGTCGTCCACAAATCGCAGATCAGATACCTTCCCATCTTCGGTGGACTGGATTTGCGCCTACTAACTGATGTCCTTTCGCTTCTGTTTTGGCAACCTCTTTGCCGCAGCCCCGTTTCCGTTTGCTCTGCCCCGGCAGGTTCAGTCCGAGGGGAAGTTGGAGGCTCCAAGAAATGAGTGCATCGCAGCGGTTTAACCGCCCTGTATTTCTCCGCGCATCTTTCATGCTGCTTTTTGTCTTGGCCTGGATCTGGCTGGGTCAAGATACAGCCCTCGGCCAAAGGCGCATCGTGTCGCCAGTGCAACCGCCGCAGAGCCACATATTGAATCTGCGCTTCTCCGGGGAGCAGCCGCGCCCACTTGCGATGGTGTCGGGCGACTTCGACGAAGATGGAGTAGCCGATCTCGTTATCGGCTACGGCCTGGAAAAGGGCGGTTCGATAGCTTTGCTTCGCGGCAACCTGGATGCCATAGCTCCACAAACAGAGGAAAGCTGGCTGGCTGCCGGCAGACATGAGTATTCCGATCCGTTCCTCAGGCCCTCGAGAGTGAGGCCTGTGTCGACAGCACCCAGCATGATGATTTCCGCCGATGTGAATGGGGACGGTCATCTCGACTTGGTCTATGCCTCTCAAGGCAGCAGTTTGTTGCAGGTGATGATCGGTACGGGAAAGGGAACCTTCCTGCCGCAACCTCTTTCTATCCGGCTCCCCGGAAACATCACGGCACTCGCCTCGTATCGGCCGGGCGCGCCTCTACCGGGAGAAGCGCTCATCGTTGGGTACGAATCGAAACTGGGCGCCAAGCTGGGAATCCTGAGCTACAGCGCGACAGGTTTGTCGATCAAGGCGGCTTATCCCCTGCCCAGTGCGGCGACCGCCCTGACAGTTGCAAGCCTTGATGACGACTTCATACCCGACACGGCCATCGTGGCCGACGGCGAATTGCTGGTACTGCATGGGGCCAACGCGATCAACGGAGGCGGCCATCTCGATGTGCTACCCGTGGATGGCGTTGAAAGCGTGGCGTCCGGCGAATTCCTCTTCGATCGCCACGCACAATTGCAGCTTTCCGTGGTCAATGCCAACGGCGAGGTGAACATCCTCGCGCACCAAGGCTTTGACTCGCGCCGGTATACCCCCGAGCAGATTGCGACAGCACGGCGTGAACAGATGTTGCATCCAGGGTCGCCGTCGTTGGCGCAACAGGCGGGCAATACTGGAAATCAACCCTGGACGGTCGTTGAGAGTCACCCGGATTTGGTCCGGCATGGTTCAGGCTTTCGCGGGCCGATTCTCCTGCGTTCCAGGATGAGCGGTAGTGGAGCCGATGATCTGGTGGTTCTGAATCCGTCGCAACAACAGCGGGTCGTGATCGGACACCAAGCCGGCGCTTCGCCGGCATCCGCTTCCCGGCTGACACAATCTGGGCCAAGCCACATTGCGGTGAGCAGCCTTGGATCCGACAACCTGGTTGCGGCACTATCCATGCGAGTAAGCGCGGACGGACGACCCGGCCTGGTTGTGCTTCATGAAGGCGACCCCTCGCCGGAGATCACCGTGCCCAGCGCGGGAAACATCTTCTACGTGAACACAACGGCAGACAACACGGGGACGACAACGGACCCGCCATCAGCCACTCGCTGCACACAGGGCCAACCCACTTCGAACCCTTGCACCCTCCGGGACGCGATTACCTACGTGAACGACGACGCTGGGGACAATATCAGCGGTGGGGACTCGGACACTATTATGGTGCCGGCCGGCACGTACACTCTCTCCTGGCAAGCGGGCACTTTCGATGCCAACGGCAACGCCCTCACTCATCTGGAAGTTCTTGGGCCGGTGACCATCATCGGGAGCACATCCGGCAACGGGGTAATCATCAACGCAAACAAGAACGACACGATCTTTACGATCAATCCCGGACCATTCGGCTCGTTCAATCCCTCAGGGAACTCCTATGTCTTTGACATGACCATCGAAAACGTGACGATGGAGAATGCGCAAAACAACAACAACATCAATACCAACAGCAGCGGCCTTACGAACAACGTTGGCGGCGGCTTGAACTGGGATGCCAACGGCACCGGAAATCTGACCCTCATGAACTCGACGGTTCAGAATTGCACGATATTCTGGGGCGCAGGCGGAGGTATCTGGGCTGAAAACTCGGCAGGCGGCGGTTCCGGAAAACTAACTTTGACCGGAGGCAGTGTTTCGAACAACGGGACGCCAGAGCAGGGCGGCGGCGTGTACATAGCCTTTCCCGCGGTTGCCATGACCGCAACAAACACGACGATCTCAAACAACACCGCTGAACCTTCGGTGAACCCGAGTGATCCTGGCGCGGAGGGATCTGCGGGCGGACTCTTCCTGACCGAGCGTACCGGAAGCCCAGCCACGCCCCAGACTACTTTGACTGGCGTCACCATCAAGGGAAATGTCACTACGGTCGATGGCGGCGGTATCTACACAAATACCGGCATTATGCTCAGCACATCTCTGGTGCAGAACAACTCCGCGGGCCGCTGGGGCGGAGGCATCTTTGCGGAGGAAGCCGATCCGGAGATACAAAGCACCGTCACCAGCACCAATATCCTGAGCAACTCTGCAACTACAACAGGCGGCGGCATTGCCGTGGGCCCCGATAACCCGACGGGTAGCCAATCATTGCAAGTGACCCTCAGTCGCATCTTCGGAAATACCTCGAGTGGCACAACCGGACTGGGCACCGTTTCGCCCGGGAAAGCCGTCGCCACGAACAACTGGTGGGGATGCAACGCCGGACCAACAAATGCCAGCTGCGACAAGGCAGGTAGCGGTGCGACTGTTTCCCCGTGGGCGACGTTCGGCCTCGGTGCCACTCCTACTGCCGTCAACATCGGCAATAACATCGACCTTACAATCACGTTGAACAAGGACAGTAACAATGGCGCCATTTCGGGGGCATTTCCGGCGGTCGCTACAAACTATCCGTATTCGCTCAGCGTTTCCGGCGTGACCGGGACTCTGCCGAGTTCAAGCACCTTTGACACAACAGGCACGGGCACTGCGACCCTTACACCTACGAGCACGGGCTCCGGGAAGGTTTCTGCGACCTTTGACAACCAGACGGACTCCGTGAATTTCACCGTGAACCAGATTTCGCAGACAATCACCTTCGGGGCGCTGCCGAACGTGACCTATGGAGTGGCTCCGATTACGCTGACAGCCACAGCGTCGTCGGGCCTGACAGTGACCTACACCGTGACCGGTCCCGCGATGGTGTCAGGCAGCCTGCTGACGATTACCGGAGCGGGCGGTGTGACTGTGACGGCAAACCAGGCCGGAGACACAACCTATGCGGCGGCACCTCCGGTGATGCAGAGCTTTACGGTGAATCCGGCAACGCCAACGCTGGCCTTCTCTGTTCCCAATCAGATTTTGGGCACACCACCGTTCGCGGTTAACGCCACCTCGAACTCCCCCGGAGCAATCACCTACTCGGTAGTGAGTGGACCAGCCACGATCTCCGGTAATACGGTAACGCTGACCGGCCCGGGCCCGGTCACCCTGCAGGCCAGCCAGGCTGCCACCACCAACTTCACCTCGGGATCTATCCAGGCCAGCTTCGAGGTCTTGGGCAAGTCGCAGACGACGATTGCATCGCTGACCGCAACGGCCGCGACGATCGATGTCTTCGGCTTTGGCTTCACGGCGCCCAGCGGTCAGCTTGCCTTCACGGATGTGACGTCGGGCAATCCCGTCACGGCTCCGGTGACGCTCAATACTTCTACGGCCACGACGGCCCTGACCACGCAAGTGACTACGAGCACCGGGACAAACACACTTCCGTGCTGGACTGAGCTGGCCGACGTCAACGGTGACGGAATCCTCGACCTGATTACCTCGCTCTACAACACGGATTCGGTGACAGTGCAGCTGGGCAATGGCGACGGCACCTTCCAGGCGGCCACGAGCTACCTGATTGCGTCGGGATTCGGTCCGGCAGAGGTCCATGCCGCCAGCCTGGGCGCGGCCAACGGCAGGCGGTGGATCTGATCGTCGGCAGCTTCAATGTCAATCAAATTGCGGTGTTGGTGGGCAACGGCAACGGAACTTTCCAGAGTCCGGCGTTTTACACCGTCGGCACGGCGACCAACACTCCTACCTCGCTGACCACTGGCGACTTTAATCACGACAGCCAACTGGACGTTGCCGTCGCCAACACCGGAGACGGTACGATCAGTATTCTTTTAGGGGATGGGCATGGCGGCCTCATCCTGCCAGAAGCGCCCATCACTGTTGGGCGCACGCCCCAGGCCATTCGCGCGGGCGACTTCAACGACGACGGTTATTCCGACCTGGCCGTGGCCAACTACTCGGACGGAACAGTCACTACCCTTTTGAATAACCAGAACGGCACATTTACTGCCACCACGAAAAGCGTGGGCAGCGGGGCGGGGTCCGGCCCGCAGGCGTTGGCCATCAACGGCGCCGGCAGCTCATTGCTTCTGGCCGTCGTAAACTACAAGGACAACACCGTCAGCGTGATGAAGAGCAACGGGAGCGGTGGATTCGGAACGCAAACGATCGTTCCAGTGGGCAAAGGACCGGACGACGTGAATTTTGCCGATTCAATGGGGACGGCATTCAGGACCTGGTCGTGTCGAACTACACGGATGGCACGGTCAACCTGGCGTTGGGAAGCTCCGGTGGAACCTACACTGTGGTCGGCCCGTTCAAAGTTGGCAATAACCCGTACTCGGCCGCGGTCGGCGATCTCGACCTCGACGGCACGCCGGATGTCGTCGTCTCCAACTGCTTCAGCAACAATACGGGAGTGCTGTTCGATGGGACCCAGATCGCGGTACCGTATACTGGGCTGTCTTTCACCCTGGACACATGCTCAATGCCACTTATACTCCAGACGGCGCCAGCAAATATGGATCCAGTACTTCTCCCAGTGTCACTGCTCCATAATAGTCATTACTAAGAAAAAGGAGATTCAACCGGAATCATGATCGATCGTAATGAAGAGAAACCATCTGCGAGCCAGGATACGACGCCTCGGTCTTCCCCCGAATCTGGCAATTCACCGGAGACTCAGAGTCGTCGCGAACTGATCGAACGATATGGCAAGTATGCGATTGTAGCCGCGCCCTTGCTGGTCTTCGTGTCGAAAGCCCGCGCCATTCACAGCAAGCCTTAGGCACGACAGACATGTTGTCTTCCCAACAGCGCGGATGCCAGTGATTGACTGGCACCCGCATGTGCAGAACCAAGAGTCACATTCGCGGAGGAAACAGAGTCCGCCAAACCATGGACGGCCCGTATTTCCGAAGCAGGCGAAAGGGTCGCAGGACGGGAGTAAAGCTGCGGTGAATTCGATGGCGCTCGGCCCAGACATAATCCTCAGCCGTTGGCGCAAAGAAGGTTAGCCGTCGGCGCCATCTCCGGCGCAGATCTCCTTCTGTCTGGAGATAGAAACTCCAGATCCCAACTTCAGGATCGGAACGCATCTCCGCCCCTTCCGCAAAGAGTCCCGCAACGGCATACCGCACCCTCGCTGCCATCTCGGGCGATTCGGCAATGATCCCTTCGACCTCTTTCGGCAACTTCTGCGGGAATGTTTCGCGCACCATCTCACAACCGATCAGCAACGCCAGTTCCAGTCCTTGCCTTCGCGCGCTTTGCGCCAGTTCCTTCGTGCTGCAATGCCGCATCGTCGCCAGTGCGCGCGCAATGTCCATGATCCAGATCAGTCTCGAAAAACCATGCTGGAGCCCATGAAGGCACAGATACAACACGCGGTCGTCGTCGGACATGGCCCGTATCGGCAGCCCCCGAAATGTCTCACAGCTTGCATGGCTCCAGATCGCGTTCACATCGAAGGGAAAGGAATCCGCGGGGAAGAATGGAGGCGACCCGAAACCGAAGTGCAGTTCAACCAACACCCCTTCACGAAGAAACCTGCGGTGATATGCTTCGTCCCCCGATCGCGCAACAAATCCCATGTCCAACAACAAGACTTCGGCGCACTCAAAATTCTCGCGGGGCACCAGCAGATCCAGGTCATTGTATGACCGCATCGCCACGTCTCCGTAAAGCATCTCGGCCAGCACTGGACCCTTCAGCGGAAGGACCTCAATGCCTCGGGCGGCAAACTGCTTCAACAAGCGCTCCAGCACAGCCGTGTACATTCCTGCGGCATCCCTGCTCTCTTGAACAGCAGCCGCAAAAAAGCCAGGCATCTCAACGTTCTTTTCCAGGAAAGACCTATAAACAAGAAGGAGCACGCCATGCGCCGTGGCCAGTTCCAGCAACGCTTGCCAATCCATATCGTGCGGAATAACAAAGGGCAGACCGCGTAGACAGGTTATGAGCAGTCCAGCCTCGTCTGCAGGCTGGTGAAGCGGTTCATTTTGACGCACGAGAGTCACACGACCCGCTCACTCGCATCCGACGCAATCGCTGATGCTGCACCTTCGAGCGCTTCCTGAATGAAACCCTGGTTAGTCGCGTTAGGCACGTCGGCCTGCCAAGAGTAAAGGGATGTGTTTCATGGATGACAAATTTGTTCGATCTTACATTTTAGCTTTGATAGTGCGATCCCGTTGACACGAGGGGCAAGACGCAGATCGCATTGAATCCGGCAGCCAGGATACGCCTCGGGAGGGCCGGGGAAGTCCGCGCTGTGTGGCGCGAATGTTTCGACGTTGCACCATAGGCGACGACGGCACAATAATTGCGCATGGGCTGACACTATTGCTCACTGCGTGACTCTGTGAGCCGTTCATCACCGTTGAACTCATGCTGCGAAGCACCGATATGGGGAAAATGCAAACGAAGGCGGTCATCTGGCTGGCCCTTCTGCTGGCTACAAGCCTTTGCGCTTTTGCGTTAAATCCCTCCCTCGATGTCAGCCAGTACGCGCACACCGCGTGGAAGATTCGCGAAGGCTTCACCAAGGGCACCATCTTCGCGATTGCGCAGACGCCTGACGGCTATCTGTGGCTGGGCACGGAATTCGGGTTGGTTCGCTTCGATGGTGTCCGGGCCATACCTTGGCAGCCTCCAGACGGTGAGCAACTGCCCAGCAATTGGATTCATGCCCTCTTGGTTGGGCGCGACGGTACTCTTTGGATTGCCACCGAGAAGGGGCTTGCCAGTTGGAAGGACGGCAAGCTTATCGGTTATCCAGAGGTTGCCGGACACGTAGTCGCTTCACTACTGCAAGATGCCGAAGGAACGCTTTGGTTTGGCGTCAGCGACCCCGGCAGGCTCTGTGCCGTCCGAGCCGCAAGGACGCGGTGCTATGGAGCCGGGAGTTTCGGCTGGTCCGTGCCCGCTTTATACGAAGACCACAAAGGCAATCTATGGGCCTCGGCTCAAACGGGTTTGTGGCGATGGGCGCCTGGCCCTCCGGAGCATTATCCGCTACCCGGTGGCCCAGTTGAGGCCAAGGCGCTAATCGAGGGTGACAACGGCGAACTTCTAATGGCAGTCGGCACTTCCGGCCCGTTCACAGGTCCGGTTATTGGTTCGATGCATGGGCTGAAGCAACTGGTGGGCGGAAAGATCCAGCGCGACACGCTCCCAGGGAGAGCCGGGCAGTTCAGGCCCACTCGCTTATTCCGGAGCAGAGATGGCAGTTTGTGGATTGGCACCATGGAGGGCTTGTTACACCTGCACCAGGGCGGGATCGATGGATTCTCAGTCACTGACGGCCTTTCCGGCAATTTCGTGAGGGGTATTTTTGAAGATCGCGAAGGCGATGTTTGGGTCTGCACGGAAAACGGCCTCGACCGGTTTCGTGAATTCGCGGCGGCGACAATTTCGGAAAACCAGGGTCTTTCAACTTCCGCAGCTTACCTCGTGGAAGCGACCCCGGATGGAAGTATTTGGACCACCACGGCGGATGGGTTGAATCGCCTGCAGAACGGGCATGTGATCGTTTACGGCACGCGAAATATGCCGGGCCAAAAGAGGCAAACAGATGAACGGGAGCTCATTATCAAGCCCAGGACTACAGAAATCGCGAACAGCGGACTTCGAGGATTGGTTCGTTCGCTCGGGCAGGATAATCGGGGGCGACTGTGGGCTGGAAGTAGCGAAGGAGTGTTCTACTTCGACCGTGGCCGTTTTGAGTTGGTTCCTGGCGTCCCGGGCGGAAACATACTCTCAATCGCCGGGGATGGATCCGGAAGGGTTTGGATCAGCAATCTCCAGTACGGCCTTGTCTATTCGACGCCAGAGGGTGTTGTTCAGCGCATTCCCTGGGCCGGATTCGGACACAAGGATGCGGCGGTAGCGTTGCTGCCTGAGCCGTTGCAGGGCGGTCTATGGCTCGGATTTCTTAACGGTGGATTGGCTTACCTCAAGGACGGCCAGATCCGCTCTTCCTACAATGTCGCTAATGGTCTGGGGAATGGCTCAGTAAACGACCTTCAGCTTGGTTCGGACGGTGCCGTGTGGGCTGCGACCGAAGGCGGTTTGAGCCGGGTAAAAGATGGCGTCGTCACGACTCTTACCAGCAGGAACGGCTTGCCCTGCGACGCCGTTAATTCGGTGATTGAAGACGACGATCATTCCTTCTGGTTGTACATGGCCTGCGGCCTGGTGCGGATTGCGCGTTCCGAGTTGGACGCCTGGGTGAGTGATTCGAAGCGGAGCGTCCAGACCACGGTTTTCGACAGCTCCGACGGAGTGAGGAGTCGTGCCCTTGCCGGCGGCCACAGCCGACTGGTGGCCAAGTCGCCGGATGGGAAAATATGGTTCTCACCCCCGGACGGGGTCAGCGTCATCGATCCGCGGCATCTTCCGTTCAACAAGCTTCCGCCTCCTGTATACATTCGAGCAAATCACCGCGGATGGCAAGAAATATCGATGCCTCACCGGGACTTGCGCCTGCCTCCGCACGTTCGCGATCTGGCGATTGATTACACGGCGTTGAGCCTCGTCGCGCCGGAGAAAGTGCGCTTCCGCTTCAAGCTCGAAGGACAGGACGAGGACTGGCGCGAGGTGGTGAACGACCGTCAGGTGCAGTATTCGAATCTTCCTCCGGGCAACTACCGCTTCCGCGTGATCGGCCTGCAATAACAGCGGCGTGTGGAACGAGGAAGGCGCGTTTCTGGACTTCACGATTGCGCCCGCTTACTACCAGACGAACTGGTTCCGCGCGCTCTGCGGGCTCGCTTTTCTGGCGATGCTCTGGACCGTTTATCAGCTTCGCGTCCGCGCTTTGGAGCGGCGCCAGGCACGTTAGAGCGGCACCAGACCGAGATTCGCGCGCTGAACGAACAGTTGATCAAAGCGCAGGAGGCGGAGCGGATGCGCATCTCCGGAGAGCTGCACGACGGCGTTCTCCAGCAGATCACTTCCCTTACTCTCAGGCTGGGCAAGGTGAAACGTCAGGTGCCACCCGATTCGGAAGCGACAGCAACGGTCAGTGGTTTGCAGCAACAACTCATCCAGATCGGAACGGACATCCGTCATTTATCGCATGAACTTCACCCTGCATTGCTGCAAGAGTCAGGCCTGCCGGCGGCCCTGTCGGCGTATTGCGAGGAGTTCAGCAAGGTACGCGGCCTCCCTGTGTCGTGTGAGACGGACGAGAGTGTGGAGGAGTTGTCTGCCTGGGGCCGCGCTGTGTCTCTACCGCATCGCTCAGGAAGCACTCGGCAATGCCGCCAAATATTCGGAAGCAAAGAAAGTAGAGGTTCGGCTTACCCGGTCCGACGGTCGCGTTTGCCTTTCCGTGTCCGATGATGGCGTCGGTTGCGCTCCCGACCAAGTCGGAAAATCGGGAGGGCTGGGGGTGATCAATATGCGAGAGCGCGTGCTCCAGCTGGACGGGACGTTTGAGTTCGATAGCGAACCAGGGCGCGGGACCAGGGTGAGGGTGGCGGTTCCCTTTCGAGCGAACCCGTAAGTTCACTTGCAGGTCTTTCCTGGCGAGGCCGCGAATGGGCGGAAACGACCTCCGTAGAGCCGAAGTTGCAGTGCGCCATTTGTGACGCCGGTCACAGGAATCAGAATGAAGTTGGTATATAGTATTGATCTAATTTGGCCCAAATTACATGGACACGCAAATGCGTCCGCCTGAGCTTCGCGGCTCTGCCAAAGTGAAGCGCGTCCCCGCGGGCAAGCGGGCGCAGGAGGAGCTGCGCCAGGCGAATGCCTACAACCGCAGTCTGTTGGAAGCCAGCCTGGACCCGCTGGTAACCATCGGCCCCGATGGGAAGATCACGGACGTGAACGCGGCGACGGAAGCGGTGACCGGATGTGGCCGCGCCACACTGATCGGGACGGATTTTTCCGACTACTTCACGGACCCGGAGAAGGCGCGGGCGGGTTATCAGCAAGTCTTCCGCGAAGGCTTCGTGCGTGATTATCCGCTCGAACTGCGACATCGCGATGGCCGCATTACGTCCGTGCTCTACAACGCCTCCGTCTACCGCGATGAAAGTGGTAGCGTGGTTGGCATCTTTGCGGCGGCTCGCGACATCACGAAGCGCAAGCGCGCAGAGGAAGCGTTGCGACAAAGCGAGCAGCGCTTTACCTCCATGGTCGAAGCCGTGCGTGATTACGCAATCATCATCCTGGAACTGGATGGACGCGTCGCCAGTTGGAACAATGGCGCCGAACGAATCAAAGGCTATCGTGCCGAGGAAATTGTCGGCCAGCACTTCTCCAGGTTCTACACGCCTGCCGACATCGCAAACGGCAAACCCGAACGCGAACTACAAGTAGCCACCTCCGAAGGGCGATTTGAGGACGAAGACTGGCGCGTCCGCAAAGACGGCTCTCGGTTTTGGGCTAATGTGGTCGTCACCGCCTTGCGGGACGCCAGCGGAAAAGTCAACGGTTTTGTGAAAATCACGCGCGACCTCACTGCGCGTAAACAGGCGGAAGATGAACTTAAGCGCTATGCCGAGGATCTCAAGCGCAGCAACCAGGAACTCGAGCACTTTGCTTATGTCGCCTCGCACGATCTGCAGGAACCGTTGCGCACCGTAAGCAGTTTCTCGCAACTGCTGGCCCGGCGTTACAAGGGCAAACTGGACGCGGAAGCGGACGAATTCATCACCTTCATCGTCGAGGGAGCAACGCGGATGCAGACCCTGATCAACGACTTGCTCGCCTTTTCACGCATCGGCATGCGAGGCAATCCGTTCGCGCCGGTTGACAGCGGGGAAATTCTCCAAATCGCAAAGGAGAATCTTGAGGTGGCCATCGCCGAGAGCGGGGCTGTGATCACGAACGACCCACTCCCCGCGCTTGTCGCCGACCCAACGCAGTTGGCGCAGCTTTTCCAGAATCTATTCAGCAATGCCATCAAGTTCCGGCGGCCGGAGGTAGCGCCCCGCATTCACGTTTCCGCTGTACGGCACGACGGGGCCTGGCAGTTCAGCGTACGCGATAATGGCATTGGCATCGCCCAACAATATTTTGACCGGATTTTCATTATTTTCCAGCGGTTGCATGGCCGCGAGGAATATTCCGGCACGGGCATTGGCCTGGCGATCTGCAAGAAGATTGTGGAGCGGCACGGTGGCCGCATGTGGGTGGAGTCCGAACCTGGAACAGGTTCCACCTTCTATTTCACCATTCCGGATGAAAGAAGGAATTAGATGAACCCGGTGCGCCCTATTGAGATTCTATTAGTAGAAGACAGCCCTTCTGACGTGCGTCTGACCCGCGAGGCGCTCAAAGAAGCGAAGGTGGTGAACATGCTGCATGTCGCGCAGGACGGCATCGAGGCCCTGGAGTTTCTGCGCAAACAAGGTGAATATGCCAGCAGACCGGCCCCGGATTTAATCCTGCTGGATCTGAACCTTCCCAAGAAAGACGGGCGGGAAGTGCTAGCTGAGATCAAGCAGGATGAGAACCTCAGGCGCATCCCAGTGGTGGTCCTCACCACCTCCAGAGCCGAAGAGGACGTGGTACGCTCCTACAATTTGCACGCTAATGCCTATGTCACCAAGCCGGTGGACTTGACGCAGTTTCTCGAAGTTATTCGCACAATTGAAGCATTCTGGTTGGCCGTGGTGACGCTGCCGCCCAGCGAGAAGCGGAAGTAGATGGCCCATGAAGACGCTCCTGGTCGAAGATAATCCGGCGGACGCACGCCTGATCCGCGAGATGCTGAAAGAGTTGCCGGCCGGAACTTTACAGCTTCAGCAGGTGGGCCGTCTGGATTCGGCAATGGAACGACTCCGCCAGGAGGCTTTTGATGTGGTGCTGCTGGATCTCGGGCTGCCGGACGCCCAGGGGATGGAAACGCTTACCCTTATCCAAAAGGCGAGCCGCAGCGTACCGATTGTGGTTCTCACCAGTTTCGACGATGAACCCTTTGCCCTGGAAGCGGTACGTGCCGGCGCGCAGGATTACCTCGTCAAAGGGCGGTTCCCCGAAAGCGAATTGCTCGTTCGCACGATCCGTTACGCCGTACTGCGCAAGCGGGCCGAGCAGGAAGTGCGCCGGCTGAACGCAGAGTTGGAGCAGCGCGTGGTCGAACGCACGGCGCAACTCCAGACGGCTAACCAGGAATTGCTAAAGGAAATCGCAGAACGTAAGCAGGCCGAAGAAGCTCTGCGCCGCAGCGAAGCTTACCTGTCCGAAGCGCAGAGGCTGAGCCACACGGGGAGTTGGGCCTATGAACCTGGGAGAGGATTTTCCTACTGGTCTGAGGAGAATTTTCGAATCTGGGGATTTGATCCGCGGCACGGCGCTCCCGACCTCGAAATAGTGCACCAGCGGATACATCCAGAAGATCGCGACAGAGCGATGGATTATGGCGAGAGCGCGGTGGGAACGGGAAGAGATTACGACCATGAGTTCAGAATCGTGCTGTCAGATGAAACAGTTCGACACATCCATTCATCAGGGCATCCTGTTTTCAGTGCGGGCGGAGAGCTGATCGAAGTGGTGGGAACCCACGTCGACGTGACCGAACGCAAGCGTACCGAAGAAGAGCGCGAGAGGCTGCGCCAGTTAGAGGCAGGTCTCGCGCACATGAACCGAGTGACCATGCTTGGTGAGCTGGCCAGTTCTCTTGCTCATGAGATAAATCAACCCATAGCCGCCACAAGCACAAGCGCCCAGGCCTGCTTGCGATGGCTCACGCGTAATCCGCCGGATCTGGAAAGAGCCCGCGCGGCGGCTATGAGAATTAAGAAAGATGGAAGCCGTGCTGCCGAAATCATCCAGCGCCTACGGGCGTTTTACAAGACAGGCGCTCCGCCGCAACGCGAGTTGGTTGATATCAACGAGGTGGTCGGAGAAATGCTTGCGCTGCTTCGGAACGAGGCAATGCGCCACTCAATTTCATCGCGCACGGAACTTGCTCCGCAATTACCGAAAGTCATGGCGGATCGCGTGCAATTGCAACAGGTGTTGATGAACCTGATGCTGAATGGCATCGAGGCCATGACGGATGGGGCTGGCAAACTTACGATCCGGTCTCAGAGGACAGAGGACGGGATCCTTCTAATCTCCGTCAGCGACACAGGCGTGGGATTGCCCGCCGAGAAGTCGGACCAGATCTTTAATGCGTTCTTTACGACCAAACCGGCGGGTTCCGGCATGGGCCTGGCGATCAGCCGCTCCATCGTGGAGTCGCATGGCGGCCGCCTCTGGGCAACGGCTAACCCCGGACGGGGCGCGACCTTCCACTTCACTTTGCCAAGCGGAGCCGAGCAGGTCGCAGTGCGAGCCACCGGGACCTGATACCGAACAAGATCTCAACCATTCGTGTTCATGAACCCCCTGGTGAAAGACCATGAACCCATTTGGTCGTGAACACGTCTTTTGTTTCAGATAACCGGCAAATCGGACGTTGAAATCCAGGACCGACCTGCGCAAGCAGGTTCCCCGGATTTCTTCACTAAGGCGCATCACAGGATAGTGCGCATGGTGATGGGCGGGAAGCCTGAGGAAGAAGAGCTAACTGGTAATGGAGGCCTATCCATTCGAGGACGGGAAGGGCGAATCGGAGGCGCCATCGCTGCAAAGCGAAGACTCTGGCTCCAAGTGAGATTCTTGACAATTAGGCAAAATAAATTGAATGTGAGTAAAGTGGCATTACAGAAACAATTGACCGGTGGCGTATGAAAAAGGAGTCCTCCCCGCTGAAAAAGAAGAAAAAGACTTCAAAATTTACCGATACTGCCACAGTGGAAGAGTCGATTCGGCCTTATGCGATTGCGGATAAGCTGCGCACCCTGCGCCTGCGCCGCAGCATGGGGCTTGCGCAACTCGCCGAACACTCCGGGTTTTCGCCGGCCATGCTGTCGCGCCTCGAAAACGGCCGACTTATGCCGACTCTGCCGACGCTTGTGCGCATTGCATTGGTCTTCGGCGTTGGGCTCGACTACTTCTTCACTGATCCGCGGAAGCGGCATGTTGTCGCCATCTCACGGCGTGAGGAGCGCAAGGTATTTCCGTCCGATCCGAAATCGTCTTCCGTCCCGTGGTCCTTCGAAACGTCTGGACTTCCGTGCCAATGAACGGAAACTGAATGGGTTCCTGGCGCATTTTCATTCGTTGCCGTCAGGAGAAAGATCACGCCGCACTTCCATCCCGGGGTCGAGTTGCTGTATCTAATTGAGGGAAAACTGGAGATGACCATCGGTGTTGAAACGTTCCAGCTCTCTGCCGGACGACTCCATCTACTTCGATTCGCTGCAGAAACATGCCTATCGAAGTTTGGTTGAAGACGCCTTGCACCGCAGATCGTGATAACTACGGGATCTTTCCACGTAGAACAGCACATAGTACGACGATCTATTCGCAGGGCGCATGGTGGTTCTCTCGTGAAGTTCAAATCGTAAAGAACGCGCATTCCAGGCGCAGCGAAATTCGACATGTTTACTGATCGGCAATCAAATGCTGACATTCTTTGCATCTGAAACAAGTGATTCCAGGTGTGAGAGCTCAACTCCAGTTAGATTCATATGCGGCTGTCCCTATGGTGGGGAATGAGTGTCTCCAAAAGCGACAGAAAAAGGCACATTGTGATTGTCGGGGCGGGGCCTGGCGGACTTGCTACTGCCATGCTCCTTGCGCAGCGCGGCTTCCGCGTTCAGGTCTTCGAAAAGCAGGATGTCATCGGCGGCCGCAACGCAGAAGTCCGTCTCGGTGAGTACCGCTTCGATCTCGGACCGACGTTTCTGATGATGAAGTTTCTGCTCGATGAGCTCTTTGTCGAAGGAGGCCGACGTTCGAGCGACTACCTGCAATTCGCAACGCTCGATCCGATGTACGCGCTCAATTTCCCCGACAAAACCATGCTTGCGCGCTCCGATCCGGAGGCGATGAAGGCGGAGATCGAAAAGAGCTTCCCCGGCGAAGGCGCTGGCTTCGACCGGTTTCTCGAGCGCGAGAGCCTTCGATTTGAAAAGCTCTACCCGTGCCTGCAGAAACCGTATGGCACGTCTCGCCAGCCTGTCAGTCCCACACTGTTCGCAGCCGTGCCGCACATTGCCGCAGGGCGGTCGCTGCACAACGTGCTCGCGAGTTATTTTCGCTCAGAAGAGCTGCGCCTCGCATTTACGTTCCAATCGAAATACTGGGCATGTCGCCGTGGGACTGTCCCGGTCTGTTCACCATGATTCCGTACACGGAGCACGCGCATGGCGTGTACCACGTCATGGGTGGGCTTTGCCGCATCAGCGAGGCCTTCGCCGAGGTCGCCCGCGAAGAAGGCGCTGAGATACACACCTCCGCACCGGTCGCCCGTGTCCTGCTGGATGGCCGCCGCGCCTGCGGCGTCGAGCTGACGAGCGGCGAAAAGATCTACTGTGACGACGTCGTAATCAACGCCGACTTTGGTCACGCCATGAGCACGCTCTTCGACGAGAAGGATCTTAGCCGCCACAAACCATCGACCGCTTCGCAAGCGAAAATTCTCGTGTTCGACGTTCATGATGTACCTCGGCCTTGATCGTGAATACGACGCCGAGCACCACACGATCGTCTTCGCGCGCAACTACAAAAAGAACCTCGAAGACATTACGCAGGGTCGCGCGACCTCGGAAGATATGTCGCTTTACATCCGCAATGCCGGCAAGACCGACCCCTCTGGCGCACCTGCTGGCCACTCCGCGCTCTACATTCTCGCCCCCGTGGCCAACAACACTCAGCGGCATCGACTGGCAGGAATACAAGCAGCAATGTCGCGAATACGTCCTCCGCATCTTGCGCGAGCGTACTCCTTACGGTGATGTCACGCCGCACATCCGCCGCGAGCTGATCATCACGCCCGAGGACTGGGAGAAGAACCACTCCGTCTTTCTGGGCGCCACCTTCAACATGGCGCATAGCTGGGAGCAGATGCTTTACCTGCGTCCTCATAACCAGTTCGAAGAGTTTTCGAATTGTTATCTGGTGGGCGGAGGCACGCATCCCGGCAGCGGACTGCCGACCATCTTCGAGTCAGCACGTATCTCGGCCAACCTTATCTGCCAGCAAGTATGAGGTCCCGTATCCCGTTGCGAAGCCGCTGGAGCCGGCTCTCGCATGACTTCTCTGGCTTGCAGACCAGATTCTTGCCCGCGCCCGTGCGGCGCAGCCCGCCTGGGCGGCACTCCCCGTCTCACGCAGGTGTGCCATTCTGGGCGAGTTGCGCCGCGAAATCGCACTCAGTGCGAATCCATCGCTGCGATACATCGCGCGTGAAACCTCAAAACCGTTACTGGACTCGCTTTCCGGCGACGTGCTCGTCACGCTGGAGCAACTGCGCTATTACGAAGCGCACGCTGCGAGAATATTGCGTCCACGTCGAATCGGCAAGCCCTGGTTCTTCTTCCGTGGTGCGCACTTCGAGAGTCACTTCGAGCCGCACGGAGTGGCTCTGATCTTCGGCCCGTCGAATTACCCTTTACAGCTTTCGGTGATTCCGCTCATCACTGCGCTCATTGCCGGCAATGCAGTGGTGCTCAAGTGCTCCGAGCGCACGCCTGAAACAGCTGACTCTCATCGCGCGACTCTGCGCGAAGGCAAGCCTGCCGCGCGACCTGGTGCAGGTGTTGCACGACGATCCCGAACAATCCGCAGCTCTCATTGAAGCTCGCCCGGACCTTATCTTCTTTACCGGCAGCAGCCGTCACGGCCAGCAGGTTGCAGAGCACGCCGCAAAGCACCTTATTCCCACGATCCTTGAACTCGGCGGGAAGGATGCGAGCCTCGTCTTTGCCGACTGTCATCTCGAGCGAGCTATCGAAGGAATCACCTACGGCGCCTTTTCGAACTGCCGGACGCGTATGCGTCGCAGTGAAGCGTGCATACGTTGAAGCTTCCATTTACGACGAATTTCTTGCTCGCCTGAAGCAGCGCATCACGAAGCTTCGCGTCGATACTGGTCCCGACGCGGACTTCTGCCCGCTGCCTGAGGATGCGCAATCTGATTTTCGCGCCCAGGTTGAAGATGCACTCTCCCGCGGAGCCACGTTGCACTGGCCGCAAGATCGTGCCGCCGTCGCGCATGCAGCCGACGCTGCTCACTGACGTTCCTGTCGAGGCCCGCATTCTTACCGAGGAATCCTTCGGACCCGCTCTCTGTGTCGGACTCCTTTGCGGAACGAGGCCGAAGCGATTGCACTTGCCAATGCAAGCCCCTTCGCGCTCAGCAGCAGCATCTGGACCGGCAATCAAGCGCGTGGCCGCCGCATCGCCGCCCAGCTCTCTGCTGGAAGCTGCAGCGTCAATGACGTCATCCGTACCATTGCAAATCCTTACGCCGCATTTGGCGGAAATCGTCTTAGCGGCTACGGCCGCTATCACGGCCCCGAAGGGCTTCGCTCTTTCTCCCGCGTGAGAACCATCATGCTCGCCAGCGATCGCCGTACTCGCGAGATCAACTGGTTCCCCTTCAACAGCCGCACCAGGCGTCAACTTGCCAGCTTATCCGATTCCGACACGGAGCAACCGGGCTCTTGGGCACGCCTCCGTCGTCTGCTCCTACCTCTCCTGGTCAGCACGATTCTTCCCGCTGCACCATCGCTGCGCAATCCAAGGTCGAGACGCATCTCGCCATTGACGTCCATCTCACGCAGCAGGCCCATGGCGAGCTTGCCTATCTCATCTTCGCCTCACGCATCTGGATTTCCTGGTGACCGCGATAAGGCGATCCGCCACGGCTTTCTTCCCATTCCTTCTAACGGGCGCAGCACCTCCGCATTGATACCGATCTCCCGCCGGGAACATATGCCGTCAGCGTTTATGAGGATCTCAACGGCAACCACAAGCTTGATCACAATCTTATCGGCATTCCGACGCGAGCCGGTAGGCGTCTCGAACAATCCGATCGCGCGCTTCGGCCCCCCGCACTTCGACGAGTGTTCTTTCCAGCTTGGAGACACCGCTCAAACGATCACCATCACCTTGGTACACGGATCATGACGCGCTGCTGACGAAGTCCAAACGCGTCATCGTCATCGGAGCCGGACTCGGCGGCATGTCCACGGCCATCATGCTGGCGAGTAACGGCTTTCAGGTCACCATCCTTGAGAAGAACGCGCAGGTCGGCGGCAAGCTCAATCAACTTGCAAACCAAAGGATTCAGCTTCGATCTCGGGCCTGTCGATCTTCACGCTTCCTGAGATTTTTCGTCCCATCTTCGAAGGCGACGGCAAACGACTCGAAGACTATATAACCCTCCAGCGCGTCGATCCGCAGTGGCGCAATTTCTTTGAAGATGGACTCGTCGTCGACCTCTGGGAAGACCCCGAAAGAATGCGCACGGAGCTCGAGCGCTTCGGTCCGCAGGTCTTCGGCGAGTACAAGGACTTCCTCGCTTACTCGCGCCGCCAATACGAAGTCGTTGAACGTGGCTATCTCCGCCATGGTCTCGATACCCTTGTACAGTTCTTCCGCTTTTATGGCTGGAGGGAGGCCCGCGACCTCGACTATCTGCGCTCGATGTCGGGCAGCATCTACAAGCGTCTGAGCAATCGGTATCTTCGCGACATCTTCGAATACTTCATCAAGTATGTCGGCTCCAGCGCACTCTCACTCGCCCGCTTTCATGAACCTGATGCCAACCATCCAGACTGGAGTTCGGCCTCTGGTACGTTGCTGGCGGGCTGTATCAGCTGGGCCACGCATTCCGCAGACGTCTTGAGGAAACCGGCGTTACGCTGTGCCTCGAGCATGAGGTTCTGCGCATCGACTACTCCGGGAACGACAGTCACTGGCGTGCAGGTACGCGACTCTAACGGCGATCTCTCACACGTTGCCCGCCGATTACGTCGTGTCCAACATGGAAGTCATTCCCGCGCTTGCAGCGGCTGCTGCAGTCGCCCGCTTCCGTTATGAAGAAGCTGCGTCGCTTCGAACCATCCTGCTCCGGTATCATTCTGCACCTCGGACTGGATCGAGTCTATCCGCAGCTCGCACATCACAACTTCTTCTACTCTGCGGATCTCCACGCGCATTTCCGCCGCGTCTTTCGCGACAAGAAACTACCGGACGATCCCACGCATCTATGTTGTCGCGCCCACCCGCAGCGATCCATCGCAGGCGCCGCCCGGGCTGCGACAACATCAAGATCCTGCCGCACATTCCATCTATCAACGACCGTAATCCCTACACGCGCGAAGATTACATCGCGCTTAAAGAACTCTGCCTCGACAAGCTCGAGCGCATGGGCCTCACCGATTTGCGGCGACACATCGTCGTCGAGGACTTCTGGACACCATTCGACATCGAGACTCGCTACGCCTCCAATCGAGGCTCCATCTACGGTGTGGTCTGCGATCGCCGCCGTAACTTCGCCTTCAAAGCGCCAAAGCAAAGCTCTCAGTTCCACAATCTGTTCTTCGTCGGCGGCAGCGTCAATCCCGGAGCGGGCATGCCCATGGTCACGCTCGGCGGCCAACATGTCGCTCGGATGATTATCGAGCAAGCCGGCAAGGGAAAGCCATGATCGTGCCGGCCCTTCTCTGCGCTGTCGGACTTCCCGCCGGCTTCCTGCTCATCCGGCGCGTTCCGGTCTGCCCACCCGGTCAACCGCATGCCGCGATCCAGTCTCTCCATCGTCATTCCCGCACGCAACGAGGAAGACAATCTACCTCGTCTTCTGCAATCGATCGCGGCATCTACAGCCCACCCGGTAGAGGTCCTTGTCGTTGACGATGCCTCCACCGATAACACCGCACTCATCGCGCAGAGTTTTGGCGCAACCGTTATCACTTCTGCTCCCGTTACCCGCTGGGTGGACTGGCAAGTCGTGGGCATGTCATCAGGGAGCGCAGCGTGCCGTCGGCGGTCTCTGCTCTTTCTGGACGCGGATACGTTCTTTGTCGAGGGAGGTCTTGACCGTCTTATGGCACTCTGGCTTCGCGAGCGCGATCGAAGGCTGGTGCTATCGATGCTGCCTTACCATGCCATGAGCGCCGCATACGAGCAGTTGTCGCTCTTCTTCAATATCCTCATGGCTGCGGGCGCCGGTGGATTCGGTTTCGTCTCTGAGCCGCGACTCTTCGGCCAGTCTCTACTTATCGCCAAAGAAACCTACTTCGCTGTTGGCGGTCACGCGGCTGTCCGTGGCTTCGTCCTGGAGAATCTCAATCTCGCCCACCTCATCCGCGCCTCTGGGGGCCGGATCCTCTGCGTGGGCGGATACGGCACTCTTCGTATGCGCATGTTTCCGGA
This sequence comes from uncultured Acidobacteriota bacterium, assembly GCA_963735555.1. Taxonomy (GTDB): domain Bacteria; phylum Acidobacteriota; class Terriglobia; order Terriglobales; family Acidobacteriaceae; genus Silvibacterium. The sequence goes on from CAVTLP010000011.1 coordinate 117,471, forward strand.
AGGTCTCGGCCAGATGTCCGATAGCTGGACAAAAGCTTTCATCCAGGGAGCCGCCGCCTCGGGCGGCTTTGTTCTTGCATCAGCAGTAGTGTGGATCTCGGCCCTCTGGTCCACAGTGCTCCTCCTGATCGCCCCGCGTGACTACGGTCGTCTCAGTCTCGGCGTCGTTTACCTGATGTTCAGCTTGCAGCTTGTCTGGATCGCGCGCCAGCTTGGCAATTACCGTTTCCTGACGAGCCTGCTGTATCCGTTGCCGCTCGCATACTACTGTGCTGTATTCGGTCGCTCTGCCGCGCGCCGCGCTCTTCACCGCAAAACCGTTTGGCGAGGACGCGAAGTATGATCGCGCCGGTGTGGGTGGCGAACGTCCTCGGCTGGCCTGTCATTCAACTCTCTATCGGCTTCGTTGCTGTCCGCATTCCACCGCAGGTTTTCGCATGCGACACATGGCTGACTGCTCCGCGGTCCTGGGAACGAGATGGGCATGTGTATCGGGATTGGTTCGGCATTCGGAAATGGAAGTCCCTGCTCCCCGACGGTGCGCCTTGGCTTGGAGGCCTTGCTAAGAAGACGCTTCGCGAGCGCAACCCCACCGTTCTCGCACAACTTCTTATCGAGACCCGCCGAGCCGAAATCGCGCATTGGTGCATGCTCGGTTGCCTACCCATTTTCTTTATTTGGAATCCGCCGTGGGCACGCTGGGTGATGACAGCCTACGCCGTCGCCGCCAACCTGCCATGCATGCTTGTGCAGCGCTATAACCGCTTCATACTAAATCGTATAGCCCGCATCGGGTGCCGCACTCCGGTCCACCGATGAGCCGATCCACACAGAAACTCAATCCAGGGCCACTCAGGCGACGCTACCTGGTCCATCTGTGCTGCAAGCACGACGAAGGTGGTCTCGCCTGCCGATACATCGCTAACATCCGGCTCTGGACCGTCCGAGGTAGCGCTCATGTTAAAAGTCAAGACCGTGCCTTTCTGGACGAATATGACCTCATTGAAACCATCAACCCTCTGCTCTCCCGCGGCTCCGATGTCCGTGATGTTCTCAGCCACATAGAGAGCCCGGACGGCTTTCTTTATCTCCTCTATCTCAGTTCCGAGGAAGCGGGCCGTCTGGGATGGCGCGAGTAAATCAAGATCGTCTGATCATGAAGTTCAAGGATGAACCGATTGTCATGTCCGCAGACAACGCACGAAGAGGTACTACACCTTCGATGGATTCGAGAACCCATCAAGCAGACGCTGCAGGATGGCAACCGTGTCGAATAAGGCGAGATTGCCCAGTCTTCTCGCAAGTGCCTCGTGGCCTTCACTCCAAAGACGATCTCCAAGAGTCGAGCATAACTCCTGCTCATCTTCGACGATCAGAATGCTTTCGTTCATAAAAGCGGTGTGTAACCGATAGAGGCCAGCGTTGCCTCGCAAGAAGAGAGAAAGGGCTCAGCCGCTCCTCTAAAGAAAGCCGCCGGGCTCAGGGCGGGTGCCACGGTAGGCAGGGGGAGGGTAAACTTGCGGACCATGAGCTAGCCCTTACATGTTCAGCGGGCTGGCGGTACCCGCCCTGAACCTGAAGGCTTTCTCCAGTGCAACGATGGTATGCCAAACCTTCTTTACGGTCGAGGAACGAAAGGCCCTTGTCCTTTGGTCACGAGTGGTACCCAGTCCTGCTCTCCTCGCAACTCATAGCGTAGACTGCCTTTTATGAGATCCGCCCTTCGCGTGCTTGCGCTTTTCTGCGTTTTCCTGCCCTCGATCCACACGTTTGGCCTCGACCGTCAACCAAGTACGGTCTATCACGGCCGCCGGATGCATCTGGCGGAAAAGCTCAATGGAGGAGTCGCCGTCCTCTTCGCCGCCGAGCAACCCCAGCTCGACTTCATGCCCTACCGGCAGGATGCCGACTTCTATTACCTCACCGGCTGGAATGAGCCTGGAGCCGCCCTGCTGATCGAGTCCGTGACGTCAGCCGACGAACGCACCCCGGGCCGCCCCTATCGCGAAGTCCTGTTCCTGCCCACCCGCAATCTGCGCATGGAGCGGTACACAGGAGAAAAACTGGGCGCGGACACTCCCGGCGCGGCTGCCACGGCTGGCGTTGACGAAGTGAAGCCGATGAGCGAACTCCCTGCTCTGCTCGACGAGTTGGCTTCGCGGGATCCCCGTGCGCTGCGCACCCTCTGGAGCGAGCCCGAAACAGCGCAGGCCAAGGCCCTCGTCGCGTGGACGGCCACAACGCTCGGCCTGGATCAACCGCCCAACTTCGCCAACGTCCGCGATCTCACCAACCAGCTCCGCGCCATCAAAGACCCCGGCGAAATCGCTCTCCTGCACAAGGCCAGCGACGCTTCCATCCAGGCGCAATTGGCCATGATGCGCGCCGTGCATCCCGGTACGACCGAAGACGCCATCGCCGGGATCATCATTGAGAAGCTGATGGAGAACGGATGCGAGCGCGTCTCCTACGCACCCATCGTAGGCTCGGGAAAAAACTCCACCGTCCTGCATTACTCGAACAACAGCGAGACCATGCAGAGCGGCGATGTGGTCGTCGTCGATGCGGCTGGCGAATATTCCATGTACGCCTCCGACATCACACGTACCGTTCCCGTCAGCGGCCATTTCACCGCCCGCCAGCGCGAAATCTACGACGTTGTGAAGGGCGCGCAGAAGGCCGCCATGGACGCCTTCGTCGCCGGCACCTCGTACATCAACGACCCAGCCCACCGGCGTCCCGATTCGCTTGACACGATCGCCTGGAACTACATGAACACCCATGGCAAGGACCTGCATGGCGAGCCGCTGGGCAAATACTTCATCCACGGCATCGGCCACTCCGTCGGCATCGATGTGCACGATCCCTGGGACTATTCGAAGCCCATCCAGCCCGGCATGGTCTTCACCATCGAGCCCGGAATCTACATTCCCGAAGAAAAGATCGGGGTACGCATCGAAGACGTCTTCTACGCAAACCCCAACGGAACGCTGGAGTGCCTGACCTGCGCGCTGCCCAAAGACGCCGACGCGGTCGAGAAGATTATGGCCAACGCAAAATAGGTTGGTGTGCCGAAGGTGGACCCGTGTGGACCCACCTTTTTCATCGGAAACTAGAATCGAATCCCGAATGTCACCGGAATCAGGCTTGAGGTACCCGAGCCGTAGGGATCCGAGTTGCTCGCGACCGGAGAATCCACCCAGAGATACCCCGCTTCGGCAAAGAGTTTCGCGTTGCTGTCTTCACCCATCGCCTTCCAGTAGAAGCCGGCGCGGATATTCAGGCCGCCCTGGTTGCTCGAAGAGTGAGCGATGGTCGTCGGGTAATAGCCCGCATAGCAGTAGTAATAGCAATAGACCGACAAGACCGGAGCTGTGAAGTTCGTCACCTTGCGATAGAAGCCACCACCGCCCGTCAAATAGGCTCCTGTCCTTTTGGTAACAGGAAGGTAGAAGATGGGGTCGAGGGTGAAGGACCACGTATTCACATTGCCGCCAAACGGCACCGGCGATTCGCTCGCGATCGCCAACTGCGTAAGCGTGCTCCCCGGAATCTTGTCACGATTGAACTGATACTCCACCAGCAGGCCAAGGTGCTTGGTGAAGTTCCATCCAGCGCCTGCCTTCACGTTGTATCCATAGGTCTCCCAGCCGTGCGCGGTATTACCCACGGGAGCCGTGAAGCCTGCGCCCGCTTCAAGCGCGAGATGGCTCCAGCGGCTGGGCGATTCGGGATAGCGAGGGGGGTTCGACTGGCCATATTGCGGAGACGGGCTCGGCGATCCGCCCAGTCCCATCTCCAGCAGCGTCGTCCGTGCGTAGATAGGACTTCCAGTCCATCGAGCTGGAGTAGTCGACGGAGCTCGAATATTGATGACTGTTGTCAGATGTGCCGGCGTCGGTTTGTGCCTTGGCTAGCGTAAGGCACGGTGGCCAGCGCTGCGGCAGAGACGGCAAGAGCGATGCGGCGCACAAACGACCGCGAAAAACTGCAGGTTCTCAACCATGGAGGCTCCTCAAGGATCAATGAAATGTGTACGAGAGCCGCGCGTGGGGTGCTCCCTTTCTTGCTCCAACACGGTTTAGACGTTTTAGACTCGGAAGGTGTTGTCTTTTTCGTAAATAGCGAAGGCCGGGACATGTCCCCGGCCTCCGCCTGTTCTCGAAACGCGGCGCTAGTGAATGTCGAACTGCTCGGGATGCAAGGTGGCATCGCTCTTCACGATGATCGTCTTGCCGATCATCTCTTCGAGCTCATTCAGCCAGCGCGCGTTGTTCGCCTTCAGTGTCTTGACCACCTCGGGGTTGACGCGCAGCATCACATCGCGGCCCTCCAGATGGCGCTGCATCTTGCGCATCTCTACGAAGATTTCGTTCGCTACCGTCGTCGGGCTCTTCACCATCCCAGTTCCAGTGCAGATGGGGCAAGGAGTGCTGAGCGTCCGCTCCAGCGACTGCTTCACACGCTTGCGGGTGATCGCGACCAGGCCGAAATCGTTGAACTGCAACACCTTCGACGGGGCGCGATCCGCCTTCAGGGCCTCTTCGAGCGCGGCCATCACCTTGTGGCGATTCTTGCGCTCATCCATGTCGATGAAGTCGATCACGATGATGCCGCCCAGGTCGCGCAGCCGAATCTGCCGCACGATCTCCGGAATCGCGTCGAGATTCGTCTTCAGGATGGTGTCTTCCAGGCGCGCCGTCTTGCCGACATATTTCCCGGTGTTAATGTCGATGGCGACCAGCGCTTCTGTCTGGTTGATCACGATCGATCCGCCCGACTTGAGCCACACCTTCGACTTCAGTGCCTTGGTGATCTCGTCCTGAATGCCGAACTGCTCGAAGAGCGGCGTCTCTTTCGTGTAGAGCTTCACGCGCCGCACCAGCGAAGGCTGGAAGCGATTCAGGAAGCGCACCGATTCGCTCGTACTCCATCTCGTTGTCCACCCAGATGGCCGAGAAGTTGTCGCTCACCTGGTCGCGCAGCACGCGCTCCACCAGGTTCAGATCGTGGTAGATCAGCGCCGGAGCCTTGCTCGACTCCTCGCGCTGCTTGATGTCGTTCCACAGGCTGATCAGGAAGCGTAGGTCTGCGCGCAGCTCGTCTTCGCTCGCGCCATCGGCAGCCGTCCGTACGATGAATCCGCCGGAGGCCTCGCCTTTCTCGCTGATCAGAATCCGCTTCAAGCGTTGGCGCTCTTCGTCCGAGGAAATCTTGCGCGAGACACCCACGTGATTCACCGTCGGCATGAAGACCAGGAATCGTCCCGGCAGGGCGATGTGGCTGGTAATACGCGCGCCCTTCTTAGCGATCGGTTCCTTGGCGATCTGGACCAGAATTTCCTGCCCCTGCTTCAGCAGGTCGCTGATGATGGGCAAATCGGTCATCTGCGCCGACTGCCTGCGTCCGCCCTGACGCCCCCTTCCGCCTTGGTGTCCGCCGCGGCGATCGCCACGGCGGTCTCCACGACGCCCGCCTTTGCGGTCCGCACCGCGATCTCCGTCGCGCTGCGGCGTTGCCGTTTCAGTGCTGACGGCGCCACCGTTCGGCTCCGCGGCGGCGCTCTCGTCTTCCTCCTCGTCCTCGTCGCCGGTCTCCCCTTCGACCTCGGCTTCGCCGAATTCGAGATCTTCCTCTTCGTCCACTTCCAATCCGGGGCCGTTCGACAACCGCTGGTTCAGATGCGTTTCCCGCACCATCTCACCCAGCTCCGGTCCCGCCTGATCCAGCGTTTCTTCTTCGAGATCCTCACTGTCATGTTCATCGGCGTGCCCATGAATCGGCTCAAAATCGTATTCCTCGTCGTCGATCAATTCCTCTTCCAGCACGCCCGAACCCGGGGCAAATCCGAAGAGCTGGTCGGCGACTTCCGTGGCCTGGGCGTCGTGCTCTTCAACGGGATACTCGACAGTCTCAGCCGTGGCGTGCGCTTCGATCAGGCTCTCTTCGCGAAACTCCTCGACAATGAGCGCAAGGTCCGTTTCGGCAACCGGCATCTCCTCTTCGACCACGCTCGACACGCGATACTCGATCGGAGGCGCAGGATCGATCCGGTGCGAGGCGGACGCGTTTTCCGGCTCGAACTCGTGCACTTCTTCCTGAATCTCTATTTCTGCCCGGGTCTCTATTTCTTCAAGATCTGCCTGCTGTTCGGGCACATGAACGGCTTCGATCCTCTCCGGCTCAGCCTGAGCCGCAGCCTCCTGCTCAGGAGGTGCCGGATCAGCATCCGCTGGCTCGGCGATCGATTCCAAGTGCTCCTCGGTAAGAGCCGCCGTCGGCAACTCGTGTACGAGGGCCTCGTCATGCTCGAAGACATGCTCATAAGATTCCGGACGACTTTCCGCAAGCAAGGCTCGCTCTTCCGAAACCGCAACGGCACTCGCCTGCGGCGCGTGGCTTTCCGTAGCAGAAACCTCTGCCGCAGGATCCAGGACAGGGGTTTCAGCCCTTTCCGGTCCGCGATACCGGGAAAGCGACTCGCCCGGCATCAAGGCCCCGCCATCCCACTGAATCGGCGTCTCAATCAGCGTGGAGGGCTTTGGAGCCGTGTAATTGGTCTTGAATTGCGCCGGTTGCGCGGCCTCTTCCGATTGCCTCGTCTCGGCCGGCGCCCCCGATGTCACTCCGTACTTCGAAAGGGACTCCCCAGGCAGCAATATCCGCTGACCCGAAGACTGGACCGGGGGTTGCGGCGCGCTGGGAGTGCGATACTCCCGCGTGGCCTCGGGCTCGGCTTCAGACGGCACGTCCACTACCTGCATGGACCGAGGTGCGACGGCGTGCTCAGTGCCCGGCTCGGCCTGGCGGCTCTCATCCTGCTGACCGCGCGGGCGGAATCCCCGCTTGCGTCCACGGCGTCCGCGCCAGCGCCGTGTCCCGCTCGGCGAATCGGAATCATCTTCCGTCCCCTCACCCGCAGGCTCAGTTCTGATCTCAGCTTGCGGTTCCGACTGCGGCTGCCGTGGGCGCGCTTCCCGCGCCTGACCGCCTTCGCGTCCGCCGTCCCGTCCTTGCCGCGGCGCGCCGCCGTTTGCGCTTTCGAAGTCCTCCCCGTCTTCCTGTTCTTCCAGAAAATCGGTGACGTACAGGAATGCGTCGCGCTCCAGTCCCACATCGACAAATGCCGACTGCATGCCGGGTAGTACGCGCGTCACTCTGCCTTTGTAAATGGAACCCGCAAGGGTGTATTCGTTCTCACGCTCGTAGTAAATCTCGGTGAGTTCGTCGTTTTCCAGAATCGCCAGCCGCGTCTCATGCGGCGTGGTTGAAATGCATATTTCCTTTGACATGCTGCCTCTCTCGCCGCGCGGAATCTGCCGCGCGACAACGGTCGAGACAGATCAGAGCGGAGAACCGGAGAGGCTCAGGGATGACGAAGAGATGGCCGTTTCGAAGAAGATTCTTCGCGTGAGAAATGAGTCGCACTCAAACCGGTCGCCCGGAGGAGGCTCACTGAAAAAACCGACTGTTTTACGGGGTACATCTGAGCGCAGGGAGTTTGTGACCGCTTCTGCCGATTTTCCCGGCGGGGCCGTTACCCGTCTCTGCGCGCTCATGCCTGAATCCTGCCCGGCCCGGTGATCTACCCGGCCGGTTAAAGTTAAACTTCTCGCCCGCCTCGGGCGGGTGCCTTACAAAACCTGAAATACCTGCCGGGGTTCAGTTCACGAAGCGGTTCATGCGGACATTCATTACCATGCCCAGAGCCAGAAAAGTGAACAGCACCGAGGAGCCCCCGTAACTCATAAGCGGTAGAGGAATCCCGGTAACCGGCATCAGCCCTATGACCATTCCGACGTTGACCGCAATCTGAAAAATCAGCACGGCCACCACGCCCATCACCAGGAACGCACCCGGGAGGTCTGCGGCTGTCTGTGCGTTTTGAATCAAACGCATCAATATAAGAAAGTATATCAGCAGCACGATCACTGCGCCGATGAAGCCATGCTCCTCGGCAAACGCCGCAAAGATAAAGTCCGTATACGGAATCGGCAGAAAATCGCCCTGCGTCTGGGTTCCCTTGGTCGCGCCCCGCCCAAAAACTCCGCCGTCGCCCACCGCAATCTTCGACTGATTGATCTGGTAGCCGCTGCCTTTGGGGTCGGCATCGGGATTCATAAAGCTGGTAAGCCGCTGCTTTTGATAAGGCTTGAGCACCTTTCCGCTGCTGAAGGCCACGCCCGCGAGCAGGATCCCTGCCAGGACCAGGATCGACCCCTTTTTCCAGTCGATACCACCCAGAAACAACCCCGCCAGCAGGATCGGCGAGTACATAAGCGCCGTTCCTAGGTCGGGCTGCTTCAGCACCAGCAGCATGGGGACGCCCACCAGAGCCATGGCCTTGAAGATGTCCGGCCACGTCAGATGCTTCCCGACCAGGCCAGCGAAGTAGCGTGTCACCGCGACAATGAGAACCAGCTTGACCCATTCCGACGGTTGGAAGTGAATGCCGCCCGGCAGCTTGATCCAGCGCCGCGCGCCCAGCACCTTTGTCCCAACGATCAGCACCGCCACCAGCGAAATCAGGCAGAATCCGTAGATCCAGTGAACGAAATCGATCAGCCGGTGATAGTCGATCAGGGAGAAAATAAACATCGCCGCCAAACCGCCCAACAGCCATAGAATCTGCTGCTTGTAGAAGCCCACAAACTTGGTGTGGAGCGTAGCGCTGTAGATCTCGAAGATGCTGATAATCGACAGGATCAGGACGAACCCCAGCAGGGTCCAGTCGAAATCGCGAAAGGAAAGAAAGCGTCTCATGGCTGGCGAACCGCCGTCGCCAATGTGTCCGCCGCTTCAACCGGAGGAATTGTCAGGAAGAAGTGCCCAGCGCGCATCGGGTCAGGTTCCGAATGTTTCGGCGAGCCCTTCGCAACGAGCGGCTTCCCGCCGAGCGCGTCCGGACTTGAAGGATCGGACCAGACCGCGCCCACTTCCACCGGCTGCCTGCTTCTCCGTCGACAGGTTGTGATTCAGGCGGCGCTGCTTGTTGACGAACGCCTCAATCACCCGGGCAGCCACATGCGCCGAGCCCGATCCCCAGCCGCCGTGTTCCCACAAGACTGCCACTACGATGTCGGGATTCCTGCGGGGAGCAATCCCCACAAACCAGGCGTGCGGTCTTTCCGCAATCACGCTCGACACCTTGAGCGCGCCGGCGCTGTGGCTTACCACCTGTGCTGTTCCCGTCTTCCCCGCAAAATCGATGTTCTCCAGATGCGACGCGAACGCCGTGCCCCCCGCCCGCGGATCGGTCGCCCCGGCCATGCCATCGGTGACCGTCTCCCAGGCGTCGGGGTCGATTGGAATCGTCACGTCGCCCGATCCGGTGAACGTGTCGTACATCGCCTTGCGATATTCCGCCGGAAGCTCATCGGGGAAGACAACATGCGGCCGCTTAAATACTCCGCCCGATGCGATTCCGCTCAGAGCTCGCGCCAGCTGAATGGGAGTGACAGCCACCGCGCCCTGCCCGATACCCACGGAAACCGTCTCGCCTGCGTACCATTTCTCGTGGAAAGTCTTCATCTTCCACTCTTCCGAAGGCATCGTGCCAGAGACCTCATCTGGCAAGTCAACCCCCGTCTTTTGGCCGAGCCCCACGGCGTGGGCCCACTTGGCAATCTTGGTAATTCCCAGCTTCACAGCCAGCGTGTAGAAATAGGTGTCGCAGGACTTGGAAATCGCCTGCTGCACGTTCAGCTCACCGTGCTTGTGATCGCAGGCAAAGTAGTGTCCGTAGAACGTTGCTCCCCCGCCGCAATTCACTTTCAGGTCTTCGGCCACCCCTTCCTGCAGTCCGGCCAGCGACATGATGACCTTGAACGTGGAGCCCGGCGCAACCTGCGCCTGAATCGTCTTGTTCAGCAGCGGATGGTTCGGATCGGTAATCAGCTTGTTCCATTCTTCCCGTCCGATGCGCACCGCGAAGGCATTCGGATCGAAAGCCGGACGGCTCAACATCGCCAGGATCTCCCCGTATGCGGATCTATCGCGATCACTGCGCCGTTGCGATCGCCAAAGGCATTCTCCGCTGCCCGCTGGATATCGAGATCGATGGTCAGCTTCAGACTCTGGCCCGCCTTCGAGTGCTCTGTTCCCAGCTTGCCCACTTCGCGTCCGTGGCTGTCGACCAGCACATCGCGCGATCCGTCCTGGCCCCGCAAAAGCGCGTCATACGACTCCTCCACGCCTGACCGGCCTACCACATCGCCCGGCTCATAGTATGCGTAGCGCGGATCGTTCAGCATCTCCTCGCTCACTTCGCCCACATACCCGATCAAATGCGCGGCGAACCCCTCCTTGGGGTACAACCGCCGCTGCTCGTCGACCGTCTCCAGCTCTGGCATCTCATCGCGATGCGCCTCGATGAACTCCTGCTCGTCCGGTGTAATGTCCTGCTTAAGCGGCAATGGTTGATATTTCGGAGCTGCCCGATATTTTTTCAGGATTCCGTGGATCTGTTCGACCGTCATGTGCAGGCCGCGCGCAATCAGCGGGAGATCCGCCTCATAGTCATGTCCCTGTTCTCGAACCAGGAAGCACGAGACCGACGGATAGTTATCCACGATCAGTCGCCCGTCGCGATCAAAAAGCTGCCCTCGGGGCGCAAGGATTGGCACCTTGCGGATACGGTTCGCCTCGGCCAGAGCGCGATAGTTCTGCGCGCCCACCACCTGCAGCCGCCACAGCCCGAAGATCAGTGTCACCATCACAGCCACGATGCCATACTGAAAGATGGTCAGCTTGATCGCCGGTAATTTTTCTTCCTTCTGGATGATTTCCATGGTGCGCTACTTCTTTCGCCGATCATAACTCCGCAGCTGATCAAACAAATCAATTTCTTCTTTCGCGAAACTCCCCGCGCTACTCTCGCGACTTCGCCCGATCCAGTAGTGCGAATATCACCACCGCCACCAGCGTATTGATCACCGCGCGCAGCAGTTCGCGCACCCAGTTCCATATCATTGGCTCGGCCAGCAGATGCCTCACCAGCACCCAGTCGATCGCGTTGTGCAGCACCACGAAAAGGAAGGTCAGCAACAGCCGGGTTCCCTGGCTCTCCGTATCGATGCGCACGCCCAGCGACCCGGCCACGTATCCGATCACCGCCTTTGCGATCCCGAACACGCCCAGCGGCTGTCGCGTCAGCGCATCCTGCGCAATCCCCATCAACGCTCCGCCGATCGTCGAGGCCGCCGGACTGCGGCGCGTCATTGCGAAGTAGATCACCACCATCAGCGGCAGATCGAGCATCGCGAAAAGCGGAAAGTGCAGGGACACAAATGACTGCAAGCCCAGCGCCAGCGCCGGAATCAGCACATAGATCAGCAGTGGAAACGAGCGGTCATCCGCCTCACGGCGAGTGGAGGCCATCAACGCCATGGCTATCGACCACCATTCGGCGTGGGCTGCGAATTCTGTTCGCTGGGCTGAACGGCGGTTTTCGGCTTTTGCACCGCCGGTTTCGCGGCTGCCGGCGGCCGGCTCCCATCATCGGGAACGATTTCCGGGCCCTTCTTCTTGACCGGCACATCGCTTGACGGACTCGCTCCAGTGCGAGAATCCCCCGAATGAGTCTCACGAACGGGCCCATCCACGATCACCTTCGTCTTCGGCTGACCACCTGCCGCAGTGCTGCCGGAAGTTGAACGGGGCGACGGCGTGGCCGATCCGGTGGGTGTTGCCGTGCTGCCACTCTGAGAGAGGGTGCCGTTCGTGAGCTTCCCTGGCTTTGTAGCAGTTGCTGACGTGCCGACCGTGCTGCCGCCACCGGATACCGTTCCCGACCCTTTCGTCCCGTTCGTCGTCACAGCTGTTTTGGTCACGGATGCAGTGGTTGCCCCAGTTGCCGTTACACTCTTCTTCGCCGCCGTCCCCGGCTCGCTGCCGTCGCCTTTCGTGGCTTCCGCGGTGGTGGCAGAGGCCGGCGTAACAGCTGCCGGTTTCCTGGGAGGCGCGACGATATCCTCTGTCCCCTGCAAAACCGGCGCACGGCGCTCCCCCGGAATCAATGCCGCCGCCTGCGGTGTCGCATCCGGACTGTACTGGTCAGGACGCACCGGCTTTGGGGGTGTCATCAGCTTCACATTCTCGCCGGAGTTTTCAGCACTCGTATCGGGGTTAGTCTCCGCGGGCGCCTTCGCATCTACGCGTCCCGGCAGCCGCTCAGACAAAACATCCGAGGCGCGCCTCTGTTCCGCCGCCCCTTCGGCCTCGCTTTCGGCCAGATCCTTTTGCTCCTGCGCCGAGGCCGTCTCGCCCACATTCGTGATGACCAGCACTTCTTCCAGGCGCGCCAGATTTGCTGCCGGTTGAATGATCACATCGACCCACGGATCGCGGTCCGGATCGGGTACGATATGGTCCACCACGCCTACGGGCATGCCGCGCGGAAAAATCTGGTCTCCTCCGCTGGTCACGATACGCTCGCCCGGCTTGATGCGCTCATCGGGTGAAATGTTGATCACGCGCACCTCGCCGAAGGGGCTGCCCTTGAGGATCCCGCGCGTCCGGGTCGTCTCCATGGTCACGCCCACGCCGCTCGTCCGGTCGGAGATCATCAGCACCTGGCTCTTGTGATCGAAGACGTCCTTCAGCTTGCCAACGATGCCGTCCGCCGTGACCACCGGCATGTCCGTCACCAGGCCATCCTTCGCGCCTTTATCGATGAACAGGGTCCGGGACTGGTCGGTTCCCGAGGTCCCGATCACCTGGGCGGGCACTGTCTTGTAAATGTAGTGTTGTTTGAAATCCAGCAGGTGCTGTAAGCGCTGTCCTTGCTTCGCATCCTCCGCCAGGCTTGCCTGCTCAAGCTGTAGTCGCTCAATTTTGGCTTTCAGCTCGGCGTCCTCCTGGCGCACATGAACCAGGTCCAGATACCCCGACCAGAGTCCACGTATTCCCCGGCCTAGGTTGTGCAGCCATCGCTCCGGCGGAGTCACCACGCTGACGACTACGTAGCGAATCAGCGTCACCCCCTGCTGGTCTGCGCTGTCGGAAGCCGGCCGCTTGACCTGCACCGCCAGGGCCAGCAGTTGTGCCACCAGCACCGCGATCAGTACCAGGGCGTTTTTGTAACGGCTGAAGAAGGATTCCATGGAGCTGGCGCTCTACCTCGCGGCGCGGGTTAAAGAATTTGGCCGCTACGTCCCAATCCGCGCCTCAAGGTGCGACACGCGGCGGGTTAACTCAATCACCTTGCCCGTACCTACTACGAAAAGCAGTTGGAGGTCGTTCATCATCCCGGTGCGCGACCCGGATCTCCGGCTCAACTTGTGAGTATTATAAGCCGCTTCTGCACGCATTTCCCGTGCTCTTCCGGCTTGAGCAAGTGCCTCGTTCGATACCTAGTCGATCTTGATCTTGCGCAGCAGGCGGAAGTCGCTGAGCATCTTGCCCGTGCCCAGCACCACGCTGGCCAGAGGATCATCGGCAATCGAGACCGGCAGCCCGGTTTCCTCGCGAATACGTTTGTCGAGATTCTTGATCAGCGCCCCACCGCCGGTGAGCACGATGCCACGATCGCTGATGTCCGCGCTCAACTCCGGAGGCGTCCGCTCCAGCGCTACGCGAATCGCATTCATGATCGTCGAGATGGATTCACCGAGCGCCTCGCGAATCTCACTGTCTTCGATGGTGATTGTCTTCGGCACGCCTTCGATCAGGTTGCGCCCCTTGATCTCCATGGTGAGCGGCTTATCCAGCGGATAAGCCGAACCGAGCTCGATCTTGATCTGCTCCGCCGTCCGCTCCCCGATCAGCAGGTTATATTTCCGCTTCAGGTAGTTCATGATGGCTTCGTCCATCTGGTTGCCGGCCATCCTGACCGACCTAGAATAGACGATGCCCGAGAGCGAAATCACGGCGATGTCGGTCGTTCCCCCGCCGATATCCACCACCATGTTGCCGCTCGGCTCGGTGATGGGCAAACCAGCACCGATCGCCGCCACCATCGCCTGCTCTACGAGAAACACCTCGCTCGCCTTGGCGCGATACGCCGAGTCCTCGACCGCTCGCTTCTCTACCTGCGTAATCTCAGAGGGCACGCCGATCACGATCCGCGGATGCACCATCATCTTGCGGTTGTGCGCCTTCTGGATGAAGTAGTTCAGCATCTTCTCGGTGATCTTGAAGTCCGCGATCACCCCATCCTTCATCGGCTTGATAGCCACGATGTTGCCCGGCGTGCGGCCGAGCATCTCCTTGGCTTCCTTGCCTACGGCCTCCACCTCGCCGGTATTCTTGTTGATGGCCACAATGGAGGGCTCGTTGACCACGATGCCCTTGCCAGCGGCATACACAAGCGTATTGGCCGTTCCAAGATCGATCGCCAGATCGCTGGAGAAAACACTGAACAACGATCGCAAACCGTGCGAGCGCGAAGGACGCGAATGATAACCGTTCGATGACATGAAATAGACGACTTTTCTTGAGGACTCGTGCCTATTGTAAGGCCACCGAGCAATTGCTGCACCGCAATGGCACTCGTAATTCTTAGCTTTTTCCAAGAGTCGCGCGAACCTCTTTCCCCGTCTGGCCGCGATTTTGCTCTCCGGCGCGCCTGCGCCTTCAGGCATAATGAAGTTACTGCTGCACACACGGCGTCTCCCGGTGGCCCAACCTCGGTCGAAACTCAAGAGGAGAAAGCATGACCACACAATCGATGCCTGCACCGCAGGATGCGGCAGCGCCGCTGACCCTGCACCGCGCGCCCCTGCCCGCCCTGACCGGGATCCGCTTTTTCGCGGCGATGCAGGTGGTCATGTTTCACTTCGGCGCCAGCTTTGCGCAAAGACATGGCGCCCCCCCGGTTGTGGAAAATCTGCTCAAGAATGGCTGGACCGCAGTCACTCTCTTCTTCATCCTGTCCGGTTTCATTCTCAGTTATACCTACTCGGGTCAAATCACCAGACCCGGCGGGAAGATGCGATTCTGGGAGGCACGCTTCGCACGCATCTATCCCGTATATTTTCTTTCGCTCATACTGTCCCTGCCTTTTCGCGGCCACCCCGGCGCAGGCTTGACGATCGCTGCCCTCTTCATGGTTCAGGCGTGGAATCCATTTCATGTCGACTATGCCGGCGTATGGAATATGCCCGCATGGACCCTCTCTACGGAGGCATTCTTCTATCTGTTTTTCCCCTTTGTGCTTCCCTTCCTCGAAAAGTCGTCGACTCGCATCCTGAAGACGCTCGCCGTGGGCACCGTGCTCCTCATCGCTCTCGGTCATACTATGACCCACGCCATCGAGCCGCTTACCCGCCTGACCGGTTTTCCTCTTCCGGCGTTTCGCTTTCCTGAGTTTTTCGCGGGGATGCTTCTAGGGTTAATCTTTTTGCGTGGTGAGCGGAGGCTGCGTCCTTCTTTGCTTCTATACCCCGCCGTAATCGCAAGCCTCGTCATTCTCGCACTGGTGAAGGGACCTTGGGTTTCACTCGTGGCGATTCCCTCGACCATCCTCATTTTCGAACTGGCCGTGGCGGGCACATGGCTGGCCTGGCTGCTTGGCAATAAGGAGTTTCTTCTTCTGGGCGGAGCCAGTTACGCCATTTACCTTCTTCAGTGGCCTGTTCGCTCGTGGGTCCATTTCGCGGTCACGGGCTCGACCGACTTCAACACGGCAAAGGGCGGACTTGACACCTTCCTTAGCCCGATCATCCTGGTTCTCTTCTCCATTGGCGTTTTCCTCTTATGGGAAGAGCCCATGCGAAAGTGGCTCCGCTCATGGTTCAAGAAACATTCGGGGCGCAAACTCTCTTCCGTATGATCCGGCGCACACTCTGCGGCCCATCGCAGATACGGTATGCTGTCTAGTTTGGCCGATTCCGCATCCACGAAAGTAGATTCCATGTCCCAAAACTCAACGTCACACAAGCTGTACAAAAACCTGATCGGCGGTGAGTGGGTCGCCTCCCGCACCGGCAAGACCTTCCTCGACGTCAATCCCGCCAATTCCGACGACATCGTCGGCGAATTCCAGTCCTCCTCCGCCGCCGACATCGACGACGCCGTGACTGCCGCCGCCGAAGCATGGAAGACCTGGCGCCTTGTCCCCGCGCCCAAGCGCGCCGAAATCCTCTACAAGACCGGAGAGCTCCTCACCCAGCGCAAGGAGCAATATGCCCGCGACATGACCCGCGAGATGGGCAAAGTCCTCGCCGAAACCCGCGGTGACGTTCAGGAGGCCATCGACACCGCCTACTACATGGCTGGCGAAGGCCGCCGCCTCTTCGGCCAGACCACCCCCTCCGAGCTCCGCAGCAAGTTCGCCATGTCCGTCCGCATGCCCGTCGGCGTCTGCGGCATGATCGCGCCGTGGAACTTCCCGATGGCCATCCCGTCTTGGAAATTCTTTCCGGCGCTCGTCTGCGGCAACACCTGCGTCATCAAGCCCGCCGAAGACACGCCGCTCTCCACCTACAACCTTGTCCAGTGCCTCATCGACGCCGGCCTGCCGCCCGGAGTCGTCAACATCGTCACCGGCTTCGGACCCGACGCCGGCGCGCCCATCGTCTCGCATCCCGGCGTCCGCGCCGTCTCCTTTACCGGATCCTCCGAGGTCGGCCGCATCGTCGGCCAGACGGCCGCTGCCAACTTCAAACCCTGCTCACTCGAAATGGGCGGCAAGAACGCCATGATCGTCCTCGCCGACGCCCACCTCGACCTCGCCGTCGAAGGCGCGCTCTGGGGAGCCTTCGGCACCACCGGACAGCGCTGCACCGCCACCAGCCGCATCATCCTGCACAAAGCCATCGCCGCCGAGTTCACCGAAAAGCTCGTCGCCCGCGCCGATGCCCTCAAGGTAGGGGACGGCCTCGACGAATCTGTGCAGATGGGCCCGCAGGTCAACCAGCAGCAGATCGAAACCTCGATCCGCTATTGCGAGATCGCGCAGAAAGAAGGCGCAAAGCTCCTCACCGGAGGCTCACCACTCGAAGACGGCCTCTACGACAAGGGACACTTCTTCGCGCCCACCGTCTTCGCCGAAGTCAAGCCCGGCATGCGCATCGCTCAAGAAGAGGTGTTTGGCCCGGTTGTCAGCCTCATCGAATGCGCCGATTTCGACGAAGCGCTCGACATCGCCAACGGCATCGACTACGGCCTCTCGACCGCGCTCTACTCCCGCGACGTGAACCTCGCCTTCCGCGCCATGCGCGACCTCGAAGCCGGAATCACCTACATCAACGCCCCCACCATCGGAGCCGAAGTCCATCTCCCCTTCGGCGGAGTCAAGCACACCGGCAACGGCCACCGCGAAGGCGGCACGGGAGCCTTGGATTTCTACACCACCTGGAAGTCCGTTTATGTCGACTACTCCGACACGCTCCAGCGCGCCCAGATCGATACTGGAGAGTAGATCTCGACAGCATGGCGGCGATGCCGTGGCACTGGTGTGATTCGGGGGTTATACCCCCTCCCCCTGCTTTCTCTAGATACCAGATTCCATTCAAGTTAAGCCATACGTCGGCTGTATCTACCATAGATTCTATTAGTTACAACATTTAACTAATAAATCAATGACTTACGGGATTGCCGTGATCTGGGATGAGAAAGCCCGGCTGATTCTCAGCCGGGCCAGTTGCTGGGCTATTTCGTGGTTTTTGTGAGGCTCTATCTCTATTTTAGCGAAACGGCGGAAATTGTACGCCAAGAAAAGCGACACTCGGCACAGAGCGAAAGACAGAGCAGTTTTGGATTTCCAAACCCACTGGAAAATACATCTACTTTGAGGCTCCGATAATTCCAGTGGGCCAGATCGACACCGGGTGAATAGTTCGAAACGTCGGAGCGCCGCGTCTCAGCAATTCAAAGCGTCAGGGCTATGAGTAGTCCTCTGTCGGCTTCCCCAGTCCATTGGGACCGAGTACGAATGCACCTTCCCATCCGATGCCTTTCAGTTCTGAACCGATATACCTTCTCAGTCGACGCACGGAAGACTCCATGCGTGATCTCTGAACAGCACTAGCCATGTCGGCATCCGATGCTTGATCCTCGCTGAGAATATATCAGCTCGGCGTAATGCGTGAGCGTCTCATCGACCCCGAGACAGTGGTCCCTCCCAGCGATCCCGAAAAACCCGATTCTTGAAGCCGGGAATGAATTTCGGGTCAAACGTCCTGACCCGCGGGCGCGATTCGCCCGACACTGAGACTTGGCAGCTGCATGGTGCAGTGGTATGGAAATCGTTACTTGCAATCGTCAAGAAAAGCGGCCCGCGAAACCGCAGGATCTGCGTGGCCGAGTCGGCGTCACAGTGACGCGAGGAACCAGCGTAAGCATCGCGGCCAGGAGCAGCATTGAGCGGGGAGACCGCAAGCGATGGCCACTATGCG
Organism: uncultured Acidobacteriota bacterium; assembly: GCA_963735555.1. Classification (GTDB taxonomy): domain Bacteria; phylum Acidobacteriota; class Terriglobia; order Terriglobales; family Acidobacteriaceae; genus Silvibacterium. Next base: position 135,809 of record CAVTLP010000011.1, read on the forward strand.
GATTGAAGTCCGAAGCGTCGCCTAGTTCGGTCCGACTCCAGCGCGCCCAGATCGGCACGGGTGAATAATTCGAAGCTTGGAGGGCTCGTGCTCAGCAATTCAAAGCGTTATCGAAACCCGCCAAGCCTCGAATAACGGTAACCCCCCTGTATCCCGTTAAATAGCCCCCCAAAAGCCGCAATCCGCGTATATTATTGTCGCCATATAATTAAGCGCTTGCACTCGATTCAGCTGGGAGGCGTCTTGAACATTCTTCTGCTCTCTATGCCCGATTCGTTTGAGCACATGCCCACCGCAGTCATCCGCATGCCCAACGGAGCACTCACCTCGCTCGCCGGCAATCTCGACCCGCATCACAAGGTCGCCGTCGCCGATCTCATTCTTTGCCAGCGATCCGTTCGCGAGACCGTGACCCACCTCGTCCGCGAGCACGACCCCGACATCGTCGGCATGTCCATCATGACCTTCCAGCGCCGCACCGCCGAGCGCCTCATGCATCTTGTGCGCTCGCTCAAGCCCGGCGTCAAAATCATCGTGGGAGGCTACGACCCCAGCCTCGACACCGCCGCCTACCAGTCCATGCCGCTCGACTTCATCGTGCGCGGCGAGGGCGAAGTCACCTTCCGCGAGCTCACCCGCGCACTCGAAGGCAACGGCAGCCTGCACTTCATCTCCGGCCTCTCGCATAAACATGGCGACAAGTGGATTCACAACCCGCAGCGCGCTCCGCACCGCCTCGAAGACAACGATATCCGCCTGCCCAAACGCGACGCCCGCGTGCTCAAGGGCTACACCCTCCTCGGCCGACAGGTCGACGTCATCGAAACCTCGCGCGGATGCACCTTTGACTGCAGCTTCTGCTCGATCATCGAAATGCGCGGCCGCAACTTCTTCGCCTATTCCTTCGACCGTGTCCTCGACGACATCCGCGACGCGTACAACCACGGCGCGCGCACCATCTTCCTGGTCGACGACAACATCACTCTCAACGTCCACCGCTTCGAGGCGCTGTGCAACGCCATCATCGACGCCGGTCTCAACAAGCTCGACTATTTCGTGCAGGGCATGACGTCTGCGATTGCAAATCATGGCGAGACCCTGGCGCCGCTCATGCGCAAAGCAGGATTCCGTTATGTTTTCTTAGGCATCGAAAACATTCTCGAGAGCGATCTTGTGTTCCTGCAGGCCTCGGCCAAGAACACCGCCCGGACCAACGGCAAGAAGACCGGCAACGCCACCCTGCAGGCCATCCAATACCTGCACGATAACAAAATGTACGTCGTCGGAGGCCTCATCGTCGGCAGCCCCGGAGACACCGCCGAATCGATCGAGACCAATCTCGAATTCGCCCGCAAGTATGTCGACTGGCCGTACATCCAGCACCCCACGCCCTACCCCAAGACGCCTATGACCGCCGACTTCCGCCGTCTGGGCCTGATCGAAAACGAGCGCCTGGAAGAATACGACGGCACCACCCCCATCGTGCGCAACGAAAACCTGCCCGCCGATGAGATCGAGTATCTGCGCTGGAGGGCCGAGCGCGGCATGAAGACACGCCACATCCCCGCCGTCTTCCGCCACGATCCATGGTTCGTCCTGCGCAACGCCCGGAAGATGGCCGCGCACACCTACCGCGGCTCTAAACTTCGCACCTTCCTCGGCCTTGAGAGCGACCGCGCCGCCTTCGCCCGCTATAAGGAAATTCGCCGCAAGGAACGCGAATACGTCGAGCCCCCGCAGACTTTTTGCGACCGGAGTCACTCCGCCGACTCTAAAGACGAGAGTCAGGAGCAAGCGATATGGGCAAACTCGACGGCAAGGTAGCCGTAATCACCGCGGGCACCTCTGGAATGGCACTGGCCACCGCGAAACTCTTCGTTGAAGAAGGCGCCTATGTCTTCATCACCGGACGCCGCCAGGACAAACTTGACGAAGCTGTGAAGTCGATTGGCAGGAATGTCAACGGCGTGCAGGGCGACGCCGGCAACTTCGACGACCTCGACCGCCTCTTCGAAGCCGTCAAGGCGGAGAAAGGCCACATCGACATTCTCTTCGCCAGCGCAGGCTACGGCGAGTTCAACGTGCCTCTCGGTTCGATCACTGAAGAGAACTACGACAAGACCTTCGACACAAATGTCAAGGGCACGCTCTTCACCGTGCAGAAAGCTCTGCCCCTGCTGCGCGACGGCGCATCCGTCATCATGAACGGTTCCATCGCCGGCTCGAAGGGCTTTGGTGGCTTCAGCGTTTACAACGCCAGCAAAGCTGCTGTTCGTTCTTTCGCGCGCACCTGGATCGTTGATCTCAAAGCGCGGAAGATCCGCGTCAATGTCCTGAGTCCCGGCCCAATTGATACACCTGCCTTCGATGGAGTCGCGCCCGAAGTCAAAGAGGGATTCGCCTCCCTCGTCCCCCTGGGCCGCATGGGGCGATCGGAAGAAATTGCTACCGCTGCGCTCTTCCTTGCCTCCGACGATTCCAGCTTCGTCACCGGCATCGAGCTCTTCGTCGACGGCGGCACCGCGCAAATCTGACTTCCAGATCTGACCGGCGATTTTGATCCTGTCGCAACAATATAGCGGCCTCAGTAGAAATAAGATTACGAGCGTAATACTATTCCCTAGATGCGCTACCCAGCCGACCAGAAACAGCGAACCAGCCAGCGGATTCTTAACGCAGCCTCCGGTCTCTTCCGCAGCCGCGGATATGACTCCACCGGCATCGATGCGGTCATGGCTTCCGCCGACCTCACCGCGGGAGCCTTCTACGCGCATTTCCGCTCGAAGGAAGATCTGCTCGCCCAATCTCTCGAATCCGCCTTCTCCCAATCCGGCAACGCCTGGTCAAAGCGCCTTGCGAATCTCAAGGGCTCCGACTGGGTCCGCAAATTCGCCTCCGCCTATCTCAGCAAAGCCCATCGCGACAACCCCGGGCAGGGATGTCCCATGCCCGCGCTTGCCTCGGAGATCGCCCGCATCGGCGGTCCATCTCGCGCAGTCTTCGAACGGCATCTGCGCGGCCTGATCGACATGGTTGGCGAGCATGTTAATACTGACCGCGCGATTCCTGCGGTGGCGCTGTGCGTTGGCGGACTGATGCTCGCGCGCGCCGTCGACGACCCCAAGTTTTCCGACCAGATCCTCACCGCCTGCCGCGCCGCAGTTGTTGAAGAGAGCGCGCCAATCCCGTAGCACAATCAGGAGCACCACTATGTCTCAGACCGTTCTTGTCACCGGCGCATCCTCTGGAATCGGAGCCGCAACCGCCCGCCTTTTCCACTCACGCGGCTTCACCGTCTTTGGAACCACACGCTCTGCCAATCCCAGCTCCCCTTCCGAATTTACGATGTTCTCGCTCGACGTGACCTCGGACGAATCAGTAAGAGACTGCATCGACCGGGTCATCTCCCAAACGGGCCACATCGACGTCCTCATCAACAACGCCGGCTACACCGTGAACGGAGCGGCGGAAGAAACTTCTCTCGCCGAAGCCAAAGAACAGTTCGAAACCAACTTCTTCGGCGTGGTGCGCACGACCAACTCAGTGCTGCCCCACATGCGGCATTCCCGCTCCGGCCGCATCGTCAACATCGGATCGATGGTCGGCCTATTGGCCTTTCCGTTCGGCGCTTTCTACTGCGCGACAAAGTTCGCCCTCGAAGCCTACTCCGAAGCCCTCTGGTACGAGCTCCAGCCCCTTGGCATCGGCGTTAGCCTCATCGAGCCCGGCTTCGTCCGCACCAGCTTCGGCCACGCTGCCCGCGTCACAGCCAAAACGCTTTCCGCATACGATGGCCCGCGCGACCGCGTGATCGCCGCAATCAAAGGCGGCGTCGACAAGGGCTGCTCCCCGGAACTTGTCGCAAAATCCATCTTCCATGCTGCAACCAGCCGCAATCCCCGGCTGCGCTATCGCGTCGGTTCCGACGCCGTCTGGCTGCCTCGCGTCCGCAAAGCCGTTCCCTGGACCTTTTTCGCCTCCGGCCTGCGCCGCCAGTTCGCACTCGACGCGAAGCCTTAGCCCCCTTGAAAGGAGTCCCACCTTGACCGACGAACTGCAGACATTCCTTGGCTTCTGGAGCCACGAAGCAAATAAGACCGCCGAGTTGCTGCGCACTCTGCCAGCTGATCAGTATGATTTTCGGCCCGACCCGCAGGCCCGCTCACTCGGAGAGCTTGCCTGGCACCTCGCCGAACTCGAGGCCTACACCACCTGGAGCATTGAGCAAGGCAAATTCCAGCTTGGCGAGCGCCCTCCGGGCATCGAGCGGCCACGATCCATTGAGGCTCTCGCGCCCGGGTACGAACGCGTTCACGCCGATGCGGCAGAGCGCGTCCGAAAGTTGAGCCCCGCAGATCTCGACCGCAAGCTCCGCCATTTCACCGGCAACGAAATGTCCATACGCAACATGCTCTGGGGAGTCATCCTCTTTCACCTGATCCACCACCGGGGACAGCTCTCCGTCCTATGCCGTCTGGCCGGCGGCACGGTTTCGGAGTTGTACGGCCCCAACCGCGAACAGATGGCTGCACTGCGCGCTCGGGCGCAATCCTGAATATTCTGCGCGGCGTGACAGGCATGAATCCAACAATGCGCCAGATCATCTACTGAGACACAGGAGATCGCAATCATGGCACATGGTAAGAAGGTCGCTCTCATCAGTGGGGCGAATCGTGGAATCGGCCTTGAAACCGCCAAACAGCTTGGAGAGAAGGGCGTTACCGTCGTCCTGGGGTCGCGCAAGCTCAACGACGCAGAGGCTGCTGCCGCCAAACTGAAATCCCAAGGAATCGACGCCTACGGCATTCAGCTCGATGTGACCAAACCCGCTGACAGAACGGCCGCGGCGAAGTTCATCGACGAACACTTCGGCAAACTGGACATACTGGTCAACAACGCCGGAGTCCTCTCTGATCACGGCCTTGGAACCAACTCGACCAGCCGGACCACTGAAGATGAGCTCAGGAACGTTTTCGATACCAACCTATTCTCCGTCGTAGCTCTCACCCAGCAGCTGCTGCCTCTTCTGAAGAAGAGCGACGCCGGCCGCATCGTTAATCTCTCCAGCATTCTTGGCTCGCTCACCCTGCATGCCGATCCGGCCAGTCCCATCGCCGGTTTCAAGAACTTTTCTTACGACGCTTCGAAGACAGCCCTCAACGCCTTCACCATTCACCTCGCAGACGAGCTCAAGGACACGCCCATCAAGGTGAACTCTGTGCATCCCGGCTGGGTCAAAACGGATATGGGCACCGACGCTGCTCCCATGGAAATCCCGGACGGCGCGAAGACCAGCGTGGAAGCCGCGCTGCTCGGCCCGGACGGCCCCAATGGCCGATTCTTCCACCTCGGCCAGGAACTACCCTGGTAAACCGCACTCTCTACTCCTCAGCAGAGGCCGGTGCAAGTGAGCGCCGGCCTTATCGCTGGAAGTTGCGGGCGCGATACATTCACGCTTGTTTCGTCGGCACGATACCATCTATTTCTGACTCCGGCGTCAGAAAGGGATGCGATGCTCGCTCCAGTCACCCTCACTCCCATCGGATATGTCAACAGCGGCCTGCGTAGTCCTGTTCACCAGCCCGCCTGCTCCACGGAGCTGATGTCGCAGTACTGGAAAAAATCACCGTGAATCGCGTTCTCCGTGATCCGCTATTCCTCCTGGCTCTGGCCGCCGCTCTCATCGCATTTGTCGTGCAAGCGGGAGAGCTCGGCACCGCCGACACACAACACCGCCTCCAATCCGCTCACGCCCTGTGGACCGCGCAGCCGCCAGTCTTCCCCCAGGAGTATCCAGAATTTGGCATCCACGGCCGCGGAGGCACGCTTCAAAGCTGGTATGGCATCGGGCAGTCGCTGCTCGTGCTGCCTGCCGACGTGACCGGAACCTTCGCCGAGCGCCTTCCCGTCTTCGCCAAATACAACGGCAATGACCCCAGTGTGCGCAACATCATCGTCAGCTATAGCACCAACATTCTTGTCTGCGTGTTGACCTCGCTGGTTTGCTTCCGCTTCCTGCGGCAGCTGGGATTCACAGTGAAGCAGGCCGTTGCGGGCGTTCTGGCCCTGCTCCTCGCGACCACGCACCTGCACTACACGCAGAACATGATGGAGAACAACTACATCTTTCTCCTCACTCTCACCGGGCTCTCTTATCAATACGAATGGTTGCGCAATGGCAATCGTCGCGCTCTGCTGATTGGTTCCGCAGCCTTCGGGCTCAACCTCCTCACCCGCCTCACCACCGGCATGGATCTGCTGGCTGGAGCCGTTTTCGTCTTGCTCGTCCTTTGGTTTGAGGGTATCCGCGGCCAGGCTCTTTGGAATCGATATCGCACTTACGTTGCGACCGCTCTACCGGTTTATCTGTTTTTTGGATTGATCGACCGCCTGTACCAGTATTATCGCTTCGGATCGTTCTTCAACACCTACATGAGCATCGTCGGCCGCGAAGCCCGGCAACGCGATCCGACTCTGCCCGCAAGCTATCCATTCGACACCCCCTTCCACGTCGGCTTTCTCGGCGCGCTGTTCACACCCGAGAAGTCGATCTTTCTTTTCGACCCGCTGCTGATCCTTATGGTCTTGCTCGTGATCGTCGCCTGGAAGCGATTCACCCCGGCAGTCAGGGCCTACATCATCACGGGCGGACTGCTGTTGTTGGCGTACCTCAGTTTTTACGCTCGGTTCACCGTGTGGAGCGGCGACTTCGCCTGGGGCGACCGCTACGTTTCAACGACCGTCGAACTGGCGGCGCTGCTCGCGGTTCCGCTGTTGCTGCGTTATCGCAATGAGATGGGAAAGCTGATTTGGACGATCGGTGTCGCGCTCCTGGCGATCAGCACAGTGATCCAGGTTGCATCGCTCGCCTTCTGGCTACCGCTCGAGATCTACCAGATGGAGACACTCGGCCATCCCACCTTTGTCATCGCCCTTCGCATGAAGAACATCTTTGCCTTCGCGCTGGGAAAAATGGATGCATGGGGTCTGAACAACCACGCTATGACCGAGGACCCGTGGGACTATGTTCACATCACCACTTGGAATTTTCTCCCTTTCCTGCTGAAGAGGACCGGCGTCGCGCCTCAATGGGTCGTGCATCTCGCCTTCGCAGAGTGGAGCGCTGGACTTGCTGCGTTGGCCGGCATATTGTGGCGGCTCCGAAAAGTCCTGAGTGCGGTCGAAGTCTAGTGCGCAGCGCCGCCGCTTTGATCTGTAATCAGGACGACATCCGAAGTCGAGTGATTGCGAAGCACCGCAAGCTGGTTGCCGGAGGGCGACCAGTCTAAAGTCCAGTATCTCGAAAGGCGCAAAGTCGGTCAGCATGCGCGACGGCGATCCATCCAGCGGTTGCGCCAGCAGAGCCTCACCGCCACCCTGCTGCACTCCGTAGGCGACTGCGCTACTGTCGGGCAGGAAGACGCGGTTGCTGAAGGCATAACGAATATCCGGCTGAAAGTCGTGCACCTTGTTCGTTGCGGAAAGGTCGCGCAACTCGAAGGTGAGGGTCTCGTTCTCATTGGCCGACGTCTTGCCATACATCGCATAGCGGCCGTCCGGCGAAAAACGGACCGGGAATGCGCTCTCCGCGGTAAATAGCTTCCGGCCTGGCCCTCCCGTCAGGGGCATGTTCCAGACCCCGTACTGGCCACCCTCCCAGATGTTGTAGAACACGGTTTTTCCATCGCTCGGGCAGAAGGGATCGCGCACAATACCACCCGCAGTCATGCCGGCCTGGCCGGAGCCGTCTGGATTCATGCGGTAGAGTACGGTGTGATCGACCCCTTTAGGCAATGCTGGGAAGAGGATATGGCCGTCGGGGCATGCCGCAATCGATCTGGCAGGGCGCAGGTCGCCAATGTCCACGCGCTGCGCCTCGCCCGTGGTTGGGTCAACGATGCTGATAGCCGACTGCGGTGTTAAGACTGCCATCCGCTTCTCATCGAGCCATGCCAGCCGCGTGGGCGCGATGCGCAGCGAGACAGAAGACACCAGCGGTCCGCCCGTGCCCTTGTAGAAATTAAGGTTCGTTTCACGATGGGTCAGGATGGCAGCCAGGGTCCGTCCATCGGAAGAGATCGCAAGGCCCTGGTACGAATTCAGATCCTTCGTGAGCGGCTGGAAGTGATTCTCGGGAATGGTAATGCTGGCGATCTGGATGGTGTCGTCATTGCTGCGGTTGTAGTTCACCAGCAGGCGGCTGCTGTCGGGCAGCCACGCGGCATCCAGCCCATAGGTGATGCCGGGCTCCGCCGGCAGCACCGTCGTCTTTCTGCTTGCGACGTCCAGAATCAGTAACGCGGTCTCCGGGCGCAGGATCTCCGACCACACGATCGTGCGGCCATCCGGAGACCAGACCGGGAAGCCAGGAATCCCGGAGCCCTTGTAAACAAGCTGATCGTTCCCGCCGTCGCGATCCGCAATGTGAATCTCCGTGAAATGGTCCTTCAGCTCCGGCGTCTGGCGTAGATAGACCAGACGCGAGCCATCCGGAGAAAAGCTCGGCGGGCTGTCGACGTTGTGAATGATCGAGCGCGGGACACCTCCCAGCACCGAAATCTGGTAGAGGTCGCGGATGTAAAGACTCTGCTCCGTGCCCCGCACGAAATAAAGGTTGTTGCCGTCGGGCGAGAAGGCGAGGCCTACGTAAGGATTCGGAAACGCCGGCAGCACCTGGGCATCGGTGTTGGTCGGAATATTGCGGACCCACAGCGTCTCCTGCCCCTTATTGTTCTTGATCTCGGCCAAGTAGCGGCCATCCGGCGACATGGCGACGTTCAGGATGTCTCCGCTTTCCGTCATCTGGTGGAGCCCGAAGCTCGAAAACGGCACAGCCCGCGGCCAGAAGCGCCACGCCGCGAATCCGCCGGCCGCCAGCACGACGACAGCAAGACCGACCCAGAGGAGCACATGAGAGCGACGCGGTGCAGCGATCGGTTGCGTGCCCGAGACCGCGCTGCTCGCGACCCCACTGGCCGCGGCGCCAACCGCAACCGAGCCGGATGACGCGCCAGGCGCCGAAGCAGAAGCCGACGGACTAGATCCGCTTCCCGGCGTGCTGGACCCGCTGCCCGGCGTCGCCTGCGCTGATGCCGCCACGCGCCCCGAGCCGCTGCTTCTTTGCAATCTCTTAAGGTCGGCCCGCAATTCCGCCGCCGACTGGCAGCGCAGGTCGCGATCCTTTTCCAGCGTCTTGTTCAGAATCCCCTCGAACTCGGGGGGCAGCGCCGGATTCAGCTCGACCGGAGCCGTCGGCGCATAATTCAGAATCTTGTCGAAGACCACGGCAGTCGTCGCGCCGAAAAACGGCGGCTTGCCCGTCGACAATTCGTAGAGCACCACGCCCAGCGAGAAGACGTCGCTGCGCGCATCGAGCACCTCACCGCGCGCCTGCTCAGGCGACATGTAAGCCACAGTACCTACCGACGATCCGGGGCTGGTAAGCAGGTTTGCCGCCATCGCCGGAGCCGGCGCCGCCGTTACGTCTGCGTCCACCGTCTCCTCGAGCTTCGCCAGGCCGAAATCGAGAATCTTCGCCTGACCCGAGCGGGTCATAAAAATGTTCGCCGGCTTGATATCGCGATGAAGGATGCCCTTGCGGTGCGCCGCATCCAGGGCATCAGCCAGCTGGACACCGATCTCGAGCAGCCGCGGCATGGGCAGGGGCTGGCCGCGGTAAAGCTTCTCCAGGCTGGAGCCCTCCAGCAGCTCCATCACGATGAACGGAGAGTCGCCTGACTCATTCAGCTCGTAGATGGTGCAGATGCCGGGATGGTTCAGGGCCGAAGCGGCGCGGGCCTCTCGCCAGAAGCGCTCTAAGGCCGAAGGGTCCTCGCGCGTAGACTCGGGCAGCACTTTGACCGCTACCCGGCGGCCAAGTTTCTGGTCTTCGGCTTCGTAAACCACGCCCATGCCGCCTTCTCCCAGGCGGCGAATGATCTTGTAATGTCCCAGCAGGAACTCAGCAACCAGGTCTTGCACTCGTTTATCATGCAGGAGCGCCCGGCAACCAGCAAGACTTTTCGTGAGCCGCAGGGAACGATGGTTTGCATCAGCCCGCTCTGAGCCTGTAGATGGGTACGTTTCAGCCCTTGAGTAACGTGTTTCTCTATTACTTCCGAGGAGAGGAACCGGTCTGCCTTCTGGCTTTTATTTCGGGGCGCCGGTCGGCAAGGCTTGTTCCGCGAGCATCAACTCCAAACGCTCTGGATCGAAGCCGATCATCACCTCATTGCCCACGACAATCGTCGGAGTCGACCGGCTGTTCAGCTCCATCAACTCCCGCAGGGCCACCGGATCGGCCTGAACGTCCTTGTATTCGAAGGCAACATCGCGGGCCTTGAGAAACTGCTTGGCCGCAAAGCAGGGCGGGCACCCCGGCTGGCTGTAGAGCAACACACGCTTCATATCTCCAGAGTAACAACTTTCGCGCTTCTGAACACGATTCAAGGCTGCGCTTGCGCCGGTGAGATCGCCTTCGAAGCCGGCTTCGCGGCGGCAATCTGCTTCTCCGCACCTGGAAGATGTTTCGTGTCGCCGGGGAACGTCTCGTCCGGCTTATCTACGACGGCCGCTTTCATGAAGTCCATCCAGATGGGCAACGCGGCCCGGGCTCCCGTTTCCTTTTCGCCGAGCGATTGGCGGCTGTCATAGCCCATCCACACGCCGCAGGTGATCGACGGAGAAAAGCCGAGGAACCATGCGTCGGTGAAGTCGCTGGTGGTGCCCGTCTTGCCTCCGAGAGGATGGTTCAGGGCCGCTGCAGCTGCGCCCGTGCCGCTGCGCGTGACCTCTTTCAGAAAGATCATCATGGTGCGCGCTGTCTTTGCGCTGATGACTTCTTCCACGTGCGGCGGGTCCTCAGCCATCGGAATGCCATCGGCAGTCGTCACCCGCCGGACCAGCCTGGGCGCGATCCGAATGCCGTCGTTGGGGAAGACTGAGTACGCCGCCACCTGCTCCCGAAGCGTAATCTCCACCGCTCCCAGCGCCACCGGCAGATAGGCCGGGATATTGCTCGTCACGCCAAACCGGTGGGCCGTGCTGATGACCTTGTGAATGCCCACTCGCTCGGCCAGCTTGAGCGCGGGGATATTCCGCGAATCGGCGAAGGCCTTCAGCAGCGAGATGCGGCCAAGGTAATTCCCCTCGTAGTCGTGAGGCGTATAGGAGCCAAATGAAGTGGGCCCGTCGACGATGCTCTCCTCCGGCGTTGCGCCCGCTTCGACCGCCGCCGTGTACACATAGGGCTTGAAGGACGAGCCCGTCTGACGCTCCGACTGAGTCGCGCGGTCGAATTGGGAGAGGTTGAAATCCCTGCCGCCGACCAGAGCGAGAACGTCGCCGGTGGCATTGTCCATCGCCAGCAGCGAGCCTTCTACGCCGGCATCCTGCTCCAGTTTGCCGCGCAGCAAGGTGCCGTCCTGGCCGGTCAGCTGGACGTAGATGATATCGCCGCGGTGCAGGAACTCCTCGGCGGTCTTGAAGCCCGTCCATGCCCAATCCTCAGGCGTGAGGACAAGCTGTTTCTCCCCGATGCGCGCCGTCACCTGATACGGCAGCACGCCCATCACCAGCGCGTGCTGGTATTCGCCGGGAGCGGTCGAGCCGTTCCAGTCGGGATGCTTGAAGCTTTCGAGGTCGACGCCGCCGGCGATGACGTTGAGCAGATGCCCCTTCCATCCGTGACGCCGCTCGTAAGCCGCCAGGCCATCCAGCACGGCGCGATTCGCCGCCTGCTGCAGGTCGAGATCGAGCGTGGTGTAGACCTTCAGCCCGGCCTCATGCACCCGGTCAGAACCGAACTTATGCTCGAGCTCCCGGCGCACCTCCTCGACAAACCAGGGAGCCACGCTGTTCGGCGGGACTTGAATATGCAGACCCAGAGGCGCGGTTCGCGCAGTCTCCGCCTGGGCGGCGGTGATGGCCCCGTCCTCAAGCATGGCGTTGATGACCATGTTGCGGCGGCGCATGGCGCGGTCGGGGTTCTGCAGCGGTGAATACTCCGATGGTCCTTTCGGAAGCCCAGCCAGAAGGGCCGCTTCGGGCAGTGTGAGGTCTTTGGCGTGCTTCGAGAAATAGTAATTCGCGCCCGCCTCGAAGCCGTAGGTTCCGTGGCCGAGGTAGATCTGATTCCCGTAGAGGGTGAAAATCTGCTGCTTGGTGAAGTTATGCTCGATCTGCAGCGACAGGAAGACCTCCTGCAGCTTGCGCCCAAAGTTCCTCTCGTTCGAGAGAAAGAGGTTGCGCGCTAGCTGCATGGTGAGCGTGGACGCCCCCTGCGCGCGCCCCTTTGAGGTCAGGTCGTGCCAGGCTGCTCCCGCCACGCGAAAGAGATTCACACCCCAGTGGCTCTCGAAATTCTTGTCCTCGATCGAGATCACGGCTTGCCGTAACAGCGGGGAGAAGCCGTCGTACCCCACAACGACGCGTCGCTCCAGCGCGAAGGAGCCGAAGATGCGCCCGTGAATATCGTAGAGTTCCGTGGTGGTGCTCGGCCGGTAGCGCTCCAGGTCTTCGATTTGCGGCAGATTGACCGAATAGACGAGCATCAGCCCGCTGAGCGAGCCGACCGCGATGGCGAGAATCGCAAGGAGGGCGATGGCCACGCTGCCTGCAACCTTATGGCGGCCAGCCGGAGGACGAAAGTTGGTTGCTAGTCGTGAAGCGGGACGCGGCGCCGAGCCCGGGCCTGTGGCCTTGGTCTCAGGAGGCGCCCATGGGCCGCGGGAGTTCAATCGCTTTCCCGGCGAGCGCTACGCGCTCTTCTGCTTGAGGATGTCGAGTGCCTTGTTGAGCTGGTCATCGGTACGAACGGTGACCTTATCTTCCGGCTTCGTGCTGTCGGTGTCGGTCTCAGCCAGATACTGGTCGATGCTCTCGGTCACGACAACGTTCGGCGTCACCGCCTGCTCCTGAATCGCCTTGCCCGAGGGGCCCTCATACTTGGCGACAGAGAGGATCACGGCGGCTCCGTCCGGCAACTCGATCGTCTTCTGAACGGTGCCTTCGCCAAAGCTCCGGTCGCCCACCAGGTCGCCGCGCTTGTTGTCGAGAATAGCCGCCGCAACCAGCTCCGCGGGACCAGCGGTGCCATGATTCACCAGCACTACCAGCGGAGCCGCGGTGATGAACTTTGCCGGATCAGCTGTAAAGGTCTGCTTGGCGACTTTCTGGCCTTCGATGGAAGCAATGGTTCCTGACTGCAGAAAGGCATTGGCCAGATTGACCGCCTGCGTGAAATCACCATCGGCCACGTCACGAAGGTCGAGCAGCACCTTCTTGTTCCCACTTTTGGGCATGGCCTTCAGGCGGGTTTCGATCTCGGCTACCCGCTCGCGGGTGAGGACGACAGGCTTCAGGTAGAGGATGGACGAATTCTCGTACTGCTGCTCGCTGAGCGCCGGGGCATCCACCTGCTTGCGGGTAAGAGTAATCTTCTGCGGCTCGGCCTTGCCCGGACGGACGATGGAGAAAGTCACGTTGCTGCCCGGCTTGCCTTCAAGCATCAGGCGCACCATGGCCAGCGAAAGTTCGCGGGTCGATTGGCCGCCGATCGATTCGATGATATCGCCGTCGGTGATCTGTTCCTTCTCGGCCGGGCTGCCCGGCATCACAGAGACGACCGTCGCATAGCCGTACCGGCGCGACACGTTCAGACCGATCTGTGCCGTCCCTTCGTTCTGGTGGGCTTTATAGGCGGCATTCTCCTCCGGAGTCAGATAGCTCGAGTCGGAGTCGAGTGATTCCAGCAGTCCATGCAGCGCGCCATTGGTCACCTTGGTGATGTTGGGATCGGTCACGTAGTCGCTCTGCACCTTGTGCAGAACTTCCTCGTAGACGCCCATCTGACGGTAAACACCGTCGTTCTGGCTTCCGGCGCGCACGCCATTGGAAACGAATCCGCCGAGAAACACGACCACGACGAGGGCAACAGAGATGCCGAAGACGGCGCGCTTGAAACTTTTAGACATGTTGGAAGACACCCAGAGTTACAAACGATGATACTCCAGATTCGACGAGGCTGGCTGAGGAAGGTAGCGGGAAGTACGCTCACTGGTGGCGGCGGGCAGAATCGAACTGCCGACCTACGGGTTATGAGTCCGTCGCTCTAACCATCTGAGCTACGCCGCCAAATTGAAGAGGAGCAACCTCAATGATACGAACCGTGGCCATTGGGGTCAACCAAATGCGATTGACCCCAGCACGCCGGTCCGTATTTTCTTGCGGCCACGTCTAGGCGTCGTCGTAGTCTTCGGTCAGCGATTGCAGGAAGGCCACCAGCGCGGCCAGATCGTCCTGGCTCAGCGACATGTTTGCGAATTCCGGCGGAGCGTTGCGCATCGCGCCCGAATGCGCCAGTTGCGACATCCGGATGTAGTGATTCACCACGTCGTCGAACTTCGGCGCGCTGCCGTTGTGGAAGTAAGGCGCAGAGTCCTCAAGGTCGCGCAGCACCGGCGTCTTGAACTGCGCAATCGTCGAGGCCAGACCCTGATCCACGGAGCAGTCCTTGCCCGCCGCGCACACAAAGCCCTTCAGATTGACCTGCGGGTTCGGCATGTCCGGGTTCAGATAGACATTCCAGAGGCCCAGGTCCGCATATGCGGGATTGCTCGCGTCCGCAGCATGCCGGAAGGCCTCGGATGCATTGGGGTGCTTTCCGGAAGCCGGCATGTACGCGTCAAAGTTTGCCAGCCTCATCGCGTTGTCAGGCACAAACAGGTTCATGAAAGCGCCCGCTTCCGTTGGCCGCGTCGTACTCGGCCTGTGATACGCCGCTGTTGTGAAAGACAAAATCAGAGAAGTCGGGGGCCTGGTGGCACGCGGCACAGTTTCCCGCATGGGCGTTCGACGCTCCCGCGGCGGCCGAGGCCAGAAAGATCTTCAGCCCCTGCAGTTCGAGTGCGCCAAACTGATACGGCTGCGCGTGATACTTGAAGGAGCCGTCGCTCGGCGTGATGTAGATCGGATTCTTCAGCGCCACCACCTGCTGAGAGAGCCGCAGGTTGTAGTGCGCCTTCGATTCTCCCGCCAGCGGCGCCTGCGGCAGGTGATTCACGCGCAGGAAATTGTCGTACGGCGAACCGATGTACCGCCCGAACTTGTCCCGCTGAAAGAGCAGATCCTTCATGTACGTCGCCATGCACAGGGCGATCTCGTTCACGACCTGCATGTCGGTCGCCGTCGACACATCCAGCCGCTGCGATGGAGGCAGCAGCAGATCGCTGCGTGATTCTCGGGTCGGTACCCTTGAAGATCACCGCGTAGCTCAGGCCGTCGAGCCGGTCGGCCGCAAGCTGGCTGCTGCCATCGTCTTCGCGGATGATCTTCGCGATATGCGCAATCGCCTGGTTGTACTGCGAGGGCAGCCAGCCGAAGTTGCGCCCGGTCAGGGTTCCGACCACCAGGTCTTCTCCCGAGGCGAACTCGCCGTCGAAGTGCAGAAACAGCGGTCCCGAGCGGCTGGTGAAGGAGTCCACCATCTGCATGGCGTTGCGCGGCGTATGGGTGAAGCCGTTGGGCTGCGCTGCGCGAGCGGAATCGGGCTGCGCGTGGTGAAGTCGGCATAGGTGCGGTTGCCGGCCCCGCTTCACGCCTTCAAACTCAGTCACAAAGTGGCAGGAGCGGCAGTTGATCGACTGTCCTGCGAAGGGGCCCGGCAGCGGCCCATTCGTGGTCTGCACTTCCGCACCACGGGATCGCCGCTCGGCAACGGAGCGTTGACCCCGACCATGTTTGCGGCAAAGAACTCGCCGAAGCGTGTGTCGAGAAACAGCGCCTCGCCGATCGAGTCAGCCGCCGGGGTCGAGTCCGATTCAGTTGACGCGTCCGGAGCCTGCCCTGAAACTCCGCACCCGACAGCGATCGCCACAACCGCAAGCGCCATCAGCGCAAACCAGAGGTGATACATCCTGCGCGACCGCATCATTGCGCACCTGCCGTCGGGGCATTCGAGCTACCCGCCGTGCGGATTCAGACTCCGCAGGTAGGCGACGATCTGCCAGCGCTCCTGCTCCGGCAATCCGCCCCAGCTGGGCATTCCCTTGTAGGGATCTGCCGTTCTTGATGATCCAGGCAATCTCGCCGTCGGTCGCATTCTCCAGCCGCTCGCTCTTCAGGCTCGGCCGCGAGCCCTTGCCTTCGGCGTTTTCGCCGTGGCACTTGGCGCAGTTATTGCGAAAGAGGTTCTCGCCCGCCGCCACCGCATCCGGCTTTCCCGCATAGGGATTCACGCGCTCGCGATCTGCCTGCGGCACCTTCTTCAGCCACGAGCCGTCCGCCGCCGCAAAGCACATCATCGACGCTCCCAGCAGCGCCGCTACAACCACAACATCCGGGCCTTCATTTCGTCCTCCGGAACCAGTCACGAAACTGCTGAAATCTCGTACGACACGCCGAACCGCCACAAAACTCCGACTGAGTTGTCGTTCAGTCCAAACTCGGGCGAAAACTTGAAGGTCAGCCCGTGCGGCGTATTCAGCGCGACCGTTGGGCCCAGGTACTGCTCGGTCTGCCGGAGCCCGAAGTCGTACGCGTCCCCAGGCCGCCAAAGAGCTCCGCCCCAGCGGCGAAATTCTGGCGGCAGAAGGTACACTGCCTTGGCGCTGCCCTTAAGGCTGAGAGGTCGCGATGCCGCCAGCGCATATCCAAATTCCCACGGCTCGTTGTCGTTCACCTCCTTCTCGGCGATGAAGTTCTCGGAGATGTTCCAGCCCTTCACGTTGCTTGAGAGAATCAGCTTGCCTTCGATCGAGTGCTCGACTTCTTTGCGCAGAGCGCGTTTGGAACCTGCAGCGTGGTGATACTGTGTTCCCCGTGACCTCGAGGAAGCTCTTGTCCGCCGGCGTTCACGTCCTCGTACTCGACGTAAATCACCGGGTTGATCCAGTACTCGCGCGGCAGCGGGCGAAAGCGGTTCTCGAAGCGGAAGCCGGTAAAGATCGACGAGTCGTTCTGCGTCGCCTGCCCCTGCAGATAGACCTCGGCCGTCCACCAGGCGGTGACGCCGTACTCGAACTCCACCGTGGGCGCGAAAAAGGCGTTGCGCATTCTTCGGAGCCGCCGCGATGTTCTGGTTTTCAATTTCGAGGTTGCCGGGCTCTTCCATGACTGAGGAGTAGGTCACGAAGTAGGGAGGTTCCTGTTGTGCCCGTGCGGTTCGCCAACTGGTGGCGAGAGACCCACACAGGACAAGCAGGACCGCAATCCGGACACGGGAGTGCCGGATACAGCTTCTTAAACTTGCGTGCAAGACGTTCAGCCTCCGGGGAACCAGGCCCCAAAATTCGGATAGGTGGTTCGGGTCAGCTCCGAAAGAGTCAAAATGCGACCAAATCCGTCCGAGATAAACAGAGACTATTTTGGTCTTATATTCGTGTCAACCCTCGTCAGGTAAAAGTTGGGTAAAGGTGGTCAGGCGCCGCGAGGTTATACCGTCAGTGCGAGTACTTCGCTTCGCCCACGGGAAGGGCGATGGCAAGCCGATTCTGTTCAGGGGGCAGCGGGCAGGTTGCGTAAGCCGTGTAGGCGCACGGGGGATTCTGCAGGCGGTTGAAATCGAGGGTCAGATGGCCAGGCTCGCCGAGCCCATGGTCGGGAAAGTCAGTGTAGAGAAAACGGGCGGCTCCGTAGCTGGTCGTCCGACTGGTCGTGTCGCGCAGGATGAAGAAGAGCTGCTTTGCGTCGGGATCTTCCAGGACCGGTTCGAGCTGAAGCGTCTGCCCGTCGAGGGTGAAATCGGCTAACCCGGGCGCGGGCATTTCGTCCGTGACTCCGATGATGGAAGGTACCTTGATTTTCTTCATGGGGACGAAGGGAATCCAGCGGGCTTCCACCCGATACTTCGGGTCGGGAGCATACCAGTGCAGCCCGTGGAAGTTCAGCCGCGTGGGAGCCTGCGAGTCCTTGATGCGGAGCGCGTAGCGGTCGCCGCGATGAAGCAGGAGAATGCTGAGTGTTCCGGCCGCCAGGACCGATGGTTTGGACGCCTCGTCGTCCGCAAGCTTGCCGGCATGGGCTGGCGCTCCGTCGAGCTGGACACCTGCGGGAAATCCTCCGGCAGGAGGCGCAATGCGAATGTCGCTGCCGCTGACCTCAATGATGCCCAGGTGCGCTGGAGCAGGCAGGGCTAGCCGGATGCGGTTATCCGGAGCGGAACCGAGGGTGTTCGGTCCGGCCTTCAGCCATTCGAGGCCGACCAGCGTAAGCCAGCCGTCAGGAGCAGACAGCCGCTGCTCGCGGTGCGCGCGCCAGGCAAGAAGGCCGGTTTGCCA
Organism: uncultured Acidobacteriota bacterium; assembly: GCA_963735555.1. Lineage (GTDB taxonomy): Bacteria > Acidobacteriota > Terriglobia > Terriglobales > Acidobacteriaceae > Silvibacterium. The sequence goes on from CAVTLP010000011.1 coordinate 154,084, forward strand.
TTCCGATGTGGTATCGGCGAGGAGCAGGGCCGCGACCGCAAGGACAACGACGGGGAAGAATCGAGAGATTTTCATGCTTCCTCTGAATTTTCGATGTGGATACGGGACTGCGCGACGGGGCGTCTGCGGCTAGCGACAACAGAGGGCGAGAGAAGCGCCGGTGGAGAAGAGCGAAGCGTTCACGAGACGAGATTAACCCGGCGGGCAGGCGGGGTCAATCTGCGAGTTTCTCGCAATCACCAGAGGTTCACCTGACCTTCGGGCAACTTTCTGCCGCGGCTTTCAAGATGTCGTTCCAAATCAGCTTACGCAGAGCCGCTTTCTTGTGGTTCGCCAGATTCTTCTGAAATGCTGGAAAAGCAGCGAAGATGGCCTCGCCGCTTGGCTGGGGATTGACAATCTCGTCCAGCGTTGTCAGCCACGAATAGACCTCTCGTATAACGCTTTGCGGCGTCGATCGATGACGTAGTGGATCATTGCCAGACAAATCCGATATGAATCGGTGATATTCGTAATCGGCGGCTTTCCTTTTCGCTTCCGGCACGTTCTGTACCATCACCACTAACCGATGTCTTTTCCGGCACAGTTTGAGCCCAATCGCAACACCAAGTTCAAGCGGCATATTCATGCGCGCGAGATTGGCCTCCCCTTCGCCGGTGAAACGGGAGAGATCGTGGATGGAGTATTTACTCTTTTGCAGGAGATCCAAGATGTGCTGAAAACGGAGGTCCGCCTCTCCGGTTTCGAGCGCGCAGCGTGGAACCAGTCCAAGCGAAACGGTAGTAAATACGATCGCGTGGAGGAGACGTTGGTATTTTGGATCGAACGGACAGTTGATGAAGACGGACTGCTCGAAAAGCGGTGCCTGCATCTGCCCGATTAACTCTTTCGCACAGACGATTTCGATGCCCGACTATATCCAGACGATCCTGATGCCGTAGCTGCCCCAGTCGTTCCCGATGTGGCCGATGACTTTGAGGACCGTGACAAGGAATCCGCAAACTCCCAGATTCCGAGTAGACGGGCTTGCTGTTCGCTTTCGCCAGGGTAAGGCACTGCAACCTCGACCCGGCCGCCGCTCAGGGATTGTTTGATTCTCTTCGCTGCCTCAGTCCATCCCTTCTCAACATCCTTAACCTCAATGGCGGGAACCTGCCGCAAAAACGGTGGCAATTCAGCTTCGCTCGTCACCACTGGAATCAGCGGGGTCTTTTTCTGCGCCCCCCATTCCGCGCGAAACACTGCCGTCGCCTCATTCCGCTGTTGTTCGCTGACCTGACCATCGGGGCCGATCAGAAATACAACTGCAGACGCGTCGCGCAGCTTTTCCTGCAAAGTGTTTCCCCAATGTTCTCCCGGCATGATCTCGCTATCCATCCAGGTTTCAATGCCATTTTCCTGAAGGGCGGTCCGCAGCCGGTCCGCATTCGAGCGCCCCTTGGCGGTATAGGAGAGGAAGATCGGTTTCATGGGTAAGAGAATACTCTATTGCCCGGCGGAATTACATTTGGAGGGTGGGCCGTGGCAAAATTCGCCCCGCTGAGTAAAACGTGCATTTCAATTAAGACTCCAGCTTCTCCGCCATTTCAAGCAGTTTCGTGACGGAGTTCCAGTTCCTGCCCGTTCCCGGAATCTTCAACGCCCTCTCAACGCTCGCCATCGATAATTTGGGGCGCGCCATTCCGTTGGGGAAGTATATGTACAGCTCCCGGTCAAGGATGTGCAACTCCTCTGGATCGGCTTTGATGTTGAGCACCTTCTGCCTGACTTCTGCTGATGGACTGGCGGCCAGAAACGTGACCAGTAATTTACTTGGCTCAATGCCGGACCGGGTGGCGAAGGGGCTTGCCGCGATCGCCTCCCGCAATTCAGAAGTAGTCCGAAGAATGACGCTGGGGCGAAAGCCGAAGCTTCGCTCGATCGCGCTCTCAATCATGGCGGCGAGAGAAACAAGGTTCTTCTCTTTCGTTCTGAAAACGACATTCCCGCTCTGCACGTAGGTTTGCGCATCCAGCAATCCGAGAGACGCGTAGAGCGAGCGCAGCGCCTCCATTGCGACTTTGTTGTGGCCGCCAACGTTGACGCCCCGGAGCATGGAGATGACAACCTTCATGGCAGGCGCCAGTATAAATCCGCCGCCCTGCGGTCATGGGGTCTGTGATTTTGCACGCCGTCAAAACCACGAGCAAAAAATGGACCAGCAGTTACTAAAAGCCGCTACCCACTCGCGGGTCCACTCATCTGTATGTTACAAAGGCGAGTCCTCCCCGCGACAGCTCATGGGACCCTTCCCGACGATTCCGGGAGCGGCCTCGTTGTTTTGCCTATCTCCGCGTTGGCTGAAAGGATTTCCCAATTCAATGCCCTCTTTTCTTGATCGTGAACGCTCCATTGCCCAGCCCGGTTTCAGCCGCTGGCTTGTGCCTCCCGCCGCTCTGGCCATTCACCTGGCGATCGGACAGGTCTATGCCTTCAGCGTTTTCAAAAACCCGCTGCTGGCGCTCAAAGCTCCCGACGGTACTGCCTGGAGTCTGAAAGAAGTTGGCTACATTTTTTCGATCGCTATTGCCGTGCTCGGGCTTTCGGCGGCGTTGTTCGGCAAGTGGCTCGAGGCGGCAGGGCCGCGCAAGGCGATGTTTGTCTCAGCGACGTGCTTCGGCCTGGGTTTCATCGTGGCCGCCGGTGGAGCGGCATGGCATTCTCTGGCGATTATCTACCTCGGTTACGGAGTTATCGGCGGCGTGGGACTGGGGCTGGGATATATCTCGCCGGTCTCTACGCTGATCAAGTGGTTCCCCGACCGTCCCGGCCTGGCGACGGGACTGGCGATCATGGGTTTTGGCGGGGGAGCGATGATCGGCTCGCCGCTGGGCACGAAACTGATGGCCTTTTATAAGGCGAGCGGTCACCAGCCGATCGCAGCCACCTGGGTCACAATGGGAATTCTCTACTTCATCTTCATGATGTTTGGCGTCTTTACCATTCGCGTCCCGCAGGCTGGCTGGAGGCCGGTTGGCTGGGTTCCGAAGGCAACACAGTCGGCGCTGATCTCGGCCCACAACGTTGAAGTGAACACAGCCTTCGGCACGGTCCAGTTCTGGCTGCTGTGGATTGTTCTCTGCATGAACGTGACGGCGGGCATCGGCATTCTGGAGCAGGCCTCGCCGATGATTCAGGACCTGTTCAAAGGGCACATCTCGCCGGTAGCGGCTGCAGGCTTTGTCGGCGTCTTGAGCCTGTTCAACATGGGCGGACGATTTTTCTGGGCCTCCACATCGGATTTCATCGGGCGCAAGCAAACTTATATGATCTTCTTTGCAGTGGGCGCAGTGCTCTACTGGCTGCTTCCATTCACCGGCACCAGCCATCTCAACGCCGTGCCGCTCTTCGTTCTGATCGCCGGCCTGCTGCTGAGCATGTACGGCGGGGGTTTCGCCACGATTCCCGCATATTTGAAGGACCTGTTTGGGGGCTATCACGTGAGCGCTATCCACGGCCGGCTGCTGACAGCGTGGTCGACCGCCGGAATTGTGGGTCCGCTGATCGTGAATGGCATTCTCGACCACTATGTCGCGGCACACATGCCCAAGGAGCAGGCCTATCCGGTGATTCTGCATATTATGGCGGGGCTGCTGGTCGTCGGCTTTGTCGCGAATCTGCTGGTGCAGCCGGTGGCGGAGAAATACTGGATCAAGACGGCCGCAGCCGTGAAGGCCTAGCGGAAGAAAGGGTAACGATGATGGTTACAGATGAAAGGAAGACCTCGCCGGCATTGATTGTCTTTGCCTGGATGGTTGTTTCGATCCCCCTGGCCTGGGGCGTTTACAACACGGCTCTGAATGCCATGAAGCTCTTTCAGTAGACGGGCCGGAACTCAACGCGTCCTGGCATAACGCTGCTGGTGCCATTTCCATGCGCTCGCGATGATGTCGTCGAGTTTCGAATATTCCGGCTTCCAGCCCAGCTCCTGACCGATTCTTTCCGAACTGGCAATCAGCACTGCCGGATCGCCAGGGCGCCGCGGGCACTCCTCGACCGGGATGGCATGTCCGGTGACACGGCGGGCCGCCTCAATGACCTCGCGAACGCTGAAGCCCACTCCGTTGCCGATGTTATAGATGAGCTTGTCCCGCTCCTTGAGCATTTCGAGTGCGAGCAGGTGCGCGCGCGCCAGATCCTGCACGTGGATGTAGTCGCGGATACAGGTGCCGTCGGGAGTGCCGTAGTCCTGTCCGAAGACCTTGATGCTCTGGCGACGGCCGAGGGCGACGTCGAGAATGAGAGGAATGATGTGCGACTCGGGCTCGTGCGCCTCGCCGCGGCCTTCGATGGCTCCGGCAACATTAAAGTAGCGCAGGCTGGCGTAGCGGAAGCCGTGAATGCGGTTGAGCCAGGCAAGCATCTGCTCGACCAACAGCTTGGATTCGCCATAGGCGTTGGTGGGATGGAGCGGAGCATCTTCAAGGATGGGGGTCGATTCAGGCTCGCCGTACACGGCGGCAGTCGAGGAGAAGACGAAGCGTTGAACCCCGGTGGCGAGCATGGCTTCCAGCAGGCTGAGTGTGGAGGCGCTGTTGTTGCGGAAATACAGCTCAGGCTTTTGCATGCTTTCGCCGGCTTCAATGAGAGCGGCAAAGTGCATCACTCCGTCTATCCCTGTATGCAGGAGCTTCTCGACGGCAGGACGATCGGCGAGTTCTCCCTCGATGAATTCGGCCTGATCGGGGACCATCGAGCGATGGCCATGGCAGAGGTTGTCGTAGATGACGACCTTGTGGCCCTGATCGAGGAGGAGCTGGGCAACCGTGCCACCGATGTATCCGGCCCCGCCGGTAACGAGAATCCGCAAGATTTTATCTCCTCTTATCGACCTGCCTGCAATCGACCTGTGGGTATTCAAAGGGTGTGGGAGGGAACCACCGATTCGGTACATTCACTGCAACCGATGTGGGATGGTGCAACCGTCCGGGATGAAACATCGTCGAAGAGGTCAAGCAGGTGGGCCGTCGGGCGCATGGATTAAGAAAAATTTACTTAGCAAACCGCATGCAGCGCGGTAAGGGTTACGCAATCTAGTGTTGCAGATTATAATTCTAAGAGGGGATGTGACTATCGCATTACCTTTGTAACAATCTGTGCCTATTCTGCGACAGTCAAATGGACTGCTTCCGATAGCGTCTTCGGATATGGTAACCACAAAGCGGCCTTTGAATTGAGAATTTTCGTCGTGTGTAATGGAGTAACGCAGAATACACCGGCCAAACCCTTGCGGGGCCTACCTTAGAAGATGTGGAATTTGGAATGCATGCACACTTCTGACAGGGATTTGTCTCATTTTGTGACATTTCGGGGCAACAAATTCTGGAAACTCAGGTTGGGATAGAGAGAACTATGGCGAGCACTTCTCGGAATCAGTCGACTTTTGGACTTCTACCCGAACCACAAGGACGGTTCGGCTCGTTTGGCGTGAGCCTGATAGTGAACGTCAGCATAGGCGCCCTTCTGATTCTCTTCGCTGCAGAGCGTATTCATCAGGTGAAGGTACAAAAGGAGAACACCGCTGTTCTGGTATTTCCCGTAGAACCGAAGCCTTATGTGCCGCCACCGGTTCCCAAGGTGCGTGTGATTCCGCCGCCGCCGAAGGTTGAGCCGCCCCAGCCTAAGATAAAACCGCCCAAGCCCGTAGTAGAACCGCCAAAACCAACGGAGGTAAAGATTCCAACACCTCCAATTCCGAAAGTAGCGCCGGCGCCCCCGAAGGCCGTATCGCCTCCGCCACAACCTAAGGTGGGACTCTTCAAGAGCTCGCAGCCCACTATGGTGGCGAACAACAAGGTTGCCCCCACCCCGAAGACCGGGGGATTCGGCGATCCCGTGGGCGTCGCACCCAACCCCAACGCAACGAAGCCGGCCACGATCGCAGCGGTCGGTTCGTTTAACGGAACTCCGGGGATCGGACAGCCGGGAGCGGGAGCGGCACGGCAGGGATCGGTGAAGGGGGTTGCCTTTGGATCCGGGGTCGCAAATGGCGTTCCCGGCGGCAAGGATGTTCATGGAACCGTCGCTTCTGCCGGATTTTCCAACGGGGTTGTAGGCGGGACAGGTAAGCCCGGTGGGACAGGCAGAGTTGAACAGGCTGGATTCTCCGGAACAGGATTTGGGCAGGCCACCCCTGCGGCGCCGAAGGTCCAACAGGTTGAGTCGACACCCATCGTAGTTCTTTCCAAGCCCAAAGCAACCTACACGACCGAGGCTCGCCAGCTGAAGATTGAGGGCGACGTAAAACTCGAGGTGCGCTTCACGGCATCCGGCCACGTGGAGGTTCTGCAGGTTCTGAGCGGTCTGGGGCATGGCCTGGATGAGCAGGCGAAATCCGTCGCACAGGGGATTCAATTCAAACCAGCAACCAAGGATGGACATGCGGTAGACCAGGTTACCGTAATACGAATAACCTTCCAGTTAGCCTAGATTTGCTTGCGGTAGCCTGGATTTCGGTCCCCATCGTGGAACCAGACGCCAGGATTTTCGCTACTTCGTCCAGCGCTTTCACAAGTGAATCGACCGGCACAGGGCAATCCTGAACGGGAAAGACTGGAATAGAAAACAGTAAAGAGTAAAGATATGAGAAAGAGAAAGATTAGGAGCCTGTAAATGTCTCTCCGCAATATGTGCACCCTGGGTCTGGCGTTGATCTTGAGCGTCGGTGCCGCCAACGCAAAGAAAGAGAATAAATACGTGCCGCCGGTACCCCTCACGCCCGAGCAGGCAGCGCTCGTGCAGAAAGCCGTGGATCGGGAAAAGGCGACCGTCAAGCAGATCCAGAAGAGTACGCCGGTTGTGCAGACCTACATCCAGAATATGAGGCCTGATCCCAAGCTTCAGTCTGTACCTGTTTCTGACGAATATATCGTCGCTCGTGTGGATTTTGGAAAAGCCTTCGTCGCCAACCCCTATGAAACCAAGTCCAAGTCAAAGGGCCTCTTCAAAGGCACACGCAAATTTCTGGGAGACCTCACCAAGAGCTTCAACATCAGCTATTCCGCCACGGGTTTCATGGACATGATGTTCCTCGACCCGGTGAGCTTCGACCAGCAGCACTATGATTTCACCTACGTCCGGCGTGACTTTCTAGGCGGCGTGCGCACCTTGGTCTTCGATGTGAAGCCTAAGCCCAAGGAGGGCTACGGACGGTTCTTCGGCCGGATCTGGGTCGAGGACCAGGATGGCAATATCGTCCGCTTCAACGGTTCTTATACCGGCAACAACGGCGACCAGATAGCCCGTTACTACCACTTTGATAGCTGGCGCCTGAACGTGCAGCCCGATGTCTGGCTTCCCACCGCAATCTACGTCGAGGAAACGCAGACAAGCGATGCAAAGAAGGCCACCGGCTTCCGTGCACAGACTTATTTCTGGGGTTACTCGCTGAAGCTGCCCACGCGTGAGGCGGACAGCGAATCGATCCAGGTGGAGAACGCCCAGGATCAGAGCGATCAATCGCAGGATGTGAGCCCGCTGCAGGCGAAACGCCAATGGATCTCGCAGGCCGAACAAAACGTCCTCGATCGCTTGACGCAGGCCGGACTTCTGGCTCCGCCGAGTGATTTCGATAAGGTGCTCGAGACGGTTACGAATAACATTGCCATCGGCAGCAAGCTGGCCCTGCCGGATGATATCCACTGCCGGGTGCTGTTAACCACTCCGCTTGAATCGCTCTCCATCGGCAATACCATTCTGCTCAGCAAGGGTCTTGTGGACGTGCTGCCCTCGGAAGAGGATCTGGCTGCGGTGCTGAGCTTCCAGCTTGCTCATATCGTTCTGGGTCACCACATTGATACCCGCTACGCCTTCAATGACCGCCTGCTCTTCCCCGACGAGGCGACCTTTACGAAGTTCAACATGAATCACTCGCCAATTGACAACGAGACGGCGGCAAAGAAGGCCGTCGAGTTGTTCAATGCCTCGGTGTATCACGATAGAGGGGCCAGCGTTGGCTTGTTCTTCCAGGCGGTGCAGATGCGCTCGAAGGAGTTGACATACCTGCTGACACCGCGGCTGGGTGATTCGCTCCTCAAAGCGGACGGCACTCCATGGCTGGCCGGACTTACAACGGGCGCGCCCAAGTTGGACATGGACAATCTGACCCAGATCGCCGCCCTTCCTCTGAACAGCCATCTGAGGATCGATCCCTGGGACGACAAGGTCTTCCAGCTGAACGTGAAACCGGCGCCGCTTCTGAGCGCCCGGGACAAGATGCCGTTTGAGGTCACTCCGATCTACTACCGCCTCCAGCGTTATCAGCCGCCCGTCCAGCCGGCTCCTTCGACGGCAGCGACCGCAGCCCCCGCAACCACGGCGCCAGCCAACCCGCGCACACCTGCGGCACCTGCAACCGCAGCACCGGCAAATGCTGATCCGGCAACAACGCAACCGCCGCCACCGCCTGCGGATCCAAGTCAGGCTCCGCCGGCGGCGAGCCCGCAATAAGCACCTGGAACGTCGCGCCGGTTCCCATTTTGGGTCCGGCGCGCTTCTGTAAATTTTTGTGCGACGAATGGCTGCCTTGGCTTTTGCAATCTGGACTTAATTGCATCTCAAATTTTGGAGATACTAGACGTGCTCAAAAAGATTCTGATCCTTAGCCTCCTCCTCGGGTCCGGAGCAGCGCATGCCCAGGTCGCCCCATCCGTTCAAGGCGGGAATTCAACCCTGTGGGCAGGGGCCGAATTCTCGAGCTTCAACTCTGACTACGCCAACACGAAGCGGCTTCTGGGAATTGGCGTTCTCGTGGACTACAACGTGACACAGAGATTCGGAGTGGAAGCCGAGGGACGCTGGATGAAATGGAATGCTGTCGGCCAGCAGTCGCAATATGATTACCTCGGCGGACCCAAAGCGCGCTTATTTCAATACCACCGCTTTTCTTTGAATGCCAAATTCCTGTTTGGCGGAATTTGGATCACGTACCCCTATGGCGTTGGAACCGGCAGCTATTTCGCCTTCGTTCCCGGCGGATACGGGGAGTACCGCATCTCGCGCAGATTCGCTGTCCGAGGCGACTACGAATACCAGTTCATACCCTCGGCGCCAGGTTTCCCCGGTCTACCCAGCCACGGGCTGACTCCTCACGGTTTCAGCGCAGGCGTAACCTATCGTATTCTCGGGGTCCGCTAGACTCGAACCCCAACACTGCCGATGGAACGAGAAGGGCCGGGTGAAAACCTGGCCCTTCCTGCGTGCGCCCGATGATCGCCACTGCCATTAGCTGCCTCTTACAAATGGTTCCAGACAAGAAAAAGCAGCCTCAAGCTACACCCGCTCGAGGCTGCTCGCGATGCCAAGCGCCAGCCAGTCTAGAAGTGGTAGGCGACGCCGATCGACGGATCGCTGATGTTGAAGTAGCGGTTGGTCTTCAGATTCGGGTCGTTGAAGCTCGGCGCCTTCACCACGATGCCGCGATACTCGACGCGAATATCGAAGCTGGGGCTAAGTTCGTAGGCAATGCCGCCTCCGTAGAGGGCTCCCACATTCGTGGTCCGGCTAAGATTCTGAAGTTGCGTCTTCGCGTCATTGATCGGCGAATAGATATAGCCGCCCGGACCACCTTCAAGGAACGGATTAAAGTTCTTGTAGGTGAAGTTGTAGACGTAGGCTCCGGAGATTTCCTGGAAGCGATTGTGAACCAGCACATTATTCGTGGGATTGATATAGTGTTGCACTTCCTGCGCATACTGGTAGTTCAGCTCAAGCCCACTATGCGGGGTGAGCAGGTACCGGTAGCTGACCAGAACGCCAAATCCCACAGTAGCATGAAGTTGAACAGCATTTCCGGCGACAAACGGCGGAATCAATGCGGTTCCGCTCACACTGACATCCTGACGGCTTTCCTGGGCGAAACCCACCACCGCCATAAAAGGCAGCAGCAACAGCAACAACAGACTCTTCTTCATTCGTCTCGTGAACCTCTCGCCCGCCGCGGCGGGCGCAACGCCTCTCGGGCTCGTCAATTTATTAGTGGAGCCGGGGTTCCCCGCTCCACTTCGTAATTGTACCTGCGGAATCACGTTTCGACAGCATCCAGCGAACATCGACGCATGATCAGCGCGTATGCTCGGCGCGGTAGCTGAACGGCGAGCCCCGGTCCTGAGAGAGCGCCTTGACGGCTTTCAGGAAAGCCAGAGCAGCATGGGATAAGGTCGCATTCTTTCGATAAGCCAGCAATAACTGCCGCTCGATCTTGAGCTCAGGCACCTGAACCTGGACCAGCTCACCCCGTGCAAGCTCATGCTGAACCGTCAATCCTGGAACCAGCGCGACGCCGTTGCCCATGGCCACGAAGCGCTTGATGGCCTCCAGGCTGGGCAGCTCGACGTTCATGTTCAGCGGCGTCTTGTGCTTTTCGAAGAGGTCGATCACACGCCGGCGCAGCGGCGAAACAACATTGTGAGCCACAAAATTCTCGGCCCCCAGATCGCGGATCGCCACCCTCTTCTCCCGCGCCAGAGGATGCCGGGGATTGACGATGAAGACGACCGAATCGGTGTAGACGCCGATCAGCGTGAAGCTGCTCATCTGCCGGCCGGAAGGTGACAATGCCGATCTCCACCGTGCGGTCGAGGATCTGCTCGGGAATGCGGCTGGCCAGCGCGCGCTGCACCAGGACGCTGATATGCGGGCAGAGGCGGCGGAACTCGTCGAGCACCGGCAGCAGATAAAGACAGGTGTACTCATTCGCCGCCAGATGCAGCCGTCCGCGCTCCAGCGAGCGCAGCTCCTCGAGCGCCGACGCCGCCTCGCCGCGCAGCTTCAGCAGGCGCTCGGCGTACTCGCGCAGCAGCACCCCGGCGGCTGTCAGCGTGCCCTCGCGCGAGGTGCGCTCAAAGAGCGGGTCGCCGATTTCCTCTTCGAGACGGCGAATCGTGTGGCTCACGGCCGGCTGCGTGCGGCGCAACCGGATCGCAGCACGCGAAAAGCCGCGTTCCTCGATCACTGCGAGAAAGGTTTCGAGTTGTGACAGGTCCATAAGCTACAGCCACGCTTATAGCAAGACATCGTCCTACTATAATCTAGATTTATCGATTCGGTAGAAATTATAAATTTGAATTATGCCGAAGTTTTTGGCAGACTTAATGGCGAGAGAGTCTCACTTGCAGGGGATGTAGATGGCTCCAGACCGCGTTCATTTTTTTGACACGACGCTCCGTGATGGCGAACAGTCGCCGGGCTGCAGCATGACGCAGCACGAAAAACTCCAGATGGCCCACGCGCTGGCCGATCTCGGCGTGGACATTCTGGAAGCCGGCTTCGCCATCTCTTCCGACGGCGACTTCGCCGCCATCGACACGGTCGCGCAGGAGGTCCGCGGACCGGTCATCGCGTCCCTGGCGCGCGCGAAGCGCGTAGACATCGAGCGCGCCGCGCAGGCTCTCGAACGCGCGGACATCGATCGCGCATTCACATCTTTCTCGCCAGCTCCGATCTGCACCTCGAGTACAAGCTGAAGATGACCCGCGAAGAGGCACTCGACCAGGCGGCGCAGTCCGTCGCCCTGGCGCGCACCCAGGTTGACGACGTCGAGTTCTCTCCGGAGGACTCCACCCGCACCGATCATCGATTTCCTCTGCAAGATCGTCGGTGTCGCCATCGAGGCCGGCGCGACAATCATCAACCTTCCCGACACCGTTGGCTACTCCGTCCCCGGTGACTACGCCGGCATGTTCCGCATGATCCGCGAGCGCGTGCCGGGCGCCGACAATGTGATCCTCTCCGCGCACACGCATGACGATCTGGGCTTGGCAGTCGCCAATGCGCTCGCCGCCATCGAGGCGGGCGCGCGGCAGGTCGAGTGCACCATCAACGGCATCGGCGAACGGGCCGGCAATGCTGCCCTCGAAGAGATTGCCGCCGCGCTGCATGTGCGCGCCGACCGCTATCCCTGTCGAGCATGGCCTCAAGATGGACCAGCATCTATTCCGACGAGCCAGCTGCTGGGGAGAACGATCAGCTTCGCGCCCTCCCCCAACAAGGCCGTCGTCGGCAGCAATGCCTTCGCGCATGAGGCCGGGCATTCACCAGCACGGAGTGCTCTCGAATCCGCTGACCTACGAGATCATGACGCCGGCCTCGGTCGGGGTTCCCAGCAATCGCATGGTGCTGGGCAAGCACTCCGGCCGCCATGCGCTGCGGTCGCGCCTGATCGAGCTGGGTTATCAACCTCGCGCCGACGATCTCGACGTTGCGTATCGCGCCTTCACCGAGCTGGCCGATCGCAAGAAGGCCATCTACGACCAGGACCTGATCAACCTGGTGGCGCACCATCAGCGACACGAAGACCTGATCAACGACGAACCGGTTTCGAAGCCGAACTGAATTCTTCGGCAGGCGCGCAGGCCGCCACACTCGGCAGGGAGACAAAGATGAAGCTGAAGGTTCTGGTTGTCGCTGGAGATGGAATCGGCCCCGAAGTGACAGGCGAAGCGGTGCGGATTCTGCGCTCCGTCGCCGAGCTCGGCGGATACGATTTCGAATTCAGGGACGCCCTCATCGGCGGTGCCGCTATCAAGGCAGCACGGATCGCCGCTGCCCGAATCGACTCTCGACGCCGCGCTCGAAAGCGATGCAGTGCTGCTCGGCGCAGTCGGCGGCAATGAGTTCAATTCCCTTCCCCCAGATCGCCGGCCCGAAGCGGGCCTGCTGCAATTGCGGCAGGCCCTCGGCGGTTTTGCCAACCTGCGCCCCTCCTTTGCGTGGCCTTCGCTCTCGTCGAACTCGCCGCTGCGCGCCGAAGTGATCGACGGCGCGGACATTCTCTTCGTGCGCGAGCTCCTGGGCGGCCTCTACTTCGGCGAGCCGCGCGCGTGGGATCGCGAAGCGGGCTCTGCCTGGAACACCATGCGCTACACCCGCGACGAGGTGATTCGCGTCGCCCGCGTCGCATTTGAACTGGCCTCGGCGCGCCGCAAGAAAGTCACCTCGGTCGACAAGGCCAATGTCCTCGAAGTTTCGCAGCTCTGGCGGGCGACCGTGACCGAGATTGCCGCGCAATATCCCGACGTGACGCTCGAACATCAGTACGTCGATGCCTGCGCGATGCATCTGATGAACACGCCGCGCAACTTCGACGTCGTGCTCACGGAGAATCTTTTCGGCGACATCCTCTCCGACGAGGCGGCGGTCATCACCGGCTCGCTCGGCATGCTGCCGTCGGCCACCATCGGCGGGCAGGTGAATCTGTACGAGCCGGTTCACGGCTCGGCGCCCGATATCGCCGGCAAGGGCCTTGCCAATCCTCTCGGCGCGATCCTGACCGCGGCCATGCTGCTGCGCCACTCCGCGAAACTCGAGCAGGATGCCCAGGCCGTCGAAACCTCCGTCCGCAAGGTGCTTGAGCAGGGCTATCGCACCGCCGATCTGGTGCGCGGCCAACCGTCGAAGATGGTCGTCTCCACGCAGGAAATGGGCAGGCATGTGCATCAGGCTCTGAACGAGATCATCGATCGTCAGCAGGCGATGCACGCCGTCTGAGTTCGTAGTCCATAACAGTTACAGGTTGTACAAGCGAGAGTAGAGATGTCCGCAAAAACATTCTTCGAGAAGGTCTGGGAATCGCACCTCGTGGCCGAGCCAGCCGATGAGCCGGCGCTCCTCTACATCGACCTGCACCTCGTCCATGAGGTGACTTCGCCGCAGGCCTTCGAAGGTCTTCGCACTCGCAGGACGCAAGCTGCGCCGTCCGGACCGCACCGTGGCCACGGTCGATCATAACGTGCCGACCACAGCCAACCGCCTCATCATCGAAGACGCCATCGCCGCGAAGCAGATCGACACGCTCCGTCAAAACTGCATCGACTTCGGCGTCGAGCTCTACGACATACAGTCGCCGAACCAGGGCATCGTCCACGTCATCGGCCCCGAGCTCGGGCTTACCAAGCCCGGCATGACCATCGTCTGCGGCGACTCGCACACGTCGACGCATGGCGCGTTCGGCGCGCTGGCCTTCGGCATCGGCACCTCCGAGGTCGAGCACGTGATGGCCACGCAGAGCCTGCCGCAGTCGAAGGCCGAAGACCTTCCGCATCACCGTCGAGGGCGAACTGCCCGACGGCGTGACCGCAAAAGACGTCGTCCTCGGCATCATCGGACGCATCGGCACCGATGGCGCGACCGGATACGTCGTCGAGTACGCAGGCTCCGCCATCCGCTCGCTCGAGCATGGAAGGCCGCATGACCATCTGCAACATGAGCATCGAGGCGGGCGCGCGCGCCGGCATGATCGCTCCCGACGAAACGACCTTCGCGTACCTCAAGGGCCGCGACGTTCTCGCCGCAAGGCGCAGAGTGGGACAAGGCCGTCGGCGAGTGGCGCAAGCTCGCCTCTGATCCCGGCGCGACGTTCGACCGCGAGCTGCATCATTCCCGCCATCGAGCTCGCTCCTTACGTCACCTGGGGAACCAGCCCGGGCATGGTCGTGCCGGTCACCGACGCCGTTCCCGACCCTGCCGACGCGACAGTCCGACGCCGACCGCCGCCACTTCGAGCGCGCCCTCGAGTACATGGACCTGAAGCCCGGCGTACGCCATCGAGGAGATCGCCATCGACCGCGTCTTCATCGGCTCCTGCACCAACTCGCGCATCGAAGATCTGCGCGCCGCGGCCAAAGTGGTCACCGGGTATCACGTCCACTCGCACGTCCGCGCCATGGTCGTGCCCGGATCGCAGCCGGTCAAGGCGCAGGCCGAGCGCGAAGGCCTGGACCACATCTTCCGCGAAGCGGGATTCGAGTGGCGCGAGCCCGGCTGCTCCATGTGCCTCGGCATGAACCCCGACATTCTCGCGCCCGGCGAACGTTGCGCCTCAACCAGCAACCGCAACTTCGAAGGCCGCCAGGGACGCGGTGGCCGCACCCATCTCGTCAGCCCCATGATGGCCGCAGCCGCAGCCATCACCGGCCACTTCACCGATGTAAGAACATGGGAATTCAAGAAGGAAGAGGTTCTCGCCTAATGAAGCCGTTTCGCAAACACCGATCGAAGGTGATGCCGCTCAATCGGGCCAACGTCGACACCGACCAGATCATCCCCAAGCAGTTCCTGAAGCGGATCGAGCGCACCGGCTACGGCGATTTCCTCTTCCACGACTGGCGCCAGGACCCGAGCTTCGAGATCAATCATCCCCGCCACAAGGGCGCGGAGATTCTCGTCACCGGAAAGAACTTCGGCTGCGGATCTTCTCGCGAACATGCCGCCTGGGCGCTCAACGATCACGGCTTCCGCGTGGTCATCGCGCCCAGCTTCGCCGACATCTTCCACTCCAACGCCGGCAAGAACGGCATCCTGCTGGTCACGCTGCCCGAAGAGCACGTGGAGCTTCTGATCGAGCGCGCCTCAACCATCGACGACTACCACCTCACCGTCTCGCTCGAGGATCACCACGTCCACGACGACCACGGCTTCTCGGCGACCTTCTCAATCGATCCCTTCCGCCGCTACTGCCTGCTCGAAGGGCTCGACGACATCGGCCTTACGCTGCGCCACGCCGACGCGCTCGACGAATTTGAACAAGCACCACGACGAAGCCTTCTGGGTCACACCACGTCCTCGCATCGGCAGCCACGGAGACTGCGCACGCATGAGCAGTAACGGCAAGAACGATCGGCCCACACAATCCGAAGAAGTACAGCATCCCTCTCACCGAAGGACCCAGCCGCGCCGCAGCGCGCTCCTACCTGCGCGGCATCGGCTTCTCGAAAGAAGACCTGCACAAGCCGATCATCGGCATCGCCAATACCTGGACCGAAATCGGCCCCTGCAACTTCCACCTCCGCCAGCTCGCCGAAGCCGTGAAGCAGGGCGTGCGCGAAGCCGGCGGCACGCCGATGGAGTTCAACACCATCACCATCTCCGACGGCATCACCATGGGCACCGAAGGCATGAAGGCCTCGCTGATCAGCCGCGAGGTCATCGCCGACTCGGTGGAGCTCGTCGCGCGCGGCAATCTCTTCGACGGCCTGGTTGCCATCGCCGGCTGCGATAAGAACATGCCCGGCACCGTCATGGCGCTGGCGCGCCTCGACATTCCCGGGCTCATGCTCTACGGCGGCTCCATCACGCCCGGCCACTTGAACGGCCACGACATCACCATTCAGGACGTCTTCGAGGCCATCGGCTCGCACGCCGCCGGCAAGATCGATGACGCCGGTCTCGAAGCCGTCGAAGCTGCAGCCTGTCCCGGCGCCGGAGCCTGCGGCGGCCAGTTCACCGCCAACACCATGGCCATGGCCTGCGAATTCCTCGGCATCTCGCCGATCGGCCTCTCCGGCGTGCCCGCCTTCCTGCCCGAAAAGCTCGACGCCGCGCGCGAAGCCGGAAGCGCTCGTCCTGGAACTGGCCAGGAACGACCTGCGCCCCAGCAAGATCATCACGCGTGCAGCCATCGAGAATGCCATCGCCTCGGTCGCCGCCTCCGGCGGATCGACCAACGCCGTGCTGCACTTCCTCGCCATCGCCAACGAGATGGGCATCCCGCTCTCCATCGACGACTTCGACCGCATCAGCTCCGCAACACGCCGCTGCTCTGCGATCTCAAGCCCGGCGGCCAATACGTTGCAGCCGACTATCACGCCGCAGGCGGCAGCCGTCTGCTGGCGAAGCGCCTGCTCGACGCCGGCCTGCTGCACGGCAACGCTTGGAACGTCACCGGCAAGACTCTCGCCGAAGAAGCGGCGCAGGCCGTCGAGACACCGGGTCAGGATCGTGATCCACGCGCTCGACGACGCCATCAAGCCCACCGGCGGACTCGTCATCCTCAAAGGCAATCTCGCACCCGAAGGCTGCGTCATCAAGGTCGCCGGACACAAGCGTCTCGAGCATCGCGGCCCGGCGCGCGTCTTCGACTCCGAGGACGAGGCGTTCCATGCAGTCGAGTCCGGCCAGATCAAGCCCAACGACGTGATCGTGATTCGCTACGAAGGCCCGAAAGGCGGACCCGGCATGCGCGAGATGCTCCAGGTCACCGCCGCCATCGCCGGAATTCCTGAGCTGAGCGAGACCGTCGCACTGCTCACCGATGGCCGCTTCTCCGGAGCTACCCGCGGCCTCATGGCCGGCCACGTTGCACCCGAAGCAGCAGTCGGCGGCCCGATCGCCGCCGTCCGCGAAGGCGACATCATTCATTTCGACATTCCGAACCGCAAGCTGACGGTGGAGATCATCCGACAAAGAACTCGCCGAACGATTGCAGACGTGGGAAAAGCCTCGTTCCCCGTTTTGCTCGCGGAGTTTTCCGCAAATACGCTGATACCGTTTCATCCGCGTCGCTGGGCGCGGTCACGCACTGAACGTTGCAAGGAGCAGGAGAATGAGTGAAGCAAAATCCGCAGGCACCCGTTTAACCGGAGCCGAGATCCTCTGGGCCACCCTCGAAGGCGAGGGCGTGCGCGAGGTCTTCGGCTACCCCGGCGGCGCGATTCTGCCCGTCTACGACGCGCTGCGCAAATTCCCCATCCGCCACATTCTCGTCCGCCACGAGCAGGGTGCGGCGCACATGGCCGACGGCTACGCGCGGGCCTCGGGCAAAGTCGGCGTGGCCATTGCCACCTCCGGACCCGGCGCGACCAACATGGTCACTGGCATCGCTACCGCCATGCTTGACTCCATCCCGCTGCTCTGCATCACCGGCCAGGTTTCGAGCAAGGTTCTCGGCACCGACGCGTTCCAGGAGATCGACATTACCGGCATCACTCTGCCCGTGACGAAACACAATTACGTCGTTACGCGCGCGGAAGACATTGCTCCGGTTATCCGCGAAGCGCTGCTCGTCGCGCAGTCCGGACGCCCCGGCCCAGTGCTCGTCGACATCACCAAGGACGCCCAGCAGGGCTCCGCGGCCTACGACTTTGCCGCTGCCGCGCCGGAGCCGTATCGTCCCCATCCCATGTTGCGCGCGGAGGACGGATTCGGTCATCAACGCTGCGGAGTTGATTCGCTCCGCCAAGCGCCCCGTCATTCTCGCCGGACACGGCATGATTCAATCCGGCGCTCGCAAGCAGGTCCTCGCCCTCGCCGAACGGCTGCAGATTCCCGTCGCGTCTACCTTGCTCGGCCTCGGCGGCTTTCCCGCTTCGCATCCGCTCTCGCTCGGCATGATGGGCATGCACGGCGAAGCGTGGGTCAACCAGGCCATCCAGCAATCCGATCTGCTCATCGCCTGCGGCATGCGTTTCGATGATCGCGTTACCGGCTCGCTCGCGACCTACGCTGTCAACGCGAAGAAGATCCACATCGAAATCGATCCGGCCGAGATCAACAAGAACGTCAAGGTCGACGTGGCGCTCATCGGCGATCTGGCCGAGGTGCTCGAAGCCCTGCTGCCCCATCTCGTGCCGCGTGATCGGCGTCGAATCCGCATGGCTGCGTGAAGTGAATGCGATGAAGGGCGAGTGCTCGGTGCGTGACATCCAGAACCTGCCTGACAACGGACACCTCTACGCTGCGCACGTCATGAACGATCTGTGGCACGCGACCGACGGCAAGGCCATCGTCGTCACCGACGTGGGCCAGCACCAGATGTGGGAGGCACAGTACTACAAGCATGAAGATCCGCGCACGCTCATCACCTCCGGCGGACTCGGGCACTATGGGCTTCGCGCTGCCCGCGGCCATCGGCGCAAAAGTCGCCTGCCCCGACAAAGAAGTCTGGGTCATCGCCGGAGACGGCGGTTTCCAGATGACGGCAGCCGAGCTCTCCACCATCGCGCAGGAGAACCTCGACATCAACATCGCCGTCATCAACAACGGATACCTCGGCATGGTGCGGCAGTGGCAGGAGTTCTTCTACGAGAAGAATTATGAGTCCTCGCCCATCCTCAGCCCGGACTTCGTCAAGCTTGCCGACGCACACGGCATTCCCGGCGCTCGCCGTGCGCACACGCGGCGAGGTGCTGCCAGCGGTCAAAGGCCGCGCGCGCAGCGCAAAGGACCCGTTCCTGATCAACTTTCTCGTCGAGAAGGAAGACTCCGTTTATCCCGATGATCGCCGCCGGCTCGGCACTGCACGAAATGATTCGCCGACCGGGCCACAATCCACTGATCGAAACCGCACAGGACGCATAAGGGATAATTTGTAACCGTATGCTGCACACATTTGTAGCACTCGTAGAAGACAAGCCCGGCGTGCTCACGCGCGTGGCCTCGCTGTTTCGCCGGCTGAACATCAACATCGTCTCGCTCACCGTCGGCCACTCCGAAAAGCCCTGGCGTCTCGCGCATGACCATCGTCTCGGACGCGTCGCCTACGGCCGGTCATCGCATCATGGCCAGCCTCTACAAGCTCGAAAACGTACTTGCAGGTGGACGACGTAGGCCAGTCGGCCTGCGTCAGCCGCGAACTCGCGCTGATCAAGGTCGCTGCAACGCCGAAGACCCGTTCGCACATCTTCGAGCTCGTCGAAGTCTTCCGTGCGCGCATCGTCGATCTCGCGCCCGAGTCGCTGATGATCGAGATCACCGGCGTCGAAAGCAAGATCGAGGGCCTGATTCAGGTCCTCATCGAAAGCGAAGACCGCATCCTCGAAGTCTCCCGCACCGGCCGCATGGTCATGCGCCGCGGTCAGCACACCAGCCGCGTGCTCGATGCCATGCGTATGCCGCAGCCAGAAGGCGAAACCAAAACCCGTCGCTCGAGAAGACGACGAATCCGGAGATCGCGCGAAGAGGCCGGACTCTGCCGCAATAACAGACAAAGAATTTCAGCTCCAAAATCGAAGACAAGAGGAACACGAAATGGCAAAGACGTATCACGACCACGACGCCGATCTCTCACTCATCCAGCAGAAGAAAGTAGCCATCATCGGCTACGGCTCGCAGGGCCACGCGCACGCTCTCAACCTCAAGGACTCGGGCGTCGAGGTCCGCGTCGGTCTGCCAGCGAGCAGCAAGTCCATCGACAAGGCAAAGAAAGCCGGCCTTGAAGTGAACACCGTCGAGCGACGCCGCAGCTTGGGCCGACGTCATCATGATTCTCACGCCCGACCAATCCCAGGGCGAGACTCTACAAGAACGACATCGCGCCCAACCTCACAGGCCGGGCAAGACGCTCGATGTTCGCCCACGGCTTCAACATCCGCTTCGGCACCATCAAGCCGCCCACGGACGTCGATGTCTTCGCTCGTCGCGCCCAAGGCCCCCGGCCATCGCGTGCGCGAAGTCTTCACCGAAGGCGGCGGCACGCCCGGCCTCGTCGCCGTCCATCAGGACGCCTCCGGCAACGCGCTCGACCTCGCGCTCTCCTACGCCAAGGGCATCGGCTGCACCCGCGCCGGCGTCATCGAAACCACCTTCACCGAGGAAACCGAGACCGATCTCTTTGGCGAGCAGGCTGTTCTCTGCGGCGGCACGTCCGCGCTCGTCAAGGCTGGCTTCGAAACTCTGGTCGAGGCGGGCTATCAGCCTGAGATCGCCTACTTCGAGTGCCTGCACGAGCTCAAGCTCATCGTCGATCTCATGTATCGCGGCGGCCTCGCCTACATGCGCTACTCCATCTCCGACACGGCCGAGTACGGCGACTACACCGCCGGCCCGCGCATCGTCACCGACGCGACTCGCGCCGAGATGAAGAAGCTGCTCACGGAGATTCAGGATGGAACTTTCGCCAAAAAGTGGATCGACGAAAACAAGACCGGTCGCAAGCAGTTCGACGAGATTCGCAAGGAAGAAGCCAAGCACCCCATCGAAGAAGTTGGCGCGCAAGCTGCGCGCTGCCATGCCCTTTCTCGATCCTGTCACCGTCAAGGACAACGCGCCGCAGGCCGCGCAACCAGAAACCGTGCCAACGCTGTAACCTCTACGCGTCGGGTGGGGCTAACGCGCATCCGCGAGCCGCGGAGACGGTCCCTCTCGCGGCGACCCGTGTTTCTATCTATTGTAGATGGAACATGGCCGACTTATCGATTCACGCTCACTCGTCTCATCGCAGCTTGACGTCTCTCCCTTCCTCGGCATCATTCGGGCCAGGTTCACGAGCCACAAGTGCCAGGTGCGCGCCCCAAGACCCTCGCAGCCATGCGCAACTGCTATCGGCCCCTTGCTCGTCTTCAGCCCCGCGGCGACCGACTCACGCCTCAGGAAGCAGGACAAATCCTCGACGCCGAAGCAGCCGACGACATGATGGACCGCTTCGTCATGCTCACGCCCATCCTGCCGTCGAACCAACGAATTATCAGCCGCACCGCTCGACACGCCTTATGCCCTCTCAGCGCGACAGCAAATGCACTGCGATCCGCGATCGTGTTTCAGGTGCCGGAGGATCAATTTCCGGTGTTGCTTCTCGGCGAAGACGGCACGATGAAGCTACGCAGCACAACTCCGGTAGCTCCGTAGCCGCTCAACAGCGCTTATTGATACCATGCCCATCGCGCAAGATCGAAATGCAGCGCCCGCACGCCAACTGATTCAACGGTTTCTTGACGGCGATTCAGCGCATCCCGCATCGGTTACCATCAACAGGTAGAGGAGATCTATGACCACCGCCAGCACCGCCCCACGCTGGACTCGGCTGATCGTTGCCAGCGCAGACGTCCGACGCCGATCCGCGAGATCATCGACGCGCTCAAGCGCGTCCCGCCCCTGCACGGCATGGAGGACTGCGAACTCGAGTGGCTGGCCACTCACGGCATCGAACGCATCGTCGAGCCCGGCGGGACCACGCTCTTCCACGAAGGCGACCCCGCCGACGAAATGACCATCATGCTCAAGGGCGAGATTCACGTACGCCGCGAACGACGGCGCCCCCGCTGGCATTCTTTATCGGCCGCTCCGGACAGATCACCGGGCTCCTGCCCTTCTCGCGCATGAAGACCTACGGCGGCCACGGCTATGTCGTTGCCGACACATGGGCTCTCGACTTTCCAAAGACCATCTTCCCGGAGATGTTGCGAGCCGTTCCCTCGATGACGCAGCGCTGCGTCTCCGTCCTGCTCGACCGCGTGCGCGAAATCACCCGCCTGGAGCAGCAGACCGAAAAGCTCAACGCACTCGGCAAGCTCGCCGGCAATCTCGCGCATGAGATGAACAATCCGGCCTCGGCAGCGCAGCGCGCCGCATCCGGCCTGCTCGATGAGCTGCATGTCTACGGACACGAGAAGTTCAGTCTCGGCAGCCTTTGTCTCGATGAAGCGCATCTGCTCGTGGTGCGTGACTGGCAGGAGGATCATCGAAGCACGCGCGTGAAGTTCGCGGCATCAGCTGCAGCGTCGCCGCGACGCGAAGACCAGCTCGCAACGTGGCTGCAGGAATCACGATGTCGAGGAGACCGTGGAGAATCGCTCCCGAACTCGCCGAGCAGGAGTCGTACCGCAGAACGCTCGATCCTCTGGGCGAATTCCTGAACGCCGGACGCCCTCACCATCGTGCTGTACGCAGTTCGCCTCCTCGCGTGCGCGCCGAGCGCATCGCCGAAGCCATGCTCGACTCCACCGCCCGCATCTTCGACCTCATCCGCGCCATCAAGGACTACTCCTACATGGACCAGGCGCCGATCCAGGAGGTCGACGTCCGCAAGGGTCTCGAAAACACGTTGACCATGCTGCAGTCGCGCCTGCAGCACGTCGAGGTCGAGCGCCGCTATGACGCCCGAGCTTCCCCACATCGCACGCCTACGGCAGCGAACTGAACCAGGTGTGGATGGCGCTGCTCGAAAATGCACTCGACGCCATCGCGGATCACGGCAAGATCACCCTCGGCGTGCAGCTCTCCGGCGACATGCTCCTCATCGAAGTATGGGACAACGGCCCCGGCATCCCGCGCCGAGCTGCAGGACCGCATCTTCGAGCCCTTTTTCACCACCAAAGCCCCAGGCCTCGGCCTGGGACTCGGACTCGACACCGCGCAGCGCATCGTCCGCACGACATCGCGGCTACGTCCGCGTGCAATCCGAACCCGGAGCCACCTGCTTCCAGGTGCGCCTGCCCATCGACCAACTGCAGGCCTACTAGGGGTCTGTTATTAACAGACCCCCGGTCTTCCGCCCGTAGACCGCTTTGGTACGGTGCCAACACTTTTCTCCAGCGGACCCGGCCGAACGCGCTACTCTGTTCGTAACGTGGCGATTTTCAGCGAAAATCTTTGGCAACGGCTCCGGGGATCTGAAATCCTTCGCATAAGGATTGTCACGAAGCAGCGCCTTCTGGTTGCGGCGCTTGCATTGGCCTTAGTGGCTCCCGGGCAAAAAGCAGCAGGACAAACTTCGCCAGCGCCAGTTGCAGAATCGTCACCACAATCCCTGCAAGTGTCCTCTACTTCGTCTGTGCCGAAGAATCAGACAGCGGCGAATCCAATCCCATTGCTGACGACGACCGCACCTCAACCTCTGTTTGATTTCAAAGAATCCGAGATCAAGTTCAATCTGCGGAGCCTGATGAATACGCTTCGTGATCAGCGACACGAAGGCTGGGTGCTGGCGGCCTATCCCGATCCGAAAACAAGCCGGCCGCTGATTGGCGCCGGATTCAGTCTCGACGTGACGGCGACCGACCACCCTCAAACCGACCCACTCAATCCTCACCCTTTCATCGAGCCCTCCTCTGCGCAGCTTTGGCAAGCGGCGGGATTCGACGCCGAACGATTGCAGAGGATACTCGACCAGTACGACCGTAACCTTGCCGCCTGGGGGACGAAGAAATATCGCAGGAAAATCAGGGCGCACACACTCACGCCGGAGTTGACCGAAGAAGAAGCCACCAGGCTTCTGCGCATCTCCGCGATACAGGCCATTGAAAATGCGAGGGCCTATTGCCGCGATTTCGACCAGTTAACGGCGCCGCAGCAGATGGCCTTGAGCCAACTGGTATTTCAGATGGGCGTGAATCTCGAAGAATTCGTCCAGTTTCTGAGCGTGCTGAACGGCAATGCCACTGGCGGCGACGAGCCACAGCCCAGCCCAGCGGTCGCAACCGAGGCCGAACACTGGAATGCCGTGCAGCGCACGCTCATCGATAGTCAATGGGCCAGGCGTTACTCGGACCGCGCCTCCACCGTAATCGCCATGTTCGACCCTGACTACATCCAGGATCCCGGCGGAGCGGAACGGCGAGTGGCAGCGACGCTCAGGCCTCCTCCCGCAAAACATCATCGTAAAGCGCCGCCTGCCGCTTCCCTCCGCGCCGCGAACGACAGCCACGGTAAAGTGCCGGGCAAAAAAGCGTCCGCTTCCCAACACAAACGCAAGTTGACTTGAGACTCACGCATCTACATTATGCCTCATCATTCATGGCATAATGTATTAGGGTGACTCCCTCGTGAATGCTCTCAACGCTCAGATCGGTGATTGGCTCGGACTCCATGCCCCGGCAACTGAATCCGACATCCTTCAGATTGTGGAAGGCCGGCTTGCGACATCGGTGATCAAGCGCCTCACGGCACTCGGCCTCAAACGTTCCGAAATCGATGAGAGCGTCATTCCCTCACGAACCCTCCAACACCGCCGCTCCCGTCGCGAGAAGCTGACGATAGAAGAATCGGACCGTGTGCTGCGGGTCATCCGCGTCCTCTCGTCTGCCGAAGCCCTCTATGGGAGCCGCGAGCGGGCACTGGCCTGGTTGCGGAAGCCGCATCCACGCCTTGCGGGCAGGACACCACTCTCTCTGCTCAAGACCGATACCGGCAGCCGCATCGTGGAAGAACTTCTGATCCAGATCGATGAGGGCATGTTCGTTTAGATGGTGCTCTGGAGAATCAGCCGTCACCGGAATCTCAATGGCGTAGGAGGCTTAAGGGCAGGCGGCCGATGGAACCATCCAGGCAACCCCATTGTCTATCTCGCCGATAGTCCGGCTGGCGCTCTCCTTGAAGTTTGCGTCCACACTGCGGCTAGCGATGTTCCGCCGGATTTCACCTTGTTGCGGATTGAGGGGCCAGACCACAAAGTCCCGTCCATCGCCGCCGATGCGCTCCCGAAGGAATGGCGGGCGAAGGTCGAGACGACGCGGGACCTCGGCACGCGTTGGCTGCAGAGAAGAGAGAGCGTTCTGTGTTGTGTTCCCAGTGCGCTCGTGCCGCAGACGGCGAATTTTCTTTTTAATCCGCTCCATCCCGACGCGAAGATGTTTCAGATCACCGAGGCCCTGGTCCATCCCTTTGATGCTCGGATCAAGGAGTGAAGCTAAGAGCTCCAAGTTAGGCACCCGGATTCGCCGCCCGGCTGAAGCGGGCAGACATGCGGTGAATCTGTTCGACAAGCTCCGGCGGCTCGCTGACTTCAAAATCCACACCGAACATACCGAGATATCCGGCCAGCATTTCGACCGAATAGGCTCCGATATGTAGCAGGCAACTGCTCTCGTCGATCGCTTCCAGCGTTCCCAGCGTGGAAGGAACAAAATCGACAAGGCGCTCGACCGGAGCGTGCAGCACTACGCGCGCACGATGCGGATACTGCTCATAGGAGATCCCCCGCGTCACATAAGCCGCGATATCCTCTGCCGGAAGTTTGCGCGTCGCAAACCGAAACCCCGAGAGCGCAGGCTTGTCGATGCGATCCACTCGAAACGTGCGCCAGTCCTTGCGGCCGGCGTCCCAGGCCACCAGATACCATCGCCGGCCCGAATTCACCAGGCGATGCGGCTCGACCTGGCGATCGCTCGGCGCGCCATTGCGGCCTCGATAGCCGAAGCGCAGGCCGTCATTGTCGCGACACGCGCCAGCAATCAACGACAAGATGGACGCCTCGACCGTTGGACCGGCGTTCGTAGCCGGCACGATGAAAGAGTGAAGCGCGTTAATCCGGCGCCGCAGGCGCGAGGGCATTACCTGTTCGAGCTTCGCCAACGCCCGCACTGAAGATTCCTCGATACCGGTTACGCCACCGCTAGCCGCCGTGCGCAGCCCCACCGCGACGGCGACAGCCTCCTCATCGTCAAGCAGCAACGGAGGCAGCGTCGCCCCCGCGCCAAGCTGATAGCCTCCCGACGTGCCCGAGCTCGAATGCACGGGATAGCCCAGATGGCGCAGCCGGTCCACATCGCGCCGCAAGGTGCGCGAGGTCACTTCGAGGCGCTCGACAAGCTCCGCGCCCGACCAGTAACGACGCGCCTGGAAGAGCGAGAGAAGCCGAAGCAATCTGGCTGAGGTCTCCAGCATGCTTCAAGTCTGCCACAACTTGCGGACTAAAACTGTCCGCAACTCATGACATGATTTCTTCAGAGCAAATTTCGTTCCCGGCCAGCACTGCCCTGCTGTCGGGAGAGGAGACTCGTGATGAATCCAACCACGCCACGACCTAAGGGCAGCACGCGTATCGGCGACATCGATGCGATCCGGCAACCTGGCGCCACGCATTGTCGAGGCGAGGCGGCCAGCCTCAGCTGGGCCTACGGCATGCCGCTCTCGTATGTACAGGAGATGGCCAACCATTGGCTCGGCCTCCATGAGGAGACCATGCGCCCCGCGCCCGGCGGCTCAGAAAATGATCGCAACGCCAGTCTGGACACCAGCAACGAGTAAACTCGCCCTCGACTAAGCCCTTCGATTGATCTGCGACCCCATCTTTGGGGGCAAGACTTTTGCACGCACCGCGCCTTAGTGTCACTACGATGCTCCATTCATTTCCACGGAGAGAGAGCACGCAGCACTTTATTTGAGGCCGTCGACGGAGGAAGTCTTGTTTAGATCCACATTCTGCAGGAGCGCATGGGCGCTTCTCTGCATACTAGCGCTTTCATTTCCCCTTGCATCTCGTGCACAGCAGCTGGCTTCGGGAAGAATCATCGGTGTAGTCACGGATCCCGTTGGGAAGGTGATCCAGGATGTAACCGTGACGCTTACGAATATCGCGCAGGGCACGACTCGCAGCCTCATTACACGGGAAGATGGTTCTTTCTCTTTCACCACGCTCGATGCAGCCACTTACCAGCTCGATGTGCCTGCGCTTTCGGGCTTCGCAGCCTACAGGGAAAAGGTTACCGTCAATGTAGGGCAGGACCTCAACGTGCCGGTAAAGCTACAGCCGGCATCGGGTTCGGTCAAGATCGAGGTCGTCGCCGACACCCAGCCTCCCATCGATACAACGACATCTGCGCTGGGCGGCGTCATCAATGCTCGCCAGATTTCTACGCTTCCCTTGAACGGACGCAATTACCTCGAGCTTTCTTTGCTGGTTCCTGGAAACGCACCCGCGCCTAATTTCGATCCGACGAAGGAAAACACCGTCGTCATTTCGAGCGCTGGGCAGGTCGGACGCGGCGGCAATGTGACCATCGACGGCGCCGACAACAACGACGATGCCGTCGGCGGCTCTCTGGTAAACATCCCCGAAGATGCCGTGCAGGAATTCCAAATCACTACCAATCGCTTTTCAGCAGAACTGGGACGCTCCGGCTCAGCTGTAACCAACGTAGTTACAAAACAGGGCACAAACAATATTCATGGTGACGTTGGCTTCTACGAGCGGGATAACGCTTTGCAGGCGTTGCCCGCAACCTTTGATCGTACGATCAACGAAACACCCACCTTCCACCGCCAGCAATATGCAGGCGATGTCGGCGGCCCTATCCGTAAGGACAAAGCATGGTGGTTTGTCGCAGTGGAGGATCGACAGCAGCTCGGCGCGGATCTGGTGGGCGTGCGCAACACAAACAACAACACCATCGACCGCGCCTTCGTCACCGCGCCTCTTCACGACTTTCTGGCAACTGACACGGCTCGATTGGCAGCTGGGCCAGACCGATCGCGTCGGCTTTCGCTACTCGCTGCAACTGGAAGATGACCTAAGCCAGAGCGAGCTGGATCGGGCGCTGGGCACAGCCTCTTACCGGCAGACTGCCGAGAACCATCTTCAGGGTCTGATCGGGGACTGGGTTCACACCTTCACGCCCACGCTGATCAACAAGATGGACTTCGCCTACAACAACTTCTTCAACCTCACGAACCCTATCGTAAAAGCCCCGCAGATCACTTTTCCGGATCTTGACGACGGCGCGACCTATCGCATCCCGCAGGGAACCAAACAGATTCGCCTGCAGGGTGACGATGTCGTGACCTGGTCTCACCTAAAGCAAACGTGGAGCTTCGGAGCACAGGTTCAGTCCATCGCAGCGGCCTTCTATCTGCCGGTATTCATCCAGGGCAACATTCAGACTGTGGAAGACTTCCCTGACTTTGACCGCAACGGCGACGGCAGGGTGGACGACAACGACCTGCTCTTCGCAGTCGGACTGCGCAGCTCAACGCCTGATACGCCACTCAATCTGCCGAACAACGACAATTATCACATCGCCTTTTTCGCGCAGAATGACTGGAAGGTCCTTCCCAACCTCGTGCTCAACCTCGGCCTGCGCTGGGAGATGGACACCAACCTCAACAACCTGAGCTGGTATCCCCAGCGCAATCCCATCGTCGACTCCTTCTACCAGGGGAACCGTCATCGCTGGTGGAACGACTGGGGCCCGCGCATCGGCTTCAACTTCTCTCCTTATCCCACATTCAGCGTTCACGGCGGATACGGCATCTACTACGATCGCATCACTCTCGAAGTTATGTCGCTTGAGAAAGGCTTCGACGGCCGCGCCCTCGCGCTCAACGTTACCGCCGGCAATGTCGCCACCACTCCTGACGGTACTCCGATCTACTTGAACCCGAATGGCACATTCAAGCCTGGGGCGCCGGAAGTGGTCTCCAGCCCCTTCAGCGGATTCCTCTTCGCGGGCGCGGGCGCCACCGGCATCGACATCATCAGCAACAGCTTGCGCAACCCCATGGTGCAGCAGACAAACCTGGGTGTCGAAACCCAGATAGGCAAGAACCTCACTCTCAAAATCGACGGCGTTCACAACTTCGGCACGCGCTTTATCATCGGTGACCCGGTCGGTGAGGTGTATAACCCACAGACCGGAGGACCTGACGAAGTCACGAACCTTGAGTCCGCCGTCGGCACAAAGTACGACGCGCTCTGGGTCGCAGCCCGGCAACTTTTCGGAAAATACGGCGAGTTCGACGCCGCCTACACGCTCAGCAAGGCCTTCAACTACGCCAACGACGACCAGATTCCTTTCGAATACGCGCCCATCGACCCGAACAATCTGCAGCTTGAATACGGACCGCCGCCCAACGACCAGCGTCAACGTCTTGTCATGAGCGGTATCGCCTACCTGCCCTGGAAATTCCAGTTCTCGCCTGTCTGGACCATCGCGTCCGGAGTTCCAATGGACATTCTTCTTCCCGATGGCAGCGAGCGCGTACCCACGATGCAGCGCAATGCTGGTGGACGCGAATTCCACAACGCGCAGCAGCTCAACGCATTCATCGCTAAGACAAATGCCGCCGGCGGTGTCTACGAATCAAGCAGCAACAGCTACGTTATCCTTCCCAAGGTGAGCAACAACGCCCACTTTAATGATAGCTTCAACGCTCTCGACTTCCGGCTTATGCGCGCCTTCCAATTTGGAGAGCGCTGGAACCTCCAGCTGATCGGCGAGGCCTTCAACATCTTCAACGTGACCAATATTCTCGGCGTCAGCAATCTGAACTATTCGGGTTTTGCAAATACCTTGTCGCCGGATACCAACAACCCCAGCTATTCCTCCAGCTTCGGTCGGCCGGTTACCACCGCCGGCGGCGTCTTCGGCTCAGGAGGCCCGCGCGCCTTTCAGCTCGCTGCACGGTTGAGCTTCTGAACGATAATTGCATCACACACGGAGAACCGGCCGCATGACTCGACCCGAATACGCATTGCTCGCGGAATTGCGGCCTACTCCCGCCATCCACGTCGAGACCAAGATTCCTCTTATCGACGAAACGGAAGCCACCGGCGAGACAGCTGTGGCCTACCAGTACTTCCGCGATCAGACCGGACGGCAGGATGTGCCCGGCATCCTGAAATGCTTCGGCACAAATCCTGTTTTTGTACGGCAGATGGTCGATCTGTCGTCTACCCTGCTCTTCTCCGATGGCTATCTCACCCGGCGGCAGAAGGAGATGATTGCAACTTATGTCTCGAAACTAAACGATTGCCCGTACTGTCTAGACAGCCACGGTTTTTTTCTGCTGGTTCACGGGGCGCCGGAGGAAGTGGCTGGCAAGATCATCGCCGGCGAAATTGACGCAGCCGGGATCAGCGAGGCGGAACGCCATCTGTTGCTATACATAGGTAAGGTGAACAGCGAATCCTTCAAGACCACAAAGGAGGACGTGCAGCAACTGCGCGACCTTGGCTGGCGGGATGAGCAGATCGCAGAAGCCGTCCATGTCGGGACAATGATGGGACTCTGTAATCGCGTGGCTAACGCATTCGGTCTTCCCGCACAGGGCTTTCTCGAGCTGAAGCGCCAGCTCTGACTGAACTCAACGGCCGTCGCGCAGGCGCGTGGCCAGACGGTCCGGCAATCCCGCCTGCATGATGCGGGCCTGCGCCAGCCGTACATCGTACGGGACGCGGCAAAACGTTACCGTCATGAGCGCGTCGTCATAAATAGCGAAGGCTGCGCGCCAGTCTCCATCGCGGGGCTGGCCCACCGAGCCAGGATTCACAAGATAGCGGATGTTATCTCGGAGCTGCAGCTCGAATTCCTCCGCCTCATTGTGCGAATGGTAGCGTGGCGTCAACCGGAACCACTCCTCGCCGTTGGTCGCAAAGCCCCCCTGCAGATGCGTATGCCCGAAAAAGTTGATCCGTGTCGTCGCCTCGTGCAGCGGCAGCCAGGCATCGCGCACGGTCATGACGTATTCGTCCTCGTCGAGCAGCGATCCATGCACGCAGCTTACCTGCGGGCCGTCGGGCATGACCGGCCCAGCCGGAATCTGTTTCAGCCAATCGGTGTGCTCGGCCGATAATACGCACTGCGTCCATTTGGCGGCACGGCCGGCAACAGGATTGAAATCCTGGAGTCCCGTGAGCCCGCTACAGGCTCGGTCGTGGTTGCCGCGCACAAACACCTGGCCCAACTCGCGCACGCGGTCGATCACCTCATTGGGATTGGCCCCATAGCCAACTACGTCGCCCAGGTTCCAGACAACGTCATGCTCCGGCGCGGAGTCCAACACGGCGTTCAGGGCCTGGAGGTTGGAGTGAATATCAGAAAGAATGAGTGCACGCATGGATCAACCGGTAAATCAAGCAAAAAATATGCCTCTACTAATCTAGTCCTCCTCTGCATGGATGCAAAGTCCGAAGTGCGCGTCCGCTCAGCCGGCAACACGAGCCCAATGACCCGGCGAGCACTCCCTGAGCGGCAGGGCGCCTCCATCCAGCGCCTGCTCGAGCACTTCCAGCGGTCTATGAATATCCGTCTCCATCGTTGGCACGGCGCCCAGCAGAGCCTTCGTATAGGGATGAGCCGGACTGCGAAAAATCGCCTCCCGCGTCGCCTCTTCGAGCAGCACCCCCTGGCGCATGACCGCCACGCGGTCGGCCACTTGCGACACCACCGCGAGGTCGTGCGAAATGAACAACATCGTCAATCCAAAGCGCTCGCGCAGGCTGGCCAGCAACGCCAGAATCTGCTGCTGAACGGTGACGTCCAGCGCCGTCGTAGGCTCATCGGCGATCAGCAACCGCGGCCGGTTGGCGATGGCCATGGCAATCAGAATGCGCTGCCGCTGGCCTCCCGAAAACTGGTGCGGATAATCCCCGTAGCGGCGAGCCGGGTCGGGTAGCGCCACGGCATCCATCGCCTCCAGCACCGCCTCGCGCAACTGCCGCCGCGACTGCTCGGGATGATGGACCCGAATCGCCTCGGCAATCTGCTCGCCCACGCACATCACGGGATTCAGTGCCGTCATCGGCTCCTGGAAGACCATCGCGATCTCGCGGCCGCGCAGTTTCCGCATCGCTTCCGGTGTGAGCGCCAGCAAATCCGTGCCGTCAAAGCGAATGGCTCCCTCTACCGCTGCCGCTGCGCCGAGCAGGCGCAAAACGGCAAGGGCTGTCACCGACTTGCCCGACCCCGACTCCCCGACCAGCCCCAGGACCCGGCCATGCTCGACGCACAAATTTAGCTCACGTACCGCTGCCGTTGCCCCAAAACGAATTCCCAGGTTATCGATTTCAAGAAGAGAAGCCACGCGCCTATGCTACCGAAGAGCCCCGCATAAAGCACACAAGGCGTTGTTTGACTTGATGGGAGAAAGAGAGGCGGAGAGCTACCCTCGCAGACTGGCTACTTTGCCTTACGGAGCGAAGTAGCTGGAGAGGTCGAGGATGAGGTTGGTGGGGTTGGAGGAGAAGGCATCGATAGACCCGTTCGTGGTCGGATCGCGCCATCGTTAAGCCTCAGATATTTCCGGGGGCTTGAATCGACGTAAAACCATGAGCCGCGAAGTATTTTCTTGCGGTCTCCGGTTTAGATATGCAAGATGTTGGGCGTGGAAGAATTGGCGTCTGGTACGCTCCTTGGCCATTACAGGATCGTTCGCAAGCTCGGCCAGGGTGGAATGGGCGTCGTTTATGAGGCTGTCGATCAGAAGCTTGGCCGCCATGTCGCCGTCAAGCTGCTCGCCGAGACCTTCGGTGAGAACAGTGCCGCGCTGGAACGCTTCTGGCTTGAGGCTCGCGCCGCTTCGTCATTGAACCATCCCGGCATCTGCATCATTCATGAGCTGAATGAATCGGCGGAATCGCCTTTTATCGTGATGGAACTGCTCGAGGGCAGCAGTTTGGAGCAGGCGTATCACGGTCACCCGATGCCGTATCCGCGGCTGCTCGAGATGGGGACGCAGCTGGCCGATGCGCTGGAAGCCGCCCACCGGAAGGGCATCCTGCATCGCGACATCAAGCCGGCCAATATCTTTCTGACCAACTCGGGGCAGGCGAAGCTGCTGGATTTCGGCGTGGCGAAGCTCGACGGCTCGATCGACGGTTATGCAACGAGCTTCGATCCCCAGGCGCCCACCTTTGTGAAGCCGATAACCAGGGAGGGCCTGTCGGTCGGCACCGTCGCCTACATGTCTCCGGAACAGGCGAGAGGCGAGGGCCTGGATGCGCGCAGCGACCTCTTCTCCCTCGGCGTCGTGCTCTATGAGATGGCCACGGGGCAGCATCCCTTTCAGGGGAGCACGACTGCTGTCGTCTTCGACAACATTCTGAACCATGCACCAACCGCTCCGGTTTCGCTCAACGCCCAGCTCCCGGCGGAGTTTGAGCAGATGCTGAACAGGGTACTGGAAAAGGACCGCGAACTCCGCTACCAGTCGGCCGCCGACCTTCGCGCCGACCTGAAGCGCCTGCAGCGGAAGAGCAGTTCGGGCAGCGTTGTTGCCGTGCCGGGCACGAGCGGGCCGGTCACGCCTATAACGGGGACAAGAGCTGCCGGAGCGACGCCGGCAGGCGGACAATCAGGGTCCGTGAGTGCCACCGGGGTGCCCCTCGCAGAACAGTCTTCTGGAAAGTCCCATCGGCTTGTCTTCGCGCTGGCAACGCTGGTGGTGCTGGCCGCCGCGGGATTTGGCGCGTGGCGCTTCTGGCCCCGCTCCCAGCCTTTCGCGGCGATTTCAGTCAACCAGATCACCAATGCAGGCAACATCGAGAACATCGCGTTCTCCGCCGACGGACGCTTTCTTGCCGAGGTGAAGAACGACAGCAGCCAGCGAACTCTCTGGGTGAGGAATACCGCCACCAATACCGACGCCGAGATCCTGGGCGCATTTGGCAACGATTACGTCGGGCTCACATTTTCGCCCGACGGCAACTACCTCTACTTCACGCGGGGAACGCCGGAGAATACCTCGCTGCGCGCGCTTTACGTCATGCCGGTCTTTGGCGGCACTCCGAAACAGCTGACCGTTGACATTGACAGCACGGTCAGCTTTGCGCCGGACGGTAACCGCTTTACCTATCTCAAATGGACTCCGGACCGTAAGGACCAGTACTCCGAAATTCATGTTGCAGACAAGGATGGAAGCAACAACCGGGTAATTTACACAACGCCGGAATATCTTGGTGCGCCTGTATGGTCTCCCGATGGAAGCCGGATTGCCTGGACGGGCACGGTTCCGCCCGCAATAACCGCTGCGATTCAGGTTTTCGACCTCTCCTCGAAGGCATTGAAGACGATTGCGGCCCCGCCCGGCATTCTTTTTCAAGGCTCAGCCGGCGGAGAGACGAACCTTGTATGGACGCCTGACGGCCGGCACCTGCTGGTCTTTTACAAGAAGGAACACACAGACCACTCCCAGATCGGGATCGTTACCACTCCATCCGGGGAATTTCATGCGGTAACCAACGATGTCAATGCCTACAACCAGCTTGCGCTATCCGCGGATGGACGCACCCTGGCAACAGTGCTCACCAACATCGATTCCAGCATTTCTTATTACAAGGCTGAGGGCGGAGCGCCGGTTTCGACAACGCCCCTCAGAATTGCCCCAAGCATGATTGCCTGGGCGAAGGATGATCGCCTGCTCTTTATCATTTCTGAGATTGCGGTCGGGTGGATCGATCGCCCCACCGGCAGGGTTCAAACATTCGACATTGGGGATATCGATCCCGGGAGTACGATCGCTGCCTGCCCTGACGGCCATATCCTCTTCGCTGGTTTTCCCAAAGGGGGCGGAGAAGCCCGTATTTTCCGTATGGATGCGGATGGAGGAGAGGTCGCGCAGCTCACAACGACTGGAGTCGCGCGCGCCCCTTTTTGCACTCCGGACAGCCGGCAGGCCTATTACTCGGTGAGGGAAAGTGGATTCGCCTCTTCGCTTTGGGCCGTTCCTGTTGCGGGAGGGACACCGAAACAACTACTCCCCTCGAACACCACGCAATCTTACCGAATTTCTAGCGACGGAAGGCTGGCAGGCTACGACGCAGCCACTTCGAACACGAATTTCCAGTACAGGTCTATCGACATTGCTTCGCGGCGTGTGGTTTCCGTCGTTCCCATGAACATCAGCGACATCGTCTCCAGTGATATTAACTATTCGCAGGACAACCGTGCAGTGGTCTACTCCGTCCTTCAAGACGGCGGACGGGTGCTCCAGTATCAACCGCTCGACGGCACGCCTCCTCACGCGCTGACCGACCCGGTGCAGGAGATCATCTGGAGTTTCGCGTCGTCGCAATCCAATCAATTGGCGACCGCACGGCGGAAATCGAGCTCAGACGTGGTGCTCATTACTGACCAGGCGCGTGAGCACAGCCGTGTTCGCTAGGAGGGGTTGAGAAAGAAAAACCTGGTGGGCCCACCAGGACTCGAACCTGGAACCAAAGCGTTATGAGCACTCTGCTCTAACCATTGAGCTATGGGCCCCTGCTGGGAACTGCGAGGTTACGGCAATCGACCGTAACTAAGCCAACAGAGCCAAGTCTATCGTAAAGCAGGCAAAATGATGAGTCCCCTGCTCGAACCATTGGGCTACAGGCCCATGCCTGCCGCTGATTGCGGAGGCAGATATCGAGGATTCTCCGACCCCGTATTTTTGCTCCAGCCAAAATCTGACGCCATGCATCGGATCATAGTGAAGAATCTTTGCTGTGCTTGACGGCTCTCGGTTGTGCTGAAGCCTTCATCAGGCGACTAAGGCTTTTGGCATTTCCTGAGACACAGGTTCAGAATCTATTCAGACATGAGGTGAACAAGTGAAGAAGGCAATTTTGACAATGGCTTCCCTGGGCGTGATTACCCTGCTGGTTTCAATGGCTCCCGATATTCGCCGCTACATCAGGATGCTGTGTATGTAGTTGCGGGCGGCAGCGTCTTTCCCTACCAACCGGCCCGGCTTGCTTAAATCGAGTTTGAAGCCCAAGATGGACGCGTAAATCTCTGGTGCGGCGTAGTGTTCCGCTCCGGAAAGAAGCCATCTTCACTCATGGGACATGCTCGTCGTAAATCGGCCCCCATCTCGGAAATCGAGGTCCTGTGGATCACAGCGGGGCTGGGTTGCGATGGAGACACAATCGCCATGACAGCGGCCACGCAACCGAGTA
Source organism: uncultured Acidobacteriota bacterium (assembly GCA_963735555.1). Taxonomy (GTDB): domain Bacteria; phylum Acidobacteriota; class Terriglobia; order Terriglobales; family Acidobacteriaceae; genus Silvibacterium. The sequence continues at coordinate 189,983 of CAVTLP010000011.1, forward strand.
TCGAGGATATCGTTCTCGGAGCCATGCCATGGATTCCCAGGGTGCATTTCCATAATCCTTTTCTCGCTTCTGAAGTTGGGGAAGACTTCATGAAGCGTTTTCATCTGGCGGCGGAAGGCAAATCTAACCCATTCATTCTCGTCCTGGAGGGTTCCGTTCCGGATGAAGGTAATAAAGAGCAGGGCTACTGGGCGTCGTTCGGCACAGACCAAGCGACAGGCCAGCCCATAACGACTTGCGAATGGATTGACCGCCTGGCTCCCAAAGCATGGGCGGTCATCGCTGCCGGAACCTGCGCCACCTACGGCGGAATTCACGCCATGGAGGGCAATCCGACCGGATGCATGGGCCTGCCGGACTATCTTGGCTGGCAGTGGCGTTCTAAGGCAGATATTCCCATCGTTTGCGTTCCCGGATGTCCCGTCCAGCCCGACAATTTCATGGAAACGCTGCTGTATCTGCTCTACATGGCTGCCGGACGCGCACCGATGATCCCACTCGACGACGCGCTTGCGTCCCACGTGGCTCTTCGGCAGTACCGTGCATGAGGGCTGTGATCGCGGCGGCTACTACGAACAGGCGCAGTTTGCGGAAGAATATGGATCTCCCCTTTGCATCGTAAAACTCGGTTGCTGGGGACCAGTCGTGCAGTGCAATGTGGGCAAGCGCGGCTGGATGGGAGGTATCGGCGGGTGCCCCAACGTTGGCGGCATCTGCATCGGATGCACGATGCCGGGGTTTCCGGACAAATTCATGCCCTTCATGGATCAACCGCCCGGCTCATTGCTATCTTCAGCTGCGGTTCAAACTTATGGGCGGGCGATCCATGCGTTGCGCCGCTTTACGCAGGCGTCTCTCAATAAGGAGCCAAGCTGGCGGCGAAGGCGTCATGATCCGGGCAACCACAATGATGCCGATGGGGTTCTCTGAATGAGAGGCCAAATGAATGAGCATGCGTTGTTCGGAGTGATCTTCGGAGTGATCTATGTCGTCGTTCGCGCGATCCGCCAGTAAATCGATCAACAAGAGTCGGCACGCCCCCGGCGAAGGGCTATTGGATATCGGCGAAGCGGAAGCGGTTCTGCTCGATCTCGCCAGAGTCTTTGCCGAACCAGGCACAACTCCCGGCAATGTCATTGACCATCCTTCCCAAAAGAACGTCCAGCCGGCGGACGGACCGACGCCCAATCTTGAAGCGAAATATCGCGCGCTGCTTGAGCAAATACCGGCGGTTGTCTTTATGGCGTATCTCGACAGGGGTATCAGCGAAGCATATGTCAGCCCCCAGATCGAGGAGGAGTTAGGCTATTCGCGAGAGGAATGGCTCGAAGACCCGGTGCGCTGGTATCAGCACATTCACCCCGACGATAAGCAACGATGGAGTCTTGAAGCGGCCGAGATGTTCCTTTCAGGCAAGCCGCTGCGATCCTCATACCGGGTGATTGCGCGTGATGGTCGGGTCATCTGGTTCCACTGCGACGCCAGGATGAAGCGGCGGGAGGACGGTCGCCCCTGGTTCATCCACGGCGTCGCATTCGACATCTCGGATATCAAACGCATTGAAGAAGAGCTCCAGGAAGAGCGCAATTTTGTCTCAACGATACTGGACACGGTGGGGGCGCTGGTTGTCGTCCTCGATGGGGAGGGACGCATCCTGCGGTTCAATCCGGCGTGCGAGCTCACCACCGGATATTCGAAGGAGGAGGTTCAGGGCAAGCGTGTCTGGGACCTGTTTTTATTCGGGGAAGAGGCAGACCGTTTCAAGGCCGTCTTTGAAGTCATGCGCGCAGATCTTCTTCCTCACGACTATCAGAGCTGTTGGGTGACGCGGCATGGAGACCAGCGGCTGATCGCCTGGACGAGCACACTTCTGCCGGGCAGTGGAGGCAGCTGCGATTACGTCATCGCCACAGGCATCGACATCACTGAACGAAAACATTTGGAAAAGGCGATTCTGGACATAAGCGCGCGCGAGCAGCGTCGAATCGGGCAAGATCTTCATGATGGCCTCGGCCAGCATCTGACCGGGATCGCATTTATGGCCAAGGCGCATGAAGCCAGGCTCGCGGAAAAGAACAGGTCAGAAACCGGGGACGCAGCCAAGATTGTGACGCTTGTGAATGAAGCGATTCATAAGACCAGAGAGTTGGCCCGAGGACTGCTTCCGGTGGTTTCCGATTCGCAGGGCCTCATGTCCGCGCTACAGTTGTGGGCAGCCGAGGTCGAAGACCTCTTTGGAGTATCATGCCGCTTTCAGTGTGAGACGCCTGTCCTGATTCATGACGACACGATGGCCACCCATCTCTATCACATCGCGCAGGAGGCCGTGAACAACGCGATCAAGCATGGAGACTCGCGGAAGATCCTGATCCGGTTGACGGCAGAGCAGGGGCGGGGCTCGTTGGTGATCAAGGATGATGGCAAGGGCATTGTGGAGAATCCGGCAACCACCCAGGGTATGGGGCTGCACATTATGAATTATCGGGCAGGAATGATCGGCGGATCTCTTGAAGTGCGACGGGATACAACCCGGGGAACGGTTGTTACCTGCATCTTTCCGGTGAACGACGGTGCATAGTATTCGCATGGCCGAGACGACCACGTCGCAGGGCGTAGCACGAGCAAGGAAGAAGACCGTCTTCGTCGTCGATGACCATCCCTTGTTGCGCCAAGGGCTGTCGTTGTTGATCAACCGGGAGCAGGATCTCATGGTGTGTGGCGAGGCTGAAGAAGCACGGACCGCCCTGAGGGCAATTGCTGCCCAGAAGCCAGACATCCTGATCGCAGACATCTCCTTGAACGGTCCCGATGGATTAGACCTCCTGAAAAACCTTCGTACGCTCTATCCGGACCTGCCCGTTCTGATCCTCTCCATGCACGACGAATCGATCTACGCGGAACGCGCTCTGCGGGCCCGCGCCAATGGCTACATCATGAAGCAGGAGGCCACGGAGAAAGTCCTGGTGGCCATAAGGCGCATTCTCGGCGGAGACATCTATCTCAGCGATCGAATGGCCAACAAGCTGCTCCATCAATACATCAGCGGTGGTTCAGCGGATATGAATTCCCGCCTGTCCGCTCTTTCCGATCGCGAGCTTGAGGTTTTCCGTTTGATCGGCGAAGGCTGCGGCACGCGCCAGATCGCCGAAAAGCTGCACCTTAGCATAAAGACGGTTGAAACCTACCAGGCTCATATCAAAGACAAATTGTCTCTCCGCAGCGGACGCGAGCTTGTTCAACACGCCATCCAATCGAAAATCGGCGAGAAACCCTCATAAAGCTGCCCTTATCCGCACAGTTCACACGCGTCGATCAGGGAATCCCTTATAGCAGGTCGAGTATTTGGTACGAAGTGAAAATAGGGTCCGTCCTGCTTGTGAGTCGAATTCCGCCTCTGTTCCTATGGCTTGTTTTGCTAAGGAGAGGAGAATCCGGGTTATGACAGCGAAAGCAGCGCCTTATGGCCGTGTTACGCAGAAAGCTCCCGCGGTGGCGGAGGTACACATCGTCTGGATCACGGCAGGCTTGGGCTGTGATGGTGATTCCGTCTCAATCACCGCAGCCACGCAGCCCAGCATTGAAGATGTTTTGCTGGGAGCCATCCCTGGTTTGCCAAAGGTGCACCTGCACAATCCTGTTCTCGCCTACGAGAACGGCGACGATTTTCTCAAGTTCTGGTATCAAGCCGAACAGGGCAAGCTCGATCCGTTTGTGCTTGTAGTTGAGGGCTCCATCCCAAACGAGAAGATCAAGAAGGAAGGCTACTGGGCGGCGCTTGGGGACCAACCCGCATACGGGGCAGCCGATTACCACCAACGAATGGATTGACCGTCTCACTCCAAAGGCCCTCGCTGTCATTGCCTGCGGCACGTGCGCTACTTACGGCGGCATTCACGCCATGGAGGGCAATCCCACCGGATGCATGGGCCTGGCCGACTATCTCGGTTGGGATTGGAAATCGAAGGCCGGACTCCCGATCGTGAATGTGCCCGGTTGTCCTGTTCAGCCGGACAACTTCATGGAGACCGTACTCTACCTGCTCTATCAAGTCGCCGGTCTCGCGCCGATGATTCCGCTGGACGACCAGTTGAGGCCCACGTGGCTATTCGGAACGACTGTGCATGAGGGCTGCGACCGTGCGGGGTATTACGAAGGGGGCGATTTCGCCACCTCTTACGGCTCGCCAAAGTGCATCGTGAAAGCTTGGCTGCTGGGGACCAGTGGTGAACTGCAACGTTCCCAAACGCGGCTGGATGGCTGGAATCGGAGGCTGTCCCAACGTGGGCGGCATCTGCATCGGCTGCACCATGCCGGGCTTCCCGGATAAGTTCATGCCATTTATGGATGAACCTCCCGGCGCAAAGCTCTCCAGCGCCGCCATCGGCGCCTACGGCAAGGGAATTCGCGCCCTCCGATCGCTGACCAATGCTACGGTGAATAAAGAGCCAAAGTGGCGGCATCCGCGCGCCGAGCTTACTACCGGCTATCACCCCAGCTAACCGTACTAACTCACCCAAGGAGCCACTCGAGATGGGCACCAGTTACTGCGGAACGTAAAGAGGACGCCACCGCAGACCAAGCCAGTTAGTAGAGATGAATTGGGATCCGATTACCCGGATCGTCGGCAGCCTGGGAATCTTCACGAAGATCGACTTTGGCAAGCGGAAGGTTGCGGAGTGTCACAGCACTTCGTCGATCTTTCGCGGCTACAGCATCTTCATGAAGGGCAAGGATCCGCGTGACTCTCATTTCATCACCAGCCGCATCTGCGGCATCTGCGGCGACAACCACGCCACCTGCGCGACCTACGCGCAAAACATGGCGTTCGGAGTAAAACCTCCGCCCATCGCTGAATGGATCGTGAACCTCGGCGAGGCCGCCGAATACATGTTCGACCACAACATCTTCCAGGACAACCTGGTCGGCGTGGACTTCTGCGAGCAGATGGTAAAGGAAACCAATCCTGGCGTTTGGGAAAAGGCGGAAAAGACCGCTTCGCCGCATGCTGAACTACACGGCTACCGCACCATCGGCGACATAATGAAGGCGCTCAATCCCTTCACCGGAGCCTTCTATCGCGAGGCGTTGCAGATGAGCCGCATGACCCGCGAGATGTTCTGCCTGATGGAAGGGCGCCACGTGCATCCATCGACGCTCTATCCGGGCGGAGTGGGCACGGTGCCGACCGTTCAACTCTTCACTGACTACATCGTTCGACTGATGAAGTACGTTGAATTCATGAAGAAGGTTGTGCCGCTCCATGACGACCTCTTCGATTTCTTCTATGAAGCCCTCCCCGGTTACGAAGAGGTTGGCAGGCGGCGGATTCTCCTCGGCTGCTGGGGCTCGTTCAACAATCCCGATGTCTGCGACTACACCTACGAGAAAATGACCGACTGGGGCCGCGCGATGTACGTGACGCCGGGAGTCGTAGTGGATGGTGAACTGGTCACTACGGATCTGGTTGACATCAACCTCAATATCCGCATCCTGCTGGGCAGCTCGTATTACGACGATTGGCAGAATGCAGAGACCTTTGTGAAGAAGGACCCGCTGGGCAATCCCGTCGATCAACGGCATCCCTGGAACCAGAGCACATACCCTAAGCCGCAGAAGCGCGACTTTACGGGCAAATACACGTGGGTCATGTCTCCGCGTTGGTACGACAAGCGCACTGAAGACTATCTTGCGTTAGACACCGGCGGTGGTCCGATTGCGCGCTTCTGGGCGACGGCGCTGGCTGGCATCGTGGACATCGGCTACATCAAGGCCACGGGTCACAGCGTCAAGATTTACCTTCCTAAGACCATGTCGCTGCCCGAAGTCGAGCTGGAGTGGAAGATTCCCAAGTGGAGCAACGCTATCGAGCGTGATCGCGCCCGCACTTATTTCCAGGCCTACGCCGCCGCCGCGGCTCTGCATTTCGCCGAGCAGGCGCTCGCCGAGTTGCACGCCGGCAGGACAAAGACCTGGAATGACTTCAAGGTTCCCGAAGAAGCTATCGGATGCGGCTTCCATGAGGCCGTTCGCGGCGTACTTTCACATCACGTGGTAATTCGTAACCACAAAATTGCTAATTATCATCCCTATCCGCCGACACCGTGGAACGCGAACCCGCGCGACATCTACGGCACGCCCGGTCCATATGAAGACGCGGTGCAGAATACACCCATCTTTGAAGAAAATGGGCCCGAGAACTTCAAGGGAATTGATATTATGCGGGCCGTCAGGAGCTTTGACCCCTGCCTGCCTTGTGGAGTGCATATGTATCTGGGGAATGGCAAAGTGCTGGAGACACACCATTCTCCGATGTTCGGGCTGCAACCGTAATTTCGTTGCGATGCTCACATTAACCAGGTAGCGGGCGAAGTACGAGAAGTGTAGAGCCTGAGGGATTGATTTTGTGGGGCTGCGCTCTCGTTCGATCGCACTCAGAGAAGGAGTGGCGTGGCTGGCGAAAAAGATTTTCAGGAAAAGATCCGGCAGCTCGGTACGTTGGTCGGCGAACTCGACCAGATGCCGGGCAGCGGATCCAAAGTTGCGGCACGTGACCTTGTCCAGCTCCTCATGGAGGTCCATGGCACCGGCCTCGAGCGGATCATGGAGATTGTTTTTGAGTCGCGGGCCCTCGGGGGACGCCCTGATCGGCAAACTCGGCCAGGATCCAATCGTCCGCAATCTGCTTCTTCTCTATTCCCTGCATCCCGATGACATGGAAACCCGTGTTCTGAAGGCCCTCGACACTGCAGGGACGCGCCTGCGCAAATTTGATGCCCAGGTGGAATTGGTCGGCATTCAAGACGGAGCCATCCAGGTCCGCCTTCTCACTTCGGGCCACGCCTGTGGATCAACGACGAAAAATCTGCAGGCCATCGTGGAGGAATGTCATTTACGATCTGGCGCCCGATCTAACCTCTCTTGCCATCCACGCACCCGAAGACGAACCATCTTCCGGCTTTGTTCCGTTGGAGACCCTGTTGAAGTACCCGGCTGCTGCCTCTGCACTGGCCGGTCATGGACATCGTGTAGAAGTGGACGGTGCCGATTGAAGTCTTTGACTTGCCTGCCGGAACATCCGCGTCCCGACTCTGCATCCCGCCGCTCTGCATCTTTAGACCAGGCATTTGCCACACTCCGACAATTCGCCCGCCCCAGGCAGCCCGTCGAACGGTGCGAGCTGTGCAGCCTCGCCGTGGCGCATCAACATCCGCACCTCGTTGAGATCGCCTCTCGAAAGATTGTCTGTGCCTGCGAAGCCTGCGCGACTCTCTTCGATGGCATGGCCGGAGGCAAGTACCGGCGCGTATCCCGTCGCGCACAGCTTCTGGCTGACTTCAAGATGACGGACGCGCAATGGGAAAACCTGCTCATCCCTATCAACATGGCGTTCTTCTTCCATTCGAGTATCGAAGGCAGAATTGTTCCACTCTACCCCAGCCCTGCGGGAGCCGTGGAGTCGCTCCTCCCTCTCGACGCCTGGACCGAGATCGTCGAGCAAAACGCGATCCTCCGCGCAGTTGCGGCCCGACATCGAAGCCTTGCTCGTCAATCGCGTCGGCCACGCCCACGAATTATCTCGCGCCGAATACTACATCGCGCCAATCGACGAATGTTATCGACTTGTCGGCCTCATTCGCGCCAACTGGAAAGGACTCTCAGGAGGCACCGAAGTTTGGACGGAGATCGGACGGTTCTTTACCGATCTAAGATTGCGAGCCGACATCGTGAGTGGGGAAGCGAATGCCTGAGCTGAGCTTCAAGATCGAAGAAGCGGCCGTCGTTCCGTTTGCAATCTCACCCACGATTGCATTTAAGCTCCGCATCGCAAACGCAAATGCTGCCGAGACCATCCACACAGTCGCCCTGCGCTGCCAGATTCAGATTGACGTCACCCGACGTCGCTATAACGCAGAGGAGCAGGCACGAATGCGCGATTTATTCGGCGAACCCGAGCGTTGGAGCCAGACGCTGCGCAGCCTGCTCTGGACTCATGCCAGCCTTGTTGTGCCCAGCTTCCATGGCAGTACAGTCACCGATCTCCCTATCCATTGCACCTTCGATTTCAACGTGGCGGCCACCAAATACTTCGAAGGTTTAACCGACGGAGAGATACCGCTTTGTTTCCAATTCAGCGGCACCGTGTTCTACGCCGATTCCGATGAGGCTCTGCAGGTTGCGCCGATTTCGTGGGAGCAGGAGGCACGCTTCAAGCTGCCGGTCAAAGTGTGGCGCGAGATGATGGATTCCTACTATCCCAACAACGTCTGGCTGAATCTGCGCCGCGACATATTTGAGCGCCTCTACCAATACAAGACTCAGCACGGAATCCCCACCTGGGAGCAGGCGTTGGAGCGAGTGCTGCCGGTGGAGGAGACGGTGAACTCATGAATCTCGACCGCGTGGAAAAGATCGCCGAGGCTGTGCTCTACGAGGGCTACATGCTGTATCCCTATCGCGCGTCGGCGGTGAAGAATCGGCAGCGCTGGAACTTCGGTGTACTCTGCCCGCGCGCTTACAGCGAAGCACAGAATGGCTCAGAGGCCTGGACTATGCAGACGGAATGTCTGCTGCGCGACGGATTCATCCACGCAACTCAACGTGAAGATTCGCTTTCTGCAGATCGTCAATCGCTCAATCGGAAAGCTCGACGCGGCCGCTGGACGAGCTTCCGCAGAGCAGAGAACCGGAATTCGAGATTGTGGACAGAGCTGGACAGCTGGCGGACAGACTTATACGTCATGGCAGGAGGCAGTGGAACGCGAAGTCACGCTGCCCCCATTGCATCCTGCCGTTTTTTCTCCGTCCGCCTGCATTGCTTTCAATTTCCTTCCGGCAGAGAGCTTGAGCCCTTGCGCGACGAAAGCGGCCAGATCGCGGGCGTCATCCTTCGCGAGTGGGAAGACAGTGTCCGGATCGGTCGAGATCGATGCGAAGAGATGCCAGAACGGCGTGACCAAAATTACTGTGCGCGTTCACAACCTTACTTCGCGCGAAACATCGCCCGAATCGCCACAACAACAAACCCGCGCCGACGCTCTGATCTATTCGCTCGTCTCTGCGCACACTATCCTGACTGCGGAGAACGGCCAATTCATCTCGCTGCTCGATCCGCCTGAGGATTTGCGGAGTCTCGCCGCCGAATGCAACAACACCGGAACCTGGCCGGTTCTGGTTGGCGATGAGGGCGATCGGGACACCATGTTGTCGTCGCCCATCATTCTCTACGACTATCCACAGATCGCCCCTGAAAGCCCGGGCAGCCTCTTCGACGGCACCGAGATCGACGAGATTCTCTCCCTGCGCATCCTGACCATGACCGAGGAAGAGAAGCATGAGATGCGGCAATCCGATCAGCGCGCCCGCCAGATACTCGAACGCACTGAGAGCATGCCGCCCGAACAATTCATGAAGCTCCACGGCGCATTGCGCGGGTTACACCCAGTGGAGCAGGGAGGCGCGATGAACGAGTGGGAGTGGCAATTGCTCGAAGACAAGACTCTCGTCGATCACCTGGTGATCTCGGGCGTGGAAGTAAGAACGGGCGATCGCGTCCGACTTTTTCCTCACAAAGGCGGAGACATTCTGGATATCGCGCTACACGGGCAGATTGCAACGATTGAGGCTATCGAGCAGGATTACGAGGGCAAATCGCACGTCTGCGTTGTCCTCGATGATGATCCTGGGCGCGATATGGGATTGCTTCGTCAGCCCGGCCATCGCTTCTTCTTTGATCCGTCTGAGGTCGAGCCGCTTCCCGCAAGCGAGCAGCGTCCGCAGATGGGTACAGAGAAGCCCCGCATATTGGTAGCCGGCATTGGCAACATTTTTCTCGGCGACGACGGCTTCGGAGTCGAAGTAGCGCAGCAGCTTCCCCAGGACAGCTTCCCAGCCTCCGTACGCGTTGCAGATTTCGGGATACGAGGCTTTGATCTCGCCTATGCGCTGCAAGATGGGTATGAAACCACCATTCTGATCGATGCGTTTCCCCACGGACAGCCCCCAGGAACGGTCTATGTGGTCGAGCCCGATCTGAACGATCCCGCTGCTTTACTGCCTCAAGCCAGTTTCGTCGAACCCCACGCCATGAATCCTATGAACGTGCTGCGCATGGCCACTGCCATGCATGGTCCGCTGAAGCGCGTGCTGCTGGTGGGATGCGAGCCTGGAACATTCGGTGGCGACGATGGGCAGATGGGCTTGAGCGCTCCCGTTCAGGCCGCCGTGCATGAGGCGATTAAGGTAGTGGAGAAACTCGTAGAAGAAATTTTGAACGAAGATCGGTCGACTACAAAGAACCAAGAGTAAGCAGGCGAAAGGAGATGTGCTGTGGCTATGGAAATACTTGAATCCACCACGAACGGAAACGGAAGTGATAAGGACACGCTTTACATGCTGGGAGGCGTGGCTTTGATGATCTTCGGAGCGGGGTTGATTCTTTCCAATCCCTTCGTCCGCCGTTATATGTCGCAACTCGGAGTCGGCAACCTGGCGCAGGCTGCGATGCCCGACATCGAACGATATTTGAAATTGCGGGCGATGTGAGGGGAGAATACTGAATGGATGAGATTTCGACTGCCGCTGTCGAAGCGGATGAGACGGTTTCGGATCGCTACGTCATCGATGGCCGGTCAAGCCGGTTCACGGTGCGCGCCTTTGCGACGGGACTACTGGCGGCGATGGGCCACAATCCCATCATTGGCATTCGCGACTTCAGCGGCGGGATGAGCTTCAATCCCGACAAGCTCGAGGCCAGCTCTTTCCGGCTTTCAATCAAGGCATCTTCTCTGAGCGTGCAGAACGACATCAGCGACAAAGATCGGCGTGAAATCGAACGCCTGATGAACCAGGAGGTTCTGGAGACGGCACGGTATTCGGAGATCCTCTATGAGGCTCCCGGCATTTCGGTTACCAAGATGACGGATATGCTTTACTCGGCTACGCTCAACGGAGACCTGACTCTGCATGGCGTGAAGCGCAGTCAGACGATCACCGCGCGCGTCGCGTTATTAGGGAGTATGCTACGGGCGTCGGGTGATTTCTCGCTGAACCAGACCGACTACGATATAAAACTGGTTTCTGTTGCCGGAGGCGCACTCAAGTTGAAGGATGAACTTAAGTTTTCCTTTGAGATCGTAGCGCGGAGAGAGCAATGAAAAACCACGTGGAGGAAACGGCTGAATGTGTCTAGCCATTCCTGGCAAGATCGTCGAATTCGTTCCCGGCCAGGCGCACCTGGGAACAGTAGAGGTGGCAGGTGTGCGCCGCAAGGTGGACCTGGGACTCTTGCAGGATGACATGCCGGTGATCGGCGACTGGGTCCTGATCCACGTGGGCTTTGCCATGACCAAAGATCAGCGAGCAGGATGCAATGGAGCAGATGCATCTCCTTCACTTGCTCGGTGAAACAGAGCAGGCCATAGACGAGGTTCGCGGGTACGGTCTTGAAGAGAGTGGCGAACCCATGAATGGAAATCCCAGGCCGAGTTAAAGCGTTTCTGCGAAGAACTGACCTGAACGAAACCGCGCAGAGGTCGTAGATGCGATATGTAGACGAATTTCGGGACCCTGAGCTGATCACGAAAGCTTCCGAGGAGATCTATCGCCTCGCCGACCCGGGCAGGCACTATCGCATCATGGAGGTTTGTGGCGGGCACACGCACGCCATTTACCGCTTCGGCCTGAAGGACGTGCTGCCCTCCAACATTGAGCTGATTCACGGCCCCGGGTGCCCGGTCTGCGTTCTTCCGATGGGAAGAATTGATGACGGCCTTGCCGTTGCCAGGAATACCGACGTGATCTTCGCAGCCTTCGGAGACATGATGCGCGTGCCCGGAACACTCGGCAGCCCCTTCGAACACAAAGCTCGCGGCACCGACGTGCGCATTGTGTATTCGCCTGCCGACGCTCTCCAGATCGCGAGACGGAATCCCGACAGGCACGTCATGTTCTTCGCGATTGGATTCGAGACGACCGCGCCTTCCACCGCGCTTACACTGATGCGCGCAAGGGCGGAGGGCATCACGAACTTTTCCGTCTTCTGCAATCACGTCACGATCATTCCCGCCATCCGGGCGATTCTCGACTCCCCTGATATGCGCCTCGATGCCTTCATCGGACCGGGACACGTCTCGACGGTGATCGGCTGCCGCCCTTACGAATGGATCGCCAGGAACGAGGGCAAGCCGGTTGTCACTTCGGGATTCGAGCCGCTCGACCTGCTCCAGTCCATCGTCATGCTGCTTCGGCAGCTCAGGGCGGGAGAGGCGCGAGTCGAAAATCAGTACAAACGAGTTGTGCCGTGGGAAGGCAATCGCGCTGCGCTGAAAGCGATGGCTGAGGTCTTTCAGCTTCGGCCCTATTTTGAATGGCGCGGGCTCGGATTCATCTCTCAATCGGCATTGAAAATCCGCGACGAATACGCCGAGTGGGATGCCGAGCAGCGCTTCCCGATCCCCGGCACCCGGGTTACCGATCCCAAGGCCGCGCAGTGCGGAGAGGTTCTCAAGGGCGTGCTCAAGCCTGCGCAGTGCAAACTGTTCGGCAATGAATGCACCCCGGAACATCCAGTCGGCGCGCTTATGGTTTCTTCAGAGGGTTCATGCGCAGCATATTACAACTACGAACATCGCAAGGCAGCAGCAATGGTGACAAGCATCAGCTCGGTGGCCTGAACGGAAAGACCGCGGTCGAAAGCGTTCTCCCCGCCATCCGCTTTCGAGATTCGCAGATCGAGATGGCGCACGGCGCCGGCGGCAAGGCCAGCCGCAGGCTCGTGGAAGGTCTCTTTGCTCCGCTCCTCTTCGAAACTTCATACGCGCCCCTCGACGATGCGGCGCGTGTTCAAATCGACGGCAGCTTCCGTCGCGATCACCACCGACAGCTTTGTCGTCAAGCCGCTCAAGTTCCCCGGGGGCTCGATCGGCGAGCTCGCCGTGAACGGAACCATGAACGATCTGGCTGTTTCAGGAGCCAGGGGCCAGGCGATGGTCGTGACCTTCGTTCTCGAAGAGGGACTGCCGACATCGGTTCTGGAGAGCGAAGATCCGCGCCATGGCTGCCGCCGCTTCAACGTGCCGGAGTGAGCATTGTCGGCGGAGATACGAAGGTCGTCGAGCGCGGCAAGGCCGACGGCATGTACATCACGACCACCGGCATCGGCCGCTTCATGCCGCAGGTGACCGTCGATGCGCGATCCGTTCGTCCCGGCGACAAGGTTATCCTCTCCGGACCGATCGGGGATCACGGCATCACCATTCTTCTCGCGCGCGGCGAGCTCGACCTCGAAGCCGACCTGTCTTCCGACACGCGCTGCGTCCTGCCTCTGGTCGAAGCTATGGTCGAAGAGGCCGCTCCGGGAATTCGCTGGATGCGCGATCCGACCCGCGGCGGTGTTGCGACATCTCTGAATGAACTCGCCCGCGACTGCGGCCTTGGCATCGTGCTGTCGGAGGAAGAAATTCCGATGCGCGACGAGGTTCGCGGCGCGTGCGAATTGCTCGGGCTGGATCCGCTGCACATTGCCAACGAAGGTCAGTTTCTCGCCGTGGTCGCGCCGGAGTACGCTGACGCCGCTCTGAACGCGCTGAATCGGACAGACGGCGGAGAGGATGCGTTCATCATTGGCGAGGTCCGAACCGAGCCCGCCTGCGCCGTGCTGGTAACCACGCGATACGGCGGCAGCCGGATCGTAGACATGCTTGTCGGCGATCCTCTGCCGCGAATCTGTTAGGAAGGCGGCGATGGAAACGGCTTGCAATCTAACAGAGCGGATTGAAGAACGGCTGCTCGTGCGCAACGAGATTATCGAACAGTTCTTCGCTCGGGAAGCAAGGCGACTGGCGGAGGCCTGTCGCGAGATGTCGGAACGCTTCCTGCGCGGAGGGCGCCTGCTGGCCTTCGGACGCGGCCCATATGCGACCGACGCTCAGCATGTCTCGGTCGAGTTCGTCCACCCGGTCATCGTCGGCAAGCGGGCTCTACCGGCGCTCGATCTCTCGATGGCGTTTCGGGCCTGGCTCGATGTCATTCTCCGCCCCGAGGACATCGTGATGGGATTCGGCCCTCCGGAAGGCGATCCCGAGGTGCTGGCCGCGTCTGGCGTCGGCCCATTCGCGTGGAGCAATGACCTTTGCGCTGCCCGGTCCTGAGGGCTCGTACGCACTTGAGTTCCGCCACGCGCGATCCCTTCATTCACCAGGAAATGGTCGAGATTTTCTATCACACGCTCTGGGAGACGGTGCACGTCTTCTTCGAGCATCGCGAACTGGGTCAGGACGTTGGCCAATCCGAATTTCTCTATCCGTTTCTCGGGCACAAGAAGCAGGAAACGACCGACATCGTCGAGGAGGTGGCCGCGTCGATCCAGATGAAGGTGCATGACGACACCCTGCTGCGGACTCGATTGGCAGAGGAGCAGTCGGAACAGATCGCCAACGCTGCGCGCGCCATCCATCAGCGATTATCGCAAGGCGGCAAAGCTGATTATCTTCGGGAATGGCGGGTCGGCCACCGACGCCAACGACTGGGCGCTCGACTGCGTGCTGCCTCCGGCTGGATACCGCCCGATTCCGGCGATCTCGCTCTCGATGGAGCCGGCCAATATCACCGCACTCGCCAATGATGTAGGCACCGAGGTGATCTTTCTGCGCCAACTGATTGCACAGGCGCAACCGGAGGATGTTGCGATCGGCATTTCGACCAGCGGCGGATCGCGCAACATCGTCATGGCGCTCGAAGAGGCGCGCAAACGCGGCTTGCTCACCGTCGCTCTGCTCGGTTACGACGGCGGAGAAATCTATCGCCGCGGCCTCGCCGACTTTCCCATCATCGTTCGCAGTCGACTACATCCCGCGCATCCAGGAAGTTCAGGCCTCGGCCTATCACGTCATCCGGGAAACTCTGGAGGTGCTCGCGCATGGCGAAGCTTGAACTCTACGGCACGGCAAGCTGTCCCTACACCGAGGAATTGCGCGAGTGGCTGGAGTGGACCCGGAAGCGAGTTCATCGAATACGACATCGATACCGATGCGGAGGCGCGCGAACGCTTGCGGTCACTCGATAGCACTCTCCTGCACAGTTCCCGTCCTTGTCGAGGATGGCAAAGTGATCCAGGTCGGATGGCACGGACGCGGCTGCGTTGTAGGTTCGAAGTCATGATAACGGCTGCCTGCTCCATTCGCGTGCGCGGAGTTGTGCAGGGAGTTGGCTTTCGACCTTTTGTGTATCGGCTCGCTCAGGCAAACATGCTCACAGGATGGGTGCTCAACGGTGAGCAGGGAGTCGAGATTCATCTCGAAGGCGCCGAGGAAAATCTGGCCGCATTTGTTCGGGAGATGCGACTCAAGCCACCGGCTGCCGCACACATCGCCGAGATTGAAGTGGAGTCCGCACCATGCGAGAGCTTGAGCGACTTCACGATTCGAGACAGCGAACGGCTCGACAGGCCAACCGTCCGCGTTTCGCCGGATCTTCCTGTCTGCGACGAGTGCCTCGCAGAGCTTTTCGACCCGTCGGATCGACGATACGCCTATCCCTACATCAATTGCACCAATTGCGGACCGCGTTACGGCGTCATCCTCGCATTGCCGTACGACCGCCCGAACACCACGATGCGCCAGTGGCCGCTGGACGACTACTGCAGCCACGAGTATCACGACCCGGCTAACCGCCGATTCCATGCGCAGCCCATGGCCTGCCCCACCTGCGGCCCGAAGTATTTTCTCTGCGAACGAAATCGGACGATCTCCGACGATAGTGAAGCAATGGATCGCGTGGCTCAACTTCTTCGTGAAGGAAAGATTGTCGCGATCAAAGGACTGGGTGGCTATCACCTGGCCTGCGACGCGCGCAATCCCGACGCGAACGCCGCCTTGCGCGAGCGAAAGTTCCGCAAGGAAAAGCCATTTGCACTCATGGCGAGAGATCTCGACGTCGCGCGCAGTCTCATCGCATTGTCTTCCGATTCCGAAGCCCTCCTGACCTCTACCGCCCGACCAATTGTGCTCGCACCGAAGAAGCGGGGCTTACCGGCGTCGCCCCCGACAACCACGAGCTTGGCGTGATGCTTCCATACACGCCACTCCATCACCTGCTCTTTGCCGCCGGCGCTCCGGATGTCCTTGTGATGACCAGCGCCAATCGCTCCAGCGAACCCATCGCATACGAGGATCGCGATGCGCTTGAGCGACTGTCCGAAATTGCGGACGCGTTCCTCATCGGCGAGCGGCCTATCGCACGCCGGATCGACGACTCTGTCGCGCGCGCTGGAGTCCTCGGTCCAACGATCCTGCGCCGCGCACGGGGTTACGCTCCGGGAGCAGTCGCCACGTTGCCGACGAGACACCCGATTCTGGCCCTCGGCGCTGACCTGAAAAACTCCATTACTCTCGTCGTCGATGGGCAAGCGTTCGTTAGCCAGCACATCGGAGATCTGGATCACTACCAGGCCTTCCGCGCCTTCGAAGAGACCGTGACCGACCTGATTTCCATGTACGACGTGCGATGGGAAGATCTGATGGTCGCGCACGACTGCCATCCGCAGTATGCATCTACTGAGCACGCTTTCAGGCTGCCGGTTGCGCGACGTTGCGCTGTGCAACATCATCGTGCCCATCTAGCGTCGGTTCTGGCCGAGCGGGGCGAGTGGGAAGAGACGGTCGTTGGAGTGAGCTTTGACGGAACCGGATACGGAGACGACGGAACGATCTGGGGCGGCGAGATCTTTGTCGGCAGCGTCGAGCGCGGTTTCGAGCGCGTGGCACATCTGCGTCAGGCGGCGCTTGCCGGAGGCGATGCGGCCGCCCAATATCCCGTTCAAGCAGCCGCCGGATTTCTCTCGCAACTGAACGACCTTCCAGATCTTTCAGCCGCTCCCTTCAACTTCGGCTCGCGTTATCAAAACGCCATGCGGCTCATAGAACGAGGAGTGCGCACGTTTTCCACTACATCGATGGGCAGACTTTTCGATACTGCCGCTGCCCTGCTTGGTTTTGTAAGAGAGTCGACCTTTGAAGGACAGGCTGCTATCTGGCTCGAACAACTCGCTCACAGCGCACCGCCCAGCGAAGCGTATCTATTCCCATGTGTCGATGGCGAGCTCGACTTCCGTCCGTTGCTCGAGCGCGTCATCCATGACAGGGTGCGCGGGCGCTCGACAGGCGAGATCGCCCGTGCATTTCAACGAGGAATCGCGACGGGGCTACATGCATCGATCACAGCCCTCCGCGAGACGCGGGGTATTCACTCCGTCGTCCTCTCCGGAGGCGTATTTCAGAACGAGTTGCTCCTGGAAGATCTAAAACCGCTTCTCGACGCCGAAAAACTGGCGGTGTGGACTAACCATGCGGTCCCGCCGAATGACGGTGGAATCAGCCTCGGTCAGGCCGCGCTCGCTGCCTTTTCCCAGAACGCCCACAATGGGGGCCCTTATGCATGAGCTCTCGATCGCAATGAGCATCGTGGACATGGCGCAGGAAGAAGCCGAACGTCGCGAGGTCACGATCGATACCGTTTACCTTGATCTTGGTCTGCTGTCCGGAGTCGTCGCGGATGCGTTGCTCTTCTCCTATGAAATTGCGTGCAGTGGCACACCGCTGGAAGGCTCGCGACTCGTCATCAAGGAGATTCCTATCGAGGTGTTCTGTTCAACCTGCAAGGCGCAAAAAACTTTGAACTCGATGCAATGGTTCTGCTGTCCTGACTGCGGAATGCCAACTCCAAACGTCATTCATGGAAAAGAACTGTCCATCACTGCTCTGGAGGTACACGATGAGCGCCGAACCGCGCCTGTTGGAAGTTCGTAGGAACGTCCTGAAGCAGAATGACCTCGTTGCTCGGGCGTTGCGCGAGCGTTTCCGCGCGCAAGGAACATTTGTTGTGAGCCTGGTCTCAAGCCCGGGCGCGGGCAAGACGGCCTTTCTCGAAAAGACGCTCACGCTCCTGCATCCAAATTATCGCGTGGCTGCTCTGGTCGGAGACCTCGCCACGGAGAACGATGCAATTCGGCTGGCGCGCAGCCAGGCTCCAGTAAAGCAGATTACAACCGGAACCCTCTGTCATCTTGAAGCGGCGATGGTTGATCATGCTCTGAGCGGTTGGGAGCTTGGCCAACTCGATTTTCTTTTCATCGAAAACGTCGGCAATCTGGTTTGCCCTTCCTCCTACGATCTGGGCGAGAATCTACGCCTCGTCCTGCTCTCGGTTACAGAAGGCGAAGACAAGCCGCTGAAGTACCCCACCATCTTTAACAGTGCAGATGTCGCAGTAATCACTAAGATGGATCTTGCCGAGGCGGTTGAATTCGATGAGGAATCGCTGAAGGCGAACATTCAGGCCGTGCGACCGGGGATGCGCCACTTCGCGGTTTCAGCAAAAACCGGCGCTGGACTCCAGCAATACCTGCAATTCCTTGCGACCCAACTCGCTGAATGCTCGCAGAAGACGCCTGTTTAAGCGACAAATCGCCGTGAACGATATTTGTAACTATTTCGATTACACATAAGCACACATTTGCACTGATCTGAACAAACCCATTTTCCAGGTTCAATTCGGCTGGTCGATTCCCGGCATCCAACACCCTGCCCCGCCCGGAGACGCCAGCATGGCGCTGATCGTTTCCGGATCCAGGGCTTGGCGAAGTAATATCCCTGCCCGAGTCGGCACCCGAGTACCTTCAGCCGCTCTAGCCTGCTCGGGCGTCTCGATTCCTTCGGCCACCACGTCCATTTCGAGCGACCGCGCCAGGTCCAGAATCGTCCCGACAATATCCGCGCTTTCTTTCTCGCTCGCAATTCCCTGGATGAACGAACGGTCGATCTTCAACGTGTCGAACGGATAGCGATGCAGGTGATTCAGCGAACTGTATCCGGTTCCAAAATCATCCATGTGCAGGCCGACGCCCAGGGTCTGCAGGTCCTGCATGGTCTCGAGCGCCGCATCCGCGATTGCTCATCAGGCTGCTTTCGGTCACTTCGAGCCGCAGGTCGTCCGGCCGATACCGCTGTCTTCGCCAGCACCTCCGCCACATGTGCGGCCAGGCCCGGACGCCCGAACTGCCGCGCAGAAAGATTCACGCTCACTCGCAGGCCGGCTTTTGCCCAGTCGGCAGTCGCTCTCCACTCCGCCACCTGCCGGCAAGCCTCCGCCAATCCCCAGTCGCCCAGCGGCAGAATAAGGCCTGTCTCTTCGGCCAGCGGGATGAACTCGCCCGGCGGTATCAGGCCGCGCTTGGGTGCCGCCAGCGTACCAGCGCCTCGAAGCCAACGCTACTGCGCGTGTCGCCAGGTCGATCTCCGGTTGATAGTGCAGCAGCAGCTCGCCCGGTGCGTATCGCCTGCTCGAGGTCGGCTTCCATCTGCAGCCGAGCCAGATCGCGTCTCGCGCATACCGCTTGAGTAGCACACCAGCCGTCCTCGCCCCAGGGTCTTGGCTTCCGTAATCGCGGTGTCCGCATCGCGCATCAGCTCTTCGGGATGCGCGTATCCGTCATCCGCCTGGGCAATGCCCATGGCCGCGGACGGCGCGACCCGTTCGCGGCGCCACTGAAAGGGCTGCCGCAGTTCGGTATGGATATCTTTCGCGATCTCGATCGCTTGCTGTTCGTTGTCAACGCCCTCCAGGCACACCAGGAACTCGGCTCCGTTCAGCCGTGCAATCACAGATTCCGCCGGCATCCTCCATCTGCCCATGGCATCGGTGAGTCGCGAAGCTATCTCCACCAGCAGGGCGTCGCCGCCCGCGTAGCCCAGGCTTTCATTCACCATCTTGAAGCGCTCGATCGCGAGGGACAAGACTGCGAAGTCCCAGACTTCCAGCGCCTGCGCCCGCTCCAGCCGGCGCTCCAGATGTTCGATGAAATACATGCGGTTCGGCAGCCCGGTCAGCGGATCGGCCATCCGGCGCTCGGTGTGGTCTGTGATCGACCCGGCAATGCGCGCCACCTCCGGTGCTGTGTTCGGTGCTCCACCATTCTGCAGCCGGCAATGCCCGGCCAGTCCGTGAACCACCACCCAGCGCCACGATCCATGCCGGTCGCGCAGGCGATGCTCGTTGCGCATCCGCTTTGACTTGCCGGCGCAGAGCGCCTTCATCTCTGTCTCGAAGCGCGGCCGATCCTCATGGTGTACCCGCTCCAGCCAGTGCTCGAGTCCCCCGGCGTACTCGCACGGCTCAAAGCCGGCAATCGCCTGCCACCGCGACGAGTAGTGGGCCGTGTTCCGGGCCACATCGAAATCCCAAAAGCCGTCCAGGGACGCCTCGACGGCAAGCCGAAATCGCTGCTCGCACCCTTCCTGAACCGGTTCTGCCGCCATGCTTTGTCCACATCCTCTCAACGATCGAAGCCGCCGCTCAGCGACACGCCCCCTATACAGGTATGCGGATTATCGGGTGCAACCGGGGCCAGCGTGAGCCGATGTTCTGCGATGGCTCATTTTGAGATAGCGGCCTCTCCCGGAGAACACCGCACCCGAGCCTTCACTTCCCGCCCGTTTCATTCCATAGAAAAGCCAGCTCATCCGCCTCATCTTCCACAAATTGCGACACTGAAACGCCCGCGCTGTGTCCGCCCTTGAGCGAATAGTGCAGCAAAATCGGACGGTCGCTCGCGCTCGCCGCCTGCACCAGCGCCGTCATCTTGCGCGCGTGCAGCGGATCGACCCTGGTATCGCTGTCCCCGGTAAAGAACATGATGGCGGGATACTTTGTCCCCGGCTTCACATTCTGGTACGGCGAATACTTTACGAGATAGGCGAAGTCCTTGGCATTTTCCGCGCTCCCATATTCCGTTGTCCACGCCCGGCCAAATTCGAAATTCTCATAGCGCAGCATGTCGAGCAGCGGATAGCCGCACCAGATCGCTCCAAACAGATCCGGTCTCTGCGTCATCGCCGCACCCATAAGCAGCCCACCGTTCGAGCGCCCGCGGATCGCGAAGTGCTGCGGCGTAGTGTAACCGTTCTTGATCAGATATTCGGCCGCCGCGAAGAAATCGTCGAAGACATTCTGCTTGTTCGCGAACATCGCCGCCTTGTGCCAGGCCTCGCCATACTCGTTTCCGCCGCGTAGATTCGGCAGCGCGAAAAATCCCCCCTGCTCCATCCACCATGCATACTCGGATTTCCATGCCGGCAGCATCGGCACGTCGAATCCGCCGTAGCCGGTCATCAGCAGACGCGCCTTGCCATCCCGCGCCAGGCCTTTTTTGCCCGCGACAAACATCGGCACCCTCGTGCCGTCCTTTGACGTATAGAAGACCTGCGTCACCTCATACTGCGACGAATCGAAGGGGACCTTCGGCGCGGCAAAAACCTCGGAGCGGCCAGTCTTCGTGTCGTAACGATAAATCGCCGGCGGCGCGATGAACGACTCGAAGGTGTAGAAACCTTCCGTCTGGTCCGGACGTCCATAGACCACTGACCCCGAGCCAATACCGGGATAGCTCAGCGTTCCCGTTTCGCGGCCTTCGAGCGTGTAGACCGTGGTCTCGGTCTTCACATCCTTGAGCCGTGACACAAACAGCTTTCCACCCACGACGCTGAAGCTGTCGATCACGTCCTTGCCTTCGCCGATCACGGGCTTCCATTGTGCAGGCTGGCCGCCCGGAACGGCCTCGACGATGCGACCGTTCGGCGCCTGCGAATCGGTCATGAGAAAGAAGCGATCTCCGACGTTCTCCGCGCGCGTGTGACCCTCGACACCGTAGACCAGTGGAACGAAATCACTCTCCGGCTTGCGCAGGTCCTTCACCAGAATGTCGTCGCGTGTGGCCGGAACGCCATGGGCGATCTGAACAATGAGATACCGTTCGTTATCGGTGACGCTCGCGCCGATCAGGTCCAGCTCGCCCAGCTTTTCGTTCCGCGATACTCGCCGCCGAAGACCTTAACATCCTTATCCAATGGACTACCGAAGGTATGCAACCAAACGGTCGAGCCCTCGTGTGGCGTGAAGCGCGAATAGTACAGGCCCTTGTTCGCGGGGCTAAGACTTACGCCAAAATAGCGCGCCGGAGGCAGAACATCTGCGAGATCCCTGCGATCGTTCACGTTCATCGCATGAATCGAAAGTTCGTCCGCGCCGCCCTGGCGCACGCCGTAAACCAGCAGGTCGCCCTCTCGCGATACGTCCAGAATGTTGACCGAAGTGTTCTGATCCGCGCTGAGTTTGGTCGCGTCAATCAGCCTTTCATCCTTCCCCTGCCAGCCGTCGCGCACGTAAATCGAGGGCTGGTTCTCCTCCGCCAGCCGCTTCTCGAAGAAGTACTTCGAGCCGTACAAAGAAGGGATGCTGTACTCATCGACCCGTTCCAGCGTCGTCAGTGTCTTCACTATCTCCGGACGAATCTTCACCCGCGAGAGATAGCTCTGCGTGTACTGGTTCTCGGCATCGATCCATGCCCGCGCTTCCGGACTCTTCGCATCCTCCAGCCAGCGGTAGGGGTCTTCAATCTTGGTCCCGTTGTAGTCGTCGGTGACCATATGCACCGCGGCGACCGGTGGAGGAGGCAACGTGATGCCGTCGCCCCCCTGAATCGTCCGCGTCTGCGATTGCAGAGTGAAGGCAAAGCAGAAAAGAAGTGGAGCGATTCCTACCCTGCGCTTTCCGGAAAACAAATTGCGTTCCTGCATGAGTTGTTCCTTATCGGTGAGAGGATGAGAGAATCGGGCAAATCCGCCTGCGAGCAGAAACACCATCCTAATGCCTGCAACACCGGGCCGTTCACAAAAGTGACGGGCGGAAGCCGTTGGCGGCTTGATTCGTGCCCATCACCCTGCTCGGGCTGGAACCACCCATCCCTGGTCGCGAACAAAGATCCTGCTGATCTTCCGGCGCGTAATTCGTGACTTTCATTGATAATGATCGGCGGGAACAATCGGACAGGAGCGCCATGACCTATCAGCCCAATCGCCGCAGCTTTCTCATCGCAGGCGGACTCACCGCCCTCGCCTCAACCAGAGTGCTTGGCGCAAACGACACTCTTCGCATCGGAGTCATCGGAGCCGGAGGCCGCATGCAGTACCTGCTCGATTGCGCCGACAAGGTCGGCCCCTGCCAGATCGTGGCCGTGAGCGATGTGTATGCGCCGCGCCGCGATGCCGTCAAGGAGCGGTCCAACGGCATCGCCACCACCCATGTCGATTATCACGAGGTTCTCGAAAAGGAGATCGATGCTGTCACTCATCGCGTCCCCGGATCACTGGCATGTTCGCATGGCCGTCGATGCCCTGGCCGCCGGCAAAGACGTCTACCTGGAAAAGCCGGTCACCCACACGATCGAAGAAGGCGCAACGCTCACCCATGCGGTTCGCTCCGGCAAGCAGATTCTGCAGTGCGGCATGCAGCAGCGCAGCTGGACTCACTTTCGTGATGCCGTCGATTTGATCCAGGGAGGCAGCCTCGGACGCGTCACCCAGGTACGCACCTACTGGTGGCAGAATTATCTGCGCGGGCAGGCGGCCCAAGCCTGTCGACACGCAGGCACTCGATTGGAAGCTGTGGCTCGGCTCCGCTCCCGATCAGCCCTTCAGCGAAGAAAAGTTCTACCGCTGGCGCTGGTTCTGGAATTTTGGCGGCGGCGCTATGACCGACTTGTTCACGCACTGGATCGACGTGGCGCACTGGGCCATGAAGGTCGATCAGCCGCGCGAGGCGCAGATGCTCGCCGACAAATATGTCTTCGAGCAATGGGACTGCCCGGACACCGTGCAGGCGGCCTTCCGCTATCCCGGCTTCGACGTGGTGTACGAAGGCATGATGAGCTCCTCCATCGACGATGGCGGCCTTGAATTCCGCGGCACAGAGGCGACGCTGAAGATCAATCGCAGCGGCTTCAGCGTTTATCGCGAGGGCGTCCAGGAGTAATCAGAATCCCGTTCTCAAGGAAGAGAGCTTTCGCGACGGAACCATCTCGCACATGCAGAATTTCTTCGAGTGCATCAAGACGCGCAAGGAGCCGAACGCGCCCGTCGAAACCGGAGTCGCCGCGGCCCGTGCCGGCCAGATCGCCAATCTGGCATACCGAGGCAAAGGTCAGATCACATGGCCATCGAAGTCGTCCTGAACACCCCTCATGACGGGTCGAGCACGTCGAATTTCAGGCCGCTCGATCCTTCTCCGCCGCCCGTGCCACGCCGGCGCGCCGTCCACAGCGCGCTACGGCCGCCCTGCCATCGCGCATAGCGATAGAGGCGATCCACGCGAGTGCCTTCGCTGGGGACTTCCTCATCGAACAGCCAGAGCCGACCGTCCGAATCCGTTGCGGTGAGGAGCCGTCCCTGGTGCTCGATGGCCTGCGGTGTCCCTCCCTGATCGACCTCCATGGGCACCAGCCGCAAATGAATCGATTGCTGATCGGCGAGCTGTTCTGGAGCCAGGGGAATCCAGTAGTCGGGCACGATGGTTTCGACCCGGTAAGACGGCCGGGCCGGGTCGCCCGGCGGCGGCGTTCGATGACCGACCCAGAGCGACCGCCGGTCGATGCGCCGCTCTAAATTGTCTTCTACCAGCGCCTCGACCCCCCACGCCAGGTCCGCCATCTCATCGCGTAGAAAGAGGACCGTCTCGACGGGTTTGCTCTCCGTGACGTAGCCCACCGTCGGCGGTAGCAGGAGCGCATCCTGGGCCGGGTGCGTTGCACCTGCGTCAAGCGTTGAGAGTGAGAACAGGTTCCACTGAGGCTCACCGATGCCGGCGCGCTCGATGAGCAGGTTGCGGCCGAATACATCGCTCACGACAACGCTGTCCAGGATGGTCAGGCTACCCACCGGGAGCTTCATTGGCAATATGTACCAGTCGTTGCCGAACACGGTAGCGAATTCGACCAGCAGCAGCCGCCCGATATCATTAGCTGCCGCGTCGATGGAACCGAAATCGTAGCGCGCGTCTTCCATCGCCCAGAAGCGGGGCAGAGGCATGCCTCCATAACTGACCGGAGTTGGCACCGCCCTCGCGCTAATGGCGGTCGCTGTCCCCGCAGTGGTCGCCGTCGCCGTTGTATCGATGTCGAAGTCGAACCAGTCCAGACCGTCTCCCAGGTAGGCTTCCGACGTCAGGACCGTGCCCCCTGCCGCCACACTGGAAACTGAGAATCCATACTCCATGCGGTGTTCCTGCCAGGTGACGGCAGTGCCAGAACCCGGTTGCGCGTCGATTTCGGCGGCATACCACGCAAGCCACGCGGCCGCCACCGCTGTCACCGCTGCAACATCCGCAGGATCGACCACAACCGTGCTTGCCTGCCCAGCCGTCAGTGCTACGGCCGTAGCGTGCAGCGCGAGGCCGTCAGGCTGGCGGCGCGCCACTGCGGCCAGCAGCGGATCAGCCGCGAACGCGGGATCCGCCAGGGTAGCGGAATCGAAAGGGTGCGCTTGCGCGAAAGCAGCGGCGTAGCGCGCCAATCCCGCGGCCGACAGAAGACGCTGAAAGTGTCCTCCGGCCTCAATGCGCTCGCGCAGATCGGGCGAGGATTCGTCCTCCGGCTCAACCAACTCATCCAGAGGATTCACATTTGGATCGAAGGGCGACCAATCGTTCTGCTGCGGACCCCGCCAGGCAGTAATTGGCGTGTTGTTGCCGGCCACCTGAATCAAAGCCGGCGTGCCCGAATCCTTGCCGTGGAACTCACCCATCTGCCACTGCCGGGCGAGCAGCCACAGCGGGTCGTGGATGCGCGCCGCCAGGCCTTCTTCCATGCCGTCGGCGCGCGGTGTCGGTTCAAGTCGCCAGCTCATCATTGCACCTTCGCAGCGGTAAATACGCTATCGAGATTGGACCCGCTGTGCAGCCCAGGCAGCACCCGTCCCAGCCTGGGAAGATCGCCGAGATCAACGGTTCGAATCTTGGCCAGATTCAGCGTTTCCTGGACCACATCGTAGAGGATGTCGAGCGACCATCCGGCGCTGGGATCGGGCGCGGCCGCCAGGAGAATCGCCTGTGGCGGATAGGCATCGGGAGCGTCAACGGTAAAGGCGACTCCGGTGACCTCCGCCGACTCGTATCCGTTTGCCGTCGCAACACTGGTAAGACCGGGAAGCTGCTCCGTCCAGGTATCGAACAACAGGCCGCAGAACGCAGTCGAAGGATCAATCGGCGAGGGAGTAGAAACCACGGTCGCCAGCCGGGTCTTGGGCGGCGCGGCATCGCCGAAGGGCAAGCCGATCCAGGCGGCTCCGGCTTCAACCGGCAATTGGGCGGCGGTTAATCCCGGCTCCGATCCC
Source organism: uncultured Acidobacteriota bacterium (assembly GCA_963735555.1). Lineage (GTDB taxonomy): Bacteria > Acidobacteriota > Terriglobia > Terriglobales > Acidobacteriaceae > Silvibacterium. The sequence continues at coordinate 216,196 of CAVTLP010000011.1, forward strand.
GTCAACGACTCGCTGGCCAGCAGTACATCGTGAAACGAGGTGATGTTGGGGCGTACGCGCGCCAGCCGGCGCAGCCACGCCATCACTGTCGGCTCGTCCGCTCCAACCGGCGCAGCACCCGCCGCAAACGAAGCTGCATACGGAGAATCCGCCGCTAGAAGAAAACTGGGAAGTACAGGCACGGTCCTTCCCATGATGGCGTGAACGTAATCGTTGACCGCCTTAACCCATGTCATGATATCCGTGGTCGTAGCGCTCGCCTGCGGCATGGCCGGTGCAGTGAGCGGCGGCAAGAGGTTGCACGGCCGCGAGCACCGCTCCCGCCTGTCCGCTTATGGCGGTGAACGTGGCCGGATCATTGTCAGCGCCCGTGACCGGGTAAGCCGACGCAACCCCAAGATCAGCCAGCGACAGCAGCGCCGTTCGCGCCGATTGCACCGCCGTGGCCATCGTCGCAGAATCGGCCCCCTCAGCGGCCGTGAGAGTATCTATGGCCGTCGTGAGCGCCGTAGCAGCGGACGACAGCGACGTCTGCAATGTGCCAAGCCTAGATGCGAGTTCGTTCATGTCAATGCCCAGCGCGGGCGAAGCGTCAGGACCCTGCACGTGCTGGGGACCGAGCGCTATCGCCGGCGAGAGCAGCAATCGAATCCGGGCCACAAATGCCAGCAGTTCGGCAAATCCCAGGCTGCCGTCGCTTGCGGGCGCGTTCACCACAGTCACGACACTTCCGGCTGCCTGCTCCACTGCTACGGCATCGACGATCCGACGCTCGAGTGACGACTGCTCTCCGGAGGACTCGCAGATGACATCCAGAGCGCACAGGCCGATCGCATCCAGTCCCACCGTCAGTGTCGATGTGGAACCATCTGCGCCGGTGACGTTGCAAGCGATCTGCCACATGCTGGCGTTGCCCAGCATAGTCGCGACCCAGGCATCCACATGCGGCTCAACCTGCGCGCGAGGTCGGCCCGTGTTCCATCCCGTCGTCGCAGCACGCCATGACTGAGGCAGCAATGCGCCGATCTGCCATGTAAGAGGGCGGCCGCTGCGCGGTGTCCGCACAACATCGAAGCGCTCAGGAATCTGCTCGCCGCGGCCCACCATATCGGCCGACATGCCGGCCCGCAGCGGGTTGCCGCCGACGAGGTGATGCACGCTCTCGGCAAGCAGCAAATCGCCAAATGCGTCGAACGCATCGGCGAGGTCATCCAGCAGCTTGCCAGCTGTTACCTGGTCCCCTGGCGGGAACTGCGCGACCACCGCATCTCTCTGGCGGATACAGTCAAGGCCATCGACGATATTGCGCGCAGCGATCGCTTCCCGGGCTGAGGGGCCATTCTCATCTGCATCCGGACCCGTGGGCAGTGGAAGCGGATGCTGTGTGCGAAGCGTCTCGATCATCCCGTCGAGGTGCGCATCGTGCAGTCCGCGCTCGAAACGATAGCCCAGCAGGGCGCCGACGGTCTGGCCATTGCGAACACCTTCCGCGAGCCAATCTGCTACGCGCACGCGTGCTGACACCAGATTCACGGCTAGAGCGCCGGAGTCGTGATGAGAGTCATACCCGGCGCGCAGCACGGCGGCCGTCGCGGCATGCTGCATGGAGGGGGCGTGAATATACTTCTGGACGTCGCTCGAAAATACGCTGTCAAATCCGGCAGGAGGATTGGCCACGGCTGTGAGATCAGTGCGCGGCGCCAGATCCTCAACCCAGCCGTACGCGCCGAGCACAATTCCTGCAGGCTTGGTGGCCCGCAACTGGTCCAGCCGACGCGCGGCCAGCGAGGTTACCCAGGCATCGAAGCGGTGGGACGCAATGTCGAGAAGCTCACGAAGCACGGGGTCGTAACTATCTGGATCAAGTCCGCACACCTCCGCGAACTGCGCCACGAAAGGCTTCGCCTTCGGAAGAAGGTTCTGAACGCTCTGCTGGAAGGCGGGATCGTCCTTCTTCTGCTCGTAAAATGCCGCCCCGAAAACAATGCCGACCACGTCTGAGGAGTTCGGGTCGGTATCGAGAGGATCCGTCAGTGAATCCTGGAAAAGGCTGGTAAACAGATCGGGCGGCGGCGCTCCGGGAAATGTGCTGGCCCCCAAGAGCGGCTGGTATTTGGTCAGCCAATCCTGGTATGCCATAGTTTGCTCCAGCACCGCGATGCTGTCATTGAAGAGTTCTAGCCACTTGAGCAGGAGTCCCTGGTCGTCCTTAGCGCCGCCCACCAAAGGAATGGGCATCCGGGAAGCGCTGTCGGCGGGCGCTGAGTAGAACAACTCACTGGTCACCGGCAGACCGGGAATAGGCGCAGCCGGAAGCGGCTGGTTCGCAATTGCCGACGAGGTCGGATCTCCGTCTTGACGCAGCATGATCGTCGACGAAACAGGAAGGCGCTTGAGTACGTCCGCCACTGAGGAGTCGGGATCGCTCTGCCCGCCGACGATAACGCGGGGAACGCTGCCCACGGCCGCCTGAAAGTAGGTTAGAAAACTGCGCAGCCAGTCGACCAGCGGCGCGGTGGGATCGTCAGCCGCCGGTACCCAGTCGGCCAAGGATGAAGTAGGCAATAATCCATAGGGCTGATTGCCCACGCGCAGCACCGGCAAGGTCCCCCGGCTGCGCACCCATCCCTGAACGTGGTCGCTCAACATGGAGGTGATGGCGGGATTGTCGTTCAATTTCCATCCGCCCTGCGAACCCGGCGGGATCACCCACTGCCAGTAGAGCAGCGAAAGCGCCTTGGCCTCGAGCGCACTCCAGAGCTGCCTCTGGAGCAGGAAGACCCCGGTCTGCTGGTCCGCCAGCCCGTTCTCGGCGAGGCATAGCGCCTGCGCCCCATCGATACTCAGGACCCTTGCGACCAGCGCCGCATTCTGCTTGCTCCCTGGCTGGTACTGCCCGCGTGCAGCCTCAATGTCTGATGGCGTCGGGGGCTGCGGCGCGGACTGCCAGGCCGAACGCGTAGCCGAGGTATTGTTCGTCGGCGTTCCCGGCGGCAGAAAGCCAAGTCCGTTGGTGTATTGATGAGCAAGCAGTGTGGCTTCCAGACGAGTTAATGCATCCTCGGGAGCAATCTGCGCACTTACACCCAGGACAAATAGCTGATCGACGGAGAGGTCGTTAGCAAAGTCGGGCCCGGTAAGCGGAATTCGTATCGCCATGCCCACCGCGATGGCTGCATCCAGATCGACTAGCCAGCGGCTGTCGTCGTCGAATGGCAGATTCGAAGAATTGGCGGAAGTGCCGGGAGGGCCGAAGCTCACATTCAGGGTGTCGGGAATCGGCGAGCCATCCACATTGAATAGCTCGTTGCCGTCGCGAAAGCCAAGGACATGCCAGTGGTCAGGCAACAAGGTTGTATGCGCCGCGCGAGTAAAGTTCCCGGCCCTCGTCGCCACGGTCGGCAGCGGAGGAGCGGGTTGCGGCTGATCGACCGGAGTCTCATCTGCGGGGCGCGGCACGGAGGGCGTCAGAACACCCATCGTCCACGATGCACGTGAAGGCTTCAGTTGCCCCAGCAGTATTTTCCACGCGGCGTCCAGCCGGGCCTGGTTCGATCCCGCTCCCCAGACGGCATTCCAGTAGGCAGTACCGGCGGCTAGTTCCGCAGCGGTCAGCTCCGGCTCGTGCGAGTCAACGTGAATATCGTCGGGATACACCCGAACCACCAGATCCGTGCCCGCCGCACCGGGAAGGTATGCCGTCTCAATCCGCACCGGCAGCAGCACCAGCGGCAGTCCCGCATCGGTGCTGTGCATGGGATCGGCCTGCACCGCAGCATTGTAGGCAGTCAGCGCGCTGTTACGCCTCAAAGTCGCAGTCCTAACGACGGCCGCTTGCGCTGCCACCTCTTTGCGGATGCCCGCCTGCGCCGACGGGGGCAGCTCAGGATCGCCGATCAATTCCGTTAATTGCTCCAGTTTTTGCTGCTCCGCGTCGAGCGTGGCATTGGCAGCGCGCAGAGTGGTGCGTAATGCGAGGACGTCAGCCATTGGGCACCTTTGCGAGCAGTTCGTCAGCGTGGAAGCCTACCCGGTAAGGCCGGGCGAAGGCGATGCGTGCGATATCGGCGGCATCACGATTCCAGTGCCGCGGGTCCGCCCCATTGTCAGGAGGCGGCTGTGCAATATCGCTGCCCGCAATGGCAAATCCTCGGGCCGTTGGCACGCGGCTCCAATCAAGATCGGTCCAATCTGCGGGCGGCGTGTCGGAAGGCTCATCGAAGTTGAAGCGGGGACCCGTCACCGGCTCGGAAAACACAAAGTACATTCCGGCTTTCCCGGCGGGAACGTTGCTGTGCACATCATCGCGGGTCAGAGGATAGGCAAAGGCCGTCGTCTTGGAATCGAGCCGCAGCAGAAACTGCGGCGCGGTCCAGTCCACACCGGTGTTGAGCCCGAGCGTTTCAACAATTCCGGGGACAATCATTCCCGGCGCGGCGTAGACGATAGTTCGCGGAAAGCGCCGCAGTACCTCGCCGCGCACCAGCAGCACCAACATTTTCTCCACATCGGGACCATTGGCCGCGCCATTCGAACCGAGCGGAGTGGCAAGAGGCCACTGCGTGATCGGCGGGAGGTCGGGCTGACCGTCAGGACGCGGCCAGAAATACTGGAAGGAAGTGCCGCGCTGATCGCTCGGATAATCGCGCCACAGCAGTTCCCGGTTCATCTCGTGATTGACTCCGGCGATGAAAGACTCCACCCAAGGCGAATTGGCAACCAGCAACGTCACCCGATCGTCGGGAAAATTCCCCAGTCCCGGCAGCAGGTATTCGGGATGCTCTTGAATCAATGCCAATGCCAAAGGTGCCGTAAATTGCGGACATGCCATGACTGGTCGCGTAGTGTTTCCCCCGCCAAGATTCGAGGGGACCTGGATTCGCCCGTCGAGGCGCTTAACAATGCGGCCCGACGGCAGGAGCGCATTGCTGAGCGTTCCAGCCAGGGATGATGGGTCAGCTGCCACCGGAGGCCGGAACGCCATGAGGATGGTGGGTGTACCCTTCACCAGACCAAGACCTGTGCCATGGCCTCCCCCTCCGGACATGGCCTGGCGGACGGCTGAGTTGTCTCCGCCGGTCGGCAGCGTCTGTTCGGTCGCAATCATACCCTGCCATGCTCGGCTGATCATGCGGCCTGTCGCATCGGGTGTGGCCTGATTTGCGCTGGGACCGGTTGCCAACGTCTGGCCCAAACCGTCAAGCTGTGACGCGGGCGCTTCGAGCTGCAGCATATTCGCCAGCCCCTTCGCAACCATGGTGGGTGTTGTCCGATTGAACGCGCGGCGTCCTAATGGACCGAGGGGGCGCGCCAAACGAGTGAAGGCGACCGAAATCGCGCCGCTGGGCATGGCCGTCGCCGCCGCAGTTGCCAGCAGCGTCCCCGTCTCTCCCATTACCACGCGGGTGCGCGCCGGAGCCGCAACGGAAAATATCTCGGACGGACTTAGCGTCGCGATGTGGCGAGCGTGAAGCCGGTCCGCCACTTCCGCCGCCAATTCTGCCAGCGCGCGCAGGCGGTTGGCCTCGCGCACCGCTCCGAGTTGATCCCAGGCCCGCGCCATCAGGAACTCCTGGTGATCCTGCACGTAGCGGGTTCCGAACGCCGCCTCGATCCGCCGCTTGGGATCGAGATTCAACGTGCGCAGCCATCCCGGATCGGTCGGCACCCGCACCTGGCCCGCATGGCGGCCTGCATAAATGGGCGGAGCCACAGCCGAAAGCGTGGGATCGCCGCTCGGATTCGTCGGCTGGAGGTCGGCAGGAAAATTGAGAAGGCCGGTCAGGCGATTCTGAAACGTTGTGAGCGCATCGGGGGTCAGCGTGCCGGGACGGTCGACGCCGATACCCAGCGCCCCGTCGAGTTCGATGGTCATGCCGTCGCCCAGTTGCGGAGGGCTCTCCCACGGCGACGAGACATCGATCGTCCGCGTGCCAAATCCGGCGATCGTATCCGGACCCACTCCGACCAGCCGTTGCACGAGCGACTTGAAGTCCCCTGCGTCTCCGGTCGAGAACGTCCAGGAGTAATAGACGGGCAGGACGACATCTTGCCCAGCGCCAGCCGTCCAGGCTAGTGCCAATCCCGGCCCCGCGGCCTGCGCCAAACCCAGGCCCGCCTGCACTCCGGCCTGAGTCGAAGGAACCAGGCAGGCGAGATATGCTGTGTCCGGTTGAAGACGACGGGGACAAAGTAGCCGCGAAACTGCATTTCCGCCGGAGGGCGGACCGAGCGCCGCCGTAGCATCCGCCGCCGCGCCATCGACGGTAGCCTGGGCATGCGCCCATCCCCATGAGTCGTTCAGGTCGGGCAGCTCCGTGTCGGACACCGTGATCCGTGGCAGAGGCTTGCCCGGCTGCAGCTTCGTGCGCGACGCATCGACCACGACCAGCACCAGCCAGGGACGAAGCCGGCTGGCGGCATTCGGGGCGGCTGGCGTAAACAGCCACGGCAGATCTGGGCGCGCCAGTTCCGCCAGCACCAGGTAGTTGTCCTCAACCGCTGTGGCGCCGGGCGCTGGATCGGTGCGCACGATCTGGCGCGGGTCGATGCCGACCACTGCCCCCGGCCCCAGCAGAGTAAGCTCAGGCCCCGGCAGCACTGGCTGCGAAGCGCCGTCCTTTGCGAGGGTTACATCCGGCTTGAAGGTTGCGGGTCCGGCATATGGACCCGCGATGGGATCGACTTCCAGAATCCCGGCAGCGGCTCCGCGCCGCACCCATGATGTGAAGAAGCGCGTACTCATGCCGTCAGCTCCCACTGCTCAACAAGTTGTACTGACGACGCCGGTCCCACCGTTCCGAACTGCGCCTGCGCTGCCTGGAGTGTCGCCGTGAATCCCTGCACAGGGGCGGACAGACTTTGCGCCTGGAAAGTGTCCGTTGTGGCCACGGCCAAAGGCTGAGTTGGGAGCACCGTCACCGTGGCCAGATTCGGCGCGCTCCACAATGCCTCCAGCAGATGAGGGTCGAGCACAGTCAGCAGATATTCCGCCTCCGCCATCACGAAGAGTAGATTGATCCCCAGAAAGATGTCAGGCACCAGCACCGTCTCGAAATCCGTGTCAACGCTCCGCATATCGGGCGCGATCACGTTGCCAGTCGTCAGCGCTATCCCCGAGTTCATCTGGTCAAATGCCGGTTTTGACAGCTTTTCATCCTCGGAAAGATCCAGGAACTGGCCTGGCGGGAATTCGTCTACCGTGGCGTTACCGAGAGTCGCCGGTGAATTTTCAGCCAGATCGGCTGCAGCGATATTCCACGTTTGAGGCGGAATCGGCTGGTTCTGGTAGCGCGAAATCTGGATTCCCAACGGCACCGCTCGCTGGCGAACAGTCACCTGTCCCAGCGGATGCATCAGATGTCCGCCTTCCACGCCGGTCGTGGCTTGCTGCGACAGGGAAACCATGGAGGTGTCGTTCTGCGGCGGAGCGGTGATCCAGGCAGCTGGGTCCGCGAGAGCAGCAGCCAGCACGGGGCCAAGATCAGGAGGCGGCGGCAGAGCAGGCGGCGCAGATCCCCACGAAACATCGAAGTCCAGCGATGCGCTGAACAGGAAGAGATCGATCGAGCCGGTACCATGCACATGCCAGGGCGCAGGACCTTCCAGCAGGAGATCGAAGTTCACGCCCATCAGGGTCTCGCCCAACACCTGCACGGCGACGCCGGCGGACGCCTGAATGGAAAACGAGAATACCGGATCCCACAGGAACAGTGCGTCGAAGGCGAACCAGCCATCGACGCCGCAACCCGCGATCTCGTCGCACAACTCCAGGTGAGCGCCGAATTGCACGGAGTTCGAGGTGATCGCGAAGTAGGCTTCCGAGCGCAGCCCCGGAAACCCCGGCGGGGTGATGTCGAGCTGTACACGAGCCAGCGCCGGTATGCCTGCTGGCCGCACATAACGCGGATGAAATCCCCCAACGGACAACACGAACAGCGGATCGTCGCCGCCCCGTGACAGGAACAGCAGATCGCCGTGCAGGGGCATGCCCGCGATGTTGGACCCTGCGAGACTGGCGGTCAGCGAGACCAGCGGTGTCGGCGAGATCTCGAACACGCCCACCAGGATGGCCTGGATCAGCACCAGCGGGACATCGGGATCGGGCAGCGCGACGGCGAGGCGGCCGATAATCACGAACTGCATCGGATTCGGCAGGTCGATAATCACGGCGACAGCCAGCGTGAGAATCCGCCCTCCCCAGCCAATCTGCAGCATGGGTCCGATCACCAGGTGTCCATCGGCCACCGGAAAGACACGGCCGAGAGTGGCGATGATAGTCAGACCATGTCCCGCCGGATCGGCCGGGAACATGAGCTGATCGGCCGAGCCGTCGATCACCGCGTTCTGCAGCGCCGTCGAATCAAGACGCCGATTCACGGCGATGATGCCGCCCACCCCGTTCAGTGAAAAGCCAAAGCTCAGCTGGATGCCGGGAAACGGAAACTCGACCGACACAATGCCGACGAAGGCGAGTGGCATTCCGCCAACCGGCAGCTGCAGCAGCCCGAATGCCTGGACGCTGATCGCGATAAGATCGAGCTCCAGCACACCGCCATAGGCTCCCGGCCCGGTGGAATCGAGAAATCCACCCCCGGCGAGCGCAGGCAACGGCAAGTCGACGCCGAATCCGGAAGGCAATGTGGGGTGAACGGCTCCGGGATCGATACCAAACGAGCCGCCGCTTAAAGCAAGCGGAAAGCCTGCTCCCAGTCCATCGACGCTCAGGTTAATGGGCAACCCCGCCAGGCTGCTGGTGAACCCCACTCCAAAGTCGAATTCCAGCCCTGATCCTGCACTGGAGACGCCCAGCTCGACAGCCTGCAACTCGATGCCGGGAAGCTGCACGTTGGTGGGCAGCGTCACGCGCACACCGCCTCCGGTGAGCGACAGTCCCGACTCCGGATCGGCGCCGATCTCAACGTCAACCGGTAAGGCGAGCGCGCTGCCAATGAGCGCCGCCAGCATGTCAGGAGCCAGAGATAAATTCGCTCCGGGCAGCGAGATTGTGAACGATACCTTCGGAGCGCCACCGGCGTCTTGCCCGGTGACTGCCCCTACAGCCACCGACGCGAGCGTGAGATTCGGGCCAGACCCCGGACCAAGCACGATCGGGTCTCCTCCCGCTAGCCGTTGCAACGTCCAGTCCGCCTTGATCGCCGCACCCGGATCCAGAACCTGCGCGGGACCGCCTCGCGGCAACTGCAGGCGCGCCCCGCCGCCGACGTCTCCGCTGATTGCCACTGACCAGCCGTCGGACAGGCCGAGCGTGACAGGTCCAAATGGCCCCGCCCCAACGGCGGCTATCTCGAACGCAATTCCGGCTGCGCCCGCTCCCGTCAACGCGGCGACCAGCGTCACCTGGGGTGCAGACGAAACAAAGACCAGCGCCAGCCCACGCGGCTGCCCTGCTCCGGGATCGTAGCCGTGCAGAGTAACCGGTATGCCCGCATCATTCGGATCGGGGATCAGTTTTGTCAGCGCGCTGATGAGGGCGGATGCAGCGGCGTCTGCGGAAGTGATGGCGTCCGGCCGGATCGGCTGCAGCAGCCGTCCGTCAAGAACCGTGCCCGCAAAGCCCGGCTCCGGCCCCAGACCCGCCAGCGCCGCCGCAGCATCCGAACGGCAGCGGTTCAACAGGTCCCATAGCGCGCCACTGACTTGATTGAAGAGTTGCTGGCCAGCCGTGCTCATTCAGTTCTCCGCGGGAAGAACCCCTGTGCGGGGGTCATCGGCGCATGAGAGGAGCACGTTGTCCCACGAGCCTGATCGAGTCTCAATATGTCCGGAAGGAGCCCAATCGAAACTACAGATACAGGACCCGGAATAAAATCGAAATGATTGTACACCGGGAGAGGAGTCGCGCAAATTCGCGGAGGTTGGGGCAGTGCGGAGACGTGCTAGGCCGGTACCACTTCGATCTTTTTTGCGCCCCGATCGAGCTTCACAATCCGGAAGCTACGCACCTGGCCGACCTGAAGTGTTTCAGATTTTACGGTCGCTGCACTTCCCTTCCAGCGAGCCTGCAACATCGAAGTAAGAGACGACAAATCCGGTTTGGTTTCATCCTTCTTCTCCGCCGCGGCAGGAGCATTCGTCCCCGCTTGGCAAATCGCCCGAACGCCCTCCCCCAGTTCAACGATGCCGACACCCGATGACTGCTCGACCAGGCGGCCGGAAACGACATCGCCCTCCTTGTGCTCATCGAGATACTCGTCGATGCTCGTGGGAACCAGCTGCTTCATGCTTAGCTTGATCTGCCGTTTCTCCCGGTCGATGGCAATTACCTGGGCCTTCACTACCTGACCGGCCCTCAACACATCCTGCGGATGATTGATGTGTTTCTCGGCGCTGATTTCGCTGACGTGGACGAGGCCCTCCACTCCATCTGTGAGCTGCACGAAGGCGCCGAACTTCATCAGGCGCACGACCGGGCCTTCGATTGCCGAGCCTACGGGGAACCTCAGCGGAACCTCGGCCCACGGATCGCCGAGAGCCTGCTTGAGCCCAAGAGAAATGCGGCGCTCAGCCTGATTCACAGAGAGAACGACCGCGTCAACCGTATCCCCCTGCTTGAGAATATCGCCCGGCTTTCGGACCTTCTTCACCCAAGACATCTCTGAAACATGAATGAGGCCTTCGATCCCCGGCTCCAACTCGACAAAGGCCCCGAAGTCCGTCAGGCGCGTCACAGTGCCGGTGATTCGTTGCCCCACCTTGTATTTATCAGCCGCCAAATCCCAGGGCTCTGGCTGAAGCTGTTTCAGTCCGAGGGAAATGCGCCTGCTCGCTGCATCCACCTTCAGAATCTTGACCTGGAGCTCCTGACCAACGGACAGCAGATCCTCCGGATGATTCACCCGGCTCCACGAAATATCGCTGACGTGCAGTAGCCCATCGATTCCGCCAACATCGACGAAGGCCCCGTAGGTGGCGAGACTGCGAACCTGGCCGCTCACGACATCTCCCTCCTTCACTTCGGCGTAGCGGCTCGCTTCGAGAGAACGGGCCTCTTCCTCAGCGATGACGCGCCGATCGACGACAACGTCCTCTTCGGTCACGTCGAGTTTGATGATCCGGCAGGTGATCTCCTGGTCGACCAGCTTCTCCATCTCGGCAGCGTCGCGGACCCCGCTGCGGGAAGCGGGCATAAAAGCGCGCACGCCCACATCGACACTCAGGCCGCCCTTCACGACCCCGGTCACGGTGCCCACAATGGCAGACTTCTGCGCGAAGGCCTCTTCGAGAGACGCCCAGTCCTTCACCGGCGCCAGCTTGAGCCGGGAAAGCTCATAATACCCTTCCTCGTTGCGGCCCTTGACGGAGACCAGAAGCTTGTCTCCAGTCCCTATCCCTTCGGCATTATTATCAAAGGCCGAGCGCGGCAGAACTCCCTCGGTCTTGAAACCGATATCCACAAACACCGATTCGGCGGAGACGGATACGACGTTGCCTTCCACCTGCTTCGCGCCATTCTCCGCCGCGTGGGTGTGGCTCTGCTCGAATTGCGCAAGAAGCGCCCCGAAGGATTCTGTAGATTCCGTTGATTCGGTCGGCTCTGTCGTGGTTTCAGTCGGGGAGAAGGGTTCAGGAATGCTGTTGTTTGTCATGACTGCTTATTCATTGTGGCATGATTCGGAAGCTCTTCGCATCGATGTTCAACCTAAAGATGCAGGCGTATCCGCCAGCGGGTGAGTACAGAGGCAATCGCAAGAATCACAAGAGTGAAAACGACTGAGCGCACCACACCCTGCATACCTGTGTGGAAGTGCGTCTCGAAATACGTGAAGCCCACGAGTGCCGTCACATAAGCGTAGATGTCCGGCAGGAGATACGTAAGCAGCGTGTTCTCGCCTGCCGGCTTCACAAAGGCAGCCCAGCCCGTCCTGGACTTCACGTCGCAGATCCAATACAGGAGCATGAAGGCCAGCACGCTCGCGCCTGCGCTCGCGAGACACCAGGTCGGCGTCGCGCGAATTTTTGAGATACCAAGCGGCGCAAGCAGCCCTGCGGCAGCCAGCATCGCCACAGCGAAAGCAAGAGCCAGCAGCATTTTTTCGCGAAGCCGCTGCCAGCGATGCGTACCCAGAAAAATCGTCGAGGTCACGATCCCCGCCATCGTGATCGAAGCCCACGCCCCCGAACTGAACGGCCAGACATAGAGCGGGATACGTCCCTCAACGCGGATGTGATGGGCCGTCAGCAGCGCGCAGAATGCGGTGAGCGCTGCAAACCAGGCCAGCGGAGCCCACAGCCAGCGTCGAGTCGGAATGTACAGCAGCGCAACTGCGAGATAGGTGTAGCCGATCAGGCCGAGAATTTCTGGATACGAGCCGTCGATCCACCCGGCATTTCCGCTCTCTGTAGTACGCCGGAAAATCGCAAAGACGACAACCAGCAGAACGAGGCCCACGATGCGCAGAGCACGATAGAACTGGGCATGGCGCGCGTCACGGCTCGGAACGAGCCAGAAGAGAATGGCGCCGGTCAACCCGAGCAGAGCCCATGCAGCCCCCGACAGCCCAACGCGCGCGGGATCCACCTTGTCGGCATTGGCCAGGATGAGCCCGAGAACGATCAGCCCGCAGGCGCGCAACCCTACGTGCAGCCAAAGCGCTGCGTACGACGGATTCTGCCTGAGCCGCCGCTCGATCGCCAGCGGCATCGACATGCCGACGATGAACAGGAAGAACGGAAAGACCATGTCCACGTAGGTCATCACGTCCTGCTGCGCATGCGCGTGATAGGTCCACCACGGGCAAGCCGCTGCACTTCTCCCAGATCGTTGACAAAGATCATCACCAGCATCGTCAACCCGCGAAATATATCGATCGAAGTAACACGCGATGTAGCGCTCCCAACTGCGCGCAGGTCGTAGACGCAACCGCAGGTGTTGCGACTCATCGTTTACTCGCCTGCTCACCGCCCTGCGCCTTCTGTGTGAGCTGCAGCCCGGCATCGATCGCCTTCAGCAAGGGTGCCTGAGGGATCGCTCTCATAGTCCCAGAACATCATTCCCGCAAGATGATGATCGAGCACGTACTTGCACTTCAGCGCAAGCGATTCCGGATCTTCATACGAGACAAAGATCTGCTTCCGCGCATTGTAGAGATAAGGAACCGACGCCGACGCATCCCAATACCGACTGTAGCCATGCCCCAGCATGGTATTCACTACCGCTTCGTAGTTTGAATATGCGTGCGGCACCGGCTCCCCGGGCTGAAAAAGGCCGTTATTCATCGGAGGAACCTTGCCCCAGACGTGTCCGTAGAACGGAACCCCGAGCACGATCTTCTCCGCAGGGACGCCGGCTTTTTCGTACTCCCGCACCGACCGGTCCGCGGAGATGGCTTTCGGATCGGCAGGGTCCGTGAAGAGCGGCGCATGATTGCCGGTAATCTTGCCGGCTCCCGGCTCATAGTAGTCGTAAGCCATCAGGTTCACAGTGTCGACGTACTTCTGCACCTCGCCCATCTCCGTATGCTCGAGGAAGCCGCTCTCTCCGCCCGTTGCGAGAGTGATGTACAGGCGGTGATGCGTTTTTTCCTCCATGCTGTCAAAGCGCGCACGCAGTTCTTTCACCAGCAGCGTGTAATTCTGCTTGTCCTCGGGCCGGAAGCTCTGCGTAGAACCCGGCATGCCTGGATATTCCCAATCGATATCCAATCCGTCGAGGTTATAGCGCGTCACAAAAGAAGCCACGCTGTCGATGAAGATGGCACGGCTCTCTTTCGTCAGAGCCATCTCCGAGAAACCCCCGGACCACAGCCATCCTCCAACAGACACCAGAACGGTAAGCTGCGGGTTGTCGTGCTTGAGCGCGTTCAACGCCGCCAGATTGCCGGCGTCCGCCGCAAACCCTTCCACGATGCGGCCGTGTTCGATATTCGCAAATGCATAGTTCACCCGCGTGAGCTTACGCGCATCTACCTGGCCTGGCGCAAGGGCGGCTTGCCGTCGGTAAAAACATAGGCGGTCACAACAGGCTTCTCTGCGGCACAAAGCGCGCTCCATGGGAGCACGAACAGCATGATGGCGGCCAGCAGCAGAAACCTTGTTGCGGGGAGCTTTCTGTAGCGAGGTAACGTACAAGGCGAATCCAGATGCTTCCGCGAGACAGGTATCTCCAATAGCCCTCCATCATGTGCCGGCATGCGCCAGCGGCGACCGAACTCAGCCTATATGCGATGATTCATATTCGCAAATAATTTACGGGGAGAGGCTCCAGATCAGACGCACGTTCACGCAACTTCTGGCTTACTGCTCCTCAGCGCTGCTGGCGTCGACGTGCTTTCGCGCAGCTGCATGTTCTCGTTGACCATGTCGGGTACGAGATGAAGGCGCCCAAACAGGCATTGGTTGTCGCGGACGAAAAGGACTCACAGCTGGACCCTCCGCAAACCTTCGCGTTGATCGACACCGCGACCGGCAAAGCGGTACTAAGCGGAGACTTTGAGCCAGCGGGGCAGGTAGATCGCTGGGGTGGCCGCACCTTCTGGCTTGCTGATTTCACAACCTGGCAGAAGCCCGGCCATTACATGCTCACCGCGAAAACCAAGGCTGGAGAGATCAGCTCCTGCGAATTCCTGATCGATGACAATCTCCTGGAGCGCAGCACACTCTCCGACGTGATTTTCTACTTCAAGGGCCAGCGTGCCAGCGGCGACATCGACCGCGCCGATCGTCATCTTGCCCTTCCCGACGGCAGCGGCTTCATCGACGCAAGAGGCGGCTGGTACGACGCGACGGGCGACTACGGCATCCACCTCTCGCATCAGAACCCGACCTCGTACTTCAATCCGCAACAAGTGCCGCTCGTTGTCTGGTCTCTGCTCAAGAGCTATCGCGTGCTCGAGGCGCGGCAGGATGACAACTTCAGCGAGTACCGGCGCCGCATGCTCGACGAAGGTCTCTTTGGCGCGGACTTCCTTGTGCGCATCAAACGGCCCGGCGGCTCGTTCTTCGAGTCGATCACCGCACCCGGCAAGGAGAAGCTGGCGAAAGACCGCGTGATCGGAAATCCAAACTGGCGGACGCAGATCAAGAAGAACGCCTCGGACTCGACCGAGCACATCGGCGTCGCAGAAGGTCCCCATGCCTACGAAGCCAGTTTCCGCGCTGGCGGCGGCATGGCCATCGCCGCGCTCGCCCTCGCCAGCACCATGCCGGCCGATGGCGAGTTCACGCGAGCTGACTATTTAAAGACAGCCCAGGACGCCTTCGCGTTTCTCGAAGCGCACAACCGCGATTTGCTGAACGACGGCAAGGAGAACATCCTCGACGACTACTGCGCTCTGATGGCTGCAACCGAGCTCTATCGGGCGACTCAGAATGCGAGCTATCGCACCGTCGCCGATCAGCGCGCCAACCAGCTCATGGCTCGCCTGATCACGACCGAGAAATACCGCGACTACTGGCGCGCCAACGATGGCACCCGCCCCTTCTTCCATCCATCGGATGCGGGACTCCCTGTCATCAGCCTTATCGAGTATGCGGTCATCGCTTCCCCCGCGCAGCAGAAGCTTGTGCGGGATGCGGTAGGGCGCTCGCTGCGTTTCGAGTTGAGCGTAACCACGGGAGTGAACAATCCTTTCGGCTACGCAAGGCAACTGGTTCGCATGGGCGACGGCTCAGTGCGCACAGCCTATTTCTTCCCGCATGATACCGAGGCCGCTCCCTGGTGGCAGGGCGAAAATGCGCGGCTGGCTTCGCTGGCCGCCGCTGCCCGTTTGGCCGCGCCGCTCTTCAGCGATGATCCCGCGTTTCAGATCCAGTTACAAAATTACGCATGGAACCAGCTGCACTGGATCCTCGGGCGGAATCCGTTCGACGCAAGCATGTTAATGGGCAGTGGACACGGCAACGCACCCTATATGTTCTTTCGCTCGTACAAATACACGAGCGCTCCCGGCGGGATCGTCAACGGAATCACCGCAGCAAGCAATGACGAAGATGGTATCGCCTTCAATCAAGGCTATGCCGTTACGGGCGCGGACGAAGATTGGCGTTGGACGGAAGAATGGCTGCCTCACGCAGCCTGGTATCTCTATGCAGTGAGTCTGCCGCACCAGTAGGCAGTTGTGCGAAGAAGTCGGAGGCATCGACACATGCGCAAGAATCTTTCTCTTGTTGTTCTATTGCTACTGGCTTCCCTCTCAGCGTTTTCACAGAATGAAGCAGCCGGCCAGAAATGGACCGCCAGTTGGATCACCCATCCCACAGCCCCGCTGCGCGAACCCGTCGTTCTGCACTTTCGCAAATCTCTGCAACTCGCTGCCAAGCCGTCCCGCTACATGGTCCGGGTCAGCGCCGACAACCGTTTCATCCTTTACGTGAATGGCCATCGCGTTGGCGATGGTCCGGCGCGCGGCGATCTGGCGCACTGGCGATATGAGACTTTCGATCTGGCCGAATATTTGGTCCCAGGAACCAATCTCGTAACCGCCACCGTATGGAATTACGGAATCTACGCACCCGTGGCGCAGATCACCGACCGCATCGCGTTCCTCGTGCAGGGCGAGAGCGCGCTCGAGGCCGACATAACCACGCCAACTGGCTGGATGGTTGAGATCGAACCTGGGCAAGTCCCCGTCCCCAGAAAACCCGAGGGATTCTGGGCATACATGGCGAATGGACCTGGAGAAGAGTTGAACGCAGCAAAGTATGACTGGCAGTGGAACGATCCAGCGGTTTCAGGCGGCCGCCTGGGTGCCTGCCGCATCTCCAATGCGCGAAAACATCTATCCCACAGCGGCCCATGCCGGCTTGGCCGGAGAGACGGTGGACAACTACTGGCAGCTGGTTCCAGATGAGCTACCGCACATGGAATACACGCCCACCGATGCCGGAAAGTTGGTTCGCTCAGACGACCCGAGTGCGAGCGATTTTCCTGCCGGCCCGTGACCATTGATCGCAACCGCCACGTGCATCTGTTGTTGGATCGCAGGACACTGACCACAGCATATCCGCAGTTGACGGTCTCCGGAGGGAGAGGCGCCACCATCCGATTGACCTACGCCGAAGCGCTCTATGACGAGAAACAGCAAAAGGGCGATCGCGACGCGGTCGGCACTCGGCAGGCTCTCGGCTTTCACGACAGCTTTCTTCCTGACGGCGGAGATCACCGCACATTTGAACCTCTCTGGTGGAGAACCTGGCGATATCTCGATCTGGACATACAGACCGGCAGCCAGCCGCTGAAATTGGAGTCTCTTAAGGCGGAATTCACTGCATATCCCTTCGAGACGCGGGCTTCTTTTGACGCGAAAGAGGCCGATCTCGCGAGCATATGGGATATCAGCTGGCGCACCGCGCGCCTCGATGCGCATGAGACTTATATGGATACGCCGTATTACGAACAGCTGCAGTACATCGGCGATACCCGCATCCAGGCGCTGATCTCATATGCCGTGACAGGAGACGACCGTCTCGCTAAGCAGGCGCTCGCCGCGTTTGACGAATCTCGCATCCCTGCTGGAATAACCCAGAGCCGGTACCCTACCTCGCAGCCGCAGATGATCCCTACATTTTCCCTTCTCTGGGTCGGCATGTTGCACGACTATTGGATGTACCGTCCCGATCCTTCTGCTGTGAAAGCCGGCTTGCCGGGAACGCGCACGGTCCTCGATTGGTTTTCGCGATATGAGCAGCCCGACGGCCTGCTGAAGAAACTTCCGTGGTGGAGTTTTGTTGACTGGGTCTCAGGCGGAGAGTTGCCCAATTACGACGCGAACGGGGAATCCTGCACCACCACCCTCGAGTACCTTGGAGCGTTGCTGGACGCCGGTGGGATGGAGCAGGCACTGGGTGATCCCGACCTTGCCGCCCGCGAGTTGCGCCGTGCCCAGCGGGTGCGAACGGCTCTCTATGACAAGTGTTGGGATGCGCATCGCAAGCTGCTCGCTGACAACCCGTCCCACACCACCTTTAGCCAGCAGTCGAATGTTCTGGGAGTTCTCTTCGATGTGATTCCCCGGGACGAACAGCAGGGCGTCCTTAAGCAGATGATTGGAATCGAACCGGGCACAGCTCCCGGCGGCGTACTCGGCAGTTCCTACTACTTCCGTTTCTACCTCGCCCGGGCGCTGGATCACGCCGGGATGGGCGACGAGTACCTCGCGAGCCTGAAGCCATGGCGCGATCTGCTCCCATTGCATTTCAGCACCTGGCCGGAGACCCCTGGAGATTCGCGGTCGGACTCACATGCCTGGAGCGCACACCCCGCTTACGACCTGCTCACCCTCGTCGCCGGGATACAGCCTGCGGCGCCCGGTTTTGCCTCCGTGCGTATCGCTCCACACCTCGGAAACTTGCAGGATGTCTCTGCCAGATTTCCTCACCCGCATGGGATGATCAGCGTGCATTTTGAGAGACACGGAGCCGAAATCAGTGGAACCGTTACGCTGCCATCGGGTCTGGAGGGTTCCTTCGTCTGGCAAGGCAACGAACAGGCGTTGCACGCGGGACTCAATCAGATTGGTAAGAGAAATTGACCCATTGAGACTGCGCTTACGTCACCCTCTGCCTCGCAGCCGGGCGAGTTCACGACGATCGCGTTTCGATGGTCTTCCTTCCCTGAATGCTTCGAAATGCGGCATCACTTTACGTGCTTCTTCCAGCTTTAACCGCAACTCCCGGCTCGCCTCAGTCTCCCTGTACAGTGTCTGCGCAACCGACGCTGGTCCACGCACCTCGCTCAAACGCAGCACTTCCACCTGAAAATCGCCGCCCTCGTTCTTCACTTGCAAAAGGTCGCCCACTCGAACTTCTCGGGAAGCCTTGGCTGGTTGTCCGTTGGCAGTAATCCTGCCGAGTTCACACGACCTTGCTGCAAGCGCGCGCGACTTGAAGAATCTGGCTGCCCACAGCCACTTGTCTATCCGTACGCCATCGCTCATCTCAGGATCTTCGCGCCACCTCCGCAGTTGGCGGGGCGATTGAGCGCGGAGTTTCGCTGGGCTCACCACGCAACAGGCTCACGAGAGTCCTCAAGTCGTAGCCGGCGTCCTCCGCCGCCCGGCAGGCACTTGCGACAGCATCTTCGAGCTTGCCGATGGAGCGCGACTCGTCCGAGTCCTGTTGTGCGATCTCCAGCAACGCGGGCAGTTCCAACCAGCTGAGCAATTCTTCGAACTGTTCTTTGTTGAAGTATGTCTTGCCTGACGCCTCGTTGACCCCTGCAAGCCACCTCACGTCCGGATCAGCCCAGAACTCGTCCGAATCTATTGAGGCCGACGGCGTGTCCTCCTGCCACAACAGAATGCGTACTTGCGCAGCCGCTCGCCAGGTCTTTTCGCCCTCCATTCCCATGGATGAAAAAATATCCGCCAGAGCCGAACGCATTTGAAGCTTATCGAACAGCGCCGCCCTGATACCCGGCGTTGGAAGGCTTCGCAGAACAATCCACGCCAGGACAGGAGCCCAGGTGTGTTGCAGCGGAACCCCAGGTTCATTGCTTGGCAACATATCGCGCACGGCCGGCGGCCATGCCGTCGAGAAGATCCGTTCCATGCAAGGCAGACGGAGAGTGGCCACCGTCATCGCCTCGCATGCGCTTCTGTAACGCAGCTTCGGCTCGGCAGAAACCGGTGCCTTGCCTTCCATCGCCTGTCCGATTTCGTCGGGGAGATATTCGACGGCTCTCTCGAAACAGCGTTGGCAGTTTTCGACAAACCCGCCGAGTCGGGGATCGACGGTCCCCAGGCTGACGCATGGCTCCGGTATGTCGGAGGTTCGCTCTTCATGCGGCTCCTCTCGTTTCACTCGTCCAGAGTCTTTGTCTGCGGCGGTCACGGTCGTGGGCTCCTCGCTCTCATCTTCGACCTCTCTGCGCGCCGGCTCCCCCGCAATCTCCGCGAATAAATGAACGTTGCCGAAGCTGATCGCCTGACGCAGCGCCTCATGCAGCGGACGCAGGCGGAGCTTGGATAGCGCTTCATCGACGCTGTGAACACCCTCGCCGTGCGAGCGAGTCGCAGAGGGTGTCCCAGGGCTGATCCGGCGGAGGAGCGGAGCTCGCGCCAATCAAGCAGCACGATGTACTGAAAGCCGCGCAGTTCGAAGGCTCAGGCCGCTGATGATGAATGTCGGTGGCGCGGCGAAGATACTTCAAGGCCTCGTGCCGTGTCGCGAAAGGCAAAGATGATCGCGTCCTCTACGGGTAGAGCCGAGGCCTTCGGTGAGGCTCCGTTGCCGCAGCGTAGCCGCTGCCCTTGTCCATGAAGGCGGCCGAGATGTGGATGGTGCCGCGCGTGTTTCCGTAGCGGTTGTTGTAGAGGATGAGGGCGCGCTGATCTGCCGAGGCGGTTGGAGTAGGCGAAGACATTTTCGTCGACGGTGCCGTGGTCGGTCCAGAAGTCGTAGAGGACGAAGTTGGCGCTTTCGGCGAAGAGCTTGCGATTCTTGAGCAGCGGCGCGATCTCGTGCTGATGGCGGGCGACGAGGCCTTCGTTGGGATGCTCGTCCATGCGCGCGCGCTTGAACTCCATGCCGTAGCGCTCGGTGAAGCCTTCGATCTGGCCGTGGCCGAACATGGGCAGGCCGGGCAGGGTGGCGAGCAGGGTGCAGACGCCGAAGTACTTGTCGCCGGTGCCGAACTGGTCGATGGCGGTGCGCTCGTCGGGATTGCTCATGAAGTTGACGTAGCGCTTCATGATGTCGGGGTCGAACTCAATGGTCTTCTTGAGGTAGGACCGGTACTTGGCGTTCTCCTCGTCGCGCAGCATGTTCATGAAGGCGCTGTTGTAGACGCGATGCATGCCGAGGGTGCGGACGAAGTAGCCTTCGAGCAGCCAGAAGGCTTCGGCGAGCAGGAGCGTGCCGGGAACTTCGGCGGCGACGCGATCGACGACCTCGCGCCAGAACTCGTGCGGCATCAGCGCGTCGAATTCTTCCTGCGACATGGCGTTTTCGGCGCGCGACGGGATGGAGCCGCCGGCGCCGGGCAGCGGGAACCAGAGGCGCTGCACGTGGCGCTTGGCGAGCACCATGGCGGCGTCGAAGCGGATGATGGGGAAGTGCCGGGCGACGTGCAGGATGGTCTGGATGACGTGCTCGCGGACGTAGGCCTTGGAGTAGTCGAGCTGCGCGGTGTCGTTCCAGGCGAAGGTGGTGCCGTCGTTGCCGTGATAGATGTAGCGCGTCGTGCCGTCGCGGTGGTGGCGCAGGCGGAAGACTACGGCGGCGTCGGTCTGGTCGTAGTAGTGGTCTTCGATCTTGATCTCGACGCGGCTGTCGGTGGAGAGGTCAGGGCCGTTGAAGCTGTAGACCGGGAATGGGCTCTCCCAGCGCGAGATGAACCAGTCGGGATGCTCGATGACCCACGTCGGAGTCGATGCCCATGTGGTTGGGCACCATGTCGCTGGCGAGGCGGAGGCCGAAGCGCGAGGCGCGGTCTGCGCAGATGTTGCGTATGCGCCTGGCCGCCGAGGTCTTCGGCGATGTGTACTCCTTGAGCGAGTAGGCGGAGGCGACGGCGTCGCCGTGGCCGCGCAGGCGCTTGATGGTGCGCGAGGCGATGCTGCGCTCCCAGAGGCCGATGAGCCATAGGCCGGTGATGCCGCGGTCGGCGAGCAGCCGCAGCTCTTCGTCGGGGATCTGGTCGAGGCGGTGAATGTGGCGGCCGTATTTCTTCGAGAGCTGCTCGAGCCAGACGTAGGTGCTCTTGGCGATCGAGGACGACGTTGGGCATCCAGGCCTGGTCGGCGCTGAAGGCTTCGTACTCGTGCAGCGGCGCCTGGTAGTCGGCGGAGTAGCGGCGCCGCCGGTCCGGCGAAATCCTCGTCGAAGCCGACGAACTCGTCGCCGACGAAGCCCCGGCTCCCCAGGTGGGCGCGCCGTGGCGGTACCAGTCGGGGCCGGGCGGATGGAAGCGCATCCAGATGGCGATGTCTTCTTCGCGCAGGACGTCGATGGCGAGCAGGATCCGGCGCAGGTCCTCGCCGAGATACTTCGACCATTTCTCGCGGATGAAGTCGAGCTGGCCGGTGAGGAGTCGGGCGAGGCGAGCATCGGCGCGCGCAGGGCGTCGAAGAGGCTGCCGACTTCCGGCGCGACGGGCGGGCGCGTGCCGAGGTAATCGGGGAGGGCCGCAGTGACGTTCCTTGTAGACCGTTCTGCTCCCGCAGGTCCTTGTCTTCGAACAATTCGCGAAAGGGCAGCAAAGGCCGGATTCATGTTGGCGAGCCACAGCAGCATGAGCTCTTCGAGCGCGGCTTCGCGGTTGGGCAGTCCTTCGGTTGTGCCGTTGAGCCATTCGCTTGCAGTGAGTTCGCCGCGATAGACGGCGACGTTGGGAAACTGCTCGACGAAGGTGAGGAGCAGCCGTTCGAGGTTGGCTGGCTCGATCTTCGCGGCGAACCAGCGGATGGCCTCGGACAGTGAACGGCGGGGTCGATCTCCTTGCGATAGCGGGCGACGAGCGCGTGGTTGAGCTCGTCGATGAGGCCCATGGCGAAGAGAGCGCCGGCGTTGATCGTCTTCGCCGGATCGGCGTCCGGCGCCGCGAGCTTGGTTGAGCTGGCTCGCCAGCTTCCGGCTCGCGGCTACATTGCCGAAGATTACGTTGCCGGTGTAGCTGAAGAGCAGCTCGTCGATATTCAGTTTTTCTCTGACCGCTCGGGAGATATGAAATTCCATTGCAAAATGCTCCGGTCCAGCGGCTTCTGTCTTGGTTCCCGTATCAGCGAATTGCTTCGGTGGTGCCGGGGACAGATGATGCTAGAGCAGTTGTGGCACTTTTGGCTTGTACAAAATTTGTCATGGGCAACCGCGGCCCGAAACAGCAGGCCGAACAGCTATGGGATGCCTGAAACAGCCGGGACAACCCGGGGAAGCGACGGTGCCGTTCCCCGGAATCAGCTCAGTCTCCTCAAGCCCGTTCGGGAGCCGCCGGGACAAGCCTGAACGTCACCTGCTGCGACGCCCAGAATAGGGTGCGTACCGCGCAGTGTGACCGTGCCCGGCCTGCTCTTTGGCTCGTATCCAGATCGCTCCCGTTCCTCCGATCAATGCGAAGGGATTGTCGCCGATGATCTCGGCGGGGCCGTCGAGCTGAAAGATGATGGGATCGTTTGCGAAGGGCCGAACCTGTCCGTACTCGTCGTTGACGCGCAGCACGACGCGGGTCGTGTCGGCTCCGTCGGCGAATCAGCTCCGTATCGTCGGGCAGCAGCAGGAACTGCTGATCGATTCCCTTCCCGGAATACTTCTTGCTGATGACCACCTTGCCCCCGATGTAGCCGTCGATGCGCAGGTCGCCCCAATCGCGCAGCTGCTCGCCGAGCGGCACGGAGAACGGAGCGTAGCGAAGGTGGGGAAACTGTTGGCTGTCGGGATCGCCCTCGGCGACCAACCGATAGCCCTTGCCGTCGTCGACCCAGAACTTCAGGTGATCGCAGTTCGACGAAACGAAGGCGACCGTGAATCCGATCGACTCATCGTTGCGCGCCCAGTGGAATGCCGGTTCGAGCACGATCTCTTCCTCCGGCTCGCATTGCGACTTGTAGAATCCGGCCGCTGGCTTCGGCTCGCGGAAGATGTCGCTCACGCCGTGGTAGCAGATGCGGTCGCCGGATCCGAAATTCGAGTGCGTGTTGTAGTCGAAGGCGCACCAGCCGATGCCGCCCGCGTACTGCGGATTCGAGGCGAGCTGATCGTGTACGCGCGCATGGCGAATCGTGTGCTCGCGCAGCCGCTCCAGGCTGTCGATGGTCTTGGTCGGATACGTGTGGCCGACGAACTCCGTGTTCAGATACTTCGAATGATTCGGCGGCTTCAGCGGCCAGCCGAAGTCGTTCATCGTGAAGACGTCTTCGAGAAACTCCGACTCCTGGAAGTAGCGAATGCCGCCCGTCTGCCGGGTCGGATCGAGCGAGTGCGCCATGGCGTTGGTGCGCGTGTAGAAGTCGTGGTTGTCGCGCGACTCGTTGATGCGCACGCCCCACAGAATGATCGACGGATGGTTCCAGTCGCGGCGAACCATGCGGCGCACGTTGTCGACCGAGATATCCTGCCACGCCTTGTCGCCGATGTGCTGCCAGCCGGGAATCTCCTCGAGCACCAGCAGCCCGATCTCATCGCAGGCGTCGAGAAAATGCCGCGACTGCGGATAGTGCGACGTGCGCACGATGTTGCAGTGGAGTTCGTTGCGCAGAATCAGCGCGTCGCGCCGCTGCACGCGGCCCGGCATCGCCTGGCCGACAAACGGAAATGTCTGGTGGCGGTCGAGACCGCGCAGCTTGATGATCTTGCCGTTCAGTGAAAAGCCCTGGTCGGTGAACGTCGCCTCGCGGAAGCCGATGCGGCGCGTGTCTTCATCCACGACCTTGCCCTGCTCAAGCAGCCGCACGCGCACGTGATAGAGCTGCGGATGCTTGCAGGTCCCAGAGCTGGATCGCACCGAGATTGCTCAGCGTGACGACCTGCTGGCTGGCTGCCTGCGGCGCCGGCGCCTGTCGCGGCGACTTTCTGCGTAGCCTTGCTGACCACGCTGATCGCCGTCGAGCAGTTCGACTTCAAGCGTGCGCGGCCGTGTTCCACGCCGACGCCGGGCCGTCGAGATAGCAGCGGATCTCAAGACGTGCGGTGTCGCTGAGCACATCCTTCGGCATCGCGAAGATGTTTTCGATGATACGTTGACGGCACCACGCGCAGCGCGACCTCGCGATAGATGCCGCCAAAGGTGAGGTAGTCGACCTCGTATCCAAACGGCGGAATATCGGCGCGCTCCGTCGAGTCGACATCGACTGCAAGCAGGTTGTCTCCATCCCAATTGAGGTTGGGCGTCAGTTCGAAAGAAAACGGCGTGTAGCCGCCCTTGTATTCGCCCAGCTTCTGGCCGTTGATCCACACCGTGGACGCAGTCATCACGCCTTCAAAGTCGACGAAGACACGCTTGCCCTTGGCCTCAGCAGGCAATTTGAACGGCCGGCGATAGAGCGAGACGAACTCATACGACTTTTCGTCGAAGCTGTGCCACGGCAAGCGGCGGTTGGTGTGCGGGACACGACACCGTGATCGAAACCGGAATCGTCGAACGCGATCGCATGGCCGCCGTCCACCACCTTCGGGCTGTAGCGCCAGTTGCGATTGATCGGCAGGACGATGCGCCCCTGCTGGCCACCGCCAGGCTGATCCTGTGCCACCATGCCCAGCGACCTGGGCGCTAAACTTGCGCCCGCAAGCATCGTTCCTGTCTGCACTAAAAAATCACGTCGATCCACGCCTTGCTCCTCATCTCAAAATCCCGGCCATTGCTTTGGGCCGACAAAAGTAACCGATTACAACCGCCAATTGACCATATGGGTGCGCACAATCCGCTGTCAATCTACTCAATGAAACTGTTCCTGCAAATGTGTCGACGGCGACCTACCCGGCGGCTAACGAAAGCAGCTGACCGAGATCGATTGCCGAATTCGACGCGGTACCCCGAGGCAAAGTGGGACTGATTGCAAGCGCCTGGCTGTGGCCTTCAAACCACACCAGGAACGAAGAGTGCTCGGCTCCCGGCAGCCGCTGCTGGTTGATCCACTGATAGTAAGCGCCCATCTCCGCATCGATCAGGGAACCTGTGAAATCGAGCTCGGGATTGCTCTGGTTGTTGGTCAGCAGCTCGTTCATTGGCCTCTGCCGTTGCCGGGGCGCGAAGCGCACCAGTAA
>CAVTLP010000012.1:0-177671 GCA_963735555.1 uncultured Acidobacteriota bacterium
TTAGCGTGAATTCGTCCTTGGTCAGG
Organism: uncultured Acidobacteriota bacterium; assembly: GCA_963735555.1. Classification (GTDB taxonomy): domain Bacteria; phylum Acidobacteriota; class Terriglobia; order Terriglobales; family Acidobacteriaceae; genus Silvibacterium. Next base: position 27 of record CAVTLP010000012.1, read on the forward strand.
TTGGGCACGATGGCGCAATGCTTGTCGCGCACCGTGACCGCCATGGTCACGACCTTGACGTTCACCTTCAGGGTGGTCCCTGGAACGGCTGGCGGCGGAGTGCTCTGGCCGACCGCCGTGAGCGTGCTCGAAAGCAGCCCGAGCAGGGGAAGGAATAGCCACGCCAGCAGTTGCGTCCGTGGATTGAAGGTTTTGTGCGTATTTCCAGCTTTAGAGCGCGAGCCCATGCCGATGCGCCCAGGTAGGATCTTTGTCATCATTCGATATGCCAGGTGCGCCAGTAGTCTGTCTTGGTGGTCCGCCTCAGTCGCCAACGCATTGATTTAGACGGAAATTTCGGACTTTGGGCCACTCCCGGATCAGGTTATTTTGTGCGTTTCGAACGCCACCTGACAACGGCGTATGCGAAGTATCCAAGCTGGCGAACCCACGCAACAGCGACAGCCAGCACAAGAGGGTGATGAGCGAAAGCAGTCATAACAGCAGCCTGCCAAATCTCGATAATTCTCGAATAGGAGACTTAGATGGTGTTCGTGGATGGCAGGGTTGGATGGAATCGCGCGGCGTCTTTGAAAATTCAACGCCTGAGCACGACCCTCAAATGGAGCTTGCCGAGTTATTTGCGCCCGGCTTTGCCCGAGGCCCTCCACTTGAGACCGACATAGGCAAGGTACCCAAGCTGAATAACCCAGGCGACAACATAAGCCAGCACAAGATGGCGATGAAACATCGGATTCATGGTGTCACTTCCAGCGCCTGCAGCGCTTCCTGTTGCTCTTTCATTTGGTCACGCAATGCAACGCCATAGCGGAAGGCGACGATCATGAAATCCCCCACGCCAGCCACCCGGCCAGATTCCACCACACGGCGGGCAGCATGCTCGATCGAGCCCCGCATTGGCCCCCCAAAGAATACGGGAGCCGGATGCTGCGTTCGCCACCAGCGCGTCGACATGTACACGATCGGTATATCGAGATAGCCAAAGATCGCGATCACCGCAGCCAGCGTTCGCATCTCCGGACCGGCCACAAACCGCCGCACCAGCAGGTACGCCACATAGATCAGGTACAGCACCAGCGTCGTCGTCAGCCGTGCATCCCAGGTCCACCAGATGCCCCACACCGGCTCGGCCCCACAGCGACCCGGTGATCAGTACCGATCAGGCAGAACACCACGCCCATCTCCGCCGTAGCCAGCGCCAATGCGTCCGCCTTCATCGCCCGCGCCGGGTTGTACTGGCGAAGAATCAGGTAGGCTGGAGGCAAGAGATCAGGTTGACGGCGAACAAACACCCCCATCTCGCACCACGACGGCACGTGGTAGAAGAGAATTCGCAAAATCTCGCCCTGCACCTGGTCGATCGGCACCACGAACATGGCCACGCGAAATCCATTCGCCAACAGCGCGAGTGTCAGGGCCAGCCATAACCAGCGGAATAGCTTCATCATTCGTCCTTGAGGTACACCACAGTCTACCGGATCAGGGCGCTCTCCCGATTCATCCAGCTAAACATCTTCCCAACTCTCCCCCAGGAGGAGTAAAAATGATAGCCATAAAGCGTACGAGGCGTGTCTATGTTACCGGCTTGGGTTACTCTCATCTTCGGCGTCGCAATTCTCATTGTCGGCCTGCTTGGACAGATCTTTGGCCTCCGCCGCGTACGCTCCACTCACCCTGAGGACAGAAACATCGGCAAGGTGGTGTTCACCGTCGCCTCCATTGTGGTCGCCCTCTGGATCGTAGCCTTCATCACCACGAGCGTGCTCCACCACAGCACCACCGGCCATTGGTGAAGCTCGCCCTCGGATCATTCGTGGGAGCGCTTACTCCGCGTGCAGCACGATCTCGAAAAGCAGCATGCAGATCGTCGTGAAGATCACGTCATAGCCCACCAGCAGCTTGATCCAGAGCGCCGGATCTGATTCGCCGGTACAGAATCGCTGACGTCGCCAGCACCATCGCCCAGCAGCGCCGGAATAAAGATCGGAAACAGGATCAGCGGCAGCAGCAGCTTCGCGGTTCCGCGTGCGAATCGAGAGCGCCGCAAAAAACGTCCCGTTCACCACCAGCGCCCACGTCCCCAGCGGCACCACCAGCGCAACAGCCAGCCATTTCCCAGCGCGTGCAGGTTGTAGAAAATGATGAAGACCGGCGCCAGCATCAGCTCAACCACGTGACAAATAGGAAGTTCGCCAGCACCTTGCCCAGAAACAGCGAAGCCGCCGGAGCCGGCGTCATCCTCTGCGCATCCAGCACCTGGTGCCGCAACTCCCGCGCCCACGCCTGGTTCAGCGCGCTGACACGAAGCGAACATCGTAGCCACGCAAAGAATCGCGCCCGCAATCTGCCGCGACGACCGCCCGCGTTGGATCGAACGCCAGGCTGAAGAGCACCACCACCAGCAGCGCAAAGAACAGCATCGAGTTGATCGCATCCTTCGACCGCCACTCCAGCCGCAGGTCCTTGCCAGATGCGTAAGAAAATAAGGCCGCCTCACGATGCATGCGTCCTTCGTGAGTAGTCCGCGACGTCGCCTTCGACGCCCGCAGATTAATCCGCCGGCGACAGCACAATCTGCGTGCCACGCGTGCCCGCCGAGACCGAGATCACATCGAAAAGCTCAATCGTCTCGTCCGCGTAAACAGGGAAGTCCTTCTTCGCGCCAAACACCGTCACGCCGCCGCGAACATACCCGGTAAGCGGCTCTACCTCTTTCAGCGAAACCATCTCCGCCTTGCGCGCGCCCGGCCGCGCGAGCCAGCTTCTTGAAGTCCAGCTCCGCGTTCCCCGGAACAACGGCGAACACATGCTCGCGCTCGCTCGTTACGCAGAGCAGCGTCTTGAAAACCTGCTCCGGAGGCATTCCAATCTTCTCCGCAACAGAACCGCCGAGAATTCCTCGGGATCGACGCGCATATTCGCGCAACTCATACGTGAATCCCGAGCGAATCGAGATAGCGCGCCGCGTTGGTCTTCATCGCCGTTGACCCGCCGTTGTCTCACGAGCGACGCTCACGCTGCCCGCCTGCAAGCGTGATGCAGAAAATCCGCGAGAGGTTCAGCCAGTTCGCGCTGATGCGTCGTCAGCACAATCGTCTTGCCCTCCGCGCGTGAGTCCGGCGAGCAGATCAAGCATCTGGTGCGCGCTGGCCGACATCCATGTTGGAGAAAGGCTCGTCCAGCAGCAGCAGCTCCGGCTGCGAAAGCAGCACGCGCGCCAGCGAAGCCCGCTGCCGCATCCCCTGCGAATACTGGCCCACCGGTCGCGTCAGCGTCGCGATCGAGTCCGACCGAGCGCAAGCGCCGCTTCCGGACTCAGACACGGCCTGCTCCCGATACAGACTCGCAAAGTAGCGAAGGTTCTCCACCGCCGTGAAACTCGTCGTAGAGCATCGGCGCATGGCTCATGTAGCCGATGCGTTCCCGCGCGTCATCCTGCGGCGGCTGTCCCGCAAGACACGAGCAGCTGCCGTAGGTCGGCCGAAGCAGCCCGGCAAGTATGCCGCAGCAGCGTCGACTTGCCCGCGCCGTTCTCGCCCAGCAGCACGTAACAGCGGCCCGGCTCACAGCGTCAGCGAGACCTTGCGCAGCGCGGCGAACGTGCCATAGAGCTTCGAGACGGATTCGAGTTGGGCAGAGACGCCATGCTGTTGGGAGTAGTAAACAGGGCCGGCAATCTTGCAGGCACTGGCTTTGAATCAACGAGGCGCGACAGCAGGAGCCATCGCCAGCTGCCGTTGAGTGCGTTGCCGGACTTTGCCCCGCTGAGCCGGAGCATACTTCGAAGCGCACTTCGCCTGCAGCTGCGTCGCATGGAAAACGCCATCGCGTCCAAAGGTGCCAATGGCCAGAGCCTGAGAATTGTCCTTGAACGTATCCGGCGGCGGCTCGTCGCCCTGATACGAAACCCGCAGCTGGTTCGCGTTCTCGACCAGCACGAACTCCGCATCGGTCCCTTTATGCCGGATCGAGCCCGGCTGCACGTTGCCGGCCACGCGCAGATGGCGCGTGTAGGCCTTGATCCCATCCCATCCAGTTCCTGGATGGTGACGTAGTAGCTCTTGTTGGCCTGCACGCCGCTCACCGCCAGATAGACAATGACGCCGAGAATGACGACGATGGCGATGCCGATGCGCGTGCCCTGGTTCCTGCTCTTCATAGCTGCGATTATTCTACTGCGAATGGCGCGAGGCAAACATCCGACCTCAAGACGCGAATACAGTTTGACGAAGTTTATAATCCCCTTCAGGATCCATCTTGCAGTCATCCACATCTAACTACTAAATCATTCCTTTCCACCTGCGAGGTATATATGAGCGACAATGGCAACGGCACTGTTCACAGCGATTCAGACGTGCAGTCGGCACGGGAAATCCTGAAGCCTCGCGCGGAATGGATCGTGAAACGCAAAGCCGAGGTCGCCCGCACCGGCGACACCAACGTGTCGCAGATGCACTTCGCGCGGCTCGGCAGAATCACCGAAGAGATGGAGTACGTCGCGAATCGCGAGAACATCTCCGCTGCACTGGTCCGCGATGAAATCGCCGCTGGCCGCCTCATCATCCCGGCCAACATCAACCACCCCGAGCTGGAGCCGATGGCCATCGGCATCGCCTCCACGCTGCAAGGTCAATGCCAACATCGGCAATTCCGCCGTGACCTCCAACATCGACGAAGAGCTGCGCAAGCTGCACATGGCGGTTCAGCACGGCGCCGACACAGTGATGGATCTCTCGACCGGCGGCAATATTCCCGAAATTCGCGAAGCCATCCTGCGCCACTCGCCCGTCCCCATCGGAACCGTCCCCATCTACGAAGCGCTCGCAGCGCGTCAAGAAGCTCGAAGACCTCAACATCGACCTCTACCTCGAAGTCATCGAAGAGCAGGCGCAGCAGGGCGTCGACTACTTCACCGTCCACGCCGGCGTGCTCATCCAATACGTGCCGATGGTGGCGAAACGCATCACCGGCATCGTCAGCCGCGGCGGCGCAATTCTGGCCCAGTGGATGACCCACCACCACAAGCAGAACTTCCTCTACGAGCACTTCGACCGCATCGTGAAGGTCATGGCGAAATATGACGTCAGCTTCTCCCTCGGCGACGGACTGCGCCCCGGCTGCGTAGCCGATGCCTCCGACGAAGCCCAGTTCGCCGAGCTGAAGACATTAGGCGAGCTGACCTCCAAAGCCTGGGAGAGCGACGTCCAGGTCATGATCGAAGGCCCCGGCCACGTTCCGCTCGACAAGATCAAGGAGCAGGTCGACAAGGAAGTGGAATACTGCTTCGGCGCGCCCTTCTACACGCTCGGCCCGCTCGTCACCGACATCGCGCCCGGCTACGACCACATCACCTCAGCCATCGGCGCGGCCATGATCGGCTGGCACGGCGCCTCCATGCTCTGCTACGTCACTCCCAAAGAGCACCTCGGCCTGCCCAACGAAAAGGACGTGAAGGACGGCATGATCGCCTACAAGATCGCCGCCCACGCCGCCGACATCGCCCGCCACCGCCCCGGCGCGCGCGACCGCGACGACGCCATCAGCTACGCCCGCTACACCTTCGACTGGGAGAAGCAGTTCGCGCTCTCGCTCGATCCGGAAACCGCCCGCTCCATGCACGACGAGACGCTTCCCGACGACTACTACAAGGAAGCAGCCTTCTGCTCCATGTGCGGACCGAAGTTCTGCTCCATGAACTGGTCAAGCAAGGTCGACGAGTTCAACAAGAACGTCCACGGTCTGGAAAAAGCCGACCTGAGCGAATCTGGTAACCCTGCAGGCGCAGCAGCTCAGCGAAAAGAGATAGACCGCCCATCGATTCTGCAATGAGGCGCGCTGCGTCCGGCCATGCGAGAGCAGGTTAATTTTTCGCGCTAACCCCTTTTCGCCATAGGGATACGACGGGTTGTTCGCTAGAATCAGGTCAGCGTCGGCCATCTGAGTCCGGGGCTTCCAGCCCCAGTCAATGAGCACAAAGACAGACAATGCGTTTGCGACGTACTGGTCGGAATCGTATTTCCCCGCTCTCGACGGCCTGCGTGCCATCTGCATCGCGCTCGTCATGTTCGAGCACCTGCCCGTTAAGCCCCTTTCAATCATCCGTGGAGCGATCGGCGTCGATATATTCTTCGTCCTGAGCGGATTCCTGATCACCACGTTGTTACTGCGGGAAAAAGAGAAATACGGGTCAGTCTCACTCAAGGGCTTTTATGTGCGTCGAGCGTTCCGCATTTTCCCGATCTATTACCTGGTTCTGCTCTTTTATTTTCTGGCAATTGTGCTGACGCACGATGCGTTGCGCTGGCAGGAGTTGAAGATCGCGCTGCCGTATCTGCTGTCATTTACGCAGGAGTTTCTACCCAAAGCCGCTGGAAAGGTTTTTTCGCACTCCTGGAGCCTGGGCTATGAGGAGAAGTTCTATCTCGTCTGGCCGTTGCTGCTGCTGGCTCTTTATCCCATCCGCCGGCGCGGCCTTGCGATTCTGCTCGCCCTCGGTACAGGCATTATGCTTCTTCCCTGGATGGCCTCGCGCTCTTATGGAGGCCTTCTCGCTGGCGCGCTGCTCGGTATCCTTCTGGACCGGAGCTCCCGCAGCCGTTTGCAGCCTTATTTCCTCAAGATCCATCCCGGGGTAGCGCTTGCGCTGATTGCGGTCACGTACTACTTGTTCGTCACGCGGAACCTGTCGATTCTGGCGTTTTCGGCGGCGATGTCTCTGCTGGTTGCCACGCTGGTTCTGCGGCAGAGCATGACCAGGCGCCTGCTGGAAAATCGCGTGCTGGTCCTTCTGGGCAAGCGCAGCTATGCCATGTACCTGGTGCATGTCCTGGTGCTGAATGTCTTGTCCGCGGTAGCCCGGAAGGCGCACATGGACGCATGGTTTGTGCTGCTGCCTCTCGCGTATCTGGCCAGCTTTCTCGCGGCGACAGTCCTTTTCTACCTTGTCGAAAAGCCCAGCATGGAATTCGGTCGCTCTATCTCGCGCAGATTGAGGAAGAACCTGACGGAATCGCTGGCCATCTCTTCGCCGCCTGCTGCCCCACTGATTAGTCCCATCGAGAATCCAGTCGATGTCTGACCTGTCGCCGGATCGTTGGAAGCGCGCCTTGAACTATGCGCAGTAAATCGATATTCTTGGCCGTTCTCGATTAAAGCACGACGGAGTAATCCGTGCGCAAAGGGCAAATTCTGGCTGGCTTGCTCCTCTCAACCTTTATTGCAGCCGCTCAAACCACCGCGCCCACTCCCCCCGTCCAGCTCACCGCCGAGCAGGACCACCAGCGCACTGATGGACGAGCTTCACATCACCTCCCTCCGCCACGGCGCTCGACAGCGACCCCGAAGCCCCCAACGCCGCCAACTACGACGAGTCCAAGGCCAATCCCTATCCCAATCTCCCCGACCCGCTCATCCTGCAACAACGGCAAGAAGGTCACGACCGCAAAGATGTGGTGGAACCAGCGCCGCCCCGAGATCGTCGAGGTCTTCGACCGCGAGATCTACGGCCGCGTGCCCCAGAACACCCCCAAAGTGAGGTGGGAAGTCACCAGCACCACCCACGAGACGAACGGCGATATCCCCGTCATCACAAAGAAGCTCGTCGGCCACGTCGACAACTCGTCCTACCCCGTCATCACCGTCGACATCCAGCTCGACGCTCACCACCCCCGCCAACGCCACCGGCCCCGTCCCGGTGATGATGGAGTTCGGCTTCGATCGGCCGCTTCCCCGGCCGCTCCCGGACGCGCCCGCCGCCGCAGCCGCCTATCCCGGCCCAACCTGGCAGCAGCAGGTGCTCGCCAAAGGCTGGGGCTACGCCGTCATCATCCCCACCAGCATCCAGGCCGACAACGGCGCCGGCCTCACCCAGGGCATCATCGGCCTGTGCAACAAGGGCCAGCCGCGCAAGCTCGACGATTGGGGCGCCCTCCGCGCCTGGGCCTGGGGCGCCAGCCGCGCCCTCGATTACTTCGAAACCGACAAAGCCGTCGACGCCAAACAGGTCGGCATCGAAGGCCACTCGCGCTACGGCAAGGCCGCGCTCGTCGCCATGGCCTACGACCCGCGCTTCGCCATCGCCTACGTCAGCTCCTCCGGCGAAGGCGGCGCCAAGCTCCACCGCCGCAACTTCGGCGAGATCGTCGAGAACGTCGCCGGCACCGGCGAGTATCACTGGATGGCCGGCAACTTCCTCAAATACGCCGGCCCGCTGCACTGGAACGATCTGCCGGTCGATTCGCACGAACTGATCGCCCTCTGCGCGCCGCGCCCCGTCTTCATCGGCGGCGGCGCCACCAAAGGCGACGGCTGGGTCGACGCCAAGGGCATGTTCCTCGCCGCCGTCGGCGCCGGCCCCGTCTACAGACTGCTCGGCAAGAAGGACCTCGGCACCACCGAGTTCCCGCCCATCGAAACCCCTCTCATCGACGGCGACATCGCCTTCCGCCAGCACAGCGGCGGCCACACCCCCGCCCCCAACTGGCCCACGTTCCTGACCTTCGCCAGCCGCTACATCAAGGAGGCTCCCGCGTACCCGCGCCAAGTGATTCCGCAAAGAAAGCCTCCGGAAACCGGACACTCCAGCAACCTCTTGACTTGCACTGCAATCTCATAGCGGGTATACCCTGAATATGGTTAGGAAAGGAACGTCATCATGAACGTCATTAAACTTTGGGCAGTCTTTGCTGTAGGAGTCGCCGCCGGCGCGGCAGTGGCTCTCATCTGCGCTCCGCAATCGGGAGAGAAGACGCGCCGTCAGCTTCGCCGTGGTCTGGAAGACGCCGGAGACTACATCAAGGACGCTGCCGACACCTTCGGCGATCACGCCGAGAAGATATGTCAAGCGCGGCAGGGCATCGTCGACGATGCGGTCGATTCAGCCTCGAATGCTGTCAGCGCTGCCAAGAAGGTCATCCAGATCTGACTGGCTTTCAGAACGCCAGAAAAAAGCCCTGTCCATAACGGACAGGGCTGCGTTCAAGCAAAAGTGGGGGAAACTCAACTGAAGAGCAGAATTCCTTCCACCTTTTCCATGCCTTCTTTGCCGATCGGCCGGTAGTAGAGCTGGTTGTTTTCGAGATACACCTCAAGGAAAGCCGGACGCTCCGTAATGCCTCCCGCAATCAGCGCCTCTGACAGCGGGTCTTCCACGTAGCGCTGCAGGGCGCGGCGCAGCGGACGCGCTCCATAGCTGCGGTCGACCAGCGTCTTCTCGAGGATCCACTTCTTGGCGTCCTCGGTCACGGAGATGGTGATCGCCTTCTGCGCCAGGTTTGCGTTCAGCTGCCGACAGCAGCAGTTCGACAATCTGGATCAGGTCCGCATCCGTCAGCGACTGGAAGAGGATGATCTCGTCGATCCGGTTGAGGAACTCCGGGATTGAAGGTTCGCTTCACCTCGTTCTTGACCAGCTCTTCGATCTTATCCATGACCAGGTCTTCGCGGTCGCTCTGGAAGCCGAGTCCCTGCTTGCGCTGCAGGTGCCGCGCACCGATGTTCGAGGTCATGATGATGATCGTGTTCTTGAAGTCGACCGTGTTGCCAAGCCCATCCGTCAAATGACCGTCTTCAAAGACCTGCAGCAGGATGTTGAAGACATCCGGATGCGCCTTCTCGATTTCGTCCAGCAGGACCACCGAGTACGGCGACCGCTTCACGCGTTCCGTCAGCTGACCACCCTCCTCGTAGCCCACATATCCCGGAGGCGACCCGATCAGCTTAGAGACCGAGTGCTTCTCCATGAACTCCGACATATCGAAGCGGATCAGCGCCTTCTCCGACCCGAAGAGGAACTGCGCCAGCGTACGCGCCATCTCCGTCTTGCCCACGCCCGTCGGTCCCAGGAAGAGGAACGACCCGATCGGCCGGTGCGGAGACTTGAGTCCCGCACGCGAACGGCGAATCGCACGCGCCAGCGCCGAGATCGCCTTGTCCTGCGAAATCACGCGCTTGTGCAGCTCTTCTTCCACGCGCAGCAGTTTCTGCGTCTCTTCTTCCTTGATCGACGTGATCGGCACGCCTGTCCAGCGGCTCACCACGTCCTCGATGTCCTCGCGGCCTACGATGCCTGCCGTCGAGTCGTCGAGATGATATTTGTCGCGCAGGGCGCGCAGGTTCTCGCGCTCCTTGCGCTCTTCGTCCGAGTAGAACCTTGCCTTCTCGAACTCGTGATTCGCAATGGCGTTTTCCATGCGGTGCACGATGAACTTGATCCGCTTCTGTACCTCGGTGATCTCTTCGGGCAGGGAAGTCTGGCGCAGTTTCACTCGCGCGCCAGCCTCGTCGATCAGATCGATCGCCTTGTCGGGCAGGAAGCGGTCCGGAATATAGCGATTGGAGTGCGACACGGCGAAAATGATCGAGTCGTCGGTATAGCTGACCGCGTGAAACTTCTCGTAGCGATCCTTGATGCCCATGATGATCTTGATCGCATCCTCTTCGTTCGGAGGAGGCACTTTGACCGCCTGGAAGCGCCGTTCGAGCGAGCGGTCTTTCTCGATCGACTTGCGATATTCAGCCGGCGTCGTTGCGCCGATGCACTGAATTTCGCCGCGCGAGAGCGCCGGCTTGAGGATATTCGCCGCGTCCAGGATCCCTCGGCTGAGCCCGCACCGACCAGCGTGTGCAGCTCGTCGATGAAGACGATGGAGTTCTGATTCTCCATCAACTCCTTCATGATGGTCTTCAGCCGCTCCTCGAACTGGCCACGGTACTTGGTGCCGGCGACGATCAGCGACAGATCGAGCGCCAGAACGCGCTTTTCAGCAAGGAAGCTCGGCACTTCGCCGTCGGCAATGCGCTGCGCCAGGCCTTCGACGATGGCCGTCTTGCCCGACACCAGGTTCGCCGATCAGCACCGGGTTATTCTTTGTCCGGCGGCACAGAATTTGCACCACGCGCTCCAGTTCGGCGTCGCGGCCCACCAGCGGATCGAGCTGGTTGTCCATCGCTGCCTGGGTCAGGTCACGCGAAAACTCGGCCAGCAGGCTCGACTCGCGATTCCGCTGTTGTTGCGGAGCCTTCTCCTGCGTCGTCCTTGCCAGCTCTTCGCGAATCGCAAGCAGCTTCAGGCCGCGTTCGTGCAGAATCTCCGCCGCGAAGCATTTCTCTTCGCGCAGCAGTCCCAGCAGCAGATGCTCCGTACCAATATGTTTGTGCGATAGCCGCTCCGCCTCTTCCGCGGCGTAGGCCAGGACGCGCTTGCATTCGTTCGAGAGCGGAAGATCGACCGAAGTCGAAACCTTCTCGCGGATCGTGGTGTGTCCTTCAATTTGTTTACGAATGGATTCGACCGATGCGTGCGAGCGAAGGAAGCGATTGGTCAACGCCTTGTCCTCGCGCAGCAGGCCGAGCAGCAGGTGCTCTGTCTCAATGTACGGTGAGCCGAACTGGCTGGCTTCATACCGCGCGAAAAAGATGACGCGACGTGCTTTTTCTGTATAGCGTTCGAACATGTTCCCCCTGGAAAAGTTCTGACCTTGCCTGCGATCCCTGCCATGCTGGCCGAGTATCGAAATCAATCAGAGCCTTCGTCCCGTATCGCCGCTTCCCAGGGCAGAAGACCCAAGACAAAAGGTCGTAAATATCTGCACTGGATACGGCTTTCAGGCTGGGTGCGCTCCTCTGCATCCATCCCATTTCCCCTGAGGGATGGCTTGCGCCGTCCTCAGGCCGTACACTCCGCACTCACACCAGCTGCGGAGAAATCTCTTCCATGCGCCCCTTCTCCAGGCGCAGAATCCTGCTACATCGCGTTGCCAATGTCATATTATGCGTCACGATGACGGAGGTTAGTCCATGCGTCTCGTGAAGCCGTTCGATTAAATCGAACACTACGCCTGCCGTGCGGCTGTCTAAATCCCCCGTAGGCTCATCCGCCAGCAACACTTTAGGACCAGTCACCAGCGCCCGCGCCAGTGAAACCCTCTGCTGCTCGCCGCCCGAGAGCTCTCCCGCTCGATGCTCCGCCCGGTCGCCCAGTTCCACCTCATCCAGCCATTTCTCCGCGCTCTTCAATGCTGCCGCCTTCGATTCGCCCCGCGCCAGCAGCGGCATGGCCACATTTTCCGCCGCCGTAAACTCCGGCAGCAGGTAGTGAAATTGCCACACGTATCCCACCTCGCGATTGCGAAAAGATGCGGCCTGCCTGCTCGATAGCGTTTTCAAGCGGATTGAGGCGCAGTATACGTCACCCGACGACGGGCTATCAAGCGCGCCCAGAATGTGCAAAAGTGTGCTCTTTCCCGCCCCTGATTCGCCGACAATCGCCAGCATCTCGCCCCTGGCGACCTCAAAGCTCAGGCCGTCGAACAGCACCAGCCGTCCCCGGCCAGTGGTATATTCCTTCCGCAAATCTTTGGTTTCGATGAGCTTTGGACGCGCCGGCCCGGCAAAAGGATTCAGACCCTGAGCCTCAGGTCCGATTGGTAGATTCGATCCGGTAGAAACAAGCTCCATATCTACCTCTATCACTCTTTGACACAAAAAAGGAAAAAACGATGCCAGGAGGCTCCTGTGACATCACCTGGAAGTACCATTTCTGGAAGCACTGCCGAAGTTCGTTGCCAAATCGGAATACGCCAGGTCGCGCCGCGTTGCCTCGCTCACTCGTACCGCAGCGCCTCGGCGGGAAGCACCCTGGCCGCCGAACTCGATGGATAGAGCGTCGCCAGCAGCGACACCCCCAGCGAAACCACCGTCACAATCACGCCATCGATCAGCCGCGGCGCAAACGGCAGGTAGTCGATCGAATAAACATCCGCCGAAAGATGAATGAAGCGATAGTGGCCGCCCAGCCCACGCCAGCAGATAGCCCAGCACCAGCCCCAGCACCGTGCCCACCACGCTGATCAGAAAGCCCTGCATCAGAAAGATGCGCCGGACCTGTCCCGGCTGCACTCCGAACGACATCAGCACAGCAATATCCTTCGTCTTCTCCATCACCATCATGGTCAGCGCAATCAGAATATTCAGCGCCGCCACGCAGACAATCAGACCGATCACGATGAACGTGACCATCTGCTCCAGCTTGCAGCGCGCGAAACAGCTCGCGGTTCTGCTCCATCCAGTTGGTCGTTTCAAATCCCGGCCCGGCAGCCTCTTCAATCTCTTTTCCAATGCGGTCGGCATGATAAAGATCGTCGACCTTGAACGAGATCATCGACATCACATCCGGCTCACCGAAGAGGCGCTGCGCATCCGCCAGCCGGATAAACCCGAAGCTCGAATCGTACTGATAGAAGCCCGAGTCGAAAGATTCCCGACAATCGCGAAAACGCTGATACTTCGGAACCATCCCGTAGGGCGTCAATTCGCCCTGTGGGCTGGTGACGATTACCGTGATCGCCGACCTTGGCATCCAGCGTGTTCGCGAGATCGTAGCCGATCACCAGCGGCGGTGTCGGCGTCCCCGTCGACATCGTCAGCGTTGTCAGTCCGCAGACAGTGGCGTGCGCCGCCCTGCCTTGCCAGATGTTCGTGAGCAGATCGCTGACCGTTCGCTCTTCCGCCGGAACAATCCCTTTCAGCATCGCGCCGCCCGAGAGCGCCCCACGCGAAACCAGCACCGGCTCGTACAGTCCCGGAGCTGCCGCCGTCACGTGCGGCAGATGCCGCAGCCGATCCGTAAGCGCGCGCCAGTTGCGGATGCCGTCACTCTGCACGCGCATCAGGTCCACGTGCGCGGTCGAGCTGAGCAGCCGCTCGTGCAGGTCGCGGCTCATGCCGTTGGTGATCGCCAGCGCGATGATCAGCGACGCCACGCCCACCGCGACGCCCGCAATCGAGATCGACCGTGATGACGCCCACCACCGCCTGCCGCCGCTTCGCCCGCAAATAGCGAGCCGCGACAAAGAATTCAAATCGCATCTGTATCCGTCATCTTGCGCTACCGGACATCCATTTGCCTACCGGACAACTGCCTTCACCGCCGCCGCATTCTCTACGCGGTCATACACCCGCACCGTGATCACATGCTCCGTGGGATTCACCGGAGCGCAGCGTCCCGGCTGCGGCGGATTCAGCGGCGCTTCGAACTCAAACTGCTCCGTCAGCGAATCGGAAAGCTTGCCAACCGGCTCGACATACTGCCACGGTCCCGCATCCACCGAATACTCCGCATGTCGAAATCGGAGTCGCGCATCGGTCGCCGTCAGCGCGACATGAATCTTGCCGTTCACCAGTTCGCCGCCAGCCCGGTGACCACCGGCGGCGTCGTGTCGATCAGGAACCGGTCGCTCACCCGCTCCGCCGGTAAGCGCTTCTCCCGGATTGTGCGAAGGCGCATCGCTCGCAACCACCTTCAGCCGGTAGAGCCCATCCGGAAGCAGCCCTCGCATCGAAGCTGTAGTACCGCTCCGTGATCTTGTCCTTCAGCAGCTGCCAGTTCTGCTCGCCGTCGCCGCGGTAATACACGCGAAAAGCTCAGATCGTCGCCGTTGTCATCGTGAGCCAGCCCATCGCAGCCGTCACAGCTGTCTTGTCCTTCATGCGCGGACAGCGATTCGCGCCCCGGCTCCTGCACAAAGCTGATCACGCTGGCATTCTGCGCGGCAGGGAAGTTGACCGTGATTGCGGCTGTTGCTGTGGAATCTGCAGGCTGCCCGTGCTCACGCGCGCCCCCGGCACCACCACCATCTCATCCACCATCGGCGCAATATTGACCGGCAGATAGTTGATGCCGACCGACGCCCACAGTCCGCACCCGGCATGCAGCACCACCTTCCACTGCACAAACCGGGACGGGTCCACGCCAATCGGCCCATCGTTCGGCGTAACCTTCTTCCAGTCGCTCCAGGCGCGTTCCGGATTTTCGACATTTCCCGCCCGCGCAAAGAAATCGAAGTTGTGCGAATTCGCGCCCGCGCCCGAATCCACCTCGGCCCGGCCCCACTGCGAGAAGACTCCGGCATCAAACACATCGCTCAGATACGTTCCCTCTGCAGCCGACTCGTGGCTCAGCAGATAGACCTTGCCCGTATTTGCAGTGCTCACGTAGAGCCCTTGCGCCGAATCCGCAAAGCCCGTAGCCTGCGACGCCTCAAGATGCGCAACGTCGGCAAACTCGCCGCTCTCGTGGATGCGATACATGCGCCCGCGATTCCCCGTTGCCGCCAGCAATCCCTCCGGCGTCCAGTGCAGCGCATACACAATGTCGTCGTGCCCCGCCCACATCTTGTCGCGGCGCGCCGCTGGGCGGAATCTCATAGATCTCCGACCCGTCGGGAATCAGCGTGTTGCCGTTGAACGCCTGCACCGAGCCAGGCTGCACAATCGTAATCGTCGCTGTTACCGACGAATGTCCTGTAACCGGCAGCGGCGGCAGATGTTGTTCCGCCCCTTCTCGCCGACGCGACGAAGCATAGATCGTTCCGTTCGTCCCCACCGCCAGCGCCGTGATCTCGCGCTTGGGCGCGTCGAAGATGACATAACCCTTACCGGCCTTATCGATCCGGTAGACCAGCCCCGTCCCATCCGAACCGGCAATCAGATTTCCCGCCTTATCGAAGGTCAGCGCGCGAATATGCTGTTCGTCGCTCTTGAAAAACAGCTCCGGCTTCTGCCCGTTGCGCGATCCCGTAAACCGCCGCCGGACCACCGGCCGCAATGTACAGGCGTCCCTCGCGTATCGAAGGCCAGGTCCCAGACATACTTCGGCTTCTCCGTCGGTCGCCGCCGGATCGAAGACGACCGTCGCATGTCGTCATCCGTGCGATCCGCGACCTGCGGATCGAGCTTGTACACCTTGCCCGACGGCAGCGTCGCCGCATAGACCGAGCCATCCGGTCCCACGCGCACCGCCTGCACGGTCAGGTCTTTGCGTCGAAAAGAGCTTCGTCGACTTGCCGTCCGGAGTCACCCGCAACACCGTCGCCGGCGTGCCCGTCGCCAGATATGCATTTCCTTCGCGGTCCGCTGCCACCGACCATACATACGTCGAAGGCGTCGTAAAGACGGCGCTTGCTCTCCGGTCCCGCAATCAGATGTCCATCGCTCGGTAATCGCAACGCCATTCGGCTTGCCCTTTTCCAGTTCCTCAAAGCTGGACTGGGACCACAGGCGCGTGCCCTGCGAGTGCGCCGGCGCGAAAGAAAAAAACATCAGGGAGAAACTGAAAAGAGAAAGAGCGAAACGGCGCATCATGCTGAAAATGAGTCTACAAGAAGGGAGCTAAGGAAGCGGACAGCTAAAGTCCGGATAGCTAAAGTCCGGATAGCTAAGAAGCGGTTAGCGAAACACGTGTTGTGCTAAGCGCTCCAGAGGAATTGTTGATCGGCGATCACCACATTCAAACAAGCGGTACCGTGTCCAGCTTCGCACGGACGACTCATGCCAGCCGTTTTTATCGCTATCCGCTTCAGCACCAGCTACCCGGATTTTCTACGCTACCAGTACCCGGACTTTAGCTGCCCGCTTTGACCAGCTGCCCGGACTTTAGCTGCCCGCTTCACCCGCTGCCCCCTAATTGCTCAGCACCGCCCTGTACCGCACCTGGCTCTTCCTCGCCCGCCTCAAGGCCTGGTTGGCCTCGGACATCTTGAAGCGCTCCACCTTGGCCTTTACGCCGTGGCGAGCCGCCACCGCCAGCATCTCCGCGATGCGCTGTGGGCTGCCGATATTCGACCCGCACGCTCCGCGCATGGCCATGATAAGCGGAAACGCCGGCAGCGAGATCGGCTTTGGCGGAGCGCCGACAAAACACAGCGTTCCATGCGGCCGAAGTGTATTTACGTACCCCGCCCAATCCTGGTCTGCGTTGGCCGTCGAAAGGATTAGATCCAAGCTCCCTGCCAGTCCGTTCACCGCCTTCGACTCGAGTGAGTTGACGAAATGGTGCGCGCCCAGCGCCAGAGCCTCATCTTCCTTGTTTGGCGAGCTCGAGAACGCCGTCACCTCCGCTCCGAAGACCCGCGCAAACTGAATCGCCAGGTGTCCCAGGCCGCCCACGCCGATAATTCCCACCTTCGACGAAGGATTGATGCCCAGCGCGCGCATCGGCGAGTAAACCGTGATGCCTGCGCACAGCAGCGGAGCCGTCGTCTCGCTGTCCATTCCCGCTGGAATCTTGATTGCAAATCGCGCATTGACGCGCAGCGCGTCGGCGTATCCGCCATGCCGATGCACGCACGTCGGTTGCGCCTGCGCGCAAAGGTTCTCCTCACCCTTGCGGCACCATTCGCAGCGCCCGCACGAGTTCGCCTGCCAGCCCACGCCCACGCGGTCGCCCACGGCCAATCCTTCGACTGCGGACCCCACCGCTGCAATCGTGCCCACCACCTCGTGGCCGGGAATAAACGGATACTGGCTCATACCCCAGTCGTTGTCCACCAGGCTGGCATCGGAGTGGCAAACGCCGCAGTGCGTCACGCTCACTTCAACGTCGCTGGATTTGAGTTCGCCCTGGATCGTACTTGAACGGAAGCAACTCTGCTCCGGCCGCATGCACAGCGTAACCCTTGATGAATGCCATTGTGATCTCGAACCCTGTCTTCGTTCTTTGGTTCGGTCCTCCCGGGTCGCGCCCGAAAAATCGCGCCCGAAATCGAGTCCGATGGTTGGGGGAATTTACACCTGCATCGGCTATTCTACCCGCAGTGTGAGAATCTGTTGTCCACTGAGCACCGCGTCGAGTGCAACCGACCCCAGCGGCACCGCCGATTCGCCGTTCAGCGTCATCCCGCGATGGTCGCGAACCGGCTCCAGCACATTGGCCATCGACACGGGCAGCGCCGTCAGCGTGCGCCCGTCGATGGCCGCCTGGGCATCCGGAGCCAGCAGCGTGATATAAAGCCGGTCGTTGGCATGCTGATTATTCAGTTGCGTAATGGTGGCGCTCACGTCCAGCGTCGATCCGCCGAATTGAGGGGGCTGCATCAGTCGATCGAGCGTGCTGCCATCGCTCACCAGCAGCCGCACCGGACCATCCGGAAGTGTCGCCGGCAGTGTCACCGGAATGCGGATGTTCCTGCTCTCCCCGCGCCACGGACGGACGGTAGTCTCGACGGAAATCGTGTCCCCGGCATGAACCGTCGTCGCAGCCTGCCTGCGCGCTCTCGATCTGCACGGTGCGCCTTCCCGGAATCGCATCCACGTCCACATCCACGCTTTCAATCGGAGTCCGCCGCGCGGCGTTGGCATACAGCCGGTTGAACTGCTCTCCCAGCACCAGCGCGGCCATCAGGTTTGCCGGCGCAAGATCCGTCGGAGCGATCAGGTTCTCAAATTTAACCTCCGGATACCCCGCCAGCTTCACCGTGCCGCGCACTCTGTAGGTCGTCTCCACGGCGTAGCCGTTTCTCTGTGCCAGGCTCTGAAAAACGGAGACCATCACCGCCGACGGCGTGAGCTGTTCCTGGTCAATCACTTCCAGGTGCAGCGTCCGCGGCTTCTCCTGTGCCCCGTCCTGAGTCACGTGCATGGTCAGCGGAATCATCCTCGCAGCCTTGCCAAACTGGCCCTGGATCGCCGTCTCGCGGTCCTCGGTAAACGACCCGATCGTCTCCGTCGTATTGATTATCTTGAAAGCGTTGTAGGTCGACGGCAGGGTCGCCACCACCTCCGCTTTCGTCATCGGCATGGATACCGGCCCGAACTGCGTGATCGGATGCCCGCAGGCCAGCAGCTGCTTGGGATCCACATAGGTAACCGTGCAGGTTGCCGAAATCTCGAGGTCTCCACGAATCAGCACCGCGCTCACCGCCGACCCCGGGAAGAACCGACCCCGGACCCACCGGCGTCATCTCATGACCAATCGCTGCCGCCCCCGCCAATTCCAGCCACCGGCGTCAATCCGAGCCCGGGAGCATGCTCTTTCCAGAACGCCACCGCCTCCGGGACTGAACCCGGTGAAGACCAGCGGAGTCTCAATCGGCCTCACCAGATCAGACTTGTCATCCTGAGCGGAGCGCGTCAGCGCCGAGTCAGTCGGTCTCAGTAAATTAAGGTTGTCATCCTGAGCGGAGCGCGTCAGCGCGGAGTCGAAGGACCTGCTTTTTATTTGGTCTAGGGATCCCGCTTCTGATCCCTGTTCCCTGATCCCTGATCCCACTGTGCTCTCCGCCCTGAGCTCTGATCCCTGTTCCTGCGCCTCATCCCGAACCTCCAGCATCTCCCCAATCGGAGTGATCCCCGCGATTGGCTCCTTGCTGAACTCCCCAATCCGAAACGCCAGCGCCCCCAGCAATTTGCCGTCAATGTAGACAGGGCTGCCGCTCATGCCCGCCACCACACCCGAATATTCCGGCTTTGTCCCGTGCAGTCGCACCAGAATCATGTCCTGATGCGGTCCGATGGCATTGTGCAGCAGGCCCAGAACCTCGACGTCCATGGCTTCCGGTTGCGTTCCCTCAAAAACCGTGTACGCTGTGCCATGCAGCCCGCGATGAACCTCGCTCAATGGAAAAAAGCTGGTTGACGGGGGAGGAACGGCCGCGACAGTTGTTGTCACATCCAGCACGCTCTGGCCCGGCAAATTCCTGCCTGGCAGAAAAGCGGCGCACATCAGCACAAAAAGAAGAAATCTTGCGCTCATGTCCTTTCGACGGTTTCGCACGTCTTTTAGAGTAGCCGTTTGCGCACACTTGCGGCAAAGTATGCCGCAGTCTCACAATTGAGGAAGTTATGAAGAGTATCTCCGCAGCAGCCCTTGGCGTCGTTCTGCTCCTGGCCCAGTCCCCGATTCTCGCTCTCGCCCAACAGAACCACTCCGTCCTCCGGCTCGCAGCAGACCGGCTCTCAGCAGCAGGGACAGGACCAGACCGCTCCCGAGGCCGGAGGCCCTGCCGGCGACAATGGCGCCATCGCCATTCCCAAAAAGAAGGAGAAGGAGGAGCCCGCTCCGCCGCCTCCGCCCGAGCCCACTGTCAAGAGCCCTCCCGGCATGACGCCCTTCTCCCTGCACGTCGATGTCCCGGTGGTCACCGTCGATGTAGGCGTTCTCCTGGAAAAGACGCACCAGTTCGTCCCCAACCTCAAGCAGGAAAACTTCCGCGTCTTCGAGGACGGCAAGCCGCAGGAGATCGCCACCTTTACACAGGTCAAGGCGCCCATTACCGCCGTCCTGCTCGTAGAGTTTGCCTCGACCAGTTATTACTTCGTCTATGACATGCGCAACGCCGCCTATACCTTCGCCGACCAGTTGCAGCCCGACGACTATATCGCTGTCATGACCTATGACATGCACACCAATATCCTCACCGACTTTACGCAGGACAAGCGTGTCGTGGCGAACGCCCTTGGCTCACTCACCATCCCCCGTGGCGTGAAACCAATATGTTCGACGCGCTCTACCAGACGCTCGACCGGCTTACCCGTGTCGAGGGGCGCAAATACATCATCCTCATCGGCTCCGGCCGCGACACCTTCTCGAAGATCAATCTCGACAAGATTCTCGCCAAGATCAAGGCCACGCCCAACGTCACCATCTTCACCATGACCACCGGTGGTTTCGTCCGAGCTATGACCGAGGGCCGCGGCGGCTTCAATGGCCAGCTCCGCGACATGGATTACCTCCAGGCCGACAATGAGATGAACACCTTCGCGCGCATGACCGGAGGCATGCACTTCTCCCCGCGCTTCGCGGGAGAGCTGCCCGAGGACTTCGCCGCCATCAACGAGTCCATCCGCAACCAGTACGTTCTCACCTACACGCCGACCAACACCAAGCAGGACGGAACTTATCGCAAGCTCCGCGTCGAGCTGGTCGACAACGAAGGCCACCCCCTGCGCATGCAGGACGAGAAACACAAGCCGCTCAAGTACGACATCATCGCCCGCGACGGCTATAAAGCCAAGCAGCAGGTCGAGTAGGAAACAGGAAGACCCTTTATAGCGTCGGGTCCGAGCATCCTTTCCCGCTGGTAGATCACGACCAGGCACTCCTTTATCCTGTTGAAGCCGCGGCAATGCCGCTTGGCCTTCCAGGATGATTCATGAACGCACGAGCGATCGGTAGAGTCCTTTTGCTTCTCCTCGGTCTGTCCGCAGAAGCCGCGCTCTCCCAGGAGCTGTCACCGAAGGTCCACTTCATCGGCTCTGAGAAGTGCGCGAAGTGCCACGCTTCTGCTTACAAAGGATGGAAGCAGACCCGCATGGCCAACGTTGTCCGCGACCCGAAGCTGCATCCCGACGCCGTTCTCGGCGACTTCGTACATCCAGACCCTAACCGGACCTTCGATCTCACTCAGGTAGCTTTCGTCTACGGGAGCCGCTGGAAGCAGCGCTATTTCGCTAAGCGCGGCGATGACTACTATCCTCTGCCCGCTCAGTGGGACATCAAAAATGGAAAATGGCTGCCATATCACGTAGCGGACGGAACAGATTGGTGGGTGCCGTTCTATCCCAAAAGCAATGAAGAACGGCCGACCGGACCGACCTGTGACGGCTGCCACTCCGTGAACTACGACCTCGAGACGAAGCAGGTCACAGAGTGGAACGTCGGATGCGAAAAGTGTCACGGCCCCGGCAGCGAGCACGCGGCGCATCCCACGGCAAAGAACATCGTCAATCCGGAAAAGCTCGATTACGTGCGCGCCAACGACACCTGCATGCAGTGCCACACCCAGGGACGGCCCACGCAGATCCCCATCAACGGCCAGTATGTAGATTGGCCCGTAGGCTTTCTCCCCGGCATGCGGCTGTCGGACGTTTGGAACCTGGAAGAGTCTCGCCTGGGCACGAAGGATTTTTATTTCTGGCAGGACGGCACTGCGCACAAGAACCGTATGCAGGGAAATGATTTCGTCCAGAGCGTCATGTATCACCGCGAGCTACGGTGCTTTGATTGCCACCAGGTGCATAGCAATAAAAATCCATCCAATCTCATCGCCCCGGGAAACCAGCTCTGCCTGGGCTGCCATACCAAAGACAACCCATCCGGACTCCACGGCACCGTAAGTGAACACACGCATCATCGCGAGACAAGCGCAGGAAGCCAGTGCACCGCGTGCCACATGCCGAAGATCGCGCAGACCATAGCGGATACCTTCGTCAGCAGCCACACTTTCCGATTCATCTCGCCCAGGGAAACAGAACAGTTCGGCATTCCCAACCCCTGTACCTCCTGTCACAAGGACAGGTCGAATGAATGGGCCTTGTCGGCACTGAAAGCGTGGACAACAACTTCCCCCTGGCGAGTCGCGCCGTAGCGTGCCGGGAATACCTGCCCCTACACCCTATCGAGAGCCACAGCCCCGCCGCTCTCCCGCAACCGCTTCCTCCATCGATAGATCACCACCAGCCTCACCGCCAGCGCCAGAGATCCGCCGATCACTGTGCACACCGCCCGCCGGTGGGCAATCTCAATCTCGGGGATGTTGGCCAACGACAACAGGAAGACGATGTATCCCGTGAGGCAAAGGGCGAAGAGCGCATAGTTGATATTGAGCGTTCCATACGAGAGCCACGTAAACGCCACCGTAAACCCCACCAGCGCAATCGGCGATGGCGTAAAGTGCGCGACGAAGATGCTGATCAACCATGCCCCCGCCACCGTTCCCACTGTGCGCGCAATGGCGCGGCTCACCGTGTCCGCGATGCCCGGCCGCAGCACCAGCAGGGCCGTCATCGGAATCCAGTACCCGCTCGCAACATGCATCTGCCGGTAGATCAGCGTGCTCACCGCAAGTGTGATGGCCAGGCGGAACGCGTAGGGCAGCCCCGAGCCTTTCAGCTTTCCGTCCTTCAACGATGCCGCCGCGTTCAGCATGGCCGCGCGCAGCGCCGCCTGCTCCGCCTGCACATAGCAGGTGAGCGCGCGCAAATGCGCCTGCAGTTCGCCGAACATACGCAGGATCATGCTCGAGCTCAACACCTGAATCGCGCCGCCCGCGAGCACCAGCAACGCGCGCTCCGCCGCGTGTTCGGGTGAGATGGGAAAGGCCGATCCGACCACCAGCATCACCACGCATTGCTGGCCTACCCACCCATAGCCGCCCGCCCGCGTCGTGAGCAGTCCGTATCCAAAGCCCCACAGAGCCGCCATTCCCACCAGCAGGAAGCTTTCATGCCCCACCACCATTCCCAGAAAGATCGAGGCCGCCATGCCCAGCGTTGCAAAAATCATAGGTAGCAGCTGCGAGTTGTCGATATCCTGCTTTGCGCCGAAGCCCACCGTCATGGCGCCGCCCGCGGCAATCATTCCCGCCGTGGGGTGACCGGCCGCCAGGCCTGTGACCAGGCAGAATGCAACCGGCAGCACGAAGACCCAATCCGTGCGAAACGATTGATCTTTCCAGTGAAAGAGGATGCTGTCACTCAGCACCGCCATCGCAGCTGGAGGCGGAACCGGGACAACTTTCGTCCCGTTCTGTGCTGAATCGGAGGTCATGTCTCTCTAAGCATGGCACGCCGCCTGCGGGACGAGACAGCGCGAAAACAAAAAAGCCGGGCGGAGACATCCCACCCGGCCCGTCAACCTCGAATCGCAGCTACTGCGGCCTGGCCGCGTCGTTGACCTTCTGATCCGTTTCTTTGGTCTTATCCTTCGCCTTTACTGAAGCCTGGTGAGCATTGTCATTGGCCTTCGTCGAAGGCTCCTTGTTGGGATCAAAGACCTTCTGGGTGCCTTCCTTGGTCTTATCGGCGGCCTTTTCCGTCCCTTCCTTGCTTCGGTCGTAGGCTGTGGTCGTGCCTTCTTTGGTCTTGTCGTAACCGGTGGTCGTACCCTTCTTGGTTGCGTGGTACGTCTTCTTAGTGCCGGTCTTTACGGCATTCCCGGTATCCTTGGCCGCGTTCTTTGTGTCGTTTCCGGCAGCCTTCATATCCTGCTTCGCGCTCGTGTCCTGCGCCAGAACAATCGCTCCGGCCCCGCACGCCATTGCGGAAGCCAGCAAAACGCCGAGTATTTGTGAGTTCCTCATATGTTGTAATGATTATTTTTTCCGGCAATAGGTTGTGCCGCGACCAGCTAAAATAAAGGTAGACCAGTGATGAACGCCGCCACGGCCGCCATTTCCGCAACGCCGGCGCGATCTCCCGCCGATTCGCGAGCCGTCAATCGCTACGCCTGGGCTGTCCTCGCCTACAACGTCGCCGTCGTGCTCTGGGGAGCAGCCGTGCGCGCCACTGGCTCCGGCGCAGGCTGTGGAGATCACTGGCCGCTCTGCAACGGCTCCGTGATTCAGCACTATCCCACCGCCGCCACGCTCATCGAGTTCGCTCACCGCGCCTCCAGCGGCCTCGCTCTCCTCGCCGTCATGGGCCTGCTTTTCTGGACCTTTCGCGCCACC
The DNA here is from genome assembly GCA_963735555.1 of uncultured Acidobacteriota bacterium. Lineage (GTDB taxonomy): Bacteria > Acidobacteriota > Terriglobia > Terriglobales > Acidobacteriaceae > Silvibacterium. Next base: position 24,251 of record CAVTLP010000012.1, read on the forward strand.
CCTCGCCGCCATCTCGCCCGTGCCGCCTCCGCCGCCGCGCTGGTTCTCACTCTGAACGAGGCGCTTCTCGGAGCCCTGCTCGTCCTGCTTGGCAAGGTCGCCCACGATCAGTCCGCATCCCGCGCCGTTTATCTCGCCCTGCATCTCACCAACACCTTGCTCCTGCTTGCCGCGCTGGCGCTCACCGCGCATTTCCTTTCCCGCAAACAGGGCTTCATGCGCGGCAGCGTCGAGTTCCGCGCCCCTGGCTTCGCCTTCACCGGCCTCGCCGCCGTCCTCATTGTCGGAGTCAGCGGCTCCCTCGCTGCCCTCGGCGACACCCTTTTCCCAGCCACCAGTCTCCGCGCTGCTCTCACGCAGGACTTCGCCAGCAGCAGTTCCTGGCTTGTCCGCGTCCGCTGGGTTCACCCCGCCGTCAGCCTCATCGCTGGAGCCTTCCTGCTCTGGCTCGTCTATTACGGCATGCGCTCGGCAGCCAATCGAAGCCTGTCGATCACCGTGGCCGGCCTGCTTCTCTTGCAATACACCCTGGGAGTCGCGGACATCGCTCTCCTTACCCCCGCCTGGATGCAGATGCTCCACCTGCTTGGCGCCGACCTGCTCTGGATCGCCCTCATCGTTCTTATGGCGCGCCTCTGCGTGCGCCCCATCGGCTGCACCGAAGGTATTTGTTCCCGATAAGCACCCACGTCAGGAGAACGAAGCGAGTGAATTCCTCGACCGAAGCAATTGCGCAGGATGCGGCCCTGAAATCAGCCGAGCTGAATGAAAAGCACCAGCGTCTCGCCGCCTTTCTCGACCGCAATCATCTTTCCGCCATCCTGCTCAGCCGCCACGAAAACATCGCCTGGTTCACCGCCGGTCAGGTCGAGGCCCGTGTGGCCGCCGGCACTGAAACCGCCGTCACCTCTCTCCTCATCACCCACGACGGGCTCCGCTACTACCTCACGCCGAAGAACGAAGCCCCTCGCCTCGCCGCCGAAGAATTCAACGGCCTCGGCTACGAACCCGTCCAATATCCCTGGTATCAGAGCCCGGCCCCTCTTCTCCACGAACTCGCCGGAGGCACCGCCCTGGGATCTGACACGCCCATCGCGCATGCCCGGCACGTAAACCTCACCAGCCTGCGCGCACCGCTCCTGCCCGCGGAGATCGCTCGCCTCCGCGTTCTGTCGCGCCAGACCGCCGACGTGACTGCATCGGTCCTCGAATCCCTCCAGCCCGGCATCACCGAGCACGAGATGACCGCCCGTACCGCCGCAGCCCTGCTCGAACGCGGTATTACTCCCACCGTCCTGCTCATGGCCGTCGACGACCGCATCCGCAAATACAAGCACGCCGTCCCGCGCCAGGGCGTCCTCGAGCGCTATGGCATGGTCAATCTCTGCGCGCGCAAGTGGGGAATGGTCGTCTCCATCACGCGCTTCGTCCACTTCGGAGCCGTTCCCGCAGACCTGGCCGCATCTTTCACCGCAGCCGCCCGCATCAACTCCGAGCTGCAGCATGCAACTCAACCCGGCGCATCCTCAGCCCAGCTCTTCGAGGTTGCACGCGAAGGTTATAAATCCACAGGAGCCGCCGAAGAAATCGAGCTTCACCACCAGGGCGGTCCCTGCGGATACACCGAGCGCGACTGGCTCATCACGCCCGCCGGAGAGGAAACCGTCGCCGCCACACAGGCCTTCGCCTACAACCCCAGCCTCCGCGGAGCAAAGGCCGAAGATACCGTCCTCGCCGCCGAAGGCCACATAGAAGTCCTCACCGAAACCCCCAGCCTGCCCGTCATCGAGACCCTCCTCGACGGCAAGACCTACCGATCCGCCGGCGTTCTCCAGCGCTAGGGCCTTCTCATGGAAGGCGCTAGCCGCGATCCCGAGCCAGCCTGACCCTCGATTGCCGCCGCCCACTCGATCCAGTATTGTCGAGCGCAGCATGTCGCTGCCTCAGCACCTCCCCGCCACCGACCCGGCCCGTCTTATCCGCCGGATCTTCTGGCGTCTCATCCCATTTCTGTTCGTGCTTTATGTCTGCGCCTATCTCGACCGCGTGAATCTAAGCTTTGCCGCGCTCTCCATGCGCCGCGATCTGGGATTTTCCGGCAGCGTTTACGGCGCCGGAGCCGGCCTCTTCTTCATCAGCTACGCGATTTTCGAAATTCCCGCCAACCTCGTCCTGCTCCGCCTTGGCCCCCGCCGCTGGATTGCCATCATCATGACCGCCTGGGGAGTCCTCTCCTCGACTATGGCGCTCGTCCACACTCCCGCCGGCTTCTATCTTGTACGCTTTCTCCTCGGAGCAGCCGAGGCCGGATTCTTCCCCGGCGTCATCCTCTGCTTCACCCGCTGGTTCCCGGCCGCCCACCGTGCCCGCGCCTTCGCGCTCTTCATCACTGCCGCACCGGCCTCAGGAGTCATCGGCGCACCCCTCTCCTCGCTGCTTCTGCGCCTCGACGGCGTCGCCAGCCTCGCCGGGTGGAAGTGGCTCTTCCTCGGCGAAGGACTGCCCTCCATCGTCCTCGGTATCATCGCCTTCTACGTCCTCACCGATAGCCCGGCGGACGCCCGCTGGCTCTCACCCTCCGAGCGCCAGTGGCTCATCGCCGAGGTGGACGCCCACGCGCAGCCAGAGGCGCCCACGCACCTTTCCGGCGCTTTCCGGAGCGCCGCCGTCTGGCTGCTCTCTGCGATTTACTTCGCGATGTCGGTCGCCTTCTACGCCCTCAGTCTCTGGCTGCCCATCCTCATCAAAAGCTTCACCCATGCCGCCGACCAGCGCGTCATCGCGATCACCACCATCCCCTATGCGATGGGCGTCGCTTCCATGATCCTCGTCGCGCGCAACTCCGACCGCACCGGAGAGCGCAAGTGGCATCTCTTCGCCTGTCTCATAGCCTCGGGACTCGCCTTCGTTGCGAGCGCCGCCACCGCCAACCCCATCCTCTCGGTGCCCGCGCTCTTTCTCTCCGCCGCCTGCATCTGGGGAGCCATCGGACCCTTCTGGACCTTCCCCGCCTTCCTTCTTCGCGGCACCGCCGCTGCCGGAGGCATCGCCTTCATCAACTCCATCGGAGCCCTCGGCGGATTCACCGGCCCCTACATCATGGGACGCGCCATCGACCTCACCCACAGCTTCCGCGCCGCCCTCCTCGCCACCGGATTGGTCCTCCTCCTCGCCGCCTTCGTTGCCTCGCGCCTGAAGACCCCGCGACAGCCCGCCCAGCAGTAGGCTCCGCCACGCAAGATTCATTCATCACCGTTTACGCACCACGATCCGTGGCACGATAGGATGCTTTGTGGCAGAACGATGATGCAAACCCATCGAATCGCGATTCTGACTCCAATGGCAGTCGGCGCTGTCGCCGTCTTATGCACGATCCTCATCCACGCGCTGGCTCTGATGACCGCGGTAAACTTCTTTCGCTATGAGAGAAAACTCGGCCATGCGGGCAAACACTTCCAAATCGATGTTGCAATTGTTTCGCTGGTCCTATCGTGTGCGTTCGTGGCGCACCTGATTGAGATCGCCCTCTGGGCGGTGCTATTTCTGGTCTGCGGAGAATTTCAGGAGTTCGGAATTGCCTATTACCACTCAGCGGTCAACTACACGACCTTAGGTTACGGTGATCTGATTATGTCGCCGTCGTGGAAATTGCTGGGTCCACTGGAAGCAGCGGACGGAGCCCTCATGTTCGGCGTTTCGACCGCGATGGTTTTCGCCGTGATTCAACGGCTGATCCTGGCCAGGTTTGAGGATCTCAGGGAGTGAACCGTCACCGCAGCGCACGACAGCTTCAGTGCGCGGCCACAGCAAGCCGCTCCACCGTCTTGCATACGCCCTCGCCTCCGGCCTGCTCAATAAAGTCAGGATCAAGCATGTCGTCTGCTCGCCCTGCATACGGCGCGACCGAAATACAGCGGCAGCCCGCATCCGCAAGCGAGATGTTCTTGAGGATGTACTCCGACGACACCGACTTCACCAGAATCTGCTGCGACGTCATCGGCTGCTTATCGATGGAGTAAGAATCCTTGACCGAGTAGCCCGTCCCGGCGAACGCGGGATAGATCCCATAGTTTCTGCTGTAGCCACTTCGCCATCGTCGTGTGGCCCGCGTCAAAGAGCGTCCCGGCATAACCAAATGTATGCGCCAGGGACGTGGGGACCACCGTCCCGGCAGGATCGCTGAAGCCCTTGGCGAAACAGGCCACCTGTTTGTCCGGGTCCGGCGGACTGGAATCGCAGTCGCCGCCAGCCAGCGGAACATCGCGCTGAACAGCCGCGAACACATTGGGCCATGTCGCCAGCACGGCATCCACTTTCTCCGGATTCGGCGGACGGCACCGCATCGCCACCAGCGTCTCTTGATCGTCGTACACAAGCCCCGAGTAGTACGGAAAGTCTTCAAGTTTGAGTGGCGGAGAGTAGATCGCGGTGGCTGTCGCGAAGCCGCGCAATGCTCCTGGCTTGGCGACACTCGTCACCGTGACGCCGGCGGGCACAAAGATAATGCGCAGATAATCATCCGGTCGAGCCTCGCGCACAGCCTCTGCCACTACTACCGGTGCAGCCATTGACCCCGCAGGCGGCACTGCCGTCACCACCCGATGCGCCGCGCACCCCGAGATCAGCAGCATCGCGATCACACAACTGGAAACACTCCGTGCCTTCATTCTTTCCTCCAGGACGTGTTAACAGGCCCTAATACATCCAGCTGCAGTCGCGCGTAAAATCCGTTGTCGCCGAGCGGTGCCATGCGCCGCCCTCTTTCTCGACCGCAAATATACCCCCGCTCCCGCAAAAACCTCCGCAGCTCTTGATCACCGATACCAGCGCCCTGCTGTGCGCCTGGTCAAATCCCGGAACCCCCAGGTAGCGCACATGCCTGATCCCTTTGTAGCCTTCGCATGCGGCCGCATCGCGCCCGTGCGTCGCCAGGCAGCCCAGCACCTGTCCGGCTTCGTCATGCCCAAGCAGCCGATAGCCTTGCGGGATCGAAAATTTCTGCTCCCAGCGATGGCTCTGCCGATTTGCCGCCACAAAGGCGTCCGCCATCTCATGCTCGTCCCGCGTGGATGGCTTCAGGCAGCTGCCGTCCAGTTGCGGAATGTCAGTCGTCGAATTCTCCGCGAACACCAGCGGCTCCTGCGTCGGAGCCTGATACAGCGCGGAGTAGACCTCGTACGCCTCTGCCGGAGCGGGGCCGCCGCCGGGCTGGTTCAGGGGACTGGTCTTCGCCAGATCGGTGATCGCCTTCGTAGCTGGCCCCTTTACGTGGCGGTGCGAGGCGATCCGCATCCAGAGAATTGCCGCCGCCACTACTACCACCGCCACCCGCAGCCATAGCCGCCATGAAGCACGCATGCTCGACACTCCGTTATAATGTAAGCGCTGCCCGGAATGAACCACGGTATCAGTTTTGGAACACCCCGCAATCTTCGAAGTCGTAATTTCCGTCCTCTCCGTCCAAAGCTGTAAAATAAGAGTTGCGATGCAGCGCGCGATGTTTTACCACATCGAGCACGCGGTCTTATCCGCTGCCTTCGCGCCTGCCAACAGAATTGATATGAGCGCAACCAGGCTGGCACCACCACCCACCGAATCCCGACTCCCCAAACAACAGTCCTCCCAACGCGAACAGGTTTTCGACGCCTTCCGTCGCTGGGGCTACCTTCAGGCGCAACTCGATCCGCTCGATCAGTATCTGTCGCCGGTCAGGGTTCCCGAGCTTGATCTCAGCGGTCCCGACGCGGTCGAAGCCCGGCGTTATTACTGTTCCACCGTCGGCGTGGAGTTTATGCACATCCCGTCGGCCGAGCGCCGCGAGTGGATTGCACAGCGCCTCGAATCCGCCTCTCTCGCCATCGACGCAGCCACCCAGCAGCATGTTCTCGATCTGCTCACGCGTGCCGACGTCTTCGAACAGGTGATTCAGTCGCGATATCTCGGCACCAAGCGCTTTTCCCTCGAAGGCGTCACCGCCCTCATTCCGTTCCTCGACGAATTGCTCCATCGCTCCGCGGAGCTCGGCGTGCAAACGGCCGTCATGGCCATGAGCCATCGCGGACGCCTCAGCGTCATGGTCAACACCCTCGGCAAGCCCGCCGCCGACATCTTTTCCAAGTTTGAAGACGTCAACCCGCGCAGCATCCTCGGCGGCGGAGACGTGAAGTATCACGTCGGAGCCACCGGCGTCTTTCACGCGCGCAACGACGAATGGGTCGCGCTGCACCTCGTCTCGAACCCCAGCCATCTTGAGGCTGTCGACCCTGTCGCCATGGGCCGCACCCGCGCCAAGCAGACCCGCCAGGGAGCCGACGGCATCGATTTCGTCCTCCCCATCACCATTCACGGAGACGCCGCCTTCGCCGGCCAGGGCATCTGGGCCGAGACCATGAATCTCGCCGAGGTCGAAGGCTTTTCTGTAGGCGGCACCATCCAGATCATCGTCAACAACCTCATCGGCTTCACCGCCGAGCCCGACGAATCGAACTCCACGCGCTTCTCCTCCGATCTCGCCCGGCGTTTGCCCGTTCCCATCTTCCACGTCAACGGTGAAGATCCCGCCGCTGTCGTGCGCATCGCCGCCCTCGCCGCCGAGTACCGTCACACCTTCCACAGCGACGTCGTGATCGATCTCATCGGCTATCGCCGCCATGGCCACTCCGAAGTCGACGATCCCACCATCACGCAGCCGCTGCGCTACAACCGCATCAAGAACCATCCCCCGCTCTCCGAGCTGTATGCAAAGCAGCTCGGCATCGATATCTCCGCTCAGGTGCGCGACCTTCAGTCCGAATTCGCCCAGGCGCAGAAGACCGCCACCACCATGCAGAAGATGCCCCATCTGGCGCGCCTGCCCGAATACTGGTCCCACTTCAAAGGCGGCCCGTGGAAGTCCGAATACGACGTCGAAACCGGCCTCACCCGCGACCAGGTCAACACCATCGCGCACTGGCCTGACCTCATACCCTGAGACGCTTCCACGTCCACCCCAAGATCAAAAAGCTGCTCGAGCAGCGCGCCGAGATGGGCCAGGGCAAGCGCCCCTTCGACTACGGCATGGCCGAGGCCGTTGCCTTCGGTTCGCTCCTGACCGCCGGCACCCCGGTGCGCTTCAGCGGTCAGGACAGCCAGCGCGGCACCTTCAACCAGCGCCACGCCGTGCTCATCGACGTCGAAAACGAGCAGCCCTGGATTCCGCTCAGCAATCTCGCCCCGCAGCAGGCGCCCTTCGACATCTACAACTCCATCCTCTCCGAAGCCGGCTGTGCTTGGCTTCGAGTACGGATACAGCCGCGACTATCCCGAAACCCTCGTCCTCTGGGAAGCCCAGTTCGGCGACTTCGCCAACGGCGCGCAGATCGTGATCGACCAGTTCATCTCCTCCGGCGAAGACAAGTGGGGTCTGCTCAGCGGCATCGTCCTGCTCCTGCCCCACGGCTACGAAGGCCAGGGTCCGGAGCACTCCAGCGCGCGCGTCGAACGCTATCTCCAGCTCACCGCGCACGACAACATCCAGGTCTGCCAGCCCTCGAACGCCGCGCAGTATTTCCATCTCCTGCGCCGGCAGGCTCTGCAAAAATGGCGCAAGCCGCTCATCGTCTTCACGCCCAAGAGCATGCTGCGCCATCCCGATGCCGTCTCTCCCATCGAAGACTTCACGCTGCCGCGTTTCCAGAATGTTCTGCCCGAAACCGGCATCGCCAGTGCCAAACGCCTGCTCATCTGCACCGGAAAAATCGGACATGAGCTGCGCGTCGAACGTCAGAAGCGGGGCGACGGCACCACCGGCATCGTCTTCCTCGAACAGCTTTACCCCTGGCCGGAAGCCGAACTCGCCGCCGCCATCGACGCCCATCCACGACGCCCACGAAATTATCTGGGTCCAGGAGGAGCCGGAGAATATGGGTGCCCACTCCTTCGTCATGCCGCGCCTGCGCCGCCTGGCCAGCGACCGCCAGGTGCTGAGCATCAAGCGATCCGCCGCCGCCAGCCCCGCAACCGGCTCGGCCAAGGCCCACGAAATGGAGCAGCGTACCCTGATCGAACTCGCCCTGGGCCCCGGCCTCCAGGAAAAGATTGTCCGGTAAGAACGCCTCCTAAACGACTTCTCTAGGGTGTCATTCTGAGGAGCGGAGCGACGAAGAATCCAGCGGATATTTCGCACGGTACCGCCATCAGTGTTTTCTGCCGGAAACCTCTGGGCGCTTACTCCGGAGGGATTTCTCTGGATTCTTCGCTTCGCTCAGAATGACCTTCTCAATTTGTTTTACAAGCAATCGTGACAGCATGTCGGGTACCGGGTGCCCACGTCCGAATTTCCGGACGTGGGTTTCTAATCCCTAATGGCTAATCCCTGCCTCAGAAATCCACCCTCAGCGCAGCCTGTCCCGTGCGATTGCCCGCATTCTCCGCTGTCTGCGGAGCGCTGAGCACACCGAACGTCGTAGCGTTGTCGATCTGCGTCGCCGGCGGCGCAAAGTTCGTATGGTTCAGCACGTTGGTAAACGTCGACTCGAACCGCACGTTCACTCGCTCCGTTCACCGCGAAACTCTTGGCCAGCCCCAGCAGACGGCCTCCGTCCCCGGTCCCTGCAGGATGCCCACACCCGCATTGCCAAAGCGCCCAGCACCCTGCCGGAGTCGGCGAAAACGCAGCCAGGTTGAAGTATTGGCCGCGTGATTGACCTTGATAAACATCCGTCGACCACCGATCCGGACGAAGCGTCGCGCCGCGGTTCACCACATTCGTGTTCGACTGGTCAAACGAAGTGCTGATGCTCGGCGTGTGCCATGGCCCGCTTTCGAGCAGGGTCACGTTGTTCATCTCCCAGCCGCCGAGGAGCAGATTCTTCCATCCGCCGGTGTTCAGGAATGTGCGTCCCTGCCCGACCGGCAATTGATACAGGCCCGTAAGCAGAAAGCGTTGCGCCGCGTGCCTTCCACATTGCCGTAGTCGCTGGCGATGTGGAATCGGTCGGCAATCGGAATGCCATAGTTCACTTCACCGGCAAACGCCGTCGGCGTGTCTGCCCTGGTTGTCAGCCAGGTTCTTCGCCAGCGTGTAATTCGCATCGAAGTACAGTCCGTGCGCCATGCGATGCGTCGCCTCCAGCTCCATCGCTTCGTAGTTGGCCGTGCCCGCATTGAAGGTGCTATAGAGCGTGAACCAGTTGTGGTACGGCGCGCGCGGATCGACATACGGACTGCCAGCCGTCGTCTGATAGGGCGTCGTGCTCGCCGGAATCTGGTTCAAGTCCTCCGTAATGTTCAGCCGGTAGGTATGCATGCCGACGTAGCTCACGCGCAGAGTATCGTTGCCGCTCAGTTGCCGCTCCACCGTAAGATTCCACTGGTTCGACTGCGGATCGCGATAGTTTGGATCACGCCCTGGTCCAGCCCGCCGCCGCCATACTGCACGCCCACCGTGGCGGCGCCGTATTCGGAAACTGAATCAGCGGAGAGCCCGCCCGCTGTCGTCGTGTTGGTGTAGGTATGGAGATTCGACGTCGGGTTGCCGCTGTTGTTAAACGAGAGCGGCCCGAGATTCGTCATCGTAAAGACACCAAAGCCTGCGCGAATCACCGTCTTCGTATCGTTGAATGGCCGATACGCCAATCGACACTCGCGGCTGGAAGTTCCCTTGTACGTTTTCGCAGCCCCTGCGGCAGATGATCCTGACTCGCCGTGACGTAGTTGGTGCAGGGCAGCGAGTGTTTCCGAGATTGCAGGCGTTGAACGACTGCTGAAACGCAAGATTCGAGCTTTGCAGATTCTCTTTCGCCAGATAGGACGATAGTTCGTCCGGCACCACGATCGAGTTGTTTCTCTGGTCGAAGTTCGCCAGGTTTCCTCCATCCTCATGGATAGCCCGGCAACACCTGCCAGCGCAGCCCATAGTTCACCGTCAGCTTGCTGCTCAATCTGAAACTCGTCCTGCGCGAACAAGCCGTACTGCCACGCCGTGCCCCGACGTCCGGACTCGACACGGCGAAGAACAGGTGGTTGGCGCGCCTTCAAGGAAATCTCCGAACGCAGTTCCCGGTGAAAGTCGGCTGGAAGGTGAACTGTCCGAAATCGTCCGACGGCAGGAAGAACTCGACGTCGAAGTACGCACCCGCCGCGCGTCGATGCCGGCCTTGATCGTATGCCTGCCCACGTTATAGGTCAGCGTTATCGGTGAACTGCGTCGTATGCGACTGCGTCACTGACCCGTCTTGTCCCTGCCGATTGGCGTAAAGCCGGTTCCCGCGCTGAAGTTGAACGTCGGAAACGCATGCGTAGTCGGGTGCTGGCTGATGTTCACGCCGCGTCAGATGGAGCTGAGTCAGCGCCGCCGCTCCTTCGATGGGAAATCCCGTACTCGTATCCACGTTGGTGAAGCCAAACCGGAATTCATTCACCGCATGAGGCGTTGAACGCGTAGGTGTGCGAAACCAGCAGGCTGCGATTGTGGATGCTGTCCGCATCGTTCGGCAGCAGCGGATTCGCATAGTCTGCCGTAATGTTCTTGCGGCTGAATCGCGCATAAACCTGACTGCTTCGTGGAGATCGTATCGTCGACGCGAATGTCCGCTCCATCCGTTCGCGCCGGCGTCGATTGAAAGGTCTCGTAGTTATAGTTCGATTGTCCGCCGACATTCGGCAGCGGGTAGTAGCTGAGCAAAGCCGTCGCCGTAGGATTGATGCTGCCTGGCGCAATTACAGGCCCTCCGATCGCGCTCAGGTCGCCATTGCGCTCTGCCTGCGTGGGCACCAGAAACTGCTCCGCGACAGCCGTAGAGCGGCGATTCCCCTCGTAGTCCACGAAAAAGAATGTCTTGTTCCGCCGATCCAGAAGGTGCGGAATCACCACCGGGCCGCCCAGCGATCCTCCAAACGTATTGAAATGTTTCGGAGCCTTCCCGCTGAATCCATAGGGATCCGCATCGAGAGCGTCGTTTTGAAAATACTCGAACAGGCTGCCGTGAAAATTGTTGGTGCCTGCCTTGGTCGTGAAGGTTACGTCGCCGACCTGCGAAAATTCTGCGCTGTTGTTGAACGACGTGATCTTTACCGCCGCAATGCCTTCCTGCGACGGATACGCATCCGCGAGCGCGCCATTCTGCCTTACATTCGTCGTTGAGATGCCGTCTACCGAATAATTCACCATCGACGCGCTCGCCCCGCCGAGAGCGATATTCCCTGAGCTGTCCTGCTGCACGTTAGCCGAAATCTGCAGCGAGCCCCAGCGGGCTTGTCGTCGTCGCGCGGTTATTCAGCGGCAGCTCGGTAATCTGCGCATTATCTTTGGAGTCGCTGAGCGTCGCATCTTCCGTGTTGATTTGATTCGTACCCGCCGAAACCACGACCTCGGTAGTCTGAAGCGCCACGGTCAGCTTGACCGGAATGCGAAGCGCCTGCCTGGCATCGAGTTGCGCATCGGCAATCACTGCCTTGGCAAAGCCTGCATGCTCGACGGTGATCGAATAATGCCCCGGCTGCAGATTGTCCACCAGGAAATCTCCGGCGTCGCTGGTGATCGTCTGGCGGCTCATCGCCTGGTCCAGCGATTGCACCGCCACCGTGGCGCCGGGGATCACCGCGCCCGAGTCATCCTGCACGCTTCCGCGAATGCTTCCAAATGTGGACTGAGCATTTGCGCATAGCATGCTCGTGAAAAGCAGCAGCGCAAGGAACACCAGTTTGCGCCAGGAATGCGTCCGAACATCGTTCGACGGCAACGCCTGCTGTTGAGTGCCTTTGCTCTCTTCCGCGAGCAGCAGGACACGCTTGAGTTCAATGAGCAATAGGGTATGGGCGATAAGAGAGGATGAAGTAGCGTAGGATTTGTGGGAAGTGGACATGGAGATTCGTTCGCCTCCCCGGGGGATTCCCGGTTACTTCCCAGCAGACACTCCAACGCATATGGCCCGGTCAAAGTTTTCATAAAGAATCCATAGCTTTACATCTTCCTTACGCGCTTAACTCATCCGGAATCAGCTTCGAATTGCCCAGCCTCGGTCCCCGCAGGTAAAGTCACCTGCAGGCCGGACTAACGTTGTCGAAAGCCGTGCCATCTACGGTCGGATCCCTGAACGGGTCCGGCCAACCCACGCTGAAACGAAATGAAAAGGATTGAGACTGTGAAAGTAACGAGAATTCTGGTGATGATGTCTGTTGCGTTGGCCGTGTCCGGCGCTGTAGCCCAAACTGCAAGCGCGCCGCCCCAATCGGGCGTGGACACTGACATCGCGTTGTTGCGCTCGGATGTTCAGGCAGCGAAGACCGACGTCATCTCCCACAACATGACCTTTACTGACGATCAGGCGAAGGTCTTCTGGCCGCTCTACCGCGACTACGCTCACCAGCAGCAGGTCATCGGAGATCAGCGCGTAGCCGTGATCAAGGAATACGCCGACTATTACGACGGCATGACCGATGCCAAGGCCGACGAATTGATGGGCCGTTTGCTCAAGTTCGAGCAGGCCAGAACCACCCTCAAGACCGACTACTGGCCTAAGTTCAAGGCCGCACTCGGAGCCAAACTGGCCGCCAAGTTCTACCAGGTAGACAACCGTCTCACCCAGGTCATCGATTTGCAGATCTCATCTGAGATCCCGATCATCCAGTAATCACCCGGGTGGCGGGTACCCCCATTTCGATTTTGAGTTGTGGCAAGGTACCCCGCCTGCCTCATCCGTTCCAGTGGCTCGCGAAATACATCACGAAGTGTGTTGCGAAGACCAGTGCCGTCAGCAGAATCCCGACAGCCATCGGCCGTCTCTTTTGCCACAGCTTCACCGCGCCCGCCACCAGCAGGGCCTCCACCAGCAGCGAGACAATCCACACCGGCCACGGCACGGCCCCGTGTGCAAGGCCGGGGAAGATGCGGAATATCACCCCGTGCACCCCAAGTGCGCCCACAGCCATCACTCCCACCGCAATACAAACTCCGAGCAGCACACCCACCACCTTCATCGCCGTTTCTTTCATCGTTCGTTCCTCCTCTCGACCTCGTTTCCAAAACCACGCTTTCCACTCGCGCACGGAATGCCTGCAGATCGCTGCCGTGCTACCCAGCGCCCACAGCAGAGCCGCCCAGTCGCTCTCAATAAAGTCCAGCTCCCGCAGCATCGCGCTGGCCCACGCCTTGCTCCCTGGGGGAGCCCGGCGAACCACCGCCCGCAGCCATCGTGCTGCAAATTTGCGCAGTGCAGCCATCAGCCCTCTGCCTCACTCAGCGTCGTGCGTCGCACGCGAGTCCTCGTCCGCTCCGGCCGGCACTCCCGGGCAAACTGCACTCCATCCGGAGTCAGCCGGTACAAGTGGCGCGGTGGTTTCCCCGCCTCCGCTGTCTCCCACGAAGTCTCGAGCAGTCTCCGATCGGCCAGCCGCATGAGGATGGGATACAGGCTCCCCGACTTCAGCCCGGTAACGCGGCTTATGTCGTAGCCGTATTGCCACTCCTGCGGCTCCTCGAGAAAAATCTCCAGAACCTTCAGCGTTTGAGGTGATAGTCGCAGCTTCATCGCGGACAACTCTACATATGTAGAGTAAAGCTGTCAACTATGAATTTCGATCGCAACTCGGAATTCAACCGCACCGTCTATGAAGTCAGCGAACACGGCCCGGGGAACTGACTCGAAGCCTACTCCGTAGAATCTTCTTGAGGTACACCGTCATGTCCCAACCTTCGATTAGCCGTCTCTCCTTCGGTGCAGCCGCGCTCGTCTGTCTCACCGTCGCCTTGATTGGAAGAGCTGCCCTCGCTCGCGGCTTTCCAGCAAGTCGACCAGGCGAAAGCCGCCGACCCCGGCATGCCGGGCGGTGGCATGGCGCACATGGCCGGACACATGTATATGACGGCCCTCACGCCTCCAAAGCCTGGCGATCAACAGAAGGCTGACGCCGTCGCAGCCGCTGCCAGGGCGGCCATGGCCCCATATCAGGATTACCGCAAGGCCCTCGCCGACGGATATGAAATCTTTCTCCCGGACATTCCGCAGCCCCAGTATCACTTCACGAAGTACGAGTACGGACTCGAGGCCCGGTTGCACTTCGATCCCGCTCAAGCCGACCTCACTCCTCTACAAGAAGACCGCCGACGGCGGATACCAGCTCATAGGTGCGATGTACACCGATCGCGTCACCGCAACCGAGGACGAGCTGAACGAGCGGATTCCCCTGAGTATTGCGCGCTGGCACCAGCACATCAATTTCTGCAAAGCTCCTGCAGGACAGAAGGCGGCATACTTTGGTCCCGACGCGAAGTTCGGCCTGCGGGGTTCGATTACCACGAAGGAAGCGTGCGACGCAGCCGGCGGCGAGTTCCGGCCCCATCTCTTCGGATGGATGGTCCACGTCTATCCCTACGAGACCGACCCGAAGAAGATCTGGTCAATCGACGACGACGACCAGGGACACGACAATATGGACCACTCCGCCATGCCCGGAATGAAGATGAACTAGACGGCGCGATTGCCCCGAATCAGCCGCTCGCGCCCACCCCTATAATCTCAACGTGGTACCTCACAGCCAATGAGAGATGAGCGTGGCCTTCTGGAAGTAGTTCTTGGGGACGGTCGATTCCTGATTGCGCTCACCGGCATTTCCTTATTGCTCAGCGGAGGATTCGCGGTTCTACAGTCGGTCTCGGGACAGCTACTTCCACAGGACAGCCATGCAATCGGGATGGATTCCTTTGCATTGATGCAGGCCGGCAACCGCCGCCTCCTCGGTTTCATGTTTCACGACCGGGTCGCCTACGGCGGATCGCTCCTGGCTATCGGCGCGGGCTACCTTTGGCTGGCAGCTTTCCCGATGCAGCTTCGATCGGCGTGGGCATGGTGGGCGCTGGTCTTCTCAGGCGTGATAGGTTTTCTGGCATTCCTCACCTACCTGGGGCGTGGTTATCTCGACACCTGGCATGGAGTCGCAACGCTCTTTCTTCTGCCCGTTTTCGCTGCCGGACTGTGGCGCTCTCGCCCCGCCAATCTCTCGTTGCGCTCAGCCTGGATGGACCATCCCGAAGACTGTGGCCCATTAGCCAGGTGGGGAAGAATTCTACTGGGAACCTGCGCGACAGGCATCATCCTCGCCGGATTTACCATCGCGATCTTCGGGATGACCCGGGTCTTCGTGCCATCGGATCTGAGATTCATCGGGCTCGACGTTCCCACCCTCGGCCATATCTCACCGTGGCTGATACCCGTCATTGCCCATGATCGCGCCGGCTTTGGCGGCGGCTTGTGCTCGATCGGCTGCCTGCTCCTGTTCATGGCGCGATGTGCGGAGTTGAACCGGAGTCTGGTTGAGATTGTCGCCGTGATGGGCTGCGCTGGATTCGGCGGTGCAATCGGAGTTCACTTTGCCGTGGGCTACCTTGATTTCTTCCACCTCCTGCCGGCCTTCGCAGGTTTCGCCATTTTCCTCGTCGCTGAAGGATTGCTCTGGGCAGGATGGCGAACCTGCGCTTCAGCCAATGTCCACCCGAATTGACGCGCAGTGAAGTTTGGGAAGCTCAATCCCTCTGGACTCCGCACACTTCCGCCGCAATCTTCCTCAGCTCGGGCAGTACCCTGCTGAGCGGCATTGCGTCCGCGGTCTTCCGCCCCAGCGCGAAGTACACCTCGCGATAGAGAGGGAAGAGCCGCTCATAGATCGCCGTCGCCCCCGGATCAGGCTCATACGTTGCATACTTCAGACACATCGCGTCCTGCGCGGCTTCGATGGACGGAAACGCGCCTGCTGCCAGTAGCGCGAAGATCCCCGACCCCAGGCTCGTCGGAATCCCCGCCGGCACCAGCACCGGCTTGCCCAGCACATTCGCATACACCTGGTTCAGCACCTTGTTGTGCTGCGGAATCCCGCCGGCATTGATCACACGCTCTACCGGTACGCCGAACTCCGCCATGCGCTCCAGAATGATCCGCGTATGAAACGCCGTCCCTTCGATCGCCGCGAACAACTCGTCCTGCGCCGTGTGGATCAGATTCCATCCCAGCGTCACGCCGCCGAGTTCCGAATTCACCAGCACCGTGCGGTCGCCGTTGTCCCAGCTCAGCCGCAGCAGGCCCGTTTGCCCCGCGCGATACTGCTCCAGCCCCTGCGACAGCTCTGAGACTTTGGTTCCCGCGCGCCGCGCGATCGCCTCGAAGATGTCGCCCGTCGCGGACAGGCCCGCCTCGACCCCGGTGTATTGCGGATGCACGCTGCCCGGCACCACGCCACACACGCCGGGCACCAGCGTCGTCTTCTTCTCCATCGCGATGATGCAGGTCGACGTGCCGACGACGTTGACTACGTCGCCCTCGCGGCATGCCCGCGCCGATCGCGTCCCAGTGCGCGTCGAACGCGCCGACGGGAATCGGAATCCCGACCTTCAGCCCCATCTGCCTCCGCCCACTTCGCAGACAGATGCCCGGCGATCTTGTCCGACGTCAGATATTCCCCGGCGAGCTTTTCGCGAACCCCGTCGAAGCAGCGGGTCGAGCCTCGACAGAAACTCCTGCGGAGGCAGCCCGCCCCACTTCGGATTCCACAGCCACTTGTGGCCCATCGCGCAGACGCTGCGCTTCACCTGCTGTGGCGTCGGTGATGCCGGCCAGCGTCGCCGCGACCATGTCACAATGCTCAAACGCAGTTACAAATTGCGCGCGCTTCTCCGGATTGTGCCGCAGCCAGTGCAGCAGCTTCGCGAATCCCCACTCGTGCGAATAGACGCCGCCGCACCACTCGATCGCTTCGAGCTTCTCCTTGTGCGCCAGCTCGGTGATCTGCTGCGCCTCGGCCTTCGCGCGGTGATCGCACCAGAGGTAGTAGTCGTCCAGCGGCTCAAGATTCGCGCCCACCGGAATCACGCTCGACCCGGTCGTATCGAGCGCGATGGCCGCGACGTCGTCGCCGGAGATTCCGGCCTCCGCCAGCGCCTTGCGCGTCGCTTTCACCAGCGCATCCATCTGGTCGGCGTGCGACTGCGTCGCGTAGTCCGGGTCTTCGCGCTTGCGCTTCAGCGGATACTCCGCGCTCGCCGTGCTCAGCCGTCCGCGCTCGCTGTCAAGCAGCGTAACGCGCACGCTCAGAGTTCCGAAATCGACGCCTGCAACAATCGCCACGCTGCGTCTCCTTGCGATGGAAAACGTTTTACCACTTAACCCTAAGAAATCAACAGGAGTGTCATCAAGAAAACAACAGGATGTCATCCTGAGCGGAGTTTGGCGCAGTTTTCGCCAAACGGAGTCGAAGAGCCTGCCCTGAGCGAAGCCGAGGGGATCTGCTTTTCTTCCTTTTCTTGCGCCAATTCAGCGGTTCCGCGCCTCATTCTCTACGCCTCACGCTGCCCGCTTCTTAGCGCCCGGACTTTAGCCACCCGGACTTTAGCTACCCGGACCTTAGCTACTCGTGCTGATACATCTCCCACCCCAGATACCGCGTTGCCGCCTCGTACACCGGGCTCGCCACCTGCGAGAAGTTCGCCGCCACGTGATGCTCGAAGCCCTGCTCGCAGATAAATCGGCAGCAGCTTCTGCATGTGCGGGAATCCTCACCACGCCCGCGCCGCCAAAGGTCTCCAGCGGATCGTTCGTGAACTCGCCCTCGCCCACGTAGCCGCGAATCTTGCCCGTGTAGTCGTCGGTCGAGAAGCGCAGATAACTCATCGCGCCCGCCTTCACGCGGCCCACGCACGTGCCGAAGGTGTTCTCCTTGCCCACCGTCCCGGCGATGATCTCCTGGATAGTCCATCACCACATCGGCAAAGAAATGCTTCGGCAGATTGGAGCAGTGGAAGCAGACCGCCTTGTCCGGGTCCTCGCCGTAGTTGTTGTTCCAGTCGAGCAGCGCGCTCGGCGTCTCGGAGGCCAGCGCCAGCCCATACATGCTCAGCACGCCGACTACGTCGACTTCGCACGCGCTGGAGAAGAGGTTCTCGCTCATCATGCTCATGATCGTGCACGGCACCACGCCGAAATACTCTTCCAGCGACGTCCAGCACTGAATCGCGCTGATCGTGCAGTAGGTCTCCTTCATCCAGCCGTCGATCACCGCGCCCAGCTTGGACATCTTCAGCAGCGCAGCCTCCGGAATGCCGCTCGTGCTGACATACTTCTTGATGGCAGCCAGCTTCGCCTGCGTAGCATCGTCTGTGTCCTTCAGCCGCGCAATGCGCCCGAGGACCTCCGACAGATCGAGCGTCTCGACCGAGATGCCCGCCCGTTCGAGCTGCTTTTCGCTGTAGCGAACGGTGTTGAACGCCGCCGGTCGCGCGCCGATCGCCCCGATGCGCAGGTTTCTGAACCCGTTCACCACCCGGCACACTGCCGAGAACCACGCCAGATCTTTCTCGAACGCCTCCGAACTGGGCGAGACGGTGTGCAGTGCCGTCAGCGAATAGGGAATCCCGTACTGCATCAGGTTGTTGCACGCCGACATCTTGCCGCAGAAGCTATCGCGCCGGTGCGAGATCTTCATCGTCTCCGTGCGGTCTGGCGTCGCCTGCACCAGCACCGGAACCTTCAGCCCGGAAAGCCGGATCGCATCGACAATCGTCCGCTCCTCGCCAAAATTCGGAAGCGTGATGATGATGCCGTCGATCTCTTCGCTGTGCTTCTTGAAAAGTTCGGCGCAGTGCCGCGCATCATCCGGAGTCTGCACCGCCCCATGCTGCGTCTGCTCCGGCGAAAGCACCACCGCTTTGTATCCGTTTGCATTAAGAACCTTGATGATCTCTTCGCGCCCTTCTTTTGCAAGATGGTGCGGAAAAAATCCGCGGCTGCCGACAATCACTCCAAAGGTAAGTTGCTTTTTCATCTCTCTCCGTCTCCAACCGCTTTAACGATGTCATCCTGTGCGAAGGACGCCTTGCCCACATCAAACTCGATGTCATCCTGAGCGGAGCACGCCTCAGCGTGCGCAGTCGAAGGACCTGCTTTTCTCCACTCTCCCCGAACACGCTTCCCTAATCCCTGATCCCTAATCCCTGTTCTCTAACCCCTGCTCTTCTTCGGCCAGAACTTCACCGTGTACGCCAGCCCGGCAACGCCCATCATCGCGCCCCACCAGATCGGCGCATGCAGATTGTTCAGCACCGGAGGATTCACCAGCGGATGGCTCAGTTCCCACAGCCCCTCCAGGCAAATAATCACGCCATAGATCAGGAACAGCACGCCGCCAAAAAACCAGATCGAAATCTCTTCGCGCATCGCCTTCTCCGCCTACCAGAAAATAATGTTGAGAATCACGAACAGCACCGCGATCACGCCCGCCCACACAATCGGCTTCTGATACCAGTGGTCGTCATGCTCCACCGGCAGCGGAACCACGCCGTACACCAGTCCCTCCAGCTCCGACAAAGGCTTCGGCTTGCGTCGCATAACTCACCACCACGGTTACAATTACGCACACCAGCCACGACCACAGCGCGCGATACATGTCCTCCGCCAGCGTCTTCGCGTCGGGCGAGAGCGCTACGTAGCGCAGCGCCGAGGGATCGAAGTGCACCCACAGAAACAGCCCGATCGCCGTGCACGTTCCCGCCAGCAATCCCCAGAAGCCGCCGGCCTTTGTGGTCCGCTTCCACAGCATGCCCAGGATCACCGTGCCGAACAGCGGCGCGATAAAGAAGCTGAACAGCCCCTGCACGTAGTCCATGATGCTGGCCGCGTGCTGCACCAGGTACGCCGTGCCCACCGAGATCAGCACGCCGACAAATGTGCACCACGCGCCCCATCGCCACATAGTGCTGATCGGTGGCCTTCTTGTTCAGGAACGCGCCGTAGATGTCATACGTCCACACCGTCGAGAACGCGCTCACATTGCCCGCCATGCCCGACATGAATCCCGCAATCAGCGCTGTCACGCCCAACCCCAGCAGCCCCGGCCCGCAGTAGCGCACCAGCATCAGCGGCAGCACTTCGTTGTAGCTGTGCTGGCCGGTTGCCACGGCCTGCGACTCGCCCACCAGGTGGTAGGGAAGCACCGCCAGCGCCAGCAGTCCCGGCAGAATCACGATGAACGGTACCGCCATCTTGAAGGCTGCGCCGATGATCGGAGCCATCCGCGCCGAGCGCAGGTTGTTCGCCGCGAGCACGCGCTGCACCACCAGGAAGTCCGTGGTCCAGTAGCCGCAGCTGATGACGAGCGCCAGACCAAACACCAGCCCGGTCCAGTGAATGCCCATCGGGTTTTGGCTGAAATGCCCGGTTGTGCCCCACATGTGCATGTATTCTGAGCCCATCCGCGCGCCGATCTGGTGCCTTCAGGTTGGTCCAGCCGCCCGCTTCGATCAGCCCCAGTATCGGGCACCAGCAACGCGCCCAGCCAGATCAGCAGGAATTGCAGCACCTCGTTGTAGATGGCAGACCGCAGTCCACCCAGCCCGACGTACAGCGCCACCGTGATCGACGACACCCAGATGCTGAAGTTCAGATTCCATCCCAGCACCACCTTCATCACCAGCGCCATCGAGTACATGTTGATGCCGCTCATCAGCACCGTCATGAACGCGAAGCTCACCGCCGACAACGCCCGCGCGCCATCGCCGTATCGCAGGTGCAGATATCCCGGAACCGAGTTGACCTTCGAGATGTAATAGAACGGCATCATGATGATGCCCAGGAAAAGCATCGCCGGAATCGCGCCGATCCAGTACCAGTGCGTCGCCAGAATGCCGTATTGATACGCCGAGCCCGCCCAGCCCATCAGCTCCAGCGATCCCAGGTTGGCCGATACAAAGCTCAATCCCGCAATCCAGGCCGTCATCTCGCGCCCGGCCATAAAGAACTCTTCGCTCGTGTTCGCCGATCCCTTCAGATAAAAGCCAATGAAGATGACCACGCCGAAGTAGATTGCGATCACAGCGATATCGACTGCATTGAGGTGAGCGAGCGAATGAGCCGGCGTCGCAAGATAAGTGGAGAGCAGCCTCGAACAGGTTGAAGATGCATCTATCGAGGTTCCTTGGCTGTTACCAGAATGCGGTTCTCGAATCCCGTCAATCGCTAATCCCTAATCCCTGATCCCTAATCCCTAATCCCTAATCCCTGCTTTTCTGCCCATACGTCGCCTTCGCCCCATGCTTGCGAAAATAGTGCCGGTCCAGCAGCGCCTGCGACACGCCTTCGCAGGCTGCATTCAGCGTCGCGGTGTAATAGCCCATGCGCGCCACAGCTTCGAGCACGACCGCATTGTGCGCGGCGTCCATCGGCGTCTTGCCCCACGCAAACGGAGCGTGCCCTCGCACCAGCACACCCGGCACCGCCGCTGGATCGAGCTCCCTGAAGCGTCGCACGATCGCATGCCCCGTGTTCAAAACGTAGTCGCCGCCAATCTCCTCATCCGTCAGTTCGTCAGTCAAAGGCACAGGCCCGTAAAAATAGTCCGCATGCGTCGTTCCGTACGCCGGAATCTCCCGCCCCGCCTGCGCCCATGCCGTCGCATACTCCGAGTGCGTATGTACCACGCCGCCGATCGCAGGGAATTCTCGATACAGCAACAGGTGGGTCCCCAGGTCCGAGGAAGGCCGCAACTCGCCCTCTACAATCCTGCCGTCAAGATCGGTGACCACCAGGTCCTCGGGCTTCATCGTTTCGTATGGCACTCCGCTCGGCTTGATCACAGCCAGGCCTGCTTCACGGTCGATCCCGCTCGCATTCCCGAATGTGTAGAGAACAAGACCGCGTCGCACGATCTCCAGGTTTGCCTCCAGTACTTCAGCCCTGAGAGCGTCAAGCATCGGTCCCTTCACCCCTTATCCACGAAATAAGCATACTGCCACGCCGCTAAAGCGTTTTACTAGTTTTTCTTTGGGTTTCTTTCGGCAAACGTTTACTGGAACTTTGAACTTATGCGCTTTACACTGGCCAAGTCAAGAGAAAGGCTTCTCCGGTGCCAGCAAAGAAACGTCCACGTCAGTCAAAGGGAGAAAAGCGCCGGCTCGACATACGCGATGTAGCCAAACACGCCCGCGTCTCCATCGCCACCGTATCCCGCACCATCAATCGCGTTCCCACCGTCGATAAGCTGCTCGCCGAGCGCGTCTGGAAATCCATCGGCGAGCTCAATTATTTCCCCAACACCCAGGCGCGCGCCTTGGTCTCTGGACGCACACGCCTCCTCGGCCTGCTCATCTCCGAAATCACCAACCCTTTTTTCCCCGAGCTCATCGAGGGCTTCGAAGAAATAGCCGTTGCCAACGGATACGAGATCCTCATCGGTTCGACCAACTACGATCTCGCCCGTATGACCAGCTGCATCCGCCGTATGCTTGAGCGCAATGTCGAAGGCGTCGCCGTCATGACCTTCGGCATCGAGCAGCCGCTGCTCGAGGAGCTGAGCTCGCGCGACATTCCCATGGTCTTCGTCGACTCAGGTCCTCCGAGCCCCTCCGCGCGTGCGCTCATCGTGGACTACCGCAAGGGCATCCGCGAAGGCGTGCAGCATCTCGCGGCCCTCGGTCACCAGAAGATCAGCTTCATCAGCGGACCCCTGCGTCAGGGCTCGGCCCAATCCCGCAAGGCCGCCTTCATCGAATCGATGGAGGAGATTGGTGTTCGTCCCCCCGCGGCCTGGCTGATCGAGGGCGATCACACCCTCGAAGGAGGCATGCATGCCATGGAGCGGATACTCGCGCTTCCCGATCAGCCGACTGCTGTGATGTGTTCGAACGACATGACCGCGATCGGCGCCCTTCGCGTGCTGGCGCGCGCCGGTCTTCGCGTGCCGGAAGATATGTCCGTCATCGGATTCGACGACATCCATCTGGCCGAGTTCGTCTACCCGCCGCTCACTACCGTGCGCATGTCGCGCAAGGATCTCGCCCGCGGAGCCTTCGAGTCCCTCCGCTCCATCGCCGAAAATCTTGCGCCGCCCCAGCAGCGCCATTGGACCATACCCACCAAGCTCATCGTGCGCCAATCCACAAGCTATCCACCCGGATCCCCGCTGAGCACGCGCGCTCCTGCGTCGAAACCCGCCCGGAAAAAGGGCAAGGAAGTCCCGCCCCACAAGCTGTAAGCACCACCCGTTCGTCTCTTTCCCTGTGCTCTCCGTGAGTCCTCTGTGGTGAAAACAGAGGATCGGATGCACCTCACCCATCCGGAGCTTTTGTCTTTGCGCCTTTTGCGTTGAATTCCCGCCGGGTGGGATGCTACCCCGGCGGGAACTATCCGGTCTTTAGCTAACCGCTTCTCAGGCTGACCGGCCTTTAGCTGACCTATTTCTGCCTCTTCCCCAGAGGCGCCGCCGGAGCATGCGGCCTCGCTCGTCCCGTGGCGATTTCCAGAAACGCATGCGCCGCCCTGGTCAGAGTCTTATCTTTGCGGTAGACCACGGCCAGCTCGCGATTCAATCGCACGCCGTCGAGTTTGATGATCTCCAGCGCGCCCATCTTCTCGTCGCCCAGCACGTTGATGCGCGGCAAAAAGCCCATCCCCAGTCCCGCGACAATCAGGCGCTTCAGCAGCTCGCTTGATTCCACTTCCATCGCCACCCGCGGCTGCATTTCGTGCGTGCGAAAGAGGTCTTCGATCAACTCGCGCTGCCGTCCCTGCTTGGGCAGCAACAGCGAATGCTGCATAATCTCCGGAAGCTTCACCGACTCGCGCGCTGCCAGAGAATGGTTCTTCGGAGCCACCAGCACCACTTCGTCGCGATGGATAATGTCCACCAGCAATCGCGGATCCTTCAGCGGCAGCGACACCACGCCGAAATCCACTTCGCGGCTCAGCACCGACTCGATCGATTTCGCCCGGTCCGCTCTCACAATGCTCAAGCCCACGCGCGAATACTGCTGCTTGAACTGCGCAAAAACCGTCGGCAGCACATACAGGCTGGTCGCCTCATTGGCGCTTACCGAGAGTTCGCCGCGCGGCGAGCGGTGCAATTCACCAATGGCGACCGTAATGTGGTTGTGACACTGCAGGCAATGCTCGGCAAACGGCTCAAAGACCTTGCCCGCCGCCGTGAACGTAACCTTTCCGCCATCGCGATCGAACAGCCGCGCGCCCACTTCGTTCTCCAGCGTGCGAATCTGCGCCGAAATCGCCGGCTGCGTCACCATCAGCTTTTCCGCGGCCCGCGAAAAGCTCCGTAAACGGCAAACCTCCAGAAAGGTTCGTAACTGCTCAAAATCCATGCTTGCTAACACCTGTCCCGCAGAAAATCGATTGCCTTGCGCTCATCGAGACCGCAAAAACTCTATTGGCTATGCGCGCAAAGTTAATTGCAAGCATAAAGAACTTTTCTACGGAATGTAAGCATTATCATTCCTTCATCTGTTTCCGACAGGTCCAATAAGGAGGATTCATGGCAGCACGCCGGTTCTTTCTCTCTCGACTCGCCACATTGCCGTTCTTCGCAATGACAGGCGTTGGCGTCGCCGAAGCGGAAACACGCAAGCCACTCAGGATCATGATGAAGAGTGCCTGGGGATCGGATGATCCAACCAGGGCGGCCTTTCCATTCCTGCACGGACTTGCTCTTGCCGAAGCGGGGCATGAGGTCCAGATATTTCTTCTGGGCGAAGCGGTGGGCCTGATGCGAAAGTCCGAGGCAGAGGCGGTTGTTCCGGTTGGATGGCCTCCACTCGCGGGAACGATGGAGAAAGTTGCTGCGCGACACATTCAAATCTATGCCTGCGGTGCTTGTTCCCGGGCGAGATCAGTCGGCGAATCTGATTTGAGTCAATGGGGAGCGAAGTTCGGTAATCCCACCATCTTCGTCTCGCTGGTGGAGTGGGCCGACAGGATTATCACCGAATAGCTCTGCTGACAGCCGGACCAGGAAATCAAAAACTCGAGACCAGCCTCAGGCCTGCAATTCCACATCCACCACCGAGTTGAAGTACTCCAGGCTCAGCCGCAGCCCCGTCTCCAGATCGATCTTCGGCTCCCATCCGAAAAGCCTCTTCGCCTTCGAGATGTCCGGCTGGCGCTGCGACGGATCATCCTGCGGCAGCGGATGGTAAACAATCTTGCTCGACGAGCCTGTGACCTTCAGCACCGTCTTCGCGCAATCCAGGATCGTCCACTCATTCGGATTGCCTACATTGACCGGCAGATGCTCATCCGTGCGCGACAGCCCGAGGATGCCCGCGATCTCATCCGACACATAGCAGAAGCTCCGCGTTTGTTCGCCCTCGCCGTAGACCGTCAGGTCTTCGCCTTTCAGTGCCTGCACCATGAAATTCGAAATCACCCGGCCATCGTTCTTTTGCAACCGTGGCCCATACGTGTTGAAGATCCTCACCAGCCGCGTATCGACCCCGTAGTAGCGGTGATAAGCCATGGTCAGAGCCTCCGAGAAGCGCTTCGCCTCGTCGTACACCGAGCGCGGCCCGATCGGGTTCACATGCCCCCAGTAATCTTCCATCTGCGGATGTACATCCGGATCGCCGTAGCACTCCGATGTCGACGCGTGCAGAAACTTCGCGCCATACTTCTTTGCGATATCGAGCGCATTGGTCGTGCCCACCGAGCCCACTTCGAGCGTTTCCACTCCCAGCCGCGCATAATCCACCGGACTCGCCGGCGACGCAAGATTGAAGACGTAATCCACGGCACCGACGTCGAATGGCGTGCAGATATCGTGCTCGCGGAACTCAAACCGCGGTTCCTTTGCCAGATGCTTCAGGTTGTTGAGCGAGCCTGTCGACAGATTGTCTACGCCGACAACGGCATTGCCTTCAGCCAGCAGAGCATCCGTGAGATGTGACCCTAAGAAGCCTGCGGCTCCAGTAATGAGTATGCGCATAGTTTGATATTCAGCTCGATCCTGTTGAGTCAGAAGGTGCCCGATACGTGGGCCGCAGCAGCTTCATGCGCCTCGACTTACGCGCATACCGAAGCCCAATGACGAGAAGGGAATGGTTGAAGTCCCTCTGCTTCGATACTAAGGAAGCAGTTCTAAAAACGCAACGATTGTCAGCGGGCAACCGGGTAGTCCGCAGACTCGCAACCATCCCACCATTCCGCTACGTGAGGGCGTTTGAGCCACTCGGTCAATATCGGGAGGTCCGCCTCGGTCAATCGCCGGAAATGTAACTGCATTGGTCAGGGCCGTTATCCGGCGAGTCCGAAAACGTCGACTCTTCCGTCGTAGGTGGGAACAAAGATCTTACCGCCGCTCACGACGGGTACATTGAACTTGGGATCGCTGAAGGTGATGCCCCACTGCTGACTATCCCACAGCACCTTGATCTGATGGCCGCCACCGTAGGGACCGGGGACAAAGTTTTCCGGGTCGTAGCAGAGGAAGCGGCCAGCTGTGATTTCGGAGTTGGCGTCTCCGTAGGGGATGAGGGCCCAGAGGAGGGCTGTGCCCGGCTTGTCGCCGTTGGCGGAGAGGCACATGAAGCCTCCTGACATGCCTCCGCCGGGCTTGGTCGAGTTGGCGGAGGCGGTTTCGGCGCTTTCAGCGAGCAGGGTGAGGACGCCTTTGGGGCTCATGGACCAGGCGCGGACGCGGGAGTTCTCGCCCCAGCAGAAGAGCATGAGCCCATGCACGGGGCTCATGTATTGCACGGAGGTGGAGTGCATGTGGCGCGTTTTGTTGTCGTAGATGAAGTCGAGCGTGCTGGAATCCTGCGGGGCGTTGTCGATGTTGGGGTCGGGCGTGTAGGTGTACCACATGGGCGGCTGGACGAGTTTGGCGTAGTTGGCTGCGGCGTGGGCGAAGTCGGCGGGTTTGGTCTTGCCCATGTTGTGGATGTTGACCTCGTAGGCGATTCCGTCTTTGCCGCAGGCGAGCGCGATGCCATATTCGGGAATGAGCGAGAGGCCGGCGGAGCCAAGGTCTTCGTCAGCAAAGCCCTCGCTTACCTCTTGCTGGTTGGGCTTGGTGCTGGTCCTCTTGCCCGACAGTGGTTGCGTTGTCGAGGTTGTGGTCGGCCATGCCACTGTTAACGGGCATGGCTGCATGCGCGACGGAGGGAGCGCTCACTCCTGATACTTTCTGCGCGAGCCCGCTGGCCTTGAAGGCACGCGGCGCGGACTGCGTCGGATTTTCGCCGATGCGGCCAGCGTCGGTGTAAGGCGTCCACCAGTCGACGACGGCGAGCGATGCTTTTCTCGCGCTGGATGGCGGCGTGTATTTCAGCTTGAAGACGGTCTCTCCCCAGTCCGAGACGCCATCGAAGCTGCCGTTGCCGGTCATGCCGTAGAGGTAGCCTGCCGCGTCGGCGCAAAGGCCCGGACCCGGCCATCCAGATTCCGGCGCCGTATCCGCCGCTCATGGCGAGACACGAGGAGATGCGGGCGCTCGCCACATCATAGGCAAAGATCCATCCGGCGGAGCCTTTCGCGGTCTCAAGCACCGATCCGGAGGCGAAGAAGATCGTCTTCACGCCGTTTATTTTGGTCATGAGCAAGGACGAGCGTTGCTTGCGCATCGTACTCGCGTACTTTTGGACGGGAAGGCCGTTCCCGGGAGCGTACTCCTGATCCGCCAGAGGTATGGGCGGACGAACCTGGCTTCCATCCTTGAGATTCAGGATGTGAATGGAGTGCTGGCCTTTCTTCGGGTCCCCATCCGGAGAGGACCAGACGACACCATACCAGTGATACGTGTCCGGATCGATGACGCCGGTGCTGAGAATCCCCCAGTGGTCATTGATGCTGTGGAAGTCGATGGCGCTACTGCCGTTGATGGGGACGCCGAGCTTCTGCACCCAGAGGATGTCGGAGTCGTTGGCGTCGTAGGCCCAGACGAGATTGTTCATGGAACTGACGATCGCTACGTCGCGCACAGTTCCATCTGCGACGGGGACCTTGGGCAGGATGAGAGTCTGCGATTCCGCTCCTCGCGCGTCGCCCTCCATATAGAGGGAGAAGTATTTGCGTATGCCCTTCGTGCCGACATTGTCCTGCGTGAGGATGGTCTCGTTCAGCGTGGTACCGGAGCGGCTGTTGTCATAGGCCCGGGTGAGCACGGGCGACATGACCCCGGAGACCACGCCTTGAGCCCTGGCAATTGACCGGCAGAGGCCGAAGGCAGCCGTGCCTGCGGAAAGCGTAAGGAAGGTTCTGCGCTTCATCGTCGACTCCTCAAGCGGTGCGGTTATTTAGGTGGAGTACGAGAGTCCCACTGCACGCAACTCTGCGAGGGATCAGTCATATTCAGGGCCATACAGGAAGCTACGCTATGCTTCTTGACGTTCTTACCGCTGAAAGGGGCGAGCGTTGGCGGCCCCAGCAAACCGAGTGCTGTGCTGTCCCATGTAGCCGGAACCAGAGAGCCATTTTTCATGTTGAGGGCAAGCGGCGTGGGAGTGGGCGCATCCTTCACAGGGTCAAAGGTGAGCGTTACCTGCTTGCCGCTCTGGGTCCAGCGTGCATGCCAGGTTTGAGGCGAGCGGCCGGCCCAGTTCTGCTGCACAAGTGCCGAACCGTCCTCGGCAAACTCAACGAGGACCACGCGATGGACATCCGCGCTCATACCTCCGCTTCCCGTGTAGATGCCCTTAAGCTTGTCCGCACTCGCGGCAGACGCGAGAAGAAACGCCAAAGCAAATGTGAAAACAGCGCGGAGCGGGGGACGCATGGTAGAGCCATCCTACACAAAGAGTCTTAAGCGGGAAAGTTCACTTCAGGAAACGGTAAAACCTGCCGCGACGGGCCGGGGGTGCATCCTTACTTCTACAAGCACTCCTCGTTATCCATCGCATTACACGGGCAGCCGTCGAGCAGGTAACAGGCGATTTACGGACGCTTCGCAAATTCGCTGCCCGGCAGGAACGAAGGCCGCTCCGGTGCATCTGCGACCGTCTCGGTGAGCCTATAAAGGAGGAATTGGTTGAACTTGGCGGCACGGCGAGCAGAGTGCGCGTCAACCTGCGATCCTCTGCGATAAGCTGCATGCATGACACCGAGGACGCAATGACCCCGTCTGCACTTTGGACGATCCTCAACTGGATCTGGATTGTCTCCGAGGTTCTCATCCTCGTCATCACGCGCACCCGGCGCAGCAGCGGGAACGTTCACGACCGCGGCTCCCTGCTCATCCTCTGGCCGGTCATCGTCATCTCCATCACCGTCGGTAGCTGGATCGGCGAATCGCATCCTCCCACCATCTTCGGCGGAGCGCACTGGATCAGACCGCTCAGTCTTGCCCTCCTCATAGCTGGCCTCGCCATTCGCTGGACAGCCATCGTCACGCTCGGCAGATCGTTCAGCGCCAACGTTGCCATCCACGCCAACCAGACCCTCCACCAGACCGGTCTCTTTCGTTTCGTCCGTCACCCCTCCTACTCAGGAATGGTGATTCTCTTCGTCGCCGTCGGCCTTCATACCCGCAACTGGATCAGCCTCGCCATCATTCTCATCCCCACCACCATCGCGCTGCTCTACCGCATCCATGTGGAAGAGGCTGCGCTCACCCGCGCCTTCGGCCAGGAATACCTCGACTACAGCCAGCACACCAGGCGCCTCATCCCCGGCATTTATTGATCGCATCGCGGCGGGCTGTCCGGATTCGAACGGCGCTGTTCGATCCTGACTGAGAGAACTCCCCGCACGCCCCCACAAAACCATCGACAGCTCTATCACTTAGACTCCATTCCTACCTCCTGAACATTGGCCCCTCATGTGCACATAGAAGCTTGACACCGCCCAGGAGACCTCATGCCCGCACTGTTCAACGACCTGCGCTATGCGATTCGCCAACTGAGAAAGACGCCGGGATTTACGCTGGTCTGCGTGCTCACGCTGGCGCTGGGCATTGGCGCGAACACGGCGGTCTTCAGCGTGATGAATGCCGTGCTGCTGCGGTCGCTGCCGGTGGCCGATCCGGGCCGCGTCGTCTATTTGCAGAACTCCGGGGCCGCCCAAGCGGAACGGGCACGATCGACTCGAATCAGACCTTCTCCTACCCGGTCTACGACGCGCTGCGCCAGCAGGACCGTGGAGCTGACGCAGGTGATGGCCTATGTGCCCGCTGTCTCGCGGCAAGGTCGCGGTGCGCTATGGAGCGCAGCCCGGAAGAAGCCGAAGGCGACATGGTAAGCGGAAACTTCTTTTCCGGCCTGGGTGTGAAGCTGGCGCGCGGGCGCGGATTTCACCGAACAGGATGAGACGCAGCCATGCTCCCGTCGCCGTGATCAGCTATGGCTACTGGACACGTGCGCTTCGCGCGCAATCCCGAGATTCTGGGCAAGACGTTGTATGTGAACGGCGTTCCCTTCACGATTGTGGGCATTGCGCCTGAAGGCTTTGAAGGCATCGAAGGCGGCGTGTCGACCGATTTCTGGATTCCCCTGCAGAGCCGCCCGGAACTGAATGCCTGGGGCAATCCGATCGAGGATGGCAAAACCTATATCACAAATCCCACCTGGTGGTGCCTGCGCCTGATCGGACGTCTGGCTCCCGGCGTGACCAAGGCACAGGCCGTCGCGCAATTGCAGCCCGCATTTCAGACGGCGGCGTATGTCGGACTTGGCAATCCGCAACCGGGCGAGAAGCGGCCCACGCTGAGCCTGGTAGGCAGCAAAGAGCTTCCCCGGCTATGACGAGCAGGTACGGCAAGCCACTGCGGATGCTGATGACGATGGTGGGACTGGTTCTGCTGATCGCGCTGAGCAACGTCGTGATGCTGCTGATGGCGCGCAATGCCACGCGCCAGCGCGAGTTCTCCGTGCGGCTGGCGCTGGGCGCTGGACGGAGGCAGTTGTTCCGGCAGTTGCTGACCGAGAGCCTGCTGCTGGTGGCAATCGGCGGAGGCAACTGGCGTGGCTCTTCGCCACCTCCGCAACCAGGGCGCTTGGCAGCCTGGGCGCAGATTGAGTCAAGCCTGGCGCCGGATCGCACAGTGCTGCTCTTCACGCTGAGCATTCTGGTTCTGGCGGCGCTTCTCTTTGGACTGGCGCCGTTGCGGGTTGCGCTCTCCGCCGGGCCGGGGCTGGCGTTGAAGACGTCCACGGCGACATCGCAACACCGATGCGGGCAAATCGCGCACAGGCAGGATCATCGTCACGCTGCAGATGGCGCTGTGCGTGGTGCTGCTGGTCGGCGGAGGACTGCTGATTCGCACCCTGCGCAATCTGGAAAATATTCCGCTGGGCATGCGCGTCGATGGACTGGTCGTCTTCGGCGTGAAGCCGCGACATCAAGTCGGTTCCCCAGGGCGTCGCCTTTTACCAGGAGCTGATCAACAAACTGCGTGCGCTGCCCGGCGTCGAAGTCGGTGACCATCATGGACGGAGCGGCTTGGCTCGTGGTGGTCGAACAACAGCGACATGATGGTGGACGGCAAGATGCCGGAGGTAGCCAACGGCGACATCGAGAACCGTGCGCAGCAACATTGTGGGTCCGGACTTCTTCCGCACTCTGGGAGTGCCCGTTCTTGCCGGCCGCGACTTCGCCGATTCCGATACCGCAGACTCGCCCCATGTGGGCATCATCAACGAGCAGTTCGCGAAGCGCTTCCTTCCCGAATCAGAATCCGCTCGGTCACATAATCGGACCCGACAATGGGCAAATATCAGATGACAGTGATCGTCGGCGTGGTGAAGGATCACAAATACCGCAGCATCGATGAAGAGCCGATTCCCATGGCCTGGTACAACTACGCCCAGATTCCGGTCATCGGCAGGATGCATGTCGAAATGCGTGTGCATGGCGATCCGTTGGCCATTCTGCCCTCGGCGCGGAAAGTCGTGCAGCAGATGGATCCCAACCTGCCGCTGATGCAGCCGATGACGCAACGCGCGCAGTACGAACAGACCATCTCCCAGCAGCTTCTCTTTGCGCGGCTGGCCGGCTTCTTCGGCATTTCTCGGCCGTGGTGCTGGTGGCGACAGGGCTTTATGGAACGCTGGCCTATCGCGTGAGCAATCGCACCGTCGAGATTGGCGTGCGCATGGCCGTGGGCGCGCAGCGCGGCCAGGTGGTATGGATGGTCCTGCGCGATAGCCTGATGCTGACGGTGGCTGGCGTGGCGATTGGCATTCCGCTTTCGCTCCTCGTGGGCAAAGCCCTCACGTCAACTCTCTACGGAGTGAAGCCCTATGATGTGGCGATCTATCTCTCCGCGGCGCTTGGTGTCGCCGCGGTGGCGATTGCCGCCAGCGTGATCCCCGCGCGTCGCGCAGCGGACATCGACCCGCTGACCGCCCTGCGCTCGGAGTAGCGTCCGCATCTCCGCAGTCAACGACGCTGTCCTCCGCCATTTGCCGCATAGCCTCGAATCATTGACAATGGGCACGCGCCGCATCGTCGGTCGGAGGACCAGCCCAGTGAGTCGATACGCCAACATCCTTGAAACCGTCGGCAACACCCCCGTCGTCCGCATCAACAAGCTGGCGCCGCCTCAGCGTCAACCTCTACGTCAAGGTTGAGGCATTCAACCCGCTCGGCTCCGTCAAGGACCGCCTCGCCCTCGGCGTCATCGAAGACGCGGAGAAGACCGGCCAGCTCAAGCCCGGCCAGACGGTGATCGAAGCCACCAGCGGCAACACCGGCATTGGCCTGGCCATGGTCTGCGCGCAAAAGGGATATCCCCTCGTCGTCACCATGGCGGAGACCTTCAGCGTCGAGCGCCGCAAGCTGATGCGCTTCCTGGGCGCGAAAGTCGTGCTCACCCCTGCCGCCGGCAGAGGCACAGGCATGGTCGCCAAGGCCGTCGAGCTGGCCCACGCCCACGGCTGGTTCCTCACCCGCCAGTTCGAAAACGAGGCCAACGCCGACATGCACTCGCGCACCACCGCCCGGGAGATCATCGACGACTTCAAAGGCGAGCGCCTCGACTACTGGGTCACCGGCTTCGGCACCGGAGGCACGCTGAAGGGCGTATCCCGCGTGCTCGCGAAAGAGCGGCCCGGAAACGAAGATCATCGTCGGCGAGCCCGACGACGCGCCCATGCTCTCGAGCGGCATCGAGCAGCAGCGCAACCCCGACGGATCGCCGCTCCGCCAGCCACCCCGCCTGGCGCCCGCATCCGCAGCAGGGCTGGAGCCCCGACTTCATCCCCAAGCTCGCCGGCGACGCCGTGGACACGAAAGTCATCAGCCAGATCTTCCGCATCAACGAACGCCGACGCCATGCGCTGGAGCAGAGAACTCGCCCGCAAGGAAGGCATCTTCGTCGGCATCACCTCCGGCGCCACCTTCGCCGCCGCCCTGCGCGTCGCCGCCGAAGCCCCCGAGGGATCGACCATCCTCTGCATGTTGCCCGACACCGGCGAGCGCTATCTCAGCACGCCGCTCTTCGCCGACGTCTCCGTCGACATGACCGAGGAAGAGCTCAAAATCTCCCACTCGACCCCCGGCGGTTGGCTCCAGCCCGCGCCGTGAGCCACTATCAGGCGATGCAGGCGACTCCCGGTCCGCGACTAGGACCAAGGCAAACTCTGCGCTTTTCTGCTAATCTCACACTACGTGAGTCTTGTAATTTGTGCCGGCAGGAGGTCGAGATGGGCACGGAAGAGAGAGAAGAGTTGCAGATGGCCATCAGGGAACTCACGCTTGAAAACAACTCCAAAGAGAAGGCTACCCGCCTGTTTATGAAGGATGGCTACTTCGATGAAAATGGGAAGTTAGCGAAGGAGTTCCGCGAGCCTGAATAATATTGTTTTAGGCTACCACGGCTGTAGCATCGAGACCGCCCAGACAGTCCTGGGCGGTTCTGAGTTTTTAGTCCGGGGAAATTCCTATGACTGGCTCGGGCCGAGGTGTGTATTTCTGGGAAAATGATCCGATTCGGGCATACCAGTGGGCCTGTCTGCCTTGGCGAAAGATCGATAGACCTTCTCTGGTGGGAGCTGTCATCGATTTGGGTAGGTGCCTTGACCTCACCACGCAGGAAGGTGTTGAGGCCGTGAAGACGGCCTACGAAGGATTACGCGCGTTACATGCGCTCACGGAACAACCCCTTCCAACAAATGTTGGATCGGAAAAAGGCAAGCGCAACCTCGACTGCGCCGTTATTAAGCACCTTCATCGTGCCCGAAATAAAATAGCCCCGACCGATCCGTATCAGACCGTCAGAGCTTTATTCATAGAGGGCGACGCACTATACGAAGGCGCGGGATTTCACGACAGGACGCATGTTCAAATCTGTGTAGCCGACCATCACAAAATCTTGGGTGTTTTTCGTTTACCTGCTTGGCAGCAAAAGATGCTTGGCATAGAGCAGGATTTGTACTTGTGACCTCAGGTTAGAATCTGGCAGCTGTGCTGCGCCGACTGATCAAACTCAGATCGTCGCCGCAGTCATCTAGGACAAATCGCTGCTGTCCCCGTCGCCGCCGAAATCACCGTCTCCGCTGTCGCCGCCATCACCTCCGTCGCCATCACCGCCTGACGACGTGTCGCGGCCCGTCTGGTAGCTCGCGCTTTCCAGACCCGCATGGCCTTCGCCTTCCCGATGTTCTCCGAAACCGCCGGCCCGCTGCGGATCGTCGTAGTAATTGTTGATCACCGTCTCTTCAATAGGAGGCGCCCCAAAACCGCCGCCCCAGCCTCCGCCGTATCCGCCACCGAACCCGCCATGCAGGAGAGATTCGATGCCCTCGAACGCCAGCGCACCCGCAGCGACGCCTGCTGCCGTAGTCGCCGCGCTGCGCAGGAAACTTCCCGCCGGGCTCGGAGCGGATTCGACGTATACGGGAGCCGCTTGATACTGCGGAGGAGCCGCCTGATACGGCACTTGCTGATACGGCGGCGGCGCCGGAACCGGAGCCGGATCCCTATGGCCAAGCAGCCCGCCGAGGAAGCTCGTCGCACGCGCCGGCTGTTGCGTCTGTCTCATCTGCTCGATCTGCGCGCGCGCCTGGTTCAACGCGAGATTCTGCACCAGAACCGTCTGCGCCAATTTGTACATGGCGTCAGGATCACGGCTTAGCCCCTGCTGGAGCATCTCTTCCGCATCCGGATCTTTTTCCGTCAGCGGTGTTTCCTCAACCTTTCGAATCAGGTCTTGCAGCATCGAGCTTTCTTGCGGTGTCATGACAGTTCCTCAAACTCCTTTTAGGATGCCTCCCGGAATAGGATGCGCCCGGGAGCCTTCATTGTTAAGACGCAGGCAAACCCACAAAGTGGCTGCACCTCGTCGCCGATCAGTGTACGCTCGCGTCCCCCGTTCCTCTTGTGTCAGTCTAATTCCGTGCCCCTAGCCCAATCCCTCGTCGATACTCTCGCCCGCGACGCAGGCTTCACCCTCGCCGGAGTCGCCGCCATCCCCGCGCCCGGCGCGCCCGAGAGCAGGGAAGAGAGCCGTCGTTTCGAAGACTGGATCGCCTCCGGCAGCGCCGGCGAGATGGACTACCTCAAGCGCCGCAATGAAAACGGAGAGCTCGCTCGCTCCTCCGTGCGCACCGCTTTTCCCTGGGCCCGATCTGTAATCGTATGTGTTGCAAATTACAATGCCGATCAGCCTCGCTCCATCGATCCCGCTCCTCCCGGATCAGGCTGGGTCGCTCGCTACGCCTGGTCCGGCATTCGCCCCGAGTCCGGCGCCGAACCTTCCGCGCCGATGCGTCCGACCGACTATCACAAAGTCCTTCTCAAGCGACTCGCCGCCCTCGACGCCGCCCTGCACCAGTCTTTGGGCCCCTTCGAATCCCGCTGTTATGTCGATACCGGCCCTCTCGTCGAGCGCGTCTACGCGCGTTACGCCGGCCTCGGCTGGACCGGCAAGAACACCTGCATCCTCAACCAGCGGCTCGGCTCCTGGTTCTTCCTCGGAGTCATCCTCACTTCGCTCGAACTCCCTGCCGCGGAACTCCCCCAACTCGCCGCCGACCGCTGCGGAAGCTGCACCCGCTGCATCGACGCCTGCCCCACGCAGGCCCTCACGCCCGTATCAGATGGACGCCACCCGCTGCATCTCTTACCTGACCATCGAGAAGCGCGGCGACATCCCCGAAGACCTCCGCGACGGCATCGGCCGCCAGATCTTCGGCTGCGACATCTGCCAGGATGTCTGCCCCTGGAATCGTAAAGCGCCCATCGCCGTCGACCCCGAGCTCTCTCCGCGCCCCGAGCTCGTCAATCCCGCCCTCGACTGGCTGGCCGCGATGGATGCCGACGCCTTCGGCGCATGGTTCTTCGGCTCGCCCGTCAAGCGCGCCCGCTTCGACGGCTTCCGCCGCAATCTTGCCATCGCCATGGGCAACAGCGGACTCGCGCGCTTCCGTCCCGCGCTCGAATCCTGGTCTCACTCCGCTGACCCTGTCCTCGCGGAAACATCCGCCTGGGCTCTCCGCAAGCTCGATCGCCACGATCAATGCCCATGGACACTAGGCCCATAGACACGAGCGGCCTCATTGCCTTAAGCAAGAGGCCGTAGAGAGAGAACCTTCCCGGTCAATTTGCGGCGCGTGATCGCGCTCGTCCCGGATTTCGTTTCAGGCAGCCCGAATTACGTTCGCAGCATTCAGTCCCTTGGGACCCTGCTGGCATTCGAACTCCACCGCTTCGCCTTCATTCAGCGTCTTGTATCCCGCGTCCTGGATTGCGGAGAAATGAACGAACACATCCTCGCCCGTAGAACGCTGAATAAACCCATACCCCTTTGCGCCGTTGAACCACTTCACAACCCCGTGTTCTTTCACATCCACTCCTTTGGTGAGGTGACTATGTTCGCTTTCAGTTGCGCCCTGAAGACACCAAGAGCCGCCTGTACCGCGCCGCTTCGTGGCGTTCAGGCAGCTCGCTATCCCCAGGACATTTCCGAAAACATTGCAACCAATACATCAATAAAAATCGGCCTTCCGTAATAGCATTTCCCGAAAAAGGAAAATCGTCTTCAAGTTATGGCAGGAAACGCCCGCCGAAGCAAGAAAAAATTGCACCCAGTCAAATCTCTTATCTCCCTGATTACGAAAGGCCACTGTCCTCTGGTACCCATGCCCCCTGATATACTCGGCCAAACGAACAATTGCGCGGATTTCCGCGTGCGGCCCAAATTCAATCGGTTAAAGGCGCTGGAAAGACGCATGTTTGTAAAATTCTGCGGTTGCATTCTGCTTTTGGCAGCCGCGCAAATTGGTCATGCTCAATCCGTGCGGGTCTGCAATGTCGAATTGAGACCCGCCATGCAGTCCTATTACCGCGAGGCCCTGACCACCTTCCGGAAACCCGCCTGCTCCGTCACTTCCACTGGCCGCGCTGACGGCTACCTCGGCGCAATTCTCCGCTTCGAGGGCCGCCAGCCCATCATCGAATGCGACACCGAAGCCAGTTGCGCCAACGAGCACATCATCTCCCATGAGGTGCTCCACCTCTGGCTCTACACCCGCGGCTTTGAGCCCCACCAGCGATACAACTTCCCCTTATGCCCGGGCATGCCTCCCACCAAGGAGACCTGGACCGAAATCTCCAACCTGATTGACTATTTCCAGCACCGGGTCATCATTCCCATCGAAATCAAGGTCGGATTCGATACCAGCGACATGATGCAGGCCGCCATCGAGGCTACACAGCAAAACGCCGCCATCGCGCTGCAGCAGCAGCGCCCGGCGCTATATCCTCTCGACGGAGCCCAGTTCCTCCTCAATCTGCGCCTCCGCGCGCCCAGCCTGGTCCCGCAATATGAAGCCTGGCTGCGCAGCCAGCATTTCGATGAGGTCATCTCCCTCGCCGGCACGATCGAGGAGATCGCCGACCGCATCCGTCCCGTCACCAGCCAGACCGCCCAGACCGCCCTCGACGAGATCTTCCAGCGCGCCTGCTCCGGAAAAATCGACTACTCAAAGCAGCTCTAAGTCTGGGTGCCGTCATCGCGCAGCTAGGGCGGGATGAGGCACAGGACGAAGATGCGGTTGAGCGCGGACTCTGTGCCCTCTGCGTCCTCTGTGGTGATAGTTTTCCGCTAAGCCTCGGTGCCCCACCTTCGTCGGGTGCCCCCAGCCTTCTTTTGCTGGAGTGGGATTTTCAGTCCGAAGGACGAAACAATCCATAGCCCGGCACGGGAGTGCCGGGAGAAAGTCAGTTTCGGGACGAGTCCCATAGGGACGACACAATGGCGCGGAACTTGCTCTGAACTCTGTGCTCTCTCTCGTGTCAACCCTTCCGAAAGCAACTTCTGTCTATAAGCCGCTGAAACCAGACCACATCCATCCCACTGCGATTGGCCGGGAATTTCCCCTCGGTTTAGTAAAATAAAGGTAGAACGTAATCACCAAGAGGCGCGGCGAACCAGCTGCGCCTTTTGCTTTTTGCACCACAGAACCCGGACGGTGGCCCATTCAAAGCCCGATGTTGGCTTTGAGTGGGGACGGGACGAGGTGGGGATCCACTTCCTTCATCGTATTTAGCTGTCCGCTTCACCAGTTAAACCCTGTCTTTTGTTGTACATGATCGTAACCCATTGATTCTTTGGTATCTGCCACCGACGTGTCCCTTAACTATCGATTTATCAGGTAAGTAGCTAACCCCCCGGGAGGGGGTATACCCATGTTCCAATCCTGCCGGCACATCCTCGGGGAGGGCACCCAGTGCGGCTGCCCCGCGCTCCGCAACAAACTCTTCTGCCGCCCTCGCTGAAGAAGAAGGAACAGTAACAGAAACGGTACTGGGTGCCCCGCCTTCGCGCAGCTAAGGCGGGATAAGTGCCTAGTCGGATTCACACACTACCCGCCTCACCAGCTACCCCAGCAAATTGACACCAGACTCCCGGAATGGCAAAAATGCCGCATGGGGTTCGCCGCTGCGCCGAGCGCAGCGCAGGAAAGGTGGAAAGTCATGGCCCGGCTGGTCTCAGTGAACGTGGGCCTCCCGCGCGACATTCCCTGGGAGGGGAAGGTTGTACACACGGCTGTCTGGAAGAGCTCGGTCCTGGGCCGTCGTCCGGTTCGACGTCTTAACATTGACGGCGATGGCCAGGGCGATCTGGCCGGTCACGGAGGCGAGCATCGTGCTGTGTTCGTATACCAGCTCGATTCTTACCGCTACTGGGAAAAACAGCTCAGCCGCAACGATTTCATCTTTGGAGAGTTCGGAGAGAACTTCACCGTCGACGGCCTCGGGGACGATGAAGTCTGCATCGGCGATCGCTATCGCATCGGGAGCGCACTCTTCGAGGTGACGCAGCCACGGGTTACCTGCTACCGGGTTGGGATTCGGATGAATGAACCTCGCATGGCGGCCCTGCTGGTATCGCATCACAGGCCTGGCTTTTACTTCCGCGTGCTGGAAGAGGGTGAAGTCGGAAGCGGTGACGAAATTGTGAAAGTCTCCGAGCCGCCGGTGCGCATGACGGTGGCCGAGGCAGATGCGTTGCTCTATCTTCCCGGCCATTCCCGCGATCGACTGGTGCGCGCGCTTAGCATCCCGGCGTTGAGTCCGGGTTGGCAGGGCTCCTTTAAGGCGATGCTTCAGGACGAGGAGCAGGGACCAGCGAGCGAGCCACCGCCGGCGTGGCCTGGTTTCCGCCCTCTGCGGGTGTCGCAGACCAGGCAGGAGAGTCGCTCCGTTCGGTCCTTTGTTTTGGAGCCAGCAGACCAGAACCCCCTGAGCCCTGCACTGCCGGGTCAGTTCGTGGTTCTGCGCATGCGCCCGGAGCCGGACGCCTCACCGCTGCTGCGCAGCTATTCGCTGTCCGACGCTTCCAGTGCCGATCACTATCGCGTCAGCGTGAAGCATGAAGCGAATGGGGTTGCCAGCAGCTATCTGCACGCTCATGTCCGTAGCGGAGACGTGCTCGATGTAAGTGCTCCTCGAGGCACCTTCACCTTGCGGCCGGGGGATGGCCCGGTGGTCCTGCTCAGCGCGGGCGTCGGCGCGACACCGGTGCTGGCCATGCTGCACGTCCTGGCGGCCGGGTCTTCAGCGCGCGAGGTCTGGTGGTTGCATGGAGCCCGCAATCGTGAGGATCACCCGTTTTCGCAGGAGTCGCAGAGCCTGCTGCAGCGGCTGCAACGTGGCCGGAGCCACATACGCTACAGCCAACCAGGCCCACAGGACCGCCCGGGCGTCGACTATGATGCTCCCGGCCGTCTCGACCTGGCGGCAATCGAGCAGCTTGGCGTACCGCGTGACGCCGACTTCTACCTTTGCGGACCTGCCGCCTTTCTGCGCGACCTGACCTCGGGCCTTTCGACCTGGACGGGCAGCGCCGATCGCGTGCACGCGGAAGTCTTCGGGCCCGGCGAGTCGATGACGCCAGGCGTTGCCGCTAAGGCCTCTCGACCTCCCCATCAGCCCCCGGGGGCTGTGGGCACCGGGCCGCGGGTATCCTTTGCGCGCAGCGGTATTGCCGTCGCTTGGGATCCGAAATATCAAAGCCTGCTGGAGTTGGCCGAGGCCTGCGATGTTGCGGTGAGGTGGGCATGCCGGACCGGTGTCTGCCACACCTGCGAAAGCGGCCTGATCTCTGGCGCGATAAGCTACCGGCCCGAACCGCTTCAGGAGCCGGCCGACGGCAATGTCTTGATTTGCTGCAGCCAGCCCCGGGAGGAGGTAGTTGTAGACCTCTGAGTCCCGGACGGACGGAACCATGTGCCACGCGGGGGGACACGCTTGCGAGAACCATCAGGACGACTGTCGTTTGTGACCGGCCGATCAGCGCGGCGACGAGGCAGTTGTCGGGTCAATCGTCCGGCGTATCTCGATTATTTCGTTAGCCGGAAATCCGCTTATCTCTGCGTGCCGGCGGATGTACGACTCATCTTCGGCCAGATAAACGCAAAATGTATTGTTATCAGTTACAAAAGACTCGACCCACTGAATATGAGGTGCAAGTTGATTCAATGCGTCATTCGATTTTGCGGCAATTTCGCAAAATTGTTCACCATTCAGAGTTCCAATCTTTGGAACTTCGCGCTTGATAAGATACTTCTTCATTTGTCCTCCGACGATTCAGCGACCAGGTTGCTCCCGATTTAACCAAGAGTAGATGCGAAAGAGGCTTGCCGCAAGATGGCACATCTGCCATTCTCAGCAGGTAACTGTCGTCGGTGAGCTCCTGAAGACTGACGCTCGAGCGATAGGCATCTTACACCGCCGCAACGGGTCAGAGTTGGCTTAATGAGCGGAAATGCGGATTATTCAATGCTCCGGAGGTAATCATCGAGGGCTTGCAGATCGTCGGAGCGGCCGTAAAGGGCTTTGGCCGACGCAGACCTCCAGACGCGAACGAGGTCACGGTTCTCCAGCCGAAGCAGGGCGGCGGCGATATCGCTGACCGCGTACTGCCTGGACTTAGGCAACCACCACTTCTCGATGCCCTCAAGAGTATCGCGGGCATCCTGGTGAGCGATGATGTACCGAAGAATCTCGATCTCCGCTTGCCGCACCGAGTCCGTCAATGTGTATCCCGGTAATGCAAGCGAGATACCAGTTGTAACCCACTGAAGATCTTCAGGCGATGAACGCTGGTGCGGCAAAAATACCGCATCTTGTACAGGAGCGCCTTACTAGTCTCCCGCCGCGCTCTGGCTGGCGATGCCGTGTCTGCGCAGCAGCCGCTGAAAGGTTCTGCGATCTTTGCCGGCGGCTTTCGCGGCGCGCGTAACGTTGCCATGTTGCCTGGAAAGCAAGCCGTCCAGGTACTGGCGCTCAAACTCGTGAACCGCGTCCGCAATGGGGAGCGAGGAGCCTCCGGAGACGGCGGGCTGCGAGGGCAGGGAATCGGGTAGATCGACGGAATAGATGTCCAGGACTGGCCCATCTGACAGGATGACGGCGCGCTGAATGACCGACTCCAGTTCTCGGACGTTTCCCGGCCAGGAGTATTCCATCAGGCGGCGGCTGGCGTCCGCGGAGAGCTGGGGGGCTGGCCGTCGGCACTCCTTCGCATATCGAGCGATGAAATGCCTGGCTAGAATTGGAATGTCGTCGCGGCGCTCGGCCAGCGTGGGAAGCCGCAACGCGAGGACGTTGAGCCGATAGTACAAATCGGCCCGGAATTCGCGGGCATTGATGCGTTCGCAAAGCGGAGTGTTGGCCGCGGCAATGATGCGCACGTTGGCTTTGAGCGGGCGCTGCGATCCGAGCGGCCGATACTCCCGATCCTGCAGCACACGAAGCAGCTTGGCCTGACTGGCCAGGCTGACAGAATCGATCTCATCGAGGAAGAGCGATCCGCGTTCCGCAACGCCCAGCAAACCCACCTCGGCGGCAGAGGCGTCAGTGTAGGCTCCTTTTTGATGGCCGAATAACTCATTTTCGAATAACGAATCGGGCAGGGCGCCACAGTTCAGGGGGACGAAGGGTCCCTCACGGCGGGAACTGGCGTAATGAATGGCGTGCGCAAAAAGTTCTTTGCCCGTTCCGGTTTCGCCGGTAATCAGCACATTGGCGTCGGACGCGCCCAGGCGGGGAACCTTGCGGATGGCCTCGCGGAGCGCCGCGCTCTCGCCGATCACCACGTCCAGGCGGTACCTGGAACGAATTTCACGGATCGATTCGTCCTCCTTGGATACCCTGGTCCTTTCCGGCTCAGCGCCGAAGAGCCGCGACAGCCGCAATCGCAGTTCGCCGGGCTGGAAGGGCAACATGACAAAATCATCGATGCCCTCGGGCAACGGTTCGCCAGTCGATGCAGGAGAAACGATCAGGACGGGTACAGCGGGGTGACGGCTGCGCATTTCGCGAATCGACGAACACGCCGATGGCCGCTCGGTAGCATCCACGACAGCCAGGTTGGGCACAGGCGAAGTCAGGGCAATCTGGTCGCGGCGCATGGCTCTAACGTTCGCGTCCGGGCACTCGCTGCGGATGCGAGGCGTCAATCCTCCGCGTTCCTCAATTACCCAGATTCGAAGCATCGAACCTTGTCCAAACCGAGATGATCGGCGCAAAAGCAACTGTTTGCGCTGCATTCAGCCGATATCGAACCATGTTCTGTCTGTTTGTCAGGCCAAGCCGAGAGCTCTTCTGAAAGGCTTGCCACTAATATTCCAAGGGGTAGTGACAACGGAGGCGCCAGCGTTTCATGCAAAAGGCACACCCAGCCTAAGGTCTTTTCATCATTTGCACAAGGGGAGGACGGCAGGGATATGACCGCCTGATTGTTAACCGCCTAATCCAGCAGCAGACGCTGCACTTCCGGGCTCTCCATCGGGACGATACTTCCCTGGGTCGCAATCACGGGCGACAGGAGATATTTCCCTTCAGTGAAGCCAAACGCATAGTACTGATCGATTCCATGGCGGACCTTCAGCCATCCTTCCATGCCTGCCTGATCGCCAGGCACTTCGCTCAAAATACTGTCAAAGACCGAGCGATGATAAGCCACGGCATGTGCGCAGGTTACCGCCCCGGCCTGAGCTAGGCGCCGGAATCCGGGGAGTGGAGGAAAGTCGTGGTGCCAGCGGCAGCCTCCCAGGTAAAGGAGTTTCCATTCCCGGCCTCGTAATTCCTCGAGGGCGTTTTGCAAGCCGAGAATCGCATCCGCGGTAAAGAGTACATCGTCTTCGAAAACCAGGACGCTCTCCAGTCCCTGCGCTTTGGCTTCCGCGACGACGGCACGGTGCGATAACCCGCAACCGACATGATGATTGGGCTGTGTACGGATGCCTTCAAAGCGCCGGATCCGGTGGGATATCCCCAGGCGGGCGAAACGCGCCGACACCTCCCGCCAGCGTCCAGTCTCTTCCGCAAGATTGATGCAGTAGATCGCGTCGAAGAAATGGAACGGGTTGCGGATCTCCTCGCGTACCGCACCGATGATGCGTTCCGCTGCTTCGCGGCCGATGTGCCCGCGAAAATGCTCCAGGGCAGGCGACGGGTCATAGCCTAATTCATCGGCAACGATCAGATAATTTCGAATCCGGTCTTCCCACGTGTTCTGGTAGGGAACCCCCATGGGACGGCCGAAGCGATGGATCCAGCGCAGAAAGGGTAGACAGAGCGTGCGGCCTCCCGCCTGCCGGAATTTCTCCTGCAGGTAACCTTCTTCGCCCCCAAAGCCCCGCAACCGCGGATTCAGCCCGAGCCATG
The DNA here is from genome assembly GCA_963735555.1 of uncultured Acidobacteriota bacterium. Taxonomy (GTDB): domain Bacteria; phylum Acidobacteriota; class Terriglobia; order Terriglobales; family Acidobacteriaceae; genus Silvibacterium. Next base: position 68,098 of record CAVTLP010000012.1, read on the forward strand.
CGGACTTGCGGCAGGCGAATGCTCCCAGGCCTTGCATGACGATTTCAAAGGGCGGTGCCGCGGGGTCATTGGCGCGGGGATCGCTGGCCCACACACCATACATGCCCGCTGACCACCTGGGATCCATGTGGGTGGAAAACGTTCGCAGATCGTCATAGACCAGTGGCCCCTGCAGCAGATCGCGCGTGTCCGGATTGGCCTTGAAGTAATCCAGCAACTGCCGCAAGGCTCCGGGAGCGAACATCACATGGCAGTCCACGCAGATCACGAAATCGGCATTCGCTTCACGGAAGATCACATCCCGGACGGCGGTGCCCTGGAGCCGGCTGAACGGTATATAGCGATAGCCTTCTACCCAGTTCTCCAGGGCCTTCAAGTCGCCGGCGCAGGGCCCTTCCGGGTGATTGTCCACGACAATGATTTCGGTCTCGCCGGTGATTTCGGGATGGAACAGCCGAATCGCCTGGACAGTGAAATACACGCCGTCATAGTCATCGTAGGTGGCCATGCCGATCGTGAGAGACTTAGGCACAAGCGGACTCGCTTAAGCTATTTGGCGGCAAGGGCAGCCAGCCCGGTTCGCACTTCTGAATCCCTGATGACTCGCCCGTCGATGTGCAGATACTCGGCGACGATCCCGTCGATACCATCCCACGGCGCAAGACGGGTAGTGGAATCAAGAACCGCACCGCTCAAGTCGATTCCTGACATGAGCGCTCTGGTGAAATCGGCGCCCATGAGTAAGGCACCGGTCATCCTGACACCCCGCAGGTCAGCATCACGAAAACTTGCTTCATTGCATTTGGCGCGCTCAAAATCAGCCTCGCGAAGATCCGCCTCGTCGAACCTGGCATGCGTCAGGTTCGACTTCCGGAATGTGGCAAGTCGCGCGACTGCTCGCGTGAAGCTCGCCTCCACGAGCTCCGCCTTGTCGAAGTGTGCGCCAATGCATTTGGAGTCGTCGAGGCAAAGGCCGTTAGCCAGAGACCGCCCGAGGTCGGTACCGTCGAGCCGGGCTCCGACCATACTGGCTTCCTGCAGTGTCGATTCGAACATCATCGCGTTCTCGAAATCGAGATGATCCAATTGCTCGAAGGCGAGATATAACCGGGCGCCCTGCTTGCCGTCCGTCTCACGCCAACGTCGGCTGCTTTCCAGTCGTTCTTTGATCTCTTCCGGCAGTTGCAGGAAGTTCATGATCGCCTCATGGAAAGAACCTGACGCGGGGCTCGATGCCCTCTTGCTGGATAGCGGCACGAAGATCGGCAAGGTCTGCGGCGTTCATTCCGCGAGTATCGATGATCACGTTTTCTCCCGCTGCCAACTCGCCACGAATCTCTGCTATTGTGTGTGCTCGATTATATTCGCCGCGGATTGGCCTGGCGGGGTCTAACCTGGGTTCCGGGCGACCTGCAGCGCGAGCGCGAGCCCTGATTTCTTCGATCAGATTCTCACGACTGCGCGGTGCTTTCACGTCCCAGTCGCCGCCGTTGCCGTCGACAAAATCTCCGCTGTGGCCATCGCCAGGCTGTGGACGCCGTATCGGCCCCGGAAGCTCACCGCGCTCCTCCAACCCTAGGGCGGCTTCGGCTTCAGCTCGCGACGCTTCGCTCACAGCGTTGCCATGGTCAGGGTCTCTCGCCAGCTCATTCAGGCGCTGCTCTCGAGTCAGAGGTGCAGGAGGCCGCTCCGGCGCAGGTGGCGCTGGCTCAGGTGGTGCTGGTGCGGGCGGCGCTGGTTCCGGTGGCGCCGGTGCAGGCGGAGCAGGTGCGGGTGGAACTGGATCAGGCGGTGCTGGTGCAGGCGGAGCCGGTGCGGGCGGAGCAGGATCAGGCGGCGCTGGCGCAGGCGGGGCAGGTGCGGGCGGAGCGGGATCAGGTGGTGCTGGTGCAGGCGGCGCAGGTGCAGGTGGAGCTGGTGCAGGCGGGGCAGGTGCGGGCGGAGCCGGATCAGGGGGTGCTGGTGCAGGCGGCGCAGGTGCAGGTGGAGCTGGTGCAGGCGGCGCAGGCGCAGGTGGAGCCGGCGCAGGGGGAGCCGGCGTGGGTGGTGGCGGCGGAGGCGGGGGTGGATCATTTTCCGGTGGAATCCCAGGACGTGACGGGAAGAACTTTGCAACTCGTGCCAGGATGCCGGCAAATGCCATATTGGCAAGCAAGCCCTCGTCCCACCGTCTTCCCGAGATCAAGTTAGTGATGATAGTGACAACGCCAGCCGTCCCAGACATGCCAAGGACGAAGCCCAGGCTTCCCACACCGGCTCCCAAGGCAACGAGCCCGACGGCGGCGAGGGCGAAAACCGCGCCCACGCCCGCACCGATCAGTACGTTGCGGATCAGATTTTCATCCCACGGTCGGCCGTGCGTGAGGTTGCTGACGATGGTTCCGACTCCCGACGAAATCGCACCGATGGCTGCCCCGACAGCCAAGATCGCGAGCAATCCCAACTCCTCGGGCAAAAGGAAGATCGCCAATGCGATCAGCACTAGTCCGACGAGGAGCGCAGCCCAGAAGCCCCAATCGGAGATCATGCGAACGAAGTCGTCCCACTGCCGGCCCAGCCAGCTCATGTCCGCCTGGTCTTCGACGCGCTGCTGGGCCGTCGTAATGCGGCCTGGGAGAGTTCCCACCGGTTCTCGCACATCGTCGAGTCCCTTCGCGACATCGTCGTCGAGACCTCTCCGGTAGTCGGTCACCCCCTGCGTGAAGGACTGATCCAGAGTTCCGAGCTGAGCATCGAGGCCCGTGGCGATCTCCCTCAACATGGCGTCTCCGCCGGCCCTGGTTTGGCTGACGGTAGCGGCAAACTGGGTCGAAACAGAAGCAGTTTGCGTATTGACCGAATCACGCGTCCGGGTGACCATGCCGCTAACCCCGCTCGCAACAGAAGGAGCTATGGTTTCGGTAGCCGCGATGATTGTGGCACCCGATTGGCCGAGCTGATTCTGAACATCAAGAGAGGCGGTATCTACCTGTTTGAAGAGCGGTTGGTACGAATCCTCGATCGACGAAGATACTTTGCCAGCCGCGTCGGAAGCGTATCTGGAGTCCAGATTCAAGCCCGCGATTTGACGATTCGTGGCGCTGAGCTGACTGTCACCCGCATCAGCTGCCTTACGTCCCTCACTGTTGAGGGTCTGCGTGGCGTGCTGGCCAACCGCGTCTAGTTCGCGCGCATGGCGAGACACTTGTTGTTGAAGCTGACTCGTGGCTTTCTGCTCGGACGCCGTCAAAGACGCGTTCAACTGGGTTTCTAAAGTGGACAGCGAATGAGACGTTTGTTCAGCGCCTTGTGCGATGGCGTTCGCGGTGTTGTCGCGGGCTGTGCCTATCTGCACCACCACTCCGGGCAATGCAGTGCCAATCTGCAGTGCGGCGGATGCAGCCTGTTCCTGGTAAGAGCGAGCCACTCCGGGTCCGGTGTTGCGGAGATCCGGAAGAAAATCGTCCACGGCATTGCGTACCTTCTCCTCTGTGTCCGCCGTCAAATCGCGAGCCGCCCTGGCCTTGGCCTCGGCGATTTCGGGATTAGAGCCGCCGCTGGCCGCGTGAGCTTCGCCGACGCGACGGGCCTCCGCGATTTGGGCTTCGAGCTGCCCTGACGCTTGATTGGCAGAGTCGTCGGCGGCGTTGATCGCGCGCTGGCCGCTCGCATCTCCGCTGTCCAGGGCGTGCTGGCTCACCGTGGCGAATGTCCTTTCGGCATCAGCGGAGGCGGCTGCGGACCAATTTCCCAGTGCGGCGTCGCTGGACCTGGCATCGGACTCGATATGCGTCTGCGCGCCGGTAATGGTTTGACTCACCTGCCGCCTGGCGCCGCCGAAAGCGCTGCGAATCTGGTTTGCCTGGCGGGTTCCGGCCTGAAAGAGCAGACTGCGTTGCTGAGCGACCTCGCGGCAAATCCCGTTCATGCCGCGAGTGACCAAATCCGCAAGACTCTCGCGAACCTTTTGGGCGGAGTGAGCGACTGCCTCGGCTACAATCCGGGCTCCGGTTGATTCCATATAGGGGGCCGCGACCGACGATCGCTGCCAATCGGGCGCAGGAGCTATCGACTGGCTTGCGCCCATGACCATTTGGGGTGTGGGGCCAAACTCCTCTCTTGGCGGAGCTGCAGCCTTCGGGTGTTTTGCAGGGCCTCTCTTCGCGGCGGAGGCGCGAACTCCAGGACTTTTGCCCCCGGCTTGGCGAGCGACTTTGGCTCCCGTGAGGCCAGTTTTACCAGCGGAATGCGGCGACGGACGAGATGTGCTACGCGCACGGTCTTTTGCCGTGGCCGCCGACGCCTGATCGGCGGGCGGCTTGCGATCGTCAGTCGACTGACCTGCTGTTGGCCCGGCCTGAGTGCTCGATGTATTGTCGTGCGATCCAGATTTGCTTTGGAGAAACAGCGGCATCCCTGCAGATGCACCGGCGGTTTCATCCCATGGTTCGCTGCTTGGTGATGCGGGCGGCCGCACTGTCGCCTTGCTCTTCTTCTCATCGGGCTTGGCGGCGACCGCAGATCCCATGTCTAACTGGCCCTCACCAGTTCCGGCGGGGTCTGCCGCCCTAGCTTGCGGTATTCGTCGGTCAGACCCACGTAGACATCCTGGTACTCAATGGGCCGCTTCGCGGCCTGCGCCAGCACCGCCGCGGTGAGGACAGCGTTGCGAATGTGGCCGCCGGCGAGATCGGCCGCGGCTGCGAGCTGATTGAGATCCCTGTTGCTGAGCCTGTGATGCGATCCCAGGTGCGACAGCCACAGCAACCTGCGCTCTTCCGGTCCAGGCAGAGGAAACTCGATAATCATGTCCAGCCGGCGGCAAAATGCGGGATCGAAGCGCGCGCGGCTGTTGCTGGTGAGCAGCGCGATCCCGTCGAATGTCTCTATGCGCTGCAGCAGGTAGTTGGTCTGGGCGTTGGCGAATCGGTCGTTGGATTCCTTCACTTCCGTGCGCTTGCCAAAGAGCGAATCGGCCTCGTCGAAAAGGAGGATGATGCCCGATTCCTCGGCGTGCGCCAGTAACTGGGCCAGGTTCTTTTCGGTCTCTCCAATGTATTTGCTGGTGACGGAAGCCAGATCGGCGCGATAGAGCGGCAAACCAAGTTGTGTCGCCAGCCAGCTGGCCGCCAGCGTCTTTCCGGTGCCGGACGGACCGGTGAACAGTGTGCGAACGCCGGGACGGTAGCGCGCGAGGGCAGAAGCGCCCAGGCCCTCGATAAGGCTCTCGCGACGGCGGCAGCGCAGTAACAGCCGGGACAGCTCGTCGCGCAATGCTGAGCCGGCTACCAGGGCTTCGTCCGGGATCAGATCCGGAAGCGGCTGGGCCAGTGCTTCCAGTCCGGAGCCCTGGCCGGTCCAGGAAGCAGCTGCGATGTCGCGAAAAGCGGGTTCGTCGCGGCCATCCAGATCGCACTGTTGGCGCACCAGCCGGCCGAGTTGGGCAATCCGGCCGCTGCCATGCCGGTAGTCGGACGCGAGTTGCGCGGAGAGCTGGTCGTCGCCAATCGCCACGCGCCAAAGCTGACGGCGCTCCTCGCGGGGCGGAACGCCGATTTTCCACGCCGCCGGACTCTCACCACGCGCCTCGATGCTGCCGTCCGTGCCGCACAGAGCCAGTGCCGGACCGGAGTAGTAAGGCAGCCGGGGGACCATTCTGCGTTCGCTGGGGCCGGGATCGAAACAAAAGACCGGGAGCAGATCCCGGAGCAGAAGCAAAGGGCCAAGACCGTCGAGAGTCGTAGCGGGCTTGCCTTGGCTGCCGGTACGCTCCATCTCGAGAAACAGTGGACGGCGGTGGAGGGCCGAGGCAATTTCTTGGGCTGCGGTTCTGCCCTCTGCCGGGCTGCCGCTGCGCACCACCAGTACGTTCTGCGAACCCGCCGCCAAGCCACTGGCCTGGCGCTGCGCTTCTGCCAGGACCGAAGGTGGCAGCGGAGTCTCCGGGATCCCGTCCAGGTCGAGCGAGGCTCCCGGCCACGCTGCATCGCGCCCGTTCAAAGCCATGCAGAGCGGAATTGGAACGGCAGCAGCGCGCTCGGACAGTGGAGCGCCCTCGTTGAGCAGATGCAACAGGCCCGACCCGACCGCCGCGCCGGTCAGGAGGCATTCGATAACCCGTCCCTCGGTTTCGAGGTCCGTAAATGCGGCGGCGAGCAACCCGAGTGTCGGCCGGGAACCACCGACGGGCGCCTGCAAATGTGCGACGGCGCGCCCGCACATTTGATCCATCTCGACGGCCGACGCCAGGGCGACAGCCAGCAGTTCGATGCGACGCAAGCCAAGTTGATCCGCCAGGGCCAGAAGAGGCGCGTCGATGGGATCGTGTTGATTCAGGCTGAGAGTCAAATGCTGACGAACCGAGCCGTTGTAGCCCGCGTCACCGGAGCGCCGCCGCAGAAATGCGGCTTCCGGCGAAGACGCGACGTCTGGCAGCAACGCAGCCAGCGCGGCCAGGGCGCACGAATAGAGGCCACCAGCCACCAGCGGCTCGGCGGCGTCGATCGTTTCAGCCATGGAACTCTCCTCGAAACTTGTAATGGAATCGCACAACGCGGCCGAACCAGGGAAGCCAGCCAGGATCGAGGTCCAGCCCCACGCGACGCACGCGAATATCGGCTTCGTCGAGCGGCAGCGAAACATCCACGTCGGTCCGGTTCACCGAGAACACTCCGGCTCGCGACACGATATCCCGCACGCTGATCTTTCCGTTTTGCCAGCACCAGCGGCGGACAGCGACGCACCACACGCGCACCAGATCATCGATGGTCGCGATGCCTGGAGAGGGCTGCATATTGGACGGCCACCAGGAGGCATCGAAGGGCAGCGGACCTTCATCGGTGGCGTTTGTGACCAGCGAGTTCAGCCACAACAGGATTGGATCATCGTTGCCCACTCCGGCCTGCCGCGCCAATCGCTGCAAGACAAGAGCGGCAAAATTCGGATCAACCCAGGTCAGACCGGCAGCAAGCGCTTGGGGCATGCCGATCCGCCGAAGCGCATTGAGCAGGAAGAAGAGACCAGCGGCGCCAGTAGGCACGCCGAAGCAATACCAGGGCAGGGGAGCTGGGAGCGTTTCGGATTCAGGAGAGGTGGAGGCTGGGCCTGCGGCTGACGAACTGAGTATCGCCCAAAGGGCCGACCGGCGGCACGACAGCATCCAGGTCTGCTGTGGTGCTCTGCGAATCGGAAGATACCGGCGGGATGGGCAAAGATGTCGTTCGCAATACCCTCCGCAGATACCGGCGAGATGGGCGACGATGTCGTCGCAATTCCCTCTGAGGAAACCTCGGGTAACTTCGCAACGGGCCAAGCCGTGGTAGCAACGGACTCAACTTCGCCGGCCTTCCTCTCTTTCTCGAAAGCCATGCGTTGCAGAGCATCGCGGGCCCGCCATACCGCCGATCCTGCGACCAATTCCGAAGGCGAATCGAGCAGGACGGCGAGCACGGTGAGCCACAGCGTGCCGGGATTCTGCGCCCCAAAAACTCGAAGCGCCCGCTGAATTGCCGGTTGAGCTGACCGCGAAATGTCCGCGGCCATGCGCGCCGGAAATGGTCCCAGCCCTTCCATCTCTTGCAGCCAGTTCTGCGCAACGGATGTCATGACGGCATTGAGCAGGCAGAGCACGTCGAATCCGGGCACTGCATAGAGAGCGGTTGCCACCGCCACCCAGGAGGCCGGCTGTCTCCGCAATTTCTCCACAATCTCGACAATTGTTGGCGGGATCCTTCCGGACCGGCCGGCCCCAGGCTCTGCGGTCACCATCGGCCAGAACCACTCTGGAATCGGCTGGCGCGCAAGAAGACGATGCAGGAGAATTTCCAGCGGCTCCTGTTCGCTGCGGAAGAAAACAGCCTGGGCGAATCCGGCGCGCGGATCGCCGCCGTGTACCGCTTGCATCGCCTCGCTGGTGAGGGCGCGCTGAAACGTATCCAGCCACACGCCGCGGTCTCCGCCGGACGGCAGGCCCGTCACTCGCAGACGGCGGAAGTAATACGATCGTCCTTCATCCTCGCCGGGCAGTGACGCCAGGCGCAGCGCTTCCTCCACGGTGAATGCGAGCCGATGTCGCGACGCCCCGGCGCTCACAGAGAGGCGCGCGCGTCGCACATGGCGGTCATATCGGTCTCGGATTGTGCTGTCGGTCCAAGCGTCCATAGAGTTCTACATATCGAAGGCCCGGAGCGCCACAGCCTGCGGCCGCTGCGACGTGTAGTGGGCGACATCATTGGCTTGCAGTGTCACGCCTGTCTGATAAACCTGGGTCACGGTGGCGCGCACGCTGGAGCTGTCCAGATCGGTGACCACGGCCTGTGCCGCCAGTACTCCGGAGCTGTAGAGCTGGACATACATGCCATGCACCACCCGGTCCGAGGGCAGCGTCAGGGAGACAATCCCACCCACCTTTGGAGTGGTCGCCAGCGTCACGGCACCCCCGATCACTGCACTGACGGGAGCGTCGCTGGCCAGCAGAATCGCCACGCGCACCACGTCGCTCATGAAGGCGACCGCGGCGGAGTTGGTCGTATCGATTTGCTGGAAGAGCCAGTCCACCAGCAGCTGCATCTGCTGCCGCGAGACATACTCCTGAGTGTTCCAGTTGGGCAGCACGGCCAGGCTTTGCAACTGGATGGAGAATCCCAGACCGCGCAGGAATTCGGCCCATGCCAGGCGGTTGATCGGTAGCGCCTGGCCGGCACGGGCGTACAGACAGGTGGCTACGCTGGAAATCTGCTGCATGAGGCGTGAGGTCGCATTCACCACCTCGGCGTGCACGGCTTCGGACGCCAGCAGATCGGCGGTCGCGGTGATGTATTGCAACGTCTGGATCTGCGAGATCCAGCTCTGGTTGATCAACAGGTTGGGTTGAAACGCGGCTCGCTCTGTCTGGAACGCACGGAACGTCTGTTGATTGTTGCTGTAGATGCTCGCTATGGCGGGCGCATACACCCCCGATCTGGAGGCGGCGGAAGAAACCCGTAACGGCAGTTGCAGCTGCATGACAGCCCGGGCTTGCGAGTCGAAGGCGAACTCCTGCAGCAGAATGGGGCGTTCGAGTTTGTTCAGCAGCGCCTGGATCGCGGGCATCCAGCCCACTGGCGCTTCGCGCAGCAGAGACGTAATTTCCCGCAACTCTGCCGGTATCGTGACGGATTGGCTCAGGCAGGTCGGCACGGGACTCGCGATATTGCCGGGCACGAGCTGCCGGCTGGGGACATCGGCAGCTGTCACCAGCGTACGAGGACGGGTGAAGGCCACCACCTGCACATAGTTCTGCAGGGTATAGGTGCGCTGGTCATTTACATTGGCCACGCGTTGGATTTCGTCGTTGAGCAACGCGGTCGTGAAGGCCACATCCTGGCGTCCCTGGGCAAGGGCGTTCTCCAATTGCGTCAACAGCGTCTGAGCCTGGGGCAGGTCGCTCTGAATATTGGTCAACGCGGTCCTGCATTCCGCCAGGAAATCGTTGTACTGCGCGATGCGGCCCTCAACCGCGCGCAGCAGCTGGGAGTGCTGCTCCAGTACGTGAATGCCGGTGGAGAACAGATCCGCTTCATCGCTGTCGAGGTTTAAGCGTGGCGCCTCTACGGCAGCCAGCACCGCGGAGGGCGTTGCGCGAAAATCGTGAAACGTAGGGAGGATCAGAGGTACTTGCAGACCTATCTGTCCTGAAGTCGTCTGGGCTGCCGTAGTTGTCGTTGCGGGTGGAAACGGCCACTGGTCCACAAGGATGGGGATATCGTCGATTGTGATCTCCAGGTCGGCGAGCAGTTGCACGAAAGCCAGGCGGTTTCCCACCGCGTAGAAGATACCTTCCTGAGAGGGAGGGTTGGCCAGGCGCTGGGCGATGGTCAAGGTGCGCAGGTTGAGCTGTGCACCCACAAGAGGAGACTGTGCCACTACATCAGTGGGCGTGGCCGGCTGGCTGACGGTTCCCGGCTCAATCGGCGAGAAGGTGGCACTCGATAGAGCGGAGTTGAGCGTTGCCCTCGACGCAGTGGCGCTGAACGTTGCCCTTGACCCTGTGGGGCTGAACGTGGCCCCCGACGCACCGGTGCTGAACGTGGCTCCCGACGCACCGGTGCCGAACGTGGCTCTGCCGGCACCTCCAAAGCTAGTGTCGTCCACGAATGTGGGATTCTTACGAAACGCAGTAGGCGAGTTAATGAGCGATGGCGGTCGAAGTGTCGTGGCGATACCGGTCGTCTGGAATTGAGTTGCCCGATCAAAGGTAGCGGCGCCTACTCCACTGACGCTTGGATTGTTGGAAGGCGCTGATGCTTTGGCCTGGAGTATCGTGTTCAGGTAGCTCTGGAGATTTGCGGACGTCGAGGCTGCGGATTCGCCAGTGGCAATCTGGGCCGCAATGGGAGAAACGGCCAGATCGGTAGCACCCGCGGCGCCCAGAACGTATTGCCGGAAGCGGTATATGTCGCTCTGCGTGGTGAGGAAGGCCAGATCCAACAGATCGTTGGCCCTTGATATCTTGGCGCTGATCCGATCGATGAAATGTTGCAGCCCGTTCTGGTCCAGGTCATCGAAGTCAGCCTTGAGGAACAGGGGCAGAGTTGTCGTCGTGCCGTCGCTACCGACTAGAGTGATCGTGTATGGAGGGTTGCCGGCATCGTTTATGAGTTTCTGATAGTCCACAGAAGAGTAAGTGGGCTGCGGACTCGTCTCCGTAATCGGTGTAGATGTCGTCCCAAAAGCTTCACCGGAAGTGGGCACGTACACCTGCGCATCGCGCAAAGTGATTTCCGGGGCTGTCAGGCCCGCGTCCAGGTCATAGCGAGCGGCTTGTTGCGCGCCGGTAAGAACCTGAGACAGCGCGTTAGCCTCCTGCTGAATGGCCTTGCGATGTTGCAGATCGCCGGCGAGTTCCGCCGTGGCGCTATTGACCGCATCCTGAAACGCCGGGGCGACGGTCTCGGTAACCAGGACATCCGGATCGTATAATGCGTCCGGCAGCGGCACCAGAACCTCGATCGATTCATTCTGCGTCGCATCGAGTGGTTGCGCCGTCATGCCGGACAGCAGTGCAGTTTCGATTTCCTCCTGGTGCACCGGGCCTACTGCGATCTTCCAATTCGAGGGAAACCAGGGGGCTGTGTGGTGGATGAAGTCCATCGCCGCAGCTGGCAGCACGCCGCAGGGGGGCAGGATCGCGAAGGCCGGAACCAGGCTCGTCAAATCCTGCTGCGCGTTGATCTGTTCGGTAAGCTGAGAGACTCGCGCCTGCGCCAGAGCGGGCTGGACCAGCAAGGGTGTGCTGGAGGAAGTTGGTTGCGCCGGCAAGACGTAACGGCTACGCGGCAAACCGCCCGCTCTTACGACCGCCGACCGATCTACGAACTGCGCCTTCCACGAAGTATCGAACCCCACCAGCGCGAGGGGCACGCCGAGCATATCCCAGGTCAAGCGGTCATCTTGTGCCAGCGCCAGTTCCGCGCTGAAAACGGTGTAGGCCAGGCGGTTCCTCCAACTGACCGCTGGACTCGACAGGGGGCAAAGCCAGTGCTGCGGGCCAGGCCACCATGACCAGACGCGCGCCGTCCACGATCTGCCAATCCTCAAAAGCGTATTCGAGGGGATCCTGGTCGCATGAAGCGCCGCAGGTTTCCCGATACGACCACAGGCGTCGTTCCCGTGTTGACGCTGGCGCCGCTCACCTCGCCCGTGATTGGTTGCAGAAGAAGGACGCCCACGTGAGAGGTGTTGCTCGGGTTCCCGATGTAGTCCGGGAACTTCGTCGCCACGCCTGTTTGCGGATCGATTACCAGCAGCGACCCAAGCGTGGTGCGCAGCGTGCGGAGAAGCGTGACGTCCTCGCCGGATGCGGAGATTCCATAGCCCGGCGCTACTTGCAACACTGGATCGGCAGCTTTGAGATCAGCGGAGAGATCCAGTCCTTTCACCGTTCCCTGCGTCACGCACTGGCCAAGGATGGCGAGACGCCCGGCGCGATATCGCTGCTCGCTCTTGAGCGCGCCTGCGGTTAGCGTCCGCCCGGGAAATAAAGACAGGCGGCGAAGCCACAACCCTGGGTCGTCGACCTGCTGCAGCAACTCCGGTTCGATGCCGATCAGACTTTCGCCCGGCAGTGCGTTTTGGATTTGAGTGACGCTCATTTTCGTGGCTCACAATCGGCTTATTTCCGAGGAGTTCTCCCGGGCTGCGTGGTGGTCGTTCGCGGCGTCCTCTTCCGGGTTGCGGACTTGGTTGACGGCGCTGCAGGAGGGGGCGTGGTAGTAGTCGCGGGTGTGGAGCGTGACCCTCGCGTTGCGATGGACGGAGTTGCGATGGCCGGGCGCGCATGGGGAGCCAAGCCCGGCGTGGTCGTGGGCCCTGGCGTTGTCGTTGTGACCGGCGGAGCGGGCGGAGTCGTGAAGTCGACAAAGACCGGCTCGCTTCGCCGCAGCAGATAGAAACCGTAGACCTGGGTTCCGATGAGGGTTGCCCACGCGGCGGACGAACCTGAAGCCGTCGGCGCGAGCGTAAGCGGGGATCGAAATATCTGCAGCGGCAGAAGAGGCCGGCGGTTGATGACGATTTGCTGTAGCGCCGGTTTCAGTGGGGTGGGCGGCAACGAGCTCAAAAGTGTTGCGAAATCGTTGCGGGGGACAGGAACCAATGCGTAAACCGACATATTTGCATAGCTGCTGGCCGCAAGTGTCAGGTCGATAGGCGGCATGGACATGCTGTCTTCGAGGATCGCCGGAAGCTCGTCTGCCGGAACAATGCTGAGCTCCAGGTTCATTTGCTGCGGGAAGAATGCCTGCGTGAAATTGCCGGTATTGAGGGCATCGAGAGGGAAGCGCCCTGCTGGCGGCAACGCCTGGAAATAATCGGATGCTGCGAAGTCGGCTTTCGGGTGGGTGGTTTTGTAGCCGGCAACGACAGATTGCAGTTGTGCGTCGTATTGCAACAGAAAAGCCTGCTGAGTTGCGGGATCGGCCAGGCCCGGGCGAACCCCGCTGTATTGCGGGCCGCTATCGCGCCGCACCAGGTAAGGATCGATCCACTGGATCACGTCCCGGTCGAGGCTGATCATGGCCAGGGGCAGCAGGGAATCTGACAGCGTGCCCGTATCGCCTTCCACAAAGATTTGCCGCGCCAGCGCCGCCTGCTGCAACGAGGCATCGAAGTTATTCACTGGGTTGGTGTAGGGCACCAGCGATACGGCCGTTGCCTCGATGATGTTGCCGTCGCTGCTCGTCCGCGGGCTTTGCAGATCGGCGGGGTAAGACGTAATCGGATTGGCCGTGAATTGCACCGGCCGCAGCGCGAGGACATACAACCCGGTACGTGTCCGCGCCGGCTGCTGCGGCGAGGTCGAAAGCCCGAACTGCACATCCAGGTTCTCTTCTTCGGGCAGATCGGAAAGCTGAATCGTCAGATCGGTGGGAATCATGACCAGTTCGCCGGCCGGGGTAATTCCATCCCCCGCGTGGATGACGATCGTCTCGGGGCCGGCAGGTTGAGTGATCGAGGCTCCCTGGTCGACGAGGAGCCCATGCAGCACTCCGAAGCCGCCGGCTCGTCCCAGCACCGCCTGTCGCTTCAGGAAATAGTCCTGTTCGCGCGCCAGGTCGCTGGCGCCAAGAAAACGGCCGTCGAACCACAGAGGCCGCGTGTTGGTATCGGCGAACACCGGCCCTCCGCTGCCGGGCGTGATCTTCGGTACCGGCGGGAGTACAGGCAGGATCTTCAGAATCGGCGGAAAAAATATCCGATTGCCTTGCGTGAGGCTTCGGATCGGAGTCAGCGAGATCTTCTGCGTCATTAGGTTGCGGATTGCGCTTGCATTCATCTTGTAGCTCACCTATCCGATGTTTTGATTGACGATCTGCGTGAGGAGGGTAGGCAGCGACGCCGAAACATTCGCGTCGCCAAGGTAAGTGGCCGAGATCACGTGAGTCCCCTGCGCGAGCACGGGAGCGCCGGCAGCGTTCCGCCCAACGGTCAGCGCCGCTGTTCCGCCATTCAATGTCAGGGTGCCCAGGGGAATCGGAGGAAGCACACCACTCACAAGCAGCACGTTCCCCGTGGCGGACGCCGGTGTGACGCTCACCGTGAAGGTCACGGATTCGCCGAGCGTGGATGGGTTCGCCGAAGAGGTCAGCGTAATTTTGGAGCCAGACTTGTTGACGGTTTGCTTCAAAACGGCTGAAGTGCTATCCGCATTGTTCGCGTCTCCGCCATAGTTAGCCGTGATGGGGTGTGAGCCGACCGCCAGGGATGAGTCGGTCAGCGTTGCCGTCCCGCCGCTCAGCGTCCCTGCGCTCAGAACCGTTGTGCCGTCCAGAAACTCCACCTTGCCTGCGGCCGAACTGGGAGTGACAGTCGCCGTGAAGGTGATCGCCGTCTGGAAAGCCGCTGGGTTCGCCGAAGAAGTCACGCTCACACTCGAGCTTGCTCTGTTGACGATCTGCGTCAGGACAGGCGACGTACTCGCCGCAGTATTCGCATCGCCACCATAAGCGGCCGTGATCGAGTGCACGCCCAACGTCAGTGAAGAGACCGTCAGCGATGCTGCCCCGCCGCTCAGCGTCCCCGTGCCCAGGGCCGTTGTCCCGTCCAGGAACTGCACGCTACCCGTAGCCGAAGCTGGCGAGACTTTCGCGGTGAAGGTCACCGCCTGTCCAAAGGGCGACGGACTCGCCGACGAGCCTACGGTCGTGCTGGAAGCTGTCCTGGACACGGTCTGTGTGAGGACAACGGAAGAGCTCGCCGCATTGTTCGTATCGCCGTTGTAAACGGTCGTGATGGAGTGAGCCCCGACCGCCAGCGAAGAAACCGCCAGCGTTGCTGCCCCGCCGCTCAGTGTTCCTGTGCCCAGTACCGTGGTGCCGTCAAGAAACTGCACGGTGCCCGTGGCCGAAGAGGGCTTGACATTCGCGGTAAACGTGACCGCCTGCCCAAAGATCGATGGGTTCGCCGAAGAGACTACGGCCACACTCGAAGCTGTCCTCGACACGGTCTGCGTTAGCACACCGGAGGTGGCTCCCGTATTGTTCGCGTCGCCGCCGTAAACGGCCGTGATAGAGTGGGCGCCCACCGTCAGCGACGATACCGCCAGCGTTGTTGCTCCTCCGCTGACTGTCCCCGTGCCCAGGGCCGTTGTACCGTCCAGAAACTGCACGGTGCCTGCGGCGGAACCGGGGAAGATCTTCGCCGTAAACGTTACCGTCTGGCCGAGAGCCGACGGGTTTGACGAGGAATTCAGCGCTACCTCCGACGCCGCCTTGTCGACGGTCTGTGTCAGGACGGCCGAAGTGCTCGCCGCAGTATTCGCATCGCCGCTATAGACGGCCGTGATGGCGTGAGCGCCTACCGTAAGGGACGAAACTGCCAGCGTTGCAGCCCCGCCACTTAGAGTCCCCGAGCCCAGGGCCGTCGTTCCATCCAGAAATTGAACGGTGCCTGTGGCTGAACTGGAAACCTCCGCAGTGAACGTTACCGTCTCCTCAAAAGTCGACGGGTTTGCCGAGGAACTCAGCGCCACCTTCGAAGCTGCCTTGTTCACAGTCTGTGTCAGAACGGAGGAGGTGCCGGGTCCACTGTCCGCATCACCGCTGTATTCCGCTGTGATGGAATGCGCGCCCACCGCCAGCGACGAGACGGCCAGCGTCGCCGAACCGCCGCTCAGCGTCCCCGTGCCCAGGGCCGTTGTGCCATCCAGAAACTGAATGGTGCCAGTTGCTGTAGTGGGCGCGACCTTCGCGGTGAAGGTGACTGGCTCCCCAAAGGACGATGGGTTCGCCGAAGAACTCAGTGACACCTTTGAAGCTTCCTTATTGACGGTTTGCGTCAGGATGGCGGACGTGCTCGCCTCATCGTTCCCGTCGCCGTCATAGACGGCCGTGATGGAATGCGCGCCCACCGCCAGCGACGAGACTGCGAGCGTCGCTGTACCGCCGCTCAGCGTCCCTGTGCCCAGGGCCGTTGTGCCGTCCAGGAACTGCACGCTGCCCGTTGCCGCAGCTGGCGACACTTTAGCCGTAAAGGTGACCGCCTGTTCCAGAATCGACGGGTTTAACGAAGAGCCCAGCGTGACACTCGAAGCTGCCTTGTTGACGGTCTGCGTCAGTGCGGCCGAACTGTCTGGCGCGTTGTTCCCGTCGCCGCTATAAACTGCGGTGACGGAGTGAGTGCCCACGGTCAGGGATGACGTCGCCAGCGTTGCTGCTCCGGCGCTGATTGTCGATGTGCCGAGGACGGTGGTCCCATCCACGAACTGCACGCTGCCCGTGGCAGTGCTGGGTGAGACCTTCGCCGTGAAGGTCACCGTCTCTCCCAGGGTAGACGGGTTCACCGAAGAATTCAGTTCTACTGCCGAAGCTGCCTTGGTAACGGTCTGCATCAATACAGCGGAAGTATTTGCGGCATTGCGCCCGTCGCCGCCGTAGACGGCTGTGATCGAGTGAATCCCTGCCTTCAGAACTGGATCTCCGGCAGCGGTCAACGCCACGGTTAACGTCGCCGCCCCGGCGCTGATTGTTGATGTGCCGAGAACCGTCGTGCCATCCAGAAACTGCACGTTGCCCGTTGGGGAGCCGGGTAAGAGATTCGCCGTGAAGGTGACCGGCTCCCCAAGGGTCGATGGGTTCGCGGAAGAAGTCAGCGCGATGTTCGGAGTCAGTTTGGTGACGATCTGCGTCAATACCGGTGAAGTGCTTGCTGCGGTGCTGCCGTCTCCGCCGTAGACAGCGGTGATCGGATGGGTCCCAGGCGACAGTACGGGATCTCCGGCGGGCGTCAATGCAACGGTCAACGATGCCACGCCGGCGCTCACCGTCGCCGTGCCCAGGTCCGTCGTGCCGTCCAGGAACTGCACGCTGCCGGTGGCCGAAGCTGGCGAGACATTTGCAGTGAAGATCACCGCCTGCCCTACACTCGATGGGTTCACCGAAGAAGTCACGCTTACGCTTGAACCTGCCAGGTTGACGATCTGTGTCAGCACTGTGGAAGTGCTTGCCGCATCGTTCGCATCGCCGCCGTAAGCCGCCGTGATGCTGTGCGAGCCAACCGTGAGGGTCGAGATAGACAGCGACGCGATCCCGCCGCTGAGCGTCACCGTACCCAGGTCCGTCGTGCCATCGAGGAACTGCACGCTGCCGGTGGCGGAGCTGGGTGAGAGCCCCGCGGTGAAGATGACCGTCTGGCCAACAGTGGACGGGTTCGCTGAGGAACTCAGAGCCACACCGGTAGGCGCTATGAAATTGACGAAAGTGGGATTGCTGCGCCTGCGCACGTAGAAGCCATACTTCTGGCTGCCAATGGCCGTTGCCCAGGCGTTGTTGACAACGGGAGGCACCGGCATGATAGTTACCCCGCCGAGCCACAGCCGGAGCAATTGGATGGGCCTGCGGTTGGCGAGTACCTGCGGCAGGATGGGATTCAGCGGCGTATCCGGCAGCGAGCTCTTCAATGCGGCGAAATTGTCCGGCGGCACGGGAATCAACGCAAAGACCGCCATGCTGGAGTAGGCGTCCGGCGGAAGAGTCAGATCGATGGGTGGCAGCGATAGGCTGTCCTGAATCAATGCCGGCAGCTCATCGGAAGGGACGATGCTGAGACGCACATCCATCTCCTGCGGGAAGAACAGCTGGGAGAACGCGCTTGTGTCGAGGGTGTCGAGAGGGAAGTGGCCTGCCGGCGGCAGCGCCTGAAAATAATCGGACGCCGCAAAGTTCGCTTTCAGCCCGCTGGCCTGGCGGGCAGCAACGACGGATTGCAACTGCATTTCGTACTGCATCGCATAGGCCTGCTGGCTGGCTGGATCGGTCAAGCCGAAGCGCACGCCGCTATATTCCGGGCCGGTGTCGCGGCGTACAAGATACGGGTCGATCCAGTTGACGGATCCCTGTTGGAGGCTCACCAGGGCCAACGGCAGAAGGGAATCCGGCAGCGTGACTGGATTGCCGGTGACAAAAATCTGCCGCGCGAGCGCTCCCTGCAGCAACGGTGCGGTGAAGCTGCTCGCTGGGTTGGGATAGGGTACCAACGAAACCGCGGTGGCCTCGATGATGTCGCCATCGTGAGTCGTCAGCGGCCCCGCTACCGTGGTGGGATAAGCGGTGATCGGGTTGCCTGTGAACTCAAGCGGTTGGAGCGCGATGACATACAATCCCGTGCGCGTCTGCGTCGGCTGGGGTGGCGCGGTCGAGATCCCTGCCTGCGCGTCCAGGATCGGCTGCTCGCTAAGGCTGGAAAGTACGACCGTCAGATCGTTCGGAACCGAAACCATCTCGCCGGCCGGCGTAATTCCTTCCCCGGCATGAATGACGATCGCGCCCGGATCGACAGGCTGTCCGTCTGAGGTGGTCTGGTCGACCATCAGGCCGGTCATCACCTCGAAGCCGCCGGCCTGTCCCAGGTCTGCCTGTCTCTGGAGGAAGTAATCCTGTTCGCGCTCCAGGTCGCGGGCCGCCAGAAACCGGCCGTCGAACCAGAGCGGCCGCACGCGGCGGCTATCCAGTACCACCGAACCGTTCGCCTGGAACGTGGTCAGATCCGGCTGCTGAAGAGCCACTCGCGTGCTGCCCACCGTATAAATCGGCATCTTTCCTCCTATGCCTCAGTTCCCGAGCCCAGGCCGCCCAGGCGGCCCAGCAACGCGGACGGATACAGGAACAACCGCGAATTGTTGTCGATCGAGATTTTGGTCAAATCCCATGTGGGCGCTTGTCCCGCGCTTCCTGGCGTAGCCCCGATCAGTAACCGCGCAAGAAATACCGAGGTGGCGTCAAAGTTCGGCGGATACTCCACCGCGGCAGCCGCCGGCCCGGCCGTTGCGTTCAGGAGAAGATTCTGCAGGGTCGCGGTCGTGGGCGCGTTGAGCCCTGAGCCCGCTGCCGCCAGCGCCCCGCTCGCTTTCCAGGGATCGACGGGTGTCAGCGGCGGCGTGGGATCCGTCCGGAGAACCAGCTGCATGGCAAACGAATCGAGCCAGCGATTCGCGGAGAAAGCGTCGGTGGCGTCGTAATCGTCCTCAGCTGCAAAGCATGGCGTAAGGCCGCGCGTGCAGGGAACGAACGTCGCGAATACGTCGCACATGAGGTTCTTGCCGTCACGGATCGCGGTGTTGGGGTCGGGCAGGGCGGGCTGCCCGGGCACTGGATTGCTTATCTGATTCCGCCATGCCTGCGACTGCTGGGTCAGCCAGTTGTTCAGGACGATACAGACCAGGCGCGGCACCTCGATAATGCGGCCGATGCGGTCGATCGCCATGCCTGGCGTGACTTGCAACTCCAATTGGGTCACATCGGTGTTGCCGTCTGTCTGCACCAGCAGTCCGGACACTGTTCCGGTCCCATAAAGTTGCACCAGGGCGCGTGCCAATCGGCTGCGGTGATAGTCCTGGTCAGCCTGAAAATCGGCGACCCCCAGCATGCGGCCAGTTGAGTAAAAGACGCGCTGCGGCGCGGGCGGAGGATTGAGGGTGTCGGTGTTGGCTGCCATTTCTTCAGGTCTCCAATCGCGGATCGAGGCTGGGAGCTTGAGTCACCAGGTTGTAACGGCCGATCTGACTCGTGCCTACAACCACAGGGTCGGGCGGCGGAACCGGCGCCAGATAGCTGTCCACTCCTAATAAAGAGGCCAGGCCCACCATGAATGGCTGGGTCGCGGTACGGATGGTCGCCGCCACGTGCGCAGGCTTCTCGTGCTCCACGATCCTCTGCACGAGGTTGATATCGACGGCTTCCACCTGGTTGTGGACGAAGATGGTCATGCGATTCGCCAGGCTGTCGAAAAACGCCTGTACCTGGGTCCGCTCGGCGGTCGTCTCGGGGATCTCGGCTGAGAACAGGGCGAGAATCTCCGACTGGTCGGCCGGGTTTCCCAGGAACAGCGTGTCGCCGACAAAGGAGTTGCTGCTGCCGGAATACCCTGGCAGCAGGGGATCGTTTTGGATTGCAAGATTGGCCCCGAGAATCGTGGCGAAAATATGCCGCAGGCGAAAATCCTCCACAACAATCACCGCCCCCCGCGAGCACAGACCGTTGGTAGCGATATCCAGGGCCAGGGTCACGCCGGGTACGGTTCCGCGCTGGTGGTGAAGCTCTGACGCCGCCAGAAGCCGCGCGCGGCGGCGGTCCGGCGGATAGCCTGTAGGATTCAATCCGACCCAGCTTCCTAACCAATCGAGCGAGTCGTCAGGTGTGGCTTCGGGCCGCGTAAGCAGGTAAGAATTCGCCACGCGGTCCTCGATGCGCGTCAGTTGCGCCTCAAAGATATTCACGAAGCGCTCGAGAAAGTCGCGCCGCGTGCTGCTTCCGGGCTGGTCGGCTTCCGGGCTGAACTTGTTTTCCCGATACAGTTCGGGAAGGTAGTTCTTGACGTAGGAAAAGCGCGAGGACCACACACGCAGCGCCGCGATCTCCGGGGTGCTCCGCCGGTCCCCATGTAACTCCACGCGGATGCCGAGAAAGCGGCCGCTCAGGTTGCGAACCGCTTTTCCGGTTCGCTGTACCAGTACCATGAACAAACCCTGCCTGTCCTGCACCGGTGCTTCGCCTAGGAGCGGCTTCGAGAACGGCACCTCCGATGGAATCGACAGCCATACTCCCTGGGGCGTTTCTTTCGGCAAGGCGGACATGTCGGCATCGCCGAAAGCGTGCGGGTACCAGGTAGCCGTGGGCGCGGTGATACCCGAGGGCTGGTCAGCCGACGTCAGCCACACCACGACCGAGCAGCGCGGAGGCATGACGGCCTCCATGAATACCCGGTGCCACACGGCCTGGGAGATGCCGCTGTCCACGATGTTCGGCGATCTTGGGTCCGTCGAGCCGAAGCCCGCGAGCGAATTCAGGGAGAGCGGCAGTAACGGCAGCAATTGCACGCCATCCATAAACTGCACGGTGCCGGTTGCCGTGCTCGGCGAAACCTGCGCTTTGAAGGTCACCGCCTGCTTCACCGCCGACGGGTTGGCCGAAGAACTCAGCGCCACGCTGGAAACTGTCTGCGAAACGGTTTGCACCAGGACCGCGGAAGTGTCCGCCGGATTGCTCCCATCGCCGCCATAAACTGCTGTGATGGAGTGCACGCCCATGGCCAGCGAAGGGACGACCAGCGTCGCTATTCCCCGCGCTCAGGGTCCCTGTTCCCAGGGCCGTCGTGCCGTCCAGAAACTGCACGCTGCCCGTAGCCGTAGGAGGCGAGACCGTCGCCTGCAAGGTCACTGCCAGTCCTGTTTTGGAAGGGTTAATGGAAGAACTTAAGGTAACGCTTGAAGTTGTCGCCGAAACGGTTTGCACCAGCGCCGTGGACGTATCTGCCGCATTCTTGCTGTCGCCGCTGTAGACAGCCGTGATGGCATGCGTGCCTGCGGCCATTGAGGAAATCGACAGCGTCGCCGATCCACCGCTCTTCAGTGCCACTGGAGCCAAAAGAGCCTTGCCCGCCGCGTAATAGGGAGGCAGGCTCTGGCTGTGCGCGAAAGGACCGCTGTTTATGCCCGACAGCACATACGTATCGCCGCTCGGGATTAAATCTGCGCCGGCTTCGGCAAGGTTGAAGATCAGCGCTTCATTCAGCCCCGTGGCAAGCACCCCGACCGACGGGTTAGCCGTGGAACTCAGCGACACGCTCGCCTGGGCGACGCTTTGCGCCAGGACCGCTGAAGTGTCCGCCGGGTTGATCGCGTCACCGCTGTAAGCTGCCGTGATGAAGTGAATCCCTTGCGCCAGCACGGGATCTCCAGCGGCCGTCAACGCGATCGTTAGCTTCGCCACCCCTCCAGTAACAGTGGCTGAACCCAGGGGCGCTGTGCCATCGAAATATGTCACGCTGCCTGTGGCGGATGCGGAGGAGACGCTGGCCGTGAAAGTCACAGGCTGCCCCAAGATGGATGGGTTCGCCGAGGAACTCAGCATCACACTCGAAACTGGGTTGCTCACCGTCTGCGTCAGGACGGCGGAAGTGCTCGGCGCGTTGTTCCGGTCTCCGCTGTAGATTGCCGTGATGGCGTGGGCTCCCACCGCCAGCGTGGAAACGGCCAATGTCCCGACCCCGCCACTCAGTGTGCCAGTTCCCAGAGGAGTCGCGCCGTCCAGAAACTGCACGCTGCCCGTGGCGCTGGCAGGCGAAAGCGTTGCCTTGAGGTTTACTACTTGGCCCGGAGTCGATGGATTCACCGAAGAGCGCAGGGTCACACCCCAGCTGGAGGCACTTTGCGCCGGCACTGCCGATGTGGCTGCCGCATCGTTGCCGTTGCCGCCATTAACCGCTGCGGTGGAAGCGGCGCCAACCGTCTTTGCATCGCCCAGCCACGCCAGCGAGTACGGCCAAAGGATGCCATTGAGTTTCCATGGAGTGCCGAGGCCCTTGTCGAAGTCGAAAAGTCTCAGATACGACGCAGAGTTGGTCGCCGACGCCGCGGCCCACGAGAGCAGCACGAACTGCTGGTCTGTCGCGGTGAAGCCCACGAATGCCTCCCCGGAAGGCAGCGGATAGGTAGCCGCCATCTGCGGAGGCGTAGGGTTCTCCTGGCAGGAGCGCAGAATCCCGGGATCGGGCGTGTCGACCGGGCCGGTTTGCAGAGGAGTGCCTGTCACCCTGCCCAGTTGCGGCTTGCTTCGGTCCAAAGCGAGCACGCCGCCATCCGGAAGGGCTGCCAGACGCCAGAAAGTGAACCCCGGAACCGCGAGCGTGAAGTCCGGCCAGCGGTCGCGCCGGTCTACCAGCACCAGGTCTCCGCCCGACCGCAACATAAAGGATGCCGTCAAAGCCCATGACCAGGTCCGTAACCGCCTGTCCGGCCGGAGCTGCATAGATCGGCACTTCGCCAGGACCGCTTCCGCCCGCCATGACCTGAAGGCTGATCGGGTCCCAGCGGGCATAATTGCCGAACGCGTCGCGCGCCATGGGCGCCGTCTCAACCAGATTGCTCGCAGCCGTGAAGGATTCCAGAGGCGGATTGCCCAGCCGCATGCTCAGCAACTGCAGGCGATTCGTGATCGGGCAATAGTACAAAGTGTTGGAGGCGATGGGTGCGAATACCGGCTCACCGGCGGTGTACGCGGCCGGCGTACTGCCCAAAACGCTGCGGGTCACAGTAAGGATCATTCCCGTCGGAGTCGACCTGTGTGACGATCAAATCCTCTGCGCCGATCTGCAAAAAGACGCCTGCTGCTAGACCCGTTGCCGGGACCGGTGGTGGAAGTGCGGGCGTGGTTGTGGGGCTCGGTGTGGTCGTCGCTCCCGGCGGGGTAGTTCCCGGAGCAGTCGTAGCCGGGGGATGTATGCGCCGCGACAATCGTGAGTTGCGTATCGGTGACGGCGGCGTCGGCTCGCAGAATCCCCACCGGTCCCAGGACCAGCGCACCCGGTGGATGGTTCGTCGCCGTGGTGCCCCGTGCACCGCGTATCACTCCCAGCTGCAAGCCGGTCGCGTCGATTCCACTGACGCTCATCACCTCCGAATCGACCGAGATGAATTCCGGGGCGCCGCCGGGCAGCGCCACAAGCAGCACGATCTGCGTGTCGTCGACGCCCACATTCTGCGCCAGCGAGGACATATTCGGAGCCGCGGCGGACGAGCCGGGAACCGCGGGCGGCGGCGGCACAGACCAATCCTGCTGCTTGCTCAGCATCCAGAATTTGAGGCCGTTGGCATCCATGTCGAGTTCGCTCAGCACACGTTCGGGACAATCGGCACCGCAACCGAGTTGTCTGTTTGCACATCGGGGGTCAGGTTGCCCGGAGTGACGCCCGAGCCGTCGGTTCCCGGTGTCACCAATACCTGCAGCAGTTCCGGCAACTGCCAGCTTTCGAGCGTGAGTTCCGCATTGCCGCTGACCATCGGAAGTTTGTGGTAGCCTCCTCCGCTGAGGGGCGTGAAAAGCAGCAGGCCGTTGACCTCCACGACACCGGCCACCTGGCTGACGATCACTTCGAGCTCAAGGCTGCGCACAGTGCGGCCGAGAGGCCAGCCCTGGTTGCTGGCGCCGCCCGGGGGAACCGGCCACAGGTAAGTTCGCAAGGCCTGTTCCACCTGCTGGCTCACCTGCAGCAGGCCGAACCCGCTGCGTACCTCCACCGCCACGCTCACCCCGACGCCGATATATTCGGTCCCGATCACGTACATTTCTGCCGCCACGGGGCGCTTTGGATTGAGATAGGCGTACACATTCTCAAGCAGAGGCCGCCCGGCGCGCGGACAAGGCGGCTGGAGATCGCTCTTGGGTGGAATCACCATGACCGAAACCACGCCTGGAACATTCGTATCGCGCGTCTGAGGCTTGAAAAGTGGCAGAACCTCCACGCGCGCCACTCCTCCGCCGGGCATCTCCTGCACCAGGTTCTTGTAATCGTCCGCAGTCACCGCGCGTTCCTGGTGCCGGAGCGTGGCGGGAATGCGCTGCTCGGCCTGATCCAGCGTTTCGGAGTCCGTGCCCCCCGTAGTGTCAATGGGCTGCTGCACGGTAAGGCTTTGCGCCGGATTGCCGTGATGTCATTCGCCTGGATGGCGGTGAGCGTGCCGGCCGGCAGATTTCCCGCTGCCCCGCCGCCCGCGCGCATCAACCGTGCCCGCATCCGGCGGCCGATCGGCGGGATCATGCCCTGCATCTGATTGCCGAAACTCACCGTGCCGGCTTCAGGGTCGAGCGTATAAGCTGGGCAGCGGCCCTTGCAGCACCGCAAGATCGTCCACAGACGTCCAGAGCTGGAAGCCGAGTCCCGGCATGTCCACGTCGAGTTGAAAGGTCGACGGATCGATCTGGGTTTGCGACAGCGCGAATTGCTGATTGGCGGAGCCGTCGCTCACTCCGGCGATCACGTTGTTGATAGGTGGTGCGCTGGTCGATCTCGACCGCGTTGATCCCAGCCCAACTCAGCGTCAGCGCGCTCTGCACGTTGACGCGGATCCAGGCCACCAGCATGCTGTCGATATCGGGATCGTCGATGCGCGGCGGTTTCGGACCCACGCCCGCCTGCGTATCGCTGCGCACGTCGTTGGCGGGCGCGCCGATATCCGGACTTGCGGCAGCATCAGCTGCACGACGCCGGCCGTGGTCAGACCCCTGCGTGGTATCGCTCGCGACGCTCAGCGGGTAATAGACGAGCGGCTTTCCCGCGGCCGTTGCTTCCGCTGATTTGCCAGGTCACCGGAATCGCCGCCTCGCGGTCCGAAATCGGCGAACGGGATCGGTGGCCGCCGAAGCCGGCGCAAAGCCAAGACTCAGGATGCGCTGTCCATTCTTTCCGCCCAGCGTGGCGCGAATCGCGCTCAGGTTGGCGGGTTTGCCGGCCAGCAAGCGCGATCCAGATGCACTGGTCGATGGTCCCGCCGTAGACATCCACGCCGTTCGGATCGGCCATGTTAGTTGGCGAAGACCGGAGTCGTGGTATAGCCCGAGGGCAGGTTGGACATGCTGTAGAGGGACTGCAATCCCTGCAGCAACGGCATCGCGGCGTGTCTGCTGCGCCTGGGTGAGCGGAACTTTGATGTAAGCCTGCGCCGTCACCGGCAGCACGTCGAGTTCGGAGAGCGTTTCGAAGCCGGCGGACCGGGAATGGAAGCGCCCGAAGCCAGCGTCACCGCGGTGGTGACGGCGGGATCCGAGAAATATCGAGAGAATCCCGGTCGCCGCGGCCGCGGCTGGATGCAATGGCAGGCCGAGCAGCTTCAGGAACGCCAGCCGTCTGCCGTTCCGGAATCAGGTTGGCGCGGTACAGAATCGAATCGGCAAGCCAGGCGAAAAGCTCGATCAGCGTGCGGCCCGGATCGCCAGTCTGCTGAATGGTCCATTCCGGCGTATGCGCCGGAATGCTGTCCAGCATATCCTGCACCAGGTCGCTGTAGGAGCGGTCGTCAAGAGCTGGTGGTATCAGAGGCACAGTTCTATCCGCCTTGCATCGTCACGCCGATTTGCTGCACCGCGTTGGTGCGCAGCAAACGGTAGAAAATCTGAACGTGGATTTGTGAAGGAGCGCCGTCCACCGTTTCCACTTCCACGTTGTCTACGGCGATCCTCGTTTCATACGTCTGCAAGGCTGTTCACGATCGCCGTTTGAATTTGCCGCCGGATCGCGACCGTATTGCCTTCGTCCAGGAAGTTTTGCAGCCCGGCGCCGAACAACGGCTGCATCAGTTGCTCGCCAGGGCGCGTGGTCAGGATGATGCGGATCGAATCGCGCACGCTCTGCTCCAGCGTGGTCGTAACTCAACTGCCCGTTTTGCGGAACCGGCAAGAACGGCCAGGAAATCGGATCTTTGTAAGTTGCTCGCGGCCATTAGTCCTCTGTCGGCGCAGCGCTCGGCTGCCGGTATCGGAAACGGAATGCAGATCTTGATAAAGGCCATCCAGAAAAAAACAATGTTCAGCAGCGAAAGAAAAATGTTCAACACAAAGAAGGCGCAGATGGTGATAAGCGGAATGCTGAAGCCGCAGATCCAGGTCAGGTTGATGCCGCCTCCGCCCGGAGGCAGGCGCTCCCGTTCGACAATCCCGTCAGGCTCGCGTTCTGCATCGCGTTCATCAAGGCTCGGCGGCACGGCGAATGACGACGTCTGCTTGGCGCTCTTCAACACGTTCTTGTCGAACGGATCGGGCAGCGGCACCGGCGCCGCCGCCCGGCCGCCGCTCTCGTACCAGGCGGCAATCCGGAATGGATCGCTGTAGCAACTCCAGACCAACTCAGGCGGACAGGCCGGCGCTTTCGCCCTTGATGCGGAAAAACAGCCGCACGCGATAGAGCCGCGAGGCGTCCTGAAAACGCCCTTGCGGAGGAAACGCCGCCAGGCTGCGCGATTGCAGCAAAGGCCCCATCACGTCCGAGGATGTCGTTCTGGTCTTGCGTCGCTGAAGGAATCCCACGCGTGCGGCATTTGAGAGATGGGGCGCCGACGGAGGCATTGGCGCGTTGGGATCGTAATCGATCAGCTTGGCGGCCGCCTCCTGGTAGAACGCGCCCATGGGCTTGCTGCACGTGAATCCGGAGCCGTCTTTGGATCGTCACGTTGTGCCGGTTCAGAATGTTCAGCAGCGTTTGCGCGCCCGGCGATCCGTCGAATGCGCCGAATACCGTATAGAGCAGGCGCAGGGTCGCGGAGAAAGTCGCGAAGTCGGGAGCGCTTTTCGACTTCGCGTAGTCGTCGGACATGTACTTGTATGTCACCGACTTGTCCGCCGCGGGAGCGTTGTGGCTGCCGGCCTTCAGCAGCGTCGGCAGAATCTTGAGCATCGTGTCGTTATCGACCCGCGGCACCGAGGGCGCCTGCTGCGTGCTGGCCTCGCTGCTGGCCGTGGGAATCAGCGCATAGACCAGCGTGCGGCCGGCGGCGTTGCAGACATCCGGCGCCGCGACAAACGCCGGCGTCGAGACTTCCGTCAATGCGATCGACAGAGCTCTGCGCCGCCAGCAACTGGTCGAGCGCCGGCTGCCCCGATTGAAGCTGCGGCCGCTGCACCGGGTCGGGATCGTCGTCCGGCGTCCAGGAGGCGGCGCTCTTCATCCATCCGAATTGCCCATTCGCGTCCTTCATCCACGGCCACGCCGTTCTGGCGCTTCCGAAAGTTCGCTGACGCCTCCCGTGCGCGGCACGCGCCGGATCACCAGCCCCGCCGATAGCACGCGCTTCGGGTCCAGCCTCGGATAGCCCACGCTCTCGCAGGCCAACTGCACCATGGCGACATGAACGACGCGCGCCACAGGTTGGTAGAGAGTGCCTGGGACCGAAGGGCCGGCAGTCACGATCTGGGCGCTCGAGAGCGGCGTTCCCTTTGCCCCGGGGTCCCCATAGCGCCCAAGTCGCGCAGGAACGCATTGGGGAAATCTTCCCGGTTCATCTGCAGCACCACCGGCTTGTTCAGCGGCGGCCCGCCGGTGAGCTGCACGCCGCTCACGACGATGTCGTGCCTTACCATACGTTGCCGGCTCCCGGCGTGTAGACGGCCGAATCCACCGTGGTCGCGATCAACGTCTGGCATTGGACGATGCCGCTGAAAGTGCTCATCGCGGCGTTCACCGTGACCGATGGGCGCGGTGACCGTGACTCGGCTCGCCGCGGTAATCTGCACCTGACCCGTAGGCGCGTTGATGGTGACGCCGCTCGAATCGATCCTGTACCGATGTATTTTCCGTATTGCTGAATTCAATCGAGCCGTCCTCGTCGGTGAGCGTTCCGGTGAGTCCGCCCGGCGTCGAAAACGTGATGGTGGCGCTGCTGGCGGGTTGTTCCACGATCGCGATACGCGTCCCGGCCTTGCCGGTGATGGTCCAGCGGTCGACGCTCTGTCCCGAACCGCCGATCGTTTCCGGCGCCGAATCCTGGCCGTTCCAAAGGCTGCCGATTACGATAGCCGCGCGCGGATCGCCGCCCAGGAACGCCACCGCCACTTCGTCGCCTACGTCCGGAATGAAAAACGCGCCGCGATTGCCGCCCGCGAACGGCACCGCCACGCGCGCCCAAATGGGTCCATCCTGGTCCGTAACCCCGTCCGCGTTGTAGAGGCGCACCTGCACCCGGTTGCGGTTCTCCGGATCCTTGACGTTCACCACCGTGGCGAGGAACAGCGCCGGCCCCAACAACTGGTGAGCGCGTTTCGTGCAGCAACAGGCTCATGAACCCGCCCCCAGGTAAGCGCACTCCGCGGTGAATTCCGTCGCATACCCTTTCTCAGTGTCGAAACGATGGACCGTCGCAGTCGTGTAGTAGGTGTTGGAAAATCTCGGGCCCAAACCCGTCAGCGTCAGGTATGTGCCCACGCGCAGCGCGGGGTTGCCTTCCGCCACGCCGCGCGCCACCACAAACTGGCGGCTCCGCTGCGCGAACTCGGCGTCGACCAGCGCCTGCGCGTCCGATTGATTCAGCGTGGCGTATTGCGCCAGTTGCTCCGATCGCGAAGCTCAAGGCCTGCGGCAGCCAATCCTTGCGCCGGTCTGCCCCGATCCCGGACCAAGCGAGGTGGTCTGGCTGGTCACCGAAATGGTTTGTCCCTGGTTGTAATCCCAGCCGGTGGCCGTAACTTGCGTCACCTGGTGCGCCAGATCGGCGAGAACGCGGACTTCGTGAAGCTGGCTGTTCATGTCCAGTTGAATCGCATTCCGCTGCGCCTGGCTCCTCGGCGTGGCGTGCAGTTCCGTCGCCGACCACCTGCAGATCGGCGTCGTAGCGCGCCAGCAGCCGGCGCAGGAAATGGAGATCGCTTTCGTTGAGCTGCTGTTCGGAACCGATGTGTCGCATCCAGTCCGCTGCGTCACCGGCGTCAGGCCCAGCCCGCTCGCAATCTGTCTGCACGATGTCCGAAAGCGAAGTGTTGTCCCAGTTCTTCGTGCGCCGCTTCATGCGCGCCGCCTGCAGCGCATCTTCTGCGAGCACCACCAACTCCGGAGGCCCGTCGCTGGGAAAGACGGCTTCAAGCGCCGTGATCTTGCCGCGGAAAATCTCGGTAGGCGAAGTGACCAGGCCCGCATAGACCGTCAGGGCCGCGCCCAGCTTCAAGATCGTTCCGTCTTCGAATACCTGGTCGCCCAGCCCTCCGGCGAAGGAGCCGAAATTGCTGAAACGCAGCTCCAGATTCGACATCCCGCCTTCGTGCTCGCACATTTTCATGCCGAGCAACTGCGCGGTGACCTTGTCGTTCAACTGACCATCCACCTGTACCGTGGGGATGGCGCTGTATACGGCGGAAGTCGTGATTGGGGTCTGCAGGCATAGGTCCTAATCCGCTCGCAATCGAAGCTCGCGCTCGCGCAGCTTATCCAACTCTGCCTTGACGTCGAGCTTCGGCTGTTGCGCAGCGCCGGCCGCCGGCGCGTTTGGGGGCGCGGCAGAGGGCTGTGTTTCTACCTCTAAGTCGTCGATAGTTACAGACATAGTTCGTTCTTCCGCGATTAATCGATATCGAACGTCAGCCCGTCGTTAAAACTGAATGTGGCGCCCACATTCGTGGAAAAGCCCGGACGGCGCCATGGCGACTCCGCCCAGGCCGAAACTGGCGTTGGCGCCGGCTGCGACATCCGATCCCACGGTCGCCGGCAGCATGCGCAGCGGATCGAGCTGCGCCGTGGTGCTGAGAGTGGCGCGGCCGACTTCGAGGCCCGCGAAGGCTCCCGCCGTCGCGGCACGCCCGCCGACGCTGGACGATCCGAACAGCGCCCCGCCCCCTGCCGCCAGCTGAAACCTGACCGCTGGCGCTGGTCGAAACACGCCCACTCCCACGGACGCGCCCGCGCCCGCCGAGAATCCAGCCCCGGCCGATATTCCCACGCCGGCCGATGCGCTTGCGCCGAAGCCGGCGCTGGCCGAGACGCCCAACTCCCGCGCCCGCCGAGAGACCCACCCCCGGCGCCCCGGATATCCCGATTCCCGCACCGCGCTGGAAATGCCAAGTCCCGCGCCCGCCGAAGCGCTGGCGACAAAACCCACGGCGGCGTTCAACTGGATTCCGCCGCCCACTTCCAGGGCCGCTCCGCCCGTGAAGCGTGGATTCTCCAGCCCGTTGGCGCTGGCGAGCGCGCGCGTCGGCGTTGGGATCGCCGCCATGTGGCTCGCGGCGGCCGTCCGCCGCGCTTCCCGTCAGCCGGCGTCGGCACCAGGCTGCCGCGTCTGCGGACTTCGAATCCGGGAGCCCGCATCGAACACGTTGTCCTGCCGCGCCAGTCCGATGCTCACCAGCGCGCGCAGCGGAATTCCATCGGCCGAGAAGAAATCGATCGTCTCCTTGAACGATTCCATGACCCCCTGGAAGTGATACACGCCCCAATCGAAACTGAGCACCGGAGGCGCCGGCGCGTTAGTCCCTTTGCTTTTGCGCCGCTGCCCGCCGTTGCTCGCCGCGGCCGGACGATTGCATGAAGAGCGCAATCGGCGTCGTAAACTGTCCGCACATCCGACCCCCGTGTCGGTAGTGTCGAATTGCAGATCCATGGTCAGCTTGCCCGTGAATTGCGCGGCAAATTGGCGTCGCCTCGGATCGCCCGCCCTGCTGTGGATTCGAATTCTCAACCGTGTAAACCAGAGAAGCCGGATTGAAATGCACGGGCATCGGCGTTCGCCGTTGGGCAGCGCCTTCAAGCGTCGCTTTGACGACTGTTGGAGCGGCTTGGTTATTGGAGTTGGGCTGGCTCATCGAAATCTCTCTTAGACCGCGGAAAGGCCTTCGTGAACGAAGTGCAGTTCCTCGATGCCGACCTCCGTTCCCTTGGCGTTCAGATCCGCGAATTTGAACTTCACCGGCATCGCGTGAGCAAGCTGCCAGGCCATTACGGATTTCATTTTTCCGTCGAGCAGAGTGATGGTTACCTGCAGACGCGGCGCAAACTGTCCGCAACTGGTCTGCGTTGAAGATCTGCCACATGCTGCGATCCGTACTCACGCCTCGCTTCAACACGACGGTGGCGAAGGTGACGCCGCCCGGCCGTTGCGCCGCGCCGTAATTGCGGCCGCCCTCCTTAATGACCTTGGGCTCCATGGTGGCTTCGAGCCCGGTGCATTCCGCAAAGACCATCTCCGTGCGGTCGCCTTGCGGGCCGTTCGTCAGCGAATCGGCCGTGACGGCCACCCGAAATCGAAAAATGTGAAGCGGAACAATGCTGGGTATCTTTGGTCGCCATCAGCTTGCCTCCGCCATGACTGCGATGCCCTGCGCGCTGGCTCCGCTGGTCTCGAGCGCCAGCGTGACGCGGATCAATTCGATGGTGGCCGCCGCGGTAAACGTCACCTGCGCGATGAGACGGCCGTTATCCAGGTCGTTTTGCGTCATGGTGCTGGCATCGCAGCGCACCGAGAACGCCTCCTGAACGCGTGTCGCCATCGAGCGCATTCAGCGTCCAAAGCTGCGTGAGCAAATTGGCCCAGCGAGATTTCCACGGTTTGCCAGAGCGCCGGACCGTTCTGCTTGAAGACGATTCGTTCGCCCAACTGCCGCGAGCTCGCGAAATCACCGACACCAGCCGATGGACCCGCGCCGGCCGGTACGCTTCGCCGGGATAGGCGGTCACATCGGAGAGCAGCCGCAAGCCCGCGGGCGTGAATCCGAAAAGGCTCAGCCGAGTGATCAGCGGCTTCCACGAATTGCCACCCCAGACCAGCGGCGCCACCGGCACCGGAAGCTCCTGCGCAGGTAAAGACGGCCACAGATCGGAAATCTCGGCGGGAACGATCTTTGTGGCATCCATGAAAGCGCCGCGCGTCAGCGCGTTGCGCGCCAGTAGCCCCACCAGCGCGCCGTCCGGCGGTTCCAGCGATTCGTTCAGGACGTGCGAGCCGGTCGTCGTCAGCCAGGGATAAGCGAGTTGCAGGAACGCGGTCGATAGACCCGGATCGGCGCGGCTGCGTGTCGACGCCGGGCGAATGTTCTCCGGCATCTGCTGGTGATGACGCTGTGGACATCCTGGGCAAGCACCGCGCTCGATGGATTTTGCGCGGCAGCGGCGGCGTCCAGATCCTGCGGCAAGCGGAAAAGCCGCCACGAACTGAATCTCGCGGATGCCATTCTTCAGACAGGTACTCGAAGAACTGTCTGCACGCTCGGCGCCCATACGGTTCGCGTAATCGTCCGGCGTGAGCCGCGGGGCGGGTAGAGGGAATAGCGGAATGGGGGCGAGGATCGGTAGACGGCGGCGCACACTCCGCAAACCGCGAGGACCGGCGGCGACCGCCGAGACCACCGCCGCGGCGACTGTGGGCGCGGAAGCCGACAGCGCCGGAAGATCTGGCAGAGCGAGGAACGAGACGTCCGGCAGCCCGCCCAGATGCCCCGCGCCGTGCCAGCTTCGTCGATCGTCCACGGCGTATAGATTGCCCGGCAACAGCCTAGCCAGCTTTTGCGCCTTGCCGCTGCGCGCCATCTCGTTCGGTGAAATCGGATCGTCCATCCGCACGATGTAGCATCGTCTTCCGCCCTGAGCGAAGAACGAACGGACCGCCGCCGGCCAGATAGTCCGTGCCGTAACTCGCAAGGCGACCCGCCCGGGTCGAAGAGCGACGTAAATGTCGCATAGCTTTCGATCGGTATGGGAATATCGGTGAAGGGCGGATCAATGGAACGCGCCAGCGGCCCGTTTGTCCAGCCACGAACCTGCAGCCAGTTCTGGATCGCCAGGGGCAGAGCTGTGCCCGGTGACGCGAGCCAGTCCCACAAAGCAGGCGACATCGTTGCGCGCCGGGTCGGATTCGACCACCGGACGCGCTGAGTCAAATACGATGCGGCTCATGGCTCACTCTCTCGAAGACTCTCCATTTCCCGCTTCACGCTCAGGAAGCGAGACTGATCTCGTACCCTTCGGCGGACAGCACCAGCTCTTCCATGGCGACCTCGCCGCCGCCTTTGCCCGCCAGCGTGGGGCCGGTATACTTCATGGGCACCACCTTGCGCAGCTTCCATTGCTGAATCGGAGTTGCCCGCCTCGTCGAGCAGCGTGATCACCACGTCGCGCTGCGCGGCAACGCCGGTCTTGCGGGTGGCCGTGATCCAGGCCCACAAGTCCGACGAATTCACGACGCCGCGTTTCAGCGTGACGTCGCCCACTTTGTGCGACCCGGGAATCTTGCGCACATGCGGCTCGGCTTCGTTGCCGTCGCGGTATTCGGAGATGTGTATGTCGGTCTCCAGCCCCGAAACGTCCGAAAAGCCGCCCAGCGGTTTGATGCGGAGCCTCGCGGTCCACTCAGATCGACGATGATAGTTATAAGCCGGTAAAGGCGCGGTTCTGGGCATTTCGATTCTCCTAGTCGGACTGGTTGCGGACTAACTTTGCGCCAGAGCGGTCGTCTGGCCGATGCGGAAGATCACGAACTCGGCCGGCTTCAACACCGCCACGCCGATCAGACAGATCATGCGGCCATTGTCGAGATCGTTCTGCGTCATCGTGGTGCGGTCGCAGCGGACGAAATAAGCCTGGGACGGCGCTGTCTCCGAGTAAGTTGCCTTCGCGCGAATTCGTTATAGAGGAACGAGTCGATCGGCTTCCTTCACCCGGGACCACAGTGCCGGGCCGTTATTCTCGAACACTGCCCATTGCGTGCTGTTATCGATGGAGTGTTCGAGATAGATCATGTACCGGCGCACGTTGACGTACATGAACTCGGGATCGGAACTGGCCGTCCGTGCACCCCAGACGCGGAATCCTCGATACGGGAAGTAGCGCAGGCAGTTGATCCCCAGCGGATTCAGAACGCCCTGCTCGGCGAAGTTGATATCCCGCTCCAGCCGCGAGGCGCCCAGCAGGACTTCGTTGGCCGGAGCCTTGGAAACGCCGTTCTGCTCGTCGTTGCGCGCGTAGATGCCGGCGATGAAGCCGGTGGGCGGAACGGCGATCTCCGCTGCGATCGCCGAACCAGCGGTCGCCAGCGGATTGGGCGTAATCACCCACGGCACATAGAGAGCCGCATAGCTGCTGTCGATCGCGGCGCGCACGCCTTCGTTATCGGACGCGAGTTGGTTCGGAGGCGTTTCCAGCATCGCGATGCGATAGGCTCGCTGCTGGCTGACATGGGTAATCAGGCTGTTGATGATGTCCTGGCTGGAATTGACGAAGATGCCCGACCCCGGCGCGCCCACGATGGCGATATCTTCGAGGGAAGTGAAAAGGGCAAGCGCGGCATCGTAGTTCGACGATTCCGGCGTCCAGGCCGTCGTCGCCGCCGCTCAGCGTGTAGGTCTGGACAGCATTCGCGCTGGGTCCGGCCCAATTGGGGAAGATGATCGGAAGGAGGCTGGTGGAGCTGGTCAGATTTTGTCCGATGGTAAAGGCAATCTGATTTTGCAGCGCGTCGATGTGCCGTGGCGGAGTAGCTGCCAGCACCGTGCCGAGATAGTAGGGATGCGCCAGCTCGAAGCCCAATCCATCGAAGACCGCCGGCGATCCGGCCGCCGTCGCTGGCCGTCACCTGCATGGTCAGCACGTAGAGCCCCGGAGGAGTGACGGCGAGGCAGCGGCGTTGTGCCGCTCTGAAAGGAACCGGTCGTGCCGTTGGTGTAGAACGGATGGACGAAAACACTGGCGCGTTTGCATTGTGCGTTGCCCCGCTGCTGGCGCGGCGCAACGGTCACCACCGTGCCCGTCGAGTCGACCTGGGTTACGGCGAAGAATCTCTCCATCGATCTGGAGAAATCCCGGAACGCCGTTGGGCGGCTTGACCGCCGGGGGCCGCCGGAGCCGCAGTAGTCGTCGGAGCCACCGTGGTGGTCGTCGGACCGGCTGTCGTGGTCGTTGGCCCCCCCGTAGTCGTCGGAGCCGGCGTGGTGGTGGGCGGTGGAGTCACTGAAATCGTCAATTGCGTCGCCGTGGCGTTGAGGCTAGAGAACAGCAACCCCACCGGTCCAAGGACCGCAGTCCCAGCCGCGTGCGCAGCGGGCGACCCGCCTCGAGTCACTGTCAGGTTCGTGCCGGTCGCGTCGACGCCGTGTCACTGTCATCGTTTCGGTGTCGATCAACACACTCGCAGGAGCGCCCCAGGGCAGTGGCGCGATTCAGCGTGATGCTTCGTGTCGGACGATTGGACGGCGCGTTCGCCAGAGACGACGTGTTCGCCGCCGATGCCACCAGCGAGCCCGGCGGCAGGCTGCTCAGATTCTGCGTCCGCGTAGCCTTCAGCTTGACGGTGACGTTCTGATTCCCGCCGTTGACCGGCGAATTTCCGCTCATGCCGGGAAAGCGGGCCGATACGACTACGTTCGAAGAGGAAGGAACGCCGCTGGTCGCGATGCCCGTGTCACTGCCGGGAGCGAAGACGCGCGAGACGTAGAGCTGCGAGCCTCCGTTATCGAAGAATGCCTTCACAGCCAGGGCCATGTAGTTAGTGTTCTTCGGGTCGGTTGTATCGCTATTGTTATTCAGCGTGAAAATTGTCATAACCGCCGTAGACATTCTGATAATCTCCAAAGCTGGTCAGCAGCTCCGGCGTCGTGTTGGTGGGCCCGGTTAAGGTTACGCCGGCGAAACCGGCAGTGCTGGTCCCAACGCCTTCAATCGAAGGCGCCCGGAAACTGACTTCCTCTACGTAAACGCCTGGCGTTAAATATTCGGGCATTTTTCCTCCTATCACATAGAAATCGTTAGTGCGACGAAAACCGTCTGGCCGGGACCAAGCTGCACCGGCTGCGACGCGCTCTTCCACGTCGGGCTTGGGCTTGCCAGCTGCAACAGAATGTCGTCCGGATTGGAAACCCATCCTTTTGGCTGGCCGAGAGTAGCAGGATCGAACACCGCGGTCACGGTTGCCGGAGTCGTAGCTTCCGTCACGGCGCCGGTGCTGCTGGAGCTTAGCTTCAATCCCAGTCCGGGCACCGCCAGCAATGCTTCGCCGTTCTCGTTGGTGAGCCCGGTCGCAGTCGGGTTGCCGCTGCTCGCCACCTGGATCACCGCCCACGGCAAGGGCGCCGGCGGCGTGGCGTTGCTCACCACCGATACGCGGATCACAGCCCAGTTGGGCGCGACCGGCACAGCCGGCGTGGGATAGAGGACCACGCTTTGCGGCGTGGTCACGGGCGGAATGTCGCTGGCGGCGTGGGGCCCGGCGCAGAGGTGGTCGTCGTAGCGACCGGCGCACCCGTAGTCGTGGTTGGAGCGCCCGTGGTTGTCGTTGTCGGCGGGGCGTGGTGGTAGTGGTCGCGACTGTGCCCGGCGGGATCGGTGCCGGCAGCGGCTGCGGCGCTGCGATCGTCGCCCGCCGCGACAGATACCGCAAAGTCGGATCCTGAATCGTGATTTCGAACGTCGAAGGCGGTGGCCACGCACTGGGCGCTGTCGGTGCCAGAAACTGCGTCGTCAGTGCGTTAAGCGTCGGCGCGCCCTTCACATCCAACACCGCGAAGATCCCGCTGCTGTTGCGCCGAAGCACCAATGGCCCCGCCGTGACGGAGAGCGCCGACTCGATCGAACCGCTCGTGATGGCGTCCACGCAGCGGAATCCGGCCAGAACGCGGCGATCGACATTTTCGATCATTGCGCGACTCCCTTTTCGGAGAACTGGAATCGGGTCGCCACCACCAGCGGCTCAGGCGTGGTGCCGATATCGATGCGCACTACGCGGGCGATGTAGGACACGCTCAAACGGTATTTCGGGCCCAGGGCGTCCCATATTCTCAGGATGTCTTCCAGGCTCAGATCCGCCGGCACCAGTTGAATGCTTTCCGTCGGGTCCCAGATGCTGCTCGGAGAGAGAATCGAATTGTCTAGGATGGGCACCAGACTGCAGCTGCGACATGGTCCAGCCCAGAATGGTCTGCTCGGCTTGAGGATCGGTGCCCCAGTAGGTGATCAGGTAGTGAAGATCCAGAAACAGTACCGGCGTCTTGTTGGGCTGGTTCTGGATGTGTGTGGCGGATCGGAAGTTTTCATTGATCGTGATGCGATGCAGGAAGATTGTGACCTTCTGGTCGAGGTTCGTCGTGTCCTCTTCGGCGATCTGCGAGCTGGATACCAGTTGAAACTTGACGCTGGGAAACTGGGTTTTCAGCTCGGGCGGAAAGCTGTTCCCCAGGAAACTGCGCCAGCGAGTTGCCCACCGAGTATATGGCCGTGTAATCAGCCAATCTGATCCTCCTCGTGGAGCACGCCCCAAATCCATTTGACCCATTGCGCCTTCACGAACACCCTCGGGACATGACAAGGCGACCGGCACAGTCACGTCTCCGCGTGTCTGTATTAGCAATCTCCTTTCCAAAACGAACTAGCCAGTGAGCGCACCAAATCCCAAGCACTTGGCAATCGGAGCCGCTTTCGAAGTGCGGCGTTTCCACCGCAGGGCGAACCCGCTCGCACCCGTCCATGCGGAAATTTGGGTATCTACCAGGCTGAATCCCAAAGGCTTCGCGCGCTGCGACAAATTCGCCGCACCCCGGACTCGCGCCTTCCCGGTTCGGTACACACTATGGCGGTTAGTCGAAGCGATTCATGCTAAGGCAGGGCTGGGCAGACGCTGCTTCAAAGGCGCATCAATCGTTGCCGGGTCAATCGGTTCAGCTGGCGCGCGGGGAGAATCCCGACGCCTCCATTGCCGCACAATATTGGGCGCAGGCGGCGATGACAACGGCTAGTGGATGAACTCGCGTTCCTGCGCCTTTTCGCCCAGCCAACCCAGGTTTGCGGCCTGCGCATCCGACATCGGCATCACAAATGGATACCAGTAGTCGCCTTCGCGCACCGACTGGGGAAGAATCATGTTGACGTTTTCACCGCCCGGCAAAGCGCTATTCACTCGCTGGTTCATCAGAGCTTCGCTCTCGAAGTTCATCTCCGTTGCCAGACTGCCCGTACCACGGTTCTCCCAAACGTTAAGCGAATACTCATAGGTGCCATCCTTCCTGAGCTTCGCAAATACGGTGAGCGTGAAAGTCTTCATGGAAAGAAGAATATTGCGCCCGCGCATCTTCGCGAAATCCCCAAAAGAGGTTATCGCTAAAGACTTCCGGGCCAGCGGATCGCCTTCAGCTCCCGCCTATAACAGTGCGGTCCTGAAGTTATGTTGTGATGTTAGGGGGTGCGTTACCGATGCCGATGGGCGGCGGTCCTACCAATGCGACAAAGCAGTTCGCAGTAGCCCGGCACGTCTCTTTGTTGATTCCAAGGTGTACAAGGTCTGTTGGTTCAATTCGGCTAACTTCATCCAGGCAGCCTCGCGCGCTTCATCGTGGGGTTTGCATTGCTCCCACAAACGACTCATCTCGGCCGCGCCCGCCTCATTCAGCCTCGACGGGTCTGATTGAATCTCCACAATCTGCAGCAGCAGGGCCTCTGCCGCAAGTTCATGTTTAGCGATGATACTGAGAAGTTCTTGTTCGTCTTTGCTGGCAGTGTCGGGAATCCCGTGCATAGTTACTATCTCCCGACTTAGAGGTTACTTCGAACCAGAGGCAGATGCAACAATAAATTGTTGACTAATCGCTGGCCTAAGTCGGGAGCTAACCACGCTACTCCTTCAGACTAAGGACCGCGGATCCGGCCACCCCAGCCGCCACTGACGCAAGTAAGATGCCTATCTTCGCGACTTCGCGCAAATCGCCATCGCTGATAGATAGCGTCGCGATAAACAGCGACATGGTGAAACCGATCCCGCACAAACAGCCGGCTCCCGCCATCTGCCTCCAGGTCACGCCTTCCGGAGCGGACGCCAGCGACGACTTGACCGACAACCAGCCAAACAGAAATATGCCGATCGGCTTACCAAAGAAGAGTCCCAGAAATATCCCGATCGTGATCGGTTGAATCAGAGACATGCCTTGTCCACCCGAAATATGCACGCCCGCATTCGCCAGTGCAAACACCGGCATGATCCCAAATGTTACCCATGGTTGCAGCGCATGTTCGATCCTGTGCAAAGGTGATTGTACGAGCGCGCATTGACGTGCGAGGCCATAGATCAGGTTCCCCGGTTCACTCGAAGACGCCGCCGACTCCGAACGCGCCAGTGCTCGCAGCCTGTCCCAGATCGGCAGATTGTGTCTGAGGAACTCAACCGGGTTCACAATTGTTTTGGCAGGAATCGTAAACGCCAGAAGAATTCCAGCCACCGTTGCGTGGACCCCCGATCGCAGCATGGCGAGCCAGACGAAGATTCCGATGATCGCGTACACCCCCCACGAGCGGACTCCCAGGCGGTTTGCAAGGAATGAGATTGCGACTCCGGCGAGCCCTGCTATCAGGCTGAAAAGTGAGAAGGCAGTCGTATAAAAGAGGGCGATGATCAAAACCGCGATAATGTCATCCACGATTGCCAGCGCGGTTACAAATACTTTCAGCGTGATCGGAATGCGTTTGCCCAGTAACGCCAATGCCCCAAGAACAAACGCGATGTCGGTTGCGACTGGAATACCCCATCCGGGCCGTGCGGATGTGTGGTGCGTGACCGCGATGAAGATCACAGCCGGAAAGATCGCACCCCCCACAGCCGAAGCCAGTGGAAAGGCGGCCCGCTTGAGCGTCGATAGTTCGCCCGCCAGCAGTTCATGTTTGATCTCCAGTCCCACAAAGAAAAAGAAGACCGCCATCAATCCATCGTTGATGAAATGCTGCAGGCTTTCATTCAGTGCTGCCGGACCCACTCCGATGGTCAGATACAGATGCCAGAAGTGGCCATACGAATCCGCCCACGGCGAATTTGCCCACAGCAGCGCCGCGACTGTGCTGGACAACAACACCAGTCCGCCCGCTGCTTCGAGTTTCGCGAATCGGACGAACGGAGAAATGATGCGCTGGATAGGCGTGCCGGACGCCGCCGGCGGGAGTTGCAGTGACTCAGAGAAATCGTCCGCGTGCATTCAGCCCCCGGGGATAGTATTCAGTCCATCTTCGTTAGCGCGTTTCTGCGGTTAATAAGTCTTACCGGAGCGAACAGGCAAGGATCTCAATGTCAGACGCAACAATCCCGTGCGCCTGGTTAGGCGCCTCGCTGGCGACAGCAGAATACACCCGAAAATCGACCTCGCAAAGCTAGGAATTCTACTAGTACCAATCTTCTGCTTGCAGAACTATAAAGATCGTCTAGACTCACAGTCGTGAGTTCTGGCCCTCTAATTCTTATTGGATTTATGGGGCGGGGGTATGTCGATGGGAAGAGATGCTGAGCCTCAAGGCGGT
The DNA here is from genome assembly GCA_963735555.1 of uncultured Acidobacteriota bacterium. Taxonomy (GTDB): domain Bacteria; phylum Acidobacteriota; class Terriglobia; order Terriglobales; family Acidobacteriaceae; genus Silvibacterium. The sequence continues at coordinate 108,613 of CAVTLP010000012.1, forward strand.
GAAATGCGAATGAAGAATGCACGCCCGTGTAAGCGATCTGCGGTGCCGACTGCACACGCCCGATGGCTCGTCACGGCCCTGGCCCTTGGCCTGGCAACGATGTTGCTGACCGCCTGCGCAAAGAAGGAAGAGGCTCCCAAACCGGGCCCTCCCGAAGTCCTGGTTACGGATGTGGTCCAGCAGGATGTTCCAACCTACCAGGAATGGGTCGCCCAGCTGAATGGTCCGATTAACGCCGACATTACCCCGAAAGTGCAGGGTTACTTGCTGACGCAGAATTACCAGAACGGCTTCTTCGTCAAGAAGGGCCAGCTTATGTTTACGATAGATCCTCGACCCTTCGTGGCCGCGCTTGATCAGGCCAAGGCGCAGGTCGCGGTGGCTCAGGCGAATCTTGTCGAGGCGCAGAACAACGTCGCCCGGGACACGCCGCTGGTTGCGCAGAACGCGATTCCGAAGAAGAATCTCGACACGGATCAGTCGACCGAGGCCGCGAACCTGGCGCAATTGGACGCCGCCAAAGCCCAGATGGTGACTGCCGAATTGAATCTCGAGTGGTGCAAGGTGTATTCGCCCATCGATGGCATCGCGGGCATCGCGAATTCACAAGTCGGCGATCTGGTGGGAACATCCACCAAGATGACGACGATCTCCCAGGTCAATCCGATCTGGGCATACTTCAACATCCCCGAGAGCGCATACCTCGCGAACGCCCAAAAAGTTGCCACGATCATCCGCGGCGAAGGCAGGCAATCGATACCACTGGAAATCGAATACATTCAGGCCAACGATGTTAGCTATCCCGAGAAGGGAAAGATCATTTTCGTGAATCGCCAGATCGGTACTCAGACGGGGACAATTCAAATGGCCGCCGCGTTTCCCAATCCGGATGCCGCGCTCCGGCCCGGCGGCTTCGGGCGAGTGCGGATTCGGACCGGCACCGCCAAGGACGCCCTGCTCGTTCCGCAGCCTGCCGTGGTCGAAGTGCAGTCGCAGTACATGGTCATTGTGCTCACGCCTGACAACAAGGCTAGATTTCAGCCCGTGAAGATGGGAGAGCGCGTGGGTCCGAATTGGATCGTCACCGAGGGACTAAAACCGGGCGAGCGGGTTGTGGTCGAAGGCATCCAGAGGGTACAGATGTTTGCCGCTGCGGCACCGGAGATGGCGAAAGAAGGCGTTCCGGTTGTCGTTAAGCCTTACACGCCGCCCCCCGCAGCGCTCGGGGGCAACTGACCATGTCCAAGTTTTTCATCAATCGTCCCATCGTCGCGATGGTCATCGCAATTCTGATGGTACTGGCCGGCGGGGTCGCAATACTCGAGCTGCCTACCGCACAGTTCCCCAATATTGCCGACCCGATGATTCAGGTGAAAGCTACCTACCCCGGGGCGGACGCCCAGACGATCGCTGAGTCCGTTGCAACGCCGATAGAGCAGCAGATGTCGGGCGTCAGCGGCATGAACTACATGTACTCGCTGAGCGCGAGCTCCGGTGGCGGGATGTCGCTGTACGTTGACTTCGCGTTGGGAACCGATGTCAACACCGACCAGATTCTGGCGCAGATGCGGCAAGGGCAGGCCAATTCGCAACTGCCCTCCGAGGTCACTCAGCAAGGCGTAATCGTGCAGCCGGGTACGACGGCGCCTTTTATGCTGCTTGACCTCTACTCGCCCAACGGCGCGTACGACAGCATCTTCCTGGCGAATTACGCCACCATCAATCTGCAGTACGCGCTCACCCGTATCGCCGGCGTCGGCCAGGTTCAGATATTCGGTGCCGGACCGTACGCGATGCGTATATGGGTGAATCCAGACCGGCTGGCAAGCCTGGGCGTCACCGTCACTGACATTGCCAACGCGGTCAAGCTCCAGAACAAGGTCAATCCCGCCGGTCAGATCGGCGGCGAACCCGTACCTGCTGGTCAGCAGTTTACCTACAACGTTCGCGCTCCCGGTCGCCTGCCGACTGCCCAGGAGTTTGGTGACATTGTCGTTCGTGCCCAGTCCGACGGCTCGATCCTGCGCCTGAGAGACGTGGCGCGAATGGAACTCGGGTCTCAATATTATTCGTTCATTGCACGCTTGGGAGTGTCCGACGATAGCAAGCCTTCCCAGTCCGCGGCACTCATCGCGCTCTACCTCACTCCTGGAAGCAATGCTCTGACTACGCGAGCCAATGTTCTCAAAATGATGGAGGAGGCGAAAGGGAGGTTCCCCCAGGGTCTGGCTTACATCACGGCGCTCGACACGACGCTCGCGGTCAGCGCAGGAATCGACGAAATCTATAAGACCCTGGGAGAGGCGCTGCTTCTGGTCATCATCGTCGTCTACATCTTTCTCCAGGGCTTGAGAGCCACGCTGATTCCGCTGCTCGCAGTTCCTGTCTCTCTGATCGCGACCTTCATCGTCTTCCCCATGCTCGGATTTTCTATCAATACCCTGTCTCTCCTGGGTATGGTGCTGGCGATTGGACTGGTCGTCGACGATGCCATCGTCGTCGTGGAGGCGGTAGAACACAATATCGAGAACGGGCTGACGTCCGCACGATGCCACCGTCAAAGCGATGGAGGAAGTTTCGGGTCCTGTCATCGCCATCGCGCTCATCCTGGCTGCGAGTCTTCGTTCCCACGGCCTTCATTCCCGGCATCACCGGTCAGCTTTACAAGCAATTCGCAGTCACCATCGCAATATCGGTTCTCTTTTCGGCATTCAACGCTCTCACCCTCAGCCCGGCTCTTTCCGCCATGCTGCTGCGGCCGAAAAAGCCTGTCCGAGGACCGCTCGGCGCCTTCTTCCGCGGGTTTAACCGTGTCTTCGGTCGCGCTACCGACGGGTACGTGAATGTCTGCAGACACCTGATCCACAAGGTCGCCCTTACGTTTCTCCTTCTCGCCGGGCTGACCGTCGGCGCGGGTTACTTCGGAAAACAGCTCCCGGGAAGCTTTCTCCCTGATGAGGATCAGGGATACCTATACGCCGGGTTGCAACTACCGAATGCGTCGTCTCTGCAACGCGACGTCGGACGCGGCGCGCGAAGTCGAGAAGGTCATGATGGATACGCCCGGCGTTCAATACGTCAGCACGGTCAACGGATACAGTATGTTGAGCGGCGTCGACGCCACCTACAGTTCATTCTTCTTCGTGTCACTCAAGCCATGGGACGATCGCAAGACGCCGGAGGAGAGCTACGAAGGGATTAAAGCCCACCTTCAGCGCGAGCTTTCAAGGGTCGCTTCGAGGAATTGCATTCTCGTTTCCGCCGCCAGCCATTCCGGGCGTGGGCACCGCGGGCGGCGCTACTTTCATTCTTGAAGACCGCTCCGGCGGCGGCATTGACTTTCTCGCGAAAAAGACCCAGATCTTTATGGCCGCGGCACGAAAACAGAAGGAGCTCCGGAGCTGGCGGGACTCTTCACAACAGCCCTGTTCGGCGTTCCCCAGGTCGGGGTTAACGTGGACAACGCCAAGGCGATGACCCAGCAGATCCCGCTGAGCGACCTGTACCAGACGGTGCAGACGTTCATGGGCGGCTCGCTGATTAACTTCTTCAACCGCTTCGGCCTGCAATGGCAGGTATATGTTCAGGCGGATGGCGACTACCGAACCCAGGCACAAAATCTCGGCAAGTTTTACGTCAGGAACACCGCCGGTGAGATGGTCCCCCTGAGTACGCTGACCACTACCGATGCGCGCAGTGGGGCCGAATTCGTCATGCGCTACAACCTCTTCAACTGCGTGCAGATCAATGCAGCCGCCGCGCCCGGATATAGTTCCGCGCAGGTCATGGCCGCCTTGGAAGATGTCTTCCACCAGACGATGCCTGGAGAGATGGGCTTCGATTACTCCGGTATGTCGTACCAGGAACAGAAGGCGGCGCAAGGCGTTTCCCCGTCGATCATTTTTGGCATGGCGTTGTTTGTGGTCTTCCTCATCATGGCCGCGCAATATGAGAGCTGGACGCTGCCTTTCAGCGTGTTGCTTGGCCTTCCCATCGCCGTCTTCGGCGCATTCTTGACGCTCTACCTTCGCCGCTTCGACAATAATGTGTACGCCCAGATCGGTCTGGTCATGCTGATCGGACTGTCGTCCAAGAATGCCATTCTCATCGTGGAATTTGCCAAGATTGAGTACGACAGCGGAAAGTCGCTCATCGATGCTACCCTGACCGGCGCCAGGGTGAGACTGCGGCCTATCCTGATGACTGCATTTGCCTTCATTCTTGGCTGCGTGCCGTTGTGGCGGGCATTCGGAGCCGGCGCGATTTCGCGCCAGGTGCTGGGAACGACGGTCATTGGGGGCATGCTCGCGTCCACCGTCATCGCGATTTTCTTTGTTCCGGTTTCCTTTGATGTCGTGGAGCGCTTCGGCAATCTATTCAGTAAAGAAAAGGAAAAGCCAAAACTGGAGCCGGAGCCGCCGCCTGCCCCCGACGGCTCGTCGAAAGGAGAGCACCCATGATCCCGGCGATGACTCGGACAAAAATCTCCATCGGCGTTGTGTTATTGCTCTCGCTCGGCGGTTGCAAGGTGGGCCCGAACTACCAGCGTCCTCCTCTGGATGTCCCCGGACAATACCGCGGCACCGCGCCCAATCTGCCGCAGCAGCCGCCCGGCGGACCCTTCGCCGAAATGAAGTGGCCGGACGTCTACCAGGACCCGGTTCTGCAGGCGCTGCTCAAGGAAGCCCTCACCAACAACTACGACATTCGCATCGCCGCCAGCCGCATTATGCAGGCGCAGGCTTCACTGGGAGTCACCCGCGCAAACCAGTTCCCCACGGTGGGTGGCTTCGGCAGTATCCAGAATGAGCAGTCCACGCCGCTTTTCACCGGCTCGCCCTGGGTCGATACCCTCGGCCTGCAAATGAACTACATCGTCGATTTCTGGGGGCAATATCGTCGTGCCACCGAAGCGGCGCGGGCCAACCTGCTGGCCAGCCAATACGCTCAGGATGTAGTCCGCATCACACTGATCAACGAAATAGCAACCGCCTACTTCCTGCTTCGCCAATATGATGCCCAGCTGGAGATTTCCCAGAAAACGGTGGCCGCCGACAATGAGATCCTCAAGTTAAACACCATCAACTTCAAAGGCGGCTATTACGCGATCACCGACGTCTATCAGGCTCAGGTGCTCGTGCAACAGGCCGAGGCGCAGGCTATCCAACTGCAACAATTGATTCCGCAGACTGAGAATGCGCTCAGCATTCTCGTCGGCAGAAATCCCGGACCGATCACGCGTGGCCTCGATCTTGTCGATCAGCCCCATTTGCCCGAAGTCCCCGTAGGCCTTCCTTCAGCGCTTCTGGAGCGGCGCCCCGATGTGCGGCAGGCGGAAGAAGCGCTGGTCGCAGCCAACGCAAATGTAGGAGTGGCCAAGGCTGCATTCTTCCCGCAGATATCGTTGACCGGCACCTTCGGCGCCTCCAGCACTGCCTTGACCAGCTTCCTGCAGGGCCCTGCTACTTTCTGGTCCGTGGGAAGCCAGCTCGCGCAACCCATCTACGAGGGCGGCAGGATCAGGAGCGGCTACCGGCTGGCCTGGGCGCAACGGGACCAGGCCGAACTGCAGTATAAGCAAACCGTGCAGAAGGCTTTCGGAGATGTAGCGAGCAGTCTCGTTGGCTATAACCAATCCCGGCTGTATCGCATGAAGATCGAAGAGCAGACGCACACTTATGCGGAAACCGCGCGCCTCGCAAATGTCAGGTTTACCGGCGGGTACGCCAGCTTTCTTGAAGTGCTGTACATCGAGCAGCAGTACTTCACCTCCGAATTGAACCTGGAGCAGGCCTGGTATTCAGAACTGCAAAATTACGATCAGCTCTACCAGGCCCTCGGCGGCGGCTGGGATAAATAGCAACTCGTCCGCAGATGGACAAACCAGGAGCGATAGGGCTCTTCCGCCCAGCACGGCGTACGAGCAGTTCAACGTTCTACACTAAGAGCAGCCACCAACCCAATCGGCTGGCCGTATACGGCTAACGATTCGCTCGAGTTGGAATAAACAACACCGGTAGTTCCCCCAAGACAATGAGATTGAAGGAGCAGCTCTTGCGCGCGGAGAAGAATGCGTTTTACCGTCAGTCCCTCTCGATAGCCGCTTTCGGCATCGTATTGATCTCTTCGATCTTCGCCCCGTCAGCGCTCGGACAGGATTTCAAGAGACCGGATGGAAGCGTCCCTCTGCCTTTGGACTGGAGCAATCAGCACCTCATCTATACCGTAGGATTCACGGGCGAGCAGGCAACGAATATGCAGGGCGATCCGCGGTACTTCGCAGCGGCGCGCTCACACGGTAAAGCACTGGCTGATGCGAATGCTGTGCAAGGGTATCCAGCTTTCGATAGGTCGTCCGCCTTGAGACTAGGGCCTCAACCACCCCGGCGATTTCCGATCAGCCCCAGAAGAAGGATTGGCTTGCCGTCGAATGAGATAAAAAAGGACTGGAGCGTATCCCTTGGTCCCACGGCCGGAGTCGCCACCGGCCAGTCGCCCGCGAAGTTTTCCTTCGACGTCAACGCGGCGCCGAGCTGCACCGCCGATTACGTGGTGTTTCCCGTCAATGCTTCGACCGGGTACACGCGAGCCAGTGTAGTCGGTACATTCAGCAACTCCAGCGGTAACGCGAGCGGGCAGACGGTTACGTTCACGGTAACCCCGACCGGCGGATCCTCGATACTGCTGACTTTGACCGCCAGCCTCACCGTTAACACAGGGCTGAACTTTCAGGTTTTCGCATCAGGAGGTTCGGCCAACGCGACCGCCTCTGCAACCAATCTGGCGGCCGCGATCAATCGCAATCTCAATGCCACATCCGCGGGCCGCATCGTGGCGATTGCATCGACCAACACCGTCACCGTCTATACGCTCACGCCGGGGAGCCGGGTAACCCTGAGTCCCCCCAGTGAAAATGTGGCCAATTTCTCCTTTGGGAGTGTCTCTGCCGGTGCCAACGGCGCTCAGGCCAACATCGTCGGACTCAATAATCTGTACAGCGGGAGTGGAACACCCTTCTGCACGGGTAAGACCTTTCCAACGTTTATCTTTTCCTACGCCTCCGGCGCCGGAGCCGTTACCACCTCGCCCGTCATCTCGCTCGACGGCACCAAGACTGCCTATATCGAGAACGCTCCGTCCATCGGCACCATCCTGCACGTATTGACCTTTGGCAGCGGCTCCACCGAGTATGGAACCTGCGCCAATAGCGGCACCGCCTTGCCGACCTGCGCAATCCATCCGGCCGTCCCGGGCAGCACCGCCGGAAGCACCGCGACGGATTTCATGGTTCCGCTGAGTTTACCCACCCTGGGCATTGCGGCAACAGATACCTACTCGGCTCCCTTCGTGAATTACGCCACCGATACCCTGTTTGTTGGAGACGATCAGGGACACCTTTATTCCGTCACCGGAGTCTTCCAGGGCACGCCGGCGCTTGCAGCTTCGCCCTTTCCCGTCACGGTAAGCAGCGGCAACATCCTCAACTCTCCGGTGGTGGATGTAAGCGGCACCGGCGATATTTTCATTGGGGACAGCCTCTCGAATATTTTCGACTACTCTCCGGCAGGGGTTATCGTCGGAACCTCGCAATCGATCGGCAATGGCACAAACGGGGGCATTCATGACGGCGCAATCGTTGACTCGACGAATGCGAAAGTCTATTTCACTACGAACTGCTCCGGCAGCGGTGGGAGCAGCGAACTGGCCCAGATTCCGTTCTCGGCTGCGGGCCTGGGAACTGCGATAAAGGGAAGTATCGACGGCCCGGGAGAAGGCTGCGCAGCTGGTGCCGGACCCCAGCACGTCGTCATCCCTGACAACCTGTACTACACCGTGGGAATCAGCTCGGCTACCGCCGCAAACAATGGCCACGTGGTCGTGTGCTACCAGGGTACCGGCAGCGTACGTCTGGCGCAGTGGGGATTTGTGTCAGGCAACCTTCAGACAACGGCTCAATTCGACAATAATTCCTTCCTTACCAGCGCCAGTTACACTTGCTCGCCGCCCGTGGAGTTCTATGGCGCTACCGTGGCATACACCCCAACTGTACTGACGCAAAGCGGAACGACCGTGACTGTAACCACAGCGACAAACTCGTTTGACAGCGGACAGCTGGTTACAATCGCCGGCGTAGTTGCCGGCACGGGCGGCTGCACCGCCGCTGCGGCTGCTGCCATCAATGGGCAACAGACCATTACGGTGCTAAGCGCAACGCGGTTTACCTTCACCAGCACGCTGTCCACGACAATCGCCAGCGGCGCTTGCACCCTGACTGGCTCATCAGCCACTGGCCCTACGCAGGATTACGTGTTCTTCGGAACTCCGCAACCGTCGGCATGGACCTTTACCTTGCCGCTTACGAGCAACGGCCAGGCTGCTCTCGCCACCAACACGACCAGCGTAACCGGCGGCACAAGCGGCATGATCGTGGATAACGATTCCAACAGTGGGCAGGCCTCGAGCCTTTACTTCGGCACACAGGCGACCTCAACCACGCAGTGTGGAACAACCGCGGCCTATTGCGCGGTCAAGCTTACGCAGTCTGCAGCCGGGTTGCTGTGATTCCCGCCCTCCCCGAGCCAGGTAGGGAAGGAGCACTGGGCGGAGATTGAGGCAGGAGATGTGCGCCGCAAGCTTCGGGGCTCTTATCTTCGCAAGTTGCCGTATAACACCAAACCGAGACACTGGCACCCACAGGACACACCACGTTTCCAGAACCTGCCACCCTCGAAATGCGCTTTTGGCGATTTACTACTCGTCGAGAACAAGACCTGTCGCGATGGGTATGGGAAACGTTCGTGGGTCATTGTGTGGTGAACCCGCAGCGCTCAACCAGGGCGGCGAAACGGGAATCGGTTCGAAATTTGTCCCATTTCGGATCCACGTTAAGGAGCGCGAGGTGCACATCGTGGACGTCGAAGGCGTGGTCCAGCCAGCCCAGCGCTGTTTCCGCCTGCCCAAGGCCAGCGTGCACCAACGCTTTCGAGTACGGCGGTACATAGCGTTCCTGCGAAACCACCTCCAGCGCACTCAGGACTTCACGCGCCTCAGCGATGCGCCCAACCTTCGCAAGTATGTAGCCACGCAGCCCGATGACCTTGCTGTTTGCGCTGTTTACGGCGGCTTTCTGGAGTGCGTCCAGAGCCATATCGTTGTTACCCAGCTGCTCATACGCCATAGCGCGCTGGTAATAACCCACCCAGAATTCGGGATTGAGAACATTCGCTCGACTCGCAAGTTCGAGTGCCGACGGGAAGTCCCGCGCGTTGAAAGCAACCTGGGCAGAGAGTGCGCAGTGGGTAGCGTCGAGAGGGTCCAGTTCTCGCGCGCGGCGGGCGGCGGCGAGACCCTCCCGGTGCCGGCCCATATGAGACAGGGCGACCCCGAGCATGCGATGCCCCAGCGAATAGCTGGGGTCCAGCGCTATGGCTTTTTCGAGTGCCCGTTCCGCTGCTGGCCATTCCCAATCTAACCAGAATTTCATAAACCCAAATGATGTATGGGTGGCAGCGAGATCGGGGCCGGTACTGACGGCATGCGCGGCGGCTCCGCGGGCTCTCTCCCAGACCTGCTGTGGCGGAGCATCACCATTGATGGGGCTTGCGGCAAGCGCATCCGCAAGTCCGGACCAGGCGAGAGCATATTTCGGGTCCAGCTCGGTCGCACGCGTGTACAGCTCAAGGGCTTTTCGTGTCGTCGGCGGGGAGAGCTGGTTCCAGAAATAACGCCCCCGAAGATAGAAATCGTAGGCTTCCTGATGGGACGTTTGGCGTTGCGCGAGCGCTCCTACCCGCTCAGGCGAGAGATGCAGCCGCACCTCCAGTGCAATCGCGGTACTGAGTTGACGTTGAAAGGCCAGCACGCTGGCCGGCTCACTGTCATACGATTCCCCCCAGATTTGAACCTGCTCCCTCGCGCGGATCAGCTTCGAGGTGATGCGTAACCGCACGTCCTCTGCGCGAACGGAGCTCTCCACCAAGAATGCGGCTCCAAGTTCACGTCCGATATCGGAAAGCGATTTCGTCGTTCGCTTGTAGGCCATCATGGTAGTCCGCCCAATCACGCTGATGTGTGCGGGATCGATCTGGCCGAGAGCTGCGATTACCTCCTCCGTCAACCCGTCGGCCAGATACTCGAGATCGGAACCGGCACCGAAGCTTTCGAAGGGCAACACGGCGAGGATCACGTGTGAGGCGTCTCGTAACTCCGCCCCGAGGGTCTCGACCGACGCGGTGAAGCGGTAACCGCGCTTCGAGACGGTTTCGATGACATTGGACGCGTTGGGCCCGTCACGAAGAACCTTGCGAAGATGAGAGATCGCATGTGCGATTGCAACCTCTTCGACCATGCTGTCCTTCCACACTCGCGTCAGGAACTCTTGTTTCTCGAGCAGGCGGCCTCCGCTTTCCACCAGGAGCAACAAGGTATCGAATAGTTTCGGAGCAAGCTGTACCGGATGGCCGTCACGGAGCAATCGCTTGTCCGTCGGAACGACGCAGAAGTTCCCGAATTTGTAGGAAACGGGTTGCGATTCTCCCAAGTTTCCCGCCGTGGGTAGCCAGTATAGTAGCAGGTCAAATATAAGTCAGAAAACGCAACAATTTCGCTAAGACTTGGGACGAATACCGGTGCAACCATGGACATCGTCAATCGCCGAACTCGTACATAAGCCGGTCGACAGAAGGAATAAACCATGAAAGTAGTACGAAGAAGCTTTACAGCGGCCGTCGTGCCGCTGATCGCGCTCGCGGCCATGCTGTTTGGGGCGAGTTCAACCGCCGTTGCGCAGTCTGAGGAATCCGGCTATACCAGAGGCCTCGAAGGCACATGGCGCAACGGCCTCGAAGGGACATGGAATGCGCAGCTCACGGTCACCGACTGTAACAATCCGAACACGGTGATCAGGTCCTTCCCAGCCAAATTTGCGTACGCCAAAGGGGGCACGCTCACCGTCACGACCGCAGGACAACTCCCTTCGCTAAACACTGCCGGCCTGGGTGTCTGGAACCACTTGTACGGCCGCACGTACAGTGCGGTTTCCGAGGCCTTCATTTTTAACACCGCCGGAGCCTGGACGTCGACACAAAGGCTCACGCGCGTGATCGAGGTCAGTAGGGACGCGAAGACGTATACGGACATGGTTGCGCTTGAAATCCTCGACACCAAGGGAAACGTGCTGGTAACGGGCTGCGCGACGAGCGTCGCGAGTCGCCTCGAATAAGTGGGTGGAAGATTGGTCAGAGTGGAAGCCAATGAAATCAATGAAGGGGCGAGGTGGCTGGCCTCTTTTTTATTTCCACCAAGAGGACCGTTCGCATCATCAAGGTGTTTAGGTCGGTTGACTGGCAACCCAGAAGATCTGCTTCGTGTCTGAAAGGTCCCCGATTTGCGGTAGTTCGGCTCTCAGCCTGCATTACAGGCAAATTCACTCATTGAGGCGCGATCATGGCCCTGACCCGAGCTCCGAGCGTGCGGTCCCGACTGCTCGGAAGCGGACCCCTGATGAGTTGGCCGACTATTTCCCCCAATCCGCTACAATAGAAATAGAGACAAAAGCCCGCCACACACGGCGGGCTTTTCTTTGTTCCCAAAATGAGAGGGCCTCGTAGACCCTTCGAGTAACGCCTTTCTTATCTATTACTTGGGTAAAAGTACCTTGTTATGAATGAGTTGCAGATCAACCTCTCCACGAACCAGATGGAATGAATGGGTTAGGCAAAAGAGGGGGTAAAAAGGGGGAGGGGGGTGGGGGTCCCAGCCTAACTGCTTTGCGAGGGCGAATCGCTGAGCTTTGCAAACGCCGATCGCGCATCGTGCAGACGCGGGAAGATCCACGCCGCACCGATCTCCTCCGTGAGGTGATGCCGATCCAGGTCGGCCTTCAGGTCCCACTGAACGCGAGCGAACGCCAGCTCGACATTGCATGAAACCAGCTCCTGCTTCACACGCCGTACCACCCTTGAAGCGGTGTAGTCCACATGCGTAATGGCTTCGGCGTCGACCACCAGCCAGCGAACCTGTGCCGCCGACGGATCCACGAGGTCTCTCACCTCCTTCGCGAACTGGTTGGCGTTCGCGTAGAAGAGAGCCGCCCCGAAACGATAGATCACCAGTCCCGGCTCCGTGACGGCGCCCGGCACTGCCGGAATCAATTTCCACATCTTGCTCTCGCCGGGAATCATCACTCCGGTCGTCGGGCGATAGCTGTGGTGCACAATGCGGAGCAGCGACATCACCATCGCCAGCACGATCCCTTGCTCGACTCCCCAGAGCACGACCACGGAGGCGGTCGTCACCGCCAGCACGTACTCCCCCGGGCTCTCCAGTCGAATCGTCCGCAACCCCCGCAAATCGATCAGCCGGACCGCGATAAGGAAGACGATCGCTCCCAGCACGCAATGGGGAAGGTATTCGAGCGGCCTGGTCAGAAAGAGCAGCACCAGCGCTACGACCGCCGCGGTGGCGATCTGCGCCATCTGGCTCTGACCGCCCGAGCTCTCGACCATCGCCGTCTGCGTCGGACTTCCGTTCACCACGAACGTACCGCTCAGGGCCGCGACCGCATTGGCCGCCGAAAGGCCGACCAGGTCCCGGTTCTCGTCCAGCTCCTGATGATGGCGCTCCGCGTAGATCCGTGCCGTAGCCGCGCTCTGCGCAATGATCATCACCGCGCACGACGCCGACACCCCGATCAGAGGCTCAGCTTCCTTCCATCCCACCCAGGCGAGGCCGAGGCGCGGCAGCCCCCCCGTCACTGGCCCGATCACGTCGATGCCATGCGCTGCGAAATGCCACCGGGCGCTCGCCGCCATCGCGGCCGCCACGGCAATGAGCGATGCCGGCATCCTCGGCCCTAGGCGCCTCAGAGCGAGGATGCCTCCCACGGTCAGCGCGGAAAGGGCCAGGGTGGGAAGTTGGACCTGGGGCAGGTGGTGAAAAATCTCCGCAAGTTGCACGATCGAATTCCGGGAATGCACCTGAATCCCCAGCATCTCGCCGAGAACAGCGATCCCGACTTGAAATCCTACCCCGGTCAGGAACCCGACCAGCACCGTCTGCGAGAGGAAATCGGCGAGAAATCCCAGCCTCAGCAGCCTCGCCAGCAGCAGGAAGCAAGCGGTCAGAAGCGCAACCGTGGCCGCCAATGCCATGTATTTCGCACTTCCCGAGGGAGCCGTCCCGGAGATCCCGCCGGCAAGAATCGCTGCCGTTGCCGAGTCGGCGGCGACCACCAGGTACCGCGACGAACCGAACGTTGCGAACGCCACCAGCGGCAGCAGCAGAGTGTAGAGCCCGGTTACAACCGGTGTCCCGGCGATCCTGGTGTAACCAAGCGCCTGCGGAATATTGACCGCTGCCAGTTGTATCCCGGCGAGGGCGTCGCGGATCACGCCCGCGCGGCTCAGTGGCCGCACGCTTTGGAAGAAGCCATCCCATGCGAACTTCCACCGGGACCCGTTTGTCTGCGTCCGATCGTCCACTCGAAGAATTTAGCCCTCAGATATTGGCTTCTCAGATCTTGATAAAGATACGCCGGCGATACAGCACATACACAGGCAGCCAGCAGACGGCGACGAAGCCGAGCGAATAGAGCAACGACGCAAAGGCCGGATCGGGCACAACGCTGAGAATGGAGTGGTAGAGCCACTGCTGCACGTTGCCGCCCGAGCCAACATGAATATTGTCAATCGCCCCAGCCAGCAGCTCGGAGAAGACGTAGGCGGTGATCGCATTCGAACCGAAGACCAGCAGCGGCATGAAGCGGCGCGACCGACGCCCACGGTCCTCGCTGCTTGCCTCCGAACCCCGAATATCGACGATCCAGATCGAGAGGGCGAGCAGCAGCAGGCCAAACCCGGCAGCGAAAAGAACGAAGGAGCTGGTCCACAACTTCTTATTGAGCGGGAACCAGAAATTCCAGAGACCGCCCAGCAGAACACCCGTTGCACCGGCGATGGCGAGGCCGCGCGCCTTCTGTGCGAGACTTCGACCGGTGCGCAGCCAAATCCCGGCAAGTATCCCGAAAAGAGCAGTGCTTAATGCCGGAATCGTGCTGAGCAGACCCTCGGGGTCGCGCGTGCCTTCGTAAAGATGAGAGGCTGAGAAGACTTGCCGATCGATCCATGCGGCCAGATTGCCGTCGCGGTCGAGGAAGGGAACATCGTGCCCGGGAAGTCCATACCCGGGAACCGGCACAAACCGCATCAGCGCCCAGTAAGCCACGAGCGCTGTTACCGCAAGCACAGCCTTGCTGCGCCACTTCGGGCTGAGGAGATAGAGCGTGGCCACCACGAAGTAACAGATGGCGATGCGCGGAAGGACACCATAGTAGCGCAGGGTATGCAGGTTGAAATGCGGAAAGCTGTTCACCAGCAACCCAAGCAGGAAGAGGGTCAAGGCGCGACGCAGCGTATGCAAAAAGATCGACTGTTTGCTGGCTCCCTGGGCAAGGCGCGATTCCGTCGAAAAAACAGTGGAGATGCCAACGAGAAACAGAAATGTAGGGAAGACAAGATCGGTCGGCGTAAAGCCGTTCCAGTCGGCATGCTTGAGCGCCCAGTAAGCCCGCGATCCATCGCCGTTGTTATTGACGAGAATCATGAAGCCGATATCCAGCCCGCGCAATACATCGAGCGAAAGCATCCGGCCTGGTCTGGTTGTGGCGGGCGACGGATTAGGCTGAGTGACGGTTGTGCTCGGCGCGCTCATTGTTTCGACTCCATGCCTGCCGATACGGCAAAGGCTTCGGTAACTTTACCTGACTTGCACCACGTATGCGAGAGGAGTCAGGCGAAGTGAGTTTGGAAAATAACTTTCAGTAACGTTTGACGCGCATGATCTTCCAGACGGGCTCGTTGTCGGCATAAATGCGCCATTCGGCAATGTGTTCGTCCCGGACAACGGCTTTCCAGGCTGCATTTATTCTCCAATAGTTCTCTGGAAGCAGCTTGCCCCCCACAAAGTAGGTGCCTTGTGCCGAGCCGAAGAGGGCGGCAACGGAATTGCTGCCGAGAGTGTCATCCACTGTAATCGAGTAGTCGGGGAACCAAGAGAAGTAAGCTCGCCATCCCCTTTCGATTTGTCTGCGACCGTAAACTTCCTGGCCCAGTCCGTCAACGAAAAGGTGATCTTCGGTCATCAGGGCGGACAAGCCGCGCACATCGTGAGAGTTGATCTGGTCGATAAAGGCCAGGGCGATGTCGATTGCAGCTTTCTTCATTGCTGAACTGCCTCTGCGAGATTCTACGTCTTTCTTGTCCTGGAAGCAGAGACCTTTCAAGCAAATCTGCGCTTGCTGCTACTCAGTATCAGGCCGCTTGTACGGCACCTGGAGGTAGTGGCGGGCTTCATTGAGTGCCCCCGCGGTATTGTCGTTGGTCTGGATGGCCTGCCGATATTCTGGGACCGCGCGATCGCGCTGGCCGGTAACGTCGAAGATTTTGCCGATCTGGACGTGACTCCAGACTTCCGTCCATTTGGGATCGTCGTCGCCGCGCAGGCAGTCGCGGTAGGCGTTGATGGCGGCCTGGTAGTTATGCTGCGTGAAGAAGATTTCTGCGATGCGATAGTTGGCGAGCGAGCTTTGCGGGTTGGCTTGGAGGGCCTTCTGGTACTCAGCGAGAGCGCCAGTGATGTCGCCCTGCGCTACTAGTTGCTGGCCTTTGAGAATGGCCACCCGAACCTGCATGCCCGGAGTCGATTTAAGGACCCAGTTGTCAGGATCGATCAGGACGTGGCGCGGCCGTCCAAACGTGTCGATCACATATTGCGAATCCGTTCCAACAACGGAGATGCGCTTGTTTTCCGTCTTGCCGTCTGTTTCAATGCGCAGATCGACGGGCATATTGAAGAGATCGAGATCCTGCTGGATCTCCCCAATGGTGCGGAAGCCCTTGTTGTTGCCGAGGCGGTAAATGGCGTACTTGTTCGTGAATGTCGGAGCCCCGGTGCCGTCGAGCCACTGGGAGAAGAAGGGCGTGAGCTGCTGCTGCGATTGCGCTTCGGCTACCTTCTCGAAATCGGTGGTTCGAATGCCCTTGTCGGCATATTGCGAGAGTGCGGCGCGAAGAATCTTGATAAAGCTGTCATCGCCGACTTCCCAGCGAAGCATGTGAAAGACGATCGCTCCCTTTTCGAGCGTCATGGACTGGAATTCCGGCGAAAATACGCTCAGCCGGCCCGCGCTGGAGAGCGGGATGGTGTCATACGCCAGTGCTCCCGCGGACACATCGAGAATCGCGGCGTCCATCGCGGATCTGCCGGCGGCGTCTTCGAGGTACATCAGCTCGCCGTAGCGCGACATACCGTTCGTGATCCACGCATCGTTGAGCGTAGCTGGGCTCACCTGGCTGCCCCACCATTGATGCGCGATGGTGTTGGACAGGAGCCGAAAGTCGGTCTTGCCCCCGATGCGGTTGCCGGCTACGGCCGCGATTTCCGGCGCCCAGTATGAAGGCACCGTGTCATCGGGCAGCTCGACGACATTCATCGTGCTCGATTCCGGTAGCCCGAAGCTCGATGTGAAGTAGGCAAAAACGCGCAGCGTCGTCTGCGCATAATCGGCGGCTGCGGCCTTGTGCGCGTCAGTGGTATAGACGTGGATATTCGGCGCTGGCGAGACCGGCGGGTTGAACTTGCCCGCTAGGATCGTGCCAGGGAAGCCGGGCTTCTTCCAGCTGAAGTCGTACTCGTTTTCGCCGTTCCCGGCCGGCTTGGAACTGCCCTTGCGATCCGCTGCCGATGACCTGGTAGCCCGTCGGGACCTTGACGTGAATATCGGCCGTGAAGCGGTCGGTCTGGTAGCCGACCATCGGGAACCACCGTCCGCCGTAGAGCAGATACGACGTCGGATCGCCGACGTAGGCAAGTTTGAGGCCCTCGACCGGGCCGCCGGCGTCGCTCTCAAGTGCTCCGGAATAGTAGAAGGTCCATGTATAGGTCTGGCCTTTGCTCAGCGGCTGCTGCGGAGTAATGCGTAGAGACGCCTCAGCTCCGCGCTCGCCATTGATCGGCAGGTTTTTCGCATCGGTGACCTTATCGACTTTGAGCGCGCCGTGGAGCTCGAACACTGCCGTCTCCATCGGCTCGAGCGCCGTGAAGGTGACGCGAGTGACCGCGGTCAGGATGTGACTCTGGGGCTTTAGCTCGGCGTCGATGTTGTAAGCGGTGATCTGAATCGGGAGCTTCTGCGCGCGGAGGTGCGGCGCGGCTACGAGAAGTGCAGCGAGGAGAACGAAGACGGTACGGGCAGGGAATGCGGGCCGGCGTGCAGAGCGGGATGTCGTCATGGCTTTCGAGTTATTTTTCCTGACGCTACTGGCTGATCCTAACGGTATTTTGGTGAAGCACTTCAAGTGTGATGCCTGCAACGCGGTCGATTGCGGATTCGCCGCCGCGATTGCCTTCGGCCTTGAGCATACCCGATATTTCGTGCAGGCTGGCGAGCATGCCCGCGCGAGGTCGCCCTTCGTCCAAAAGCGGTTGTAGCTGTGAGACGACATTTTCAGCCGTAAAGTCACCCTGGATAAGCTCAGGGACCGCGCGGCGTCCTGCAATAAGATTCACCATGGCAACATGCGGCACGTCAACGACGCGCTTGGCGACGGCGTAGCTCAGCGGCGAAACCCGATAGACCACGACAAAGGGATTGCCGATGAGCGCAGCTTCGACCGTAGCCGTTCCGCTGGCCACAATGCTGGCCCGGGCATGTTGGAGTGTCGCTCGGGCGTCATTCGTGATCGTGATGCGCGGTACTTCCGGAAGCATTGTCCGGACTTCGGCTTGTTGCGCTTCGGTCAGCGTTGGAGCGAGGGGGAGAAGAAATTCGTAGTCGCCCCCTTTCTTGAGGAGCGCCGCGGCGTGCAGCATTTCCGGCAGATTGAGGCGGATTTCCCTGGGACGACTGCCGGGGAGCAGGCCTATCCATTGCTTGTTCGGGTCCAAATCGTTGGACGGATCGAGGCCGCTTTCGCGAGCGAAGGCTTCACGCGAGATCGTAGGCGGGGGCAGATCGGCGAGCGGGTGACCAACATAGGTGGCCTGCACCTTGCGGTCGCGGTAGAACCCTTCTTCAAAAGGAAAGATCACGAGCATGCGATCGACATAACGCTGGACTTCGCGGATGCGGTATTTCTTCCAGGCCCAGAGCTGCGGCGAAACAAAGTAGATCACCGGAACCCCTGCCCGCTTGAGGTGCCTGGCCAGAGACAGGTTCACATCGGGAAAGTCGATAAGGATCGCGACATCCGGTTTTTCGGCTGCAATCGAGGCTTTCAGCCGCCGGTACTCGCCATAGATACGCGGCATGTGCCGGATGACTTCGGTGATGCCCATGACCGCCACATCCTCGGCGCGGACGATACGCCGGAATCCAAGGGCTTCCATCCGCTGTCCGCCCAGACCGAAGAACTCTGCGCTAGGGTCGAGCCGGCGGATGGCGGCGATAAGCGACGCACCGTAATGTTCGCCGCTGGCCTCTCCGGCGGAGAGAAAGATTCTGGGATTCGGGCTCATCGCGTGAGCTAGCTGTCCTTGCGGTAGAGCAGGTCGCGGATCGCGTTTCGGCGGGCCTCATTCATTTCTTTCGGGGTGCGGTCGCCGCCATCTGCGCGGCTTGCGGTCGAATCTTCGGCCTCAGAGACGCTGCACTCCGGACAGCGGTTAGCGAAGCCGGGTTTGTCCGGCTTTAGTTCGAACTCCTCCGAGCATACGACGCATACTTTGATGGGGAACGGCATAACTCTTCCATGATAGGACTTTCCGTTCATCCGATCCACGATGGCCAGCCTCTCAGCGCAGGGCATATCACTTTATACTCATTACAAAAAGCGAGATCAGGTTCGCATCGTCGTTTCGGTGTCGATCCTGCCTTTTGAGGAGTTTATGTCCGCACTGATTGATGCCATCGATATCAAGCGCAAGGCGTATTTCGAGTTCGAGAGCGCACCCTACTACTGCCTGGAGGCGGACGTGTCCACGCCCACCGCTCGCGGCGGACAGACGCTGGTGCATCTGAAGATGCGCAACCTGCTTACCCAGGCTGTCTTTCAGAAGACGTTCAAGGCAGGCGACAAGTTAAAGGAGCCGGACCTCGAGATCGTCCCGGCCTCCTACCTGTATAGCGACGGCGATGGATCGCACTTCCTGGACCAGGAGAGCTTCGAGACCCTCACGCTGGACGAGGAGATGGTGGGCAATGCGCTCGATTTTCTGGTGGAGGGCGCGCTGATCCAGCTCCACAAATACAACGGCAATCCCATCGGCCTGCAGCTGCCTCTCTTTGTAGAGTTGACGGTGACGTATGCAGAGCCGGGCGCGCGGGGGAACTCGTCGGGCGGAAGCGTCACCAAAACAGTCCGCCTGGAGACAGGACTCGAGATTGGTGTGCCCCTCTTCATCAAGGAAGGGGAGAAAGTTCGGGTCTCTACCGAGAATCGCGAGTTTGCCGGGCGAGCTTGAGGGGCTGAACCTATGGGCGCGAATTGCTTCACGCTGAGATAAGGGACTGCAAGGCTTCACTTACGGAAATGATCCGGCAGCCTTCATATTCTGCCAGCATCAGCAAGGTGCGATCTCCCGTGACGATGAAGTCAGCCTTCGCGGCAAGCGCCGTGCCGATGACCACATCATCATCCGGATCGGGCGCAATGCGCGGCACTGGAATGGGACGCACCAGAGCAACCAGTTCGGAATAGAGGTCAACCAACTGGTCAACTGAAAGCAGAGAAGCGGCAATCTTCTTCTCAAATTTAGATCGGGAAAGAATATCCGTCAGCTCAGCAAGCAGCGCCGCACTCGTAACAAACTGGACATCTTTGCGGCGTCCAACACGCAAGAGCTGCCTTGGGGCGCCGTCCCACAATAGAGCTGATGCGACAACATTTGTGTCCAGGACGACTTCGCATTAGCTGGGTTTGTGTGCACGTCTCCCAGAACGCATGGCTGCGATCTCTTCCGCAACTGCTTCGGGCGACATGATTGCCGGGTCGTCCACGGCGCTCATACGCTCCATCGCTGAAAACAACTCATCGACACGTTGCGCTCTTAGGTGCTCGCGAAGCAGTTTCTCCAGAAACTCAGGGGATAACAGCCCGGCACGTTGCGCGTCTTGTGCTAGTTGGTCAGGCAATGTGATCTTGACAGTAGTCATTCTGTATTTCCTGAGGAATTGCTGCCTTCACCTTCATCGTAACCGACCGGAAAGTGAAATGTCACAGCCGCCAGTTCCTAATCCGTCCCCAGCGCCAGCGACGGAGTCAGCCCGTCCTGTGGCAGCCCGAGTTCCTGGTCCTTATATTGCAGTTGATAGAGCTTCCAGTAGATGCCCCGTCGAGCCAGCAGCTCCTGGTGGCTGCCCATCTCGCGCAGTTGGCCTTTGTGCATCACGAGAATGCTGTCGGCTTGCTGGATCGTGGACAGGCGATGCGCGATCACTACCGAGGTCCGCCCTCGGATCATCCGTTCGAGCGCCAGGCGAACGCGGAGTCTCGGTGTCGGTGTCGACCGAGGAGGTGGCTTCGTCGAGAATCAGAATACGCGGGTTGTGAGCCAGGGCTCGTGCAAAATTGATGAGCTGCTTTTGTCCGGTCGAAAGCGAGTTGCCCCGTTCGCGGAGCGCTTCGTCGTAGCCGCCCGGGAGCGACGTGATGAAGTCGTGAATGTTCACCTGCTCGGCTGCCGCGCGCATCTGTTCATCCGTGATCGAAGCCGTGCCCATGCGGATGTTGCTGCCGATCGTGCCGCTGAAGAGCACCGGGTCCTGCAGCACCACGCCGAAATGCTGGCGGAGTCTCAACAGGTCGTGCTCGCGAACATCGACGCCATCGATCAAAATCTGCCCGTGCTGAATGTCATAGAAGCGCATCATCAGGCTGATGATCGTCGATTTGCCCGCGCCCGTATGGCCGACGATCGCCGCCGTCTGGTCCGGGTCGATGGAGAACGACACGCCGCGCAGGATCCACTCGATATCGTGCATCGCAGCCAGTTCTTCCGGCGTCGAGCGCGCCACCCGCGCCCTGGTCTCTTCGTCGAGCCGCTGATAGGTGAACCAGACGTTCCGAAATTCGATGCTGCCGGAGTTGTCTGTCTGCTTTGCGTGTGCTGGCGAGACAATTTCCGGTTCGCGTATCGATGAGCTTGAAGACGCGCTCGCTGGCAGCCATGGCGGCCTGCAGAATGTTGTACTTCTCGCTGAGGTCCTGTATCGGACGGAAGAACCGTTGCGCGTACTGGATAAACGCAACCAGCACGCCGATTGAAACCGCGCCGCGCAGCACGCCGCGTCCGCCGATCCAGATCACCATGCGCGATCGCGATCGAGCTGAGAATCTCGACTACCGGATAGTACAGCGCGTAGGCCAGGATCGAATCCTTGAAGGCGACCAGGTGCGTGCGGTTGACGGCTTCGAAGTCCTTGTAGGCGCGTTGCTGCCGGTTGAAGAGCTGTACCAGGCTCATGCCGGTAACGTGTTCCTGCGTGTAGCTGTTGATCCGCGCAATTGCGGTGCGAATGCGCCGGTAGCGAATCCCGCACATACTTCCGGAAGATGCGCGTGGCGATGAGAATGAGCGGCAGCACCGAGAACGCCAGCAGCGCCAGCCACCACTTCATGCGCAGCATCACGAAGACGATCCCGGCGAGAACAAAGACGTCCTCAAAGATCGCGAAGACGCCCGAGGTGAACATCTCGTTGAGCGCGTCGACATCGCTCGTCAGTCGCGTGACCAGCCGGCCCGACCGGATTGCGGTCGTAGAAGCCGATGTGCATGCGCTGCAGGTGGCCGAAGATCTGCCGCCGCATGTCGAACATGATCTTCTGGCCCGGTCCACTGCATCAGGTAGGTCTGAATAAACTCGAGCGCGAAACTCAGCAGCAGCGAGCCAAGGTAGATCAAGCACGATCTGCGTGATGCCCGCGCACCGGATCGCGGCTGAGCCACGCGCGCCAGAAATCGCGCCTGCGCGGCGTGGGCTTCGCCGTCATGTAGCGGTCGATGGCGACTTCCGTCAGATAGGGCCCGAGGACATCGCACGCAGCCTTGATGAGGATCGCCGCAAGCGAGATAAACGCCGCCCACTTGTAGGGATAGAGATAGGTAAGCAGACGGCGCATCAGACGGCCGTCATAGGCCTTGCCGATGACGTCTTCATCCTGCTGCCGCGGCCGGCTTTTTCTTTGCTCCTGCGGGCTTCTTTTTGTCTGAATCCGGCCATGAGCGCTGCTTCTATCTTAAATGGAGCGTGACTCCATGGGCATCATCGGATGCCCCTTTCGTCTCAAGTGCGAGAATAATCGCAGATGGAGCTCCCTCGGCCTCTACCTCTCGATTCCGTTCTGCAAATCGAAATGCACCTACTGCAACTTCGCCTCGGGAGTCTTCCCATCCAGCTATTTCGAGCGATACATCGCTCGGCCTCGAACAAGACCTCGCACCATCCGCGACGAACGCCGCTCACTGGAACGCCGCCCTCCCCAACGTCATCGACACCATCTACCTCGGCGGCGGAACGCCCTCGCTTCTGCCCGCCGCAGCTGATCACGCGCCTCTTCGCCGCGATCCGCCGCGAATTTCATCGTTCTCCCGAATGCTGAGATCACCGTCGAGTGCGCCCCCGGCCAGCTCGACGATGCAACCCTCGCCGCCATGCTCGAATGCGGCGTCAACCGTATCAGCTTCGGCGTCCAGTCCTTCATCGACGACGAGGCAAAGCACACTGGCCGCCTCCACACTCGCGAGATCGCCCTGCGCGATATCGACCGCGTCCGCACGCGCTCGGCATCCCGCGCATCAACGTCGATCTCATCGCCGGCCTGCCCGGACCAGACCGACGCCTCATGGCACCGAATCCCTCGACGTCCTCGCCGACACAGGCGTCGATCACGCCAGCGTCTACATGCTCGAAGTCGACGACGACTCGCGTCTCGGCCGCGAGATCAACTTCAGGCGGCCTGAAGTACTACGCGCCGCAGGTCCCGCCCGACGACGCCATCGCCGACATGTACTCCGAGAGCCGTTGATTTCCTCGCCAACGCACGGCCTCGCCCAGTACGAAATCTCCAACTTCGCCCGGCCGGGAAGGGAATCGCTGCACAACCTGAAGTACTGGCGGCGCAAGCCCTACCTCGGCCTCGGTCTCGACGCACACTCCATGCTCCGCACCCGCTCCGGCTCCGCTCTCCGCTTCGCGACCACCGACGAACTCGAGCCTTTCCTCGAATCGCCGGGCTGGAACGAAGTCCATCGGCTTCCGCGCGACGAAGAGCTCGAAGAGGCCTGGTTTCTCGGCCTCCGTCTCAATGCCGGCGTGAAGCCTCCTCGCCTCGCGCGACGAATTCGGCGCCGCCCGCAGTCGAGTCGCTTCGAGCCCGGCCTCACCGACCTCGAATGCGAGCGCCTGATCACCTGGACCGCCGAGCCAGATCGCCTTGACGCCGCGCGGACGCCTTGTGTCAAACGAAGTGTTCGAGCATTTTCTGGTCGAGACGGGTGCAGTTTACGAGACGCTAGGAATTTCGTTATGCCCTCGCCCCCATCCCGTCCTCTCGCCTGAGAACACCCTGCTGACTCCGACCCTCGAAGACTCGCGGTTCGACAACCATCGACCTGCGCAGCGACACGGTGACCAGGCCCACCCCCGCGATGCGCGCCGCCATGGCCGCAGCCGAGGTAGGAGACGACGTCTACGCCGAAGACCCCACCGTCAATCTCCTCGAAGCGCGCGCCGCTGAGATCTTCGGCCGCGAAGCCGCCATCTTCGTCCCCACCGGCACGATGGGCAACCAGATCGCGATCCGCCTGCACACCCATCACGGCCAGGAAGTCATCACCGAATCGCGCGCTCACGTCGTCGACTGGGAGATGGCCATGTCTGCCGCCTTCTCCGGCGTGCCAGCTCCGCACCGTCTTCGCCGACCGCGGCATCGTCACCTGGCAGCACATCGAGCAGATGTGCCGGAAAGCAGACTTCCACCGCGCCGGCACCGGCCTCATCACCCTCGAAAACACCCACAACATGGCCGGAGGCACCGTCACGCCTCTCGATATTTGCCGTGACATCTGGTCGTGCGCCACCGAGATTCGCATCCCCGTCCACCTCGACGGAGCCCGCATCTTCAACGCCGCCACCGCCCTTAACATCCCCGTCGCCGAGCTGACCTCCGGCTTCTCCAGCGTGATGTTCTGCCTCTCCAAGGGACTCTGCGCTCCCGTGGGCTCCATGCTCGTCGGCAGCCGCGACTTCATCGACCGCGCCCGCAACGTTCGCAAAATGTTAGGCGGAGGCATGCGCCAGGCAGGCAGTCCTCGCCGCCGCCGGCCTCATCGCCCTCGAAGAAATGCCCAGGCGCCTCGACGAAGACCACGCCAACGCCCGCTTCCTTGCCGAGAGCCTCGCCGATCTGCCTGAGGTTGAGATCGATCTCACCACCGTCCAGACCAACATCGTCATCTTCACTGTGCGCGGATACCCCGACCCCACGCCCATCCTCGACCAGCTCAAACAGCGTGGCGTCATCGCCGGCACCGCCGCCGATCATCAGATTCGCTTCGTGACCCACAACGATGTCGACCGTGCTGCCTGCGAAGAGGCTGCGCGCATCGCGTCCCACGTAATCGCAGAGTCTTGAAGACACAAGTAACAACGGTGCCGCCGGGAGATACCAGAAAAGATTCCGAACCCCTGCGCGCCCTACGCAAGTCTATATAATCAGTAGATATGCCGAAGTATTCGATTGTCGTCCCCTTCCACAACGAAGAAGAAAACATAACCACCATGTACGACCGCCTCAAGGCCGTCATGGAGCAGAGTGGGAGACAGCTTCGAGCTGGTGCTCGTCGACGACGGATCGACCGACCGCAGTTACAAATTGCTGGAAGAAATCGCGGCGGTCGATAGCCGCGTCCTCGTCGTCAAACTGCGCCGCAACTTCGGACAGACCTCCGCACTCGCCGCCGGCTTCGACCACTCGCAGGGCGAGTTTATCCTCGCGATGGACGGCGATCTTCAGCATGACCCGCGCGAGATTCCCAACTTTCTCGAAAAGCTCGAAGAAGGCTACGACGTTGTCAGCGGCTGGCGCAAAGAGCGCATTGATAATTTCGTAATGCGCCGCATTCCTTCGCGCTGCGCCAACTGGATGATGGCCAAACTCTCGGGCGTCGACATTCACGACTTCGGCACGACATTCAAGGCCTACCGCCGCGAAGTCATCCACAATATTCCGCTGTACGGAGAAATGCACCGCTTCATTCCCGCCCTTGCGGCGTGGTATGGCGCGAGTATCTGCGAGATTCCCATCAAGAACGTAAATCGCGAGCGCGGCAAATCACACTACGGAATCGGCCGCACCTTCCGTGTTTTCTTTGATCTGCTGACTATTCGATTTCTGTTGAAGTACATGATGCGCCCGCTCCACTTCTTCGGGCTCTTTGGCGCGCTAGGCATGCTGCTCGGTGGAGGAATCTCCGTCTTCCTTGCCGCCCTCAAGATCTTCACGCATCAGCATGTCATGGACCAGCACGGGCCGCTCTTCGTCATAGCCGGTGTGCTGATTTTGGCCGGCATCCAGATGGTCGCGATTGGCCTGCTCGGCGAACTCCAGGTCCGGCACTATCACACCTCTTCGCAGCGCGCCCCGTACACCATCGACCGCCTTGTCCGCCTGCGCGCCTCCGGCGAACAAAGCCTGCTCCACGAAGACTAATTTCCAGACACAATTGAATCGCGTCTGTTAAATTTGGCATCTGCAAGCTTATGAAAGCCATCCAGATCCAGCAGACCGGCGGCCCCGAGGTCCTCACCTTTGTCGACCTCCCCGTTCCCACCCCCGGACCCGGCGAAGTCCTCGTCAGGATCCATGCCTCGGGCATCAATTTCATCGACGTCTACTATCGCGAAGGCCGCTATAAGACGGAGCTGCCCTTCATCGACGGACAGGAAGGCGCGGGCATCGTCGAGGCCGTGGGAGAGGGCGTGACTGACTTCAAGCCCGGCGACCCGGTGGCCTGGTGCCATGTCATGGGCAGCTATGCCGAGTATTCCGTGGTTCCTGCGACCATGCTGATCCATGTCCCTCCGCACCTTGACCTGAAACTCGCCGCCGCCGTCATGCTGCAGGGCATGACCGCCCACTACCTCTCGCGCTCCACCTTCCCGCTCAAGCCCGGAGACACCGCCCTCGTCCACGCCGCCGCCGGCGGAGTAGGCCTGCTCCTCACCCAGATGGCCTCGCAGATCGGAGCCCGCGTCATCGCCACCGTCTCCACCGAAGAAAAGGCCGCGCTCGCCCGCGAAGCCGGAGCCGCCGACGTCATCCTTTACACGCAGTGCGACTTCGAATCCGAGACCAAGCGTCTCACCGCCGGCCACGGCGTCGACGTAGTCTACGATTCCGTCGGCAAGACTACCTTCGACAAGTCGCTGAACATCCTTCGCCCGCGCGGCATGATGGTTCTGTACGGCGGATCAAGCGGGCCAGTCCCGCCCTTCGATCTCATCGGCCTCTCGGCAAAGGGCTCGCTCTTCATCACCCGTCCCACGCTGAAGCACTACACCCTCACCCGGGATGAGTTGCTTGCCCGTGCTGAGGCCGTCCTCGAGGCAGTCGACGCCGGCAAGCTGAAGGTTCGCATGGAACACACCTATCCATTGAGTGAAGCCCGCCAAGCCCACATCGACCTCGAAGCCCGAAAAACCACCGGCAAGCTATTGTTGATTCCATAACTCTGAAGTTGGGGTCTCGAAGGAGTAGTTGATGACAGTTGCAGTGGTTCTCTTGTTTTGTTTGCTTCTGGGAGTCGCATGCGGACTCCGCTCTCTCACCCCGCCCGCCATAGTCTGCTGGGGTGCTCACCTCGGCTGGCTGGATTTGTCTGGTTCGGGGTTGGCATTCCTCGCCAGTTCAATCGCTACCGGCATCTTCACGCTTCTGGCCATCGGAGAACTCATTGCAGATAAGACATCGAAGATCGGCCCTCGCAACGCGCCCGGCCCCTTCGGGGCCCGTATCGTCATGGGAGCCCTCTGCGGAGCGGCGCTGGCCATTGCCGGGCACGTCGGCATCGCATTCTGCGCAATCGCAGGGGGCGTTGGAGCTATAGCCGGCACACTCGCCGGATTCCGTATCCGCCGCGCTCTTACGGCGCCGGGAAAGCTGCCCGATTTGCCTGTCGCACTCGTCGAGGACCTGATTACAATCGGCGGCAGCTTGTTTCTTGTTTCCCGCCTCTAGGATCGGCGCGTCAGAATACTCTCCAGGCAGGTCGACATGAACGAACGATTCGATGCCATCCTCGTAGGCTCCGGACAAGCCGCGAACCCCCTCGCAGCGGCACTCGCTAAAGCAGGAAAGAAGACCGCCGTCATCGAGAGCAAGCACGTCGGCGGCACCTGCATCAACGAAGGCTGCACGCCCACCAAGACCATGGTCGCCAGCGGCCGCGTGGCCTATCTCGCCCGGCGCGGCGCCGACTACGGAGTTGCAACCGGCCCCATCTCGATCGACCTGAAAAAAGTCCGCGAACGCAAGCGTGAAGTCGTCGAAAGTTTCCGCTCCGGCAACGAGAAGCGCCTTCGACCGGCCCCGAATCTCGAGCTCATTTACGGACTCGCCGACTTCACCGGCCCGAAGACCCTCCACATCGACCTGCGCGAAGGTGGCACAAGGACGCTTGAGGCTGACTGGATCTTCCTCAACACCGGCCTGCGCGCTGCCATGCCCGAAGATCGACGGCATCGACGATGTGCCCTTTCCTGACCAACGAATCCATCATGGAGCTCGACGCCGTCCCCGAACACCTCATCGTCATCGGCGGCGGCTACATCGGCCTCGAGTTCGGACAGATGTTCCGCCGCTTTGGCAGCAGGGTCACCGTCATCCACATCGGCAAACAGCTCCTCGAGCATGAAGACGCCGATGTTGCGGAAGAAGTCAAGAAAATCCTCACCGAAGACGGCATCGAATTTCTCCTCGAAACGAAAACCACCGCCGCGCGAAAATCCGGAGACGCCATCGAACTGACCGTCAAGGTCGCAGGAGAATCCCGCACCGTCTCCGGCTCGCATCTCCTCGTCGCCGCCGGACGCACTCCCAACACCGACGCCCTCAACCTCCCCGCCGCCGGGGTCGCAGGTCGACGCACCACGGCTACATCAAGGTCAACGAGTATCTCGAAACCAACGTCCCCGGCATCTACGCCCTGGGAGACGTCAAGGGCGGTCCCGCCTTCACCCACATCTCCTACGACGACTACCGCATCCTCCAGGCCAATCTCCTCCACGGCGAACACCGCAGCATCCGCGACCGCATCCTGCCCTACACCGTCTTCATCGACCCGCAGCTCGGCCGCATCGGCCTTACCGAATCCGAAGCCCGCAAGCAGGGCCTGAAGATTCGCGTCGCCAAAATGCCCATGACCAACGTTGCCCGCGCCATCGAGACCGCCGAGACCCGCGGCTTCATGAAGATCATCGTCGACCGCGACACCGAGCAGATCCTCGGCGCCGCCGTCCTCGGCATCGAGGGCGGAGAAGTTGCCACCATCGTCCAGATCGCTATGCAGGGCGGCCTCAAATACACGGCCCTGCGCGACGGAATCTTCTCCCACCCCACCCTGGCCGAGTCGCTCAACAACGTCTTCTTCAGTTGGACCGACGAGCAGTAGCGCACGTTGGACGAGGTTACCCCGCGTTCGCCGCTCGGCCAACCCGAGGGCGCGGTTCTCGGTGCAACTAGCCCGCGATTGTCTGCTCGGGAGCTATGCGCGGCCTCGCCTCGACGCACACTTCAGTTCAGGTCATCATCCTTCGAGTACTTGGTGCCCTTAGCGGTGATTTCCAGGGCTATTCCCTTGTCGGTAAGCTGATACATCCAGACACCCGGGGAAACCGAGGTCGCGCCCTGCAAGGATCCGCCTTTTTCAGGGCTGGTTTTGGCGGCGGCCGAAGCCTGTCCTCCGAACTCCCAGCCGGAATTCACAAAGTCGTCGAACACCTTCTGGTTGTCGAAGATAAACACACACCGGAACTTCTTGACTCCGAAGCCAAGGCCGGCCTGGAGTTCCAACATCTTCATGAAGGTTTCTTTCTTGGTCTGGTTGCTGACGGCGAGGCCCTCACCTCTGCCGGAACCCCCTACAAGGATCTTGA
Organism: uncultured Acidobacteriota bacterium; assembly: GCA_963735555.1. Lineage (GTDB taxonomy): Bacteria > Acidobacteriota > Terriglobia > Terriglobales > Acidobacteriaceae > Silvibacterium. The sequence goes on from CAVTLP010000012.1 coordinate 137,762, forward strand.
TTCCAGTGTTGCTGAAGACCGCGTACCCGTAAGCCTTCTGTACGGCTGCTCGGGTGGCAGGCTCTGCTTTGTAAAGGCGCGCGAGCGTATCTTGGGACATCTGGCGAATTTCCGTCCGCTCTTTCTGGTTTTTTTGTTCATCATCGGCGGCGAACGCTCCCACCGCAATTAGGCAAAGCAGTGATGCTATAAGGATCGGTTTGACTTTCATTGGGGGAACCTCCCTTTTTCTTACCCCCACGAGTCTACTCGCGCGGTGCAAACGTGCGCAGGAACTTAGGACGTGGAGAGCATCGATTCGGGAACAAGTTGGCCGCGATCACAGGAAGGGTTGCCGTCACCGCTGCCCAGGTCAACCCAGCTAACACGGCCACTATCTGAAATTTCTTGCGATCCCGCCGGAATGAACTCACTATGTTCACAACGCAATCTTCCACCTCGCATCACGTTGCGTCGTGGTAGCGTTAAAGTCATCAATAATGTTTGGTTACGCACTGAAGTTCTGCCCTCTTCCTCGCAACCGCCCACCCAGGTTCGTAAGAGTAGGGGTCACGCTGCTCGCCGTGATCCTCATCGCAGGCGCTCCCGCGTGCCTGACCCTGAGCGCTCAGCAGCCTGATCCCGCACCCGTTGTAGTACAGCCGGGAGCGCCCGGGCAGCCGAGCAGGACTCTGCCTGCGTCCACGAGACCGAGCCTGCCGCCCCTTTCGCAGGCCGATGTGGAGTTCATGCAGGGCATGATCATGCATCATTCGCAGGCGGTCGAGATGACGGCTCTGATTCCGTCGCACACCGAGAAGTAAGGATATCCGGACGCTGGGAGCGAAGATCAGCAGCTCACAATCGGACGAGATCCGCTTTATGGAGCGGTGGCTGGCGGCCCGGGGCAAGCCAACATCAATGGCGATGCCGGGAATGCCGGATATGGATATGTCGGGCAAACCCATGGCCCCCATGCCGGGGATGCTCACGCCGGAGCAGATGGCGGCGTTGCGCAAGGCGACCGGCGCGGAATTCGATGAGCTGTTTTTGACGGGCATGATTCAGCACCACCAGGGTGCACTGGTGATGGTGAAGGACCTGTTCGATACGGCGGGCGCGGGGCAGGACGCCGACATTTTCAACTTCGCGACCGATGCAGACAACACGCAACGGGCCGAGATCAAAATTATGCAAAACATGTTGGAGGAGAAACATTGAATCGAAATAGCAAGGCAGGAGTAAAGATCGTTGCCGTCCGTCTGGCCGCCGTGGCCGCAGTTGTGTTGTGTTCCAGTGTAAGCCTGATGCAGGCGCAGGCACAGACGCCCGCACCCGCCGCCAAGGCGCCGGAAGCCGAGCAGAACCCGTTTGCGCCGACGCCGGCTCCGCCGCTGCCGCCGGGGATGACCGGGTCGGACACCAACGATCCTCGCTACAAGCTGACGCCGGGGCTGTATAACGCCGGAGAAGCAGCCAATGGATTAAAGCATCTCGCGTTTGTGAAGAAGCCGGAAGCCTTCCAGCTCGCCGCAACTTCTCCCGACGATCCTCAGGTGCAAAAAACTCTTGGTCAGCTCGGCGTGAGTGACACCTCAAAGATGCCGAAGCCGATGCAGCTGGTGATCGCGCAGCTTGCGTTTGCAAATTCAGACCTTGCCTTTCAGGGGGACCATCTTTTCCAGGGAAACTTCTACGGCATCAACATCTACGACATCTCCGATCCGGCGAAGGCGGCGTTGTTGACCTCGTTGGTATGCCCGGGCGGCCAGGGCGATGTTTCGGTATACGGAAACCTGCTGTTCATGTCGGTAGAGATGCCGAATGGACGCCTGGATTGCGGCACGCAAGGCTTTCCCCCCGAGCCCCCGCCGCCCGCAGCGCCTAAACCAGCCGAGGGAGAGAAAGCTCCGGCTGGCGAGGAAAAAGAGAACGCCACATCCCGGCAGCGCAGAAGGATCGCTTCCGCGGCGTGAGGATCTTCGACATTTCGGACATCAGGAATCCGAAACAGGTAGCAGCGGTTCAGACCTGCCGTGGCTCTCACACGCATACGCTGGTGGTGGATCCGAACGATAAGGACAATGTCTATATCTACGTCTCGGGCACGTCATTTGTGCGCCAGCCGGAGGAGTTGGCCGGATGTTCGAACGAGGCTCCGGACAAGGACCCCAACACCGCGCTCTTCCGCATCGAGGTGATCAAGGTTCCCATCGCCGCTCCACAGGATGCGAAGGTGGTATCGAGCCCGCGGGTGTTTATCGATCCGCGGACCGGCGCGCTGAACGGCCTGAACAACGGCGGCAGCCATGACAAAGGTGCCGAGAAGCCGGCTGACACCAACCAGTGCCACGACATTACGGTGTACTCGGCGATCGGGCTGGCGGCGGGCGCGTGCTCGGGCAACGGCATTCTGCTCGACATCAAGGACCCGGTGCATCCGAAGCGCGTGGATGCCGTGAATGATCCGAACTACTCCTACTGGCATTCGGCGTCGTTCTCGAACGACGGATCGAAGGTGGTCTACACCGATGAGTGGGGCGGTGGGCTCGGAGCGCGCTGCCGTCCGAACGACCCCAACAAGTGGGGTGCCGATGCGATCTTCAACCTCAAGGACGACAAGCTGAGCCTCGCGGGTTACTACAAGCTGCCGGCAGCCCAGGGCGACACAGAGAACTGCGTGGCGCACAACGGATCGCTCGTCCCCGTTCCGGGGCGCGACATCGAGGTGCAGTCCTGGTACCAGGGCGGCATTTCGGTCATGGACTTCACCGACGCGGCGCATCCCTTTGAGATTGCCTACTTCGATCGCGGTCCGATTGATCCGAAGACGCTGGTCCTGGGCGGCGACTGGTCGGCGTATTGGTACAACGGTGCGATCTACGGCTCGGAAATTGCGCGCGGCCTCGACGTCTTTGAGCTGACGCCGACGAAGTATCTGACCCAGAACGAAATCGACGCGGCGAAGACAGTCAAGGTGTCAGAGCTGAACGTGCAGAACCAGCAGAAGATCGCGTGGCCTGCGCAATTAGTCGTGGCGAAGGCATACGTGGATCAGTTGCAGCGCTCGCAGGCTTTGCCCGCAAAACAAATCAACGATCTGCAGAAGGCGATCACCGGCGCGGAGAAGTCGCACATGAGCGAGAGCAAGGTGGCGAAGCTGAAAGGCATGGCGTCGTCTCTGGAAGCGAGCGCCTCCACTGCGAAGAGTCCGGCCGACTCGACGCGGTTGCGCGCGTTGGCGGATATCCTTAAGAATCCGTCCGCATAAGTAGCAAACTAACCTGAACTCAGAACCTGAACTCAGAACAGGACGGGCTCCGGCCCGTCCGTAAAACCGCTTGAGCGAATGTCAGGGGATCAGTCTTGCTGCTACTTCGCCGCCTGCATCTCACGGCTCACCCGCTCCACCTCGCCGAACACCCGCAGCAGGTTGCCGCCGAGAATCTTATGGCAGTCTTCCGCCGAATAGCCGCGCTCCAGCAGCGCCGCTGTAATCTTCGGAAGATCAGCGGCTGAATCGATCCCCGCAGGTAGCTGCCCGCTGACGCCATCGAAGTCGGAACCGAGACCGACATGATCGACACCGGCCACCTTCGCGATGTGATCGATGTGGTCGATCAGCGCGCTGAGGGGCGGCCTCGGAATGCGGTCCGCATATTGCCGCTGCAACTTTTCAAGATCTCCGTAGGTCACCTGCTTGCCTTCAGCCGCGAACTTCGCTTTCAGTTCCTCCGTGGCCTTGTTCACCTCCGGCTGCTGCGCGATAGAAGCATCGCGATAAGCCTGGCTGATGAACGCGGAGTAGTAATTCACCTGAACGACTCCGCCATTTTTGCCCACGGCCCGAAGCATATCGTCCGTCATATTGCGCGGCGCGTTGGAGATCGCCCGCACCGACGAGTGCGAAGCGATCACCGGCGCCTTCGTCGTCTTGATGGCCGCCCAGAAGGTGTCGTCGGCGACGTGCGAGATATCGACCATCATGCCCAGGCGGTTCATCTCCAGCACGACCTCTTTGCCAAAGGGAGTCAGTCCATCCGGATTGTGCGGTACTCCCGTCTTGCCCTCATCTCCCGACGAGTTGGCCCAGTCCAGCGAGTTCGACCACGTAAGCGTCATGTACCGGACACCCAGCCGGTAGTAATCCCGCAGCAGCGCAAGCGAATTTTCGATGGAGTGACCGCCCTCAATGCCCATCAACGCGGCCAGCTTGTGCTCGCGATGCGCGGCCTCGATATCCGCGGGAGAGTACGCCATCCGCATGCGGTCGGGATGCTTCGCCGCCTGTTGGTAGACCGCATCGATCAGCTCCAGCGTGCGCCGCGCATCGTGGCCCTTGTACAGATCCGGCTCGACCCAGATGGAGAAGAACTCCGCGCCCAGGTTGCCCTTCTTGGCAGAGTCAAAATTGAGATTGCCGCCGTTAAGCTGATCGGCAAGGTCGTAGTTCTCGTCGACCAGCCGCTGCGTCGTGTCGGCATGCGTGTCGATAACGATAGCGGAGTTGTGTACGGCTTCAGCAGTCTTTGGATTCACAGGAGTGTTCTGAGCAGCGAGAGGTAGAGTAGCGGCGAGCAGGGAAGCAAGCAGTATCTTCATGAGCGTGGGGGGATTGTAACAGTCCCACCATGCTTGACCAATACATCCGTGAACGCGGCCCGCGTTGAGGCCGTTCTACTTCGCTTCTGCAGTCCACTCGGTCACAGGCTCAATGGTGTTTACGAGATCCTCACGCCGTTTCCAGCTTGCGCGAAGATAATCGCGGTTCATCGTCGCGATCACTCCCAGCGGAATCTCTTTTGGGCACACGCCTGTGCATTCGCCAATGTTGGTGCAGCTGCCGAAGGGTTCCGCATTCATCTGCGCGACCATCCCCAGCGCTCGGTGGTCGCTCTCCACCTTGCCCTGAGGCAGGATGCTGAGATGCGCGATCTTTGCTCCGGTAAACAGCGCAGCCGAAGCGTTGGGGCAGGCCGCCACACAGGCTCCGCATCCGATGCATGCTGCCGCGTCCATCGCCCGGTCGGCGATATCCTTGCCCACGAGAATTGTGTTCCCGTCCGGCGCATTTCCTGTCGAGACCGAGATATACCCGCCCGCCGCGATAATCCGATCGAAGGCCCGCCTGTCGACCACCAGGTCCTTCATCGCCGGAAAAGCGCCCGCCCGCCATGGCTCGATCACCAGTTCCTGCCCGTCTTTGAAATGCCGCATCGTCAGCTGGCAGACAGTCGTGGCGCGCTCCGGACCATGTGCAACGCCGTTGATCATGAAGCCGCACGAACCGCAGATACCTTCGCGGCAGTCGTGCTCGAAGGCTACCGGCTCTTCGCCCTTTTCGATCAGCGTTTCGTTGAGCACGTCGAGGCACTCCAGCATCGACATCTCGCCATTCACATCGTCCATCGAATAGCTCACGAATGCGCCCTTGGCTTTGGCACTCTTTTGCCGCCAGATTTTCAGCGTCAGTTTCATTACTTGTAGCTCCTCTGGCTGGGATGAACGTAGTGAAAATCCAGCGGCTCCTTCGAGAACTCGGGACGATTGCCGGCACCGGTGTAGCCCCAGGCAGCGACATACGAATAGTGCTCGTCATCGCGCTGTGCTTCACCGTCCGGAGTCTGATACTCCTCGCGAAAGTGGCCTCCGCACGATTCATTGCGCTCGCGCGCATCGATGCACATCAATTCACCCAGCTCGAAGAAGTCCGCGACGCGGCCGGCCTTTTCCAGGCTCTGGTTCAGGTCATCGCCGCTGCCCGGAACATTCACGTTCTGCCAGTATTCCTCGCGCAGCGCGCGAATTTCCCCGATCGCCCCTTCCAGTCCCTGCGCCGTACGCGACATGCCGCAGTGGTCCCACATGATCTTGCCCAGCTCGCGATGAAACGAATCGACCGTCCGCTTGCCCTTGATCGAAAGCAGTTTGTCCGTCATCTGCTGAACCGACGCCACGGCGCTCCGAGCCTCAGAGTTGCTCGCATCCACCTTGGCGAATTTGTTCGTCGCGAGATAGTTGCCTACCGTGTAGGGAATCACGAAGTATCCATCCGAGAGTCCCTGCATCAGCGCGCTTGCGCCCAGGCGATTCGCGCCGTGATCAGAAAAATTTGCCTCGCCCACGACGAAGAGGCCGGGAATCGTGCTCTGCAGGTTGTAGTCCACCCACAGACCCGCCCATCGTGTAATGAATCGCGGGATAGATGCGCATCGGCACCTTGTACGGATTCTCGTCCGTGATCCGCTGGTACATGTCGAAGAGGTTGCCGTACCGCTCGCGAATCGTATGCTCGCCCAGGCGTTTTATGGCGTCCGAGAAATCGAGATAGACCCCAAGCCCGCTCGGGCCGACTCCACGTCCCTCATCACAGACAGCCTTCGCGTTCCGTGATGCCACATCGCGCGGCACAAGATTGCCAAAGCTCGGATAGCGCCGCTCCAGATAATAATCGCGCTCGCTCTCCGGGATCTGATCCGGCGAACGCTTATCGCCCTTCGTCGCTGGCACCCAGATGCGGCCATCGTTGCGCAGCGATTCGCTCATGAGCGTCAGCTTCGACTGGTAGTCGCCCGAAACCGGAATGCACGTGGGATGGATCTGCGTGTAGCAGGGATTGGCGAACAGCGCCCCGCGTTTATGCGCCCGCCAGCTTGCCGTAACATTCGAGCCCTTGGCATTGGTCGAGAGATAGTAGACGTTCCCGTATCCGCCCGTGCCCAGAACCACCGCGTCGGCAAGATGCGTGCTGATTTCACCCGTAACCAGGTGGCGAGTCACAATGCCGCGCGCCTGGCCGTCAATCACAATCAAATCCAGCATCTCGGTTCGCGGATACATCGTCGACCGTACCCGCATGCACCTGGCGTTCGAGGGCCTGGTATGCGCCCAGCAGAAGCTGCTGTCCCGTCTGTCCCCGCGCGTAAAAGGTTCGCGAAACCTGCGCGCCGCCGAAGGAGCGGTTCGTCAATGCGCCGCCGTACTCGCGGGCAAAAGGAACGCCCTGCGCCACGCACTGATCGATGATGTGAACGCTGATCTCCGCCAGCCGATACACATTTGCTTCGCGCGCGCGAAAGTCGCCGCCCTTCACCGTGTCATAGAAGAGGCGATATACGCTGTCGCCGTCGTTCTGATAATTCTTAGCCGCATTGATGCCGCCCTGCGCCGCAATCGAGTGGGCGCGCCGCGGCGAATCCTGAAAGCAGAAGCACTTCACGTTGTAGCCAAGCTCGCCCAGTGTCGCCGACGCCGACGCTCCCGCCAGCCCCGACCCAACGACGATGATCGTATGTTTGCGCTTATTCGCCGGATTCACCAGCTTTAGGTCGAAGCGCGTCTTTTCCCACGCTTTTTCAATCGGACCGGAAGGGATTTTTGAGTCGAGTGTCATTTATTTCACGAGCCCCAACAGAACGCTGATCGGGATGGAAATATATCCCAGAACGATGATGACTGCGATCCAGATCGCCGCGCTCTTCAACAACCGGCGTATAGCGCGGATGATTGAGGCCGACCGACTGAAACATGCTCCAGATGCCGTGCCGCAGGTGCACACCCAGCAGGCTCACCGCGAAGATATACCACACCGACACCCACCACACCTGGAACCCGGCGACGACATTGTGATACACATCGCCCTCGATATAGGCCGCATTCGGATCGATGATGCCGGCCGTGAGATGCAGCAGGTGAAAGATGATGAACGCCAGAACGATCGGCCCGGACCAGTACATCGTTCGCGACGCATAGGAGGAGTTGATCGCCTCTTTGCGCGAGTAGCCAACCGGCCGGGCCTTCTTGTTGCGAAGCGCCAGTTGCACCGTCGCTGTGATGTGCAACGCGACGGCCGTCAGCAGCACGATGCGCTCCGCCCACAAAATCTCCCCCAGCGAGTGCAGGAAATGCCCGTAGGCATTCAGCCTCTCTGGACCATCGAAGACCTGTAGATTGCCCAGCATGTGCCCGGTCACAAACGCGAACAGGATCGCGCCCGTCACCGCCATCACGATCTTCTTGCCATTCGTGGATTGCCAGAAACTCACCGCGCGGTTTTCACGCAGGCTTACCGCAGTAGCGCTCATTGAATTTGTCCAGCCTTTCGGCAAGATTCGACGCAGCGGGACTGCAAATCCTGCCGCGGGAGAGAGTGTGGATGCCTGATCGTTTGTAGAAGCTGTGGATGTGTCAAAACTTATTATTGGTGTTGAGGAGAGTGAGCGTCAAGGAACGCCCGGCGCAATCCCTTCCAGAAACTCTGCAATGAAATTCTGCTAAGAGAGGTATTCCCCCGCGTGCACGGATCGCTTTGCGCAGCGGACGTTGACATGGGTCACATTCATGAACTCGCGAAGAGCTGGGAATCAAGCTTGTTGAGCATCTTGCGCAGCTTTGCAATGCTTTCATTGGTTGTTCTTTCCCCGATAACTGCCATCTCATCAGCCCGAGTAAATTCCGATATATCAAAAGAAGTCATGTCAGGAGCGACCACAAAGTCTGCCGGCTGCACCCCAACGGCCGTCATCTTGAAGTGTTGAATCATGTTCTGTCGCATGATCACCTGAATTGTCGAGAAGAAATGGTTCTTGCGCGAATTCCCGTTGGAGCGCATTCCGAGGAAGTCTTTTTCCAGCTTTGCCGTCACGCTCGATGCGATAACAAAGTTGCAGCCCTTGGCAACAAGCACGTTGGCAGGGATATTGTTGAGCAATCCGCCGTCCACCATTGCCCGGTCTGATTGAAAGATAGGAAGCGAAAGGGGCGGAAGATTGATGCTTTCCAGGATACTCATCGTCGCGTCGCCACCCTCGCTCACGACTGGTTCTCCTTCGAAGAGATCGACGGCAACCGTAAACACCGGAAGCTGCAATTGTTCCATCCTGGTTCTGCCTATGTATTTCCGCAGCATGGATTCGAACTTATTTCTTCTGTACTTGAAGAGCAGATACCAGTAGCCGCCACCGGGCAGCTGTCGAAATATCCAGGGTGGCTGTAATTCGGCCTTGAAGGACTGAGTAGCATACTCGGGATCTAAGCCAGCCGCGTAGACGGTGCCGGTCATCGCCCCTGCGCTCGTACCCGCCAACATGTCGACATAGATGCCATGCTGCTCAAGCGCTTTAAGCACACCAAGGTGAGCCATGCCGCGCGCGGCGCCGCCTCCCAGGGCCAAACCAATCTGAACGCCTCGCAAATGATGAACGATGCGCTCAAATCCGTGCTGAAGCAGACTTCCCTGATGTGCTTGAGGAGCCTCGTTTGAAAGCTTAAAGTCTCGTTTGGCGAGTTCATACAGCTGCGGTACATAGGGAGCGATTGGAGTGTTGTTGTCGAGTAGCCACACAATCCTGATCTTGTCCCGCCATCCGGGTACACTCTTCACCAGTGACTCGAGCAGAAGTACCGCTGCAGGCGCATCCTGCGGCTGAACACACCAAAGCACTATGTCGACGTAACTCATAAAACGCTTCATCATCTCTTCTGAATGATCGGCACGCATATCAAACAGAAGTCGCCTGTGTGAGGCCCAGTCGCTAATAAGGTCTTGTCGCTCCTCGACATCTCCCACAAGCAACCTAAAAGGGATGTCTTCATCGGGTTTCCATTGCTCGTCGTCACCGAGAATGCATGGAGACTCGCCCAACTCGCGGAGTCGATGTGCCAATCGACGAACGAGTGGACGGCTCGCCGCAGTGTGATGCACGACACCCACGACGGATGGCTTCGGCAGCGAACGATTGACCATCACGTATCGTTTGAATACGTTCGCTGACAAGCGAAACATAGCGAGTTGAAAGTCCGCATGCTTCGCTGTCAACTGAAGCAGGTTCGATAGTGTCAGCCGGACTGCTGTCGAAGGTTCAGTAGCCTGGACTTGCAAGTAAGAGCGATCCGATAAACCGAGGGAAAATAACCCGATGACAGCCCCTCGAACAAAAGTATCCTGCTGCATCTCCTTGCCCAGCGAATCGTAGAGCGTTGCCTTCATCCGGCCCGTGATGAGGAAATACACGTGGGCAATCTCTGATTCGACCTCAATGACCACTTCTTCCGCTTGAAACGAGACCCAGTCAGCCGCATTCGTAATCGCTGCCAACGTGTCCTCGTTCAGCTCTTTCGCCCATTCGAGCCGGCGAAGCTCTATCTGAAGTCGCTCAGTCGTTGGAGAAACTGGCTTTTCGTCGCTGCGATCCATCTCGTTCTCCTTGAACGGGGTAGAATCCAAGCCCGGCGACAGGCTTGTCGAGATGTGAGTCGAGGGTGTATCCGAGCAAAATCCCTCCGCTACAGTCACGGTCAATCATTATCCTCTAATTTCAAAGTAGGCGGCACATCAGGCAAGATGCACGGCAAGCTGACGTCCCGTTTCGCCGCGCTCTGTACGTGCCGCGAAAGAGAAGGTCATGGCCACGCCGGAGATGAACAGGAAAGAAGGGAAGATCATGTCCGTCGGAGTCCAGCCGTTCCAGGGTGCAAGCAGAAGCGAACGCAGCGCCTGTGAACCGGACAAGGCTTTAGCCGATGAGGTATTTGCTCCCCGGCAGCAGCGAGAGCAGCTTGACTGCGAGATAAGTAATCACGAAGGTAACGACTGCGATCGTTGGTATGCGCAAAAACGCATTCTCAAGTATGGGCGCCAGGAGGGAGTGAATCGCGTTGAGCACGATGATGTGCGCCAGATACATGCCATAGCTCATTCGCGAAAGATCCTCGATAAATCGCCATAAACGATTATTCCCGCGATCCCCATGAATATTACGGAAGAGGATGAATAGTCCTGCTGTCATGACCGCAACGTTCAGCGAGGCGTAGTTCCACGTCAACTCGAGGCTCTTTATTTGCTGCACGTAACGAAGTCTGTAGAGAAATCCTGCAACGGTAAAGGCGTAACCCGCAACAACCATGGCGATTGCGAAGCAATCGAGACGCAGCGAAGGCGCCATCAGGAATCGCTTGATGTAAACGGCCAATACGACATAGCCAATGAAGCCTGAGAAGTAGTAGAGGGTTGGCGTCGGATTCCAAAAAGCCTCGCCCCACACCTCTGGGAAGAAGAGATGAATGAAGGGCAGCAACAGGGTCATGCCCCACAGCAACAGGAAGAGTTCCATGCTCTTCCGGCTTGCCGAAATGATCCACGGCGAGAGCACAGGTGCGATGAGGTAGATGGCCATCAGCATATATACGAACCACAGATGGCCGACTTCGGTGCCGTAATTGACAGGGATTTTGGCGATATTGAGCAAAGTGGCGCGAAGTGAGATCGTTCCTTGCGCGTAGTAATAGAACGCGTAGACCACGCACCAGACGAGGAAGGGAATCAACACTCGGGTAAAGCGCTTCCGGAAGAATTTGCGCTCGTCTTCGATGGGGAAAAGGAAGAATCCACTGATCATGACGAAGAGCGGCACGCAGGTGCGCAGGAGGGAGTTTGTCCATCCCACGGCCCAGGCCCCGGCGGTGTGCAGTACAGTTCCGTCTGTTGCTATGTATTCAAACTCACCCGTGTGGATCTGCATGACCATGTAAATCGCGATGACGCGCAAGAGATCGAAGCCGCGATGGCGCGCGTGGGTGGGAGAAGCTGAGAGGTTCACGATATACGCTTTCCAGTCATGTGAAGATAGTAGCGAAAGGCGGGTGGCCCATCCCTTGATTTCTCTCGAACCAGCCACGAACGGGAGGGCCCCACGAGCGAACCGGGGTCCTCGGCAAGCCAGGTTTTTGCTCGCTGGAGTGGGAAAGCGAAGGAGGAAGGAACAGATCGAGTTCCCGCGGGGCGTCTCTACATCTCGCTTCTGAGATGTGGGAAGATGCGCAAGCCAAGCCGACCGCGTTCGAATCTTAAGTTGGCTAATCCCTAATGGCTGCCTTTTTTTGGCCGACAATTTCGCCAAACCAGCTACAATGGAAATAGAGACGACAAAGAGCCTGGCTATAACTAGCCGGGCTCTTTGTCTTGACACTCACAAATCACACAAAATAAATGACTTATTGTAAGTGATTGATTCTCTAGGTAACAGCTGTAAGTTACACAAAACAATGGTACAGCGACCGAGGTATCCCGTAACCATTTTGAAATGAAACGGTTACGGGATCTACCAACCCGAGGTATGACTTAAACCATTTGTTATGAAACGATTACGAAAATGTATAAAAATGGGGGGAAGGGTACCCCCATCCGCAAAAGCTGAGATGGACAGAGTTACCGCTGACGCTCGCGCATCCTTGCCACAAGAGCGCGCAGCGCCTTCCCGCGATGACTGAGCCGATGTTTCGTAGCCAGGTCGATCTCGGCCATGGTCTTGCCTACCTCAGGTAGATAAAAGAGTGGATCGTATCCGAAGCCCCCTGCGCCTCGCGGAATGGTGACGATTTCGCCCTCTACCGTGCCTTCGGCGGTGACCAGGCAGTCTCCGTCGCGCGCGGCAGCCAGAACGCACCGATACCGCGCCCTGCGTTCCTCGCCGGACACGACCTTGAGCCGGCGAAGTAGATACAGATTGTTCCGCTCATCGGTATTTTCGTCCGTATGAGTTACGAAGCCCGCGTCATCGGCATAGCGGGCCGAACGGACACCCGGTTCGCCGCCCAGGGCATCGACTTCCAGCCCCGAATCATCTGCGAGGACAATCTCGCCGGGCAGGTATCGGCTGTAATAGGCAGCCTTCACCCGCGCATTGCCCTCGAAGTCGGGCTCGTCTTCGGCCGGAGCGGTAATATCTCTAAGCCCCGGCAGAGGATGAATGGCAACGCCTTCCGCCTCTGCCGCCACGGTGAAGTCACGTAGCTTGCCCGGATTCGTGGTGGCAACGTACAGGGTTGTCAAGATTCCTTCTGGTCGCGCAACTGCCTCTTCCAGCCGAGCAGCTTAGCGCGCGTAGCCGCCGCTTCGGCTTCGGGGATATTTCCCTGGCGCTGGTAGAGGATCGAGAGGCTGGTGTGCGCGAGAACGTCGTCCGGGTGTGCGGCGATAAGGCTCCGCGCGACGGCGACGGCCTCGTCGAGTTGCCCGGCATCCTTCAGTGCATGCATCAGGCCATGCGCAGCGTCTGTATACTGCCGGGTCGGCAGCAAGACTTGCCCGGAAGCCGGAAATGGCGGTCGGGAAGATCGCCTGCAGCAAGGCCATCGACGGCCTGATGGTAGAGGACCTCGGCGAGAGACGGCGTGAGGCTGGCACTCTCCGGTGGTGAGATGGGAGCCATTTGTCTCCCATCATAACCTTCAGTGATTAGCCGCCACAGGTGCTGCGCCGCTCGGGCGGACCGCTGCCTTTGCCGGCTCCGTTTGCGGCACGCCGTTGATATACGGCAGCACGATGATGTCCACGCGACGGTTCTGGCCCCGTCCCTCAGCCGTATCGTTCCCCGCCACCGGGTGGTACTCGGCGTAACCGGCCGCAGCCAGACGCCCAGGCTGAAAGGCGAAACGCTCGATGAAGAGCCTTGCCATGTGGGTAGCGCGCCCGGTGGATAGCTCCCAGTTGGAGGCGAACTGGCCGGTGTGTATCGGAACGCTGTCGGTATGGCCCTCGATGCGGATGTCGTAAGGGGTGGGGCGCAGGATCGTGACGATGGAGTCGATGCTGCCGATCGAGCCCGGGTGGGGGCTGGTAGAACCGCTGTCGTAAAAACCGGCCTCCCGTAGCGAAATGACGAGGCCGTCCCTGCCGATGTGCAAGGCAACCACATGTTGGGCGATCTGGTTAGACAGCCTCGCCTCGAGCTCTCTGCGCATGCGTTCGAAGTCGGCTCTCACAGCGGCTGAGGGCGAGGCCGAGAGTTCATCGCCGAGGACAATGTTTATCGCAGAAACCGGTTCGTCGGTAGACGAAGCAAGGGATTTGGCGCGCGGGTCGGCTTTGTCGGGGGGAAACAGCCCGAGAGATTTGAAGGCCTGGTTGATGGCTCGCGCGACCTGGGCCTGCTTTCTTATATCCGTTTGCGAGCTGGCGTAGAGGACGACGAAAAAGGCGAACATGAGTGTAATGAAGTCGGCATAAGAGATCAGCCAACGCTCGTGATTGGCGTGAAGTTTCCGTTTCTGCCGTTTCATGCCGCGCCTTTTTTGACCTCAACCGGGCCTTTTCCTTTGGCACGAGGCGCAGCCAGGAAACTTTCGAGCTTGATCTCGATCATGCGCGGGTTCATGCCCTCGAGAATAGAGACGACGCCTTCGAGCGTCATCTCCTTCAGCACCTGTTCTTCCCGGATGCGCAGGCGTAATTTGCCAGCTACGGGCAGAAAAAAGATATTGGCGGCGCCCACCCCATATATGGTTGCGACAAAGGCCACGGCGATACCTTTGCCGACCTCGTCCATATGGTCCAGGTGCTGCATCACCTGGATAAGACCCATGACGGCGCCGATGATGCCGATGGTTGGCGAGAAGCCACCGGCGGATTCGAAGACGGCAGGGATTTTCTCCTCCAACTCGAATTGGTTCTCGATCTGCAGCTCCATGATCTTGCGCAATTCGGTGGGTTCAGTTCCATCGACAGCCAGCATGATGGCCTGCTTGAGAAAGGCATCTTCAATAGACTGCAGATCCTGATCGAGCGAAATGATCCCACTGCGCCTCGCCTTGTTCGCGAAGTGAATCAGCTGCCGTACGGTGACTTCGCCGCTGCTGTCGCGGTGAAAGAAGGCGCGAAACAGCCGTTTGGCCGCTGCGCCGACAATCGCGAGCGGATACTGGAGCATGACAGCGCCAAGAGTACCGCCCAGGACAATCATGGCGGCCGTGGGCTGCAGAATCTGGCCGATGTGGCCACCCTCGAGCAGTAGACCGGCGAGAATTCCCGCCAGCGCCAGCAATATTCCAACAAGACTGCTTGTATCCATTGCGCTTTATCCCCTGCGTTTCATCACATTCAGGATCAACATCTGCGTCAGCAATGCATCGGCGACTCTAGCTCTCCGTTCTGCGCCTGCGTGAGGCCACCGTCATGTTCGGTTCGATCCGGTCGGAAGTTCCGCGCGCTGGAACTGCTACCGAGGTCCGCAGGGCGGATCCGGAAGCAAGGACTATGCCTCCCGGGCAATGTTTTGCCGCCTCGCCCATCAGCCGCGCGCGATAAGCAACGGTGAGGTCGATTACCTCCGCTGCACTTTCGCAAACCACTAACTTCTCGCCGTTGACGAGGGTGAGCGTGGTGTCCGGAGCAGACTCGGCATATTGAATAAGGTCGCTGTTGACGACCAGTGAAATCCCGTTGAGGCGTGTGAGTTCGATCATTGTGTGTTCGTTTTGATTCTCTAGCTGATCTCTCTATCGGCGGGGAGAGGGAAAGGTTGACAAAGCTTCAAGATGCAAAGACCGAACTGCTGTGACCCGGGGAAGACGGGCACGCACGCCGCTTGCCATACAGGGCGCCTTGAATAAAGACGCCTGTGCACGCGCCGATGAAAGGGGTGTGTTAGACGGTTCCTTCTGCGGGACGACCCGGTCCTAAGCATCGTGCTTTCGCTGCCGGTACAACGCCTTAAGCAGGAATCAATCGATCGATCCACGATCAACTTCTAAAGGGAGCAAATCAAATGTCTTTGGGTGTCCTGAACAACATCGCAGCAGTTTACGCGGAAAATAATCTGAACTCGACGCAGGCCAGCCTGCAGAACACGCTCGAACAGCTCTCGTCTGGTTCGCGCATTAACTCCGGCGCGGACGACGCAGCCGGCCTTTCCATCGCCGACGGCCTGGGAGCAGCTTCCGCTGCTTTGACGCAGTCTGCCGATAACGCCACGCAAGGTGTTGGCCTTCTGCAAGTTGCCGACGGCGCGCTCTCGCAGGTGACGAACCTTCTGAACCGCGGAATTACGCTGGCGACGGAAGCCTCCAATGGGACCCTCAGTGTCTCGCAGGACGCGGCAGCCAACCAGGAATATCAGTCGATTCTGGCTGAAATCAACAATATCGGCGTGACCACCACCTTCAACGGCAACACAGTATTCTCCGGCGCGCCCGTCACCGTCTACTCCGGCGATGCGACCGCGACCGGCGGAGCCACCGACGCGCTGACCATCGCCGCTCTGACCTCGGCGAGTGTGGGCGATGTAGGGGGCACCGTCACTTCCGCCGGCACTGCCATTAGCTACACCGTGGGGACGGGCGAGGATCTCAGCGCGGATGTGCTCACCAGCGCAGTCGCTGCACAGACGGCGCTTACGGACACCAACTCTGCCATTACCGACGTGGCTGCACAGCGCGGCTACGTTGGCTCGCAGATCAATACGCTGAACGCCATCTCCAGCGTCGACTCGACCGAGCAGGAGAATGTGCTCTCGGCGCAGAACTCCATTCAGGCGACGGATTACGGCCAGGCAACTTCGAACCTGTCGAAGTTCGAGATTCTCAGCCAGACCGGCATCAGCGCTCTGGCTCAGGCCAACAGCGTAGAGCAGGAAGTCACCAAGCTGTTGCAGTAACGATGCATCCATTCCTCCAGCGGGGAGCTTCGGCTCCCCGTATTTTTATTGGAGGGTTCTCATCGCACGGCCCGATGTCGGGTGTTTGGCTTGCATGTCGGTGGCAAGGATTTGTTAGCGGGCTCTGGTTGAAGTCTCGCATGAGGATGACGATAAAGAACCCATGGGAACAGTAGGGATTGCATTCGGTTCGCCGACGAGCGGCCAGGGGTTTGACGTAAGCAGCACGGTCAGTCAATTGGTCACGAATCTGCAGGCAGTGGAAACCCCCTGGAAGACGCAGCTTACATCGCTGCAGTCACAGGACACAGCGCTGACCTCGATCGGCACTGACCTGAGCACGCTATCGACCTCGCTCCAGTCATTGACCGATTTTGAAGGCGTTTTGGCGGAGAAGCAAGGGTCGAGTTCGGATGAGTCGGTTCTCGAATTGACGTCAGCAGCATCGAATGCCGTGGCCGGCAGCCATACGATTGT
Organism: uncultured Acidobacteriota bacterium; assembly: GCA_963735555.1. Classification (GTDB taxonomy): domain Bacteria; phylum Acidobacteriota; class Terriglobia; order Terriglobales; family Acidobacteriaceae; genus Silvibacterium. Next base: position 154,648 of record CAVTLP010000012.1, read on the forward strand.
AGTCAACAGCCTGGCTCAGACCTCGTCGCAATACAGCAACACTATTTCCGCCACCGATACGTTGAGTGGCACACTGACGCTCGCGGTGGGCAGCGGGGCCGCCCAGACCATTCCGGTGAATTCGTCGGACGACACCTTCTCTTCATTGGCGAGTGCCATTAACTCCGGCAATTACGGTATTACCGCCAATGTGATTACGACATCGAGCGGGCAGCAGCTTTCCCTGGTGAGCAAGACCAGCGGTTCCACAGGCGGCATCACCGTCGGCGGCACCCTTCAGGATGCGACGACGTCGAGCGCGATCAGCTTCACGCAGGGCCAGGCGGGCCAGGATGCTCAACTGACGGTGGATGGGGTGTCCATCAGCAGCGAGTCGAACACGGTCACGACTGCCATCCAGGGCGTGACCATTCAGCTACTGAGCGCAGCGCCGTCAACCCAGGTGCAGGTGGAGATCACGAACAACAACAGCGCCGTCGAATCGGCATTGAGCAGCTTCGTGACTGCCTACAACAAGGTCATCGGCGACCTGAATACGCAGGAGGGGAAGGATAGCTCGGGCAATCCGGAGCCGCTCTTCGGCAACCCGGCGGTTGCAACGATCCAGGAGGATCTCCAATCTGCCCTGGCATTCCTCCAGCCGGCGAATGCGGTGGGCACGAGTTCGGTGATCGGGAAGTCCGACACGCTTACTGGAAGCCTCTCGATACAAGTCGGCAGCGGCACGGCGCAAACCGTCGCGGTCCCGTCGAATGCCACCCTCGCAGGTCTCGCGGCCGCCATCAACGCGGCAAACATAGGTGTTACCGCCAGCGTGACCAATGCGGGAGGCACGGCAACATTGAGCCTGGGCAACTCGGTATCCGGGTCGACGGGAGCCATCACGGTAGACAGCAGCGGGCTTACGGATTCCACGAGCGGAGCGGCTGTGACCTTTGGCTCCGCACAGTCGAATGGGGTTACCTCGTTCACGCAGCTGGGTCTATCGACTAACGCTGACGGTACGTTGAGCCTGGACACGGACACGCTGGGCAGCCTGCTGAACATCAACTATCAGGATGTGGTGAACTTCTTCCAGCCGAGCGCTTACTTTACCTCGTTCGGCGGCAATCTGAGCACGGTGTTCGACAATCTGGGCAACAACGCTCCGTATGGCGCGGTCTATCTGACGCTGAAGCAGAACGCTGGCCAGGAGTCGTCGCTCAACACCAATATCACCAACGAGGATTCGCGGATCAGCCAGCAGAAGACGCAGTTGACGGCTGAACTCAACGCTGCGAATTACACGCTCGAGCAGATTCCTTCGGAAATCAACCAGATCAACGAAATCTACAGTGCGATCACCGGCTACAACGAAAGAAAATTCTAGACGGATTGAAGGGCCCGCATGAATTACCAGCAGCAGGCGATCGCCGGCATGAACGGCGTGGAACTGATCGTCGCCCTCTACGACGGCATGGTGCGCTTTTTATATCGCGCGATTCAGGCGATCGAAGCGAATGACATCCACGAGCGGCGGGTGGCCATCAAGCGCACCCTCGACATCCTGATGCACCTGCAGTCGCGGCTGCGCATGGATATCGGAGGCACTTCGGCCAAGGCGCTCTCAGAGTTTTATGCGGCGATCTTTGCGCTGTGCATCGAGGGCTCCCGGCTGGCTTCGACGGAGCGGCTGAAGGAGGCGATTGCCTGCATCCAGGATGTCCGGCAGGCGTGGCAGATCGTTTCCAAAGGATCCGGAAGTGATCCGGCTACTCGCGAGCGAGCGGGAGAAGCAGGCTGTCCGGTCGCTGACTCCTCCGCCGGTAATTCCCATTTCGGGAGAGGCATCGTCAAGCTGGACAGCCTGACCCCCCTCCCCCCTCCCCCCATTCACTTCTGTTACCGTTTCATAACAAAGGGTTTAAGCCATACCTCAGGTTGGTAGATCCCGTAACCGTTTCATTTCAAAAGGGTTAGGGTATACCTCGGCCGCTGTACCATTGTTTTGTGTAACTTACAGCTGTTACCTAAAGAATCAATCACTTACAATAAGTTATTTAGTTTGTGTGATTTGTGGCAGTCAAACAAAAGAGCCCGGCTAGTTATAGCCGGGCTCTTTTAGTCTCTATTTCTATTGTAGCTGGTTTGGCGAAATTGTCGGCCAAGAAAAGCAGGGAACAGCCATCAGCCATTAGGGATTAGGGTGCGTGGGCAGATGTCATAAGGGCGCGGGAGGGTTTGAGGCTGCGGTGTCTGTGTCTATTCCGGCTTTGTCCATCTTCGCGAGCTCTTGTCACTTCCCATACGCCGACATGAACGAAGCCGCTTCGCCGGCATACGCATGCGCGTGTTCCTGGGCCGACATTTGAGGCTGCCGGGGTAGCTTGGTGCGCAGAGAAGGAGGATTCTCTGTGAACCAACTACGTCAGCTCATGCTTGAGGAGTTGCGTCGTCGCAACTTCGCCGATACCACCATCCGCACTTACCTTCACGGCGTCCAGCACTTCAGCCGGTACTTTCATCGCCGGCCCGATCAGCTTGGCCCGGAGGAGATTCGCAAGTATCAGGCGGCTCTATTCACCACCTTCAAGTTCAGCCCGAACACAGTAATCCTGCGGTTGGCTGCCTTGCGCTTCTTCTATATCCACGTGTTGAAGCGCAGCTGGAGCATCGCCGAGACGCCCTATCCGAAGAAGGTGCGGCACCTTCCGCAGGTGCTCAGCCAGGAGGAGGTCGCACGTCTGATCGACGCGGCAGACTCGCAGTTTCATCGCATCCTGCTGATGACGCTTTATGCCACTGGCGCACGTCGCGCAGAAGCGGCGCATCTGAAGGTCAGAGACATCGACAGCCAACGGATGGTGGTTCATATCCGGGGAGGCAAGGTCCGAAGCTGCTCGAAGCGTTGCGAACTTATTGGCGCGGCCTCCGGCGCAAGCCCAAGGAGTGGCTCTTTCCCGGCAACCGCTGGCACACGGCAAGTTACCAGAAGCCGTTGAGCCTCGCCTGCGCGAAGCCGCCGCGCAGATTCGCGACATCGTCGAAGCCGCTGCCCTTCAGCGCACAGGCGGCGAGATAGCCACGTTGACCTTTCTGGCAGTAGACGAGAATTCTGCGATCGCGCGGCAGTTCGCCGAGCCGGTCGCGAAGTTCACCCAGTGGAATATGCACGGCTTCTGGAGCGATCCAGATTCGGCTACTTCGTTTCTCTCGCGCACATCGAGAAGGAATTCACCGTTTGGCTTCCAATCCTCAGGGGAGATGGTCGCCAGGTCGCCGCGCACGATGTGGTCGGCAACAAATCCGGCGGTGTTGACCGGATCGTTGGCTGAGCCGAACGGCGGCGCGTAGGCCAGGTCGAGGCTCTCGAGATCGAAGACAGTCATTCTGCCGGCAATCGCAGTGGCAAAGACGTCGGTGCGCTTGTCCACGCCGTCTTCGCCCACGATCTGCGCGCCGAGCAGGCGGCCGGTTCCGTCTTCGGCGATGATCTTGATCATCATCGGCCTTGAGCCGGGATAGTAGCCCGCGTGGTTAGGGTCCGTCGTGACGCTCGTGAAGAAGCTGAAGCCGGCCTTGGCTGCCTGCGCACTGTTGAGGCCGGTGAATCCGGCGGTCATGTGCAGAACACGGACAATTGAGGTTCCGAGCGCGCCGGGATAGAGAAAGTGGCCGCCCGCCGCGTTGCCTCCTGCGATACGGCCCTGGCGGTTGGCCGGGCCGGCCAGGGGAATGCGCGTGCGCGCGCCGGTGAGCATGTGGGTGGTTTCGGCGGCATCGCCCACGGCGTAGATGTCAGGGTCAGACGACTCCATGCGGGCATTGACCCTGACACCACCGGTGACGCCGATTTCAAGCCCGGCGCGTTTGGCCAGGTCGACCTCGGCGCGAACGCCCACGCTGAGCAGGATCAGCTCGGCGGGGACGAATGCGCCATCGGCCAGTTCCACGCCGGTCGGGCTGAAGGATTTTGCTTCAGCAGCCGGTCATGATGGCGAAATCGTTGCCGCGAACACGGTTCTGCAGATGCAGGGCCATATCGCGGTCGAGCAACGGGAGGATTTGGGGGAGCTTCTCGATCACGGTAACGTGCATGCCGCGGCGATGAAACGCCTCGGCCATCTCAAGGCCGATAAACCCGCCACCAATGATCGGCGGCTGTCCTCGGCTGGCGCGAGTCAACGAACGCGATGATGCGATCCATGTCGGGGACGTCGCGGAGGGTAAAGACGTTGGGCAGGTCTGCGCCGGGGATCGGGGGCACGATGGGCTTTGCGCCCTGGCTCAGGATGAGCTTGTCGTAGGGGAAATCTTCTTCCGAGCCGTCGGGGCGGCGAACACGGATTGTTTTGCCGACCGGTCGATGGAGAGGACCTCGTGGTTCACGTGGACTCGGACGCGCGAGCGAACCCACATCTTTTCCGGCGTCATGATCAGGAGCTTTGAGCGGTCCTGGATTTCGCCGGCGATGTGGTAGGGCAGGCCGCAATTGGCAAAGGAGATGTAAGGGCCGCGCTCGAAGATGTGAATCTCAGCCGATTCATCGACGCGCCGGGCCCGGGCAGCGGCAGAAGCACCGCCTGCCACGCCGCCAACAATGACGATCCTGCGTGCAGTTTTCATGTCTTACTCCGGATTACAGCAATGAGAGCAACTGTCCTGCCCGACGGTTCCAGGGCATTCTGGCGAGCAACAGCGCCATTCCACAGGTACCGGTGATGCCGGCGAAGAGGAGTCCGCAACCGAGGAAGAGCGGCACGACCGCGAACCAGGAATTCACGGCGAGTGCCAGGATCGCGCCAACGGCTGAAAGCGAGCCGACGACAATCTGAACCTGCCGCATGATGGGGAGCACGCTGCTGGCGCCGCGATGGACCGGAAGTCCGGCGTCGATCCAGGCCTGCGTGCCGCCCTCGACAAGGACGCAGTCGTCACATCCGGCACGCTCGAACTCGCTCGATGGCTTTGCGTCGCCCGCGCGCCTGTCTGGCAGAGGACGTAGATCGGCTTCCCCGGCTTGTGCTGCGCGAGAAGAGGCTCGATTTTCAGTTCGTTGAGTGGGATCAATTTTGCGCCCGGCACATGCGCACTGGCATATTCTGGAGGCGTGCGGACATCCAGCAGCTCATGCGTGTTGCCGGCGCCGAGAATCGCCGACGAGCGCGGCGGGAGAGATGGTTTTGAACTTGACTTCGATCATATTCAGATGTGACTATATGATCATTTAGTGATATATGTCAAGACGACGATGACAATCGCGAGATCTGACCGACGCCGAACTGGAGAAGGTGGCGGGACAATTCCGCCTGCTGGGCGAGCCCATGCGACTGAAGATTCTGCAGGCGCTCTGTGTAAGACCGCTGACGGTTGGCGAGATTGTGGCGGCGACGGGCGCGACGCAATCGAATATCTCAAAGCATCTTTCGCTGCTGGCATCGGCGGGAGTCATCACGCGCCACAAGGACGGCCAGTTTGTCTACTACGGAATGAGCAATCCGCTGACGATGAAGCTTTGCGAACTGGTGCACAAGGAACTGCTGAACCAATCGTGAACACTGCGCGGCACCAGGGCCGGGAGGTCGTTCAATTGACAATTCGCCAGTTCCCCATTTGGTGTGGAGCAGAGAGGCACGCGGGAGAAAGCGAGCCAACCTCAAAGCATGTTTCATAGATACGTTTGCGGATATCGAGAGTGAACCTCAGGGGCTAAAGCCCCATTCTTTCTTATAGCTCTGTGGCGCGGCTGAAGCCGCGCCCTTACGAAACAATGCTCATCCGAGTGCGTTCGGCGATGAGCAGATGAACGTGTTGCGGCTCGGTGGCATGGCTGAGCCGTGCCCTGACACAAACCATTTATGAAACCCGCTGTAGCGTCGATCCGTTGCGTCGCATGGATTCTTCACTTCGCTCAGCTACGTTCAGAAATACCGTACGATGCCTCCGCGAGGCCTACATACCGCCGCAAAGAGCAGCGGACATTAGACTAAACTGGATCACCTGGCTTCCCGATTTCCAGTGACGGTCCAAATTGAGTAGAATCCGTCGAACATGCTGTGCCCCGGTGAATCTGCCGTCGTCCTTATCCGCGCCAATGCCTCGTGAATCACGGAAACAGAGATGGCCTCCGAGCCCGTTTATATCCCACATGCCGAACGCTTCACCGATTGGTTTCCCGATTTCCTGAAAAAGGAACTCGCGCCCTATCCCGGCCGTGGTGCGCTCGTGGCGCGCATGGTCATCTCTGCCACCTTGACCATGATGCTGATCATCACCTTCCGCATTCCCGGAGGTTACATCGGTGCGCTGACCGCTTTCCTTTTTTCGCGCGAGAATCTCGTCTCAACCGCTCGTTCGGCGATTTTCTTCATCGTCGCGTTCCTGATTGGAGCACTCTTCATCCCTATCGGCGCCCGTCTGCTCGCCTCCCCTCCAGAAACGCATTTCCTGTGGGTCGGTGGCAGCCTCTTTATCGCGTTCTTTCTGCTCCGCTGCCTTACCAATTTCGGCGTGGCGACCGGCCTCTCGCTTGTTATCGCCAACGTTGTCGGCATCTGGTACCTGCCCGGCCCTACGGAACAAAACGTCGAAACTACGCTCTGGCTCATCCTTGCCACGTCCATTGGCGCACTCGTGACGCTGTGCGTCGAGGTTGTCTTCTACGCGGTGCATCGGCGCGATGACTTCTCAGAGGGCCTCGACACCCGCCTGGCTCTCATCGAGGAACTTATGGCCGCTTACGCCGCCGGCCGTCCGATTTCGCCCGCCACACAGGCCGGTCTTTCGCAATTCGCTGTCGTTGGAGCCGGTGTTCTTCGCCGCCATATAGCCCGCGCCAGCCATACGCAACTCTACCGCGCGCGCATGACCACCCTGGTGGCTCTCGTGGCGCGCTGCATTGATTTCGCTGCCGCTCTCGCCAACGCCTTTCCGGCCCTGCCGGATGGGAATCAAGAGCGCGCCGCACGCCTCAAGCGAAGCCTCGCCGATATTCGCCTTTGCCTTCGCACCCACGGGCAACCCTGCGAGGCAACCCTGGAACCAAGGCCCAGCCCCGACACTCCGCTGTTATCGGAGATTGAATCGATGGTGTCGCTGATGCCCTCCATCTTCAGTGACGAACAGGCCACAGATCTCACACTTGAACCCATCGAGGACACGCCCGACGCCAGCCGCATCTTCATTTCCGACGCCTTTTCGAATCCGGAGCACCTCCGCTATGTTCTTGGCGGGACATTGGCAGCAATGCTCTGCTACGTGTTTTATGTGTCGCTGGACTGGCCCGGCCTATCCACCTCGATAACCACCTGCGTGCTCACAGCCCTCACCACGGTTGGAGCCTCACGCCAGAAGCAGCTCATGCGCATTACCGGTTTCGTCCTTGGCGGTGTCATCGCCGGGATTGGAGCCCAGATTTTTATTCTCCCCTCGATCGATTCGATCGCCGGATTCACCGTGCTTTTCGCGACCGTGACGGCTGTCGCTGCCTGGGTTGCTACTGCCAGTTCCCGGATCTCCTACGCGGGCGTGCAGATTGCGTTCTCGTTCTATCTGATCCACCTGAGCGATTTTTCCATTCAGACCAATCTTGTGATTCCCCGCGACCGCGTCCTTGGAGTGCTGCTTGGCGTCACCATGATGTGGCTCGTTTTCGAGCGGACCTTTCCCCGCTCCGCTGCGGACGGGATGGTGCGCATTTTCGTTGTCAATATACGACTGCTGGCCGATCTCGTCTCAAGCACTCCGCGCGCCGATGATCCGGCCTCGATTCTCAAGGTCCGCCGACAGCGAGAAGAGATTTATCGCCGCTTCGGTGAAGTCAACGCGCAGGCCGACGCCGTTCCTTTCGAAACCGGCCCCGCGCGCCCGGGCGACATGGCCGCCCGCGACCGAATCCGCCGCTGGCAAGCCTTCCTACGGAGCTTCTATCTCCTCGAAGTCCCGCTCCTCCAGTTCCGCATCTTCGCCAACATCCACTCCAAATCGCCTTCATTCACCGCATTTGAGAATGACTTTCGCTTTGAATGTTCGCGCATCTTCCTCCATATCGCAGAGAGCCTTGAGAAGCAGTTGGCAACCCGCACACACCAGGCAGACGCAGTGACAAGCCTCCTGAATCGCATTGATTCATCATCGGCGAGAATCGAAGCTGAATTCGCAGAACGCGAACGCGCTCTGTTGCGCCTTATCCGGACTATTGCGCAACTCGTCGATCGTCTGCAGGTTGAGGTCGCCTCAGAAGGCCTCTACGACGTCGTCCAGACTTCTGCCGCTTCTCTGCGACCTGTCGAGTCCGAAGGCACTTGAGAGATAAGCTCCGTTTCTATGCCGAGAGGGCTGTGTCGAGCGAAGGATCGCATGGATTCTTCACTTCGCTCCGCTATGTTCAGAATAACGATCCCTTATGCCATCGACCAAATGCTCTAGCGGGCGACGGCCAGTTCTTCCTCGAGGCGCTGCTTCTCATAGAGGCCGGCGTAGTAGCCGTTTCTCTCGAGGAGTTCTTCGTGCGTCCCAAGCTCGGCGATTCGGCCGGCGACCAGCACGGCGATGCGATCGGCATTGCGCACGGTCGAGACGCGGTGCGAGATCAGGATGGTCGTCCGCCCCTGCATGCGGTGGCGCAATTCTTCGAGGATGCGCTCTTCGGTGTAGGTGTCGACACTGGCAAGGGCATCGTCGAGGATGAGGATGCGCGGATTGCGAACCAGCGCACGGGCCAGGGCGGCGCGCTGTTTTTGTCCGCCGGACAGCGTCAGTCCGCGTTCGCCGACCAGCGTTTCGAAAGCGTGCGGGAATTCCTCGAACTCCTGACGAATGTGCGCTGCTTCGGCGGCGCTCAGCATTTCTTCCCGGCTTGCATGGTCGGCTCCGAAGAGAATGTTTTCGCGAATCGATTCGCTGAAGAGGAAGGTCTCCTGCGGAACGAAGCCTATGTTGGCGCGCAGGTTGTCGAGCGGGTATTCGCGCACGGGATGGCCGTCGATGAGAACGGTACCGAACGGGGCGTCGTAGAGGCGGGGAATGAGGTTGACGAGGGTGGTCTTTCCGGAGCCGGTGGGCCCTACCAGCGCAAGGCTGGAGCCAGCGGGGATTTTCAGAGAGATATCGTGCAGAACTTCGGCGGCGAGGGTTCCGTCAGCGTTCGCGTAGCTGAAGGAGAGATTGCGAAATTCGATGTCGCCGAGTATTTCGTGGTGCTGGGCAAGCTCTGGCGCAGCGTCGCGATCGTCGATCGATGGCTCCTCGGCCAGGAGTTCGTGAATGCGGGTTACCGAGGCGGTTCCGCGCTCGAAGAGATTGACGACCCAGCCGAGCGCGATGATTGGCCAGGTGAGCATGACGAGGTATGTGCTGAACGCGGTAAAGTTGCCGACCGTAATGCGGTGCGCGAGCACCTGACGTCCGCCGACGAGGAGCACGATGACCATGGCCAGGCCAAGGATGAATTCGAGTGTGGGCCAGAGCATGCCCATCAACTGCACGAGGCGGAGACCGCGGCGGATGTACTCTCGGTTGGATTGCTCGAAGGCTTTGACCTGCGCTTCTTCCTGCGCAAAGGCGCGAATGAGGCGGGCGGCGGAGAAGTTCTCCTGCGCCTGCGCCGAGATGTCGGAGAACATGGCCTGAATGCGTTCAAAGCGCTCATGAATCTTGCGCCCCATAAGCTGCACCAGGATGCTGGCCAGCGGCAGCGGGACGAGCGCGGCCAAAGTGAGCAGGGGGCTGATGCGGATCAGAAAATAGAGGGCGAAGACGGAGAAGAGCAGGGTGTTCGCGCTGTACATGATGCCCGGCCCGAGGAGCATGCGGACAGCGTTGAGGTCGTTGGTCATGCGCGCCATGATGTCGCCGGTGCGGCGCTGCTGGTAGTACTCGGCGGGCTGCTTTTCAAGCTGGAGGAAGAGATCGTTGCGCAGGTCGAATTCGATGTCGCGGGAGATGCCGATGAGAATCCAGCGCGTGTAGAAGAGGAAGACACCTTTCGCCACAGCGATTGCCACCAGCAGGGTGGCGTAGATGAAAATCTTTCTCTGCGTGACGCCGTGATTGAGATCGTCGATCGCGATGCCGATGATGTGCGGAAAGAAAACCCAGACCGCGCTGGTGAGGATGGCCACGATACCTCCCCAGACATAGCCGCGCGTGTAGCGGCGCATGTAGGGCAGGAGGGGCTTTAGACGTTGAAACATTCAGGACTCGATTCCGTTCTCACTATGTCGGTGTGCGCAGCAGGAGATATCCGCCGGCGAGGCCGAAGAGTACGTCGGGCGACCACGCGGCAAGAAATGCGGGAAGCAGGTTCACGTTGCCCATGGCTTCAAATGTCCCCGCGACGACAAAGTAAGCAATGGCGACACCGATCGCTACGGCGATTCCGGCCAGTGAGCCTCGCTTGCCCATGGAAAGCGCGAAGGGGACGGCGAGGATGGCCATGATCAGTGTGATGACGGGATTCGCGAGCTTGCGATTGAGCTGCACGCGCAGGCGTATGGTGTCGAAGCCGCTCTGGCTCAGGTCGTGGATGTATGCCGTCAGCTCGTCGAAGCTCATCTCCGACGACAGCAGCGCTTCTTTCTTGAAGTACTGCGGCTGCTCGTGAATGTCGGGGAAGGTGCTGACGTCGAAGGGTCGATAGCTGCTGATCTCGGCGCCGTTGAAGGTCCGCTCCCATCCATGCTCGAAGACCCACTGGTGCAGCTGCGGCTCCCAATGTGCGTCGGAGGCGAAGATGCGCCGGGAAATGGAGAAGGTCTCGGGATCGAACTCGAAGACGGTGACGTTGCCGAAGGCGTTCTGACGTGGCGTCGAAAAATTCGTAGTAGAAGATGCGTCCAGGCTTGGCCGGGCTCCTGCAGGCCGAAGATCCATTTCTGCCCGGGATGTTCAAAGGTTTGCGCCGGCTTGCCTTTGATGACGTTGCGCAGCGCCTCCTGGCGGCGGTTGGCCGTGGGGCAGATACAGCTTGGTCGAAGACGAACAATGCGATCGCCAGGATGGAGGCGATGACCAGCACCGGGAGAACGATGCGGTACAGGCTGATGCCGGTGGCCTTCATGGCCGTCAGCTCGCTCGACCGGTTCATCACGCCGAAGACCACCAGCACGGCGATCAGCACGCTGAGCGGAGTAATGGTGTAGATCATGCTCGGCGTCAGATTTGCGAGGTAGGCCGCCGACGGTCACCAGAGGCGTGCGGTTGCGGATGATGTCGCCGAGCAGTTCGAAGCAGGTGAAGACGAGCATGAGCATGACGAAGGTGACCAGCACCATGGCGAAGGTGCGTGAGGAATTCCCGCAGCACGTACTCGTCGAGGATGAGCGGGAAGCGGCCCGCGCGTATGCGCGGGTCCTGGCAGGGCGCCGGTCACTGTGCGTCTCCGGCACCTCTTCTTTCGCCGGCGACTTGAACCAGTTTCCGATCGATGTTATCGCGGCGAGCGCAGCGCCGCCGGTGGACATCTGCCGCAGCAAGACCACTCCGCAGGCGGCAAACAGCGCATTGGCCAGCCAGACTCCCACGACCGCTGGAAGCTTGTTCTGGCGGGCCAGCGCTGTGCCTGTCGAGGAGAGGAAGTAGTAGACGAAGACCAGCACGTATGGTGAGGACGAATCCGGCGCTCTTGCCGCCGCGCCGCGAAGAGATGCCGAGGGGCACGCCGACCAGCATCAGGACGAGGCAGGCGGCGGGATACGCGAATCGCTTGTGCAACTCAATCAGGTACCACTGACCGCCCGGCCTTCGCGAGCGCGCCAGCAAGCTCCCGGTTGGACATGGCCAGAATGGGCGAATCGTTGCGGCCTGGGTGCGTGTCTTCCTGCGTGGAAAGCGTGAGGGGCAGGTCGGTCTGCGAAAAGGTGGAGACGTTGTACTGGTCGGGTTGGTTGGCGGCGGTCTGGTGCTCGGTCCCATCGCGCATGCGCATGATGGCCGTCTGGTCGGAGCCGTTGACGACGGTGGCGCTGGCGCCGGTGGTGATCTTCGGGGCGTCAGGGTCGGTCAAATCGGCGAGAAAGATTTCGCGCCAGTTGGCCGCGCCGGAGGCGGGGCGGACATCCTGCACGTAGAGCACGTAGTTCTTGAAGTCTTCGTAGAAGACGCCGCGGCTGCACCTCGTAGGAGGCCTGCGCGTTCAGCAATTCCGCTTCCAGCCGCAAGGTTGTCCTGGAAGCCCTCGGAGCGAGGTAGAGCGTGTTCGCCAGGCCGACGCCCCACCCGGCGACAGAGACGATCGCTACGACGCCGACGAAGCTCCACACCCCAATGCCGGCCGCGCGCATGGCGGTGATTTCGCTGTCGGCCGCCAGGCGGCTCAGCCCCAGCAGAATGCCGACCAGCACCGCCATGGGAATGGTGACGGTGAACATATTTGGCAGAGTGAGGAGGAAGATTTCGACGACCGTACCCAGAGACGCGCTGTTGCGAACGACCAGTTCCAGAAGGTGCGGAAGGTCGCGCATGAAGAGCACGAAGGTAAAGAGCGCGCCGCCGATGAAGGCGTGCGAGAGCACCTCTCTCAGGATGTATCGCGTCAGAATGCGCACAGGGTCGAGCCTACCTGATAGTTTATCTCGCGAAATCTCTTCAGACGCAGACTATTGGCCAGCACGCTCACGGAGCTGAGAGCCATCGCGGCGCTGGCCACTGCCGGATTGAGCAGCAGTCCGGTGAACGGGATAGAGCACTCCGGCCGCGATGGGGATGCCGAGCAGGTTGTAGCCCAAGGCCCAGCCGAGGTTCTGGCGCATCACGCGCAGGGTGTGGCGGGCGAGCGTAAGTGCCGTAACGATCTGGGCAGGATCGCCGCGCAGCAGGATTGCGTCTCCCGCTTCACGGGCGAGGTCGGAGCCGGTGCCGATGGCGAGGCCAGCGTCGGCCTGGGCGAGCGCGGCGGCATCGTTGATGCCGTCGCCGACCATCGCTACGGAGCGGCCATCGGACTGCAGCGCACGGATGTGAGCCAGTTTGTCTTCAGGGAGCAGCTCGGCGTGGACGTCATCGATTCCGGCCGCCTGCGCGATCTGGTCGGCGGCAGCGCGGCTGTCGCCGGTAAGCATGGCCACGATGCAAGCCCATCCGGCGAAGGGCACGGACAGCATCAACCGCGCCGGGCCGGAGCGTGTCTTCTGCTGCCAACCAGCCGGCGAGATGGCCGTCGACAGCGATGTAAAGAACGGTCGCAGCGGACAAAGACGGCGCGTCGACGGGAGGCGCAATGTTCATTTCGGCCAGGAGCGCGCGATTTCCCGCTGCGATCAGTGCGGCCATTGACGCTTCCGGTCACGCCCTTACCGGGGATGGACTGAACGGAGTCTGCGGGAGCTGCTGTGATCTCTCGGCTGGCCGCATAGTCCGTCACGGCACGCGCCAGCGGATGCTCCGATCGCTGCTCGAGCGCGGCGGCCAGAGCAACCAGGTCAGCTTTCGCTCATACCAATTGCATGAATGGCAGTAATGCGCGGCTTACCTTCGGTGAGCGTGCCGGTCTTGTCCAGGACGACTGTATCGACGCGCGCCAGACGTTCGACGCTCTCGCCGCCTTTGAAGAGAATGCCCAGCTGGGCGGCGCGTCCAATTGAAACAGTGAGAGCAGCCGGCACCGCGAGGCCCATCGCGCAGGGACAGGCGATCACCAGTACGGCAACCGCAACGGCAAAGCCACGGCTCATGCCGCCAGAGTGGCCGGCAATCGCCCAGATGGCGAAGGTGATTGCCGCGAGCGCAAGAACGACGGGCACGAAGACCGCGCTGACGCGGTCGGCAAGCTGCTGCAGGGGAGCTTTCGACGATTGCGCCTCCTCCATCAGCCGCAGCATCTGGCCGAGCACGCTGTCGGCTCCGATGGACGTGGCCCGGTATTCGAGCGCTCCATCGTAGTTAAGGGAGCCGCCGATGAGGCGATCGCCAACGCCACGCGCCACTGGAAGTGACTCGCCGGTAATCAGCGACTCGTCGAGGCTGCTGGTGCCGGAGACGATGATTCCGTCGACCGGAATCCGCTCTCCGGGACGCACTACGACTATTTCGCCCGGCACGAGCGAGGCGATGGGAGTCTCGACTTCGACGCCGTTGCGCAGCACATGTGCGGACTGGGGTTGAAGAGCCGCAAAAGCATGAAGCGCGTCGAGGGTGCGGCGCGTGGCGCGGGCCTGGAGCCAGTCGCCGAGCAACAGGAAGCCGAGGATGAGCAGGACGGAGTCGTAGTAGACGTCCGGGTTCAAGCCGTGGCTGGTGAAGAAGCCTGGGAAGAAGGTCGCCGCCACGGAGTAGATGAAGGCTGCACCGGTGCCGAGCGCGACCAGCGTGTACATGGTGGTGGAGCGGTGGAGCGCCGCCTTTAGCGCGCGCTGGTAGATGCTTCCGCCGGCCCAGAACATGCCGATGAGCGTGATCGCCAGCATGACGTATTCGAGGATTGGCGCGGGGATGCGATAGAGCGGCGGCAGCGCCTGCATCAGGAGCCGGTCGAGTATGTTCGGCATGCTGTGCGTGAGGGGACCATGCATCAGAGGCATAGACAGAAGCATGGTCGCCACGCCTCCGGCGATGGCTGCGAAGGCCTTGATGCGGAGTGGGCGCTCCTGTTCAGCACTGCCGTGGTCCGGTTCAGGACTGCCGTGGTCGCGCTCGTGAGAATGCTGATGGGATTTTTCGGCGGGCAGGGAAGCGTCGTATCCGGCTTCGCGAACTGCCTCGACAAGGGAATCGAGTTTGGTGACCGCGGGCTGATAGACGACGCGCGCCGAATGCGTCATCAGGTTGACGTTTGCTTCGGCAACGCCTTCAGTTTCGCGCAACGCCTTCTCGACGTGAGACTGGCATGAGGCGCAGGTCATGCCTTCGACATCGAGCGTTACCGTCTGTGGAGGAGCATCGGTCACTGTTGCTCCGGCGTGCGCGGGGTATCCAGCTTTGGCGATGCGCCGCCAGCAATGGCGCGGGATCTTCCGATTGCACGCGAGCCGCGCCGATCCGGACTTCCTCGACTACGGTTCCGGGAACGCGCTGCAGCGCCTGGGTTACGCGCCGGACACAGGCTCCGCAGTGCATACCGTCGATCTGTAGTGTGATTTCGCTCATGAATTGTACCTATATATTATCGATGTCCCTGGGAGCGAATCGATGCACGACCGCGACCCTTCAATCGCCAGTCGCAAGAAAGCGGTAGCCAATGCCGCGGACGGTCTTCAGATAGCGCGGCTCAGAGGGCTCGTCCTCGATATATCGCCTCAACCGCACGATGAAGTTGTCGATCGCGCGCGTGTCCGTATCTTCACGCACGCGCCACACCTGCTCCAGCAGCTCTTTCCGAGAGATGATGCGTCCCTGATTGCGCACCAGGTAACGCAGGAGATCCACCTCCATCAATGTGAGCCGGATCGTCCGTCCCAGCGCCGTGAGCTCCAGATTTTCAAAGTCGATCCTGCGACCGGCAAACTCGAATGCTCGAAGGTCGTCCTTCGCATCCGGGCTCGCATTCGGGCTTTCATCCGCCGGCTGATGCCACTTCAGGCGGCGCAAAAGACCGTTGAGCCGCGCCAGCAGGATCGAGAGATCGAAAGGCTTCGGCAGATAATCATCGGCTCCCGCCTCGAAACCCAGCAGGACGTCTTCCGATCGCCCGCGAGCGGTCAACATGAGAACCGGCACATAATTCTGCTGCGGCGCGCAGTTCTGTCACCACCTCAAAGCCGCTCTTCCCGGGCAGCATCACGTCCAGCAAAACTGCATCGAAGGGTTCGCTCGCAAGCTTCGCCAGCGCAGCTTCGCCATCGCCGGCGATCGCAGCCTCGTATCCCTCGACCTGCAGATTGAAGAGCAGACCCTCGGCCAGGTGGGCCTCGTCTTCGACGATCAGAATGCGCGGGGCGGTGCTCATTGCGATGTCTGCTCCTGTTCTTTTTCGGCCGGTCGCAGCACACGCGGCAGCTGCACGCTCACGGTCGCGCCCCGGCCCTCGCCGGGGCTTTCGGCAAAGGCGTCGCCTCCGTGCTGACGGGCAATGCTGCGAACAATAAACAGTCCCAGACCGGTGCCTTTCGTCTTGAGCACGTTGCGCGCGGGCACACGGTAGAAGCGCTTGAAGATCCGCTTGAGCTGCGCGGCGGGAATACCGATGCCCCGGTCGGTGACCGTAAGCACGATCCAGGCTTCATTTCGAATTGAAAGAGTCACCCGTATCTCCACCTTTTTCGGAGAATATTTCACGGCGTTATTCAACAGGTTAAGGACGACGCTTTCCAACTCTTCACGGTTGCCCCGCACCATCATAGGCGTCGGCACGTCGGTTTGCTCGAAGACAATCGCTCCCTCGTCGAGGTGATGGCGCGCTCGCGTCCGTTCGATGCAGTGGGTGACGAGCGTCCGCATGTCCACAGGCAGCCTTATCTGGTTTTGCGTGCGCTGTCCCAGCTCTCCGGCCTTCAGAACCTGTTCAACGGTGGCCAGCAGCCACTCCGTGTCCTGCAGCATCATTCCGTAAAATTCGCGCCGCTTCGCGTCCGGCAAATTGCGCCGCTGCAGCGTTTCAAGGGTGACCACCGCCTCGTGTGCGACCGCGTGCGCCACGAGACCGACGTGACCTCGCCGATCACGGTCGCGACCAATTCAGCCCGGCGGGCGCGAACGGGCCGACACCGGTGGCGCTGGTCGAGCACCGGCTCGCCGCGACCTGCGGCATCGCCGCCGCGATCTCGTTCTCGCGGGCGCACGCCCAGAACACGAGCACCGCAGCCGCGCAGTACACGTGCGCGTCGGTGCGGTACCCGTCCGCGGCCTCCGCGCGATTCCAGTCGCCGGCCGCGCTCACGATCAACAACCGGATGTCGGTCCGCCTGCTGAACCCGTCGCGTCTCTGCGTTCCGTCCGGGGTGTCCCCTGCGGTGAGCGGACCATCCGAGCTGTTGTGCTTCCACGTGAGCGTCGCCGAGGTGACGCGTCGCCACGGTATGCAGTGGCAGGTCGCACCGTGGCTCCGGTTGTGCGTCCCGTCGAGCGACGGCTCGTCGGTGCCGGTGACGTCGACGACTTCCACGTCGACGTCGGGCTCGAGCTCCACCACGACCACCGGCTCGACCACCACAACGAAGGCGAGCACGACGACCACGACCACCGCTGCGACCACGACCACGACGATTCGGCCGACGACCACGACGGCCGCCTCCACCACCACCTCGACGACGACCACGAGCACGACCACGAGTACGACGGCACCGGCGACGAAGCCCTGCCCGGGCGTGATCGTGAACGGAGTCTGCGCCATCCGCTCTGACCCTCGGCTGGGCGTTACCCAAGAGATCGCGTCCGGTGGGACTCTGTCTCTCAGTGGACGCGGTCGGTTTCGACGACTGGTACCGGGAGCACTACCGGCGGCGTCTTCACGTCGGTGCTCCTGGTTTCCGGGGATCGCGCCGCGACGGCCGACGCGGTCGACGAAGCGTTCGCCGCGAGCTTGGGAACGCTGGCCAAAAGTCCGCGGGATGGACTCGCCGGCCGGCTGGACGTTCACGGTCGCGCGTAACCATTTGCGACGCGGGGCGCGGCGTCGTGCCCGCGAGCGCACCCTCGCACCGGCGCCGGCCGCGGCCGCCGAGATCGACATCGCGCTCTGGGACACCGTGCGATCGCTGCCGAAGACGCGAGCGCGAGCTGGTCGCGCTCCGTTACGTCGCCGGCCTGACCGAGCGCCAGATCGCGACGGTGCTCGACCTCGCGCCCGGCACCGTGGCGCGCGGGCTGCACGACGCCGCGCGCACCTGCACGCCATGCTCACGCCCGAGGAGGACCCGGCATGATCGACCTCGAAACCGCACTCGGGGCGCTCGTGGAAACGGCTCCCCAGGCACCCGAAGTCACGAGCGTCGCAGTGGCGCGCGCAAGCCGACGACGACGGCGCCGCCGAGGCGCGCGTTCGTCGGGACCCGCGCTTGTCGTCGCCGCCGTGGCGGTCGGCGCGGCAACGCTGCGCCCCTCGCCGGGTCGCCCGGCTCGCGTGTCGGTGGTCGAACCAGCGACCCAGACCGTGCGCGTGACAATGCTCGACGGCTCCCAACTCGAGATCAGTGGCCCACCGCGCTCGGGCTCACTGATTTGCAGCCGGCGTTCAACGGCACGCTCGGACCCGAGTCGGATCCGCAGTGGGGCACGCTGGGTCACGGGTTCTTCGTCACACGCGCCGCGCCGACCGACCTCGGGACCGAGACCGCGCGCTTCCCGACCGCCGACGGCCATGAGCTCGTCGTCCACGCAACGCCCGGCGGCGTCGCGGCGGTCGTGCACTACGGCGGCTGGTGGCTCGTCGCCGACTGGGACCAGACGCCTTCCGGTTGGGCACCGTTCGCGGCGGCGCTGAACGCGACGGAGACCGCCGACGGATATCTGGTGATCACGCCGGCCGTCTCCGGATGGAAGCTGGGTCCCGCGGACACGCCGGAGCTCCAGCTGGGCGGGGCGTTCTACGGTTCCGGCGCGGCGTACACGTTCTGGGGGCCGGACATATATCCGGCGGGCTGCCCGAGTGCCGGCGAGGAGACCCGCACGGCCCAGGGCTGGCCGGTCTCCCTCGAGAACGGCGCGTGGTGGTGCGACACCGGACACGGAAGGTCCGCGTCGCGGTGTGGGACAAGGGTCTCATCGGTACTGCCCTCACCGGCCTGCGCGTCGCGTACGCCGACCCGCAACACGCCGTCGATCGCGTCACCGCGCTCGACGGGTCGTCGTACGAGATCGCCGCGCCTCGCGTCGGTCCTCGACCACCTCGTCGTGCAGGCGACGATCGCGGTCGACGGGCTCGACACGCCGGCACCGATCGTCGTCAACGCCACCCGCGACGTGCCCGACCGATTCACGCCACCCGACTACTCGAGCGCCGACGGGCACCGGCTCGTCGTCGTGCGCTCACGCGCACGGTGAATACGGATTTTACGCCCACTACGGCGACTGGAACGTGAACATAGGACTTACCGGCGTGCCCACTGCCACCGGGACACCAGGCGTGCCACCTTCGGAGTTCCGCGCATCGCGTCGCTGTTCGGCACGCACGAGACGGCCGACGGGTTCCTGGTGCTCGTTCCGCGTGCAGCCGATGCGCCTGGTCCCGGGGCCGGCGGCCTCGATCGTGCTCGACGGCGTGAACATCATCACGCCGGCGCGCGCCGGCGGTGCGATCCGAGTGCTCCCGGACCGCGACCGGTTCCTGATCGGAGACCAGATCCACGTGAAGCGCGTCGCCAGCGTCCCGTAAGCCGAGGCCGGTGGAGGAGCGGCCCTCATTTGATGTCGAAAAGCGGGTCCAGGCCCCGCTTTGGCGACTCTGATGTCGAAAACGGGGGGTTGGGTGCCGCGACGAAAAAGGCGGCCGGCGGGTTTGCACCCGGCCGGCCGCCTCCTTCGACTGCTTCCTAGTCGCCGGCTACGGCGCTGCCTTCGTCGCCTTCGGGCTCGCCGACCACGGGACCGTCGCCGAGGTCGAGGTTCTCCAACGCGTTGATCGCGTCGGTGAACTCGCTCTCCGCCACCGGTGCCGGGAGGTTGTCGACCATCACCGGTGCCGGATCGTCCGCCGGTGCGTCGGCCACGACGCCGAACTCCGGCTCGGTCCCGCGAGGCGTGCTGGCTTCCCGCAACCAGGTTGCGAGGTCCATCTCCTCTTCGGCTTCCGACGTGTAGAACGGCAACGGCTCGTAGTCGGGCGCCACCGTCTTGATGTCGCGGTAGAGCGCCATGCCGGTACCGGCCGGGATGAGCTTGCCGATGATCACGTTCTCCTTGAGGCCTTCGAGCCCGTCGGAGCGACCTTCGATGGCCGCTTCGGTGAGCACTCGGGTGGTCTCCTGGAACGATGCCGCCGAGAGCCACGAGTCGGTCGCGAGCGACGCCTTCGTGATTCCCATGAGCTCGGGCCGGCCTTCGGCGGGACGCTGGTTCGACTCGACGAGGGCACGGTTCTCCTCGGCGTAACGCCGAGCGTCGACCTTCTCGCCGGGGAGGAACGCGCTGTCGCCGGGCTCCGACACGGTGACCCGACGCAGCATCTGCCGCACGATCACTTCGATGTGCTTGTCGTGGATCGACACACCCTGATCGCGGTACACACGCTGCACTTCGTCGACGAGGTATTGCTCGGTCTCGCGCACACCCTTGATCTCGAGGAGCTTCTTCGGGTCGAGCGGACTCTTCTCGTCACCGATCAGACGGTCGCCGGCCTGCACGTCCTGGCCGTCGCGGACACCGAGGTGTGCCGCGGCGGGACACCGCGTACTCGAACTCCGTGCCGTCGTCGGCCACGACCGTGATGACCTTCTCACCCTTGTCGTTCTCGCCGAGCCGGATCACGCCCGAAACGTCGGCCATGAGCGACGCGCTCTTCGGGGTACGGGCCTCGAAGAGCTCGACGACGCGCGGCAGACCGTGCGTGATGTCCTCACCCGCGACACCACCGGTGTGGAACGTACGCATGGTGAGCTGGGTTCCCGGCTCACCGATCGACTGGGCGGCGACGATGCCGATGGCCTCACCGAGGTCGGCGATCTTGCCGGTGGCGAGCATGCGGCCGTAGCAGCACGAGCACACACCGGAGACCGTCTCGCAGGTGAGCACCGAACGCACGCGCACACGCGTGATGTTCGGGTCGTCGGCGATCAGGTGCATCCAGTCGTCGTTGACCTCGGTGTTACGCGGGATCACCGTGCCGTCGACGAGCGTGAGGTCTTCGGCCAAGCAGCGGCCGAGCAGGCTCGTCTCGAGCAGGCGCCAGCTATCCGGACCGGGGAGCACGTCCTCGACCCAGATGCCACGCACCGTGTCGCACACGATCTCGCGCACGATCAGCTCCTGGGCGACGTCGACGAGTCGACGGGTCAGGTAGCCGGAGTCGGCAGTACGGAGCGCGGTGTCGGCCAGACCCTTGCGTGCGCCGTGCGTCGAGATGAAGTACTCGAGCACCGACAGGCCTTCACGGAAGTTGCTCTTGATCGGGCGCGGGATGATCTCACCACGCGGGTTGGCGACGAGACCACGCATACCGGCGATCTGACGCACCTGCATGACGTTTCCTCGGGCGCCCGAGCCGACCATCATGTCGATCGGGTTGAACTTGGTCGACTGCAGGAGGTCCTGCATCGCCTTCGTCACCTGGTTGGTGGCGTCGGTCCAGATCTCGATCTCCTGCTGCCGGCGCTCGTCGTCGGTGATGATGCCGCGGTCGTACTGGCTCTCGACCTTGGCCGCCTCACCTTCGAACTGCTCGAGCAGACCGGCCTTGGCCGGCGGCGTCGTGACGTCGGCGATCGAGATCGTCAGACCGGCACACGTCGACCACTCGTACCCGAGGCCCTTCAACTTGTCGAGGCTCTCGGCCACGACCGCTTTGTCGTAGAGCACGACGAGCTCACTCACCACTTCGGTGATGTCGCGCTTACGCATGGGGCGGTCGACGAACGGGAAGTCGGCCGGGAACGCGGTGTTGAGCAGGAACCGTCCGAGCGACGACTCCACCAGCACCTTGCTCGTGCCGTTGGTGCCGTACTCGCGCAGCACGATGCTCCCGGGCGTTCCGTCTTCGGCAGGACGGCGGGAAGTGCTCGACCGGGAACTTGCCGGCCGGCATGCGCACCTTGACCTTGGTGTGCAGCGACACGGTCTCGCCCTCGGCGGAGTACCGCTCCTCGTAGGCCGCCATCGCCTCGTCGAGCGACGCGAACACGCGGCCGGTCCCGGCGCCACCGTCGACCTCTTCGGTCATGTAGTAGACGCCGATGATCATGTCCTGGCTGGGCACCACGATCGGGCGACCGGACGCCGGCGACAAGATGTTGTGCGCCGACAGCATGAGCAGTCGCGCCTCGGCCTGCGCCTCCGCCGACAGCGGCAGGTGCACGGCCATCTGGTCACCGTCGAAGTCGGCGTTGAACGCCGCGCACACGAGCGGGTGGATCTGGATCGCCTTGCCCTCGACCAGCACCGGCTCGAACGCCTGGATACCCAGACGGTGGAGCGTTGGTGCCCGGTTCAGGAACACCGGGTGCTCCTTGATGACCTCTTCGAGCACGTCCCAGACCTGCGGCGCGCGCGCTCGACCATGCGCTTGGCCGACTTGATGTTCTCCGCGTACTCGAGGTCTACGAGCCGCTTCATCACGAACGGCTTGAACAACTCGAGCGCCATCTGCTTCGGCAGGCCGCACTGCTGCAGGCGCAGCATCGGACCGACGACGATGACCGAACGGCCCGAGTAGTCGACGCGCTTGCCGAGCAGGTTCTGACGGAACCGGCCCTGCTTGCCCTTCAACATGTCGGACAGCGATTTGAGCGCACGGTTACCGGGACCGGTGACCGGGCGGCCGCGGCGGCCGTTGTCGAACAGTGCGTCGACGGCCTCCTGCAGCATCCGCTTCTCGTTGTTGATGATGATCTCGGGTGCGCCGAGGTCGAGGAGCCGCTTCAACCGGTTGTTGCGGTTGATCACCCGGCGGTAGAGGTCGTTCAGGTCGGAGGTCGCGAAGCGGCCACCGTCGAGCTGCACCATCGGCCGCAAGTCGGGCGGGATCACCGGGATGACGTCGAGGATCATGCCCATCGGCGAGTTGTTGATCTTGCCCGTCTCGTCGCGGCGGTTGAACGCCGAGACGACCTTCAGGCGCTTGATCGACTTCGCCTTGCGCTGACCCTTCGCGGTGGCGATCGTCTCCTTGAGATCGGCCTCCACCTCGGCGAGGTCGAGCCGGGACACGAGGTCCTTGACCGACTCCGCGCCCATACCGCCCGCGAAGTAGTCGTGGTAACGGTCGACGAGCTTGACGCTGACGCCTCGTCGTCGACGAGCTGCTTCGGCTTCATCGTGCGCAACGAGTCCCACACCAGCTTGAGCTGGGCGAGCTCTTCCTCGTAGCGCATGCGGATCTCTTCGAAGTCCTTGTTCTTAGCCTTCTCCGCGGTCGATCTCGTTCTTCTTGGCGCCGCGACCCTCGAGCTCCTCGAGCTCGGCGATGTAGGCCTCGTCACGCTCGCGGAGCTTCACTTCGCGGTCGCGCTCGACGTCGCCCATCT
>CAVTLP010000013.1:0-96971 GCA_963735555.1 uncultured Acidobacteriota bacterium
GCGAGTCTTTTCTCTTCTGATCCCGGGAGCTTTTCTGCCTCGAAATCTCCCGATTTGGCCGTCCTTTCTCTCGTTGTGGCAAACCGGAGGTCCGGTTTCGAAACGCGACCGGAATGTCTAGTGGTCAGTGGCCCTGACCGTGGGAGACCTGCATCAGAACCGAGGGTATGATTCTCTGCGCGTTACTCGCAAGGGCGGGACGGCACGGTGCCTTGTGGAGGGAAGCGCACCCCCAGGTCCCCAATCACAACAGCCTGATGGGCATGGTGGGCGGCGGGCTGCCGCAGAGGTGGGGGAAGGCGTCGTAGGACTGTCTCGACTCAGGACGCAGGCTGTATTGCGGCCTTGCAGAGAATGCGGTAAAGCCAGGTTCCACGCATCGGTACTTCAAAGGGTTGTGTGTCAAGGGCGGACTAAAACCAGGCCACTGCGGCGGAGTAAAAGCAGGCCATTAGGAGCTGTGTAGTTGTTGTGTGATTGCGGGGTAGAAGGGCCTCTGGAGCGTAGCGGAAGAGGGTCCTTCTACCCCGAGGTGCGTTTGGGGGCAGGGTTTCAGCGTTCGGAGGATGGGGTTTGTTTGCGGCGACTCTGCTTGAGGCGGTAGCTGTCGCCGTTCATCTCCAGGATGTGGACGTGGTGGGTAAGCCGATCGAGCAGGGCGCCGGTCAGCCGTTCCGAGCCGAGGACTTCGGTCCATTCCTGGAAGGGCAGATTGCTGGTCACCAGCGTTGAACCGCGTTCGTAGCGCTGGCTGAGCATCTCGAAGAGCAGTTCGGCGCCGCTCTTGGAGAGAGGTACGAAGCCTAGCTCATCGACGATGAGCAGCTCGTAGCTGGCGATCTGCTTCTGGAAGCGGAGCAGCTTCTTCTCGTCGCGAGCTTCGATCAGTTCGCTTACCAGAGCGGCGGTGGTAGTGAAGCGCACGCGGTGGCCGCGTTGGCAAGCGGCCAATCCCAGAGCCAGGGCGATGTGCGTCTTCCCCGTGCCGCTGTTGCCCAGCAGCAGCACGTTCTCACGGCGGGCGAGGAACTCACATCGCGCCAGTTCCAGCACCAGGGTCTTGTTCACCGATGGGATGGCGAGGAAGTCGAAGCTGTCCATGGTCTTGACGACCGGGAACTTCGCATGCCGGATGCGGCGTTCCGTTGCCCGGCGCTCGCGGTCCAGTAACTCCAGTTCGGTGATGCGCAGCAGATAGTGTTGATAGTCCACCTGCTCGGTAACGCACTGCCGTGCCACCTTGTCATACTCGCGCAGGATGGTAGGCAGCCGGAGTTCCTTCAGGTGATGTTCCAGAAGCAACTGCGGAGTGTCGCCCGTATGAGTCGCGGTGTTCGCTCCGGAAGGCTCAGGGCCGCTCATGCACATGCCTCGGCCAGCAGAGTCATGTAGTCGGCAGCCTGCGTGGTGCGGACCTCCGCCATCGGCAGGTGCGGATAGTTCTCCATATCCAGCCGCGGCGGTCTCCGTTCGATGCGGCACAACAGCAGATGACGCACCGCGTCGAAGCTGATCGTGCCCAACTTCAAGGCGTCTTCGATGGCGCTGGTTACTTCGCTAATGTCGAAGGTCTCCATCAGGCGGAGCACCTGCACGTACTCGCGGCTGCCGTGCTTCCTTAGCCTGGCTTCGAGCAGACGCCGCAGTTGTCGAAAGCACTCCGGCAACTGCCAGCCGGCCAACGGCGCGGCCTGGTTCAGTGCCCGCGTCTTCTGTTCCAGCAGAGCCAGGTAGTGCAGTGGATCGAAGACCACCGTCTCGCGTTCATAGCTGCGCTGGTGCCGGGCAATCACTTCGCTGGCGCAGGCGATCACCACTTCGTGCACGTAGCCCTTGACCCATACCTGGCGATGTCCGTACTGCGTGGGCACGGAGTAGTCGTTCGATCGATACCGAACCAGTGACAGTGAACTGACGCGGCCCGCGATCTTCTCGCAGGCTTCGTAAGGTGCCGCCGGCAGCGGCAGCATGGCGTGACGGTCGCGCTCGAAGCGCTCGCCGATGGTCTCTGTGTGACCGCGCAGCCGTCGAAGTCGCCGCTTCCGGCTCTCGGCCTCCAAATGCGTGTTCAACTCTTCCCAACTCGACACTCGCGGAATCGGAACCATGAAGTTACGGCGAGCGTAGCCGACCAGCCCCTCGACCTTGCCCTTATCGTTGCCCTTGGCCGGACGTCCGAACTTATCGGCGAACAGATAGTAGCTCTGTAACTCAGAGAACGCCCGCGTCTTCTGCCGCTCCTCACCGCCCAGTATCTTGGCTACAGCGATCTTCGTGTTGTCGTAGAGGATCCGTGTCGGAACAGCACCGAAGTATGCAAAGGCACGCACATGGCCTTCGAGGAACGCCTCAGTGGTCTCGGCCGGGAACGCCACTACAAAGCAGTCGTCCGAGTGCGGAAAGTCCATCGCCAGGTAGTGTGCCTTTTGCTCCACTCCGGCAATCACCACCAGAGCTTCGCCGAAGTCCGCCTGTGCCTCGCCCGGCGCGTGCATCAGTGGAATGAACATCTCCCGGCCGCACAACTCCGCCGATCGCACGTAGTCCTTCACGATCGTGTAGCAGCCAGTGAAACCGTGTTCTTCTCTCAGCCGCTCGAAGATCCGCTTCGCGGTGTGCCGCTGCTTCGCCGGCCTCTGCTTGTCATCTTCCAGAATGGCATCGATCACGCCCAGCCACGGCCCCAGCTTCGGCCGCCTGATCGGCTGCTGCCGCTGGTAACCCGGCGGCACCGCGTACTGCAGCATCTTCCGTACCGTCTCTCGCGAGAGCCCAAACTCCCTGGCTACCGCTCGCTGACTCCGGCCCTCAACACGAACAGCTCGCCGTACACGCCCGTATATCTCCACCTGGAACATCCCTCCGGTGTTCCATGAACCATGCCACCAAGGCAAAGCTCACGAAAACAAGATCCGGCGGTGGCAAACTTTTACTCCGCCGCAGAGCACCGCTTACGCGGCGCACTGTGGCCTAGTTTTGCACTGGCGTACATATCCCTGCCGACCAACTGTTTCGCTGCCTCAGTAAGCAACTCATCGAATCCCTCGATCTCCACAAAGGTAAAGTTCGATGACAACCGTTGAGCTAATTCGAGTACCTTAGGGTGCGGATCTTCACCACGTCTGATGCACCAATAGACCCCGTTGCGGAAGTCTAGCCTGCCGGCATCGGTCTGTCCAAAGAGACCATCCATGATGGACGGTTCCGCGCCCCGATATCCGATGACCACGATCGGCGAAGCCTTGAGGAGAGGGCGCAGCGCCTGAATAAGAGAGTCGTCGAGCGAACCGATCTCTCCGCGGCTGTTCTTGTCCGAATACTGTTCCGCCTTGCCATGCAGCCAGACAATCTGGCACTTGCTGAACACATCAAACTCGCCTTGATCTCCGGGACTGCGGTTCACCTCAGCGATGTGTTTGATATGTGGATGGCGGGCCCGGAGAGCATCCGGCAGACAAGGGTCGAAGTTCGTGGTGAGAATGGTTCGAACAAGGCCGCGCATCACGAGTTCCGCCAGGATGGCATACCCGTTTGAGATACCATTGCCCGGATTCATGATTTCTAGCAGGACCCGTTTGCGCAACTCTGCCGGAACCAGCAGGTGCTCGACGGTTGCCGGAAAGTTCTCGGCCAGGCTCGCTGTCGCCCGACTAAACCAGGGTTGTTCCTGCAGCCACGGTTCCCATTCCGAAGGTCGTACCCGCTCGGGTGGCCGTGTCCCGTGGAGTTTGCGCTCTGCATAGACAATTTTCGCGATCTGCTTTACTGCGTCTGCCGCAGTGGGAACACCAGAACGAAAAGATGCCCCCGCACCCAGCAAAAAGATCGGCCAACGGTCATCCTCTCCGCGCAACAGGGTTGTGACCAAGGCAACAACGTCCGCACCAACAACTCGTTGAAAACTCATCGAACTCTTTCCTGTCTGTTCAACCCGAGCTCTGGCCAAAGCTCGTTCCGAGTTCCGAAACCTAACCAGTCTCCCACTGGCTGAATGGCGGGCTGCATTGACCAGAGCTTTGAGGTATCCCGTGGTGACCTCGAACAGCAATCGCCAGCACATACCTGATGTCTGGGCCAATGGCGACCTCTGAGATTCGAACTTAGCGAATTCAGCCTGTTGCTCTTCCCACGTCATTTCAAGATAGAACATCTACACGGGTCAGACCATTTCTGTTCTGAACGGACACGGACTGCCCGCGCGGTCGGCTGACTGGCTATCAGGCCACCTGAGCTTAGGGCCCGGAGTCGTCGCATGCTGCGCATTCCACGGTGTGCCTCCGATGTGCTGGAAATCCCTCGCAGCGGGTGTTCCGTAGGGGCATCTGCCACAGCAGCGGGTGCCGGCCCCTTTTGAAACACTCATGCCCTCGGCTCCAAGCCTCTAGTTGTTGCAAAAATCCTTTGGACGTGCGGCGGGTAGACCGAAAATATTGGATCGACCGGCAACTCCGGAGCTGTTCCAGAACGTGTGGGTTAAGAACACACGTGCCATCAACGCAGACGCATCGGTCGGTATTTATTTAGCTCCTGATTTCGATGGAGCAGAGTGAGGAATGCGCAAATAATTAATGAAAGGAAATTGAGCAAGCCGTTCGTGAAAACTCACTTTGTACCCTCGAGGGCCGTCGAATCCTGCTGCGCAATGCGAAAGCCGAAATCGGGTGGCCTGTGCAGCAGCGGAACTCCATAAAGCCGCAGATAACTGCGGATCGTGAACCGATCATTCTTATATGAGCCGCCGCGCAGGACGCATGAGTTGTTCCCTGCATTGGATCGAACCAACCGTAAGAATAATGATGATGCTGTCTCGGCTGAAACAAACTCCCAGACGTTGCCGGCCATATCTCGGCAGCCTTCCCGGCTCGCTCCGAGAACGAAATGATCGACCGCCGAGGTATCCGCAATCGCAGCTTCAGTCGAGTTGCACTTACCCGTGTCAAAAGCGTCCCCCCAAGGATAAGTCAGCCCGGCCTCGGTCCGCGCCGCATACTCCCACATGTCTTCCGTCGGAAGCGACCAGCGCCATTTGTCCATCGGGAACTGATGGTTCAACCACTCGGTAAACGCTAAAGCCTCAAATAAACAAATACCCGTTACGGGGTGCTGATCTTTCCCTAACGGCCATGTTTTCGCATTGGGCCAACTGGCCGGACCTAGTGTGCTGCCATCAGCAGCGAAGAACCGCCTAAAATTGCGAGCAGCCTTTGGCCAGAACTCAGCTCGCGTGTAACCAGCCGACTGCACGAAAGCGAAATATTCGGTATTCGTGACAGGGCTTACGCCCAGCCGATAAGCTCTAGGAAGCTTCAGTGAATGGGTTCCGCGCGTCTGCACCCATCGCCCGTGAGTCTCATCAACGTCATTGTATTGGACGTGTGATGATGAAGGACGAATCTCAACGCACGAAGGCGCGTTCTCCCCAACTTCACTCGTCACCACCATTGGTTCCGTTGTCCAACTTGTCCATGACTGCTCAGGCGGGAGTTTCCTGAGAATTGTTTGCGCGATCACCCATCGGCTCTTGTCATTTTCATCGATAGTCGGATTATCACCGTGAATCTGCGCATCAATGACTGTGCGAAGTTTGTTCTTGGCCGTTGGATCCAACAATTCCACAAGCACGTCTACCAAACACAACGCGTGGTACTGCTCAAATGGCGAGCGCCGTGCCCCGATGGCTTCGATCGCCATATCAATCTGGGTCCGCCGGGGTTCCCCGATCGCGAGGCCTAAGCCAACTACTCGTGTGCCGTCTCTGTTCAGTTTGAACAGCCCTTCTGCCGCCGTCGCGAGCCCGTCGCTTCCTGCAATCAGCCTCGCGCGTTCTATCAACGCGGTCATCAGGTAAGTGCGCTCGTCGCCACCTTCCATCGTTGCCCGAAGCCGTTCGTATTCCTCGCCAATCAACCTCAAATCTTCAAAGGAATCCAAGGCGGAGCGGCCTGTAAAACTGCGGAAGCCCGCTACGCGCTTGTCCTCACTCATGGAAATAGAAAAGGGGGATGTGGCTCGGCTAAGGTATCCAGTTATCTTCTCCATCGTCGCAAGAAGGGAACGCGTTTGACGCGGTCGGTCGCCGAAGACTGCTAGTACTTCTTCGTATGCGTATAGCGGGTAATAAAAGACCTCCACCTCACCCCAGTACTGATCTTGTTGGTTGGGAGTAAGGTGGTCAAGCACGCGGCTGAACCTGGTACGTGCAACTGCTCTTGCCATCTCCAGTCGGTCCTGTTCGGCCAACTCCACTCGCATTGGCAAGGGCCAGATCGTGAGCGTCCCCGATCCGCTTGCCGTACGCCGTTGCGCCAAGGCGGAGTCGGCGACGGCAGAAGCTCCCCGCGTGCTTTGCTGGTTCAGCGTGAAGCAAACAACCAGGTCATCTGGCATTTGCACTGTGCAGACACCAGAACTGTCGCTAACGCCGGTGCGGCTATCAATCAGGATGTAATCGTAACGTGACCGAATCTGTTCCTTCACGGCTTCGAGCCAGATTCCGCCGCCAAGTTTTTCGTAGAATTGCTTCCAGTCAAACTGGTTCACACGTATCGCGTAGGCCGCATCCTGTTTTCCCGCGGGAACCAAATGAATCACTCCGGGCGATGGGAAATCCCATGTAACCGGCGTGGCATGCGCAAGGATATTCGCGTAGTCAAGATACCAATCCGCTTTACTGGCATCGGCCCCACGTGAAACTGCCGCAGTCGCAAACTCTAGAATGAAATCGATAAGGCCCGTCGAATTCTGAAGCGATTTATCCGTCAAGAATGGCTCGAAGTAGCGATGCAGCCCAGGCGCCTCGAGGTCCCAGTCGATGGCAAGTACGCGTTGTCCCCGGCTGGCAAGCAGCCAGGCTATGTTGGCGACGGCCATGGAGCGGCCCGTCCCGCCTTTATACGAATAGAACGTGATGATCCTGCCATGTGGTTGCGCATTCATGGCCGTGTTGCCGTCTCTCTGACATTCACGATTACAGGCGCACTCCGAACTGTGATGCCGCTTGCCTCCGCTGCTGTCGCAACAGCTTCGTTCTCTGCTTTAGCGACGTTGATTCCGGACGCCGCGACGTCATTTATCATACGTCCGCGCAGTTCCTCCACAATGGCTAGAGTCCTGTTCCTGAACATCACTGAGGTTGATATCGAGGTCCACTCATGGTTCAGCGGTGGCACGCGTGTCTTCTGGGGACACACATTCCGCGCGAATTGGTGCCACCGCCTATCGCTCGTCGGTGAATTGACGTCCCATGGCACAATTAGCCCACAATTCAGATAGTAGCGATTGTCGTAATCCGCCATTATCTGCTGAATCGCGGGAGCCGCCCAACTGGAGGGATCACAAATTAGGAGCGCTGGAATGTGTCGCCTGTTAGCCTCTATGAGCTTCTGCGGCAGTTGGGCGTCACAGGGTATCTCCTCGTATTGCAGCCCAATTTCCCCTGTGATTTGTTGTGCCATCGCGCCGACTTTTGGCTCCGGTTCCGGGTATGGCCTCCAATCCCAGCCGCCGTTAGCCAAATAGACAAAACACGTCTTGCTCACATTGTGCGCAGGTCCAAGTCCTGGAGCGGCTGTCTCCCACGACGACCGGTAACTTCGCAAATCGATATTCGACATTTCTGGTAGACCCGCATTCGTCACGGCGTTCAGAATGCGCGCACCAAGCGCCAGACGTATCTGCGTGTAATGTGGCTCCAATTTCAGCAGCATGATCTGGCGAAGACCCATCTGCGCGTATTCGGCTGGAAATGGAGCATGTGGGTACGCGTTATCGACATTCTGAATCGCGGCTGCGGCATTCTTCGGCTCGGACCTAATCCATAGGACTGGGATAATAGCCACCGGCGCAGGTTTCGCATAGTTGACCGCCCGC
The DNA here is from genome assembly GCA_963735555.1 of uncultured Acidobacteriota bacterium. GTDB lineage: Bacteria > Acidobacteriota > Terriglobia > Terriglobales > Acidobacteriaceae > Silvibacterium. The sequence continues at coordinate 7,870 of CAVTLP010000013.1, forward strand.
TCTCGTCGATCGAGAAACACCTGGAACTCCCGGCCGCACCAAACGCTACTGAAGTACGAAGGCGAGTAGAGCGCAATCGCCACGCGACTTCGCGCTGCCGCCTCGGACAGGTCCTCATTCCAATCGCTCCCCGTCTCAATATTCGTCGTATCGAAAAAGCAGATTTCCTCTGCCGTGCCGGGCGGCACCTGCACATCAAGATCGGCGGTCAAATCGTCTATAAGACGCCGGATTAACTCCGCATCGTTCGGATATTTGACGTTGACTCGCGAATAGCTAACGAAAAATAGATGAGACATAACCGGGCAACCGTGATTTTATACCGATGTCCTCCTCCGTCGACAACGTTTAGGAGATGCAATGCAATTGAATACAAGAACATTTGGTCGCTTCCTGGTCATCCCTACCCCTCACTCTCATGACGTGCGTCAGGTACTACTTTCGAAATCGCGTGACTAAGAGCCTGCTCAGAACCCTTCCGGGGAATTCTGCGTATTCACTGCACGCATTGCACCCGTTGCCGAGTTACGTAGGAGGCGAGAAGGCGGCACTGTCTCCGAATAAGCCAGAACCATTCGAACAGGTGCATCGTTCTTGGAGTGCCCGATCTTTTGTGCCGTTGGATGAGTTAGTGTAACGCAGCTGTTTCTGATTTCAAGTAGCCGCCGTCGGGGGTGTGGGGAAGTGGGAAGCGCATAGCGGTTTCCACTTCTCCATGCCCGGTGTTGTTTGTCAGCCATGCCTCGGGTGCCGGTGATCTGTAACCCAGTGAGGAGTGTGGCCTGATGGTGTTGTAGTGGACGCGCCAGCGCTCAGCCAGCACGCGCAGTTCCTTGATCGAGTAGAAGATTTCTCCATTCAGAAACTCATCCCTGAGCTTAGAGTTGAAGCTCTCGCAGTAGGCGTTCTCCCACGGGAGAGCCAGGCTCGATGTACAGCGTCTTTGCTCCTGTGTTGGCCAGCCAGTTCCGTAAGTCTTTGGCGACGAACTCCGGCCCATTTTCCGAGCGAAGATGTTCCGGCACTCCCTTCATCACCATCACGTCGGCCAGTGCGCTGATGACCCGGGACGATGACCATCGGCGTTGCGCACGCACCAGCAGGCTTTCGCGCGTGTGTTCATCGATCAGGTTGAGGAGCCGTACGCTGCGGCCATCGTGCGTCCGCGCACTGCAGTAGGGTCGAGCATCAGCGCCGTGCGGCATTGCTGCCGTCGGGTTCTGATGCCCGCCCTCCGAACCGGACGTGCACCTTTCGTTATGCATCCGGCTCTCCGGGAACACCGATGTATGCAGGAGTGCGCATCCAGCCTCTGCGGAAGCGTTCCACGCGCAGCATGGAGAGAAGGAACTGCTCGACATTGCCTTCACGCCATAGCTTGCGAGTAGGACGAAGAAGACTCGGCAGTCTCACCAGCCGGGTCCTTTTGCGATGGAGTTTCTTATGCTTCTTCATCAGCCAACGCCAGATGCAGTCCCCGACATAGAAGTCGAGTGCGGCGAACTGGCGGCTTGCACCGGTGCAGAAGCGATAGTAGTTTCCCCATCCCCGCAGAACAGGATTGAGTTTCTGGAGAAGCTCAGACAGCGACCAGAGCGTATTAGCGCCCTTGGTCATCTGCTTTACCATGTGCCGAAGATCCGCTCGTTTGCTGGTTGGTATCTCTATCCTCGGCATATAACCGAATCGCGGATGCCATTTATAGCGCACCCGTTGACTGAGGAACTGGAAGCCCTCGGTCAGAGCAGAGACCCGCGTCTTTTCGATGGATAGCTCCAACTTCATCGACTCCCGCAGGTAGCTCGCAAGCTCCGCCTTTTCCTGTTCGGCTTGCTCGCGAGTACCGGATACGAGAACCACGAAGTCATCTGCATATCGAATCGGGAAGAACACTGCCCGTCCAGCTTTACGGTCCGTCATGCGCGCCCACAACGCCGCCGTCATAGCATCACTCTTGCGGCGAGCCTGGATCTTCCGACGATGGTGTGTCCACCGCTCGTATCGTTCCTCGATGATGCCGAGGGCGATGTTGGCGAGCAGCGGCGAGATCACGCCACCTTGAGGAGTGCCTTTGTCTGTCGGAAGCAGGAAGCCATCTGACAAGAACGCCGGCTTTCAGGAACTGCGCGATCAACCTCGTCACCTTGCCATCGGCGACGCGAGCGCGAACCCGCTCCATCAGCTGGTGGTGATCGATGTTGTCGAAACAGCCCTTGATGTCTCCCTCGATGACCCATTGGTAGGGTGTCCGCTGACGTCGGCCATCTTCTGCCTTCGCTCGCGGACGCATGCTCATGCGGATATGCTCCAAGGCGCCGTGGCAGCCTCGTCCGGGTCGAAACCCGTACGACACATGCCAGAAGCCAGCCTCGAAGATCGGCTCCAGGATATTCTTGACCGCGCATTGAACCACGCGGTCACGCACGGTCGGGATACCGAGGGGTCGGAACTTCCCCGGCTGACGCGGCTTGGGGATCAGCTTCCGTCGTGAGGGACTCGGCTTGTACCGGCCACTCTTCAGGTCGCCGTGGAGTTGTTCAAGGAACAACTCCATGCCCATCGCCACTCTGATTCCCGCTACTGTCATCCCGTCGACCCCGGCAGTACGACGCCCTTTGTTCAGAGCGATTTTCCGCCAGGCGCACCGCAAGTTGCGGATATCTGTAATCCAGTTCCACACGTCGCGGTAGCTGTCTTCAGGATGTGTCCTGCTCCATTGATAGAGCTTGCGTTGCACGCTGAGGAGCCAGGCTTCATCAGCCTGATCATCCAAGTCCATGGATGGTTCCTCCGTCTTCGCAACTCTGTCGGTTCCTTGCCTGCCTTCGCCATGTACACGGCTTTCCCGTGTCCGGACTACTACGCAGGCTCCGCCCCCTCGATTCACCATCTCCAGTCTCCGTGGCTAGCCCGGCTCCGTTGCCGGGCGGTCAATCAGGGTTCCCATGTTCCAGTTCTCGACCTTCATCTCGTAGGTGGCATACTTTACCCCTGGCGATTCGGAGCGACAACCTGAGAGAAGATCATCATCGCTGAGTCCGTTATCCAGACCCGTCAGTGGAGAACTTCAAGCCCCACCAACTCAGATCGCATAAACTCCCGGTCCCATCTGACCTACTACGGGAGCATTGAGCTATTCAAGACAGAGGCTTCCAACGTATGCTTCGTTGTCTCACCATAAGACGTTTGGTAGCCCGGCACACCGATGATGGCGATGCCCGGTACAGTTCAGTCCGTCAGCTTTTCCACGCATCGTCGGAACACGGTGCGCTTGGACAGACCCCTTCCACTCAGGCTCCTTCCTGGGTGGGACCGCATCACAGCGGCCGGTCAAGAGCCAGCAGGCGAAAAGACTCGATCACTAACTCATCTCATCCTCCTCGCCATCATGGCGCGCTGAAGTCCATCGCCCACTCCTGGTTGGCTCCCGTCAATCGCCGCTCGGCCACGCGATCGCGCACCAGATGCTTGCGCTTCTTGCGCCGGACCATCAGCCGCTCTTCCACGTACAACCGATAGACCCGCTTCACGTTTACCTCGTGGCCGCGACGGCTCAGCACCGCGTGCAGCCGGCGATAGCCATAGCGCGGCTTTTGCCGGGCCAGCTTCACCAACGCCTCGCGCAGCTCCGCGTTGCGGTCCGGCCTTGGCTCATATCGGTAGCTCGACCGCTCCACGCCTAACAGCTTGCAGGCCGTGCGCTCGCTCAGACAAAACTCGCCTGAGAGGAACGCCACGTCGCCTCTCAGACCGGCAAGCTCCAGCCGTTTTTTCTTATCACCGCCTTGAGCGCCTCACCGTGCAGGCTCAGCTCCGCTACCAGCAGCTTGAGGCGACGGTTCTCGTCTTCCATCGCCTTCAGTCGCTGCGCTTCGCTCACGTCCATCCCGCCGTACTTCGACTTCCAGCCATAGAACGTCGCCGCGCTGATCCCATGCTCGCGGCATAGGTCCGCCGTCTTCACTCCCGCCTCGTGTTGCTTCAAGATCCCGATGATCTGCTCTTCCGTGTACCGGCTCTTCTTCATACAAAATCCTCCCGTCTACATTACGAGAGAACTCCAGCTTCCACTGGTAGAGTTTTTGGGGGGCAGGTCAACATCTCAAAACCCGGACTTCGGTTCGCCCCCTCTGGAGAAAGTGGGCATTTCAGGAGCGATTACCCTGCTCGAGGCGATTCTCTGACTTCAGCAGGATCTTATGATTTCGCGGCCAAATGTGGGTTTTCGGGCTAGAAAAGTTCCGAAATCAGGTGAGAAAGACTCGCTGGCGGAGAGAGGGGGATTCGAACCCCCGGTAGAGCTTTTGACCCTACAACGGTTTAGCAAACCGCCGCCTTCAGCCACTCGGCCATCTCTCCGGCTGTCTGGAGCCAGTATATAGGATCGTTTGGCCATTTCCGATTTCGGGACCTAGCTTTTCTGGCAGGCAACCCTTTTTCGGGCCGGCTCTTTCCCCACGCTCGTCCATCCTCCTCGATCTGGGCCTGCATCGTAACAAAAGACGGCCGCATTCGCGCGCGTTCCACCTGAGCTCACGAGGCCGCGCAAGCAAATTCAGATCCGAAGGTTTCCCTGATGACAAGCAACAGCGATTGGAACAGCTCAATAAATGGTACCGTGGTCGCCTTTTTCACGAATGGCGAAGATGCGCAGCGTGCGATCCATGAACTTGTGGACGAAGGATTCCCGATCAAGGATATTGGGGCGGCATTTCACAGCGCTAGCGCATCGGGTGTGCGCGGTTTTGCCGGCAACACGGTCAATGACAGCACTCCCTCCACGATCGGAACTGTTGGTTCCGGCTCCGGAATATCGGGCGCTACATCGGACACGAGCGGAGTTACGCCCGCCGGTCTGTCCACTGGCGCTGGCACTGTCACCTCGGGAGCAGGCCGCCCGGGGCCCATCCCTGGCTCCGAAATCCCCGGCGATCTGCCGACCAATATTCCCAGCACTTTGAAATCCACGACAGCCGCACCACTCTATGGCGATTCCATCAACCAATCAACGGCAGTTCGGGTAACATCGGTCACGGGAAGCTACCCTGCGACCGGTACTTTCCACGAAAACACCGGCGAAGGAGCGAGCTGGTGGGACAAGCTGAAGCACCTCTTCTCTGGAGAACACACCGAGACGGATGCTCCCGTCCGTCGTGAAGCGGCTGCCGAGAAGAGCAGCAACAATTTCGGCACCGGCGAGGGTCATCTGGGAACCTATTCTGAGTTCGACTATCCCCTTTACGGCTCTGCATTTGAAAGCTCATTTACCGGCATGGGAATTCCGCAGGAACATGCACGGCATTTCGCTGCGGAGATTGGCCGTGGCGGCGCTATTGTCACGGTCAACCCGGGTTCGCGGACCGCTGAAGCTGAGAGCATCCTCGAGCGCAATCATGGCAGGATTCGCTATGAAGCAGATGCTCTCACTAACGCCGAGACTTGGGAGACGGGATCCGAAACCGCCCGCATCCGTGTCTTAGGGCATGTCCAGCGGGTCTACCCCACCCACCTGCCCGGCGATGTGCCTGACGAGGTTCGCTCAGACTTTCCTACACGCAAAGCGTCTTAACCCGATCAAAAAAAGCCTCGCCAGCTATGCGGGGCTTTTCCTTTTGGGGCCGAGTCTGGGGGAAATCAAGCTGGGCACGAATTGCTTTCCACTCTCTCCCTGATTTCGCCATCAGTGAGCGCGGTTCTGAGCTTACTCGGCGACAGGCGATGCCGAGACGGGCTCAACGGCGACAAAGCGCCCGGAGCGTCCGCGGTCGACGAACTTGACGCGGCCATCGATCTTCGCAAAGAGCGTGTCATCGCTGCCGCGGCCGACGTTCAGACCCGGTTTGAGCGGTGTTCCACGCTGCCGCACGATGATAGAGCCGCCGGTGACCAACTGGCCGCCGAAAGCCTTCACGCCAAGCCGCTGAGCATTTGAGTCGCGGCCATTTTTCGAACTTCCAAGACCTTTTTTGTGTGCCATTTCTTCAATCCCTCGGGGGCGACCGCTGAGGCCAGCCCAAATATGTGCGCCTTACTTCGCTGCGCTGTAGGTGTTTCCGTCCACCTCGATCGAATCGATCCGGACCTGAGTGTAATCCTGGCGATGGCCCTGCAGCTTCTTGTACTGCTTCTTCCGCTTGTAGTGGAAGACCAGAATCTTGTCGCCGCGGCCCTCATTCAGAACGGTGCCGACGACCTTTGCCGAAGATGGCTTGGCAATCGACTTGTCTTCACTGCCAGCGTCGCCGGAAACGGCCAGAACCTCGCTGAACTCAATGGCGCCGTTCTCACCGGCGGCGGCCTTCTCAATCTTGACAACGTCGCCGGGGGCGACACGATATTGCTTTCCACCGGTACGAATGACCGCGTACATACTTCCTCCGGCGTCCACTATGGCGAACGCGAATCTTGATTCCAGGCTGGGCGGATACATGCTCGCTCTTATGCGGTGCGCTCAAACTCAGCTCCGTTCAGGAGGTGAGCCGGCCATCTTCGCTTGTGCTTACCAGAGCGAAAAGGGGTGCACGACAGAGCGACGGGCAGAATCGCCAAACTAGATAAGTTTACCGGCGAGGGCGGGTCGAGGTCAATTGTTTCTCGCGTAAAAAGCAGCATTGAGTGGATGCGAGGCAGCCGGATGGGCTATACTGAAGATTCGGCGCCAGGGTGGACTTCTATCTGTCTATCCGCCCGCTTCTCCCGGACAGCACGTTGTTTCATCAGGGAGAATTCTGACGGGCCTGGGCTGCACGAACATTTCAGGGTTTGGAGTTTTGTCATGGCTCAGGTCTGTCAAATCTGCGGCAAAGGCCCGCAGTTCGGAAACAACATCTCGCACGCGCATAACGTTACCCGCCGGCGCTGGAGCGTCAACCTTCGCCCGGTGAAAGCCAAGGTGGAAGGCGGCGCCAAGAGAATGCGCGTCTGCACCAGCTGCATCAAGAGCGGCAAAGTCGTCAAGGCCTAGTTCCAGTTCTTCGAGAAGGCCCGGGTGCTCAGATCCCGGGCCTTTTCTGGTCTCCGGCTTGCGGCGGCGCAAGGGTAATCGCTTTGCGGATATTCGCAAACGGCGCATTGTCGTCAAGGCGCACACCGTCCGGCGTTTGTTCGATGCCCAGGTCTTTCCACAACGCGTTGAGATCGACAGGCTTCGGCGTGTCGCGCATCTGCTCGTAGAGCTCTGTCAGCACATGTGTGCCGGTCGCCTGGTCGCCAATGCCAAACGCCTTTCTGAGCGGCCACTCCTGATCGATCGTCCCCCCGGCGGCAACAATGGCGCGGAGTGCGTCCTGCAGCCCTTTCTGGTTGTGCGTCTGCTTCCGAATCGTGACGTCGGCTAACAGACAGAACTGCGCGCCGCCCCAGTAGGTTCGACCCCAGGTGTGCGTCTGATCGAGGCCGCGGTCCGAAGCCCCCGGATTGCCCTGAGGCATGTCGCCGGCCATGTCGCTCCATATCTTCTCGGGGCGAAGCAGGCCATTTTGAGCGCGCGCGATGGGCTCAACGTAAACCGACAGTCCCTCTTCAATCCAATGTTGCTCGTCGTCCATGCTTGGGAATGCGGTGTGGATCAGCTCGTGCGTCATCAACCAGTCGTCGTCGAGTTCCTGCTGGGTGGTGTGCTGGCCCACCCGAACCCGCGTGAAGGCGGGAAATCCGCCCACGCCGCCCCAGGTTGTACCGTGCCCCACTCCTCGGTCGCCCGCCTCGAACTCGACGAGGATGCGATCTCTCGAAACCGGAAATTTGCCGTAATAGACGGTGACGGATTTAGCGGCGTTTTCAACCCATTGCACGATCCGATCCGGAGGAAGATCGGTCGTGCCCGGGCCGAAGTCAACCTGGATGGAAGCCCCGCCAATCTTGAGGGTCCGGGAACTGGCGACGGGATCGGACCAGGGTGCTGGGTAGCCTGCGTGAACCGGGGCGGCCACAACGAGAACTGTGGCGGCAAGAACAGAAATGCGGCGTAGGAATCGCTTTACAACGCCGCTCGTCATTGAGATCAGGACTTCGCTTTTTCGAAATTCAACGCGGCTGAGTTGATGCAGTAGCGCAGACCAGTTGGCTTGGGGCCATCGGGAAAGACATGGCCCAGATGCGAACCGCAGCGCGCGCAGATCACTTCCACGCGGCGCATGCCATAGCTGTTGTCCTCGTGCTTTTCGACTGCGTTGGGGCTCACAGGCTCCCAGAAGCTTGGCCAGCCGGAGCCGGATTCGAACTTCTCGTCCGATTTGAACAGCTCCGCATCGCAGGCAACGCAGCGGTAGATCCCGTCGTCATGGTTACGATAAAGCGCGCCTGTGAATGCGGGCTCCGTGCCCTTCTCACGCGTGATGTGATACTGATCGGGCGTGAGCTGTGCTCGCCATTCCTCGTCTGTCTTTTGAATTTTCTCTACTTTGGTTTCGGTCATCGATTGATTCTCCCAATCCATTAGATAGATGAGTCCACGATCCGATTCGTTACACCCCCGCGATCAATTCAATTTCCACCAGCGCGTCCTTGGGAAGGCGCGCCACTTCGACCGTGGATCGCGCCGGAGGGACCGTGCCTGCAGGCGCAAGATATTTGCCGTAGACCGCGTTCATGGCGGCGAAGTCGCTCATATCCTTAAGAAAGACGACAGTCTTAACGACGTGAGACAAGTCCACGCCCGCAGCATCGAGGACGGCCTTGAGGTTTTCGAGTACCCGCGTGGTCTGCTCGGCGATGCCGCCGGCGACGATGTGCCCGCTTGCCGGATCCAGTGCAACCTGCCCGGAGGTGTAAAGGAAATCGCCCACGCGTATGGCTTGCGAATAGGGTCCGATAGCAGCAGGCGCGTTGGGAGTGGAGATGGCGGTCTTGATCGAGCTCATTGAAAGATTGTGCCGGGAGGACGAGAGCGATGGCAAATTGGTGGCTCTCATGTTGCAAGAACGAGAGGAACATTGCGGACGCTGTTCTTGATAGCTAACTCAACTGGTCTAGGTCGCCTTTTGCGCGGTTTTCCCAGCATTGCCTCTTCAGAAGCCCACCGACTGTCAACCCACTTCATGTACGGAACAAAGGTCTCTCTGCCGCGGCGAGCATTACCATAGGCTGTGCATCCTGTATTGATCGGAGTCAGGAAAGCACGTTCTCCATAGAAGTGAAGCAGCCTTCTTACATTGAACGTCAGAAGAATTGCGTCTTCATATTTGTTCTGAATGATTTCAGCGCGTTCACGATCAAACCAGAAAAAGACAAAGCTATTTAGCAGTTCATACCAATCCGAGGGGCTTATGCCTATGAGGGATTTTTGCAATCTACTCTCAGGCATCGGCAACTGGTCACGGAGAATGATTTGGTTGCTCAGTCTTTCGCAGGAAATTCGTTGTCTTCGCAGAAAAGACCTATTGTCTTCTCTACCGATTAGCTCACAGAGCTTCTGCGAACTCAAAAGCCCCCGCTCCATAATCGAAGAATAGCTATCATGATGGGCTACGTGATAAACGTAATGGGGCAATTGATCCAACGCCTCAAATCGTCGATAGTCGAGAGCGACCTGCCGCCGCGCTCCATCAGCCAGCCGATGTGCAAATGCAACTAAATCTGTCCCCATTTCCATATCACGTTCTAACACTTCCCCGTTACAGCTTCTGCGACCTCTGCACTTCACGGACACCAGGCACGCGCCGCATGCCCTGCACCAGGCGGGTCAAGTGGCGAACGTCTTCGGTTTCGACTACGAATTCGACGATGGCGTCAGCGTTCGGACCGGGGCGTGAATCGACCGTGCGGATGTTCGTGTTCTCGTCGCTGATGATGGCGGTCAGCTCCTTGAGCATGCCGGGCCGGTCGTCGCAAAAGATGGTCAGCTTCACCGGATACGTCGGCCGGCGACCAGTAGTCTCGTCTGCGGAACGGGCCCACTCCACGGTGATGCGGCGATCGGATTCGTACAGCAGATTTTGCACATTGGGACAGCTGCGCGCGTGCACCGCCACGCCCTTGCCGCGGGTAACGTAGCCGATGATTTCTTCGCCACGAATCGGATTGCAACACCGGGCGCGGTATACGAGCAGCTCATCCTGGCCTTCAACCTGGAGCGAATCGGCATTGCTGGTCAGAGAAACGCGCTTGACCGTATCGGAAACGCCGCCCTCGGACGAAGGCTCCTGCTCGGGGCCGGGCTGACTGATGATGCCTGGGCTAAGGCGGTTCAGCACCTGGCGCGCGGAATACTTGCCGAAGCCGATGGCCGCCATCAGGTCATTCGGCGTCGCGACGCTGTATTCCGCGGCAATACGCTCGTAGTCGGATTCATCGAATTTCGAGATCCCGATCTTGTACTTGCGCGCTTCGCGTTCGAGCAGCTTGCGGCCGATTTCAATGGCGCGCTCACGTTGATGCTCATTGAGCCAGTGCTTGATCTTATTGCGGGCCCTCGCGCTCTTCACAAAGCTGAGCCAGTCGCGGCTGGGCGTGTGGCCGTTCTGCGTAACGACCTCAACGATATCGCCGTTGCGCAGCTTGGAACGAAGCGGAACGAGGCGTCCATTCACCTTCGCGCCCACGCACGTGTTGCCAACCTCGGTGTGGATGGAGTAGGCGAAGTCGAGGGGGCTCGCGTCCTTGGGCAGTACGACGACCTTGCCCTTGGGCGTGAAGGTGTAGACCTCTTCCGGATAGAGATCGATCTTCAGCGTCGAGAGGAACTCGTTGGGGTCGGTCATCTCGCGCTGCCACTCGACCAGCTGCCGCACCCAGGCGAGGCGCTGTTCGTCGCGTGCGCTGATGGGCGAGCCGTTGGCCTTGTATTTCCAGTGCGCCGCGATGCCCTCTTCGGCGATGCGATGCATCTCCTCGGTGCGAATCTGCACTTCGAATTGATGGCCGCCCTCGCCCATCACAGTTGTGTGCAGTGACTGATACAAATTCGGCCGGGGCATGGCGATGAAGTCTTTGATGCGGCCGGGCACGGGCCTCCAGATGCTGTGAATCAGGCCAAAGATGGCGTAGCAGTCGGGCACGCTGGCAGCGATGACGCGCAGGGCGAGCAGGTCATAGACCTGATCGACCGAGATCTTCGATTTCTGGAGCTTCTGGTTGATGCTGAACAGGCGCTTGATCCGCCACTCGACTCGCGCCTTGATGTTATTCTCGCGCAGCTTTTCGATGAGCAGCCCTTCCACTCCGGTGAGGAACTGCTCGCCCTCTTTGCGCCGCGATTCTACTGCCTCATGCACTTGATCGTAGGTGAACGGATCGACGTAGCGGAACGAGAGATCTTCGAGTTCGCCGCGCACCTTGCCCATGCCCAGGCGGTGTGCCAGCGGTGCATAAATGTCGAGTGTTTCGCGCGCGATACTCTGCTGTTTTTCCGGAGGCAGATGCTCGAGCGTGCGCATGTTGTGCAGTCGATCGGCGAGTTTGATGAGCACAACGCGCACGTCGCTAACCATGGCCAGCAGCATCTTGCGGACATTTTCCGCCTGGCGGTCTTCGCGGTTCGCAAATTGAATCTTGTCGATTTTGGTGACGCCTTCGACGATGTGCGCGACCTGCTCGCCGAACTTCGCCGTGATGTCCTCGGTAGTGACCGGCGTATCCTCGACCGCATCGTGCAGGAGTCCGGCGGCGATGGCGGTTGAGTCCAGTTTCATCTCCGCGAGCACGAGCGCGACCTCAAGCGGGTGCAGCACGTAGGGCTCGCCGGAGGCGCGTTTTTGACCTTTGTGGTGTTCCAGGCAGAAGTCCCAGGCTTTGCGGATGACATCAAGGTCGTCGCCGGGACGGTTGGCGCGCACCACGTCCAGCAGCTTACGGAATTTATCCGCAAACAAATCCGGACTCTCCTCAGCCGTCGGCGAGGTGGCTTGGGCGGTTGCCATATCTCATTATATGCGCTGTCGCTTATGCGAAGATGGCTGCGGTGGATTCCGATGACGAGTAGCGATTTGAAGGGACGTCGGCCGCGTGGGCCTCAAGCGGCAGAGAAGCGGCCGGCTTCGGCGCCGCACGCGCCAACTCACGAGGGCGAGGCCGCAGTCATCTCGCGCCGTGCCGCAGACCGGTTGCGCGCCGGGCACGTCTGGGTTTACCGGTCGGATGTGGTTGAGATCCCAGACGATGCTCCCCTTTTGCTGCCTGTCCTGGACCAGCGCAGAATCCTGCTGGGCACCGCCCTCTACAGCCCCGCGTCGGAGATCGCCCTGCGCCTGGTTTCAACCGAGTTGATTGCCGGCGACGCGAAATGGCTCGAACTTCTAGCCAAGCGGCTTCACGCGGCAATCGCTCAGCGCAAGGAGATTCTCTCCAGCACCGATACCAATGCCTGCCGTCTGGTTTTCAGTGAGGCTGACGCGCTGCCGGGCGTCATCGTGGACAAGTACGGTGAGTTGGTCATCCTGCAACTGCTCACTAAAGCTCTGGACAACGAGGCGGTTCGCATCGTGGTCACCCAGGTATTGCGAGACGCGCTCGATCCGGCGACCATCGTCGAGAGGCCCGATGCTCGCATCCGCGAACTCGAGCAGTTGAGCATGCCGCTCGATGGGCCTCCTCTTTATGCGCGGGGTGAGCCACTTTCGCAGACCTTGTTCCGGCTCAACGGCCGGAATTTTCACTACGACGCGGGCGCCGGACAAAAGACCGGGGCATTCCTCGATCAGCGCGAGAATTATGCTGCCGCCGCGCGACTCGCGCACGGCGAGGCGCTCGACGTATGCACCTACCAGGGCGGATTCGCGCTGCACCTCGCGCAGTCGTGCCGGCGCGTGACCGGCATCGATGTATCACGCTCCGCTCTTGAAGTCGCCGAACGAAACCTCGAGGCGAATCGAGAATTGCTGAAGAATTCTGAGGTAGATTGGGTCGAGGCAAACGCTTTCGACCTGCTGCGCGATTGGAGCGATTCCGGTGCGGTCTACGACACCATCGTTCTCGATCCGCCCGCTTTCGCCAAATCGAAGCGCGCGGTGGAAGGCGCGCTGCGCGGATACAAGGAACTGAACCTGCGCGCTCTTAGAATGCTGCGTCCGGGCGGCATTCTCGTAACCTGCTCATGCTCCCACCACGTTTCGCTGGCGGATTTCACTGCTGTCGTGGCTTCGGCGGCGGGCGATGCACGGCGGCGAGTGCGCCTGCTCGAGCGGCGCGGCGCGGCGGCCGATCATCCAGTAGTGTTGACGATTCCGGAGACCGAATATCTGAAGTGCCTGATTTGCGTAGTGGAATGAGCCACCCGCTCCGCGGGATTCTGGCCAAACGCCTCCGTGGTCAAGCACAATTACTCCCAGGTGGCGCGCGTGAAGCGGGATGCGTTTGAGACCGGAATGAGTCGAAATCTCTACTGGATATGGTTCGTCGGCGCAGCAGCCTGGTTCCTGGACGCGGCTTTGAGCCTGCACCACCGTGAACTCGGCAGCGGGTTGCTGGCGACCGCGATCTCGGCTCTATTCCTGGCGGCGGGGATGTTCTTTCGCAAGCAGGCCCGACGCGGCGGCAAATCATAAACAACGCGCACCACGGTTTCGGAGCGCTATGCTCACAGGGTCGGAATCGTGATTGTTTCGAGCTTCTTTTCAAGCGCAAGCCGCCGGAATGCGTCGGTCAGGTCGGATGCACCCCTCGACAATCCATTCCAAACGACTGCGGCCAGCGCCCGCTGATTTGCAGCTGTCGCCAATGCCGAAGCTTCGTCAAGAATCCTGACATTTGTACCGGCATAAGCATCGTCGTCGCTGCCTTCAAGATTCAGCTCGACGATGTCATCCTTGTCCAGTTCCGCCAGGATCGCATCGAAGCGCTTGCCCCACTCCTCGCCGCGATCGGCGACCGAGGTCGCGCGAAAGCGCTCTCGCGCGAACGGAAGGACCACGCGGCGGCTCAGGCCAAGTTCCGCCGCACTTTCGAGAGCGAGGATATCCGCGCCGCACGCCGCCGATGCGACCACCCAGGTGCTGGCGGTCGCCGCCAGCATGTTGCGGATGCGTTGCGCGACGGTAAGAGCATTCTCCGCTGGGAAGCGGCGATCTTTGGCGCCTTCGGCGTCAACGCGTCTCCCCGCCAAAGCGGTGACCGTTCCATTGGGATCCAGCAACCGCTGAAATTCGGCAAGGATTGAGGCCAACCCGGAAGACGCCTCGGCGTCGGTCAACAGCGCCAGAGACCTGCGCAGGTCGGGAATGGTCGAATCGATGGGGAAAGGTGCAGCGGTGGCCTGAGTGAATTCGTCGAGGAGTTTTCTGGCGGTTGCGGCGTCTCCGGCGTCGAAGGCGGCTCCGAGCAAGGTGGGGAGAGCCCAGGGATCGTCGGGATTTCGCTTACGCGAGCGATTGCAGGCGACTACCGCGAGATTGGCGGCCATCATTGCTTTCGCCTCGTCTCCGCCCTGCTTCCTCTCGCGGTACAGGCGAGGCAAGTTGCTGGAAGGATAGTAGTCGTTCAAGTCGAGCATCATGCCCCGGTCATAGCTGACGATTGCCTTGTTCAGATAAACGGATTTGGATTGTGCATCCGCCGCGCCCTCATAGAGTGCCTTGTATCGCCCGCCCAGAAGTCCGCTGCGCTCCGAGCTGTCGCCTCCAACTCGAATCAACGTCTCGAGCTCGGCAATCGCTTCCAGCGGCTTGCCCGCCTTTCCTAGTACCAGCGCGCGCTGTTCCCGCAGGATGGGAATCTCCCTGATCCGCGCAGGGAGCCCATCAATGAACGCGAGAGCTGCCGTCCATTGCCGTGTATCCCGCAAAAGCCGCACCAGGTCCAGGGCCACGCTGGGCACCGCTCCTGCGTCCTCGCCATAGGTATCGACCAGCCGCTTGACTTCCGCCGCCGCCTCATTCGCAGGAAGTCCACGGGCCAGGCTCACCTCCGACTGGAGCATGGCCAGCCTTTCCGCCACATCGTGAAAGGATTCCAGTTGAGCCGGGTCCACGGGGCCTGGATATCCCGGGAGCGTCTCGAAAACCGGGGAGACATGATCCATGACCTGGCGAATGCCGCTTGTCAGGGCTTTCCGAATTGCGCCCGCGTTTTCCTCGGTAACCGAGCTTTCCGTTAACGGATAGGTCAATCGCCGCATCTGGGCGACGTCGAAGAGCGGCTTCGACCAGTCGGCGGCGATCAGTACGCAGCCTATCTTTTGTGCCGCATGCCGCACGCCGACTTCGTAATACACGTTGGCATTGGCGATCGTCAGGTCGGCAATCACCAGGTCCGAGATGGCCAACCGCTCGATCATGGCCTTGATAATCAGCGAGCCCGCATCCTGGTCCGCACGGATGGGAACATAGTGGAGCTCATCCTGAATCATCGGACGCAGTGCCTTGTCCCAAAGGAGGTCGAAATCGATCTCCGCCGGACCCTTGCCGGGCTCCGCTCCGGTAGCTTTCTTTCCGAATGGCATGATCATGAAGCACACCTGAATCGGCATATCGAGGCTCCCCCCTTCTTCGCTAGCCAATCTCCGGGCGCGGAATACAGCGCGCGTCACTCGCGAGAGATGGCCGAATGATTCTCTCGCGCCCGACAGGGGAAGGCAACCGCGCCGTCGGAAAGCACGACAGAGCAGAGCCCGAATGTTAAGCTGAAAAGCCACTCACAAGGAGAAGCGATGTCAGAAACCGGAGGGGCCAACATCGAAGTCGCCCACGAACTGGGCCACGGGCACGCGCACGAACCGCCTCAGTCGCGACTGCAAGCAATGCTGGAGGTCGTCGAGGCGATCGTATTGGCGCTCGTGGCCATCACCACCGCATGGAGCGGATATCAGTCTGCGCTTTGGGATGGACATCAGAGTCTGCTTTATGGGCAGTCCAGCAAACTCCGCGTCCAGGCCCAGAGTATGGAAGTGCAGAGCAACCAGGAGCGAATATACGACGCCGCTACCGTGGTTGAATGGTTGAAGGCGGAGGCGAACGGCCAAACTCGGCTGGCCGACATCTTCGAACGGCGTCTTTTGCCCGAGTTCCGTCCTGCATTTGAGGCGTGGAAGAAGACTGACCCTGTCCACAACCCGAACGCGCCCGCTGGTCCGGCACAGATGCCGGAGTATCACGACACGATGGCGGAGCAGGCTGCCAAAATGAATCAACAGGCCTCCGAGATCTTTGAGCAAGGCACGCAAGCCCGCGAATGGGCGGAGAAGTACGTACGGATCACCGTGATACTGGCGACGGTGCTGCTGCTGACCGCGATCAGCCAGCGATTCCGGTCGCATCGGATTCGGGTCTGTCTCATCGTGATGTCGTTCCTGTTGCTGTGCATCCCGATATGGAGCATCGTCACGCTGCCGCGCGCCTGAATTGCGTACAGACGCCGAATTTACGACCCCGCATAGAGCTGAAACGCTGCCCAGTAGAGGGGCTTGCGATATACGCCCTGGGAATGAATCAGCGATAGCTTTGCCGATCGGAGAGCTGCGTCAGGCCTGCTGCCAGCGTTCAAGTCGCTGTAAAGGCGATCCATGAGCAGCGGAGTGGAGGCGTCGTTGACTTCCCACAATGCGCCAATCACATTGTGCGAGCCGGCGCGGAGAAATGCCCATGACAATCCCACCAGTCCCTCGCCGGCATAGGCGCGCAGGCCCGATCCGTAACACGCCGAGATCGTCACAAGTCTCGCGTGCAGCGGCTGGTGCACGATGTCTCGCGCGTACAGCTTGAAGCTGTCCGGATGCTCGGGCGACTTCGAAAGCACCACCGCTGAATCAAGCGGACTCAATCTGCTTGCCGTGCCATGCGCGACAAAGTGGATGTAGGAGAATCGATCCGGTTTGTTTGCCGCGTATGCCGCAGGCACCGCTGCAGCCTGCATAAGTACGGTGCGGCTGCCTGGCTCAAAGTGTTTCTGAATACTGCCAATCTCGGCCGAAGCATTGGGAAGATTCTCATATTCAGCGGACGGCGAGACAGGATCGCCAATCAGCAACATGTTCTTGGTATCCGCTCCTGAAGAATGTCCGTCGATTCTGGAGAGCAGGCGGATTGAGTTCGCGCTGGTCACCGTTACATCTTCAATCCAGTAGCGGAACCCGCCAGGTCCGGGCCTGAGAAGCGTCTCGAAATTCAACCCATTCAGGCTGCCATCCGGGATGATAAAGACTCTGGAGCCTTGAGGGATCATGGATGCGGCGGGCGCAACAAGGGTCTCGTAGAGAGATCGCGCGTCCTCGTTTGCATCTCTTAGCGGATCGCTCGATCGCAGGATGGCTTTTTGATAGGCCTGGACACGAGCATCGATCTCCGGCTGTTTTGGAAGCACGAAGAGACGGGTGCGATTTGGTGTCACCGCCCACAGCCAGGATTTATCCGGACCGAGCGAATAGAACAGGATTGTGGCGTCGAGCTTACGGGCAACGGACTGGGGATCGACGGACTCCTTCGGCTTGGGTGTCCGGAGCCCTTCGGCCAGTGTCCTTGCCCGGCCAAGGTCCAGTAATTGCAACGCTTCATTCGGTTTCTGGGACGCGATGAGAAAGCCGGCGTAATCGCGGTAGAGCGCACCGCCATTGGCGAAGAAAGGCAGCTTCAGTTCCTCGTCCTTGACTGAAGACCTCTGGGTTTCGAATGTAGCGATGGATTTGCGATACCACCGTTCTGCCTCAACCAGTCGATGGCGGCTGGAGTAGAAATCGCCAATCGAATTCTCGATTTCCCATTGCAGCGATGGCGCATCCGCCGAATCACGGTGGACCTGCAACAACATGCGCTCCGCATCCGGGGCGTCTGCCTGTCGCGCAGCTAAAAGAGCCTGCAGGAATAGAGGGTCGAGTTCTGTGGATTTGTCCTGCAGCCATCGGGCAGATTTGAGGGCCTCGTCCGTTTCGAGTCTTGCGGATTCGAATTGTTCCTGTCGGAAGAAGAGGAGGGCGATCGAGCTGCGGGTGTCGGCAATCAATTCCTTGTTATCGATGGCCTGCGCGGCCGCAAGTGCTCTCCGGTAGGAGTCCTCGGCCCCTTTGAGATCTCCTAGCTGATAAAGACTTAAGCCCGCGTTGTTCAGCCATAGGATCTGCGCGACGGTGGCCCCTAAATCGCGTGCCTGTTCCTCCGCCTGCTGGAAGTTCGTGAGTGCCTTTTCGTAATCTCCCAGCCTGTAATAGGCCCACCCAATGTTGCCCAGGTCCGATTCAAGAATCACTCGCGCCTGAATGGAGCGTGCGATTTCAGACGATGCGTGGAACCAGTCCAGCGCCTCGTCATTGTGTTCAGCGTGCAAAGCCAGCCAGCCCAGATTGAGAAGATTGCTCGCCTCAAGAAGCTTGTCGTTCTGTCGCTTGGCAATGTCCAGACTCGCCCGAAAGGCAGTGGCCGCTTCAGCACGCTGGTCGCGCCGCTCCTTGACGATGCCAACGGTCTGAAGCACCTCTCCTTCAAGTTTGGACTGGCCGGACTCGGCAAGCAGTTGGGCTTCACGCAACTCCTGGTCCGCCAGCTGGGGCTGTCCGACGTGGGCATGGGCAAGGCCGCAGAACATCTTCCTCTTGATAGCGATGTCGCCAGCTGCCGGATACGAAGCGCTGTTGTCACTCAGCAGGGCGAGCACTTCCTGGCTGCGCCCTTCAAGCCCGAGGATCTCGGCATCGAGGAGGCGAAACTCCATTGCCCATTTCGGGTCACGCCCGGAGTAGCGCTTCAATTCCTGTTCTGCGTGCCCCTGGGCGACGGTCAAGTCACCACGGCGTATGTCTGTCCGAATCTTCCGCACCGCCGCTTCCGGGTCGGGAGATGGTGCGATGGAGGATCGCGAACATCCGGAGAGGACAGTGATCGCGGCGGCAAGTACAACAAGGACTATGGTGGATAGGAGATACCGTTGGTTCGCGCAGTGGCCGCACTTGCCTGGCCCGTGATCTTGCATCCCAGCTCGGCTCGAATCATGGTGAGCTGAATGGACTGGGGCAGGATCATCGCTTCGGCGAGGAAGAACCTCCCGATGCCGGGGACTTCGAGGAGATGGCCGTACGTCTGGGCAGGGGTTTGCGTCTCGACCCTGTCCACCAGCGAGCATATGGCGTAACCCTCTTCTGCGGCGCTTTGCTTGGAGCTAAGCCACCCATACCGTTCAACTGCCCAGGCAGGTACGCCGGAAATATCACGCAGGGCGCTGGACTGCTTCTGTGCGACATCCCAAAGCACCGGCCATCCGATCTCAGGCGTAAACGATTCGTCTTCATTGTAGACATCCCCGTCCCGATGGTGCCGGGCCGACAGTCTGGGGTTCAGACTCAGCTCGACGTCCTTTCCAAAGAAGCGAAGCTTATGGAAGTGAGAACCGGCGAAAGAAACCTTGGGAGGACCACCGTCCTCAGGATGCTCGACGAAGACCCGGGCCACTGCCCGCTCTGCGCTTAAGACGCCGAGAATGTCCAGGCCCTCGACCACGGCTGTGACCCGTGCCGTCCAGGGGCCGTTCGTTTTCGTGGGCCGGCCGGCGACATGCGTATACGTTGAGCGGCAGGAGATGATTTCTTCGAACTTGAAATCATTTGCCCGCACCGAGGCATAGCCGCCAACCGAGGGCAGCGACACAGAGGCTTGTGAGTGGATCACGCGAAACGGCGCGTCAACGAAGCCGCCAAGTGCATTGGCGTCCGCGTGAAAGTAGAAGACCTTCTTCACATCTGTCTGCATGGCTGCCTTCGCAAGAGAGAGGTATCAATCCTGAGTGTTCAAAATGAAACGATAATGCACCAGATCGACTCCGTTCTCGGCCGGACTTTGATCTGAGTTTCCCTGCACAACCAGGGTATAGCTGCCTGCCATCCTGTGGACCGAGGGCACGCGTATCGAAACGGTATCTTTTGCTAACTGGGCAGAAACCTGAACACGCCAGGCAAGGGAACCGGAAGGAGAATACAGCAGGCAGGTGTAGTTCGAAAAGCGGTCCTGCGGCGGAATATCGACGAGCACGAGAAAAGGCTGCGTGCCATGCACAGTGATCGTGGGAATCTGTCCTCCACGGCTGTTGCCGCCGACCAGCGAAACCGAGGGCAGAATCTCCGGAGCACGCAACTCGGCGAGCGCGCGCCTGAAGTGCGGAAAGATCACAATGTTCTGGTACGCGATGACCAGCAGGCACGCCGCCAGTGCGGGCAGGGCAAACGCCGGCGACCAGAGCCACGTCAGGCGCGTCTTCTTCGCCGGGCTGGGTGCGGGCATCGCGGAACGGAAAAGCCTTCAGCTCTTTCTTCGCGGCATCAAGGAACGCAGCCGTCGCTCGCAGATCGGCGGCGCACTCCTGGCAATCGAAGTAGTGTTCCTCAAACTCGTCACGCAATTCAGGGGGCAGCTCGCCCAGCAGATATTTTTCCACTAGTGAGAGCCGGACAACATCATGGTGATCCATGCATTATGGCCTCAACTCTATAGTGATCGGACTGGGAAAACGTGTCATGCTTTCTTGTCTCCGGAACCCGTTCATAACAGGCTCCCGGGCCTTTTCTCGCCTAAGCGATTCAAATAGAAAACCTTGAAGGACTGCTTGGCGCGGTGGATCAGCACCCTCAAATATTCCCGGGTGATGCCAAGCTCGGCGCACACCTCGTCCTTATCGCGCTCTTCGAGCAGCACAGATCGGAGCAGACTCCTGTCCCTCTCCGTCAACGCGTTCAGAATCTGCCGGACAACTCTCTCGGTGTCCTTTGTTTCCAGAAGACTCAGCGCATCGGGTCCACGGTTGACCAACACCGCGTCCGGCGCATCCTCAAGGTTCGAGTCGCTCTTGCCTTTGGAGCGGTAATGCTCCAGCAGCACGTTGTTACAGACTGAGTTCACAAACGCTCCGAGCCGATTCGCTTCTCTCAGGCCTTTTTCGGCGCGCAAAAGTGAGAACACCCGCACGAACGTCTCCTGCCGGACATCCTCAATAGCCTCCCTGGAGTTCAATCGTGAGCGTAGTTTGAGGCGGATAAGTTCGCTGAAGTACGTTACAAAATGCTCTTCAGTCTGTGCGTCTCCCGATCTCAGTTTTTCAAGGTATGACGCATCGAACGCAAAAAATTCCAAGCCTCGTTCCTCCGAAGCGACTGGGCATGCGCCCAAGTTTACACCGCTGGGAGGAATTTCCTTCAAATACGGCTCGGCCGTGGCATACCGCTTTCCTGTAACTGCCCGGAATCCGCGCTCTGGCTTGACCGTTACTCTTCGGCAGCGGGGATGGTCAGTCTGAGGACTCATTCGTCGCCTACCCGAACTCGAAGACAGACTGGTTGTACCGCTCCAGAAACTCGACCACGCGCTCAGTCAGCGTTGCGCCACATAAATGATCCATGGCATTGCCCGCGTCATGAGAATCGGAACCTGCGACGCGGTCACGGACCATCCTCTCCATACGATCCTTCGCAAGACCTGTCTTTTCTCCTTCATCACCAGCCGTCCCATTCGCATGCATGCCATTCCTCTGAAGTCGATTGAAGTGAACCAAGGCGAAAATACAATCAGATGGCGCAAAAAGATTTGAAAGCCTCCGCGAGGTCGAGGTCGACGCTCGCGGAGGCTGCCGTGGACTTTCGTGGGCAAGCCCTGGCACAGATTGATAGTGGAGGCGGGTGAAAAAACGTTACAGAAGAAAAGTGGTGGGGGATTGGATGGAATGCAGGGAAGGCAGGCGGAGATCCTGGGGCAGGATCTCCAACTCATGCGTGAACAGCTAAATGTAAGCAGCTAAACGGCAGATTCCGCCAGCGCGCTCTTGTGTGCCTGTTCTTCTTGTACCAGCGTGATGCACTCGTCGAGAATGTCGAGCGCGATGGATTGCCTCGTGCTCGTTGACGATGAGTGGAGGCGCGAGACGGATCGAGGTTTCCCCGCAGCCCAGGATCAACAGTCCGCGCTCGAAGGCCAGCTCCACAATGCGGTCGCGCCATGTGCCCGGCGGCTTCGCGCGTCTCCTGATCCTTCACGATCTCGACGCCGATCATCAGGCCGCGTCCGCGCACCTCGCCGACAATGCCGAACTTTGCCGGCCAGCTGCTTCATGCGCTCCAGCATCAGCTCGCCAATCATCGCCGCGTTGGCGATGCCTTCGCGCTCCAGGATGTCCATGGTTGCAAGTGCGGCAGCAATACAAACCGGATTGCCGCCGAATGTCGAGGCGTGCGAGCCGGGCTTCCAGTCCATGATCTCGGCCCGCGTCATGCAGATGCCCAGCGGCATGCCGGAAGCAATGCCCTTGGCAATGCAGACGATGTCCGGCTCGACGCCGGTGTGTTCGATGGCCCACCACTTGCCGGTGCGGCCCGCACCTGACTGAACTTCGTCGACGACCAGCAGAATGCCGTACTTGTCGCAGATCTTGCGAAGCTCTTGCATGAAGATGGTCGGCGCAACCACGTAGCCGCCTTCGCCCTGGATCGGCTCGACGAAGATCGCCGCGACTTCCTCCGGCGCCAGCGTCGTCTTGAAGTAGCTTCTCCTCGATGTACCGGGCGCAACCGAGCGCAAATGCTTCCTCTTCCTGTGGACCGCCGGAGCAACCGCGATATGCGTACGGATAGCGGACGTGCGTGACTCCCGGAAGAGTGGGAGAGAAGCGGCGGCGTTGCTGCGGCTTCGACGCGGTGAGCGAAAGCGCGCCCATCGTGCGGCCGTGAAACGCACCAAAGAAGGCGATGATGTTCTGGCGCCGCGTGTGATAGCGCGCCAATCTTCAGCGCGCATTCGACCGCCTCCGCGCCGGAGTTGCCGTAGTAGAAGCGGTGCGGTCCGGGCATGGGGGCGATAGCCGACAGCCGTTCCGCCATGGTCACGAGCGATTCGTAGTAGAAGTCGGTGCCGGACATGTGAATCAGCTCGGCGGCCTGCTTCTGGATCGCCGCCACGACTTCCGGATGACAGTGGCCGGTCGAGGTCACGGCGATGCCCGCGGCGAAATCCAGAAACTCGTTGCCGTCCACGTCTTCGACGACGCAGACCGCGTCCGCGCTTCGCAACCATCGGATAGGAGCGCGTATAGCTCGGCGAAATAAGGCGGTCGTCTGCTTCGACAATGCTGATTGCCTTCGGGCCGGGCAGTGCGGTCGCCAGTTTCGGTCCGTACTGGGTATAGATTTCTGCTTTCGTAGTGTGCATCTTTCTCTCCTTGGTGCCGGCGGTTACTCCGGCTGCTGGGGCCTGGTGTGCGTCTGGTCCTGTTTACCTTAAGACGGGGGCTGAGAGAGAGTCTTCTTCGTGCTTCGGAACACCGCATGCGCTTGGGCGGGATAGCGTTGGGGGTGCCGGAGGGCAGCGTCGACTAGTCGCTGCCGAAGAGGCTAGGTCGCGTGCGCGTGGGCAGCACACGGAGATGCTTGCGAGGGGCGATCGCGCGCGCAAACGCGCGGCTCCAAAAGCTGCGGCTGGATCGCCCGCAGGAGGAGTGCGCCGATTTGGTCACGAAGTCTCGCATATTCGTGCGTTGGCCAGAGGATATCACGCGGATTGTGCGTCCGGCGATACTCATCTGCACTGGCTACGCGTGAACAAGCTCGAAGCGATCGACGTCCACAAGTCCGAAGTCGGTGATCTTCAGGTGGGGGATGACAGGAAGCGCCAGGAAGGCCAGGTGCAGGAAGGGTTCCGAAAGCTGACAACCCATAGCCAGCACGGCCGCCCGGAGCGAGTAGAGATCGCGACGCACAGTCTCAAACGGTGCCAGGCTCATGAGCCCGGCGAAGGGCAACGCGAGCTCCGCGAGCACCTGGCCGCCCTGCACCGCGACGAATCCACCACCGAGCGCAATCAGGCGATTGGCGGCCACCGCCATGTCCTCGTCGTTGGCGCCGACCACACAGAGATTGTGGCTGTCGTGACCAACCGAGGAAGCAAGCGCGCCTTGCCGAAATCCAAAGCCCTTCACGAAACCCGCGCCGATATTCCCGTTGCGGCCGTGGCGCTCGAGCACACAGACTTTGAGCAGATCGTGCTCGGGATCGGCATGGCGTTTTCCGTCGTGATACGGCAGGTTCGCCTGCAAATGCTCGGTCAGAATCTTTCCGGGAATGATTCCGATCACCGGCGTCGCCCCGCCGGAGGCCCGCGCGGCAAAAGTCTCCGTCGTAACCGGCTGGAGCCGCACAGAGTTGCCGCTGGCCGGCTCGGGCAGGGTGCGCGCCGCGAATGTATCGGCGGTAACTCTGCGGCCGCGGCGGAAAACGGCGTGGATCGCGCAGCTCTCCAGATCGTCGAGCAGCAGAAAATCGGCAAGGTATCCCGGAGCGATCAGCCCCCGGTCCTTCGAGTCCAAAACCCCTCGCCGCCGACCAGCTAGCCGTCCGATAGACGGCAGCCACCGGCGCGCCCAGCGCGATCGCGCGGCGAACCAGATAATCCACGTGGCCCTCTTCATGGATGTCCAGCGGATTGCGGTCATCGGTGCAGAAGCCCAGAAAGGGCGAAGCAAACTCGTTGATGAGCGGCATCAGCGCTGCCAGATCTTTCGAGACCGATCCTTCGCGGATGAGTACCTGCATGCCCTTGGCGAGCTTCTCCTGCCCTTCGGCGAGATTCGTGGTCTCGTGACAGTTTTTGATCCCGCAGGAGAGATAAGCGTTCAAAGCATGGCCGGAAAGCAGCGGCGCGTGTCCGTCGATGTGCTCGCCCTGAAAGGCTGCCAGCTTCTCCATGCATTCGGGGTCTTTATTCAACACGCCCGGCACATTCATGAACTCGGCCAGGCCGATCACCTTGGGATGGTGCCGATGCGATACCAGGTCAGCCGCCGAGAGCCGCGCGCCGGATGTTTCGAGCTCCGTCGCCGGAACGCAGGATGAAAGCTGTACACGAAGATCCATCGCGGTGCCCTGCGCGGAATCGAGAAAATATTGCAGGCCTGCCAGGCCAAGCACGTTGCAGATTTCGTGAGGATCGCAAATTGCCGTCGTGACGCCGTGCGGAAGCACGCAGCGGTCGAACTCCCCGGGAGTAACCAGCGTGCTCTCGCAATGTACGTGGCTATCGATAAAGCCGGGGACGGCAAAACGCCCTTTGGCGTCGATCTCCTCGAGGCCGCGATAGCTGTCGAGAGTACCGACAATCATCTCCCCGCAAATGGCGATGTCGCCCGGCTGAATCTCACCGGTGACGAGGTTCAGGATGCGGGCGTTACGGACGACAAGGTCAGCGGGCAGCCGGCCCAGGGCCTGATCGATCTGTCGCTCCAGAACCTCTCTCATGAATCAATCACCCCGCCGGAAGCGCAGTCTCCCGGTCATCGCCGTGCCCTGGTTTGGTTTCCGTATTATAGGGTGAATCTCTTCCGCTCCGGCGCAGGTTCGGGGATGAGTCTCAGCGCGCAAGATACGATGGATGTGTTTCCATCATGTCCCATTCCCACGCGACCGGCCTTCGGAGGCCCAGGCCATCCCAGCTCTCTATCGTCCTCGCTTTCCTGAGCGTGTACTTTTGCTGGGGAGCCACCTACACCGCCATGAGCGTCGGGGTGCAGCAGCTGCCCGCCACCATCCTCGCCGGTACTCGCATGCTGATCGGTGCGGTCGTGATGCTCTCGTTCTGCGCACTGCGCGGCCGCCGCATCTTCTGGGATCGCCGCGTGATGGTGCGCCTTATGCTGCTTGGCCTGATGCTGCTGTTTGGCGGCAACCTCGCGCTGGTGTGGAGCGAGCAGTATCTGGCCAGTGGCCTCTCAGCCCTGATCGTGGCCGTCGTACCGCTGTATATCGTGCTGATCGAAATGCTGATTCCCGGCGGCGACCGCTGCGCAGCAGGGCTACATCGGCCTCGCGCTCGGCTTCGCGGCTCTCGTCGCTCTTCTGTGGCCGAGTTTGCGAAACAGCTTCAGCGGACATCCCATGCAGCTGATCGCCACTGTTCTTGTGCTGACCGGGGCACTCTCCTGGGCATCTGGATCAGTGCTCTCGCGGCGGATGAACCTTCCCGTGGATCCATTGGTAGCGGCAGGTTGGGAAATGTTCGCCGCCGGAGTTACGAACATCTTCTTCGCGACCGTCTTCTGGCAGTGGCCGCACGCCGTCTGGAACTGGCACAGCGTGGGCGCGATCGCCTACCTGGTGATCTTCGGATCGCTGCTCGGCTTCAGTTGCTACATGTGGCTGATCGCACATGTGCCAGTGGCCGAAGGTGGCGACCTATGCCTACGTGAACCCGGTCGTCGCGGTGATCCTGGGTGCTCTGATTCTGGGCGAGCGCCTCGCGCCAACCGAGTACATCGGGATGGTTGGAGTTGTCCTTGCTGTGGCGCTGGTTACCTCCTCGCGACTCAAGACCGGCCAGCCGGCAGCTGAAGTCGAATGCGCCGCCGTCGAGTCGGAGGCGTAAGTCAGGAAAGCAGGCCGGGTGTACATCCCGGCTAACATCTGTCTCACATCTTCAGCACGTTTGCCTTGTTCCCGGAGAGCGCGAATCGAAAGCGCGTCGTGCCGCTTGGCGAGCCGCTGCCCGTTCGCGTCGGTGATCAGCGGACAGTGGTACCACTCCGGCGGCTCAAGACCGAGCGCGCGATAGATCAGCAACTGACGAGCCGTCGACTTGAGCAGATCCTGCTCCACGCACCACTTCAGTGATGCGCATCGCCGCGTCATCCACCACGCAAGCGAGCTGATATGCGGGAACGTCATCGCGCCGCCAGAGGATAAAGTCTCCAAAATCGCGTCCGGCGACGAAGTATTGCCGGCCAAAGTGGCGATCGTTGAATCCGATCGTCTCGCCATCGGGCACTCGGAAACGCCAGTTCACACCAGCCGGATCGACATAGTCTTTTTCGAGTTGAGCTCGGCGAAGGGCGGCAGGTGCCGGGATAAATGGGCTCCTCGTCGTCATTTTCCTGCGGAGCGCTGACGGCCTGGGCAAGATCCTTCCGCGAACACCGGCACGGATAGAGGAATCCCGTATCGCGCAGCCTGCGCCACGCGGCGAGATAATGCTCGCGGCGTTCGCTCTGCGAGTATGGGGCGTACGGTCCGCCCACATCCGGACCCTCCTGCCAGTCGATGCCCAGCCAGTGCAGGTCCTCGAGCATGGCGCGGTAAAACTCCGGCCGGGACCGTTGCGCGTCCAGGTCCTCATTGCGCAGCATCAGTATTCCGTTCGCCTCACGCGCCCGCGCGTCGGCGATGAGAAACGTGCTGGCATGACCCAGATGCAGCAGTCCCGTAGGCGACGGTGCCAACCGTCCGCGATACGCGGCATCGCTTGAGAACGAGTTCATAATGTGCAGTCTATGGCTACGCTACTCAAACAAATCCGGAATGCTGGTGAACGCGATCCGCGTCGGAGCTGCGGCCTTCGCCAGCAGCATGCTTGCCGGCATGAGCGTATCGAGCCCGTATTTGTGATTGAGCGCGTCCATGGTGCTCGAGAGGCGGGTGCGTCGCGATTCGCTTTCGAGACCCGAGAAGAGACTGAGCGTGTGCAGATGGTCAGGCACGAGGTTGCCGAGCCATACGCCGACGAAGAAGGGCTTCTGCAGAGCCTCGCCCTGCGGCACGCTGCTGCCCAGAGCTTCCGCAGGGCTTCGACCAGCGTCTGGTTGTCCTGGCACTCGATCACCGTCATGCCGTGCGACCAGCCGCTTTGCGGAATGCCCGAGTAGTGCTGCTTTCGCGCGATCGTCTTTGGGCACGGCATACTTGATCGGCGAGCGAGACGTTGGTCGTCCAGAGCCGCGCGGTGCGCAGGCGCATCGCGGCTTTGTGCAGCAGCTTGTGCGGCGACGGCGTAGGCGCCGTCGGGGGTGCGGAACTCCGGAGGCAGCACGTGGCTCTGGCTGATGGATTTCTGATGTTCCAGCTCGGGATCGTTGAAGTCTTCGCCGCGCAGCCAGTGCCAGAGCTTCTCGCCGCCAACGCCGCCCCAGACGTCGTTCATCTGTTCGCGGTCAGAGCGCCAGCAGTTGCGTCATGGTGCGGATGCCGCGCTGCGTGCAGGCGCTTCTCCATGCGCGCGCCGACGCCGGGCAGATCGCGCAGGACTCAGTCCGCTGCAGGGCTGCCTTCAGGATGTCGGGCGTCAGCGCGACGAGGCCGTCGGGCTTCTCCATGTCTGAGGCGATCTTCGCCAGGTAGCGATTGGGCGCGAGGCCGACCGAGCAGCGCAGAGTACTGCCTACGTGCTCGCTGGATGGTCTGCTTGACGCGCCGGGCGAGATCGAGCGCGGCCACCAGCGGCTGCTCCCGGCCCGATGAGGCTGCAGGCCATCTCGTCGATCGACATGACGGCGGCGACGGGAACGCAGGTCTCGACCGCCTTCGACAATCCTGTTGTGGTAGTCGACGTACAGCTCGTGGCGCGCCTCGACCAGTTCGATGCCGGGGCACATGCGCTTGGCCTCGCCGACCTGGGTGCCGGTCTTACACCGAAAGCCTTGGCCTCGTAACTGGCGGCGATGCAACAGGTTGTGTCCGCCATGACGGGCACGACGGCGACGGGACGGTCGCGCAGTTCAGGTCGCAATTCCTGCTCGACCGACGCGAAGTAGGAGTTCAGGTCGAGAAAGAGCCAGCGAACGCGCGGCTCGGATCGCTCACCGGGTTGGCTGACAGAAGGCACAGCGCTTATATTTTCGTATTTTATTCTCTGTTCGTACAGTGGCATGTAGACGAAATCGAGTCAATCCGCATCTCCTATTCGCAGGGTCCTGCAGCGTGGGTCCAGTGCCAAAACGGCAATCGAGTAGCCAACTCTCACAGAATTTTGCCTCTATTGCCCAAAACGGTGAGATGATGATGGCACGGATGAGAGACCACGCGGTATGACGCGGTTTCTTTGGGTAAAGGGGCTAGGTTATGTGGTTCCTTAAAATGCACGACCTGCTGAATCACTTGTCGCAGTTCAGCGATTTTTTGCCGGCTATCCTGGTAACGATCGGTGTGGCGATGCTTATCGGATGCGCGGTCGGTTGCGTCTGCACTCCATGTGAAGAGAAGGATGACATCTTCCACAAGGAAGTCTACTAGCAGAAACACAGACGCCTGACCGCTGAGTGTGATTCCATTCCCCCGGATGCCTTTCTGTGCTCCTCTATAATCCGACTTGATGGAGACATCGAAGTCCGCCATACGCTCTGAATCACTTGAGGAACTCGAGCGCCGTAACCGTCTTGCCGAAGAAGGCGGCGGCAAAGAACGGCGCGAGCGTCAGCACAAGGAAGGCAAGCTCTCTGCGCGCGAGCGCATCACCCTGCTGCTCGACGAAGGCACCTTCGAAGAAACCGACAAGTTCGTTACCCACCGCTGCACCGACTTCGGCATGGAGGAGAAGCGCATTCCCGGCGACGGCTTCGTGACCGGGTACGGCCGCATCGAGGGCCGCACCGTCTTCGTCTTCGCGCAGGATTTCACCGTCTTTGGCGGCTCGCTCTCTGAGTCCAATGCGGCCAAGATCGTCAAGATCATGGACACGGCCATGCGCGTCGGCGCGCCTATCATCGGCCTGAACGACTCGGGCGGCGCGCGCATTCAGGAAGGCGTCGTCTCGCTCGCGGGATACGCTGATATCTTTCTGCGTAATACGTTGGCGAGCGGCGTGATACCGCAGATTTCGGCGATTCTTGGGCCCTGCGCAGGCGGAGCGGTTTACTCGCCTGCGATCACCGACTTCACGCTGATGGTCGATAAGACCTCCTACATGTTTGTGACCGGGCCCGACGTCATCAAGACGGTCACGCACGAGGAGGTGACGAAAGAGGAGCTGGGCGGAGCGAGCACGCACAATGAGCGTCTCCGGCGTTGCTCACTTCATGGCGCATGACGACGCGAATGCCTGGCGATGATTCGGGAGCTGTTCAGCTTTCTGCCTTCGAACAATATTGACGATCCTCCGCGGCGCGCCTGCACCGATCCCGTCGATCGCGCCGACGCGGAGCTCGATACGCTCGTGCCGGCGGAATCGAACCAGCCTTATGACATCAAGCGGTCATCGAGCGCCTGGTCGACGACGGATATTTCTTCGAGGTCCACGAGCATTTCGCGCGCAACATCGTGATCGGCTTCGCCCGAATGAACGGTCGCCCGGTGGGGATCGTCGCCAATCAGCCGGCGTTTCTTGCGGGAGTGCTCGATATCGACGCCAGCGTCAAGGCGCGCGCGTTTCGTGCGCTTCTGCGATGCCTTCAACATTCCGCTGATTACGCTCGAAGATGTGCCCGGA
Organism: uncultured Acidobacteriota bacterium; assembly: GCA_963735555.1. Taxonomy (GTDB): domain Bacteria; phylum Acidobacteriota; class Terriglobia; order Terriglobales; family Acidobacteriaceae; genus Silvibacterium. Next base: position 37,941 of record CAVTLP010000013.1, read on the forward strand.
TTTCTGCCTGGCACGCAGCAGGAGTACGGCGGAATCATCCGCCACGGGGCAAAGCTGCTTTATGCCTTCGCCGAGGCTACCGTGCCCAAGCTCACCGTCATCACACGCAAGGCCTACGGCGGCGCGTACTGCGTTATGAGTTCGAAGCACATCCGCACCGATCTGAACCTCGCCTGGCCGACTGCCGAGATCGCCGTGATGGGACCTGAGGGCGCGGTGAACATCGTCTACGGGCGCGAGCTGAATCAGGTTGTCGCCGATGCCGAGGCAAGACGAGGGCCCGCTGAGCGAGAGAGCGCAAGCAGCAGTTGCTGGCTGAGGCGCGCTCGGAAAAGGTCCACGAGTTCCGCGAGCAGTTTGCCAATCCCTACATCGCCGCCGAACGCGGCTATGTCGATGCCGTGATCCTTCCGCGCGAGACACGCCGCCGCCTCATCACCGCGCTCGAAATGCTGCACGGCAAGCGCGACAAAAATCCGCCCAAGAAGCACGGGAATATTCCGCTGTGAGCGAGCCCGTCAGCACCGCGACGGCGGATCATTACGTCTGGGGAGAAGTCTGCGACGGCTGGCACCTCGTCCGTTCTGAAAATCTCAGCGTGATCGAAGAACGCATGCCTCCCGGCACCGCGGAGCAGCGTCACTGGCACGAGCAGCGCGCGCCAGTTTTTCTATGTGTTGGCAGGCGAGCTCACGATGGAAGTCGATGGACGATTTTATTCGCTTCAGACGCGACAGGGATTGGAGATAGCGCCGGGTCAACCGCATCAGGCGCTGAACCGGTCTGGCACTGACACGCACTTTCTTGTAATATCGCAGCCGCCGAGCCATGGGGATCGGCAACCCGCGTAGGCACCCGAGCATCCGTCGGCGAAATGAAATTCGTGTAACGGATGAGTCGCTCGGAACACTAGTCGTCGGGATAGATTGGTTTCCGTAGATGCTCGCAAGCAATCGCGGGGCCGCTGCAGCGTGTTGTACTTTGGTGATCTTTACAACATGGTTCGAGGCCATGTGATGTAGGAAATGCGGATAAGGCCGGGGCCATCCAACCAGTCGGCTGTTGAAACCTGAGTCTGCATCTGAATATTGAAACGAGGACGCGATGACCACTCCCTCTCACAAACATCTTCCGCTACCGGGCACTGAGCGAACCGCTCCCCACAATGCAATCGAGACCGGACAGACTCCGCCGCAGAAACTCATCAGCGTTTCCGTCATCGTAAAGAGAAAGAATCACCTGGAGCTGGAGGCCCTTGGCGGTCGCACCATTTCTCGCGAGGAGTTCAACGAGAAGTATGCCGCCGATCCCGCGGACTTCGACAAGGTGCGTACCTTCGCCCAGGACCACGGCCTTACCGTCGATGAAGGCACTTCGAGCCTGGCGAGGCGGACAATCGTCCTCCAGGGAACAGCGCAGGCTCTCCAGGCTGCCTTCGGTGTTCAATTACACGACTACGATCGCGCGGGGCACAAGTTCCATTCCTTCGCAGGAGCGATTTCGCTGCCGGCTGAGCACTCGGATGTGATCGAGAACGTGCTGGGCCTGGATGCGCGGCCCGTTGCAACGCCCCACCTCCGATTCCTTGATAAAAAAAAGAAGAAGAAGACGGACCCCAGCTATACTCCCGTGCAGGTAGCCACCCTGTATGACTTCCCCCCGGGGGTAGATGGCAGCGGGCAGACGATCGGCATCATCGAACTGGGAGGCGGCTATCAGGAGAGCGATATTCAGACGTACTTCTCTGGCCTGGGCATTGCTCCGCCCCACGTGGTTTCGGTTTCGGTAGATGGAGGGCAGAATAGCCCCACCACTGCGGACAGCGCCGACGGCGAAGTAGCGCTGGATATTCAGGTTGCGGGAGCCATCGCGCCCGGAGCGAACATCGCCGTGTACTTTACGCCGAATACCGCCCAGGGATTTCTGGATGCCATTACTACCGCCGTGCACGACATGGGGAATAAACCCTCGGTCATCTCGATCAGCTGGGGTGGACCCGAGTCGGGATGGACAAAGGCGTCCATGACTTCCATCGACAATGCCTGCAAGTCGGCGGGAGCATTGGGCATCACCATCACGGTTGCCTCGGGCGACAACGGATCGAGCGATGGCGTCTCCGGCGGCGGGAACAACGTCGATTTTCCCGCATCGAGCCCCCACGTGCTGGCTTGCGGCGGCACCAAGCTCGTGGGCAGCGGCACAAAAATAACGAGCGAAGTGGTGTGGAATGATGGCGCGCAGGGCGGAGCAACCGGTGGCGGCGTGAGCAATGTCTTCGCGCTGCCCACCTGGCAAAAGAATGCCAAGGTGCCCAAGCCCTCCGGCAAGACGGGGGGACGCGGCGTGCCCGATGTTGCGGGCGATGCCTCTCCGACCACGGGGTACAACATCCTCGTCGATGGTTCTAAACAGGTTGTGGGAGGAACCAGCGCGGTAGCGCCGCTGTGGGCCGCGTTAATCGCGCGGATCAATCAGCAGATCGGAAAGCCGGTGGGATTCATCAATCCCACGCTCTATACCTCGCCGAGCGCCCTCCACGACATCACCTCGGGCAACAACGGCTCTTTCAAGGCAGGACCTGGATGGGACGCCTGCACGGGTGTTGGATCGCCAATCGGAACTGCGGTTGCTCAGGCGTTATCTGCGGCGGCCGGGGGGTCGGGATCGACAAAAAAGACTGAAACAGGCACAGGCGGCACAAGCGGCTATGCCGTCGCCGCAGCGCTCTAGCAGACCAGTGTTTTCCGCGATGAGGTCCGGAACCAATCAGCTTCCGGATCTCATCACGGGTTTATTCCTGTCGCCCAATGTCACATAGCCCATCGGCACATGGTGGTCATGCGTAAACAGCACTCGCCACTCTTCCGGAATCGCCCGCGCATAAAATCGCTTGCGCTGTTCGATACACATCAGCGGATCGAGATCGTAGCCCATCACCCAGGTCACATCCAGGTGCGCGCTTGTCGGAATCAGATCTGAGACATAGCAGGCGCGCTGGCCGCCCGAATCGATGTGTACGGCAAGCATCTGCGCTGTGTGGCCGGGATAGCATTCCACCGAAATTCCAGGGACAATTTCTTCTGTCTGTCCGGTCCTTGTATCGAGCAGCGTCATCTGGCCGCTCTCGATGAGCGGATCGTAATTCGCGCTTGTGTAGCTGATGGCGTCGCGCTCCAGTTGCAGATGGCCGTGCTCCACTTCTCCGCGATGCGCGAAGTAGCGCGCATTCGGGAAGGTCGGCACGATGCGGCCATCCGGGGTACGCGTGGTATTCCATCCGCAGTGGTCGAAATGCAGGTGCGAGTTAATGACGATGTCCACTTCATCGGGACGAATGCCCGCCACGTCGAAGGCGCGCGGCAGCTGCTCCTTCGCCTCGTGAATCTCGCGTAATTTGTCACTGAGCTTGTTACCAATTCCGGTTTCGATCACAACCGTGTGCTTCCCGGTGCGGACAACGACGGTATTCAATCCCAGCAGAATGCGATTCCGCTCGTCGGCGGGCGCCCGTTTTTCCCATAGGGGCTTGGGCACCACGCCGAACATGGCTCCGCCATCGAGGTAGTAAGTGCCGTCGCTCAGAATAGTGAGTTCGAAGTCTCCAAGCATCGCGCGACCGCGCACGGGGTCGCTCGTATCTGGCCGTTCGGCAGGGTGCATTTCCAGTCCTTTAATTGTGGTTCTCTTGTCAGGTGATCACCGTGCATTCGACGCGTACGGTGGCCTCGCCGTTGCATCGTAACCACTTTACTAGCACGGGCAATTGACAGTTGCACATCGATTAGCTGCGGTGTAGGATTTGGACTCGGATTCCCCCATCCCCGGTTTCGTTCGTGAACTAGTATGGTAGTCCCCTGACAATTTCTTGCTGAATGGGAGAAAAGGGCATGATCTCGTGTCGGATCATCGTGACCTCAGGCCTGGCATTCGCAATGGCAGTTTGCTCTTCTCTTGTTAGTGCCCAGACCGCAGTCCTCGAGCAAAAGCTTGAGGCGCAGTACACCCCCACAAAAACAACCGCTGACAGAAGCGACATTGTCACCGCTGGCGCTGTCCTGGTGCTCCAGAAAGACGGTCTGCTCATGGATACGGTTACCTCGACGGCTCCCATCTCGAACACCTACAAGAACGGAAAGATCTCCCATGGCCTGGGTGACTTTGTAACCTGTGCCTGGTGCCGGAAGATCAATCCAGCCACTCCCCCCAACGTCGATTCGCGAACCTTCGTTTCCGGTGAAAAGTTCTGGGTCACCAAGATCGAAATGCATGACGACGGGGTCATCTTCTGGCTGTTCAGTGATCCCATTTCGGATGTTCGCTACTATGCGACCCTCAAGTTTCCCTATCCCAAGGGCGGATCATCCGACACCGACAAGATGCTGAGCCAGGTGGCCGAGGTGCTCAAGGTCGACGATTCCGGCGGAGATTCAAAGGATCAGGCAGCCGCTCCCGCCTCCGGCGGAAAAGCAGCACCTCCTGCTCCTGCTCCAGCAGCCGCTGCAGCTGCGCCACCCCCCACTTCCGCGATGGCGCCAATCGCGCCTCCGCCTCCTCCCACCGATGCTCCGCCACCGCAACCCAAAACGGTTGCGATTGGTCAGACCAAGGAGCAGGTCGTTGCCATCTTCGGACAGCCCACGAAAATCGCGAATCTAGGCAGCAAGGAGATCGATTACTACCCAGATTTCAAGATCACGTTCGTCGGCGGCAAAGTTTCGAACGTCCAGTAAGTCCCCTGATGGTTGCCAGGGCAGGCCCCCCCGTGAAGCGCCAAAAAGGAGATTGTTGTGTTCAGATCATCCGCTCGCACATTTAAGTCTTTCGGCTACCTGGCTGGATTCCTCGCCGTTCTTGGGTGCTTCTCCTGCGCAGCGCATGCTCAGAAGAAGTCTTCGTCGGCACCAGCCCCGCATGCCTCAGCCCCAGCCCCGCATGCCTCTGCCCCAGCCTCGCACGCCTCAGCGCCCGCCGGCCATCCTGGCGGTGCGACCACCAGTCATGGGCCAACCACTACTACCAGTCATGGACCAACAACAGGCGGCGCGACGGCAAGCCATGGTCCCACTACCAGTAGTCCACATAGCGGCACGACAACGACCACCGCAAACCATGGCACGACAACGACCACCGCAAACCATGGCGTCACAACGACAACCGCAAACCACGGCACCACAACGACAACTGCTGGTCACGGCGGAGCGCCTTCGACCGTAAGCACAACAAACCATTCGCCGGGCACAGGAGCGGGAGTTGGTAAGGGCTCGTCGTCCATGGCTACGACAAACCGCGGCAGCGCCGGCGCCGCTGGCAGGCCCATGCCCAAGGGAGCCACTGTAGCCCACACCACGAATGGCAGTTCAGTTCAGAAACGCGCCGATGGTCGTGTCAGCGATGTTCACGTCGCCAATCGCAACATGGACATCCATCACAACCTGAATGGGAACCGGCAAGTCTCCGTCACCAGGGCCGATGGCTCCCGTGTCGTCGCCGAGCGCGGCGGCCGCGGATATGTGCAGCATCCGTACCGCTACAACGGACGCGAGTATGGGCGTCGCACTTACTACGAGCACGGGCGTTATTACGACCGCTACTATGGCAGCTACCCCTACCGCGGAGTGTATATGGACGTATATGCCCCGGCTTACTACTATTCCCCCGGCTTCTACGGATGGGCCTATAACCCGTGGGCTGCGCCGATTGTTTATCCCTGGGGCTGGGCAGGCAATCCCTGGTATGGATATTACGGCGGTTACTTTACGCCGTATGCGGTTTATCCGAGCGCAGCGTTCTGGCTTACGGACTACCTGGTCGCGGCGAGTCTGCAGGCGGCCTATGCGGCGCAGGTGGAAGCGTCGCAGACTGCGGCTCTGGACGCCAACGCGGCTCCTATGACCCCGGAAGTGAAGAAGATGATCGCCGACGAGGTGCAGCGCCAGGTTGCGCTGGAGAACGCGGAGGCGCAGCAGAATGCCCAGAAGCAGGATATTGATCCCGCATCCAGCGGAATCGCCCGCATGCTGAGCGACAATCAGCCCCATGTATTCGTGGCCGGAGGCGATCTCGATCTGGTTGCCAGCTCCGGTCAGGAGTGTGCGGTCAGCCTGGGCGATGTGGTCGAAGTGCCGTCCTCTCCTCCGGATAATGCGACCGAGGCTTCGGCCATCGTTCTCACCAGTAAAGGTGGCAAGGAGTGCCCGAAGAACACCAACGTCTCGATAGCTTTCAATGATTTGCAGGATATGCAGAATCACATGCGGGAAACTATCGACAAGGGGATGGGCGAACTGCAACAGAAACAAGGGAAGGACGGATTGCCCGCCGCCCCGCCCTCTGCCCAGGTAGCGCCGGTTCAGTCCTCCTTCGCCGCCGTGGCTCCTCCGCCAGATCCGAACGCTGCCGCCGAAATCAAGGCGCAGATGCAGGACGCGGACAAGTCCGAGCAGGAGGTGGCCAGCGTCGCGCAGCCCGAGTCAGGTGCCGGTGCCTCGGCCGGTGCCGCTCCGCCAGCACCGCCGGCGGCAGCTCCTACTGTAAACATCGCGCTCGGTCAGACAGTGGACCAGGTGGTTGCGGCCATGGGTCAGCCTAAGAGCGTGGTCGATCTGGGAACCAAGAAGATCTACGTCTACCCGGACATGAAGGTTACCTTCAAAGCCGGGAAGGTCAGCGACGTTCAATAGATCGAGCCCTGTCGCAGCGAAATAGCCTCGGAGCATACGGCAAAAGAGGGCTGGCTGAAATTCAGCCGGCCCTCGGTTTTTCCCGGTCCAAGTCATCGCTTGAGCGATCCTTTCAGCGTCCGGACCGAGTCTCCACCCCATCCTGGCCGATAACTACTTTATTTTTAATGATTCCTGTCGATTTAACGGTTGCACCGGGTTAAACCGGAGCGTAGCATCTATTCGCGGTCCAGTCCCCAGGTACCGTTGCATGCCATGGATCATTAAGGGTTTAGGTATCGCAAGGGAGTTTAACTCCCCAGAACCACGAGAAAAGGAGATCGCTTTGTACAGCTCATTCGTTCACACAATTCAATCCTTTGTCTGTTTCGCCGAACCGGAAGCTGGTGCCGGTAGTCATCATCCAAAGCCGGGCCCGGAGGAAACGACCGATCTCACCGCGGCAGCCGAGGTCGCCCCGGCCGCTGAGGCGGCTCAGGCGGAAGGGGAAATAGCTCCTCACGCCACCTCCAGAGGATCTGGCGCCAGCACTCATCCAGTCGGCTAGCCTCCGGTCCTGACCAGAGCTAATCCTGTTTATTCTTCACGTAGGTCTCGAAGTGCCATAGTAGCCGGCTGAAAAGCTCTGTCTGCGCGATGGGGCCGGCGACAGAGTGTGTCTTGCGGGGGAAGACGTTGAAGTCATAGGGAATACCGTTGTCGAGAAGCTTCTGGATGAACTGGATGGAGTTGGCGAAGTGCACATTATCATCGCCCGTGCCATGCAGGATGAGGATGTGGCCCTTCAGGTTCTGCGCGCTGTTCAGCACCGAGTCCTCGTTGTACGTCTGGGCATTCTCCGATGGCAGACCCAAATAGCGCTCGGTGTAGATGGAATCGTAGTTCCTCCAGTCGGACCCGGGCGCGCCCGAGGCTCCCGCGAGAAATCGATCGGTATGAGTGAGCGAGTAGAGCGTGAACGTGCCGCCCCAGCTCCAGCCCCACCAGCCCATGCGGTGCGCGTCAAGCTGCGGATACTTCGCCAGCACCTGATCCACGGATGCCATCTGGTCGGCGAATTGCGGCGGCCCGAAGTTGTGATAGGCGGCCTGCTCGAAATCCCGACCCCGTCCCGCCATGCCGCGATTGTCCACATGCAGAACGGCGAATCCGTGCTCAGCCATCAGTTGATCGAAGAGGAATCTCTTGCCGCCCCAGCCATTTTTCGCCGCATCCACACCAGGGCCGCCGTAGGGATTCACAATGAGCGGAACGCTGCCCGCAGCGGTCAAATTCAACGGCAACTGCAGCGTGCCGTACAGCGTAGTCACACCGTCCGCAGCCTTCAGTTCCAGTTCCTCAGGTGCGACCAGCGTATGGCCCTCGATCGCATGGGATTGCCAGAAAGGCGTGCACTCGCCCTGCGAAGTGCAATAGCTCACCGAGTCCGGAACCATCCGGCTGGACGCCTTGTCGATAAAAGATCCGCCCTTCTCTGGAAAAGCGGGATCATGGACGCCCGGCGTCTTCGTTACACGGCGCTTGCCAGTGCCATCAAGTTGCACAGCCCACACTTGTTCGTCGCGCGAGTCGCCTTCGTTCGAAATGTAATAGACCGTGCTCGAACTCTCGTCCACCGTCTTGATGGCTTCAGCCTCGTACGCCCCGCTCTCCAGCTGATTCGCAAGCTTCGCTTCGGCGGCAAGCGGACTCCCGGCGTCAAATGTGTAGCGATAGATGTGCGTATACCCATCGCGCCAACTCTGAATGAGGAACTGGTGATCGCCCACGAACTTCACATCGTAGGTCATGGTGAAGTATTTGGGCTCGGTCTGCGCGAGCACCAGCCTCACGTCGCCTGAGTGCGGATCGGCGAAGTAGAGGTTCATATGCTTGTGGTCGCGGGTCAGCACCTCTACCCATATGGTCTTCGCATTCACCCAGCCGAAGCGCGGGATGTAATCGTTGCCCGCATCGAGCGGGACCTTGAGCCAGCGTGTGGAACCGCCTCCCGCATTCACGACGCCCACGCGAACGGAAGGATTTGGGTCGCCCGGTTGCGGATAGCGTTGCTCGTCGACCGTGGCGTGGACCGGAATCCAGTCGGTGATGGGATAGGTCGGGACCTTCGCTTCATTCATCTGCAAATAGGCAAGCTGTTTCGAATCGGGCGACCAGAAGTAGTTGCTCCGCACGTTCAGTTCTTCGAGATACACCCAGTCGATCTCGCCGTTCAGGATCGTATCTTCGTGCGTGTCCGTCAGCGCCAGCGGCGACGAGGTCTTTCCGTGAGCTTTCTGCACAAAGAGGTTGTGATTACGCACAAAGGAAATAAAGTCTCCATTGGGCGAGAACTTCGGATCGTCGCCGCTCTGCATGCCGGTATCGCCCACCTGTATGCCAATGCCCTTCGGAAGATCGTAGAGCCACAACTGGCCGTTGGTGTCGAAGAGCAGATGCTGCGAGTCGGGCGACCAGATGTAATCCGGCTCGTCGTACCGCGCGCGGTGGTCGCGATCCTTCTCGCTGATATTGGCATTCAGCAGCGTGCTGATCTTGCTATGGTCGAGCAGCGTCTTCAGCTTTCCATCCGCCACTTCAATCTGCATCACATCGCCGTTGTCCCCGAGGTAAGTGGCGCGCGTGCCATCCGGCGACCAGCTTATGCCGTCCGGCGGAAATCCCGTGAGGCTCGGCCCCCCGAAGATCTCCTTTACCGTCCAGGGTTTCGTCAGTGAGGGTGATTGCGCATAAGCGATTGAGAAGGAAGCGAGCAGGCAGGCAAGAACGGCGCGAGTGTGGCGCAAGAAGACTCCAGGCAGGAAGAATTCTCGCCTCGCACCGCTTCGGGGGCGTAAAAACGGTTGGAGGCGAAAGAGCATTCTACAGCGTGAGGGGCTGTCGAGGGGAGACTGCCAGCAATTCAGCCCGCTTGCCTCATCGTACTCATGCCCCAGCCGGCTCGGGTTCGCGCTCGTATATGCTGGCCGCAACAAGTTCGCCCGTTGTGAATCGGTTATAGCGGTCACCACAGGTTTTATTTCGGCGTAGACAGAGTGTTTCGACGGGAGATCTGTGAAATGAATCACAAATCGTACTACCTCATCAAACCCAATCGCAAAGTCAACCTCGCTCGTATTCCCACGGTTCCGAAAGGTGCGACTGAAGACAGGAAAATAGCCCAGGATGAACTTGATCGTCACTGCGCACAGATGGCATCGCTGCAGGAGGTCCTGTACGCAGAACAGAAACACGCAATCCTCATCGTTTTGCAGGGAATGGACACCGCAGGCAAGGACGGCACGATCGGCCATATCTTCAGCGGTATCAATCCACAGGGCTGCAGCGTAGCGCAATTCAAAGTGCCCACACCCATCGAGGCGCGTCATGACTTTCTGTGGCGCGTCCATCAGGTCGTGCCGCCGCGAGGGATGATGGTCATCTTCAATCGTTCGCACTATGAAGACGTGCTGTCACCGCGGGTGCACAACGTCATTACCGAGAAGGAAACCGAGCAGCGACTGGAGGAAATCAACAGCTTCGAGGAGATACTGGTCCGCAACGATATCTTGATTCTCAAGTTCTTGCTGCACATCTCGCGTGCCGAGCAGAGGCGCCGCCTGGACGACCGTCTCCATGACCCGGACAAGCACTGGAAACTAAGCGAGTCCGATTTTCGCGAGCGAGATTTCTGGGACGATTACACAAGGGCCTACGAGGACATTCTGGAAAACACGAGCGCGAAGCATGCGCCCTGGTTCGTGATTCCTTCCGACTTCAAGTGGTATCGCAACCTCGCGATTTCGCAACTGCTGGTTGATGCTATGACTAAATTGAAGATGAAATATCCCAAGGCAACCTTCGATCCAGCGGGCGTCACTCTCGATTAGCCTCCATCTTCAGTGCATCGCCATCTCGGCCTTGCCCGCCGTGCGCTTCTTCATGAAGAACACGAGCGGAATCATGCACGCGCAGCCGATCGCGAGCACGGCGATTACATCCAGATAGGCCAGCATTGTGCTCTGCGTGATCAGCTGCCCGTAGATGTTTCCCTGCGCCATCTGTCGCGCCTGGGCCATCGACGCGGTACTGCCGCCCGCGTGCGTCAGAAGATTCGCGACGGCGTCCACGCTCTGACGAAACATCATGTCCATATCGGTCAGGCGCGTCGTCAGGCGGTTCTGGTGGAACTGGGCTCGCCGCGCCAGCCATGTGACGAAGAACGCCGTGCCGACGCTGCCGCCGATGTTGCGCGCCAGATTGGTCAGACCGGAGACATCATTGTTCTTTTGCCGCGGCACATCCGTGTAGGAGAGCGTGTTGATGGGCACAAAGAGAAACGCCAGGCCCGAAGCCTGAAAGACGCGCAGCCATGCGAGGTAGCTGTAGCTGCAGAGGGTCGAGGGTGTGCATGAGCGCCAGCGCGGCTGAGCGTGTGCGAATCCGTAGACGATCAGATAGCGCGGATCCACGCGCCCACGAGGAATCCTACCAGCGGCATCAAGCATGACCGTCAATCCGCCCGGAGAAATGACCAGCCCGGCGCGTTCCGCCGTGTAGCCCAGCATCGTCTGCACAAATTGTGGAATCAGTACGGTCGTCCCGAAGAGCGTGAAGCCGAGGACGAACATCAGCACGAAGGAAATCGCAAAGGTGCGGTTGCGAAAGAGTGTCAGGTCGAGGATCGGCTTGTGCTCTTTGCGAATCTGGCGAATCTCCCAGGCGACGAGCACCAGCAGCGCGGTCACGCAGAGGATGATGAACGTCGTGATGAGGTGCGATCCGAACCAGTCGTCTTCCTGCCCCTTGTCGAGGACGAACTCCAGCGATCCGAAACCCATCGCCAGCAGTCCGAAGCCCGTGTAGTCGAGATTCAGGCCGCGCTTGCGCATCTCCACGACTTCTTTCTGGATGTGCGGCGGATCCTCGACCATGCGTGACGTAAGGAAGAGCGAAATGATGGCCACCGGCACGTTGATGAAGAAGATCCATCGCCAGTCGAAGTTGTCGGTGATCCAGCCGCCGAGGGTCGGGCCGATCGCCGGGGCGAAGACCACCGCCATTCCATAGACAGCAAAAGCCTGCCCGCGCTGCTTGGGCGGAAACGTATCGGCGAGGATCGCCTGCTCGCTCGGAGCCAGTCCGCCGCCGCCCACTCCCTGCAAGACGCGAAAGAAGATCAGCAGCGGCAGCGATGGGCGCCAGCCCGCACAGTGCCGAACTGATCCCGAACAGCACCACGCAGCTCATGTAGAAGCGCTTGCGGCCGACAAACGACGTCAGGTAGGCGCTCGCCGGAAGGATGATGGCATTCGATACCAGGTACGAGGTCAGCACCCAGGTGGCTTCATCCTGAGAGGCGCCAAGGCCGCCGGCGATATGCGGCAGCGCCACGTTGGCGATCGAGGTGTCCAGCACCTCCATGAAGGTCGCGAGGGTTACGGTGAGCGCAATCGCCCAGCGATTATGCCTGGGCGTCCACTGGCCCTCTGCAGTCTGATCCGTCATCGGCAATGACTCTTAGATGCCGAATAGATTCAAAGTTGCAGAAATCTGGAGACGATGTCCTATGTTGAGGAGTCCGTTCCGTCTGAATGGCCGAAACTGCTAGACTTCAGTTTCCACCGTTATGCTTTCTATGATGAACGCCCAGTTAGAAACGCTGATGTTCGTGCAGGAAGCCGATCAGAGTATCGCCCGCCTGCGCCGCGAGATTGCCGCCCTACCCAAACACCTTGCCGAACTCGAAGAGAAGTTGGTGAAACAGAAACTGGCTGTCGAGCAGGCCGACAAGGCGATCAAGCGAAGAAGAAGCCAAGCGTCGCCGTCTGGAGAGCGACATCAAGGACCAGCAGCAGAAGATCGTAAAGTTTCGCGAGCAGTCGAGCAGCGTCAAGACCAACGAGCAATTCCACGCGCTGCAACACGAGATCAGTTTTGCCGAGACTGAGATCCGCAGGCTCGAAGATGTCGAGATTGGAAAGCATGGAGAGGTCCGAGAAACTCGAAGCGAGCGGAGTTCGGCACAAGCAGGATCTCGCCGATCAGGCCAGGGTTGTCGAATTGGAAAAGGAGGCGGCCCACGCCACCTCGGCAAACAGCAGGCGCATGGCCTCGCTCACCGAGAACGAACCCGGGCTCAGGGCCAGATCGACGAAGGTCTACTGACTACCTACGACCGCATCGCGTCATCGCGCGGCACGGGCATGGCCCGCGTCGAGGGACAGCGCTGCCTGGCTTGCCAGATGTTTCTCCGTCCCCAGATGTGGAACCAGGTGCGCGGGAGATCAGCTGCCCTGCGAAAGCTGCGGACGGCTTCTCTACTACGATCAGGCGCTCGAGCCGATTCCTGAACTTACGCTCGTCGAAAGCCTCGAAACGAAAAAGAAAGTCGCCGGAACAATTGGAGGACGCCGGAGCATAGCCCTGAGATGAAGCGCATCGCCATCGACATGGACGAGGTGCTCGCCGACACGCTGGCCGAACACATTTTCCGTTACAACCGCGATCACGATGAGGCGGTTACCAAGGCCGATCTTGAAGGAAAATGGCTGTGGGAGATCGTTTCCGTGGATCGCCAGGAGCGGCTCGAAGGCTATCTTCGCTCGGAAGATTTCTTTGAAGATCTGGCCGTTATGACCGACAGCCAGCGCGTCGTGCATGCGCTGGCCAAAAGTACGAAGTTTACATTGCCACGGCGGCCATGGAGTTTCCCAATTCGTTCGGGCCAAAATACCGCTGGCTGCGCCGCCATTTTCCCTTTCTTCAGCCCACGCACTTCGTCTTTTGCGGCGATAAGGGAATTCTGAATGCGGACTACCTGATTGACGACCAGCCGCTGCAGTTCCGCCGGTTCAAAGGAGAAGGCATTCTCTTTACCGCGCCGCACAACCTGGGAGTTTCCGGCTATCGCCGCGTCGATAACTGGCAGCAGGTCGCGGAAATGTTTCTGCCGAACTTGAAGATCGACTAATTCCGTCTGGCGTTCCCCTGCGGGCTTGTCGGCCTTGGCTTCACCATACCCGCCGGCTGGTTGGATGGTGGCAACGGTGTCACGGGGTTGGCCTGCGAGCCGGATGAAACCCGAGCGCCCAGCGCCGTTCCCATCGGCCGCAGGTTCATCGCCGGCTGCGGAAGGTGCTGCTGATGCATGGTCACGATCAGCGCTACTGCCGAGCTCTTGCCGGCGCAACGGTAGGAGTGTGGCGTGCTCGCATCGAAATAGACACTGTCGCCCGGCCTCCACGGTATGGATCTTGTCCCCGTGCCGAATATCCAGTTCCCCCTCCAGCATGAAGAGAAACTCATAGCCGGGATGCACATGGGGCCGCACGTCGGTCGTCGCCTTGAGCGGAATGAACTCCGCATAGTAGGGGTCCAGGTGGCGGTCAGGCACCATGTAGCCCAGGCTCTCGAAATAATAGGTTGGGTCGTCTACGCCGGTTTGCGGCAGCCGCACGCGCTCATGCTTCTTGTGAACACGAAACAAGGTATGCGGCTCGGGCTCGAAGAAATGCGACAGGTCTTTGCTGAAGACCATCGCGATGCGCGCCAGGTTTCGGAGCGTGGGCACCACCCGTCCCGTTTCAAGTTGCGAAAGAAAGCTCGCCGACAATCCTGTATGCCGTCCCAGCTCCACCAGTCCCATGGACTTCTTCAGCCGCAGCCGCTTGATGCGCTCGCCAATCCGCCGCTCCGCGATAAACGCTTCGGCAGTCGCCGGATCGATTTGGGAATTCGTCAGATCCATCCTCGAAAGTGCCGGCTCACCTCTTAAGATCGCCGGATCGGTTCTCGAAATTTCCGAATCAGCCCTCGAAATAGCCGCTTCAATCCCGGCGGCTTCCTCGTGCTTCTTTTTCTGTTTAGCGGCCATTTTCTAACCTCGTGACTCTCTTAGACGCGAGCTTCTTCTGAATGTTACATGATAACAATAGATTTTTATTCTGTGAAACCAAATCTCAGAATCTCTCTCGGCATCCAAAATAAAGAACCGTGCCAGCAAAAGCTGGTCGCGACCACATCCGTGCGGTAAAATCTCGCCAGTCGCAAGGCTGTCTGCGGGGGCAGGAGTTTCAAGGTGCATGCCATGACTTCTTCGCCTGGAAAAATCCTCTTCAGCGGCGCTTCCGGATTGATCGGCACATCTCTGGTACGAGCCGCGGAGGCTGAACGGATTCAGACTCTTCAACTTATCCGGCGTGAGCCGGCGAATCGAGGGGAAATCTCCTGGAATCCGCAGGCGGGGCAGCCGGTCCAGGATCTGTCCGCTTTAGAAGGGCTGGACGCCGCCATCCACCTATCCGGCGCAAATCTCTCGGCGCACCGATGGAACCCGGCCCGGAAGCGCGAGATTCTCGAAAGCCGTGTCGGAAGCACCCGGGCGCTGGTCAACGTCCTGAAGGCTTTGAAGCAACCGCCCGCGACCCTGCTGTGCGCTTCGGCCACGGGGATATACGGCGACCGGGGGAACGAAATCCTCACCGAAGAATCCTCGCCGGGACAGGGCTTCCTCGCCGACACCTGCAGCGCTTGGGAGGCGGAAGCCAATGCCGCGGGCGATGCTGGAATCCGCATCGTTCACCTCCGCTTTGGCGTAGTTCTGGCCGTCGAGGGCGGGGCGCTCAAGCAAATGCTGCCCATCTTTCGCCTCGGGCTGGGAGGACCCCTGGGGAACGGGCGTCAATGGATGAGCTGGATCGCGCTAAGCGATCTGGTCCGAGCGGTCTTCTACCTGCTCGATTCAGCCGTGGACGGTCCGGCGAACATGGTAGCGCCCAACCCCGTCACAAACGCGGAATTCACTCGCGCGTTGAGTAACGTCCTGCACCGCCCCGCTATCATTCCGGCGCCTCGATTCGCCCTTCGCGCAGCTTTCGGTGAAATGGCCGACGAAGCGCTACTCGCCTCCACGCGCTCCGTACCTGATCGGTTGTTGCGAGCGGGTTTCAGCTTCGAACTACCCAACCTCGATTCAGCCTTGAAGGCCATTCTCTAAACTCTATCCATACACGCTGACCCCTGCCTAGGCCGCTCTGCTACGCTAGGTGGGGCATGAACGTTGCATTGCGCGCTGCGGCCTTATTGACGTTGCCGTCTCTGATGGTGGCCGGCTGTGGCACGCCTGCCGCTCCGCAGCCGCCCAGCCTGAATTTGCCTGAGCCCGTAGTCGATCTCAGAGCCAGCCGCTCCGGCGACCAGGTCAGCCTGACCTGGTCGATGCCTAAGCGAACCACCGACAAGGTCATCCTGAAGGGCGACCAGGACGCGCACGTCTGCCGCCGTGTCGAAACTGGCCCCTGCGAAACTGCCGCCGATCTGCACTTCCCGCCCGAAGCGCCCGCCCATTTTGTCGATCATCTACCCGTCGCCCTGACCTCGGGGCCCCCAAAGCTCATGGCTTATATTGTCGAGCTGCGCAACCACTCGGGACATAGTGCAGGCCCATCGAATCCCGCCTGGACAGCAGCCGGAGCAGCCCCGCCTCAGATCGATCACTTGTCCGCGACCGCGCAGGCGGAAGGTATCCTGCTCCGATGGCAAAGTGCGGGCGGAAATGAGATCATCCGAATTCGACGCACGATGTTGACCACGCCGGGTGCGCCCAGGACCTCGGAAGTTGGCGGTTCGCCCTTACCTACGGAGCGAACCCTCGAAGTCGCCGGGAAGGATCAAGGTGAGGCACTCGACCGCGACGCGGCCTTGGATCATACCTATCAATACTCCGTCCAACGTGTCGTCGAGCTCACCCTCGAAGGCCACGCCTTTGAAGTTTTCGGCGCACCGAGCGACACTGTTACGATCGACGCGCGCGATGTCTTCCCGCCGCGAATGCCCACGGCGGTCCAGGCTATCGCCGATCCCCAGGCTCGCGCCGTTGACCTTTCCTGGGCTCCAAACACCGAGCCCGATCTCGCCGGTTACATCGTCTACCGGCGCGATACAGCATCGAGTGCCCTGGCGGTGCGCGTCTCGCCTCCCGGAGAGGCCGCGCCTTCCTTCCGCGACACCAGCGTCCTTTTTGGACATAGTTACGCCTATTCCGTCAGTGCAGTCGATCGTGACGGCAATGAAAGCCCGCGTTCTGCGGAGACTGAGGAGAGCCTGCCACAACAGCAGTAATCGCTCAGAGGACCCCGATGAAGTATTGCCGCTTTGAAACTGATTTTGGACCACAATACGGCGAAGTCGTCGACCGCGCCGGAACCCTGTGGATCGAGCGTCTCCTGCCTCCGCCCTGAAGAAGATCCCTGGACGAAGTTCGCGGCTGACTCCATCGAACCTTTCCCGATGATGAAGGCGAGGCTCCTTGCGCCCGTCGTGCCCTCGTAAGATCGTCTGCATCGGCCGCAACTATCGCGACCACGCCGCTGAGCTGGGCAACGAGGTCCCGAAAGAGCCGCTGCTCTTCCTGAAAGCGCCATCATCGGTCATCGCTCACGAGGCAGACATCCACATCCCCAGCCAGTCGCAGCGCGTCGATTTCGAGGGCGAGCTGGCCATCGTTATCGGCAAGCGCGCCTCGCGCATCGGACCCGACGAAGACGTGCACCCCGTACATCCGGGGCTACACCATCGTGAACGATGTGACCGCCCGCGACCTGCAGAAGTCCGACGGCCAGTGGTCGCGCGCCAAGGGCTTCGACACTTTCTGCCCCGCCGGACCGCTCGTGACCGACGAGATCGACCTGGCGGCCGGCCTCACGGTCGAGACCCGGCTCAATGGCGAGCTGCGCAGCACGGCCATACCCGCGACCTCATCTTCCCGATCGCTGCGCTGCTGCGATACATCACCGCCGCCATGACGCTCTATCCCGGAGACTTGATCCCCACCGGAACCCCCGCAGGAGTCGCGCCCATGCAGCCCGGTGACCGGGTCGAAGTCACCATCGAGGGCATCGGGACGCTTGCCAATCCGATCATTTAGCGCCCATTCTCACTACGGCGGCATCTAAGCCACTGAAAGTCGCAGCCAAAATTCTCACGAAACTATAAAGAAAGTCCTCTCGCGCTCCATTCCATTCCGTCCGGCTATGGCGGATAATGGGAGCGGGAAGTGGCAAGGAGGAAAGATGCCGAAGACTCTGCTGCAACAGTTGCGCACCATGACCACGGTGGTTGCCGATACCGGTGACATCGAAGCGATCGAGCAAGTGAAACCGCAGGATGCGACCACCAATCCGTCCCTGATAACCGCCGCCGCGCAGATGCCGCAGTATCAATCCATCGTCGACGGCGTCTTGCAGGAAGCCAAGAAGAAGCTCGGCGAGGACGCCAGCGACAAGGACGTCGCGAAAGAAGCTTTCAAGCACCTGGCCATCGCCTTCGGAAAGCAGATTCTGGCCATTGTTCCCGGACGCGTCTCCACCGAAGTCGACGCACGCCTCTCCTACGACACCGAAGGCACCATAAAGATGGCGCACGACATCATCGGCCTTTACGACGAGCCAGGGCATCTCGCGAAGGAGCGCATTCTCATCAAGATCGCCTCTACCTGGGAAGGCATCCGTGCCGCCGAGCAGCTCGAAAAGGAAGGCATTCACTGCAATCTCACTCTGCTCTTCGGCATTGCACCAGGCCATCGCCTGCGCCGAGGCCGGCGTCACGCTGATCTCGCCCTTCGTCGGCCGCATCCTCGACTGGTACAAGAAGGACACCGGCAAGGACTACCAGGGCGCCGACGACCCCGGCGTGCAGTCCGTCACCAAGATTTACAACTACTTCAAGAGATTCGGCTACAAGACGGTCGTCATGGGCGCGAGCTTCCGCAATATCGGCGAGATCCGCGAGCTGGCCGGATGCGACCTGCTGACCATCTCGCCGCATCTGCTTCACGAGCTCGACTCCGTGCAGGACGATCTGCCGCGCAAGCTCGATCCGGAAAAGGCCAAGATCGTTGGAGATCGAAAAGCTCACCATCGACAAGGCAACCTTCGACAAGATGCACGCCGCCGACCGCATGGCCCACGACAAGCTGAAGGAAGGCATCGAAGGCTTCACCAAGGCCCTCGAAACGCTTGAGCTATTGCTTGCCAAGCGCGTAGCCGAACTCAGCGCAGCCGAACCGAAGCCCGTCGGCGCAGACTGAACCTGATCGCCGCTAATTCATCGGGGGCGAGCATTCGTGCTCGCCCTTTTTCGTCTGTTGCCGACACGCCGGATGCTGGGAAGTTATTTTCGATCTTTGGCTCTTCACTGAACAAAGGAAGATGTCATCCTGAGCGAAGCGCAGCGTAGTCGAAGGACCTGCTTCTCTCCGTCTTGAATATCTCGGATAGTGCGGGAAGGCCTACATTGTTGGACCGAAACCGAGGCCACGCAAGGCAGACGGCATGAACCAGAAGATCACCGGCTTTCACCAGGACGAAGACCTCCACTGGGTCGCCGACCTCGCCTGCGGACACACCCAGCATGTCCGCCACGATCCGCCCTGGCAAAGTCGATGTCAGCGTGCGCGGGTGCTCTTCGCCCAATACTCGCTTGCTGATTTCGAGGACGTGCTCTTCTAGTCGCCGGGCCCGAGAATAATCGCCTCGAGCAAAAGCAAGAAATCTCGACCTTGGTGCCCATATCGCACGCTGAGACAGCGGTCGCATCTGAATCGTGGCCGCGAGCGGAGAGAGTGCTCTCTGCATGGGCGGCTGCAGAGGTTCATAAGAGGCCACCATTTCGGATCGCGGCAGCGATCAAAGGTCATTACTTCGCTGACCATCCGGCATGCGGACTCGAAAGACGCGAATTCCGGCTCATCCGGCAGGCTGCGCAGGAAGTCGGCAGTGAGGCGGTGCATCACGCCGAAGGTTTCGGCGTCGCTGAGAATGACGAAATGGCGCGAGCGCAGCGCGGCGCGTGCGGCGGGAACGTCGAGTTCTTCCGGAAGCGCTTCGAGGAACTCGTTGGGAATCGGCGTGGGAGCAAGCTGGGCGAGGATGCAGCGCGACCGTCCGTGTGGAGGGATCGAGCTTTTCGTAAGAGATGGAAAAGGCAGCGGTGACGCCGGCGGCTGACTTTGAGCTTACCTGGCCGCGCAGGGCTTTGCTGAAGCTGTCGAGCCGGGCCGTGGCGCCGGTTGACGAGCCCGTAGATGAGCCGGTTGCATGGGCGAGCAGTTGCTTTGGCGAGATGGAACCGAGGGCCAGAGCGCGATTGAGCAGATCGAGAGCGACGGGAAGATCGCCGACCCACTCGGCGATGCGGCCCCAGTCCTCCCAGGAGAGCGAAGCCGGCGAAGGAACGTCTTTGCGCAGGAGGAGAATGGCGGAGTCGCGACTGAAGCTCATCGACCTTGATGGATTCGACGCCGGATTCGCGCGTGTCCTGGCGCGAAGTGGCGATCACGGTGACTGCGCCGAGCGCGGGACAAAAGCTTTCAAGCGGCAGCGGGATCTTTGTCCGGCGCGGCTTCGGGGACGTTGTCGGCAATGTACAGGACGGCGTTGTCGGTATGACGCGCAACCGCCCCTGGGTGCTCACTGAACAAGCCGCTCCGCAAAGCTCGGCCACGTACTCGACTGCAAAAAATGCAGCGATGCCGGCATCGACTAATATTCCAGACGCCGGCTTCGTCGCGTACCGATAGATCCAGTTGCCCGGAAAACCCCTGTGCGCATTCTCGCAATCGCGGACATACACGGTGTACCAGTCATCTACGAATGGCTCGTCAATAGGGCCGTTTCTGCGGACGCGATCATCCTCGCTGGAGACCTTCTGGACGCCGATCTCCCACCCAACCAGCAAAAGCAGGCGCAGAAGATCGCCGGTCAACTGCGTGAGTCCGTGGTCCCGGTACTGTACATCAAAATCGGGGGAGGGGGTACCCCTCACCTATTGCACCCGGTCCAGCCAGAACCCCGTAAGAATGCGACCGACGAGCCCGTTGCAAAGACCTTACAAGTTGGTGACATTGGGCTGAGATTGACAAGGAAAGGGGCACGGCACAGCTCAACGCGGTCAGCCGCAAATCGCAAAATGCCCTTATCCACGCGCTATCGGAGAAAACAGCATAAAATCGGCAGGGATACGATCTAACACGACTGAAGGGCACGACCCCGCCGCACGAATGACCATCCGACTCTTCAACACTCTCACCGGCCGCGTCGAGGAGCTCGCTCCAGCCGACGGCCAGGCGCTCCGCATGTATGCCTGTGGACCTACCGTCTACGACTACGGCCACATCGGCAACTTCCGCACTTTCCTCCAGGTCGACGTGCTCCGCCGCTTCCTCAGGCTGCAGGGAATCACCCCCCGCCACGTCATGAACATCACCGACGTCGACGACAAGATCATCCGCAACGCCGCCGCCGCCGGGGTGGACATCGGCGAGTACACCCCCCGCTTCGAGCAGGCATTTTTCGAAGACCTGGACGCGCTCGCCGTCGAGAAGCCCGAAATCGTCGCCCGCGCCACCGAACACATCCCCTCGATGGTCGCCCTCATCGAGCGCCTCGCGGAACAGGATTGCGCCTACCGCACCGACGACGGCTCCTGGTACTTCCGCATCGCCTCGTTCCCCGAGTACGGCAAGCTCTCGAAGAAGGACTTCAGCGGCATCACCGATGGCGCCCGCGTCGACGTCGACGAGTACGACAAGGACTCGGCCCGCGACTTCGCCCTCTGGAAAGCTCCCAAGCCCGGCGAATACCACTGGCAGACCGCACTCGGCCCCGGCCGCCCCGGCTGGCACATCGAGTGCTCCGCCATGGCCACCGAATATCTCGGCGACGCCTTCGACCTCCACGCCGGGGGCGAGGACCTGATGTTCCCGCACCACGAGAACGAGATCGCCCAGTCAGAATCGGCCTCGCACACGACCTTCGCGCGCCACTGGTTCCACGTGCGCTTCCTGCTAGTCGAAGGGCGCAAGATGTCGAAGTCCGAAGGCAACTTCTACACCCTCCGCGACCTGCTGCTCAAGGGATACAAGGCATCAGCCATCCGCATGCTGCTGATCTCGGTGCCTTACCGGCAGCAGCTGAACTTCACTTTCGAAGGGACTCGCCGCCGAAACCGGCGCTATCGACCGCCTGCGCACCTTCCACCAGCGCGTCCGCACCGCGGCCACGATTCCTGCGCTGAACGCCGAATTAGCCGCCGAGACGGCCCGCGCCGGGCAGGGATTCTGCGAAGCCCTCGCCAACGACCTCAACACCGCTGAAGCCCGTGCAGCCATCTTCGACCTCGTCCGCGCCGGCAACGCCGCCATCGACGCCGGCACCCTCGGCGCCGACAATGTCCCGCAGATCCTCGAAGTGCTCGACCGCTTCGACCAGGTCTTCGCCGTCCTCGAAGACCGCGACGCCGAATCGACACGCTTCGCCCTCGAGTGGGCTGAGCGCGAAGGCCGCCTGCACGAGGCCTCCGCCGAGGTTCTGGCCCAGCGCGATCTGGGCGACGATCAGATTCAGGCCCTGGTCGACAAGCGCACCCAGGCCAAGCGAGCCCGCAACTTCGCCCTCGCCGACCAGATCAGGAACGAACTGGCCGAGAAGGGAATCGTCATCGAGGATTCAAAGGACGGAGTAAGGTGGAAACGCAAGTAGCCTTGCCACCTACCCCGTAGTGAATCAACCCTCTCTCAGACGGCCGCCGATGGAATCTGCTGCGGAACGGCCTGGCGCCCCTTCTCAGGCCACTTAACAGCCTGAGTAATGCAGATGATATGCAGAATCAGCAACAGCGGAACAGCAAACGTCGGAATCAGGCTCATGGGCAGCAACGACATGGCGACCGTAGAAGCCCCCTGCGGCTCGATCAGCCGCGCCATCGTGCCCATCGCTACGGCCACCACCAGGTCCAGGATCCCCAGCGCCTGCCAGAAGACAAAGCTCTTCCGATGTGCGGGATTGGCCAGCATCATCGCCGCAAAGGGAGCGGTCGCTCCTATCGCGATGTCTCCCCACCCCGCGGGCAGGGCGAACAGGCCCGGCAAAATACCATAGCTGTACAGCACCAGGAACATAAAGCCAACCAGTCGCCAGGAATGCACGAAGGTCAGCGTTCGCGGATTCAGGCCCAGCACGAATTGCCGAAACTCCTTCGACACCGCGTACCACAGCACGAAGAGCCCGACGGGAACCACTACCGCCAGTCCAAGGGGAAGCGGCGGACGGCCCGGATCAGTGTTGAATCCATGCAGCGCTGAGATAGTGAGAGTGACCAGGAACCAGGCGCCGATCAGCCCGGCCGTAAGCTTGCCATATTTCGCGTTCGCCATAACAGTTCTCCTTATTCGGTAAGTGTTTTGGTGACCTCGTTTGTGAGCGTCATCAGGTTGTCTGAGAGCTGGTTCCCCAGCCGTGCGCGCAACTCGTCCTGCGCTTTCTGCCAATGGGGCCGCGCCGCCTTGAACTGCGCCTCGCCCTCTTTCGAGAGCCGCATGCGCCACTCCCGGCGATCCTCGCCCCGCCGCCTCGCAATCCATCCCTCCCGGCCCATGATGGTCAGCGTGCGCGTCAGAGTAGTGCTGTCCATCCCCAGCATCTGTCCCAGTTGCCCCTGCGTTACCTCTCCGGCCAGCGACAGCGCCTGTAGAACCGTGAACTGAGTAGCCCGCAGCCCCAGCGGCCGCATCGCGTCCTCATAAAGCTGGCTCATCAGTCGCGAAGCGCGCCGGATACTGGCGCACATGCAGGGAAGAGCGGGAAGGAACCATTTCGTCATGCAAATTAGATGCATATACATCTATTGGATTCAGAAAATCTATCCGAATGACCTGGCCAGCTAAACTCAGATTTGCACCCATGGCCGACAACTTCGCCCAAACCGTAAAGCAGCAGGCGGACATCCTCAAGATCATCGGTGACTACGTGCGCCTCAAAAAGGCCGGCGCGCAGAACTACACCGGACTCTGTCCCTTTCACTCGGAAAAGAGCCCGTCGTTTTCCGTCCACGTCGGCCGCCAGTTCTATCATTGCTTCGGCTGCCACCAGTCGGGAGACGTCTTCTCCTTCATCCAGAAAATCGAAAACGTCAGCTTCCCCGAAGCCGTCAAGACCGTCGCGATCAAGTGCGGCATCCCGCTCCCCAAGCGCGAATTCTCCTCACCCGAGGAAGCCGCCGAGAGCCGCCAGCGCACCAAGCTGATCGAGCTGCACGAGATCGCGACTGCGTGGTTCGAGCAGCAGCTCCGCTCGCCCGAGGGCGCGCTGGCCCGCGAATACCTCACCGGCCGCGGCCTCACCGACGAAGGCATCGCCAAATTCCGCATCGGCTACGCACCGGAGTCCTTCCACGCCCTGCGCGACCGCCTGCAATCTCTCGCCGACACCGAAACCCTGCGCGCCTCTGGCCTCTTCTCCTTCAAGGAGCAGGAAGACGGCTCGCCCGGCCCCCTCTACTCCCGATTCCGCAAGCGCATCACCTTCCCCATCGCGAACGAATCCGGCCGCATCATCGCCTTCACCGCGCGCGCCCTCGAGAGCGGCGACAAGGCCGGCCCGAAGTACCTGAACTCGCCCGAGACCTCGCTCTACACCAAGGGCAACGTCCTGTTCAACCTCGACAAGGCTCGCCAGCCGATTCGCGAGGCCAACTTCGCCATCCTCGTTGAAGGCCAGATGGACTGCATCTCCGCCTACCTCGCCGGAATCACCAACGTCCTCGCCACCAGCGGAACGGCCTTCACCGAAGCGCAGGTTCGCCTGCTCAGCCGCTACACCACGCGCGTCATCGTCAACTTCGATCCCGACACCGCCGGAGCCAACGCCGCCGAGAAGTCCATCGCCCTGCTCACCGAAGAGGGGTTCGAGGTCAAGGTAGTCACCCTTGAAGGTGGCCTCGATCCCGACCGCTACATCCGCGAGCGCGGTGCGAAAGAGTACGCCGCCGCGTTGCGAGCTGCCCGCCGCCATCAGGACTACCTGATCGACCGCGCCCGCCAGCTTTTTCCGCCGCGCACGCCCGAGGCCAAGATAAAGGCTCTCAACTTCCTTCTGCCGCATATCCGGCGCATGCCCAGCCGCATCGCGCGCGACGAGTTCGCCGCCGACGCCGCGCAGAAGCTCGGCATCGACTCGGCTCTTGGTCCGCCAGGAACTGAAGGAAGCCGCATCCAAGCGGCGGGACTCGCTTGCCACCCATACTTCGCCCCTCACCCGCGCCGAGCAGATCCTGCTCCAGGCCTTTTCCTCACCGCAGAACAGCGACATCTGCCGTGTCGCCGAAGCCGCTTACCGCCAGCATGAATCCGATTTTGCGAAGATGCGTGCCGATGTCCATGACATCCTCACCCAGCTTCGCAACCGCGAAGAAAATGCTGATCCGCTGCAATGCTCTCTCCGAGCCCGAACATCGCCAGCTACTCGCCGGAGTTTTCGTCTCGATTCACGGAAGCGACCCGAACCGCAAAATGTAGAAGAGGCCGTCGCCACCATCCGGCGAGCGTCGCTCGAGCAGCAGCAGCGCGACTCTCCGCGCCCAGCTACAGGAGGCCGAACGCCAGGGACAGGCCGACGAAGTGGTAACCTTGACCCGGCAAATCCACGAAATCGCGCGGAAACTCCGCGAACTCGACTGAGGATCTTGGATTGTCCTAACTGCTGGACTACAATCGGCTTACTTCACCCTATGAAACTGCTCTCCTGGCTGACCGAGACCTTTATCGCCACCTTCGGCATTACGCATCCCCGGCCCGAGCAGGAGCGGATGGCCAATATCATCATTGGCTGGTCTGCTCCTTGCCTTCCTCGTGGCTGTTTTTGCAGTCATCGGCTTGCTGGTTTTCATGATCTCAACCAGATAGCGTGTGACCGCCGCAAGGCCTAGCGAATCGCTGAAACAAAAGCGCCCACTTGCCACATCTAAGCGACTGAGGATCTGCCCAGAAATCAAACGAAATTCGGCTCGCGGCGCGCATTTTCTGCCCCAGTTCTCGCCTAGGCATGATATTCTGTAATTCTTTGGTGGACGTGCGCCTACCGCCCGGCGATATAGCTTCGCTCAGGGATAATGCCTCAACGGCCTCGACCGCATTTCGTCCGACCCAAGCAGACAGATCCGAACACTTTTGACGCGGGAGACGTGACGCGCTTGGCGATTGAAGACAAGTACGAAGATGACATCCAGAAACTGATCGATACGGGCAAGGAGAAGGGCTATCTCACCTACGGTGAGGTCAATGACCTGCTTCCCGGTGACATGCAGTCGCCCGACGATCTTGACGATCTTATCACCACCATCGGTACTCAGGGAATCGACCTCCTCGAAGGCGGCCCGAAGATCGGCGGCGACGCATTCGAGACCGAGGGCGAAGAGGGCGAGGACGTAGAGCTCGACCTGACCCCGGGCACCCTCGAAAAGACCAACGACCCCGTCCGCATGTACCTGCGCGAGATGGGAACCGTGCCGCTGCTCACGCGCGAGGGCGAAGTCGAAATCGCCAAGCGCATCGAGCGCGGCCAGATGCGCGTGATGAAGGCGATCTCGCGCTCGTCCATCGTGATCCGCGAAATCGTCGGTCTCGGCGAGGACCTCAAGCGCGGCGTGCGCAACATCAAAGAAGTGGTCATCTTCGACGAAGAAGAAATCACCGAAGAGGTGCTGCAGGCACGCGTTCGCCAGACCGTCGGCCGCATCGACGCGCTGGTCAAGCACCAGAAGAAGGGCGCGGCTTTCGAGGAGAAGCTCGCCACCATCAACCCGAAGACCAAGGCCCGCGAATATCGCAAGACGCGGTGGGCCATCGCTCGCGAGAAGGTGCTGGTTTCGCGCATCGTGCGCGAGCTCAAGTACACGAACCAGGAGCGCAAGCGCCTTCTCGACAAGGTCAACAAGACCGTCGACGTGATGCGCACGCTCGAGCGGCAGATCCGCACCCTCGACCAGAAGTACGACCAGTCGAAGAGCGAGGAGCTCAAGAAGGAATACCGCCGCCAGCAGAAGAACTGCAAGATCGATCTCGAAAAGCTGGAGCAGGATGCCGGCGTTTCCATCGCCGACCTCAAGCGCACACAGCGCGAGATGATCCAGGGCGACATGGACGCCGAGCACGCGAAGCGGGAGCTGATCGAAGCCAACCTTCGTCTCGTCGTCTCGATTGCCAAGAAGTACACCAATCGCGGCCTGCAGTTCCTCGACCTGATTCAGGAAGGCAACATCGGCCTGATGAAGGCGGTCGACAAGTTCGAATACCGCCGCGGCTACAAATTCTCGACCTATGCCACCTGGTGGATCCGTCAGGCAATCACCCGCGCCATTGCCGATCAGGCAAGAACGATCCGCATCCCGGTGCACATGATCGAGACCATCAACAAGCTCATCCGCACGTCGCGGCAGCTGGTGCAGGAGCTCGGCCGCGAGCCCACCTCCGAAGAGATCGCCCGGCGCATGGATATCCCGGTCGCGAAGGTCCGCAAGGTCCTCAAGATCGCGCAGGAGCCCATCTCGCTCGAAACGCCGATCGGCGAAGAGGAAGATTCGCACCTCGGCGACTTCATCGAAGATCGCCAGGCCGTTTCGCCCTCCGACGCCGTCATCAGCGTCAACCTGAAGGAATACACCTCGCAGGTTCTGCGCACGCTCACGCCGCGCGAAGAGCGCGTCATCAAGATGCGCTTCGGCCTCGAAGACGGCTCTGAGCACACACTCGAAGAAGTGGGCCAGAGCTTCCAGGTCACCCGCGAGCGCATCCGGCAGATCGAGGCGAAGGCGCTGCGCAAGCTGCGTCATCCATCGCGCTCCCGCAAGCTGAAGGCGTTCGTGGACGCGGTCAGCGAGTAAGCTGGTCAAATACCAGGAGGCTGCCAACTGGCAGCCTCTTTTCTTTGCGAAACCGATCCGCGTTGTCCTTTCGTATATCGCGTTGGCGAATCGCCAAGCCGCGCAGCATCGATTTTCAACATCTGTTCGAGCGCGGGCAGTCAGGTCTAGCTTTTCGCGTCCTTCGACTTGCCGCTCTGCTCCTGCACCGACACCCACTTGGTGTTTTCCTGCGACATGATCGTCTCGATGCGCTCCGCCAGCAGCACCGGAGGATTGACTCCCTCCGCGGCATACGGTCCAGCCATTGCAAGATAGAGATACTGCTCGTGCGTCAGCGCCTCAGAGGTCGCCCGATACATTGTCCAGATCTGCTGGTATTGATTTAGCTGCAGAATGCCCTCGAGGATCGTGATCATCACGCCTAGGCCGCCGACCACCGAGTTCGAAGTGCTTGAACTTACAGCCCCGTGAAGAAGGGAATCAGCGCCGCCGCTACGATTTCGATCACCTTGATACGTCTTGTAGAGCCGCTGGGCTCTTTTGCTCTTGCGGCTATACCAGCTGGCCTGGTCCTCAAGCCGGTCGAGGGTGATTTTCTCTGGAGTCGTCTCTGCTGCGTCAGCCATGGCGAGCCGAGAATAGCACGCTAAGGCGAACAAGAGGCATGTTTTTCGCGACTCTCCTATGCCCCCTTGGGACCGGCCTTTGCGCTGGCCAATCCCCGCTCATTCCCGTATACTTAGAGATGCTGTAAAGA
This sequence comes from uncultured Acidobacteriota bacterium, assembly GCA_963735555.1. Taxonomy (GTDB): domain Bacteria; phylum Acidobacteriota; class Terriglobia; order Terriglobales; family Acidobacteriaceae; genus Silvibacterium. Next base: position 66,054 of record CAVTLP010000013.1, read on the forward strand.
CGCAGTTTCAAGCAGGAAACCCATGCCCAAACTAAAGACACACAAAGGCGCAGCCAAGCGCTTCAAGAAGACTGGCACTGGCAAAATCATGCGTGGCCAGTCGAAGATGCGCCACATTCTCACGTCGAAGGAGACCAAGACCAAGCGCAAGCTGGCACACAGCACGCTGGTTTCGGACGCCGACCACGCGAAGGTCGCGCGCATGATTCCCTACGCCTGATCTGCACTCCGGTGCAAGGGCCGCAAGGCCCCCGGGATTCTGAATCAGAAGACAGCCGAGCGATCAGGAAGCAAGCGAGTGAAGAGGTCAGCGCGCATAGCGCATCCTGCCTCCAGCCGCAGAACGAAACACTAAAAGGAGAACCAACCAATGCCCCGCGTAAAACGTGGAACAAAACGCAACGACCGCCGCAAAAAGATTCTCAAGCGCGCAAGCGGTTATTTCCTCACCAAATCGAAGCTCTACCAGGCAGCGCAGGAAGCCGTCGAGCGCGGACTGAAGTTCGCTTACAGCGGACGCAAGCAGAAGAAGCGCCAGTACCGCTCGCTCTGGATCGTGCGCATCAACGCCGCCGCCAAGATCAACGACATCAGCTACTCGCAGCTCATCCACGGTCTTAAAACCGCCGGCATCGAGCTCGACCGCAAGATGCTCGCCGACATCGCCGTCAATGACGCTACGGGCTTCTCCGCGCTCGTCGAGCAGGCAAAGACCGCCCTCGGAAACTCCGCGGCTGCTTAAGTTGAGGCAATTTCATAAGCAAGGGAGCGCGAGCAATCGCGCTCCTTTCAGTTTGGGCGTACCATCTGGCATTGTTCGAGAGCCGGAGAAGCAGCGCCCATGCCGCGTCGCCCCAACTCGTCTGACACATCGTCCCCACGCCCTCCGTCACCGCGCCTGAGCGCATGGCTGGTCGCAGCCATGCTCGCGATGATCAGCGTGCCGGCCTATTTCACCCTGCACACGGTTCGTGTATCCAGCCCCGCGGTCACCCTCTCGCCCGATCCGTCGCCTTACGGATACACCGTCAGCCTTCTGCTGTTTATCGTGCCGATCGTCGCGATCGCCTTCTGGTTTATCCCACAGGAAAGGCTGAAAGTCTCCCGGAAGGCCTTCTGGTGGACCATCGGAATTCTCTTTCCACTCGGCGCTCTTCTTGATTTCCTCTTTGCCAGCCGGTTCTTCCGCTTTCCGAACCCCGGCGCCATCCTCGGAATCAAAGCCCCCGCGCTCGGCAATTGGGTGCCGGTCGAGGAGTACATCTTCTACTTCACCGGCTTCGTCGCCGTGCTCCTGCTCTACATCTGGTTTGACGAATACTGGCTCTCGGCCTACACCGTCCCCGGCACTTCGCGGCGAGCGAAGCTAGTTTCGAGCGCCTCCTGCAGTTCCACCCCGCCTCAGCTGCTAATGGCGATCGCTCTGATAGCAGCCGCGCTGTTGTACCGCAGAATCTTCGCGCCCACGCTGCCCGGTTTTCCCGCATACTCCATTTTCCTCGTCCTCGGCGCGCTCCTGCCATCGTCCGTCTTGTTTCCCAGCGCGCGCCCGGTCATCAACTGGAGAGCTCTCAGCCTCACCATGTTCATGATCCTGCTCATCAGCCTGCTCTGGGAGGTGACACTGGCCCTCCCCTACGGCTGGTGGAACTTCCAGGACGACGCGATGCTTGGCCTGCGAATCACGGCTTGGGCGCGGCTTCCCATCGAAGAGGTCTTCGTCTGGATCGCCGTCACCTGGGCCACCGTCATCGTCTATGAAATCGTGAAGCGATGGAAGGCGTCGGGCAAGCCGGCAAAGCATGCCTTCCTCGGCACTGAAAAGCCTGCCGAATCCTGATCCTATTTCCCGTTCACGAACTCCGCTACGCTCTTGTTCCAAAGATTCGGCTGATCCACGAAGGCCATGTGCCCGCTGTTCGGCAGGATCACCAGCCTCGACCCCTTGATCTTCGCGTTCATCTCCTTTGAAAGCGACGGATCGCACTCGTCGTGATCGCCCACCAGAATCAGTGTCGGCACCTTGATCGTCGGCAGCTTGTCCAGATACTCCACGTTCGTCAGGTTCCCGTCGATCACAAACTCGCCGTGCGATCCCCACATCTCGCGATACAAATCCCACGCCGTCGATGTGTTCTGCGCCTGCGGATCGTAATTCGGATCGGGTCGCGCACCGTAGAGCCGCGGAAAATATCCGTCGCCCCACGCCAGCGTGGCGTATTGCGAGGGATAGCGGCCGTGCTCCCATGCTGGCCCTTTGCCGTAGAGCCCGGCCCTCTCGAGGGCAGTCGTCAGTGCCAGCTTATCCTTTGGGCATCTGGCTCTTGATGCGCTGACAGCACCTGGTTCATCTCTTTGGTGCTCGCAAATGTGCTCGCCAGCACCAGGTGCGACAGGTGCTCTGGATACTTCAACGCATACGCCTCGGCCAGCACGCCGCCGTAAGAATGCCCCAGGAGGCTGATCTTTCCCAGTCCCAGCTCCACCCGAACGGCCTCGACATCGGCGGCCATATTCTCGACCGTGTATTGCTTCACGTCCTCAAGCTTTTCCGACCGCCCCGATCCCCGTTCGTCAATGAAGATCAATTTGTTCGTCCGCGCGAGCGGCAAAAGATAGGGCAGGAAGTAGTCGTGCGACGCACCCGGGCCGCCATGCACGATCATCAGCGGCTCACCGTGCCCAATCGTCGTGTAGTAGATCATCACGCCGTGCGCATCCACGTAGCCTTCTTCAATCGGATAAACGGCGCTTGCGGCTGCTGCGTGTTTTACTTCGGCTGAAAGCAAAGCCGCAGCTCCAGCCAGCGTGACGATGGCAACGAAAGCAGGCAAATACGTGCTTTCTCATAGTGCCGACATCATACGGCAGTCAGGATCGCGTCCGCGATACGGGCTGCCTCGGCCGCCGGACGAACATCGTGAACGCGCACAATATGGGCTCCGGCCAGAATCGCCGCCACCGTCGCGGCGATCGTGGCATTACCGCGTGCCGCCATCGGCGCATCGGCCCCGCCGTGGAATTCTGCCAGCTTTCTTCCCAGAAAAGACTTCCGCGATACGCCCGCCAGAATCGGCTGACCGAGTCCCCGCAGTTCGTCCTGATGCGCCAGCAGCGGATAGTTCTCGTCGAACGACTTGCCGAAGCCATATCCCGGATCGAACACAATTCGATCGCGGTCGATCCCCGCCTCGAGCGCGGTTCGCAGGCTCAGGGCAAGCTCATACTTCACCAGCGGCACCACCTCTTCCGGAGCAAGACGGGGGAAGACTGCGCCACTCCGCCGGCTTCCCGCGCGTGTGCATCATCACCACGCCACAAGCCAGCCGCGCGCAGGTCGCCGCCATCTCAGCATCCCAGTTGAGCGCGCTGATGTCGTTGACGATCTCCGCTCCCGCCTCTACCGCCATCGCAGCCGTCGACGCCTTATACGTATCGATCGAAAGCACCGACCCCGGCCTCGCCTTCAACACCGCTTCGATCACCGGAAGCACCCGGCGCTGCTCATCCTCGACCGTCACCGGATCATACTTCCCCGGTCGTGTAGACTCGCCGCCGATGTCCACGATATCCGCACCCTCGTCGAACATGCGCAGCGCCTGCGCCGTCGCCGCTTTCGAGTCAAGAAAGAGATTGCCATCGGAGAACGAATCCGGAGTCACATTCAGCACGCCCATCACCAGCGTGCGCCTGCCCAACTCCAGGCTGCGCGTCCGGAGGTGCCACACGAATTCATCGCGCCGTGCAAAGGCCATAGCGCCTTCAATGCTACACTCCGCCCAAGGATGAAAACCCGCCCTCGATCCTCGTGCCTCCTCACCATTCTTCTGCTCGCATTCACGCCGCTCCTGGCGCAGCAGCAGCACCGGCAGCCGGCAGCGCACAAAGGAAAATCGTCGGCGTTGGCCGCTGCCATCAACGCCATCGTCTCCGAGCCCGCCGTTTCGCGAGCCCACTGGGGAATCTCCGTTGTCACTCTCGAAGGCTCGCCCATCTTCGCGCTTAACGACGGCCAGTTCTTCGAGCCGGCGTCGAACGCCAAGCTGCTGACAACCGCTGCGGCGCTTGCCCTCTTGCCGCCGGGCACCACCTGGACCACCACCGCCGTCACCCGAGGCGAGCTCGACCGCGCTGGCCGCCTGCATGGCGACCTGTACCCTCCTGGGAGCAGGCGACCCCACCATGTCCGGCCGCAGCTATCCCTACCAGGAGAAGACTCAGCGCCCCAATCCGCCGCTGATGGCCCTGCAAAGTATCGCCGACCAGATCGAGGCCAGCGGCGTAAAGTCGATCGACGGAGACATCATCGGCGACGACACCTGGTTTCCCTGGGAGCGCTACGGATCAGGCTGGGGATGGGACGATCTGGAGTGGAGCTATGGCGCGCCCGTCTCCGCGCTCACCCTGAATGACAACGTGGTCTATCTCAATCTGCCGCCCAATAATGGGCAGACTTCGCCCTGGAACCCCGACACTCCCTACTACACGCTTCAAAGTTCGCTGACCACGCTGCCCGGCACGCAACCGGCAAGCCCCGGCATTGACCGCCAGCCCGGCTCTAAAGACGTTCGCGTCTACGGGACGACGAATCAGAACGGCCTGCATGTCGCCTTGGCTATCGAGGACCCTGCCGAATACGCCGCCATCGCCCTTCGCGAGATGCTTCTGGCGCACGGCATTGAGGTGAAGGGCGCAGCACGCGCGCACCACCGCCTCTCGAGCGACACGCAGGATTTCCGCGCTGAGGTGAACCAGCCGCTCGTCCTGCATCCGCTAACCCTCAGCACGATTCAGCCGCCCCTGAGCGGCATGCGCGTCTTGGCAACGCATGTTTCGCCGCCCTTCGAGCAGGACATCGTCGTCACCAACAAAGTCAGCCAGAACCTCCACACCGAACTCTTTCTGCGCGTCCTCGGCCGCCTCGAAGCCGGCGACGGATCGATTGCCCAGGGAGTCCGTGTCGTACGCCACTTCCTGATCGGCGCGGGCGTCGATCCCGGCGACTTCGTCTTTTACGACGGCTCGGGACTCTCGTCGCAGGACCTGATCACGCCGCGCGCTATCACCCGCCTGCTGACCTATGCCAGCCGCCAGAGCTGGGGAGCAGCCTGGCGCGCAAGCTTTCCCGTCGGCGGAGTCGACGGTTCCCTGGCCGGCCGCTTCGCCGAACCCGCGCTCAAGGGGAAGGTCTTCGCCAAGACGGGAACATTGTCCGAAGTCAGCGCACTCAGTGGATATCTCATCGCAGCCAGCGGAAAGACGGTGGCCTTCTCTATCCTGTGCAACAACCACACCCCCACCGGCGATGCCGCACGCCTCGCGATTGACAAAATCATCGCGGCCATCGCGGCAGCGAATTAGCTATGATCAGACTTTGACCGACTTCACCAAATTGATTGCCTGTGCCTTGGCGATATTCCTTCTTGCCGGTTGCCGCCCCCCGCTGCCACCCTCCAAACCCTTGAGCGAACTCACTCCGCAGGAAGCCGCCGGACACGAAGTCTACGCCGCGCATTGCGCCCGCTGTCATTACGCGAACAGCGACCGCTCTCTGCATGGGCCGGGCCTGCAGGCGCTCTACAAGCAGAAATACCTGCCCAGTGGCGCGCCAGCGAATGATGATCGCGTCACGGCCGTGATCCTGCGCGGACGCAACATGATGCCCGCCTTCGGCAATAAGATAGACGAGCAGCAGCTCGACGATCTGCTGGCCTATCTCCACACGCTGTAGCCTTAGCCAAGTTCAAATATGACCGACCCGCAAGTCTCGCCCTCCCAGCCCGCAAAAGCTTCCGGCCTGCTGCCCGGGATGGCCGTCATCTGCATCTGGATGCTGGCCCTGTGCGGCCTCGGCCTGGTCGGAATCATCATGCACAGCTTGCCGCCTTCGGTCATGATCCTCTGCCTGTTTTACGCCATCGCCGCCAATGGGCTGCTCAAGCTGCGCCGCTGGGGATGGGCGCTCACCCTCGCTGCTGCCTTTCTGTCGATGTGCTACGGCCTGTATATGCTCTTCCGCTTCCACCAGGGGCCGATGATCGTGATGATCGTAGTGAACCTGATCTTCTTTCTTTATCTCGTCCGCCCCGAAGTGCTGGAGCGAGTAAAGTAAGTCTCCCACGAAGCCGCGTTGGAAATATTTCCGCTGCCCGGATCTTAGCTATCCGGTTCATAGCTACCCGCTTCTTAGCTACAATAAAACTTCATGGCCACCGCCCAAAATCCGATCCAGACAGATCTAATCCAGATCGACCTCGCTCCCAAGCGTCCCGTCTCCAAGCCGGACTGGCTCAAGGCCCGTGCCCCCGTCGGCGAGAATTACCACAATCTCAAGAAGCTGGCCCGCGATCTGAATCTGCACACCGTCTGCGAGTCCGCGCATTGCCCCAACATCGGCGAGTGCTGGAACCACAAGACCGCCACCTTCATGATGCTCGGCAACCTCTGCACGCGCCGCTGCGGCTTCTGCGCCGTCCCCAAGGGCCGCCCCGAGCGCCATCGACTTCGACGAGCCGCGCCGCGTCGCCGAAGCCGTCGCCGCGCTCGGCCTCAAGTTCGCCGTCATCACCAGCGTCAATCGCGACGACGACATCCTCGGCGGAGCTCGTGCCTTCGCCGCGGTCATCGACGAGATTCGCAGCCAGGCGCCCGGCTGTCAGGTCGAAGTCCTCATCCCCGACTTCCAGGGCAACGAAGACGCCATCCGCATCGTTGTCGACGCCCGCCCCGAAATCCTCAACCACAACACCGAATCCGTCCCGCGCCTCTACCGCGCAGTCCGTTCCGGGGCGCGCTACGAGCGCACCCTCCGATCTGCTCGAAGTTTTCGAAAGCAACTCGACCCGACGGTCGTCACCAAGTCCGGAGTCATGGTCGGCCTCGGCGAGGAGATGCACGAACTGCTCGACGTCTTACCGCGACCTCGCCAGAGTCGGCGGTGGACGTCCTCACCATCGGCCAGTACCTTCGCCCCTCGCGCGACCACCTGCCCATGGCGCGCTACTATACGCCCGAGGAGTTCGAGTTCATGAAGCACGAGGCGCTGCCGCATGGGCTTTCGCCACGTCGAGTCCGGCCCGCTCGTCCGCTCCTCCTACCATGCACACGAACAGGCCGATGCAGCCGGGAGCGTTCGGATGTTGGTCTAGACTCCGCGCTCACGATTACAATACAAAGCTTGAAGACCGAACCCAGAAGGACAAACCCATGGCAGTCTCCGTAATGGCGGGCATCCCCGCGCTCAAAGATAGCTTCCAGCAGCTCAAGTCGCGTATGGACAAGGCGGTGCAGGATTTCCAGGCGAATCTCGCCTCCACGCGTACAGGCCGCGCTTCGATTCAGATGCTCGACCATATCAAGGTCGACTACTATGGCACGCCCACGCCGCTGAATCAGGTTGGCCAGCTCACCACGCCCGACGCCAATATGATCGTCATTCAACCCTGGGACCCGAGCATCATCAGCGAGATCGAGAAAGCGCTGCGCACCTCCGATCTGGGCTTCAATCCTCAGAACGATGGGAAAATCGTGCGTGTCCCCGTGCCGCCCATGACCGAGGAGCGCCGCCGCGACGTTGTCAAACACCTCAACAAGGTCCTTGAAGAACACCGCACCGCCGTGCGCAACATCCGCCGTGACGGCAATGACGCGATCAAGAAAGGCCATGAAGGATAAGAAAATTTCAGAGGATGAAGAAAAGCGCGCACTCGACGAGATGCAGAAGCTCACCGACGACGAGATCCGCCGCATGGAGGAGATGAGCAAGCGGAAAGAAGCCGAGGTCATGCACGTCTAGCGGGCCGCAGCCCTGCTGCGTGATTCTGCCTTGGATGAAAGGGCTCTTCAGGCACCGACGGGCGCGCCGCCCAGCAGCGCCGCCGCCGACCATTCCGCCGGACCAGACCACTCCGGCACATTGAACGGTTTTTGCGGATGCGCTGGCTGCCCATCCGCTGTCACATGATGATTTGCCAAAGCCTGCAAGACCATCGCCACTGCTTGTTCTCGCTCCGGCTGCGACGGCCGCTCAAAGTACAGCTTGTATCTTTTTCCGCAAACGTTGCAAACAATGTCACCGCACTCTTCGCTGGCCACGCACAAAACCTGCACTGTCTATTCCCCTCAGGAAGCTTTTACTGAACAGAAGCAAGGTAGCTGCGCGGGCGTGCGATTGAACATGCTGCTTCTGCTGAGATTGGATGCAACTTACGGGGCGTCCTTCACCCAAATGGGTTAGAAGCCCCGGCCTTCTGGCGTTCCTTCTCAATTTGCTTCCGGGCATGCGGGAGCCATCGCCGATACAGATCCGATTTCTCCTCGCGCAGGGAGTCCGTCAACGCCCTCCGGTATCCACCGGAGTAGATGGCATACAGCACCGCCAGCGCGCAGCCCCCTCCAAAGAAGAAGCCGAAAAAGAAGCCGAGGATGGTGCCCGAGAGAATGCTCATCGATCGTTCGTCGCTATCCTGAGCCTACTCCTGCTTTACGCGGCTTGCTTAACTCCCCGGAGAACGTCGCCGCCGGCAAATATCTCGCTCCGCGTCCCAATTTGGGCCCGCACGTTTCAATGTGGAACGGGACGAACAATCATCGTCACGATTCACGTCTCAAGAGCCGTCGATTCAAGGCAAAATGCCTTCACTGGGGTCGCTGGGATGAGCCGAGAGCAGCTGCGAGCATGGGCGGAGATAGGAGGAAGCATTCTTCTGCTCTCACTGTGCCTGCTCTTCTTTTTTCCCTTTGGATAGCGCGCTCGTCAATCCGTGGCTGCTTCCAGTGCAGGAGAATTCCAGGGTCTGGCCGCCACTTGCCGATCGCACTCTTTTATCTGGGCGAGCGCGTCGCGCAACGTGGTGACCACCATGTACGGACGCGCCTGGCCAAAGCGCTCGCGAAGCTTGTCCTTGTCGCCGCTTGTATTCCACAAACCCACAATGATGCGGTTGTCGGGCACACTCTGCCTTAGCCGCAGCGCAAGGGTTCGGGCGTGCGCGAAGGCGAACGGGGGCACCGCCGAAATGCAAAGGATCGTCCCCGCTTCTTCCGCCAGCCGGGACAGAATTTCCGGAGACACGGCCGCAGAAGGCAGCATCAACGTTTTGTGACCGCATTGCTCTAGCAATTGCGCCAGCATGGTCGCGGCAATTTCATCGGCCTGATCGCTCGCAGGTATGCAGATGGACAGGATTCGCGCGCGTGCGGCTGTCTCCGGATCGCAGGCTGGTTCGGTGCCCACCGGCGATCGGTAGTCGGTGAGCTCGGCCATCAGTTCCGTCGCGCTCTGGAAAAGGTAGGAGCTGCGCACATCGTCCAGGAGCTCCTTTGTGCCTGTCCTGCTCCGTCATGATCAGCGCGGACATCACGACTTCGTCGTAGAGGTCCACATGCCACGGCTTTCGAGGAAGCGATCCGCGATGTTATGTGCCTCTGTCTGGTCCGTGGCCAGCAGGCGCTCATAGAAGTGCGCTTCCGGAGCCAGTTCCGCCTCTTCGCCCAGCAGAATGTGCAGGAACGACATTTGCGGCACATAGCGTCCAAACACAATCAGGCAGACCGTGAGTGGAGTCGAGACGACCAGTCCCGCCCATCCCCAGAGCAGCGTCCAGACGATCGCCATCGTCACCAGCGCCAGCGCGGAGATCCCGGTGTGGCTGCCGTAGAGGTGCGGCTCCACGAAGTTGCTGACGGCCATTTCAAGCGCTGCAAACAGCAGAAATACCCACAGCGGATGCCACCAGGTGGGGACATCGCCAGCGTGTATCCGATCGTCGCGACTCCGGCGATCATCGTCCCGGCGTACGGCACCATGCGCAGCAGCGCCAGCAGCGCGCCCCAGAGCGTGGCATTGGGTACATGCAGCAGGATAGAGGCCGATCGCAAAGATGACTCCGCAACCTGGCGTTCACTAGCACATTCATCACCAGGTAGCGGCTGATGCGCTCCGCCGCCTCGTTCAGGGCCTGCGTCATCAGGTTCAGTCGGCTCACACCCGCCAGCAGCAGCAGCCGGTTCCGCAGGTCCTCGCGCTTGAGCAGCATGTAGATGGTGAAGATGAGCACCATGCCCAGGTTGCCAGCGGTTTTAGCACCGGCATCATCAGCTCGGCGAGGTATTGAGCTGGTTGTTTCCGGCGGAGTTATCACCGTTACCGGCGTTGGCGTGAGTGTTCGCCGATACCAGTGGGGTTACCTGCGCTCTGGCGTGGGGTCAGTCTGCGCAGTTTGTCCGCCTGGCCGGTTCGCTGCCGGGAGGCTCTCTTCCTTGGTGATGTCTCTCAGAGTCTCCTGGAGGCTGTCTCACTGTCTGGCCCAGCGAACCGTGACTCGGAGATTGGAGGTCGCCCAGTCTTGTCTCGGATATTGTTCCCGGTGCCCGGCAGATCGTTCACGACTGCGATCAACTGCCGGGTCACGACGAAGCCCACACCGCCCACCACCGCCGAAGGCGAGAAAGACCACCAGCACGACCGGCCGATACCCGCTTCAGGCGCAGCCGCTCAAAGCAGGATCACCGCCGGCGCCAGCAGGAAGTTCAGCGTCACCGCCATGGCCAGCGGGATCAGCACCTCCCGGGCGAAATAAAGCCCGAGCAGCACCAGCGCGAGCAGAAGGATCGGCTCGTTGGTCAGCAGACCGCGGCGCGAGTCGCGTGATGGTGGCAGAGGCCATTCGGTCAACAGTTCATTGTGTGATGCAAGTGCTGCATGAACCACCATAGCGCGATCGAAAACCACTTGGCCAGAAAGATGAACAGATAGCCGAGAATTTGCGTATTCTTTTTGGCAACGTATTTCGCCCAGGACCGCAGGCAATCGAGCCCCAAACACGGTCGAAAGGAGTTCCAATGATCGTCGCTAGTCCGGTAATGACAGGCCAGCTGGACCGACGAGCAGCGCGCGGTCTTTCAGGCGCAGATGTCCGCCTGGCAGAAGGATGAGGTCGTCGGCGTTCTGTTGGCGCTGTTCCTGGGGACCTTTGGAGCTCATCAATTTTATCTCCGCCGGCCTGGATTGGGCTGCCTCTACATCGTGTTTTGCTGGACAGGTATTCCCACCATTGTCGGCTTCGTCGAGTGCTTCTTTATGCCCGGCCGCGTCCGCCAGTTCAACCTGGCGCTGGCAACCTACTTTGCGGCGCAGTTGGCTGCCGCGCCCCTGCACTAAATCCGGCGCCGGCGGGATCCACCCAGTCGTGCCCGGCCTGCGGTGCACCCATCCCCGCAGGAGCGAATTTCTGCGGCCGCTGCGGGACGAAACGTCAGCCCTTGGCTCCTAGCCTTTAGCTCTTGGTGCTGGCCCACGCTCTAAAAAGTCCAGCTGCGGCGCGATTCGCCATTTCTTGATTCGAATCATCACCATTTCGCATGGGAATAAGACGGAGCCGCTACAGATCAGCCAAAAGCTAGGGCTAGAAGCTAGTAGCTACATATTCGTGTGGCCGTGCCGCATCTCCTCGTTAAACTCAGGCTTGGTGGCTGCCAGCGCATCGTCAACCGGGCATGATACTGCTCTGCGCGAGCCAGCAACGTGGGAGTGGTCTTAGCCGTAGTCTCCCGTGAGGCTCAGCAGGCCCTGCCGCGACAGATCGGCAGCCATGCGCGTCAATTCCTCGGGAGTTGTGTTGAGATACTGCGCGTCGCGCGGATCGCCGATCCAGACCGGCTGGTTCCCGCCCAGCACGCCCGACAGCCAGTAGACCTTCAGGGTCAGGAAATCCATCCGGCTCTCGTCCGTCGTGTCCGCGAAGAAAAACTTCTTCTGCCAGCGCGAATAGTAGCGGGTCGTTACGGGAACCGGCTGGCGGTTGCCGCTCTTGAGCATTTCCAACTGGCCCTGGTCGAGCGTCTTGCGAATGGCGTTATAGATAAACGACTCTCCGCGTAGGGCTGCTCGGGCGCGGCCACGATTTCGGCGAAGGTCACGGTCATGCTGGCTGAGACCTTGGCGTGGAGTGGCGAGCCCGACCCGTCGTCTAGACGCACAACGCCGTGAACGATATAGGTGTCTGCACCTGAGTTCGAGCGATGAAAGGGCCAGCCAAAGCCCCCGAAGCTGACCGGTAGTCCGGCGAGCGTGACATAGGCATCCGGTCGCGGATTACCTAACCGCTGTGCCGCCTCGCGCAGGTGCGAAGTCATCTCCGGGAGCAGGTCAGGCTTTTGGAAGTCGAAGGCCTCGCTCAACTCCAGCTGCAGAGTCTTCTCGGCGCTGGCGTCGGGCGTGAGTCCCAGTCGAAACCGGGCTGTCGGATGATTGTTGAAGTCGCTTCCGGCCTCGGCTGCCAGCACCACAAGACCCGCTTCGCGAGCGGCCTTTTCGAGCATGGCAGTCAATGCATTTTCAAATTGTGTAGGCATAGAGTCTTTCCAAATGGTGTCACTCTATTTTACTGCCCCAATGGATTTAGGGCCTGTTAACACTATTAGGACGGCAGCGACGGGAGCCAATTTTTCTGGATTTGGCCCCGTCCCTCCGGGTTGCGGCGAAAATCGCGCGCCATAGTCGTTGTCGTCCTTGCACGTGGTCCCGCCATGCGCTGCGGACTCCGCCTCGTTAGCCCAATTTTCGCTCGCAACGCTGCTCGCCCTAATAGGGTTAACAGGCCCAGGGCTGGTATTCAGACAGCGCGTCCCGCCGCTGCCCCCGAAGCCCATGCCCACTGAAAATTGAATCCGCCCAGGTGGCCCGTGACATCCACGACCTCGCCAATAAAGAAGAGCCCTCGCACGTGGCTCTCCATGGTCTTTGCGGACAGTTCGGCCGTGTCGACTCCTCCAGCGGTGACCTCTGCCTTTGCATAGCCCTCTGTGGTCTCCGGAGTGATCCGCCAGCTGTGCCAGCGTTTCTCCCAGGACTCCAGCGCGTGATTGCTCCAGGCGGCAGGTGGTTCGAGTTCAAGCATACGGTCCGCGAGCCGCTGCGGAAGGATCGTGCGCAGATGCGCGCGCAGGGCCTTGAGATCGCGACGGCTCGTGGATGAGTCAAGAGCCGCGGTCAGCCTTTGTTGCGGCGCAAGGTCCAGTTGAACAGCGTCGCCAGCCCGCCAGTAAGAGGAAATCTGCAGGATCGCCGGACCACTCAGGCCGCGGTGCGTAATCAGCAGGTTTTCGTGCGAAGCGTTGGCGGCCGATCGCTGCGATGACCGCTGTCGAAACGCCGGAGAGATCGCACAGCCGTTGTTGATCGGCAGCGGCGAGCACAAAGGGAACCAGCGCAGGACGAGGCTCCACGATGCTGATGCCGAACTGCCGGGCAACGTCGTAGCCGAAGCCTGGTCGCCCCCATCTTGGGAATCGATAAGCCGCCGGTCGCGACCACCAGTGCCGGAGCGCGAAATTCGCCGCTCGCCGAGCGCACACAAAACCCGTCGTCCCTGCCAACCTCAGTGATTTGGGTGTTACAGAGCAGAACGACTCCCGCCTCGGCGGCCTCCGCCAGCAGTATGTTGAGAATGTCGCTCGACGCCCGATCGCAGAAAAGCTGTCCGAGCTTCTTCTCGTGCCAGGGAATGAGATGCTTCTCGACCAGGGTCAGGAAATCGGCCGGCGTATACCGGGCCAGCGCCGATTTGGCGAAGTGCGGATTCTCCGAGAGGAAGTTCTCCGGCCGGCAATGGAGGTTTGTAAAGTTGCAGCGCCCTCCGCCGGAGATGAGGATCTTCTCTGCCCGGTCGCTCGGCCCGCTCGAGAATGGCGACGCGCCGTCCTCGCCGCGGCTTCGATGGCGCACATCAGGCCGGCGGCCCCTGCTCCCAGCACCAGCACTTCGAAGTGCCGATTTTTATCTTCGTTCACTTCAAGTGGTTCCTGGCCATGCTTAGCGGATTTCGACCACCGCGAGCCCTTTAGGCGGCACCGTGACGGTGAGCTGATTCCATGAAGCGAAGTTGCTTCGGGTGGCCGATCTCGGAGGCTTTCTTGAGAGCGTCAATCTGGGCCTGCGTGGGATAGCGCGGGCTGCCCATCTTCTTCCAGGCGGCGAGAGTGTCTCCGTGCGGCGCATCCACGCGGCGGATGGTGACGTGCCCGCCGGGCGCACTCTTCGATGTCGAGGGTGAAGGTCTTGTCCGGACCCGGTCGCGGCGGGCTCGACAAGGTTCCAGACGCGCGATCGCGAGGGCGCCATTTTTGCGGCGCGTGACGAGGACATCGTTTTCGGATGCGGCGATGCGCTCGTCGCCGAGGTCATGCAGCACTGCGAAGGCGTGGAAGGCCGGCTTGGGGATGCCGCTTCCGCGACGAGTGCCGTAGCCGCCGTAGAAGGGCGTCTTGATCACTCCCTGCTCCTCGAAGACGTCGGAGAAGGTCCAGTAGGACATGATGTCGACCTTGCCGTCGCACTGGCGGATGGTGTCGGCCATCCAGGGGCCCATGTAGATCGAATCGGTGATCGGCTGCTCGTTGGCGTAGGTCGCGTTGAATTCGCTCCAGATGAGCGGAATCGTCGGGCGGGCGGAAGCCTTGATCTGGTCGTGCACCTTCGCGACTGCCGCGCAGACCATCTGGTGCGGGGGAATCGGTCTGTTGTCGCCGAAGACGTCCTTGGAGCTGTCGTTGCCGTAGACGTGCGTCGAGACAAAGTCGAGCGGGACATCGTTCTGCGTGGCGTGCGCGATCATTGCATCCGACCCACGCGGCCTGAGCGGTCGCCGGTCCTCCGACGCGAATGCCGCGGGTTGACGGCCTTGAGCGCGCGCGCGGTGTGATCGTACAGCTCGAAGTAAGTCGGCTGCGCGGGGTGGCCGGTCCAGAAATCGATGTTCGGCTCGTTCCAGACTTCGAAATACCACTGCGAGATCTTCGTCGATGCCGTAGCGCTCGACAGATGCTGCGCGAACGCGGTAATGAGCGCGTCCCACTTCGCGTAGTCCTTCGGGGGAGCCACAATCTGCTTGTACCAGAAGGCGTGGTAGTCGAGCCGCGACGCCAGCTTTTTGGGCATGAAGCTGATCTCGACAAAGGGACGCACGCCATTCGCCAGCAGGCCGTCGTAGATCTGGTCGATGTAGGAAAAGTTGTAGACGGGATTGCCCTGCTCGTCTTCGTCGTAGACGCCGATGCTCGTCGTGCAGGATGGCGTGGAAGCGGACGTATTTGAAGTCGGTGATTTTCTTCACCGCCACCATATCGTCGCGATAGCTCTGACGCATCGACAGGACCGCGCGCCCCGAGCCGAACATCT
This sequence comes from uncultured Acidobacteriota bacterium, assembly GCA_963735555.1. GTDB lineage: Bacteria > Acidobacteriota > Terriglobia > Terriglobales > Acidobacteriaceae > Silvibacterium. The sequence goes on from CAVTLP010000013.1 coordinate 81,232, forward strand.
GCTCCCAGAAATGCGGGAAAGGGCGTCGCCGGGGCCTTTGCGTCGATCGTGATGTGTTCTGCGGTTTGTTGCGCGAACAGGGCCGGTACGAAAGCGAAGGTAAGGGCGAATGCAAGACAGGTCCGACGGAGCATCTGTTTTCTCCAGCAAAGTAAGAGTGTACTTTGCTGCAGCGTGTTGTGCGGGGGCCGGATCCTGAGGGCGCTAGCCGTGAATGATCCGCGCCGGGCCGGCTTTGCGCCCAGTACCTTGATGCGGCGGGCAAGTCCGAGAAAGCCGAGCAGGCGGATGCCGAGGTAGTTCACGTCGATCTCGTACCAGGCCATGCCGTGGCGGGCCGAGACGGGATGCGCGTGGTGGTTGTTGTGCCAGCCTTCGCCGCCGGTGAGCAGGGCGACCCACCAGTTATTGCGCGAGTCGTCGCGCGTGTCGAAGCGGCGCGAGCCCCAGATGTGCGTCGCGGAGTTGACCAGCCAGGTCACGTGCAGGCCGAGAGTGACGCGCAGGAAGACTCCCCAGAGCACCCAGGGCCATCCGCCGGCAAAATAGCAGGCCGATGCCGATCACGGTGACGGGCACCCAGTGGTAGCGGCTCAGCCAGAGGTAGAAGCGGTCGCGGGTAAGGTCGGGGGCGTAGCGCGTGAGCAGCGCGATTGCGGTTGCGCAGCAGTGCCGTGGAGAATCCAGCCGGTGTGCGACCACCATTTGCCGTCGCGCGGTGAGTGCGGATCGCCGGGGCGGTCAGTGAGCTGGTGATGGAGGCGATGGACGGCGACCCAGTAGATGGGACCGCCCTGCAGGGCAAGTGTGCCGCAGACGGCCATGACATATTCGACCCACTTGGGCGTGGTGTATCCGCGATGCGTGAGCAGGCGGTGATAGCTCATGCCGATGCCGACGTTCTGCCCCAGCACCCACAGCACGGCGGTGACGGCGAGCGCCGACCAGCTGAAGAAGAAAAAGGCGGCGATGGCGCCGAGGTGAAAGATGGCGATCCAGAAGCCGAAGTTCCAGTTGAAGCTCGCCGAACGGCTCTGGGTGAGAGACCGCGAATCGGCCTCAAGAGTTTCGTGGAGAGAATGTTCGGTGAAGGTGCGACTTCTGCCAGCGTATTCATCGTCCGAATCAGGCGAGCTCCCTGTTTCTACCCTAGCCAATCGTGAGCGGTGAGGGTGTAAGACTTCGGTAATAGTTGGGGGATCCGGTTCCGTCTTTGGAACTGTAGGGCCGGCCGGACGCCAGTTCGCGATCTCAATGCCGCGGGTGCCTTCCATGCGGCTCGGCTCGTCCATCTTGCCGAAGATCATCTTGCCGGAGGCGGTCTGAAGAACGGAGGTTACGCGAGATTTCCACCGAGCGGCCGATCATGCGGCGGGCGTGATCGACGACGACCATGGTGCCGTCGTCGAGATAGCCGACGCCCTGGTTGTACTCCTTGCCTTCCTTGAGGATGACGATGTTCATTTTCTCGCCCGGAAGCACGACCGGCTTGAGCGAGTTGGCAAGGTCGTTGATGTTGAGCACGGCGACATTGTGGAGGTGCGCGACCTTGTTCAGGTTGAAGTCGTTGGTGACGATTTTCGCGTCGAGTATCCTTGGCCAGTTCGATCAGTTTGAGATCGACTTCGCGGATGTGGCGGATAGTCGTCCTCGACGATCTGGACGGTGAGCAGCGAATTGCCCTGCATCCGTTGCAGCACGTCGAGGCCGCGGCGTCCGCGCTGACGTCTCGAAGCCGTCCTGGGAGTCGGCGACCATTTGTAGCTCGCGCAGAACAAATTCGGGGACAACGAGCGTGCCGTCGAGGAAGCCGGTGTCAGCCATGTCGGCGATGCGGCCATCGATGATGGCGCTGGTGTCGAGGACCTTCAGGTTGCGTTTGCCGCGTTGCGCTCGGCGCTGAAGAGGTCGCCAAGCGCCGAGAGGTTGAGCAGTTCGCCCTTGCTTGTTCCGATGACCAGGCCGACGTAAGCACATGAGCAGCAGCACGAAAATCTGGAGCAGGCTGTGCATAGGGCCTGCGGGCAGGCTATTGCGCAGGACCAGCGAGAAGAGAAACGCTCCGAAGATGCCGAGGATGCTGCCGGCGACGGCTCCGATGAGCCTGCGCAGACTGAGCGCGCGGACCCGCAGTTCAAAGACGATCACCAGCGGCGGCGGCAACTGCTCCATGACTGCAGCGGAATCCAGGGATTGAGGCCGAAAGGCCGGAAAAAGTAACAAACAACGGAAAGAACCAGAAAAAGGCAATCCGAACAATGATGAGATCCATAAACGCACGAGCCTTCCTCGTGCATGGGGGAGTATACGCACACTCAAGGACAATCGGCAAAGGGATTGGAAAAGGATGCAGTCAGAAAGTCTGCCGAATCAGGTGGAATGCGCTAATGAGCAAAGGGATACGTCGAACCAGCCCTGTCATTTGGCTTTCGTCAGTTCCGTGAGCACGTCCTCCGCGGTCGTGCGATCCCCATGAGATCGGCTGATCTTGCGGAAAAAGATGACACTGTGTCTGTCAATGAGGAAAGTGGATGGGTAGGCCGTCTCGTTGGGAGCATTCCACCGCAGCGCGTATAAATTCGTGAACTTGTAATCGGGGTCAATGACCAGGTGAAAGTTTGCCGGAAGTTGTCCTTGCTGGGACAGGAATTCCTTCGCATGCTGATCAAGATCGGCGGGTGGGCCGGGATAAACCAGCAGGATCTGAGCGTCGATGGCTGCGAACCGGTTGGCGTTGAGTTGAAAATCGTGAGCCTGGCGCTGGCAGTAAGGACATTGATAGCCGGGATAGCCTCGAAGAACGATAAGGACAACCGTGCCCTTTGCCGTTAGCTGGGAGAGACGAACCGGCTGTCCCTCCGGGGTGGACAGTGTGAAATCCGGCGCCTTGCTTCCCACGTCCGGCGTCTCACCCTTGGCAGAAGCCGGTATGAAGCATCAACGCTACCGATGCAAGAAGAACAAGACCGTACTTCTGTAAACGTGTCATCACCGGCATCGCGCGTTTCCCTCACCTGGGTACATTTGGCCTGCAAAGCGTGAACAATGCAAAGCAGTCTGCGCTATGGGACGCGCAATTTTGCATCGCGGTTACACAAGAGTCGTTGGGATGCTGATCGCACGACAATCCCCTGAAAAATGAAAAGCGGCGCACCTTTCGATGCACCGCCCTTGGCTCAGCTCAGCTCGAACTCAGTATTTTGCGATCTTCGGATCGACATCGGTGGACCAGGCATTGATGCCGCCCGCAAGGTTGTGCAATTTCTTGAATCCGCTCTGGGCCAGGAACTCCGCGGCCTTCTGGCTGCGACCGCCGCTCTTGCAGTGGACAACGATCTCGCGGCTGCTGTCGAGCTCATTGACGCGCGCCGGTAGATCGCCCAGCGGGATGAGCTTCGCGCCGAGGTTGGCGATCTGGTATTCGTGCGGCTCGCGCACGTCGAGCACGAAGAGGTCTTCGCCTGCGTCGAGCCTGCGCTTGAGTTCGATAGGGCTGATTTGCGCGATACCGTTTTGTATCTGCGCAGGCGCTGCCTGCGGGACAATGCCGCAGAACTGGTCATAGTCGATAAGCTTGGTCACTGTAGGATTCTTTCCGCACACAGGGCATTCTGGATTCTTCCGCAGCTTTAATTCGCGGAAGTGCATGTTGAGGGAATCGACCAGCAGCAGCCGGCCAATCAGCGGCTCCCCCTTGCCGAGGATCAGCTTGATGACTTCCGTCGCCTGAATTACGCCGACCAGGCCGGGCAGAATGCCCAGCACTCCGCCTTCGGCGCATGACGGAACCAGTCCCGGCGGTGGCGGCTCGGGATAGAGGCAGCGATAGCAGGGGCCTTCTTTTGTAGCGAAGACACTGGCCTGGCCCTCGAATCTGAAAATCGACCCGTAAGCATTCGGCTTGCCCGTGAGCACGCATGCATCGTTCACGAGGTAGCGGGTAGGGAAGTTATCGGTGCCGTCCGCGACGATGTCGTAGTCGCGAATGATCTCGAGAGCGTTGGCGCTGGTCAGCATCGTCTCGTGCTTTACAACGTTCATGTACGGATTGAGCGCCTTCAGCTTTTCAGCGGCCGAATCGATCTTGGGGCGGCCCACGTCGGCGGTCGAGTGGATAATCTGACGCTGCAGATTGCTTGAGTCGACGGTATCGAAATCGACCAGCCCCAGCGTTCCCACGCCGGCAGCCGCAAGGTAAAGCGCAAGCGGCGAACCCAGCCCGCCGGTGCCCACGCAGAGCACCTTCGCAGCCTTCAGCTTCTGCTGGCCTTCCAGGCCTACCTCAGGCAGCAGCAGATGGCGCGAGTAGCGCCCGATCTCGTCATTGCTTAACTGCGGCAGCGCCGCGGGATGTTCCAGTATGGTTGCCATTCGTTTCTCGCTTCCTAAGCTTGATTCAGATTTTCGGCACCCGAGGCCAGTCCCGGTGAGTCCCCGCCGGCGATGGAGGGGATGATTGAGAGGGCATCGTTGCCGTTTACCTTGGTCGCTTCCTTTTCCGGCAGATAGCGGATGTCTTCGTCGTTCAGATACACGTTGACGAAAGACCGCAGCTTGCCTTCCTCCGAGTACAGATGCTTCTTGAGGTCGGGATGCTTCGCCGTCAGCGCATCGAGTGCCTGTCCTACGGTCGATGCTTCCACGCCGACGGTGTCCTGTTTGTCTGTATATACGCGCAAAGGCGTTGGGATATGGATTTTCATTGCGAAATCGTCCTTGGAATCTCTGAGTGGGTTCCGGCCCCTGATATACCGGAATCGTTAGGGAGAATCGGGCGTTACCCGAAGCGGCAGCGAGTCAGCTTGCTATCGACATCGCTCGGCTTCAAGTGCCTCGACTTCCATCCGCTCGTTCTCGAACGACTTGTTCTCTTCATTCGTTCCCGTCAGCAGAAACGAATTTGTCTGCCGCGCCGTGCCCTGTTCAACGGCGGTAATCACATAGGAGCAGCCCAGCCAGTGAGCCTCGGCAAAATCGGTCGCGGACCACTGCGCCGGATGGTCGGGATGCGAGTGATAAAAGCCGACAATATCCAGGCCGCGCTCGCGGCCCAGGCGCTGAATCTTCACCAGCTCCTGCGGTGCAATCTGGTAGCGATTGTGTGCCGAGTCGGTGCGGGTGTTGCCCGCGCGCACTGCGTCCTCCACCTCATTCAATCCGTCTTCTGAGCGGCCGAGCAGCACACCGCAGCACTCATGGGGATACGTCTCCTCGCCATGGCGTCGAATCGAGTCGTAGACCTGCTCAGTCAGCTTCAGCATCGCTCTACTCCTCCCAGAACCGTTCGCTCAGATACTTGTCGGCGGAGTCACACAAAATTGTAACAATGACTGCTTCTTTTCCTTCGGCGGCCTCTTCCTCGGCGATGCGCAGGCATGCGGCCACAGCCGCCGCGGCGGAAACCCCCACCAGCAATCCCTCGATTCTCCCCAGGCGCTTGGCCATGACGTAGGCGGCTTCGGTCTCGATTTCGACATTGCGATCCGCGAGCGAGGCGTCATAGATCGGTGGAACGATGGCCGTCGCCATGTGCTTCAGCCCCTCAAGGCCATTGAAAGGCGAATCCGGCTGCATCGAGATGCACTGGATCTCCGGATTCAGCTCCTTGAGGCGGCGCGTCGTTCCCACAAACGTCCCGCTGGTGCCCAGTCCCGCGACGAAGTGAGTAATCTGCCCCGCTGTCTGCTCCCAGATCTCATTCGCCGTGCCCAGGTAGTGCGCGCGCCAGTTGGCGTCGTTGCCGTACTGGTTGGCGTAGAAAAACCTGTCCGGCTCGTTGGCTGCCAGTTCGCGAGCCTTGCGAATCGCCCCGTCCGACCCATCGGCGGGATCGGTCCAGACCACCTGTGCTCCATACGCATTAAGAATGCGCTTGCGCTCCAGAGACACATTCGATGGCACACACAGCGTCACAGGAAATCCCATCGCCGCACCGAGCATGGCATAGGCGATGCCGGTATTGCCGCTGGTGGCGTCCAGTAAATGTCTCCCAGCTTTAAGCAGGCCGCGCTGCTGCGCGTCGGCGACAATCGCCGAAGCCGCGCGGTCCTTCACCGAGCCGCCCGGGTTAGCCCACTCCGCTTTGCCGAGTATCTGAATGCCCGGCAGGTGCGTCGCAATCCGCTCCAGTCGGACCAGAGGCGTGTTCCCGATCCGGTCCAGCAGCGCCGTTCCCGACGGGATCGTTGTCGTGGTCGTGGGCGAGTTGGTGAGTGTAGCCATGAATCTTTGGTCTGCGTTGCAGGCCTAGCCCCGATATGCGACAGTGAAGGGGTGCCGATTGCGTTAGCCTTCAGTGTAACTTTGGCGCGCAAACATCACAATCGCAAGCCGAATATCGAGCCAGAGGCCAGGCCGTCATGCCAAAGAAGATAAAGCCGCTTACCTTCGACGAAGCCATCAGTAAACTTCGCAACCTCAAATTTGATGTTCGAGAGGCCCCCGGCGTCGCAAACAGCTTCATGGTCTCGAAATACGGAGCCGCCGCCGTCCTGGCTCCCGCCAAAGACGGCAAGGGGATCGTGCAGGTGACCAAGCCCGGCGTGCTTTTCGGCGGAGAGATCGCCCACCTCCTCGACCGCGGCTTTCAGAAGTTCTTCAAGACCAGCAAGCTGGAAATCCCCGCGACCGCCGACCGCCTTAAAGCCGAGCATCTATTCGCGGAGGAGCTCCACGAAGTAATCGGCGAGGCGACCCTCTACAACGAGGCACTTGGCTCTGTGAGTGACGAATACATGTACGACCGCGTGAAGGGCCGCGACCACGATGCTCCGGCCAAGGGCTTGGCTCCGTGGGAACTGGCGGCTGGCGCCAGCGACGGCCACTGACAGGGAACCCTTGGGACTCCCGGCGCGTCTTAAGTACTGGGGAATATTCTCGGCCCAGTTCGTTTTCCCGGTTCGTTTTGAGGGTGCATGCATGCTCCGAAAGATTTTTCTCTGCAGCGCCGTGGCAATCGTTCTTGGCGTCCTGACGCCCATGACCGTGGTTCGGGCGAGTTCCGATGCGCTGCCCATGCCCGCCGATCGCGCTGCTGACTCCTACGCCATCTACTCCACACTCATGCCCGGGGCCCCGTTCGAGTCCATGTCTCCTGACCAGAACCAGCGATGGGCAATTGCCGACACCACGGTCAATATCTCTGATATGAATCCGGCCGTCCCGCCCGAAGGCCAGCTCAAGCCTCCCGAGGACCACCCGAAGCGCTTTCAGGAGGCCGTCCGCGACTTCGAAACACACAAATACGAGCACATTCAGCTGACCCGCCAGTTTCGCCTAAGCCAGCCCTACCAATTGATGAACGACGACCAGGTGGCCGAATTTCGCAGCGCGCGAACCTCGATCGATCCCGGCTCCCTGTCGTCGAAGTACGCCGGCTTTCCCGGAATCACCTTTTTCAGCCAGGTCTTTTTCAATGCCGGACACACCGCCGCCCTCGTCTACATGAACAACTGGTGTGCCAACCTCTGCGCGGCGGGCCAGTGGATCTACCTCGAGAAACACGGCACCGCCTGGGTCCGGCGGTCGGGTATCTACGAGAAGATGTCCTGACCCACCTGTTGCCGCGGAGCTAGACTGAAAGAATCATGTCCACAGCTACCCTCGAAGCTACTGCCCTCACCCACGATCAGAAACTCGACCGCCTCGCCGAAGTCGCCGTCCGCGTCGGACTCGGACTCGCGCCCGGCCAGGAGCTGGTGATGACCGCCACGCTGGATGCGCTGCCGCTCGCGCGGCGCATCACCGAGCAGGCCTACAAGGCGGGCGCCTCGCTCGTCACCACCCTGTTGGCTGACGAGGAGTCCACGCTGCTTCGCTATCGCTACGCGTCCAACGCTAGCTTCGACTACGCCGCTCGTGGCTCTATGAAGGCATGGCCAAGGCATTCCGGAGCGGCGCCGCGCGGCTCGCGATCGCCGGCAACGATCCCTCGCTGCTTTCGAAAGAGGATCCCGGAAAAGGTGAGCCGCGCCAATCGCGCGATCTCGAAGGCCTACCGTCCGGCGCTCGAACTGATCACCCGCCACGACATCAACTGGACCATCGTCGCCGCCGCCACTCCCGCGTGGGCGGCGACCGTGTTTCCCGATCTGCCGCCGGCGAAGCGCTGGCGCGTCTTTGGGACGCCATCTTCGCCGCGTCGCGCGTCGGATCACGCCCGATCCGGTGGCCGCGTGGAAAGAACACGACTGCCGACCTGCACGCCGCGCCGAGCGGCTGAACGACAAGCGCTATTCGGCCCTGCACTTCCGCGGACCCGGCACCGATCTCCGCGTCGGCCTCGCCGACGATCACCTCTGGCTCGGCGGAGGCACCACGGCGGACAACGGCCGCTACTGCATTCCCAACATGCCGACCGAAGAGGTCTTCACCACGCCGCACAAAGATCGCGTCGGAAGGCACGGTCACCAGCACCAAGCCGCTCTCGCACCAGGGAACCATGATCGAAGGAATCTCCGTGCGATTTGAGAGCCGGAAGAGTTGTCGAGGCGCATGCCGCCCGGGGCGAGCAAGTCCTGCAGCGGATGATCGAGACGGACGAAGGCGCGCGCCGGCTCGGCGAAGTGGCTCTGGTGCCGCATTCGTCGCCCATCGCGCCGAGCGGCCTGCTCTTCTCGAACACGCTCTTCGACGAAAACGCCGCCTGCCACATCGCGCTCGGCCAGGCCTACAGCACGTGCCTGAAGAATGGCGACAAGCTTACTCCGGAAGAACTGGCGACGCTGGGGGCAAATGACAGCCTGATTCACGTGGACTGGATGATTGGCTCGGGCGCGATCGACGTGGATGGCATCACCGCTGGCGGCGATGCGGAGCCGTTGATGCGGCAGGGGGAATGGGTTTAGGATCGGGCACCAGGGCCGTATGCCTCTGGAGTTTAGGTCTTTCGTCACATCCGGAAGTCTGCAATGTGTTGTTCCCATCCAAGCTGGACGGGAGGATTCCATGCCTAAGGTTGTTCGATTCCATGAACTCGGCGGACCGGAAAATCTGAAGATTGAGGACTTGCCTCTTCGGGAACTCCGTAAGGGTGAGGTCAGGCTGCGCGTGCAGGCGGTAGGGCTGAATCGCGCAGAATCGATGTTCTACCACGGCATCTACTCGAAGACCCGAAACTCCCTTCCGGGCTCGGCTATGAGGCGGCTGGCGTAGTCGAAGAGGTGGGTCCGGGCGTCGACAAGGACTGGATCGGCAAGACAATCAGCACCATACCGGCGTTTTCGATGATCGAGTACGGCATGCTGGGCGAGGAAGTGATTGCTCCGGTCGCGACGCTGGGCGAGCATCCCCCAATCTTTCCCCGGTGGAGGGCGCGGCGATCTGGATGCAGTACCTGACCGCCTACGGGGCACTGATTGAATTCGGTCATGTGACTGCGGGAGATTTCGTAATTATCCGCGCGGCCTCGAGCAGTGTGGGGCTGGCTGCCATTCAGATCGTGAAGGATGTTGGGGCGGTTGCGATCGCTGCGACGCGGACATCGAAGAAGCGCGACCAGCTTATGGAGCTGGGCGCCGATCATGTCATCGCCACGGAAGAAGAGAATATCGTCCTCGGGGTGCACGATATTACCGGTGGCAAGGGCGCGCGGGTGATCCTGGATCCCGTCGGAGGGCCCTTTGTCGAGCAGTTGGCCAAAACGGCGGCTACCGGCGGCATCATTTTTGAATATGGTGCGCTCTCGCTGCAGCCCACCCCGTATCCGTTGCTGCGGGCGCTGACGAAAGCGCTGACCTTTCGCGGCTACACCCTGTGGGAGATCACCAGGCGTCCCGAGCTGCTCGAAGTGGCGAAGGAGTATGTCTACGATCGGCTGGCCGATGGCCGCTTTGTGCCAAAGATTGCGAAAACCTTTCCGTTTGCGCAGGCGGCTGAGGCGTATCGGTACCTGGAGTCGAACGAGCATGGGAGAGCGGCCAAAAGCAGCGTCTGAACAGCAGATCCTGGTCTATCTGCTCGATCGGGCCTTGCGATCGCAAGGGGTAATCAGTCTCAATTCGGTCTGTCACCTTGACGCTGGTCGAAAGCCCGGCATCCGGCGCCTGATTGAAGCGAGGGTCAAACGCAAGGAGCTCTTGCCGGTGGAGATAGCAGGCGCGGGCAAACCGGAGCACTGGGTCCAACCGGAGGCGCTGGACGCATCGCCGTCCGGACAAGAAATGGTTCATCTGCTGTCGCCGTTCGATCCGCTGATCATCCAAAGGAAACGACTGCAACAATTCTTCGACTATGAACATCGCTTTGAGGCCTACGTTCCAAAGGAGAAGCGGCTGTACGGCTATTTCGCGCTGCCCGTGCTGGTTGGCGACGAGATCGTCGCCGCCATCGATCTAAAGGCGGATCGCCTGCAGCAAAAGCTCCTGATCCAACGGTGGACCTGGGTCGGACACGGTTCAGCTCAGTCGCATAAGGCGCGGGTCGAAGCGGAATTGGATCGTTTCGGCCGCTTTCAGTTTGATCGGCTTCAGTAGGAAATGGATCGCCTGATGCGGCTCTCAGGTCGCGGCCGCACGGGCGGCAGCAAAGGATCTGTGACCAATGTGACGTCGCGACGACCCCAATTCGGGCGCTTTCGGGCGTTAGCCGGATTCGCTGTGTTGGTTGTTCTCGCGGGCCCTCTGGCTCTCATCTTGGTCTTCCGGTTCCTGCCGCCGCCGGTCACGCCGTTGATGTTGATCCGCCTTGCCCAGGGCCACCCGCGGCACCAGCAATGGGTTTCGTACGAGAGGATCTCGCCCCGCGCTGGCGGACGCGGTCATCGCTTCCGAGGACAACCTTTTCTGCGAAGAGACATGGGGCTTTGACTTCAAAGCGTTGCGGGGTCAGTTCGAGGCGTGGTCGGATGGCGAGCGACCGCGTGGCGCCAGCACCATCACGACGCAGACCGCGAAAAATCTGCTGCTGTGGCCAGGTCGCGATCCGGTTCGGAAGCTTGTTGAAGCGTGGCTCACACCGCAATTCGCACTGCTGTGGCCGAAGCACCGGGTCCTCGAGATGTATCTCAACATCGTGGAATTCGGGCCTGGGATCTATGGCGCCGAGGCGGCGGCGCGGTCGTTCTTCGGCAAGCCGGCCGCGCAACTGTCACCTAGGGAGGCGGCGCTGCTTGCCAGTGTTCTGCCGCTGCCTCTTGAGTGGTCGGCGGCCTCGCCCTCCATTCACGTGCGTCACCGAGCGTCGGTTATCGAACAGCGGGTCCCGCAGATCCGGCCGCTGCTTGCGTGTGCCCGATGATGTGGCCCCGGTTCCTATGACGCCCGGCTGGGCCCGACGAGGGTGGCGCCACCGTCCACCACGAGGGTCTGTCCGGTGATGTAGCGGGCCTGGTCTGACAGCAGAAACCGAGCGGCGCTGCCGATGTCCCAGCCGGTGCCCTCGCGCTTCAGCACGGACGCCTGGCGGCGAGTGTCGCGGGCCTGCTCCGTCATGCCGCGGGCGTAGACCATGGGTGTGTAGACCGGTCCCGGCGCAATGCAGTTGGCGCGGATGCCCTCTGGGCCATGATCGACCGCGATCGCCTTGGTCAGTGCGATCACCGCGCCTTTGGAGACTGTATAGGCCGTGAGACCGCGGGGACGCAGCGCGGAGATGGAGGAGATATTCACGATCGATCCGCCGCCGGCGGTGCGGATCATTGCGGGAATGGCGTGCTTGCACACGAGGAACATGCTGTCCACGTTGACGTGCATGACTCGCGTCCAGCTTTCCTCGGTTTCGTCGACGACGGTGCCCTTGCTGCCGATGCCCACGTTGTTGTCGAGGCAATCGAGACGGCCCCAGCGGGACACCGCGTCGTCAACCATCGCGGCGCACTGTCCTGACTCAGTAACGTCGTAGGAGGCGGCAACGGCATTGCCGCCTTCGCTCTCGATCATTGCTACTGTGCGTTCGGCGAGCGCCAGATCGCGGTCGACAACCAGCACATTGGCGCCGGCGCGGGCTAGCAGGATTGATGCCGCCCGGCCGTTGCCGATGCCGTCAGCCTCCGCCCCGCCACCGGTGACGATCGCGACCTTTCCGGCCAGCCCCCATTCCTCGTTCGCTGTCATCGCGTTCAGGACCTATCGCTGCTCAGGCGGCTACTTTTCCAGCCTGGACCGGCTGCCACGACTTCAGCACCGGCAGGACCTCTTTGGCGAACAGCCTCAGTCCACGTTCAGAGACCTCAAAGGGTGTGCCACCGAAGCGGAAGGCGACGTTGAGTTCGAAATCGCCGATCAGCGCGCGACGTGCCTCCAGCCCGCGCAGGATCTTGTCGGGCGTGCCCCAGCTCGCCGCCTGCATGAAGCCGTTCACCGCGCCTTCGATGCCGCCCTTGCGAGCGATCTCAGCCTTCTGCTGATAGGCGTCGTAGCCCTTCACGGTCTTGAAGTGCTCGCCCAGAAACTCGTAGTGATAGAAATTGCTTTCGACGAACTTTCCCTGGTACCTGCGGGCTTCCTGTTCGGTTTCGGCCAGGTTGGTGCCGCAGACGCAGAACTCGGTCAGCATGATGTGCGGCTGTTCGGTGCCATGGAATTCGCGGTGCAGCTTCCGCCCGTGCTCGATCACGGGCAGCCGCATCTCCCAGGGGCGGTCGGCGAACATCACCATGTGGGCGCCGAGCTTGGCGGCCGACAGGACCGAGTCCTCGCTGGAGGCCACGGCATAGATACGGCCGTCGAAGGAATGCTGCGGGCGCGGCCGGATCTCGATCCGCGGCTGCTTGTAGTACTGGCCCGTCGCCTTCGATGAAGCCGGTCTTCAGTGCCTTGACGATCATCGGCGCCGCCTCGTCGAAGCGCCCGCGCGATTCGTCCATGCTCAGACGGAAGGCGGCGAATTCGCGGCGGGCGAGGCCGCGGCCCATGCCGAAACGAAACCGGCCCTTGGACAGATTGTCCAGCACCGCGGCCTGTTCGGCGACCCGCAGCGGATCGTGCCAGGGCAGGATCACGGCGGCCGTGCCGAGATCGATATTCGGGCAGATGGCCGTCAGATAGGTCATGAGCTGGATGTTGTCCGGCACGAACGAGTAGTCGTTGAAGTGGTGCTCGGCCGACCAGAGGCAGTCGAAGCCCAGATCGGCGGCGAGTGCGCGCCAGCCGGATCTCCTCGTCCCACACCCGTTCGTCGGAGCAGTTCTCCCAGCCGTAGCTCGCGAAGACCATCATCATGCCGACATCCATGGAGGCTATCCCTTTCTCGTCCATTTCCCTTGCGGGAAATGCTTTCACGGACCGGCGCCCGGCGCAAGCCGCGCGGGCTTCGGCCATGAGTTCTGGCTGTATTGACATCCCGACCTTGACCCGTCGCCCCGCGCCCGTCAACAAAGAGGCGTGAGATATCCACATAGCTGCCGGAGTTGCGTCAACGCCGATGCAGGAGTGGGACGCTCCCGGCCGACCCATCCCAATCCCCAGTGCCAACGTCCGTGCCGTTTTGCGCGGCTCTTGAGCAAAGAAACTTACGGCAAATTAACCGGCCGTTAGTGTCTCTGTGCTCTGCTACTGACCAACATTGGAGCGGCTAGCGGTCGGGTGTGCGTTCGCGAATACGATTTGCCGTACCGCGCGAAGTCAGAGCGAGGAGTTGATTGTGAAAAAACTGCTGGCGTCAATCCGGGCGGATATAGGGATGCGGCAATGGCTGGTTCAGTAATCGCTTGCGTGGGCGTATTGGCTCTCGTGATCTATTTGCTACCCACATTCGTGGGGTGTCGCCGCGGCGTGAACGCCTGTTGGTTGCTCGCAATGATCAATCTGCTGTTCGGGTGGACGATTGTCGGCTGGCTCTTTTGCCTGCTTTGGGCTGTCGTCGGGCAGACCAAGGCGGCCGATGCTTTCTACCGTGCGAACGGGAGGGCCTGAACGACGATCAATGCAGTTATGTCCCAAGAGACGTCACCCTCGTTCTTGAAGGTTAGCACTATCTTTGTTGGCATGTGGTTCGTGCCGCAAGTGAGCATGGGCACACAATGCAGTGCTGCGGCCGTAATGATGGAGCCTGACACATCGACAGCTTTGGAGGTTGAGGTCTTGGTGTCTGCGTCAATGACAATTCGCTATCCTCACGTATCACCGCAACTTTCCTGCATCAGATACTTCTGGAGCGCCCTGCAGCAGCCGCTATAACTGTTTCAATTCGGCGATCCAAATCCCATCTTGTATGCAGTTGGTGCTATCGTCAAATCGGCGATAAATCCAAAAGCACGCTTTGGCTTCTTGGTACCTCTATACGACGAAAAGGTGCTCGGTGATACGATAGGCTGGAATACTTGTTTTGCCGATCATCAACAAAATATGCCTAATCGAGTCTTACGATGAAATAACATAACATTGAAACGGATCCCGACGATAGCACATTTGACCTGGTTTTTTCATCAACATAAAGTCTTTCTGGGCAGAATTTGCTGGAACTGTAGAAGACAAAAGAACCCACTTTCCACGTCAGGTTTCCTGCAGACTTGGTGAGATTGCGACGCCGCGGAACGCACCGGTTCGCAATCGCTGTAAAGGGCTGCTCCATGCTGCTGACAGGGCCGGCCTTGCGCAAGGTGGGACTGCTTACAGAGGATTACTTTCTAACTTTGATGAGCAGACTGGTGCTATCGAGCGAGCGCGGCCAGGGATGACGAGCTATTATGCTCCCACTTCGATAATTCTCACAAAGGCGCGGCATGGTCGCTTCTTCGCCTGGCGTGGCGCCTTGTGGGAGCTTCGGTGGCGGAAGTTTCGACCTTTCGGCCTCAAGCCTGCCGATGGCGCTCAGACCGTGTGCGGCAGCGCTCAGGAACCGCAAAATTCGATTTTAGGTGCTCGGCTACCTCCGAGGCCATTGCAAGCGGCGGCGCGCTGTAGCGCCACCCCGTCGACGCTCAGTCGCCGAGCCTCCTTTGCAAGGTGCCGGTCGCGAGAGGGGGCGGCGAACTTTTCGCCGCCCCCTGACGAAGCGTCCCGCCACCCTTCGGCGGAGGAACTGCAAAAGCTCGACAGCGCCGCCGCCCGACCCGCGCCACCCTTCCAGCATAGGACACCCCATTGCAAACGCACAGGATCGAACTCCTGCCCGGCGCACAGCCCGGCCGCTTCGATGTCGAGCAGCCGGAGCGATGCTCCGTCACCGACTCCGAAACTCCGGTCATCGCCGCGGCGCACGCTCTCAAAGCCAACGGCGCCCACGATCAAGACACGATTCACCTCGTCTCAAGCGACTGCACATGGTCGCCAATGCCGCTGCACCGGCTGACCGCCCCGCGCTCGAAACCCCGCAAGAGCGAACTCGACCGCTGGCAGATGGGCATGTCACGCGATTAACCACCAATCTCGCGGCACTCATGCCGCCTGACAGCGCCGCGTTGTGCGGCAGTAGGAAAAAGTTACAATGAATGTTCGTATGCTCCCCTCCCGTCGCCGTCGCCGGCCAAAGCCTCACCGTAAACGGCCGCTCTTATCAAGGGACGCCGGCTCGGCCAAGACGCTATTGATTTTTCTCGGACGCTGCCAGCCTCTCAGCCAATGGTTCGATTCGCGTGGCCTTATCCGGGCCGACGACCGCGAGGGGCCGACCACAGAATCCGAATACCAGCCCGCCCTACACCGCCGCAGCCGGCCTTCATTTCTACGACACGACGCTATCCGAGTTCGTCATTTTTGACGGCGCGACTTGGCGCACGGTCGCAGGCGCCAGCGCGTAGTCGCGGCCAATCCCGGCGCGGTCAAACCGCGTCGGCACTCACCCCGAAAACTGAAAGTGATCTA
>CAVTLP010000014.1:0-74850 GCA_963735555.1 uncultured Acidobacteriota bacterium
CATCCGCGCGCGAAGATTTACCGCGCCACCCACGGAAACGGCGGAAGAGACTTCCCCGTTGTCGTCCTCGTGAATCATGGCACTGCCTCGGCAGCTGAAATCGTCTCCGGGGCGCTACAGGATCACGACCGCGCGCTGGTAGTGGGCGAAATCACCTTTGGCAAGGGCTTAGTACAGACCGTCTATCAGCTCTCGGACAACACCGGTCTGGCGCTCACGACGTATCACTACTACACGCCCAGCGGCCGACTGATCCAGCGCAACTACGACAACGTCTCGCTCTACAACTACTACTACAATCACGATCAGCCGCAGGACGCCAAAGATCGTGAGGTCAAGTTGACTGACTCAGGACGCACTGTCTACGGTGGCGGTGGCATTACGCCCGACTACAAAATCGACACACCCAAGTCCAACCATTTCCAGGATGTGCTGGCCGCGCACAACGCCTTCTTCAACTTCACCAAGCACTACCTGGCCAACCGCACCGTCGGTAAAGATTTTCAGGTAGACGACTCGGTCATCGATTCCTTCAAGCAGTTCCTGACCGCGCAAAATATCCCTTATACCGACCAGGACTTCAGCAGCCCAGCGGTCATGGATTGGCTCAAGACCAACATCAAGGCCGATGTCATGACCACCCAGTTCGGTCAGCTCGAAGGTCTCCGCGTCCGCGCCAACTGGGATCCGATGATCGCACAAGCCTTGACCTACATGCCGCAGGCCGCAACTCTTGAGCAGACCGCCGAGAAGGCAGCTGCCGATAAGCAGACGGCTCACAACACCGCTCCGGCCACTCGATAAATCCACCTCCGTAAAAAACGAACGGCGGCCTGAGAGGGCCGCCGCTTTTTGTCCCTGAGGTTGACCAGGTCGACAGTCCGCGATCGAGCATACTACCACCTGTGGCAATCTCCCTTCCGGCGTAAAGAAACACCCCTCAGCACCAGCTTCGCGGATAGTGAAGAGTTCTCGTGAGCCGCGGCAGTGGAGAGGTGTTCATGAGCCAATCCAGTGCAGATGGAGAGCCGAGATGTCAGAAAAATTCGGAGACCGGAGGTTGCAAACCGTGGTATATATTTCTACCACCGGACGCAAGAGTCCCCCCGCCGCGGTAAATTCCTCGAATTAACGGAGAAAGCTGTGAACTTAGTGAAAGTGTCTTTTGTCGTGATTCTGTTGACCTGCCTGGTTTCCGGGACCGCACTTGCGGCCGACGGACCGACTCTGGGTAAGTACGCTTGTGGCATCTTCCTCAGCCGCCACTATGACTTCATTCAATACATAACGCTCAAAGCGGGTGGCGAGTACGAATCGTCCACCAGCGGTACCGGCCACTATACGTACGACGCCGCGGCCGGGCGCATCGATTTCACCAGCGGCAAACTGCAACCGTTCTTCGGGCGTATCGATTCGGGTCCTCGCCCGATGTTCCGTTTCACTCCCAAGGAAAACGCTAACAAGAGCACTTACGACCAAAACTGGAGCAGCCAGGTCTGTTCGCTCCACCAGTGACCACTCGCTGCGAAGCACCTTGACCGGGTCCACCTGAGCGGCTCGCCGCGCTGGGAGGACCACGGCCAGTGTGCACCGACTATAAGCAGCGCGAGGCTGGCGGATCCATTGCATTACATTCGAAATATGAACATTCGCACGGCAACCGAATCCGACTTTGACCTGCTCCTGCATCTCATCAATAGCGCCTTTGATGTGGAGCGATTCTTCAAGGATGAGGACCGGCTAGATGTCGCGAAGCTTCAGGAATATTTCCGGAAAGGCGCTTTTCTGGTGATCGAAGAGGAGGGCCGGCTTGCGGCATGCGTTTATGTTGAACGGAACGGTGACCGCGCTTACCTCGGCCTGCTCTCCGTCGATCCGGCGAGACAGAAAAACGGATTGGGCCGTCGCCTTACCGCTGCCGCCGAAGAGTTCGCCCGTGAAACGGGCGCACATTTCATGGATCTAACGGTGGTCAACCTCAGGGCCGAATTGCCGGGCATCTATGAAAAGCTCGGCTACCGGGTGACTGGCACGGCTCCCTTTCCCGCAGATCAGATGCCGGTCACCCAGCCCTGCCACTTTATCTGCATGACCAAGGAACTAGGCCAAAGCAGTGCTTAACAATTCGGCGGAGAGGGCTTCAGCAGTGGCTGCTCGGTAGCAACTTTAACAAAATTCACTGGCCCCGGTATGTCGAGACCGCCAAGCAGGCGGTCAGAGAATATCTTCGCGAAGGTATAGATCGACTGCATGGGGTTCGCCCCTACAGAAGTCGGGAACATGCTGCTGTCCATCACGTACAGATTTGGGATCTCCTGTCCTGTAACCACGTTCCAGACACGCTGGCGAGTGGAAACTACAGAGGTAGCCGCCGATGCTCCCATCTTATTCGTCGCCTGTAAGTGAGCCGATGTAAGTAGAGTGCGATTCGGAATGAACTGCAGGTTCTTCTCGACTAAGTCGGCCTGATCAATACAGGTGAGATAGGAGCCAACCATGGGATCGAAGTTATCCAGGCCAAGGAAGTTTTCATTCGATGGAATAATAACCTCCTTCGCCCCGGCAAGAAACATCATGCGGATTGCAATCGCGACTCCAGTGCGGAAGCGCTGCTTGTCTCCATCGCTAAGCGCGTAGTCGAGCGCGACGCTGCCATCACTGTTCAACCGTATACGATTGTCGTCTGAAGGCGTATCCACCAGCATTACTCCGAACCCCGCAGAGTGGTTGAACTTGGTGATCCGGTTGTAGACTTCCGTGCCCGTCCCGGGAATCAGCAGCGCGCCGTAGGCGGGCAACCCTGACATCGTCTCAAAAATGAAGCCAGGCGCTACCCCGAAGGCATCCAGGAACGTCGCGCTGTCCAGGCCATCGAGCAGGTTGATGCGGTGCTCGAACACCCCGATTAACGGAACCGACGGATGCATGATCAGCCCCAACCCGGTGCGCGGATTGGCGACCGCCGGAGTCTGCTTCGCGCTGTTCAACAGGACACGCGTGGTTCCGATGGTGCCTGCGGAAAGAATCACGTTCTCGGCTTGAATGGAGACAGTAGTGCCAGGTGGAATCCCCAACTGACAAGGGTCAACAATCGTATTTTTGCAGTCAGTCCAGGGTGTATTCACCAAGAGCGTTGCCCCGGTTGCGCGCACGCTGCCATCCGGCTCCGGCGGAGAGAAGGTAATCTCCTGCACCGCCACATCCGGAATCACGCTCAGCGGATTTCCTGGATCCTGCATCGGTTTGAGGATGAGTTGCCGCGCCGCATCGCGCTTCTGTGTCACAGGAGACGGCGACAAATCCTCTGGAAAGCGATTCAGATGGTAGAGCGAAGGATTCACGCCGAATGCCAATGCCCCATCCCACAGCACAAGATTGTCTTTGTTCAGTTCGCACTGCGTCACTTCCCTTGTGACAATCGCATTGCGAACCCACTGGTACGCCGCCGAGAGCCGTTCCGGGGTATAGAAAGCGCCGTCTAGCCATCCCTGCTCAATCCAGTTCATAATCCGCGCCTGAATGGTGCCTTCGAGCGGCGAAAATGCCAGGTCGATATTTACCGTCGTGCCGCCGCCCATGGCCTGCCCGCTGCGCACCAGCACGCCGTTGTCGGAGGTTGCCGCGACATTATTTTGAAACATCAGTTTCGGATAACTCATAGTGTCCATGGAACCCCACACTACAAACGGCCCCTGCTCGATCAGGACAACCTTCTTTCCTGCCTGCTGTAACTCGTAAGCGACAGTCGCTCCGCCCGGCCCGCTGCCGATCACCAGGTAATCGATCACCCCATCTTTCGCGGAAATCGTCTTCGTTGCTGGATCATAAGTCAGCCAGCTGGGAGGGATAGCCGGGTAATGAAGCTTCGAATAAATCTCGATATCGTCGACAAATGTGGTGGGGTTCTGGATTTGTGTCAGCGGGACAGCCAGCGGCAAATCCCAGATTCCGGAGAGATATGCCTCGCGCACCAGCATCGCGATCATCGCGCTTGCCGGAGTGCATTCTCCCTCGAAAAAGAACGACAACACCTGCGTTGCCACATCGACAGAAAGACCTCCGAATCCTCCCGGAGTGGCAAGAAAGGTTTGCACGGCCGGATTCGACGATTGCTTAAGGCAGTCGTAGAACGGCAGGGTTTCCGGGGCCGGGGCTGTTAATCCTTCCAGCACGCCAAGAAACGATGATTGCGCAAAGCTGGAAAGCATGGCGTTGCTCACGCCGGTTGCAATCTGCTCGATCTCCGGACGAATCTGCGGAGGAATCGGCAATTGCTGCACAGGAAACCAAAGATCAAAGAGCAATGCGTGAGTTTTCGCAATGGCAGCGGGCACGACCGGCATCATTCCCATAACAAACCTCCAGCAAAGGGATTCGGATGCAACAGCGGAGCCTTGTTTGACGCCTCTATAAACCTCTGATGAATATCTCTGTAAAGGCTATGGACCTGGGAATAACCGCCAAGTTAGAGTAAGTCCATGTTCGCAAGTTAGCAAGTAGTTATTGCGAGAATATGTGGTGAAGTCTTCCTTACGCTCCCGAGTCATCTGCATCGTTGCCACCTCTATTAAAACGCGAAGGAGCAACGTATGAGCAACTCCTGGTTAGACGAGCAAATCATGATGACGCTTTCCGGCATCGCCTATTACGGCGATGTCAGCGGCCAGCTAAAAAATCCAACCTATGCCACGCAGAATGACTGGTCTCTCGTCTGGGGACCAGTAGACGATTGGTATGGCAATCGAGCCTACGCCGCACTCAGCGCATCCACGGGCAAATATGCGGTGGCCATTCGCGGCACCGACACCGATTTCGGCTGGGACGCCTTCATCAACATGTACAACGACCTGAACGTGCTCTGGCAGGTGGAATGGGATTATTTCTTCGCCAGCCAGGGAGCTATGGTCTCCCAAGGCACCTATACCCAGCTCAGCTACCTTCTGGACCACGCCACCTGGGACGGTCAGACCCTTGCCCAATTCATCGAAAGTATTCCAGCGGGAACGCCGATTGCGGTCACCGGTCACAGCCTGGGCGGCAATCTGGCCACAGTGCTCGGCGCGTGGATCTCATTTAAACGCGGACCTCAGTCCGGTACGCCAGACAACAGCACCGAGATTTACACTTTCGCAGCGCCCAGCCCGGGCAATCGTGCGTTTGCCAGCGCGTACAATGCGCGGCTTCCCAGCAGCTTCCGTTACTGGAATAGTCTCGACATCGTTCCTCGCGCCTGGGATAACCTGCCCGAGTTGTACAGCATTTACGATTCGATCGGCATCCCCACGCCGCAGTGGATACAGGATGCCATTTACACCATCTTGTACTTACCTCTGGAATATAGCGAGTGGAGGTACAGCTCGTACTACCAGCAGAACAATGGAGACGGCAGCAAACTCCTCGGGAGTCCCGCGCCCTGGATCACGGACTGGATCAGCGAAGCAATCTCTCAACATGCCGTCAACACCTATCTGGGACTGTTGAATGCTCCGCTGATAAAGCCTTCCGCAAACCTTGCGCTCAGTTCATTGCGCGCGGGTCCGGCAATCTCTCGTCTCTCCGTCGATAAAGAAAAGTTGCCACCGGATTTTATCGCTCAGGTCGCAGCGTTCAGCCAGAAATCGAGCACCGCCGCCAGACTACGCAACAGATTGCTTTGAGGAGCCCAGAGAGCAAGCCGGCAAAGCAGCGCCGGCTTACTTTCTACGCCACGACAACCGCCTTCACTAACTGATTTCGAAGATATCCTCTGTCTTCGCCGACTGCGCCTGCGCTCGCTCCGCCACCTGGCGAGCAACTGAGTAGAACTGCGCCGCCTTAGGCGAATCGGGACCAGCTAGGGCCACGGGCAAGCCTGTATCGCCACCATGCCGGATATCCGGATCAAGCTCGATCGAACCGAGGAAGGGCAGCCGATACTGTTTGGCTATCCTCTCCGCACCACCCTTGGAGAAAATGTCGATCTCATGGTGACAATGCGGACAGGTGAAGTGGCTCATGTTCTCGACGATGCCCAGCACTTCAACGTTCACCTGGTGGAACATCTCAAGCGCTTTACGCGCGTCCTGCAGTGAGACGTCCGAAGGAGTCGACACTACCACGGCTCCGGTCAGCGGGACTGTCTGAACCAATGAAATGACCACGTCGCCGGTACCCGGCGGCAGATCGACCAGCAGAAAATCCAGTTCGCCCCACTCCACCTGCTGCAGAAACTGCCGGATGATCTGATGGAGCATTGGTCCACGCATTACCATCGGCTTGTCACCGGGCGATATCAACCCCACGGAAATGACCTTCACACCGTGGGCCAGCGCCGGCTCGATTTGATTGTTAGCAAGGATACGGGGCTGCTGAGTGGTGCCGAACATGAGGGGCACGTTGGGACCGTAGACATCCGCGTCGATCAGCCCAACGCGAAAGCCGAGTTTCGCCAGCGCCACCGCGAGATTCACCGCGAGCGTCGTCTTGCCGACCCCGCCCTTACCCGATCCGATAGCTACTATATTTGCCACGCCCGGCAACGCGCTCGGGCCTTGAGGAACATGCGGATGAGCCATATTCTAAACTCCAGAATTCGAAATAATCTAAGCCTCGACCGGCTTCAATGCGCGTTTGCGCTCCAATTCTTGCTCGCGCAACTCACGGCGGCGACCTGCGTCTTCGTAGCGTCGCTTCTCTTCGTCGGTGTCCGGCTGCAATTTCGGAACCGGTACGCGACGACCCTGCGAATCTACGGCAACAAAGGTCAGATAAGCAGAACCGACATGACGGTGCGTCCCGGCGATGGTGTTCTCCACCCAGACTTTTACGCCTACTTCCATCGAAGTATTGAAGGCGCGATTGACCTTCGATTTGAGAATCAGCAGATCTCCGACATGAACCGGCGCGATAAAGTCAATGTGCTCCATAGATGCCGTCACTACGTGGGTGCGCGCGTGCCGGTAGGCGGCCATCGCCCCAACCAGGTCGATAAAGTGCATCAGCCTGCCGCCCAGCAGATTACCCAGAGTGTTGGTGTCATTGGGCAGAATCAGTTCGGTCATTTCCGATTGCGACTCGGCGACACTACGCACCGGAAGCGAATGGCCGGCAAAATCCATGCATCGTGCTCACTTTCCTTGCCCGGGCTTTCCGCGAAATCGCTCTTTGCAGTTTGCTGACGGGATACTTCCAGTGTCGGCAATCGCGCGCTTTTAAGCAAATGAACGGGCGGCTTGCGGTGTTCAATCTTATTGATGAAAATTGTGAAATAACATCTTCGCATGCCGATTCTTGAACAAATCAGCGCGAACAATGTCCTGGCATTCAAGACGGTGCGGCTATCGGCCTTGCAGGATTCACCAGCCGCATTTGGAAGCACATTTGCCCGAGAATCACAGTTTTCGGATGCCGAGTGGCTGAGGCGTGCGGCCAACATGAACGGCGAAAAGAGGATGGGTTATCTGGCAATCGACGCTGAGAGTCCCTGCGGGATTATCGGAGCGTTTCTGGATGAAAATGATTCTCTCAGCGCCAATGTCGTCTCAATGTGGGTAGCGCCCTCCCACCGCCGAACCGGGGTAGGAAGCTCGCTGGTCGCCGCGATTCAAGCGTGGGCCAGAAACTGTGGAGTACGCGCATTGCGGCTGATGGTGACCAGCAATAACCGCACCGCAATTGAATTTTATGAACGAATGGGGTTCTCCATGACCGGCAAGACCGAACCTTATCCGAACGACCCATCGCTCATTGAATACGAAATGTCTCAAGTCGTTCCAACGGCAGACAGATGATCTTGTGCATTTCCAGTCCCCATCTTCGGAGACAATGTCCCTATGGACAAAATATCGATGCTCAACGAGATACTGGCGCAGAATCCCAACGATGCCTTTGCACGCTACGGGCTCGCCATGGAGTACGCGGGCCGTGGTGAGACAGACTCTTCCCTGGCGGAATTTGGGCGTCTGCTCGAAGAGCACCCCGACTACACCGCCGGATACTTCATGGCAGCACAAACGCTGGCCAAAGCGGAACGGCCCGACGAGGCGAAGGTCCGGCTCTCGCAGGGCATTGCCTGCGCGCGGCGCACGGGCAACCAGCACGCACAGGGCGAAATGCAGGCCATGCTGGATGAACTGGACCTCGGCGGCTGAAAGCACCCGGGCTCGGTACACTCCGCACCAAATCCACAAATCAGAAACCCTTTGGTGGCTCATCAAAACCAGTCGCGGCGACCGGCATTCTTCCGCCGCCGGAACGCGCATAATTGCACAGCAATGAAGATTCCCCTATTTCCGCTGGATCTGGTGCTCTTTCCCAACGCCCCGCTCCCGCTCCATATCTTCGAGGAACGCTACAAGGAAATGATCGGCGAGTGTATCGAGGCGGATACTGCTTTTGGCGTGGTGCGCGCACAGCAAGAAGGGCTGGCCGTCATCGGATGCACGGCGCGGATTAAGCGTGTGCTGCAACGGTATGAGGACGGACGGTTGGACATTCTTTGCCAGGGAGATGCTCGATTCGAAATCGAAATGCTGGAGAATTCCCGTTCTTATCTCGAAGCCGAGGTTGATTTTTTTGAAGACGACGGCGAGGAAGCATCTCGTGGCCTGCGGGAGGAGTGCGCGGCCCTGCATTTCGAGACGCTGGAGTTGGCGGGAATCGAAGTTGCAACCATGCACCTCAGTCTGGACGGGCCCATCTCCTTCGCCCTGGCATCGGCCCTGCCCGCGGATCTGGGATTCAAGCAGCAGCTGCTGAGTATGCGCTCGGATTCGGAGAGAACGGAGCGCCTCCGCGATTTCTATCAGGCCGTCTTGCCCAAGCTGCGCATGGGCACGCACGCATCGCGAGCCTCCGGACAGAACGGTCACGTGATGTAGCTCCAACAAAACATACAGGTGAGGCAGGCGTGCGCTCGCTGCTACATTGCCCCTGGAGCCTTCTGAGTCGCGCGCGGCCCGAGCTTCGTCTACTCTAATAGCTAGATTCTTAAAACATAGACTGCGGCCTTGCACCTGAGCCTGCCCCTCACCGCCAACCAGGAGGAAGAAATGACCACTCGGCGCCTGCCGCAAACCCTCGGCGAACTCCGCGCCGACAAGGACTTCTCCGAAGCGCGCATCGTCGCGCGTTCCGTTAAGGACGAGCTTCGCGAAAATCTGATCGAGCGGCTCAAGGCACGGAAGACCATCTTTCCCGGCATCATCGGCTATGAAGATACGGTCGTTCCTCAGATCGTCAATGCCGTCCTGTCGAAGCAGAACTTCATCCTGCTGGGTCTGCGCGGACAGGCAAAGAGCCGCATCCTGCGCGCGCTCACCGCGTTGCTCGATGCGCATACTCCGTACATCGCCGGTTGCGAAATTCGCGACAATCCCTACCATCCGCTCTGCAGGCGGTGCCACGAGCTGATTGCCGCGAAGGGCGATGCCACGCCTGATCGCCTACTGTCGCGCGAACGACCGCTACGTCGAAAAGCTGGCAACGCCTGACGTGACCATCGCCGACCTCATCGGCGACCTCGATCCAATCAAGGCGGCGCGCGGCGGCGACGATCTTTCGAGCGAGCTGACCATGCATTACGGCCTGCTGCCCCGCGCCAATCGCGGCATCTTTGCCATCAATGAACTGCCCGACCTGGCCGGAAAAATCCAGGTCGCGCTCTTCAACATCATGCAGGAAGGCGACGTGCAGATTAAGGGCTATCCGGTGCGGCTGGAACTGGACGTCGCGCTGGTCTTCAGTGCCAATCCCGAGGACTACACGGCGCGCGGCAAGATCGTTACGCCGCTTAAGGATCGCATCGGCTCTGAGATACGCACTCACTACGCGGAAAACATCGAGGAGGGCCTGGCCATCACCGCCCAGGAGGCCTGGACCGAACGGAATTTTGCCGATCTTGAAATTCCGCAATATCTCAGGGAGATCGTGGAGCAGGTGGCCTTTTCCGCGCGTGAAGACAAGCGCGTGGACAAGCGCAGCGGCGTGAGTCAGCGCCTGCCCATCGCTACCCTGGAACTGGTCGTGTCCAATGCGGAGAGACGCGCACTGCTGCACGGCGAGACACTGGTCCAGCCTCGCGTTGGTGACATTTACGCCGCCCTGCCCGGAATTACCGGGAAACTCGAACTTGAATATGAGGGCGAGATGCGCGGCGCGGATACCGTGGTGAAGGAAGTCGTCCGGACCGCCATTGGCAAGGTTTTCGACAAGTACTACGCCGACACGAACACGCAACAGATCGAGCAATGGTTCAACCTGGGCGGCACAACCAAGATCGAGGACAGCCAGCCGGCTAAATCCACACTTGAAGATCTGCGACAAATTCAAGGTCTCTTCGAGAAGCTCTCGGCCGTGGGCGTGAAAGCATCGGACGCTCCGGAGCGATTGGTCGCGGCAGCTGAGTTTCTCCTCGAAGGCATGTGCGCGCACCGGCGATTGAGCCGTAGCGAAGAGCGCACCTTCGTAGCGCAGAAGAAGCCGCAGCCTCCTCGCCAGGAGCGTGCCGAAGCCGGAGTACGAAGAGTGGCAGCCGCGGCGATCCCGTCGCAGCGGCTTGAACTAGTGCCTTGATAGCTCTGAAGCGGGCCATGCGGTACTATGAAGCGGGTTCGGTACACCAAATACACGGGCGACCTGGCGTCGGAGATGAGCCTGGAGGATCTGCTCCAGGCGCTCTCCGACTACCTGCTCGATTCCGGCTTCCAGAATCCCTTCGTTGCAGTTTCAGGAACTCGATCATACGCTCGACGATCTGCGCGAGGCGCTGCGGCGCGCGCTCGAATCGGGGGAGCTTCCTCGACGAGAAGATGCAGGAGGCCATCGACGACGCTGGCCGAGGAAGGTCAGCTCGACGAGCTGATTGAAAAGCTGTCAAACCGCCTGGAACAGGAGAACTTCATCTCCACCGGGGACGTCACGCAGGCGAACGGACAGACGGGCGACGCGCAGCAGCGAGGCTCGCTTCGAGGTCACCGACAAGAGCCTGGATTTCCTCGGCTACAAAACCCTCCGCGACCTGCTCGGATCGCTCGGCAAGTCGAGCTACGGACGCCACGACACGCGCCACTGGGCCACCGGCATCGAAACCAGCGGCGCGTCGCGGCCTTATGAATTCGGCGATACGCTGAACCTGGATGCGACGCTCACGCTTGCCTCCGCCATCGCACGCGAGGGGCTTGCTCTGCCTCTCAACATCGAATACCGCGACCTCCAGGTTCACCAGTGCGAATACCAAAGCTCGTGCGCGACTGTCGTGATGCTCGATTGCTCGCACTCGATGATCCTTTACGGCGAGGACCGCTTTACGCCGGCGAAAAAGGTCGCCATGGCGCTCTCGCATCTCATCCGCACGCAGTATCCGGGAGATTCGCTCTCGCTCGTCCTCTTTCACGATTCGGCGGAGGAGATGCCCGATTTCGCAACTGGCGCGGGTCAAGGTGGGACCGTACTACACGAACACCCGCGAGGGGCTGCGGCTGGCCCAGCGCATCCTGAACGCCAGACGAAGGACATGAAGCAGATCGTGATGATCACCGACGGCAAGCCTTCGGCGCTGACGCTGAGCGATGGCCGGATCTACAAAAACGCCTTCGGCCTCGACCCGCTGGTGGTCAGCGAAACGCTCGAAGAGGTGGCGCGCTGCAAGCGCTCCGGCATCATGATCAACACCTTCATGCTGGCCTCCGATCCGGGCCTGGTGCAGTTTGTGCAGAAGGTATCGGAGATGTGCCGCGGCAAGGCCTACTTCACCACGCCCGACACCCTCGGCGAATACCTGCTGATGGACTACATGCAGCGCAAGATGCGCACCATCCACTAAGCAACTGTGGCGGTTTGATCACCGGCCGGGTGTGCGGCACGCGTGCGGCGAATGGGCGCCGCCGTGAGCTGCGACGGCGGGTCGTCGAACGCTGGCGCAGACCGGCGGCGAGCCCCGCAGCCAACTCTCAGCCTTCTCGGACAACTGAGGCGAGGACGGGCTCAGCGAGCGCCAGCTGCGACTGCAACAGCAGCCCGGCGAGCGCGTCGCGCAGCTCGCTCTGGATGGAGGAGGTTGCCGCGGCGCATGGCCAGGTCCTGCTCCCGGTCGCGGCGAAGCAGCGCGGCGCGCACTTCGCGAACCACGCGCCGCACCCGGAAATGGCGAAGTTGATTTCGAGTGGAATCGCCAGACCCGCGTGCTTCGAGGAGCGAGTCCGCTCCATCGTCCGGAGTCGATCGAGCGACTCGTCAGCACGACCAGGACGCGAATTCGCGGCGTCGCAGTGCGGCAAGCCCTTCCTTGCGGCTGCGCGGCGGTTTCGACCGTCAAGCCAAATTGCTTGGACAGCGACCGCGGCACAATTCTCGGCGCCGGCAATGGCGGTAATCATCAGAATGTTTTGCGGCATAGCGGTCTCCTGATCCTGTGAATGACTGCGTGAACGGATGCAACCTAAAAAACCCTGATTACTCTTCCCGCACTCTGGTTCCTAGCCTGCGTCAAAGGCCTGCGACAGACTCGCCGAGGCCGTATTCCTTGAGCTTGCGATACAGCGTCGTCTTGCCAATCCCGAGCAGCCTCGCAGCGGTGAGCTTGTCGCCCTTGAGCTGCCGCAGAGTGTCCAGAATCGCCTGTCTTTCAAGTTCGGCCAGCGGTGTCACCGCGCTGTTTCTGCTGCCGGGCGCGTCGGAGCTCGCGGGCAGGCAAAACTGTCCGGTAGGCGTGCAAATGGAAATCCTGCAATTGTGTCGGCAGATCCCCGGTGTGCAGTATCGGCCCAGAGGAGAGACGCGCACGCCCGCTCGACCGAGTTTTCCAGCTCGCGCACATTGCCTGGCCAGGAATAGTCCGTCATGGTGCGCAGGGCATCGTCGCTCAGAAACGTTTTTGTCCGCCGTGATTCGTCATGCGATCGAGGAAATGAGCCGCCAGCAGCGGAATGTCCTCGCGCCGGTCGCGCAGCGGCGGAATGCGCAGGCTGACCACATTCAGCCGGTAGTAGAGGTCCTTGCGAAAGCGCCCTTGCTCGACCATGGTGGCCAGGTCGCGATTCGTGGCTGCGAGGATTCGCACCCTGATGGGAATGCGGTGCGTTGCGCCCACCGGGCGAATTTCCTTTTCCTGCAGGGCGCGCAGCAGCTTCGCCTGCAGGTCGAGCGGCAGCTCACCGATCTCGTCGAGAAAGACCGTCCCACCGTCGGCCGAGGCCAGCAAGCCCGTCCTTCGACCGGTTCGCGCCGGTGAAAGCGCCCTTGACGTAGCCGAAGAGCTCGCTTTCGACCAGCGTCGGAACCAGCGACCCGCAATCGACCGGAAGAAACGGCTTCGCGGCGTTCGGACCGTTGGCATGGATGGATCGCGCGACCAGCTCCTTGCCCGTCCCGCTTTCTCCCAGAATCAACACCGGATGGGTGGTCTGCGCGACCTTGGAGAGAATGCGATAGAGCTTCTCCATTTCTCCACTGCTGCCCGATGATGTTTCCCAGTCCCTGCTGCGTGCGCAGCTTGTCGCGCAGCCGACGGCTGGCCAGATCGACCGTCCGGCGCTCTGCCGCGCGCTCGAGTACCGCCGCGAGCTCATTCGAGCGCAAAGGGCTTGGTCAGATAGTCCGTCGGCGCCCGTGCGCATCGCTTCGACTGCTGAGGTGACCGTAGCGAAGGCAGTCATCACGATGACCGCGATCTCCGGATGCAGCATCTTGACCTCTTCCAGCAGCTCAAGACCGGGCCCGCCGGCGATTTGAGATCGAGGAGAAGAATGTCGACGCTGTTGCCGCGCAGCAGGCTCCGGGCCGTGGCAAGGTTTTCGATGCCGTGCGGCGCAAATCCGTGGCCAGCGGCGATCTCGCAGCATGCCGATCGTACCGCGGCGTCTTCGTCGACGATCAGGACATGTAGCCGTCCCGAACGCTCTGATGGGTAGGCGTAATTCGTCATAAGGCTTATTTGTGGGACTGTTACCGGCATTCTATGCACCCTTTCGCTCCTGCGTCAGCCACCAATCCACCGTTGTCGATGATTTCATACATGCCGGAAGTAATAGGCAGCTCCAGTTCAATGCGCGCTCCGCGAGACGACGAGGAGACGCTCGCCCTGCCGCCGGCCGCCTCGATCAATCCGCGAACGATGCTCAGGCCATGCCCACGATGCTGCGCGCCGGGCCATTCCCGGGCCGATTCCCGCGTCGTGAAGCCTGCGGCGAAGACCTCTTCGCGCAGGCCCTCGGGAATCCCTGGCCCACTGTCCTCCACAGTGATCACCACGCTGCGCGGGCGCGCATCCGGAACCTGCTCCTCGTCGACAAAGCTGAGTCCGTCGCCGTACTGCGCCGTGATGCGCAGCTTCCCACCCTCGGGCATCGCTTCGGCTGCGTTGCGCACCAGGTTCATCATGCACGCGGGTCAGGTCTTCGCTCGACAGACCGCTGCGCCCTGCGCATGGCAGCGATTCAATCTCCAGCTCGATCCGCGGACCCGCAATCGCCGCCAGCAGGGGCCGCATGGTTAGAAGCTCACGGCCAGGATCGTCCATGCCACCCTGCTCCCACGGGTAAGCCTGATCGGAGATTTTGGTGCGCGCAATGTCTACCCCCGGCTCTCCGGGCAAGCTGTTGAGAGCTGACACAGGCGCCGATCGCCGCGACCCCACCCGCCGCGGAGCCGCAAGTCGCTCCACCAGCCGCACGGCGATATCGGTGACCGCCTGTAATTCCTGGGCGTAGTGACTATGAGAGGAAGTCAAAACGCCAGGCTCGGCCAATAGATCGCCGTAGAGCTTCAGCGCGGACAAAGCGTTGCGCGCATCATGGGCTAGCTGGTCAAAGCCTTCCGGCTTAAGCACCGGGATCGCGCGGCCAACCCGCGCCGGTTTCAGATCGGGGCTGTTTCCGCCGGAATGGGGAACAAATTTCTTGATGCGCGCCGGAGCCTTCACCAAATTCTGCATTTGCTTCTCCTGCATGGATGTCTTTTGAAGTCCGGGAAGACAGCCGCAGCCTTGGAGTGTAGTGGCTGCCTTCCTTGTCATCCTGTTAATACACGTTGCGTGCCAAATCGGAATTATCCCTGTAAGCAAAAGTAAATAAACTGCTTAACTGAATCCGCCCCGCCAATCCCTTCTCATGTGCAATTCCGCAGTCCGTCCCAAAGTGGGACAATCTCTCGCCACAACACCCCTTAAGCCGCTGAAAAGAATGGCCAGAGCCGCGCCAGCCCCATTTCAGAACGTCGCTCCGCTCCAATTCCGAATTGGAACTCCCCCCTCCGCGCCCCTCCCTCCAGTCCCAAACCCGTACAATGAGCATCGATGGAAGCTACACAAAAATTCTTTCGCGCCGAAGGCCGCACTCCCTCCCAACTCCGCACCGTCCGTCTCACCCCCGGCTATGTCGCCACGGCCGAAGGCTCTGTCCTCATCGAAGTCGGCAACACCCGCGTGCTGTGCAATGCCACCGTCGAGCAGGGAGTCCCCGCCATGGCTGCGCAACAGCGGCCGGGGCTGGGTAACCGCCGAGTACGGCATGCTGCCCCGCGCCACGCTCACCCGCACGCCGCGCGAGTCGGAACGAGGCAAGGTCGGCGGCCGCACCCACGAGATCCAGAGGCTCATCGGGCGCTCGCTGCGTGCTGTTATCGACATGCAGGCGCTCGGCGAACGCACCGTCATCCTCGACTGCGACGTACTTCAGGCCGACGGGGGCACGCGCACGGCGGCCATTACCGGAGCCTGCGCGGCGCTCTCCATCGCCTTGAATCGCATGCTGGCCACAGGTGCGCTTAAGGCGTCGCCTCTCCGCCAACTGGTGGCCGCAACCAGCGTCGGCATCGTCGAGAACACCGCCCTTCTCGACCTGGCCTACGAAGAGGATTCGCAGGCCGAGGTCGACATGAATGTCGTCATGACCGAGGATGGCGGACTCGTGGAGGTACAGGCCACGGCCGAGCGCACTCCCTTTCCGCGCAGCCGCATGCTGGAGATGATGGACCTTGCCGAAGCCGGCATTCGCCAGCTGCTCGATGTGCAGCACCAGCTCTTGAAAGAAGCAGCATGGGGTGAAACAGCTTCTCTGAAGTAAATTGAGCACTAGGAAAGTCGAACATGCCCGAAGAGCTAGCCATTGCGCTAGTGGTTCTAGTCTTCGCTGGATGGCTAATCGTCAAGCTATTTCAAGGACTCGCAGCCGTGTTTAACGACGCTCACGAGGAACTGAGTAGCTCGATTACTAAGAAAGCAGAGCAAAGATATTCAAGAAGGAAAAATAATCTCACACAGCATATCCGCGTAGTCTTGCCAAATGAGCTCGAACAATCTCCCAGGCCATATTTTGTAAACCAAAGACCTGTCTCTACCCTATGGCCCCATCTGAGTTAAAATCATCGGTGAAATCGTTGCCGAAATTTCGCAACCTAACCGACCCGAGAGAGCAGGAGAAAAACAATGTCCACAAAGCTGACCCCTGGAAAACTAGAAGGATTGAGGGCCGTGTCCGACAAGCGCGGCGTGATTGCAGCCGCGGCCATGGATCAGCGCGGCTCGCTCAAGAAGTCGCTGGCCAAGGAGAAGGGCGTCGCTGAAGTTCCCGATTCGGCCCTCGTCGAGTTCAAGGAGCTGGTCACTGATGTCCTCACCCAGCACGCCTCGGCCATCCTGCTCGATCCCGAGTTCGGATTGCCAGCCTCGAAGCGCCGCCACGGCAAGGGCCTGCTGCTGGCCTACGAGAAGACCGGCTACGATGCCGCCACTCCCGGCCGCCTGCCCGACCTGCTCGACGTCTGGTCGGTGCGCCGACTCAAGGAAGCGGGCGCGGACTGCATCAAGATCCTGCTTTACTACACGCCCTTCGAGAAGACGCCAGTCAACGATCTGAAACACGCCTGGGTTGAGCGCATCGGCGACGAGTGCCGCGCGCACGATATTCCGTTCTTCCTGGAGTGCGTCGGCTATGACGTGCACGACGAAGACGAGAAGGGCATCGGCTTTGCAAAGCGCAAGCCCGACGTCGTGACCGGCTACATGGAAGAGTTCGGCAAGGAACGCTATGGCGTCGACGTGCTCAAGGTCGAGGTCCCTATACAGATGGAGTTCGTCTCCGGCACTCGCTCCTACAAGGGTGAGGAGGCCTACACCCGCGCCGAGGCGCTGGAGCACTTCCGCATCGCCGCCTCCTCTACGCACAAGCCTTTCATCTATCTGTCGGCGGGAGTCAGCAATCCGGTCTTCATCGAGACCCTGGAGCTGGCTGCTGAAAGCGGCACAACGTTCAACGGTGTCCTGTGCGGACGCGCCACCTGGAAGGACGGCATCGCGGTCTATGCCAAGCAGGGCGCGAAGGCCTTTGAGGATTGGCTCAACACCACTGGGGTCGAAAACATCGAGAACGTAAACAAGGCTCTCAAGGCCGCCCACTCCTGGTTTGACAAAGTCGGTGTAGCGGAGACGACACTCGCCTAGCTCACCCCTTGATCTTACTCACCAGGCGCCGCGGTTCATCCGTGGCGCTTTGTTTCCCCCCGTCTGTCATGTTCGCTCCGGTGTGCCCGCGCGTTCAAACGTGCGTGGCGGATCTTGGCTAGACGCCGTAGGAAGCATTCTTCCCCACGGCCACGGGAGACAAGGCGGACGGCGCACGGGGCAAGACTTGCGCACCCCCGTGCTATAACGGGCCAATGCCCCTCGACGATTACGAACCCCGGCCCGCGCACCTCAAATGGCTCCTCGATTCTGATCCCGCCATCCGTTGGCAGGTCATGAGGGACCTCACCGGTGAAGCCGCCGACGCGATTGCGGCCGAGCGATCGCGCGTCGCAACCGAAGGCTGGGGAGCCCAGCTTCTCGCCAACCAATCTCGTGCCGGCAGTTGGCGGGGCGGGCAATGGGACCTTGTTACCCTCTGGAGTCTCGTCGTCCTGAAGGAGCTCGGTCTCGACCCCGCCAGCAAGCAGGCTCGCAAAATGATCGGCCGCGTCGACAGAGGGCTTGTGTTTAAGCCGCTCAACAACCGGCCTTTCCTTCACGGCGAAACGGAGCCCTGCATCAACGGCAGAATCCTGGGCATCGGAGCGTATTTCAAGGAACCGAATGACGCACTGGCCAGTCAACTCCTGGGCGAGCAGCTCGAAGACGGTGGCTGGAATTGCGAGGCACCCAAAAGCCGGCGATCTTCATTCCATACCACCATCTGCGTGCTCGAAGGACTGCTCGAATACGAGCGAGCAGGGCGAAAATCTTCGACCGTCACCAAAGCCCGCAAGAGGGCCGAGAACTATCTGCTCGAGCGCCACATGTTCCGCTCGCTCCGAACTGGCAAAGTTATCAACAATCGCTGGCTGCGCTTCTCGTTCCCGACGTTTTGGCACTACGACGTATTGCGCGGACTCGATTATCTGCGCAATGCAGGAATCAAACCCGACAGCCGCTTGGGCGAAGCCATCGAAGTCGTGATTGAGCGTCGCCACCAGAACGGGCGCTGGCCGCTCAACCGCCTTCATCCAGAACAAATTCCATTGGAGATGGAGACCGGGGTCGGCAGGGCAAGCCGCTGGAATACCTTGCGCGCTCTCCGAGTCCTGCGTTGGTACAACAACTCGGCATGGCCGACGTCAAGATCACAAGTATCGCCCGGTGAATGGGGCATCGTACAATACAGATGACGATACGCTACGTGGCCTTTGGCGAGACAGCGAACTGACGCCAAGACTTAGCTTATTGTTTACACGATGCGAAAGTGGCGAAATTGGCAGACGCACCAGACTTAGGATCTGGCGGGGAAACCCGTGGGGGTTCAAGTCCCCCCTTTCGCACCAATACCTCATGAGCGCTCTTGAAGGCGATCGCTTTGGCAGTACCCGATTTTGTACCCACCTGCCGTTAAACTGCGTGTGCGAATCAGCCAGTGGGCCGCAAGTCGCCGTTACCTGAAATCCTTCTTTTTAGGCGCGCCGCATTTCAGAAGCTGGCACACCGGCTTGGGATCGTCGTTCGGCTACAGACTGCCGTGAAAGGGGTCATGTTAGAGTCGAACGCAGAAAAGGAGAGGATCGCTTATCCC
This sequence comes from uncultured Acidobacteriota bacterium, assembly GCA_963735555.1. Taxonomy (GTDB): domain Bacteria; phylum Acidobacteriota; class Terriglobia; order Terriglobales; family Acidobacteriaceae; genus Silvibacterium. Next base: position 19,011 of record CAVTLP010000014.1, read on the forward strand.
GTGTGGAGATTGACCACTGCGGATTGGCGACTGCTTTTCTCTCATGACGCTCCTGAATTCGCGTGTAATCCGCATCTCAACGGCGAGCATCCTCGCGGGCGTCCTTATTGGATTAGTCGGCGGCGCATTCCGTTACTTACTGATCGCCGCCGATAGCTGGCGCGATGCGCTCATCGCATGGGCACACAGGTGGCCCCACATTGGCTGGCTGGCGCCGGTCGCACTGGGACTTGTGGGCGCCGCTGCGGCGCGCCTCCTGGTGGTTCGGTTTGCGCCCGCAGCAGAGGGCAGCGGCATCCAACGCGTGGAAGCCGTTTTCAGCGGTGAAGTGGAGCCCGCTCCCCCCGCCATCGTGTCCGTCAAGTTCTTCGGCGGCCTGCTCGCCATGGGCTCCGGCCTTGCGCTCGGCCGCGAGGGCCCGACCGTGCAGATGGGCGCCTCGCTTAGCGGGTTGATCTCGCACTTTCTCATAAAAGACGACGAGGACGTGAGGATCATTGGAGCGGCCGGTGCGGGCGCGGGACTCGCGGTTGCCTTCAACGCTCCTATCGGCGGGTCCATCTTCGTCTTCGAGGAACTGACCAGCAGCTTTACGCCCTGGCTGATGGTGGCCACGCTGGCTGCGGCCGTGGTCGCCGTGTGGATCATGCGATTGATGCTGGGCAACGCCCTGGATTTCTCGTTAACGCAGGTCAGTCTGACCCAGGTCTGGAGGGTTGGGCCGTTTCTTGTCCTGGGCGCGTTGCTGGGCGCTTTCGGCGCCGTCTATAACATTTGCACTGTGGGCCTGCTTCGTTTCGGGGACAGCTTACGCAACCTCTCGTCGGTGAACCGCGCGGCCATCATAGGCGCCACGGTGGGACTCGCCGCATGGTTTGCACCGGCTCTGGTTGGAGGCGGCGATGTGCTGACGCAAACTATACTCGTCGATCCCCAAGGCAGTAGGGGGGCTGCTGACGGTATTCCTCGCGCGCTTTCTTCTTGGCCCGTGGTCCTATGCCGCACGTGTGCCGGGCGGTATCTTTGCCCCGCTCTTAGTGCTGGGCGCTTCCTCCGGCGCGCTCTTCGCCGGAGTCCTGAATCACTTCCTGCCTCATCTCGGTATCTCGTCCATTGCCTGTGCGGTGATCGGGATGGCGGCGCTATTCTCGGCCAGCGTTCGCGCGCCGCTGACGGGAATCGTGCTTACTGTAGAAATGACCGGCCGCGGCGACCTGACCCTCGGCTTGCTGGGTGCTTCTCTGATGGCCATGGTGGTCGCGATGTTGCTTAAGAGCGACCCTATTTACGAAACCCTGAAGCGCCGCATGCTGGAGCAGCAGGCCGCGGCTGACGGACTGCTCGCCGGCCGGACGAGGGTTGTTTCGGTTGCCAGAAACTAGGCTCTGTTAACCCGACTGAGACGGGGGCGACGGGGCTGAGTCAGCCTGTGACTAGCATTCAAGAAATCGGGACACTTGGTGTTGCCTACCTCGCAGCCTCCTCCGGCGCTCTTCTCCGGCAGCATGCCGGGGGCGAAGCGCGCGGTCAGAACCGGCCCAAGGATGGCCGTGGTGAGCATCAGCACGAGCACCACATTCAGCAATCGGCCATCAACGAGGCGTTGCCCTGCAGGGTTAAAGGTGTCATATGCTACCAGTGCGGCAGCCAGAGTCGCAGCCACCTGGGGCAGCGTCAGCGACCAAACTGTCAGGCGCGCTGCTGAGCTGTAATGGAAGGCACGGCCCGCGATTTCCGCCGCTACCCACTTCCCGGCGACCAGCGCAAGAACAACAGCGAACGCCAGAGCAAAGTTGTCAATTACCGTGTGAAAGAACACCAGCGGATCGATCAGGAATCCGGTCACGATAAAGAAAGTCGGAATGAAAAGGGAATTTGCAAAGAGTTGCAACGTGCCCTTGGCCGGCTTGTCATGAACTGCGGCGTTCAGCGCGAGACCGGCAAGAAATGCGCCGACAATGCCCGGCAGGTTGATCACTTGTGCGAGGAGTCCGGCCACAACCATGAACGCAAGCATGAGGACGAAGTAGGAGTTCTCGTCATTTTCAATTTTCTTCAGGAGGTAGCGCCCCCAAACGACTCAAGCCGAATAGAACCAACGGAACAAAGACGGCGATTTCAACGAGCTGCACCCCGAGGTTCAACACCGAGAACCCGCTGTGAAAAATCCCGGCGCAGATTGCGTACACAATCAGGGACAGCGTGTCGGACATGACTGTCGCTCCGACCGTAACCGTGACCGGCTCAAGCCGGGTCTCGCCGAGTCCAGCTATGATTGGCAGCGCCAGCAAAGTGTGTGACGCCAGCAGGGACCCCAGCACTATGGACGCGACTGGCGAATACCCGAATCGCAGGCCAACAGCCGTGCCTAGAGCCAGCGGGATGCTGGTCGGTGATGAGGCCGAATACGATCGACCGGCTGCGTGCCCGTCTAAATTGAGCAAGATCGATCTCCAGCCCGGCGAAAAACATGAGCAGCAGCTTTCCCAGGTCGGCGCAGAAGTCGGCGACGATTGGGTGCAGGGAAAAAATCCCGAGGACATGAGGTCCAACCACCACGCCACTGAGCAACAAGCCAACAGCAGCCGGTAGCCGGAGCCATCGGGATAGCCGTGGGATCCCGAGAATGATCGCCATCGCCAGCGCGAACTTCGCCAACACTGGCAGGGCGGAAGCATGCGATCGAATCCATTCAAGGACTTCCATTTTCCTACCCAATTTCCATCGGGACCAGAGTCGAAAGCTTTGCCTTGCCGCTACTTTACCAGCACTGCGGCTGCCGGGGAGCAGTCACTTGCAACGGTGGCGCGAGCATCCTAAATGGGGTCTTCATTTTCGGCGCCGATTGCGGTCGGATGCACGGACTGTCCGGAATTGATGCTGCGTCGTGCCTGAAAAGTGCCGTCGGTAACTTGTCTCGATTTACTGTACCCTTGAAGGCAGTATGAATCCGAGCCATCCACAGCCAAAAATTCAGATGATCAAGGCGCAGGACTATCGCGAGAACTACGCCAACAGTGTTCAGGTGCGCGTCAGCGTGTGGGATTTTTTTCTCGCTTTCGGCCTTGTTCACCAGGAATCGCAGGATCAGGTCACCATCGAGAACGCTCAGGGCATCTACATCAGCCCGCAGCAGGCCAAGGCCCTCTGGAACATCCTCGGTCAGAACATCGCTCAGTATGAGCAGACCTTCGGCGCCATCGCGCTCGAGCCGCAATCGCATCCTCTTCCCATGCCGCAGGGCCCAATCCACTAAAGCCTGTCCGAGAAGACGCCGCCGGCCCCAGCTCCTGTCGTATCGCTGCAGTTCGTCCCAAAGACGCACACCTTTCTCTCACTTCCTATCCAAATACCCGGAACTAATCCGGGATTCATTCGTATCTCCGAAAAGATTCTTTGTCGCTCGATAAAAAAATGTCCGGACCAGCGCTTCTCGCGCGTTTAACACTCGCAACACGGAAATACCAACTCAGTCATAGGAGAATCACCATGAGCGAATTTCTTTACCTGTATCGCGGCGGAGACTCATCCGGCTCCCCGGAGGAAATGCAGCAGACCATGCAGAAATGGGTCGCGTGGATGAAAGAACTTGGCGACGGCGGCCATCTGAAGGCGATTGGCAACCCGCTGGAGCCGTCCGGAAAGGTCGTCAGGGGCAAACAGAAAAGTGCCATTACCGATGGCCCCTACGCCGAAGCCAAGGACGTGGTCGGCGGCTACACTTTGGTCGAAGCCAAAGATCTCGATCAGGCGGCGGAGCTTGCCTGGGGCTGCCCCATCTTCGAGAAGGGCGGCATGGTGGAAGTGCGGCCCATCATGAAGATGAGCATGTAATGGAACCGTTGCTGTCGAGCTCGACGACCATCTCTTCCGGCACGAAGCCGGGCGCATGGTCGCCGCGCTCACGCGCATCTTCGGAGTCCACAACCTCGCGCTGGCGGAAGACGTCGTGCAGGACGCCTTCTGCCGCGCGCTGGAAGTGTGGAAGTTCCGCGGCGTGCCGGAGAATCCCTCCGCCTGGCTGATGGCAACCGCGAAGAACCGCGCCATCGATGTCCTGCGGCGCGAGCGCACGGCACGCACCTTCGCTCCCGAGCTGGGACGCCTGCTCGAAAGCGAGTGGACGCTCGTCCCCGTCGTCCACGAGCTCTTCGGCCAAGCTACGCCATCCAGGACGACCAGCTGCGCATGATGTTCTCCTGCTGCCATCCGCGCCTGCCGGAGGAGGCGCAGGTCGCGCTCATCCTCCACATTCTTTGCGGCTTCAGCGTGGGTGAGATCGCAGCGCCTTCCTCAGCAGCAACGCCGCGATCGAGAAGCGCATCACCCGCGCGAAGAAAGTGCTCGCCGGATCGAAGAAGCTCTTCGAGCTCAACGGCGCCGCCGACTTCTCCGCGCGCCTCTCCGCCGTGCACCGCGCGCTCTACTTGCTCTTCAACGAGGGCTATCACGGCGCTTCGACCGAGTCCGCCGTGCGAACGGAACTCTGCGGCGAAGCGATGCGCCTGGCCGGACTTTTGCGGAGACATCCTCTTGCGTCGACCCCGGCAACACTGGCGCTCGGCGCGCTCATGTGCCTGCACGCCGCGCGCCTGCCCGCCCGTGTCGATGCCGCCGGAGACCTGAATTCGCTCTTCGAGCAGGATCGCTCGCGATGGGATGCGAATCTCGTGGCTGAGGGCCAGCGCCTGCTCGATCTCTCGGCCACCGGCTCCGAGCTGACCGAGTATCACGTCGAGGCCGCGATCGCTTCGGTGCACGCCCGCGCGCTCAGTGCCGAGGACACGGACTGGGAACGCATCGTGTCGCTCTACGACACGCTGCTGGCGATTCGTCCTTCGCCGGTGGTCGCGCTCAACCGCGCCATCGCCATTGCGCAACACCAGGGCGCCGAGCGCGGCCTCGAAGAGATCCACGCCATCGCCGGGATTGAGCGCCTTGCTGACTATCCCTTCTATCCTGCCACCCTCGGCGAGCTCGAGCTGCGACGTGGACGGCCCGAGATCGCCAGCAAACACTTTCACACCGCGCAACAACTCGCGCGCAATCCGATGGAGCGGCGATTCGTCGAAAGGCGCATCGCCGCGTGCGGTGTCTGATAAGGGCGACAGGACACCCTGCTTTGCCGCTACCCCCTCCCCCCGGTAAATCCACCTTTCCGTGTAAATCATTGATGCGGTTGAGTTTTCATGACTGGGGTTGCTGGGAAATCATTGATTGCAGGAGAGATGCAGCGAAATCGTTGAGCTGATTGAAGCTAAGGGGTGGTCGTTGATTCTGCGCGGGTTGCGAGGGAGTCGTTGATTTGATTGCGGTTGGCGCGGACGTGACGGGTATGGGTGCATGGCGAGCGACTTTGACGATTGCGAAGCCTTCGGCAGTGAGTTCGGCGAGGCGCTGGACGGCCACGAGGACGGAGAGCCTGGCTTCCGGGTAAGCGCGGACGACGCTACGGATGTTGCCGAGGTTGGCGTGGACGGTTTCGAGGAGCTGAGGGATGGTCATGGCGTCGAGCTCGTCGGAGAGGGCGAAGATGCGCTCGTCGTGCTCGGCGATGGCGCGGCTGCGGGCGTCGTTGTGAAAGCGGCAGAAGGGCTCTCCGCGACGGGCGGGCTGGGCGCAGGTCTTTCCGGTGGGCAGGAGGCGGGTGCAGAGGGCGGCGGCGCGAGCGGGCATGGGTCTCCTTTGAGGCAGAAATAAGAAAGCCCGCCGGGTTGGCGGGCTTCTTGGTCTCTATTTCTATTTTAGTGGATTGGGGGAAATAGTACGCCAAAGTTAATTAACAAGATGAGCCAGCGGAAACCGGGTGTAGAATAGCGCGCAAAGTGTCCGAGAAACCCCAGTGCTTTGTAGCCTATCCTTCGGCTCCGCAATCTCGTGCCGAGCCTATTGAATTTGCTATAGATGAGATCTCTACTAGGGCCGCTGCGCGCGCACTGGCGACTGCTCGGCTGGAGAGCGAAGCGGAGGACGACTGGGATAAAACTCTCGATTGCTCCGCACTTGCAGAAAGGGTCATTGCCGCCCGTGAGCGTAGCCAACAGTGTGAGGAGCGTGGAGAAGCCTTGGAGCAGTGGACACCCATCTACATTCCGCCCGGAAAAGAAAACACGGTCCGGGGACGACTCGCAGCGCGCATAAACGCTGCAAGAGCGAGAGTGAGACAGTATGAAGCCCGGTAATTACCCGCTGCGCTCCATGCAATCGCGAGCCGCTGCTCGCCATGCCTTGATCGTCCGAAGGGCGGCTCAGCGTGAAGGCACTCTTATTCGGTTGCGATTCGTCGGGCACTCGCCCAAGCCCGATCAGAGGTGCACCTCCGATTGCGCTGCATCCCATTTGCTGGCTGATGAAACCCAAACGAATGCACTTGCAGACCTGGGCACTAAAACCCCATCAGTTCGCGATACTTTTCTCCCAGTGCAATGCACTGCTCGATAGTCTCCTCTGACGGCATCCAGTTGCCGTCCGGGTCTGTGGCTCGAAGCATTCGTTCGTTCCGTTCATCCCACAAAATCCAGTCGTCGTTGTGTGGATCGCGAGATAGCCATCCTTGCGGGCACTTAGCCCAGCTGAATCCAGCCTTGTGAAATCTCAGGGTGCGAAACGTCTCTGGAACCCCCTACTCTGTATCTCGCGCCAACGTAATACACCAAGAGCAGCCCAATCGCGACTCCAATGCCGATCTTGAAGCCGAGCCAAATCGTTCCCATAGGTTAACGCGCGAACCTCATTTCCGAATCAGCCAATATGCGATCAAAGCTAACAGCGCGACATTAGCGAAGAGCAAAACACGGACCTGCCCGAGCATCCCCAAAATTGTTACAGTGTGAGGCACTCCCTCAGAGGAACGTGCTTCGGGGAAATAATGTAGCACCGGCAGGTCGGGCATCCTCCGCGCGAGAGCGGCCGGATGTGATTTTGTGTAGTGAGCGCGCCTCGATTCAAGAAGTTTAATATAGTGAGAACACACACAAAAGCTGGCAGTTTATTTCGCCGGAACCGCCTCTCAGGGAGAGACTTTTGCAAACAATGCAACGTTCCGTCAGGATACCAGCATACGTACCGTCTATAGACGGCCTGCGCGGCCTTGCGGTCATGTCCGTTGTCTATTCCACTACCCATGGAACGGCCATGCGGCAATCCCGTTCGGCTGGATAGGGGTGGATCTATTTTTTGTCATTTCCGGTTTCTTAATTACCGGAATCCTGGTTAATAGCCGTGACCGTGCGAACTACTTTAAAAATTTCTATGTCCGCCGCGCGCTTCGAATCTGGCCTCTCTATTACTTGGTAGTGCTGGGCTGCTTTTTTATTTACCGATTCCACTTGATTTTAGGACCACCACCGCAAAGGCCAGTTTGGGTTTATGCCCTGTTTCTTCAAAACATAATCGGGCCCCAGGGTGTTGCGCCGCGATCACTTCTCGTTACATGGTCCCTCGGTGTTGAGGAGCAGTTCTACTTGGTGTGGCCTCTCTTGTGCTGGAGGACTCCAAAACGGGTCCTCGCTTGGATTTGCATATTTCTCGTAATCGCAGCCCCTGTTTGCAGACTCTTTGTCATACAACATGGATGGGACGGTAACCGCGTACGCGCATTCCCGCTTTGCTGTTTCGATGGATTGGCCGGCGGAGCGTTTCTTGCCCTTTGGATTCGGTCCAGGTATGCCACTCGGGCCAACCTCAAACGGCTTTCCCTAATCTGTGTCTTTACTGGGATTCCACTTTTCGCAGTCCTCGATCATGCCAGCGACCTTTCCGCAGGCTGGATCTTCTCTTTCAGCTGCCTCGGCATTGCCTTCACAGGATTGGTAGCGTTAGCGCTTTGGGAGGCCGGTAACTTATTTGCTCTTCGACCGCTGCGATTTGTGGGGTCGATCAGCTACGGATTGTATTTGTATCATTCGCTCGTTCTTGCCGTGATTGCGAGATTTAGTTTGGCCGAGAATCTACGAACGATCGTTGCACTTGTGGTCTCACTTTTGGTAGCGACTGTTTCTTTTCAAGTTTTGGAAAAGCCAATTCTGTCCCTGAAAGAGAGATTCGCGCCAAGCATACCACCAGCGGTTTCATTGCCAACTCACGACCAATACCCGCAGCCGACATTCGACGCGCATTAACAGGATGCTACTCAATCTCTAAGGAACCTCTGAGCAACCCGGCGATTTGACGGGCATGCGCATGATGCAAGAGCGCCGGGTGCCCCATTCAAGCCCGGTTTTGGCTTGAGTGGGGTAGTTCGATGAGTGAACAAAGGCGTCCGGCGGTACGCTCGCGTTTTCTTGCTGTCCATTCCGACTCGATCTCGATGCGTCCTTCCGCTCCCGTCGCATAGTGGCGAAAGCTGCTCCACTCCCACTCATCAGGAGTCCCGCATAATCCCTGTTTCACCGGATTGCGATGAATATAGCGCAGCTTCTCGCAAAACTGATCGTGATTGCGAACATTAAAATCGTAATAACGCTTCTGCCAAAAATGCTCCGCTCCGCCGATCAGCCGACGCGAGACTCCCTGCTTGAGAGACTTGATCGCATCAGCGAGCTTGCCGTGTTGAGGCTCGCTGAGCAGCAGATGAATGTGCTCGGGCATGACGACATATCCGAACACCCGCAGGCCGTAAACATGTCTGACTCGTTCAAGCGCGGTCTCGAAGGTTCGTTTTTTATCGGGTGAGGTCAGGAAGGGTCGGCGGTGATAACAGGAGAACGTAATGAAGTGTGTTTGCTCTGATTGATGAAAACGCTGAAGGTTCTTGGGCACAGAGTCAGCTTAGTCTTTCTGAACTTCCCCACTCAAGCCAAAATCAGGCTTGAATTGATGTGATAAGTAGGAAGGCTTCAGCGAATCGGTTAGGGTTTGGTTGAGGACCAGAGCTGCTGGATCAGGAGAAGCCTTCATGAAGATTGTAGGGTGTGATTTTCATCCGAGGTGGCAGCAGGTAGCGGTTTTCGATGTGGAGACCGGGGAGATGAGCGAACACAAGCTGATCAACGGCGAGGGCGAGGCGGAGCGGTTCTATCGGGCGCTGGAGGCGCCGGCGCTGGTGGGCATGGAAGCGTGCGGCAACAGCCAGTGGTTTATCGAACTGCTGGAGCGGCTGGGCCATCAGGTGTGGATCGGGGATGCGGCGCAGATTCGGGCCAGCTATGTGCGCAAGCAGAAGACCGACCGGCGCGATGCGGGCCATATTCTGAAGCTGCTGATGGAGAACCGCTTTCCGCGACTGTGGGTGCCGACGGCCGAGCAGCGGGATCTGCGCCAGTTGCTGATTCATCGCCACAAGCTGGTGGAGATTCGCACGCGGGTGAAGAACGGGTTGCAGCACCTGGCGCTTGAACCGCGGCTTACAGAAGCAGAGCAGCCTGTGGAGCGTTCGGGGGAGGGCTGATTTGGAAAAACTCCCCTGGAAGGCTGGACAGCGCGGCGGCGCGAGGACTTGCTGGAGCTGCTGGCAGGCTGGACGCCAGGTCGGTGAGCTGGATGAGGCGGTGGAGCTGCGGCCCAGGAACATCCGCAGGCGCGGCTGCTGATGACGCAGCCGGGCGTGGGTCCGATCACCGCACTGGCCTTTGTGCTGACCATCGGCGATGTGAGCCGGTTCGAGCACAGCGGTCAGGTGGCCAGCTATGTGGGCCTGATTCCGCGCGAGCACTCCTCGGGCGGCAAGCAGCGGCTGGGCGCCATCACCAAGCAGGGCAACCGATTCCTGCGCCAGCTGCTGGTCGAGGCGGCGCAGACGGCGAATCGGCTGGATGAAGGATTTCGAAAGCAGTACGCAGGCTCGTTGCCACCACAAGCCGAAGGGCGTGGCCAAGGTGGCGGCGGCACGCAAGTTGGCCGTGCGACTCTACTGGATGCTCAAGCAGAACGTTGGCTATCCGGAGATCGCCCATATCGAGAGCAGCTCGCGGGTGCCCCTGGTCGGATCCAATCAGGTCGAAGGATTGATTGAGCGCTCTCGCATCCGGCACTAGGCTGGATGTTCGCATAGAAGCATCATGGCCTGTAGTTAACGGCCGTATCGATGGTTGGTGGGGCGTTCAATTCCCACCGTTTGGTGATGCAGCGTGAATCTACCAGAGCTCTGGTCCTCAACCCCTCTGGAAAGACAAGCGGTGCTCACGCACCGCACAGGATATCTGTGCCTTGACAAAGCCTTCGTCCTTATCGAGGGGCACCGTCAGGACTTGAAAAGCAGGTCCCTCGACTCCGCTTCGCTGCGCTCGGGATGACAGATCTTGGGTCTTGGTGGATGGAAGCGGAGAAGAAGCAGATCCTTCGCTAACGCTCAGGATGACAACGAAAGAGGGAGCCCACGTCCGAAAATCCGGACGTGGGGCACCGTCGAGGGTTGCAGCTAGTTATTCTTTTTCAGTTACAAATACGGCGGTGGTGAGGGCGGGGACGGTGACGGTTCCCGCTTTGGAGTCGTAAGTGGATTGGCGGGTGGCCGGGTCGCTGGAGCTCTTCTGAACTGGGTGGAGTTTGAGCTTGAGGCCCTGGAGGCGTCCGTCAGTGAAAGTAGTCTGCTCGTTCGCCGCGTTGAAGACCACAACAATGTGCTTGTACTGGCCGTAGTCGCGGCCGTTGGCGTCAAGCTTCATGACGATGAGGCCCGGGGTCTGGCTTTGTCCGGTGTTGAGGAAGGTGAGGTTTTGCTGGATCTCAGTGAACGTGGCCATGCGGAAGAGATCGGAGCTATAGCGGATCTGGAGCAGGTCTTCAAATGCCTGGTAGCTGTAGGCGATGTTGGCGGGCTGCGGTGTGTAGGCGGAGTTTGAGAGCAGCGGCGTCATGATGGACCACTGGCCCTGGTTCTGGCTGGCGATGGGGAGTCCGATGCCCCAGTTGGCGGTCTTGCCACTCCAATCGATCTTGTTGAACCAGTCTCCGGAGTCGTAGCTGTTCTGGTCCATGTCTTTGGAGCGGAGCAGGTCGTCTCCGGCCTGGAAGAAGGGAATGCCTTCGCCGAGGGTGACGAGCGCCATGCCCATGATCTGGCGGCGGGCGCGGGTGGCGATGGAGTCATTGAAGGATGACTTCAGCTGCACGGCGTCGAAGAAGTCCTGGTTGTCGTGGACGGAGCAGTAGTTGATGGCTTCGATGGGGGACTTGGTGTATCCAGTGGGCTGGCCGTTGTAGTTGACCTGGGCTCCGGTGACGGTGGCTCCGGTGTGGTCGGTGAGGGAGTAGTCGCGCAGGTTGCCGGTGAGGCCGACGAGGATCCAGTCGGTGTAGAGGCCGAGCGGGGTGGAGGGCGGGTTGGCGTTGGTGTAGTCGCTGGAGTCGGTGGTGAGTCCGGTGGCGAAGCCCTGCACGCGCTCGTCGGTGAAGGGGCTGCCGCCGCGGATGCCGTCACGGATGCGGTCGTTGAAGGAGCCGATGCCATAGCCATACAGATTGACCTGCGAGGCGTTGGGGCCGATCTGGTTGTTGGCTGTGTCTCCGAAGTTGAAGCCTTCGCCGTAGAGGTAGATTTTGGAGCCGTCGATGCCGTCGCGTTCAGGCGTGAGGCGGGCGAGGGCCTGCTTGATGTGCTGCATGTTGTAGAGGAAGTGGAAGCTCATGATGTCGAAGCGGAAGCCATCGATCTTGTACTCGGTGGCGTTGAGCACAAGGGTGTCGATCATGAGCTTTTCCATCATGCGGTGCTCGCTGGCGGTGTCGGGGCAGCAGGAGCCTTCTTCGAGATTGCCGTTGCTTGTCGAGGCGGTGATAGTAGTTCGGAACGACCTCGTCGAGGTTGGAGTTGGGGCCTTCGCCGGCGGCGTTGGTGTGGTTGAAGACGACGTCCTGCACGACGCGGAGGCCGGCGTGATGGATGCCGTCGACCATGGTGCGGTATTCGCGCACGCGGTTGTTGGGATTGATGGCGTAGGAGCCTTCGGGAGTCATGTAGTGGACGGGGTCATATCCCCAGTTGTAGGCATCGCTGCTCTGGATGGCAGCGACGGCGGCCTGCTGCTGCTGGCCGTCGGGCGGGAATCCGGAGAGGTCGCCGGTGAATTTCCAGGTGGTCTTGTCTTCGTTGATGCTGGCGAAGTGGAAGGAGGGCAGGATGTGGACGGCCTTGAGGCCGCTGTTGGCGAGGGAGCGGAGGTGCTTCATGCCGTCGGAGTTCTGGTCGGTGAAGGCGGCGTAGTATCCGCGATGGGAGGCGGGAACGGTGAGGTCGTTCACGCTGAAGTCGCGGATGTGCAGCTCGTAGAAGCTGAGGTCGCTGAGGCTGCGCAGCGGCGGCGGGTCGTCATGGTCCCAACCGGCGGGCTTGGTCTCGTCGGAGTCAAGGTCGGTGATGCGGCTCTTGATGCCGTTGAGAGCGATGTCGATGGAGTAGGGATCGGTGGTGAGGTTGGTATCGACGGCGGAATCGGACGGCACCCAGACCTTCACGCTGTAGAGGTAATACTTGTCACGCCAGTTGGGATTGCCGCGCGCGACCCAGACGCCGTTGTGGTTGTGCATGGGGATTGTAGCGGCGGGTGCGGTGTCAGAGGCGTTGTTAAAGATTTCAAGCAAAACGTTCTGCGCTGTCGGCGCCCAGAGCTTGAGCTTGATGCCGCAGTTATCGTCGTCGGACCAGTCGCGCCAGCCGTGATCGTCGTCGTGATGGAAGACGACGCCGAGGCGTCCGGAGTAGTAGTAGAGGTCGTCGAGGACACCGGCGAACTGAATACCGGTGGCGTAGGTGAGTGATCCGCTGGAGCTGACGGTGGAGAAGGCGAGCTGGCCTTTAAGGGCGGTCTGGATCTGCGAAAGCTGGACATTCGAGGGCAGAGTGAGGACGGTGTAGCTCGCGAGCTGCGGGTAGCGGAGCAGTTCGTCGGGAGTGAGGCTGCCGCCCACGGTCAGAGGAATGTTGGTGCCTCCGGTGATGCCGGTGGGTGTGACGGAGAGGCCGCCGGTGAGGCTATAGCTGAGGGTGTAGGTGGATCCGCTCTGCGCGAACTGCGGCTGGATGGCGACACGCTGGCGGTCAAGCCAGAAGGCCTGCTCGACGTTCAAGAGGCTGGCGAGGATTTCCTCGGGAGTGGGAACGGTGGTGAAGACGGTGGCGTTGCCGGAGATGACCCACGCCTGGTTGAAGGAGCCGACGTTGAGGTGCATGTCGGGGCCGGGATCTTTTGCTTGGGTCGAGGTGTTGTGGACGATGAAGCCGAGGTCGTGTGGATTGGCGATGAGCTTGATGTCAAAGTAGGCGCCGTAAGAGTCGGTGCTGGTAACGAAGGTGAGACCGTCGTTGAAGTCTCCGGTGTATTCGGCAGTGTCGGCGAAGGCGTAGACAGACCAGTTGGAGTAATTCCCGTCGGGACGGAAGTAGTGGATGCGGGCGTATCCGGGGAGCAGTGCATTGGGATTGTTGACGTCGATGGGCTCGTTGTAGAGCTTGCCGATGCCGGAGTAGGCCCAGTATTCGTTGCCCATGGTGGAGGGGTTGACGAATTCGTTGGGGCCGGGATCTTTGACGTCGGTGGCGCAGCCTGCAGTGGGCTCGTGAATGATAAGGCCGACGTTCTGCGCAGTGGCGGTGACGCCGACGTCAAAGTATGCGCCGTAGGAGTCGGTGCCGGTGACCTGCACGGGGCCGCCGCAGTAGTTGCCGGTGTCTTCGGTGGTGTCGAAGAAGGCGTAGACGGTCCATCCAGTGTAGATGCCGTCGGGGCGGTGGTAGTGGATGCGGATATGATTGGCGGCGATGGGTGGATCAGGCAGCGCCAACGCGGGAATCGCTGCAAACAATGCCAGCAGGAGGATCGTGAAGATGGAAGCAAAGCGGTGCGCGCGTACTCGTGTAGGGGAATTCATTGTCGGCACTCCAGAATGGCGATTCGTGTGACTAGCTCAGTGGTGTGAAGATCTCGGCGTTCGCTCCCGGACCTTCCCGCATGCGCCAGACATCCTATTCGGACGATGTATCCCTGTCCAGTCCAGTCGGAAACGTTAGGAATCGACCATTCGCCGACCGATCGTTGTGGCGGCTGGACTCGCAGCGTCGGTGGCAAAAGAAGGGCTCCGGAGTTAATGTCATTGGGGTGCAGTTTGTTGGGGGGCGCTTCTTACCGGAATGAGGAACAGCCGGAGATCGAAGATGGGGCAGGCTTGAACCGTGACATATTTCGTTGATTTCATCAAGAACCTGGTCGTCACCTTCATCACCTTGTTCCCGATTGTGAATCCCATCGGCGACGCCCCGATATTTCTCAGCCTGACACGGCGCTATCCTGAGTCCAGCCAGAAAATCCTCGCTCGCAAGATCGCAATTTATGGATTTGCGATCCTCGTCGTTTCGCTGCTGGTCGGCAGTGAAATCCTGGCCGCCCTGGGAGTAAAGCTGTTTGTAGTGCAGCTCGCGGGCGGCCTCGTGGTGGCAGCCACCGGTTGGAACTTATTGAATCAACAAAGCGGCGAATCGACTGAGAAAGCCGAGCCGGTCACACTCGAAGACGCTCTGGAGCACGCCTTTTTCCCTTTGACGCTACCGCTTACGGTCGGCCCGGGCTGTATCTCCATCGCGATCACATTGGGAGCCCATCTCAGGCACTCAACAGGACTCGGCTTCGATCGTGGTTATCTCCTCCGGTTTCTGGCGGCAATGGCCGGGATGGTCGCCATTTGCGTCCTGGTATACCTCTGCTATGGCAACGCCGACCGCATGGTGAAACTGCTGGGCAAATCGGGCACCGACATCCTGATGCGCCTCTCCGCGTTCGTCCTTCTCATCATTGGTGTGCAGATCATGTGGAATGGTCTGACCGCCGGCATACAGCAGACATTCCCCCACTGACAGATCGGACGACGCCCGGCAATCTCGCGGAGTTGGTACACTGGCGCGTGTCTGACCCAAACAAGTTGAACGAACGCCAGCCGGCTCCCATGTGGGCCGTCTTCCCGGCGATTTTCGTGGCGGTTCTCCTGGCCCATTGGCCCCTCTTGCGCTTGCCCTACTACTGGGACGAAGCTGGCTACTACATCCCCGCCGCCCTGGACTTCTTCCGGACCGGCTCTCTGATCCCCTTCTCGACGCTCTCGAATGCCCACCCGCCGCTGCCTTCGATTTACCTCGCCGTCGCCTGGAAGCTCTTCGGCTTTTCCCCTCTGGTGACGCGCGTTGCCATGTGCTGTGTCGCGTCTCTCGCTCTTACGGCCGTCTGGGATCTGGCACTGGTTACGACCGGCCGGCAGTCAGTGGCCGCTGCGACGGTCGGACTTACGGCGATTTATCCCGTGTTTTTCGCGCAGAGTTCGCTCGCGCATGCGGATCTCTTCGCCGCCGCGGCAACGCTGTGGGCGCATTGCCTTTCTGCTGAAGGCCGGAAGGTTCCACCTGTGGGCCGCTGTCGTCTGCTTTTCACTGGCCGTGCTGTCGAAGGAGACGGCCATTGTCACTCCGCTTGCCCTCGCGATATGGAAATTGTGGCTTGCCTTCCGGAGCCGCGATCGAAAGCATCTCGCCTCGGCCGGGGCGCTCTGCCTGCCCATCGTGCCGCTCGGCCTCTGGTATCTGTACCACTGGCATCGAACCGGCTTCGTCTTCGGCAACCCGGAATACCTGCGCTACAACGCCACGGCAACGCTTAGCCCTTTGCGCGTGTTCATCGCCTTTGCCCATCGAGTGCTGCATATCACGGCGCACATGAATCTTTTCGTGCCGGTGCTGTTAATGTTCGCGTGCATGCTGCTTCCGCCGCTTAAAGAAGAGGACGGAGCCACCCGGCCGCGTGTTTCGTTTGCAGACCAGGCAAGTTTCTATGTCGTAATTCTGGCGAATCTGATCTTCTTCTCGGTCCTGGGAGGCGCGTTGCTTACCCGGTATCTTGCTGCCTCTCTATCCGTTGATGATCCTGCTCTGCGTCAACACCTTCCGCAGGCGTTTGAAACAATGGCCGGCGCTGGTTGCCCTGAGCGCAGCGGGATTCCTTGCCGGCCTGTTCGTGAATCCGCCGTATCGCTTCGCGCCCGAGGACAATCTCGCTTACCGGGACGTGATCCTGCTGCATCAGGCAGCCATCGCGCAGATTGTTGAGCGCTACCCGCACTCCACCGTGCTGACGCGCGTGGCCTGCCACCGATGAGCTCTCCAAACCCGAGTTAGGCTATGTGGAACAACCGATCCCGGTCGCGGCCATTGATAATTTCTCCTTCGCGCAAATTCAAAAGGCCGCGCAGCTCACGCAGCCTTACACCGCCGCCCTGATCTTCTCGACGAAATACGACCCGCCGCATCTGCCCTTCAGCCTTGGGCGTCGAAATGAAGCGATCGATACCCGCTTCTTCGACTTCCACCACGACCTCCCGCCCGCAGTGATCGCCCGCCTGTTGGACGGCGCCGTTACATGGCAGGCCCAGCGCAAGGGACAATGGGCGGCTGTGCTGCACTTCGATCGCCCGCAGGAAGCCAGGCTTCTCCCGCGCTGAATTCGCGGCCATCGCCAACTATAATCCGGGTTGTGCGGTATATCTGTCGATTTCTATCGTTCGCCTTGCTCTCGCTTGTCATTTTCTCCGGAATTGCACACGCACAATCGTCTTCGCCCAACCCGTCCGGAGACCCCACTGCGGAACCACAGACGCGGGGACGCCTGCTCCTGGTGCTGCCCTTTGAAAACCACACCTCGCAGCCCAACCTCGATTGGATTGGGGAAGCAGCCGCCGATATTCTGAATCGCCGCATGGGAGCAGCTGGCTTTCTAGCCATCAGCCGAGGCGACCGCCTTTACGCGCTCGATCGCCTCGGTCTTCCGCAGTCGTTCCAGCCGTCGCGCGCCACCACCATTCGCATCGCGCAAAACCTCGACGCCGACTCAGTGATTCTCGGGTCTTACACCGTCACCGGAGATCGCCTCTCAGCCACAGCTCAAGTTCTCGACGTCAAGGCGCTCAAACTGAGCCCCCCCATCCAGCAGGAGGCCGATCTTAAAAACCTGCTCAACATCCTGAATAGCCTGGCCTGGCACCTGGCCCGCCAGCTCGACCCCTCCTACTCGGTGGCCGAGCAGACCTTTCTCGCCGCCGATAGCCCGCTCCGCGTCGACGCTTTTGAGAATTACATCCGGGGCACCATCGCCGAAGCCCCCGCCGAGCGCGTCGTACATCTGAAAGAATCCGTCCGGCTTAATCCCACCTTTACTCCGGCCTGGTTCGCACTCGGCATGGCCTACTTCGCCAATCAGGATTACGACGCAGCCGCCGCGACCTTCGGCCGCCTGTCGAAGGATGACCGGAGGGCGCTCGAGGCGGACTTCTATCGCGGGCTGGCTTTCTTTTATACGGCCAACTATATGAAGGCCGAAGACGCCTTCGCCTTCGTAAGCATGCGCCTGCCGTTGCCCGAGGTCGTGAACAACCAGGCCGTCGCCGCCAGCCGGCGAGGCCGCGATGGCGCACCCCTCTTTCAGCAGGCCGTAACCGCCGATCCCAAGGACCCCGACTACCACTTCAACCTGGCCGTCGCCCTGCGCCGCCGCAACGATATTCAGGGCGCCATTCGAGAGATCGACCAGGAACTGAAGCTTCGCCCGCAGGACACCGAGGCACAGACCTTCGCGCAATGCCCTCAAGGACCCCGGATCGGTAAAGGTGAATCCCGATCGCGGCAAGGCCATCCCCGACGATACGCTTCCCCTCGAGCGCATCAAGCGTTCCTACAACGAGACGGGATTCCGCCAGGTGGCCTTTGAAATGGAGGAGATGGAGTCGCTGCGCCTGGGTTCTTTGCCTCCCGCGGAACGGGCCTCAGCGCTTGGTGAAGCAGGGCGATCAGTTCATGAACGGCGGCCTCACTCTCGAAGCCGAACGCCAATTCCAGGCGGCGCTTCAGGCCAATCCCTCCTCTGCGCTCGCCCACGCCGGCCTGGCCCAGGTTCGCGAGCACAGCGGCGATGCTCAGGCGCGCACGCCAGGAAGCGCAGAAGTCCCTGGCTCTCTCGCCGAATGTGCCCGCGCACCTGGTATTGGCGCGGCTCGATCTGGCTGCGAACCAGCTCGGTCCTGCGGCTGATGAAGTCAGTCAGGCGCTCAAGCTCGATCCCGCAAATGCGAATGCACGGGGCATGAAGCAAGCGCTAGAATCGCGAGGACAGCAGGTTCCATGAGATTGCGCTCGACAATTCCTGGTTTCGGTTGTGGCCGTGGTCGCGTTGCTGGCCGTTCTCCATGCGCTTCCGCAGGCCTCCGCAGCCAAGCCTGCAGGTTGTCGTGCTCCATCTGAACGATACGATTCAGCCGATCAGCGAGGAGTATCTGACGCGCGGCCTGGACCTCGCCGCCGCAAACCACTCCGCCGCCGCTTCTCGTTCGAACTGGACACCCCCGGCGGATTGCTCGACACAACCCGTTCCATGGTGGGCAAGATCCTTGCCTCGCCTGTGCCCGTCATCGTCTATGTGGCGCCCTCTGGCAGCCGTGCCGGCTCTGCCGGCTTCTTCCTCCTCGAAGCGGCCGACATCGCCGCTATGGCTCCCGGAACCAATGCCGGCGCAGCGCATCCCGTGGTTGAAGGCGCACAGATTGACGCCGTGATGAAGCAGAAGCTCGAGAACGACACGACCGCGTTTCTCCGCTCCTATGTCTCACGGCGGGGTCGCGATACCAACGCCGCGCAGGATGCGGTCCTCAACTCCAAGTCCTATACCGCACAGGAGGCCGAACAGCTTCATCTCATCGATATTGTGGCCTCCAGCGATCGCGAGCTTCTGGACTGCGCTCGACGGCCGCAACATCAAGCGCTTCGACGGCAGCACAGTCACGCTGCATACGCGCGACGCCGAGCTGCTGCCGCTTGAGCCAACCCTGCGCGAAAAGCTCCTCGATCGGCTGATGGATCCGAATCTTGCCGTGCTCATCCTCGTGCTCGGCGGCCTGCTGATCTACCTTGAGTTCAACTCGCCCGGAACCATCATTCCGGGCGCGCTGGGAACTCTGCTGGTGCTCACCGCGCTCTTCGCTCTGAACATGTTGCCCGTCCGCTATACGGCCCTGATGCTGCTCATCGCGGCCTTTACCCTGCTGCTGCTCGAAGCCAAATTCCCCAGCCATGGCGTGCTTGCGGGCGCCGGCATCCTCGCGCTGGTTTTCGGGACGCTCACCCTCGTGGATGGACCGATCCCCGAAATGCAGGTGCACTGGGCGACAGCGATTGCCTGCGGTCTGGCATTCGGCCTCATCACCGTTTTTCTGGTCCGCATCGCCATCCGTGCGCGCCGGAACAAAGTCATCACCGGCCCCCAAGCGCTCATCGGAAACATCGGCATTGCCCAGCAGGCGCTCACTCCGCGCGGGCAAATCCTCGTCCACGGCGAACTCTGGCAGGCAGAATCATCCCATCCGGCTGCACCCGGAGAACAGGTCCGTGTCCGCTCCGTCGACGGTCTGACGTTGTTAGTGGACAGGATTCCCGACCACGGCGTCCTCTTCCGATTGACCGAAATGGCGCTGCGCCAATGCGATACAATCGCTGGCGGGTGAAGTCTCATGATTGGCATTCCCGGACTGATCGTTATCGCGGTTGTTGTCCTCTACATCTTCAATTCCATCAAGATTCTTCGCGAGTACGAGCGCGGCGTCATTTTTCGCCTGGGCCGCGTATTGCTGCCTCCGAAAGGCCCCGGAATCATCCTGGTCTTTCGACCCATCGATCAGATCGTTCGCATCTCGCTGCGCCAGGAGGTTCTCGAAGTCCCTCCGCAGGACGTCATCACGCGCGACAACGTCACCATCAAGGTCAACGCCGTCATCACCTTGCGCGTGCTCGATCCGGCGAAGGCTGTCATTGAGGTTGCCAACTACGTCTACCAGACCTCGCAGTTCGCGCAGACCACCCTGCGCTCGGTATTAGGCGAGGTCGAGCTGGACGGCCTGCTCTCGCACCGCGACGCGCTCAACCAGCGCATCCAGACAATCATCGACCAGCGCACCGAACCTTGGGGAGTAAAGGTGGTCAGCGTCGAAGTGAAGCAGGTCGATCTGCCCGAGTCGATGCTGCGCGCCATGGCCAAGCAGGCCGAGGCGGAACGCGAGAAGCGCTCCAAGATCATCAACGCCGAGGGCGAATTCGGCGCCGCCCAACGCCTGGTGGAAGCCGCCAATCTGCTGGCCCAGCAGCCAATCACCCTGCAACTGAAGTACCTGCAGACACTTATCGACATCGGCGCGGAGAAAAACACCACCGTGGTCTTCCCGTTGCCCGTCGAGCTGGTCTCTCTGCTGGGGAGATTCGCCCCACCGTCACATCCGATACCTCCAGTGCCACCGGTGCCGGTGCCCCCAACGCCACCCCCCACGCCGCCCATAGACCCGGTGCCGCCTATAGACCCATTGCCGAGACCGCCAATAGAACCACTGTAGTGAGTTAAATCAGATGATGAGATCCATCCAGGAGACGGAAGAACAGGAGCATACCGAAATCACCCTCGGGATGAAGTCCTTGCTGGGCGTTTTCTTCGGCCTGGTGCTCATCTGCGGGGTCTTTTTCGGCTTCGGATATTCGCTGGGCCGCGGCAGCTCAAGCCCATCCCAGCCATCTTCCCACTCCGCTTCCCCATCCGCTGCCGCGACAACTCCATCGAAGCCCGCGGCACAATCATCTCTCGCACCCGCGATTAGCCAGACCTCCGGGTCGGCCAACTCGTCCAGCAGCACGCCAAGCTCTGCCGAGCCCGATTGCTTCCGCTGCACGAGAAGGCGAAACCACCCCGGCGACAGTGTTGCGCAAACCCTCGGCGAGTGTGATCAAGCCCGTCTCGCAGGACTCTGCAGTCGCAACCTCATCGGCTCCATCCAAACCGGCTCCGGCAACCGCTCCGCTATCCACGGTGACCCCTGGAGCGGCGAAGACATGCCACCGTTGCCTCAACGGCTGCGACTCCTGCCGGTACGCAGGCAGCGGCATCAGCAGCGCCAGCCCCAGCCGTTCCGACCATGGTTCAGATCGCCGCGGTTTCCCGCCAGGAAGACGCGGACGTACTGGTCGCCGCCCTCAAGAAGCGCGGATACAACGTGATCGTTCGCAATGAACCCAGGGACAGTCTGCTCCATGTCCAGATCGGCCCCTTTGCCACTCGCGACGAGGCCAAGGCCATGCGCGCAAAGCTGCTCGCCGACGGCTACAACGCCATCCTCAAGTAGCGGAGTCCGCCCACATCCATTCCGGAAGCCCCGATTCAATCGCGCTTCGCACCGCAGCCAGAAGATCTTCGCGCGTGGCATAGTCCTTCGGGTTGAGCGGCGCATGAAAGGTCACGTGAGCTGTGCCCGGATAAATGCGCTTCTTGCCCTTCTTCATCATCGCCTCCGTGCCCCAGATCGAAATCGGAACCACGGGCGCTCCCGTCTCCATCGCCAGGTAAAATGGGCCCTTCTTGAAGGGCAGAAGCCGCCCATCCCGCGACCGCGTCCCCTCAACGAACGAAGTGATGTTTACGCCCGGAGGCGAGCACGCGGGCGGCGAATGCCACACTCTCTTTGGCGCTTTCCACACGGCCATCGCGATCGACAGGAATAAAGTCTCCCAGCTTCATCGCGTAACCGATCACGGGAATCTTCGTCAGCGATCTCTTGACAAAGACCGCCGTCCTGGGCGGTACCAGCGGCAACAGCACGGGTGGATCGAGATTCGAGACGTGATTCGAAAGAAAGATGTAGTGCTTCTCCGGGTCGAGGGGCGCACGCCACTCGGCCTCAATGCGAATTCCGGCAGCCCGCAGCCCGGCATGCATGATCCACATCGCCCATCGATACACCATGCGGATATCGCCGGAGAGTATCGTCCATGGCAGGCCAATCAGCGCGGCCGGAATTCCGAGCACGTTGTAAACAAAAAGTAAGGTCAGGCCCGGCAGCATTATGCCTGGACTCTGGGCGTCGCGCGGAGGTCACGCAGCCGTCGCGGCAGCTTCTCGTAGATCCCATCGAACCCGCCGTTCGAAAGAATGGCGACCACATCGCCGGAGCGCAATTGAGGAGCAATCGCTTCGACAATCCCGTTCGCGTCTTGCAGGAGCACAGCGTCGTGGCCCTCCCCCTTGAGTGCGTTCACCACCGCCTCCGGATGCAGCCGCTCGTTCTCCGGAATGCTTTCCAGCTTGAACACGCCGGCCATGACTACCCTGTCGGCCAGCGCCAGGCTGTCGACCAGTTCGCGCTCAAAAACATTACGGCGCAGCGTGTTCGACCTCGGCTCCAGAATAGCCCAGAGCCGCGCGTCCGCGTACGATGCCCGCAATGCCTTGAGCGTTTCTCTGATCGCGGTTGGATGATGCGCAAAGTCGTCGATGATGGTGATGCCATCCACCACCGCCCGCACTTCAAGCCGCCGCTTCACGCTCCGGAAAGTGGCGAGCGCCTCAGCAATGGCATCGATGCCAATCCCCTGTCCTGCGGCCAGCGCCGCCGCTGCCGTTGCATTCAGCGCATTGTGCGCGCCGGCCATTTTCATCGTGAACTCCGCCCATGGCTCGTTCTCGCGAGCAACACGCCAGCGGGATTCCGCTCCGGCATGTTCCAGACCCTCAACACGCCAGTGCGAATCCGCTTTGAACCCATAGCGCTCAACCTTGCAGAATGCGCGGCCGACGCACTCATCCACATTTGGAGCCCCGTCGAAGGCCACAACCCTGCCCCGCCTGGGCACCAGATTCACCAGCCGCTTGAACGCCGTCTTCACTGCGTCGAGATCGCGGTAAATATCGGCGTGATCGAACTCCACGTGTGTCAATATAAGCGCATCGGGAAAGTAATGCATGAACTTCGGTCCCTTGTCGAAGAAGGCCGTGTCGTACTCGTCGCCCTCCAGAATGAAGGGCCGTCCTTCCGCTAACTGAAAGCTTGTTCCGAAATTCTCCGCAACGCCGCCGATCAGGAACGAGGGCTTCAGCTCCGCACCCGCTTTCGCAGCAACCTCGTAAATCCACGCCAGCATGCTCGTCGTCGTCGTCTTGCCATGCGTTCCCGCGACGACCAGCGATTCACGCCCCGGCAGGAATTCCTCATGAATCACCTGCGCCAGGAGGTGAATGGAATTCTCTGGTCGAGCACATATTCCAGTTCAACATTGCCGCGCGACATCGCATTGCCAACGATCACCAGGTCAGGACGCGGGTCTAGATTCTCCTCCGAAAATGGCTCCGCGACAGGAATGTTCAGGCTGCGCAGCAAGTCCGACATCGGAGGATAGGCCGCCTGGTCCGAGCCCGTAACGCGATGCCCCTTCAACTGCAGGAGCCCGGCGAGCGACGCCATCGCCGTCCCGCAAATTCCAATCAGGTGAATATGTTTGTCTGCATCTTGCATCAGACCTGCACCGCCGGCTCCAGATAACTGCAGCACCGGCTCATCTTCAAGAATCAATTCCGCCTCAATCCCAAGCGGCAGTGTTACGTTGCTGCGCGACACATGCCCGGATCGCAGTCCGATCGCAATCGGCCCTTCAAACCAGTCGAAGACGCGAAGGATCACCTGTCCAGCAGATCCGGCGCCGGTCCCGGGCGATGCGCACTCCAGCATTTCGCCAAAGATCAAACCCGTGACGCCATCGAACTTGCCCGCGAGCAGCATCTGCCGCAGCATCCTGTCGATCTGGTAAGGCTTGGCGGCGACGTCCTCGATGAAGAGCAGCTTGCCTTCGGTCTGTGGCGCAAATCGTGTGCCAAGGGCGAAGGTGAGAATGCTCAGGCATCCTCCATAGACAACGCCCTGCGCGCGGCCGGGCTTGAGAATGCGCAAGCCTTCGTCAGGACCCGCACGTCACCATTTCTCCGCCCAGCGCCGCGTCGAAGCTCGCCTCATGCACTCCGCCCTCACGATAGAAGTCGGCGGCCACCATCGGGCCATGAAATGCCACAAGGCCAAGCTGATCGAGCAGCCATGTCTGCACGGTGGTCAGATCGCTATAGCCAAAGAAGGGCTTCGGGATTGTCACGAATCAGGTCCAGATCAAGATCTTCGAGCAGATAATTCGATCCGTAACCGCCACGAGTACAAAAACCGCACGCACTGCCGGATCGGCGAAAGCCCGATGCAAATCGTCGAGCCGGTCGGTCGCCGTCCCGAAAAAGAAGGAGGCTCTTTGCCCAGGGCATGCGCACCCACGATCTGCGTCGAAACCCCGCTTGCGCAACGCCGCAAGGCCCGAGCTCAATCCGCTCGGGCTTTGCGTTGCTCGCTGGCGCGACTACCGCCACCCGGGCGCCCGGGCGAGACGGCAGTGGGCTTCAGCGAGGCTTGCTCACCATGCCTCACCTGTGCAAATCAACTCCGCCGGACCGGTGAGCGTCATTTCCGATCCGACCGCCAGCCCAGTCCACCTGCTGCTCGCCGCCCGGAGCGCGCACCAGCAGCTGATGGAGTACCGCCACGCCGCGCAATGGTTGCCGCGGCCGTCGCGCACGTTCCCGTTCCTGAAGACGTGGTGGGTCCCACTCCACGCTCAAAGATACGTATCTCGATCATATTTGTATCGATTACACGCACAAATTCGACGTTCGTCTCATCGGGAAAGTCTGGATGCGAGCAAATTTCGCGACCAACGTCCTGCCACGCGCGCCCATACGCGTGAAACGACGCATCTTCGACAAAGATGACGAAGTGCGGATTGCCGGTTGAAACAGCGACTCCCGCAACTTTCGTCCGATCGCGTCAGCGTGACCTGCTTGTCCTCGAATCGTCGGCACACCCATGCCCGCGGCGAACTCGAACCGATGACCGTCTCGCCTGCACCAGGCGCGACTCGCGTCGGCCTGCATCTGTTTCGAGGACAATGCTTTCGCCAACCGGCACCTGCTTCTGATGTGCCATCCACGCGGCGACGCATCGCGTGCCATTGCCGGAAATCTCTGCGATCGACCCATCGGCATTCACCAGCCGAATGCGCCCTGAGCGCTCGCCCGTCCACTCCAGAAATTCGACGCCGTCGGCGCCCACTCCGGTATTGCGCGCGCAAAGACGATCGCGAGTTCGCGATCGCATTCGCCCTCTACAATCAGGAAATCGTTCCCGCAGGCATGAGCCTTCGTGAACCGCGCTGATTCACTTATCCCGAAAAGTCATTTCTGCGTGATGCTATCACTCGGGACGTGCCGGTCTGAACTGTAAATGCGCGCGCACGGTTGACCAGTCGAGCACACAATGTTGATCAGGGTCAGACCTTCCGGCTTCGCCGCAACTGCTTGCGCCACACGATCGCCATCGGTGGCTATCACGTAGTCCGCGGCCTGCGCCGGATTCTTCAGCGCGGGAGTGCCACTGGTAGTAGTCCGATTCGTTGATCGTTCGCTTGAGCGCAATTCCCGCCCGCTGAAAGGCGCCGACATGTTCCGACGTATACGCAAGAATCATGCTGTTCTGGGGCAGCATTTCCAGAGCATGTGCGTACGCCACTTCAAACGGAATCCGCGTGCGCGAGTTCGCGATGGCCTCATCCAGCACCAGGGGCTCGGCTCGCAACAACACGGTGCTATTCGCGACGATCAGCACTGCCACGACCGCCGGAATCCATCGGGCCACGACCGGGCTTCGTATCGCGCAGTCCAGTCAGATGACTCATGCCTACGAGGAAGGCGAGCGAAAGCGCGAAGACAGGCAGCATCTCCATGCCATAGCGCGTGTTGTACCAGGAGTGCGGCCACCAGAGCGGGATGAAGATCGGCACCGAACCGTAGGCGACCGAGTAGGCGTAAAACGGCAGCGGAATCCAGAGCAGCAGCGCCGTCAATGCCATCCTTGCCGCGCCACCGGATCGACGCAATCGACACTGCCCGCCACCGACAGAATCAGCAGCAGGTTGCGCAAAGCGCAGCGGCACGGCTCCCAGTTCGGCAGCTTTCAGAAAGTACAGCGCCGCCACGCGCATGCTGTGCCAGCCGGGATAATGCGGCGCCCCCGGGGTGGACGTCCGCACATTCAATCGCCTTGGCGGAATAGGGGCCGCGCATAAAGTCCAGCGGATCGCCGAATTGCCGCGAACAGTAGCCCATCCAGACGAGCGGCGCGACTGCCACCATCACCGTGAAGAGAACGAACGCCCCGCCCGCAGGTGAATCCCATCGCTTCCTCCGCAGCATCTTGCCCAGAGCGAAAAGCCACGCCAGAGAAGTCGAAGATCCACCCGTCATAGCGTGTGAAGACCGCGCCCACGAGAACCATCCCCGCACAGATCAGCAGCTTCGCCGCGCGCTTTGTCTCGTCTGCCTCAAGAGCGCGCCCGTACTCGACGATCAGCAGCACCGCCCAGATCATCTCGGCGAGAAACAGCGGTTCGTTCATCGCCGTCGTCTGCATGTAGAGCAGCGCCGGGATTCAACCCGAAGAACAACGCTGCAATCAAAGCGCTGCGCGGATGCAGCCACAAGCGCGCAAGCCGGTAGATTCCGGCAGCTCCTAAAACATACGCGCCCATCGAGGGAAACGCGCCCGCCAGTCCTGACTGCCACCACTCCAGTCGCGCCACGAAGGGCACCAGCAGCAGATGCGGCAGCGGCAGCCATACGGAACCCAGCTGCCGTAGCCCGGGATTGATCGAATCGAGGATGCGCCGCGCGATATGGAGATGGGCGACCGCATCTCCGTAGAGCAGCATCAGGCCACGCGAATAGCTGAAGCGAGAGCGCGAAGAGCGAAACCAGCAGAGCGCTCCATGCAACGACGAAGGTCTCGCCTCGCAGCGTGAGGCGTTCCGTTTCGGCCGTCAGTCAAGGTGCGAGAGTTCGCGGAAGAGCGCAAAGCGTTCGTCAATCTCCTCGGATCGAGCTGCTGCAGCCGTTCCGTACCGAAGCGCTCCACAGCGAACGAGCCCATCACGCCACCGTAGAACATCGCCTTCTTGAACACGGCCGGCGTCACTTCCTTCTGCGAAGCCAGATATCCGAAAAATCCGCCGGCGAAGGAGTCGCCAGCACCGGTAGGATCGACGACTTCGCCAGAGGCAGCGCCGGCGCGCGAAAGGGCAGGAGCAAGGTGCTTCGCTTCACCTGAAAAGAGCGATCGCTGAAGAATGCCGTCGCGCCATACTCGCCGTGCTTCACGACCAGGCTCTTCGGACCCATGGCCAGAATCTTTTCGGCGGCCTGCACAAGGTTGGCATCCTTCGCCAGCAGCTTCGCTTCGCCGTCATTGATCAGCAGGCCATCCAGTCCCTTTAGACACGTGCTCCAGGTTCTCGCGATGGTCGTTGATCCAGTAATTCATCGTGTCGCCGCAGACCAGCTTCGCGCTTCGGCATCCTGCTGCGCACATTCTGCCTGCAGCACAGGATCGATATTCGCGAGAAACAGATACTCGCTGTCCTGGTATTCGGCCGGAATCTTCGGCGTAAAACGTCTGAAAGACATTCAGCTCGGTGTTCAGCGTCTGCGCTTCGTTCAGATTCTTCAAGATACGAGCCGCTCCAGAAGAAGCTCTTGCCCGCGATATGCTCGATGCCGCGCGTGTCGATGCCGCGGCGCTTCAACACATCGTCTTCGTGTTCGGCGGTAAAGTCCTCGCCGACGACTGCGATCACGCGCACATCGGTGAAGTAGCTTGCGGCCAGAGCAAAGTAAGTCGCCGCACCGCCCAGGCAGCGTTCTGCGCGACCTGAAGGAGTTTCAATGGTGTCGAACGCAACACTGCCGACAACCAGAATCGCCATCCGTTATCCTTTCGCCGTTACGTTTATTGAGTACTTGCCAATCAACAGATCCAGCCGCTCGCGCGTGGCTTGCTCGGAATCGCATCCGGATTCGTGAGAATCGCATACTTGCAGCGCCGACGCACAGGCGCAGGTTCGGTCTCTCGGGCATCGCGGCGACGGCGGCCTTGCACCACCTTGGCCGGCATTCGCAGCATTCTGATTGCAGCACAGCGACAATCTGCTCGACTGTCACATCGTCGTGGCCCTCGTGCCAGCAGTCGTAGTCGGTCACCATGGCCATGGTCGCGTAGCAGATCTCGGCTTCGCGTGCCAGCTTGGCCTCCTGCAGATTGGTCATGCCAATCACGTCGGCGCCCCAGCTGCGGTAGAGATTCGATTCGGCACGCGTCGAAAACTGCGGGCCCTCCATGCAGACATAGGTTCCGCCCGCCTTGCCCACCACTTCCGATGCTCGCAGGCCTCGACGATGGTCTTCGCCACCATCGCGCACACCGGATCGCCGAACGCGACATGGCCCACAATGCCATCGCCGAAAGAATGTCGACTCGCGATGAAACGTGCGGTCAATGAACTGATCGGGAATGACGAAGTCCGTCGGCTTGTGCTCTTCTTTGAGCGACCCTACAGCGGAGACCGAAAGAATCCGCTCGACGCCGAGCTTTTTCAACGCGTAGATGTTGGCGCGAAAATTCAAGTTCTGAAGGCAGCAGCTTGTGCCCGCGTCCGTGTCGTGCCAGGAAGACGACCTTGCGGCCTTCCAGTTCGCCAAGGACAAAGGCGTCGCTGGGTTCGCCAAATGGGGTTTCCACGCGCTCTTCGCGCACGTTGGTAAGTCCGGGCATGGCATACAAGCCGCTGCCCCCGATAATTCCAATTTCTGCTTGCTTGCAATCCGAGCTCCGCCTGCAGGTTTCGCCGAGTGATGTGGAATGTACGTGGAAGACTTCAGTATAAATGGCGCGGCTTCATGCGGCAGCGCGGCTCGCATCACACCGCACCCGGCAAAAAAATCGACCATGCTGCCCGTCAGCCCAGTGCCGCTTAACCGGCGTGCAAGCCGTCGGCCACTTCTGGCTGCTTCATCCTGCTGCGCGCCCAGCATCAGGAATTCAAGCTTGCGCGCCAGTCGTCAGGTCGAAGCTTTCACTCACGAAGACCGAATTTCCGGTCATTTGAGATCAGCACCGGGCCTTCATTCGTGTTGTAAATCTGCTCGCTCTGGTCAGCTTCGTCGTTCGCATCGCGCTTCACGTCGGAATATTGCTTGCCCAGCTCATCGGCATACATTTTCGCGAAGGCTTCCGCGGCCTCCGGCGATCTTCCACTGCGAAAGATAGAGCAGCGGAGATCGATGCAGTTGAGTTCTTCTCCGGAGCGTCTCTTCTTCTTGCACTGCGTAATAAACCCCTCCGGCCCACGCCGGCGTCAGCGCCGCTGCCGTTTGCTGACCGCCAAACAGCTCCGCCAGCATGCGCACATCCAGCTGCCCCATCACGCCGATGTCGTAGGGCGTCGTATTCGCGTCCAGCAGAGGATGCACATCCGGCATCTTCAGCAGCGGGAACCTTCATCCGCCCGCTCATACGCGTGCGGATTCATGATCTCGAAGCTCGTGCGGGCGGACGATCCAGCACACCGGCAAAAGCTCCGGCCGGCCCCTTGTCCTGCAGCAGGTCTACTTCGAACTTCAGGCCTTCGTGATAGGGAAACAGGAGAGCCTCCTGCAGCAGCAACGGAGCGCGCGCAGCACGGGAGAATCCGAAGTCCGCGCCCTGCTCAGTCGGCCTTGCTCTTCACCAGGTCCGGGCTGGTCAGGATGCTCTGTCCCGATCGGCTTAGAGCTGTAATCCAGACCAGCACCGCCATGGCCTGGCCTTCGAGCACAGCCTCGCGCGCCGTGTCCTGCTCGTCGGTGGCGATCCGCTGGTTGTCCTCCGTGACGTTATGCGAGACGATCGTCGTTGCGTCTCGTCTTCCCATTTCTCCAGATTCACCCTGCTGGTCCTGCAGAGCATGCGTCAGCTCGTGTGCCAGCACAGGCTTCTGCGTATCGGGGTCGATCCAGTCCAGCAGATTCACGGTCTTCGTCTTGCTGTCGTAATAACCCGCAATCTGTTCCTTCAGCAGGCTCACAAGAAACGGCTGCAGCTGAAAATCCTGATCGATCAGGCCGAACTTCTTCAGCACAATCTCCGACCGCTCCATGCGCTTGGCGTCCTTGTCGTCTTTCATTTTGTCGACAAGGTACTTCTCCACCGCGTCCCGGGAGGTCAGCCGCCGCTTCACCTTGCTCTTGATGGCCAGCTTTGAGTCGTCGGAGGCGAATTGCAGGATCGTGTCCACGGACGAGAAGAGTTCCTTCGCCTGGGCCTGCGTCATCCGGATCTCCGGCTTCTGTTCCTCCGCTTTCTGCGCGGTGCCCTGAGTCTGTTCTTGCGACGTCTGTTGCGCCCGCAAAGATACTGCGGCAGTCAGCGCCAAAGCCAGCGTGCCGGCCGCGCGTAATCTCTCCAATTGCTGTCATTCCCATCCCTTTACACGTTCCTCGTCTGATGCGAGGCTATAATTTTTATAGAACCTTTGCCATGAGTGCTGTTCCCCAAACTGTCGCCGCACCCCAATCCCCTGTCGTTGCAACGCCTCTGGCCGCGTACCTCGTTGCCGGCGATGGCGCCCTTGCACTGCGGCCCTACCGCGGCTCGCTCACGCCCGAGAGCTTTTCCGGGATACAGCCGGAACTCGCCGCTCTGACTGCATCGGCTGGTGTCTATGATCTCGGTTATTCGGCCTTTCTCAAAATCACCGGAAGCGACCGGGTCCGCTGGCTCAACGGCATGGTTACCAATACCATCCAGTCACTCGATGAAGGCCACTGGAACTACAGCTTTCTGCTCAATGCCCAGGGTCGAATCCTCGGCGACGCAACCATTTACCGCTTCTCCGATCACATCCTGCTTGAGACCGACCGCTCTCAGATCGCCCGTCTCATCGCCCACCTCGACCACTTCATCATCATGGACGACGTGGAGCTACAGGAGTTAGACGCATCCACGACCTCGATTGGCGTCGGCGGCCCGCGATCGGCCGACATTCTCGACACTCTGGGACTGAGCCGCCTCCCGAATATGCTAGCCTTCATCCCGGACGCCTGCAAGGCATCGAAGTCACGTGTCAGCCCGTAGCCCATGCCCATAGCACCATTGTCCCGCGCTTTGAGCTCTGGCTCCCGACCGCATCCCTGTCCAGAAATCTGGGGCGCTCCTCGCCGCCGGTGCGATCCCCTGCGGGATTCGAGGCGGTGGAGGCTCTTCGCATCCTGTCCGCCACCCCTCTCTACGGCGTCGATATCAAGCGAGCGTTATCTTGCCCAGGAGACAGCCAGATCGCGCGCCCTCAACTTCAACAAAGGCTGCTATCTCGGGCAGGAGATCGTCGAGCGCATCCGCTCGCGCGCCACGGTGCACCGCACCCTGCGCCAGTTCTCATTGCACCGGCAGCTGTACCCGCCCTCCGGAATCCGGCAGACGTTCGCGCCGAGGGCGAACAGGCTCAAAGAAATCCCATTGGCGAAATTACCAGCGCGGCCCATTACGCCCTGCCCGGCCTGCCGCGAACCTTCGCGTTCGGCATGGTTCGTATCGAAGCACTGGAACGAAAAGCTGCCATTACATATCCGGGAGGCCGAGCAATTCCGCTCGACGAGCCTCCTGCACTTGCCCTGAACGGGAAAGGACCCATGGAAGAGAAACCGCCATCATTCACCGTCACCGACCGCCGCAAGTTCACACTGGAGGGCGATCCGCGCGACGAGCAGCCACAACCGGCAGCAGGAATCCGCGCCCGGAACCATACTGATGAACCACGGCGCGCGTCATCAACTGTGCCCCAGCCCGACGAAGAAGCCGCTGGCCGAAGACCGAGGACCGCGCCAGCTGAAGAAGAACTCCCGGAGCCCACTGCGCAGGAATCCGCCGATCAGCACGCCGCCTATCAGCAGTCATCGCGCGAAATCGACAGCCATGCTCCGCCAGGCGAATCCCGGCGTCGAGGCCGCTCAGGACACAGTCACCTTCGAGCACGTCATCCAGTCCATTTATCTTTCGGCCATCATGGCCATGGGTGCGGGCACCGAGCCGGGCCAGCAGCCGCGTATCGACATCGTAGGCGCGCGCCAGAGCATCGACATGCTCGCCGTCCTGCAGGAAAAGACCAAGGGCAATCTGACCGAAAAAGAACAGCGCCTGTTACAGAACGCGCTCTCTTCGACCTGCGCATGATGTTCCTCGAAATCACCAACGCCATCGCGCAGCAGGCGCAGCAAGCCGCCCAAGAGGGACCAGAGTAGCCTTTGCAGGCAGAGATTGTCATCCTACGGCAGCGGAACCTCGATGGGCATCCTCTCGCGCTTGCGAAGGGTGGGAACCACTGTCTCAATTAAGATTCATCTGAAGCACTTCGACCGAAAAATGCAAGCCACCCTAACCATCCGCGGCAGCGGAACCTCGATGGGCGTACCCACTCTGGGATGCGAATGCCGCGTCTGCACCTCGCCCGACCCGCGCGATCGACGCATCGGGCAGTGCAGTCCAGGAGGACCACTGCATCCTTATCGATACCGGCCCGGATTTCCGCGAACAGGTTCTTCGCGAAAAGATCCGGCACTCGATGCGGTCTTCTACACGCACTCGCACGCCGACCACATCCTCGGCCTCGACGACCTGCGCCCGCTTAGCTTTCGCCACCCCAACGGCCACATGCCCCTTTACGCAGACGACGCCAAGCGCCCGCATCATCGAAAACGTCTTCGACTACACCTTCTCAGCCGAGTCGAAATACCCCACGCGCGCCCGCGTCAAAATGCACCGCATGAACGGCCAGGAGTCCGTCACGATGTCGCCGGGGTGCAGCTTTCAGCGCATCCCGCTGATCCATGGCGAGTCTTTCGATTGCCGGCTTCCGCTTCGGCGCCGCCGCCTACCTCACGGACATGAGCAGCATCCCCGAGACCAGCCTTCCCCTGCTCGAAAATCTCGACGTCGCTCATCATCGACGCCTTGCGCGCAACGCCGCATCCCAGCCACGCCAACGTCGAGCGAGGCGCTGACGTGGATCGAACGGCTCCGACCGCGCCGCGCCTTCTTCACGCACATGTCGCACGATCTCGATCACTCTGAACCGAGAACGAGCTACCGCGGCACGTGCGACTCGCCTACGACGGCCTGCGCATTCCCTTTGAGATCTGACGAATGCAAGTCTTCTGTTCGCTCGACTCCATTCCGGCCAGCCTCGCCCCACGGTTCTCGCCATCGGCAATTTCGACGGCGTCCACCGCGGCCACCAGGAGATCATCCGGAAGGTCCGCGATCGGGCCCGTCTGCTCGACGCTCAATCCGTTGCCGTCACCTTTCGATCCCCACCCCGTGCGCCTTCTTCGCCCCGCTCAGGCCCCGCGCCTCATCACTCCGCTGCCCATGCGCCTCGACTTGCTGGCGCAGACCGGTATCGACGCGACCCTGGTCATCCCCTTTACCGAAGAGTTTTCGCGCCTCTCCGCGCATGAGTTTGCCGCTGACGTACTCCATCGCACGCTGCACGCCGTCGAGGTCCACGAAGGAGACAGCTTCCGCTTCGGCCATGGTGCAGCGCTGGCATCGCCGAGCTGGCCAAGCTAGGGCGCGAGCTTGGATTTGTCGTCCTCACCCATCCCGCGCTTACCGTGCGCGGCCATCCCTGTTTCCAGCTCTCAGGTCCGCCAGCGCATCGCCGCCGGAGACATCTCTTGCGCCCGTGCCCTCCTGGGCCGCCTGTTCTCCATCCGCTCCACTCCTGCGCGCGGACGCGGCATCGGCACCGAGCTCACCGTGCCTACCATCAATCTCGCAACTTACGACGAGCTGCTCCCCGCGAACGGTGTCTACGTCACGCGCCTCAAAATCGGCTCCGGATCGAGCGCTGAAACCTTCGACGCCGTCACCAACGCCGGAAATCGTCCCACATTTGGCGAAGACTCCTACGCCGTCGAGTCGCATCTGCTCAACTTTCGCCCTATCGACCTGGCTGAAGTCACACCCCTTGAGCTTTGCTTCCTCGCCCGCATCCGCTCCGAGCAGCGCTTTGCCTCACCCGCAGCCCTCAAGGCGCAGATCCTGCGCGACGTCGCGCACGCTCGACGCTATTTCCGCCTCGCCGACGCAACCCGAGGGATCCCAACCCCTCCTGCATCCTGACAGGGGGCAATCTTAACCTCTCTCTTCCTCACTCCTCGCTCGACTGATTTAGGATGGAAATTCGCTGAGGTCGCAAGGCATGATCATCGGAGTTCCGAAGGAAGTCAAAGACCACGAGAGCCGCGTCGGCATCACGCCCGCCGGAGTCAAGTCACTAACCGAAGCCGGACACAAAGTCCTCCTCGAAACCCGCGCTGGCGAGATTTCCGCCCTCACCGACGACGAATATCAGGCCGCCGGAGCCGAGATCGTCGGCTCGGCCCACAACGTCTGGGGCTTCGCCGACATGATCGTCAAGGTCAAGGAGCCCGTCGAGAAGGAATACGTCTTCTTCCGCGAGGGCCTCGTCCTCTTCACCTACCTCCACCTCGCCCCACTGCCCGCGCTGACCGAGGCACTCCTCACCAAGAAAGTCACCGGCATCGCCTACGAGACCATCCGTGACCGCGCCGGAACCCTGCCGCTGCTCACCCCCATGTCCGAGGTCGCCGGACGCATGTCCGTCCAGGTCGGTGCCTCGTTTCTCGAGCGCGAGTACGGCGGCCGCGGCGTCCTGCTCGGCGGAGTACCCGGCGTACCTCCCGCCAACGTCTGCATCATCGGCGGCGGCATCGTCGGCACCAATGCCGCGAAAATCGCCGTAGGCATGGGCGCGAAGGTCACCATCGTCGACCTGAACCTGAACCGCCTGCGCGAGCTCGACGACATCTTCAACGGCAAGCTCTTCACCCTCGCCTCAAACTCCTACAACCTCGCCCGCGCCACGCAGGAAGCCGACCTCGTCATCGGCGGAGTCCTCATCCCCGGAGCCGCTGCCCCCAAGATCGTCACCCGCGAGATGGTCTCGCACATGAAGCGCGGCGCGGTCATCGTCGATGTCGCCATCGACCAGGGTGGATGCGTCGAGACCGCCCGCCCCACCACCCACAGCGACCCCTCCTACCTCGTCAACGGCGTCGTCCACTACTGCGTGACGAACATGCCCGCCGCAGTCCCCTACACCTCCACCCACGCCCTCACCAATGCGACCTTTCCCTATGTCCTCAAGCTCGCCCAGCATGGAGCGGAGGCCGCCATTCTCGAGGACGACGGCATCCGCGACGGCGTGAACACTTACGAGGGCACCCTCACCTGCGAACCCGTCGCCACCTCCCAGCAAAGGCCCTGGACACCTGTCCGGGATTTGCTCTCCTAGACCTGCTCTCCTAGACCTGCTCCCCCAGCCTGCTCCCCGACCTGCTCTCCTGAATTTCTGGCCCCAAAAAACGTGGCTCCCGCACCAGGCAGGAGCCACGCCTTAACCGCTGAAGTTTCCCTTATTGTGATTCGGTTACGTGGACCGCTCGCTCCAGCCGGAAGGTCAAGGTGGTTTCTGCCGGAATGACGATGTCCTTCTTGCCGGTAAAGCCCGCGCCTATCGTGCCCGCGCCTGCGCCGATCAGACCGCCAATGAGCGCGCCCTTTCCGCCGCCGGCTAATCCGCCGATAAGCGCCCCGCCGCCGGCGCCACCGCCGATAAAGCCTGCGGTACGCTTGCCTTTCCCCGCTTCCGTCCGCTCAATCGTACTTGAGGCGATCTGGTAGGTTGCGCCGCTGGCACGCACCGTATCCAGCCGGAGACCCAGCTCCGCGCCTCCTTTGAAGCGGCCCAACGCCTTGGCATCGACCACTGTGCCCGTCGCCGATGCACCCGCGTGAATGACCATCTTGCCGCCTACATAGACGGGAGTCGCAACCATCGCTGTGAAGGTCTGGCCCTCCTGGCTGATCTTCGACCCCAGATCCTCGCTGGTCGTGACC
Organism: uncultured Acidobacteriota bacterium; assembly: GCA_963735555.1. Lineage (GTDB taxonomy): Bacteria > Acidobacteriota > Terriglobia > Terriglobales > Acidobacteriaceae > Silvibacterium. The sequence continues at coordinate 54,660 of CAVTLP010000014.1, forward strand.
GCGATGTGTGTTCCTGCTGGAATCACCACCGGCGGTGGCGGTGGTGGAGGCTGCGGGGGCCCGGCGTTAGCCGCCGCCGGAGCCGTCTGGAGCCGTCCCCGGCGCTGCAGAAGTGTCAGGAGTCGAAGCCGGAGCCGGGGCAGGCGCTCCCGAGGTGGCTGGCGTCCCCGCACTTGTAGGTGCCGCAGCCGATGAATCCGCAGGAGCGGGAGTCGCGGCCGTCTGCGGAGTTTCACTGCTGGCCGGCTGGGGCTGTTTCTTGCAACCACTGGCCAGCAGCAAACCTGCCAGGGCGAAGGGGAGAATCGAGGCGGAGACCCGGTTGAATTTCATCACGGCACCATCATGCCATATTTGGATGCCACATTAGGGCCCGCCAGCCTCAGGTTTCGTTCCCGGAAACCGGCCCTCATGTCGGGCCTATAATCTTTCCGCAGGAGTACTTTTTGGTCGAATCAAAACACCGGCGCGCGACGGTTGTGGTACTGGCTGCGGCAACCCTTCTGCTTGTCCTGCTGTTGAGCGCGCTCAATGCCTTCAAACTCAGCTTTCTGCACCCTCGTTCGACCGGGCAGATTCTGCTTTTTACTGCGCTTTCGGTCCTCGTCTTTCTGCTCTTCGTAATGCTGCTCGTTCTTCTGCTGCGCAACATCCTTAAGCTTTTTGCGGACCAGCGCAGCCGCGTCCTCGGCTCCCGGCTGCGCTCCCGCATGCTGATCGGCGCTTTGCTTCTCTCGTTTGCGCCGGCGCTGTTCATGTTCCTCTTCAGCTTCGGGCTGATGAACCGTTCCATCGACCGCTGGTTCACGCAGCCCGTCGCTGAGTTGCGCGACAACTCAACGCGGATCGCCATCGAACTCGCTCACTACGTGAGCCTGAATGCGCGCGCCGAGGCCGAATCGCTTGCCCGCTCACAATCCTTCACGGAGCACTACGACAGCGCCGATCGCCCCCGGCTTCTCGAGGAGATACGCACGCATCGCATCACCTTGCAGGGCGGCTTCGCCATCGTCTTCCGGGATGGTGTGCCCGTAGCGCAGTACCAGGTGCCCCAATCCTCGCAACCCGCCGTGGTCAGCGCATGGCTCGATGACGATGAGGATGACAAGAACAGCAAATTCGACGACTTCACTGCCGCGGCTCTCAAGGCGGCACAACGTACCGACGAGCCGGTCCTTACCATAGGCGATACCCAGTATGCGGTCGGAGACGCGACCATCGGAGGCGGCGGTCTCGTCGTGGTCGGCCTTCCCATGCCCGCGGGACTCAGCTCCACGGTGGGACAGATCCGCAACGAGACCACGCAGTATTGGACCCTCTATCGCGAACGCCGCAGTATCCGCAGCACCTATTTGTTCTTGTTACTGTTACTTACTGCGCTGATCTTCTTCGCCAGCAGCTGGCTGGCTCTCTACCTGTCCAAGCAGATCACGCGGCCCGTGGAAGCCCTGGCCGACGCGATGAATGAAATCGCGGAGGGCCAGTACGATCAGCGCGTCACCGTCTCCGCAACCGAAGAGCTGGGCGAGCTGGTTCGATCCTTCAACCACATGGCATCGGACCTCGAGCAGAGCCGCACTCTTGCCGAAACCTCGGCCAGCCAGTTGTCCGCTGCAAATCTCACCTTGGAAGCCCGTCGCAAAGAACTCGAGACCATCCTCGAGACCATTCCGAGCGCAGTCGTCACTCTGGATTCCGAGCGTGCGATTCTGCAGGCCAATCGTGCTTTTCTCGACCTTGTCACGCCTCACCAGCCCCGGCATCTCACGGGCGTTCAGCTCGCGTCGGTCTTCGCTCCGGATGTCGCAGCCGAGCTCACCCTCCTCGAGCGTCGCGCGCAACGCATGGGGATCGCCGCCACCGAATTTGAGATGCCCACTTCCACCGGCACGCTGAGCCTCACCGCCACCATCGCCTTGCTCGACCTTGGGGCGAACAAACGCGGCTCTATTCTGGTCATCGAGGACGTGACGGATTTTCTGCGCGCACAGCGTCAGCTCGCCTGGAAGGAAGTCGCACAGCGCGTAGCGCACGAGATAAAAAACCCCTTGACGCCTATCGCGCTGTCAGCCGAGCGCATCCGCCGCCACCTGGATCGCAACCTTCCCGAGTCCCCTGGCGTAATCCGCCGCTGTGTCGACGTGATTCTCTCCTCGGTGGAATCGATGAGCACGCTCGTCGATCAGTTCGCGGTGCTCGCCCAGTTCCCTGCCGCGCAGCCAAAGCCGACCGACCTGAACGCCGATCGTCGAGAGCGCTGTGATGCTTTTTCACGGCCGTCTCGAAAACATTCGCATTGAACAACGGCTGGCTCGCGATCTCCCGCCGGTGATGGCCGACTCGCAGGCGCTCAAGCGGGCTCTGGCCAACCTTATCGACAATGCTGCCGAAGCCATGCAGAACAGCCTTTTGCGTGTGCTGTCCATCGAGACCTGTCTCAGCGAAAATCACGGAATGGCCGAGCTGGTACTGGCCGACACCGGCCACGGTCTCACCGATGAAATGCGCGAACGGCTATTTCTTCCCTACGTATCCACCAAGCAGCGCGGAACCGGGCTGGGCCTCGCCATCGCCGCCAAGATCGTTCAGGAACACCATGGCGCGATTCGCGCCGAAAATAATTCGCCCGCCGGAGCGCGCTTCATCCTCGAATTGCCGCTCGCCGAAAATGGGCAGTGCGACCAACGGTCATAAGGCACCGATCTCGCATCTCTCACTGCACGCGGGAGCTGCTGAATGAACCGCATCCTCATCGTCGACGACGAAGCAGAAATCCGCGAATCGCTCGACGAAATCCTGCGAGAGGAGGGATACTCGGTCTCCAGCACGGCCAGCGGACCGAGGCGATCGTGCTGCTGCGCGACACCCCGTACGACATTCTGCTTCTCGACATCTGGCTGCCTGACCGCGACGGTCTTGACGTGCTCGGCGATCTTCGGCTCGCTCGAAACCGAAGACAAGCCCGAAGTCATCGTCATCTCCGGGCCACGCCACCATCGAGACCGCCGTCAAAGCCACCAAGCTCGGCGCCTTCGATTTTCTCGAAAAGCCGTTGCTGCTTGAGCGCACCCTCATCGTCGTGAAGAACGCGATCGAGGCGAAACGCCTGCGCAATGAGAACCTCGAGTACAAGCGCCAGCTCTCCATCGAAACCACCATCACCGGAGAAAGCGTCCCGGCAAAGGCGTTGCGCCAGCAGATCAAGCTGATGGCGCCGACAAACGGCCGCGTTCTCATCTTCGGAGAATCCGGCACCGGCAAGGAACTGATCGCCCGCGCCATTCATGCCGAAAGCCCGCGCAATGATCGCGTCTTCATCGAGCTGAACTGCGCGGCCATCCCCGAGGACTTCATCGAGAGCGAACTGTTCGGCTACCGGAACAGCGCCATCCCCGGCGGCCCGCCCGAAAAGCGTGGCACCTTTGAGCGCGCCAACGGCGGAACACTCTTTCTCGATGAGGTCGGCGATATGAGCCTCAAGACCCAGGCCAAGGTTCTGCGCGCGCTCGACGAGCAGAGCTTCGTGCCCGTCGGCGCAACGCATCCCATCAGCGTCGATGTCCGCGTCATCGCCGCGACCAACAAGAATCTCGAGGAGGAGACCGCCAAGGGCAATTTTCGCGAAGACCTCTTCTACCGCCTGAACGTCATTCCGTTCTTCGTGCCGCCGCTCCGCGACCGGAAGGAGGATATCCCCTCGCTCGCCCGCGAATTTCTGCGCCTCTTCGGTCGCGAGTATGGCCGGCCCCGCGTCGAGATCGCTGAGGACGCGCTCGACCTGCTCAAGCACTATCCCTGGCCCGGCAACGTGCGCGAATTAAAGAATGTTTCGAACGCGTGCTGATTCTCAACCCGCAGGTCCACCGCATCGAGCGCCGTCATCTTCCGTGCCTCGTTCACCGTGCCGGCGGACGCCGCACTGAAGAGTTCAGCACTCTCCAGCAGGCGCGCGAGGCCTACGAGCGCGATTACATCCTAAGAAAAATCGACGAGTGCCACGGAAACATGAGCCGCGCCGCCGAATCCCTCGGCCTCGAACGCAGCCATCTCTACCGCAAGATGAAGGCACTGGGCATCAGCGTCCGCGAGGGCCTTGTCCCCTGAGATTTACAGCCGGAAGAGCGAAGTACCTCATTAGCACCGACAAAACAGTACCCTCAACAACGCGACGTCATCCTGAGCGGAGTCTGTCGCGCATTTCGCGACAGACGAAGTCGAAGGACCTGCTTTTGCGCTCTCTTTGCGCCCTTTGCGTCTTGGCGTTAAACAGAGATCAGAACCCGACATACACTTACTGTGTTCTCTGCGCCTCTGTGGTGAAGACTCTGGGCATCAGCGTTCGGGAGGGTCTGGCTACTTGACCCGCTGCAGGCCTGAACAGCCACGCCCAACCCAGACGAGTCACCTTAGTTCAGGTTTAGTGCTCGTTGATGTTTGTGAGGGCAAATCGCCTGATGGCCGGGCAGCGGATAATTTGGAAAGACTGACAACATAGAACACATTTTCATTCTCCTGGGTCTGTCTCTGGCTTGGGTTAAATGTGATGTCCAGGCTTGTGGACTGTTCTGCATCCGTAGGGCCACCAAACACAAACCGGCAGGACTTCAATTCGGCTTCAGGCGAATACGCAACGGGTAACGGAACAACTAACTCGGATTGTTGTAGATCCTCCCATGTGGCGATCTTCTGGTTATCAGATCCCCGCACCATAGTGGCAGACACGTTGTTGATGAATGTCTTGGAATTTTCCTCTAGCATATGAAGAGAGGACTCAACATTCTCGCTCCTGAAGTAAAGATCGTAACCCTTAGACTCAAAAACCCGTTTTGCCTGACCGTGCCTGGGTGGCTTATTGAAATATGCTAACAATCGCCCGTGCAGCATGGCATAGAGTGTGGGGTCTTCTTCCTTTGCTGGCCCCCATTCAGGAAATCTTTCTGAGTCCTCAGGAGATTTTACGATCGCGTACCAATGACTATTCAGAATGACAGGGCCCGAGAAGGGAATCTCAATGGAACATGACAGGTGCAATTTCCCAAGCGGATGTAACATCGCGTAAGTATCGTGTAGCACGCGATTCTGCGAGGCATAAACGGTTTGTAGCTGCTTTGTAGTGTCGCCAATCCCCGTCACGGCGCTGCCGAGCGACTTGTTCTGAGCGTCAAGTTGCGTCTTAAGGACATCAGCCTGAGTGAGAATTTTAGCGATGCGCGTAGATGATTCATTTTGCGCAGCCGTGTATTCGGCATCGCTCCTCGACTTCAAATACGACTCCACAGACTGTATTGCGGTTGTTACCACCCCTGAGACCGCAATGAGCACAACCATGTGTTTGCCCCATCGCGTGAGCTTGCCTGTTTCCTTGTCCCGGGTCTGAGTGATTGTGCCCAATAGTCCCGAAGTTGTTCCGACCGCAATGGAACAATATTTCAGGATTTCCAGCGACATCTTCAAGCCTTGATCGCTCACATCGAACGTCCTGACTTAGGATGTATGGAATTGTAGCCTACGCCTCAATCTGCTACCCTGCGAAGTCTTTTACACGCTTCTCCATGCGGGCGGCCCAACACATGGGGATGCGGTCGATCTAGCGATCGGATTCCGGGGTTTCCCGTTCCGCTATCTCTCCAGCTGCCTTCGCCAATCCAGCGACTCGACAAACCCCCGCGAATCACGCCAGTTTTCCTTAACGATCACGTGCAGTTCCAGAAAAACCTTCGTCCCCAGTAGCGACTCGATCTCCTTGCGCGCCGACGGTCCCGATAGCCTTTAGCTTGCTTCCGCCTTTGCCGATCAGAATCGCTTTCTGCCCGTCGCGTTCGCAGTAGATGACCGCGGAGATCCGCGTGAGCGGCGGCTTGGCATCGGGCCTCGGTTTCTTGGGTTGCGGCCTCGGCTCTTCGAAGCGCTCCACCAGCACGGCCGAAGCATACGGAACCTCCTCGCCGGTTTCGATCAGGATCCTCTCCCGAATGAGTTCAGCAACCAGAAAGCGCTCCGGCTGGTCCGTGAACTGATCCTTGGGAAAATACCGCTCGCCCTCGGGAAGAACCGCGACCAGCTTCTCCAGCAGCAGATCGAGCCCATCCTTCTTCCGCGCCGAAATCGGAAAGACTTCCGCGAATGAGTGCAGCGAGGAGAGCTGCTGAATGAGCGGCAGCAGCTTCTTGCGGTCGACCAGATCGATCTTGTTGATGAGCAAAAAGACCGGGCACTCCAGCTTGCGAATCAGCTCGAAAACGAACGAGTCTTCACTCTCGGCCTTATTTGCGCGCTGACCCGTTTTCCCTTCTTCACCAGCGGGAAGCTCAGGCAATTCCAGCCGGCGCGTTGCATCGACCATCAGTAGGACAGCGTCGCGACCTTCGAGCGCCGCGTGAACCTCCTGCATCATCCGCTTGTCGAGTGCGGAGCCCGGCTTGTGCACACCAGGCGTGTCGACGAACACAATCTGCGCGGCAGGATGCTTCCCCTTGCGCGCCGGCACATCCAGAACACCGTGAATCCGCGTCTGCGTGGTTTGCGGCTTCGCCGTCACAATCGCGACCTTCTCGCCGATCAGCGCATTCAGCAGCGTCGACTTGCCGGCATTCGGGCGTCCGATAATCGATACAAATCCCGATCGCAATCTCATGCTCCTTCCACTTCCTTTGCTGCGCGGGAAACGTGCAGCCGCTCGATGCGCCGGTCGGTGGAAGCCAGAATCTCAAAACGCATCCCGTACCGCTCAACCACCTCGCCGGCTTGCGGAATCCGTCCCGCGGCCTCGCTGACGAGGCCCGCGACCGTCGTGGCCTCGGAATCTTCCGGTACCTCCGCTTCTCCGCCCAACAGATCCTCCAGCCGCTCAATCTCAAGATTCCCCGGCACAATCCATGATCCATCCGCCTCGTGCACGACGGATTCATCCTCGTTTTCGTGCTCATCGGTAATCGAGCCCACAATCTCTTCCAGCAGATCTTCGATCGTTACCAGTCCAGCCACGCCGCCATATTCGTCGATCACGATCCGCATGTGCTGCTTCTCGCGCTGCATCTCGCGCAGCAGCTCGTCTCACCTTCTTCGTCTCCGGCACAAACGTCGCCGAATGCTGAATGCTGGCCACGGTTTGCGTCCGCGCATCTTCGTCGCGGATGCGCAGCAGGTCATGCGCAAATACGATGCCCGTCACGTGATCGAGCGTCTCCTCGTAGACCGGCACCCGCGAATACGGCTGGCTTTCGATCATATCCAGAAACTCTTCGAGTGTCGTCGCTCCCGGGACGGCAAATATCTCCGGCCGCGGCGTCATCACCTCGCGCACCACCTTGTCGCCGAACTCAACCGCCGAACGCACCAGCTCGCGATCGCTCTCCTTGAGAATGCCCTCTTCCTCGCCCGCCTCGATCAAGGCATCCACGGCTTCCACCGAAGCGTCCTCTTCCTTGCGAGGAGCCGATTCCGCCAGCGCCGCAATCGACAGCAGAAAACCCAGAAACACCGTGATCGGCATCACCAGGTAAAACATCAGCGCCAGCGGCCGTCTCCACCGGACGATCCACAACCCGCGCGTCCGCGTAAAAAACACAAAGGGCAGCAGCTGGTTGAAGATCACGATCACCAGCACCACCCCCAGCACCGCCTGCCCAATCTCCGCCCCTGTCGGCCGGTCGAAAACCGTCGTCTGGGCAAACAGCAGCATGCCGAAAAGCAGCGTCAGGCACGCCAGCGAGAGCTGCGCCAGGATCGCCGCCGACAGCCGAATGTGATCGCGCCCCAGGCGAATCTTCGGCTCAACGTGATGTTCCCATGCGTCGATATTCTCCTGGAACTCCCGCGACAGAAACTTCCCCATCTCTGAGTACAGCCGGTCGACATACGAAGCCAGCGTGAGCACTACCAGCAAAATCGCGATCAGAAGCGGAAGCACCAGAGTCATGGCTTTCCACTCCGCCGTTTCTTTCCGCCGGGTGCCCCACGTCCCGCTTTTGGGACGTGGGTAGCAGTATGTTGTGCTCTGAGCTCTGTGCTCTGAGCTCTGTGCTCTAAAGCCCGCTCAATCAGCCCCTGCGCCAGCCCCAGCCGTCTCCGCAGCGCCTCTTCCTTCCGAGCCATCTCACCCGAATCCGCCTCGTGATCCCATCCCGCCAGGTGCAGGACTCCGTGCAGCAGCAATATCTTCAGCTCGAGCGCCAGCGGATGCTCCCGCTCGGCCGCCTCGCGCGCTGCCGTCTCCACCGAGATCGCAACATCTCCCGCCAGCCGGGCGCGCCCGACCGATTCTGCCGCCGGAAACGACAGCACGTCGGTCGCCTTGTCTTTGTGCCGAAACTCCCGGTTCAGCCGCCGGATCTCCTCGTCGCCCGTCAGCAGCACCGAAACCGTCCCTGACAGTTCCGCCGCCGCGATCGCCTGCGCCAAGAAGTCCCCAATCTCCCGCTTCTTCAAGCTGGAGCGGCCAAATTTCTTCTCTATCGCAGGTTCGATCAGGATCATGGGGATTGCATTGCCTCCGCCCCATATTGCTGCGGAAAAGCAAAGGAGGGCGCGAGGCCCTCCTTTTGATCCTATCGCAATTGCCGCCGCTACTGTGGTTTCGGAGCTACTGCGGCTTCGGAGCCGTCTGCCCGTCACCCTCGGCTAGCCTCAGCGGCAGCTCCTGCTGCGCGCGTCCAAAGTTGTCGTAGGCCTGAATCACGCGCTGCACGAGCTGGTGCCGCACCACGTCGCCGGCTTCAAAGTGCACGAAGCGGATGCCGTCCACGCCATCCAGTACCGCCATCGCCTCAATCAGCCCCGACTTGCGCGGGTTGGGCAGGTCGATCTGCGTGACGTCCCCGGTAATCACGGCCTTCGAGTTGTTCCCCAGCCGCGTCAGGAACATCTTCATCTGCTCGCTCGTCGTATTCTGCGCCTCGTCCATGATCACGAACGCAGTCGTTCAGCGTGCGCCCGCGCATGAACGCGAGCGGCGCCACTTCGATCACGTTCTTCTCCAGCATCTTGTCCACGCGCTCCGGTTCGAGCAGGTCATAGAGCGCGTCATACAGCGGCCGCAGATAAGGATCGACCTTCTCCTGCAGACTCCCCGGCAGAAACCCCAGACGCTCTCCAGCCTCGACCGCCGGGCGTACCAGCACGATGCGGCTTACCTTTTTGGCCTGCAGCGCCGAAACCGCCATGGCCACCGCCAGATAGGTCTTTCCCGTGCCCGCGGGGCCCACCCCGAAGACCATGTCAAGTTGTTCAATTGCCTCGACATACAGCCGCTGATTCAGCGAACGCGGCTGCACCATCCGTTTGATCCCCGCCGAGCGCTGTTTGCCCGCCTCAGCCAGGCTCCGCAGCGACACCGCCGGATCGCACACCACCAGCCGCAGCATGCCGTGCAGCTCGCCGTTCTGCAGGCTCACGCCCACCTTCCGTAGCCCTTCGTAGTCCGCAAAAATGCGTTCCACGCGCGCAATACTCTCCGCCGAGCCTTCCACCACCACTGCATCCGATTTCATATCGATGCGCACATGGAGCATATCTTCCATGAGCCTGAGGTTTTCGTCGCGGGTCCCGAACAGAGACTCAAGATTCGGCGTGATGTCGAGCGCTTTTTTTGTCAAGCTGTGAAAATACCTCCCAACGCTGCCAAACTGGAGCGGTGTGATTTCGATGCTGGATTTTGTTGATTGGACTCGATGAGCGCAGGGCCCGGACTCTCAGCAGGCGTTCGAGTGTCGGCTCGACGCGCCGCATAGTCCGTGTTGGCAGTCCATACCAAATCTTTGCCCGAGGATGCGCCCCTAACTAAGATGCGCTCAGAGTAGCGCCGGTCCGTCGGGGCGTCAATGCCTATTCAGTGAATTCTTCGGCAGCGACGTGTCAAAAGCGGAACATTGGCTCGGAACGGATCACCTGACCCATCTCAGTGCTCTCCGTGCTCTCTGGGGTGACATTTGCCTGTCCTGACATTTCTAGTCTCTTCGGTCCCCCGAATCCGCGCCTGCAAGCATTGACCCCGCCCCCACAATCTCGTAAACTTATCTATTGCAGGGGATGCGACATTGCCTGCATCCATATTCCAGAAAAGAGCTTAACGAAACACCATGGCAAACCACGTCTCCTCGCTCAAGCGCGTCCGTCAAACTGAAAGGCGCACCGCGGTCAACCGTTCGAACAAGAGCCGCGTCCGCGGCAGCCTCCGCCTGTTGCGTGAGGCCCTCCACGCAGGCGACGTAAAGGCCGCCGGCGAGCAGTACAAGGCGACCGCCTCTGCACTCGACAAGAGCGTGCAGAAGGGCATCCTCCACGCCAACACCGCCTCCCGCTACAAGAGCCGCCTCAACGCCCGCGTCAAGGCCCTGGCGACCAAGAAGTCAGCCTAGAGTCGTTTGCAGAAACACGAAGGCCGGGATTCGTCCCGGCCTTTTGCTTTTCCAGTCCCCTTTGCCGTTTGAATCACCGGCCAATGGGGCTGCCAGGCTCCCAGCGCAGAATGGTCCCGTTATCACCCACGGCCCAACCGTGCAGAGGCGTCCAAATGTAACGGACCGCAGGCACTTCCGTGCTCCCTGTCGCTCTGCTTCCACCATGCACCTCCGCCGTCTTCCGTATGCAGCATCACTCCCGCTTCGCCAACAGTCCAGCCGTGCTGCGAATTGGGGAAGTCCACGGACCACAGCGCTGTCTTCACATCGCTGGTCAGATCTTGACCCATGAGGAACCACCGTCCTCTGTCTGCAGAATCACTCCATCATCGCCCACTGCCCAGGCCTGCTCAGACGAACCGGCGACGACGGAATGTAGCCACCCACTGACGCCGCTGACCTGCTCTTTCCACGTGCGGCCGCCATCGCGCGTGTACAGGATTGTGCCGCGAAAGCCGACCGCCCAACCCAATTCCGGCGATGCAAAGGCAACCGAAGCCAGTGCAGTGCCAGGACCAACAGTGGGCTTCCTCCAGGTAACTCCGCCGTCCTCGGTGTACGCAAGGATTCGATTAGCGCCGGCTACCCAGCCTGATTGAGGATTCTGGAAGGTCACCGAATACAGCCATGAGTAATCACCGCAGTCCTGCTTCGTCCAGTTCCCTCCGCCATCTTCGGTTTGAAGAATGACTCCGCCTTGACCAACAGCCCAGCCTAGTTCTGACCCTACAAACGCGACCGATTGCAGATCTGTGGATATACCGCTTGTTTGTCTCCTCCATGTGACTCCGCCATCCACGGTGTGCAGGATGATGCCTTCCTCACCGACCGCCCATCCGGCTTCCGGGGTCGGAAATGCGACCGACCGCAGCGATGCTTTCGTACCGCTCCATTCTCTGTACCACCGACCCCTCAGGTCATCGGTAGGGTCAGCTGTCGCTGACGCCTTCGTCACAACTGCTTTCTTCTTAGCCGCTTGCTCGGGAGTATCCGTCCTGGCGGACCCCAGGGCCTTAACGAGATCCTTTAATCCCTCGTTATAGTTGCTCCTGAAATCGGCGTAGTGAAGCGACCTTAGCCGAAACGGAACCGGCAATCCCGATAGAGTACTGGAATAACTTCCTTGCGCTCTTCAAGCGCAAAGGAGACCTCGTCCTCTACGTTTCTGGAATCGACCGAAGCCGGAGACAGGATCACCAGCATCCGCGGACAAGCGTGCAGAGCATCCTCGAACCGCCCGCGCCCACCGCTGCCCCGGAGCAATATCCAGCTGATCCAGCCACACCGCCGCTCCCGCCGCCTTCAGATCCCCGGCCAGCTTCAGCGCAAACTCAGAGTCCTCGCGCGAGTAGCTGATAAACGCGGTTTGTGGCTCCGTTGGCAAAACCGTGCTCCTGAATCAAGAGTATGGATCGAACGAATACTAGCCGATTTAGCCTGGCCGCGAAGAAGTCCGCGTAAGCTACTTCCAAAAGTACGCAAGCCGGGATTCGTCCCCGGCTTTTGCTGTTTGGAAACGGGGGCCCGCAATAGATACCGTGACAAGAGAGGTGTACACTCGGGGCGCGGCAAGTCTAAGTTTAAATTGCTCATAGAGGCGGTTCGACGATGCAAGTTTCTGATGAACACCTCCGCGGACGAACAGTCATTGCGGCTGACGGGCAGGCGATCGGCGAAGTGGCTGCGCTGTTTATCGACACCTCCACATGGGCGTCGTTGCGCTCCAGATCAAGTTGAGTAAGTCGGCCGCCGAGCAGATCGGTGCAAAGGGCGGCCTGCTCCGCGCTGCCACACTCGACTTACCGGTCCGGCTGGTCCAGTCGGTGGCGGATGCCGTCCTCCTGTCCGTGCCGACGCCGGAACTGCGTCCGATTCTTCCCGGCGCCGACGCGCACGAGGAAAAGTCTTAGCCCTGCACCGGTCCGCAATGCGCGAGTAACTGATAAACGCGGCCGCTCCGCTTTCGAATGAACGGTTTCGTGGGACGCTTAGTTTCGCGATTGATCCCAATTCAACTAAGCTTGTTTGAGTCCTTCCACTCTCCTTAATGCCGATACGCAGCAAGAATCGAATGGCCCAGTTCATCCGGGCTTATGATTGGGCTTCAACTCCGCTTGGACCGATCGAAGATTGGTCCGAAGCCCTCCTCTTGTCTGTAAATCTCATGCTTTCGTGCGCTTTTCCTTCGCTGGTTTTCTGGGGTAAGGAGTTGGTACAGCTCTACAACGATGCTTTTATCCCTCTTCTCGCCGAACGGCATCCCTCCAGCCTGGGACAGACAGCCCAGGAGTGCTGGTCGGATGCCTGGCATATCGTCGGACCGAACCTCGACCGGGTCATGAATGAGGGAGAGACGGTATTTCACGAAAATGCTGTCGTTCCGATCGTCCGGGATGGAAGGTTGCAGGATATCCGCTGGACGTATAGCTATAGCCCGATCTTCGGGGCATGCGGAGACCCGCTCGGTGTCTTTGTCGTTTGCCAGGATATTACTCAGGAAATGGCCGCTGCCCAGGAACTGCGGAAGATTGAAGAGGGGACGCGAGAGAGTGCGAAACGTCTTGGCGAACTCGCAGCGATCGTCGCATCCTCGGACGACGTAATTTTGAGCAAAGACCTGAACGGCACTATCACGAGCTGGAACAATGCTGGGACGCAGGTCTTCGGCTACTCCTCCGAAGAGATGATCGGTGCTTCGATCCTCAAGCTGATTCCTGAGAACCTTCATTCCGACGAAAAAACAATCCTGGAAAACATTCGCGCTGGGCGGCGAATCGAGCACTTCGAGACGGTCCGGCGCACGAAGGACGGAAGGCTCATCGACGTCTCAATTACCGTCTCCCCGATCAAGGATGAAAAGGGCCGGGTGATTGGAGCATCCAAAATCCTGCGTGATGTCTCAAGCCGCAAGCGAATTGAGCAATCCCTGCTGCAGGCAGAGAAAATCGCGGCAACGGGGCGCATGGCGGCGACGATTGCGCATGAGATCAATAATCCGCTTGAAGCGGTGATGAACCTGCTCTATCTGCTGCGGCCAAAGATCACAGATGATGAAGGGCGCAACTTTCTGGCGACGGCGGAAGATGAAGCTCGGACGTGTATCCCATATCGCCAGGCAAACGCTGGGGTACTATCGCGAGCACGCCGCGGCCAGCCTGGCGTCAGTCAGTGACATCGCAGAACATGCGCTCACCGTCTACGAACCGCGCTGCATAGCCGTCGGAATCACCGTCAGAAAATCAATCGCCCCTTCGACAAAGATCGTCATGCGCCGGGGCGAGATAATGCAGGTGATCTCTAACCTGATCGTGAACTCTATCTACGCCATGTCCTTCGGTGGAACTCTCTCCATTTCCGTTTGCAATGCTTCAAGCGCGGGAGATGGCGTTGTCCTGACAGTGGAAGACGATGGAGTGGGAATTGAACCGAAGGATTTGCCGAGGGTTTTTGAAGCCTTCTTCACGACGCGGACTACGGTCGGGACAGGAATCGGACTATTCGTCGCAAAGCAATTCGTCGAGGGCCACGGAGGCCGGATCAGCATCGAGAGCGATAGCGAATCAGAAAAACACGGCACGACCGTCCGCGTCTTCCTGCCCCTTCATACAACCTACGAGTGATCGCGGAAGTGGCTCTGTGCCTGCCCCACATCTCGATTCTGCGATGTGGAAAGATGCGCCGACGGTGCCCCTCGATAAGTGGGAAGGCGTTGTCAAGACAGAAAGTATCCTGAGCGGTGCGAGAGCGCCGCGTGTTTTGCCAGAGAAGGTGAGGACCAGAGCTCTGGGAACGTCACGCTGCATCACCCACTAGGTGGGAAGTTTTTCGCCCCACCAACCATCGATACGGCCATCAGCTACAGGCCATGATGCTTCCATGCGAACATCCAGCCTAGTGCCGGATGCGAGAGCGCTCAATCAACTCATCGGCCTGTTGGACTTCCGGCCAGGGGCACCCGCGAGCAACTGCCCTGCTCGCTGATGGCGCCCAGCCGCTGCCGCCGAACCGCCCGAGCTGTGCTCGCGGGGAATCAGCCCCAGGTAGCTGGCCACCTGCGCGCTGTGATCGAAGCGGCTCACCTCGCCGAGGTTGTGTTCGCTGATCTCCCCGGTCTCCACATCGAAAACCGCTATCTGCTGCCACCGCGGATGAAAATCACACCCTACAATCTTCATGAAGGCTTCTCCTGATCCAGCAGCTCTGGTCCTCAACCAAAAGCTAACCGATTCGCTGAAGCCTTCCTACTTATCCCATCAACTCAAGCCTTCTGTTGGCTTGAATGGGTAATTCACTGCCCGGCCGGGTGCCCCACGTCCGTCCTTTCGGAGGTAGGAGAAATACAAGGATGTCATCCTGAGCGAAGTTTGGCGCGCCCTTCGCGACAAACGCAGTCGAAGGACCTGCTTTTACCTTCAGCCTCGCGAAGCCTTTCTACACCCTTTCTTTTCTGACCGACCATTTCCCCCCAATCCGGTCCGGGGAGGTCGTCCGGTAACCACTGCGCTCGCAGTCATTGGACTTCTCAGCACCCCCATCACCATCGTCCTCTCGGTCATCCCCGGAGAAGACGAGCCGCACAAGCTCCTCGCCGTCGCCAAGGTCCTGATCTCGACCGTCGTCCTGATCGGAATCGGCGTTGCCGTCTTCATCCGCGCCCAACACATACGCGGGAGAACCACAACCCCGTAACCCGCACGGTGGCCCGCTAGATCTGGCAGTTCTAGTATTTTGTGATGATGACAGGAACCCGAATAAGATCGCGGTTTTCAATGTTGTCGTTAAACCGCGTGTAGTAGATGTAAGGCGTGCGGCCCGGCGTTTCGAAATTAGTGGACGGATCGTCGTGATCGATGACGGACGCGTAAGCGAATACACCGGCCAGGCCTCCGGCGCCTGGTTTTTCACACTGAGACCCCGCAGCCACGTACGCCGGGGCGATAAACTGCTGTTCCGTCCAGTTAACGAGATCGGACGAAAGAGAAAAGTAAAATCCGCACTTGGGCGGATTCCCGAAGTCGCTATCCAGCCCGACTAGCATAAACATATCCAGATACGTGCTATACGTCAGACTCTCGTAAGGTACGGTCACATTGGTTGGTGTGCAGAGGGCGGCGGGAGGCCCCGTGTAAGGATCGGTCATATGCAGAGAGAAGGATGTTCCGTTCCACGCCCGCCAGCTTGAAGGATCGGAAAGTGTTTGGGTCCGCATCACGCAGTCACCGCCGTAGTACGGGTAGCCCGGTGGGGGGAATTCTCCAAACCGCGTGTAATAGTAGCCGTCGGCGTTATGAACGATATTTAGCGGCTCCTGGTAGCCATAATAAAGCGGCGGCGAGCCTGGCGCCGGGGGCGTCCACTGAGCCGGCGGTGGTGCGACCAGGTTCTGGGGAGTTGCGGACATCGTAAAGCTGTGCCCGCCATCGGTCGAAGCAGCATAGGTGATCGAGGTGTACTGGCAGGGATTGCCGTCCGTGCTGTCACCAGGCTTGCAACCGGGGGCGACGGGATCATGGAACTCGTTGTGTATCAGCGCATGAATCGTGGAACCATCCCGATATAAGGAGAAAATCCATTGCCGGTTCATGAAGGTGCTGGCTGTCGGGCTGTCCGTCGAAACCAGCATCGGGGTGCACCGCCGCTTGAGTGAGTAGAAGTCCGCGCCGGTGTCGGCAAAGTAGAAGGGATTACTCCCGGCGTCGAGAAGCAGGCTGCCGTCGCTCAGGCGGATGGCATGTGCTGGATTGTCGGCGTAGTCGCCTTCTATGCATGCATCGCGCGTGTATTGAAACACCGCCTCCTCCGGGCCAAGCGAGACCTGAATGCTCCCCGAAGTTCCAGAGCCAGCCTGTACTGTGACTGCGGCCTGCTGGGTTTTGCCTCCGGCAGAAACAGAGATTGTGGCGTTGCCCACCTGCAGAGGCAGCACCGCGCCGGTGGGCGTCACTTTGACAACGGATGGGTTGGTGGAACTCCAGGAGAATGAAGGCGAGACTGGCTGGCCGGAAGAATTGGTCGCGGAAGCTGTAAACCCGACGATTGTTCCAGCTCTCAGCGATGTCGTAGGCGCGTTCAGGGTCAGATTAGCAACCGGGCCGGTGGCCGGCGGGGCAGGGTTGTTGACATTGACCTGGAGGGTGAGGGTGTTGTTTGGATAATTCAGCATCCCAGTAACATTGTTTGACGAATCCGTTACATTCACGGCGATCGTGTGCAGGCCATTCGTAAGCTTTGTCGTGTCGATGCCAAGCGAGAAGCCGCAGTCCTCAGGAGAGCCTGGGATTCCCTGCACGATGTCAGGGCGCGGGGTGCCGTAGAAAGCATTCCCTACAACTTTGTTGTCTACGAAAATGCTTACCGCAGTGAGGGGGATGGATTCCAAAGCCCAGCCGGAGACAAAGAGGTCTCCGCTGACCTGAGCTCCATTCTGCGACACCAGGGAGGAGCCCAGCGCGAGATTCCAGTAGGCCTGCAGGGATGAAGTCACGTTCAGAGTCAAGGGCGCTTTGTGAGTCAAATTCCCGCTTGTCCCCTGGACTGAGAGCGCAAATTGCCCCGTCACTGCATTCCCTGGAACGACGAAGGACAACTGCGACGAGCTGTTGGCGTTGATGGTAAGTGAGCAAGCGGGAGAACAGCTGGTTCCCTTTGGCAGGCCGCCGATCACAACGGAGACTGATCCTGAGAAACCGTTGAGGCCGGTCACAGAAACAATTACGGGCGAGCTAGTGGTGCCCATCTTTGTACCTACCGACGATGGCACAGCCGAGATCGAGAAGTCCGGAGCCTGAGCAGATGCGAAGTAGCCGGAGACATCGAGAATCAGGTTTGTCGGATTGTAGGCGTAGACATCGATGCTGCCATTGTTCGTCGGCACGATGGCCATGTTCGAGGTGATGTCCCCGTCGTCGGCGTTCAGAGTGGAAACGTAGGGCTGCATCTCTCCATCGGGCCAGAGGGTGAGATAGTTCAAGGGGCCTGAAGGCACTACGGTGGCATTCATCACATACGCCTGAGCGGTCGATGGCGGAGCGCACGCGCTTCCCTCGACGTTTACCGTCTTCATACCGTCGAAGGCGCTGGGGCGCGTATCGATGACTCGGCAGGGCGTGACTGCGTAGAGCGAGAGTCCCCCGGTTTCAAGAGGGGCGAAATAGCCGTTGATGTCGAGGATGACATCTGAGCGGTCGGAGACAAAGACCGAGATCTGTCCATTGCTGCCTGCGGGTACGACGGCGGCATTCGCCGTTACAACTCCGGTAGACGAGTTCAACGTTGAGACAAAGGGCTGCGTCTCGCCTGTGGGCCAGACGGTGAGATAGTTGAGCGTTTTGTCCGGGACGGCAGTGACATTCAGGGAGTAGGCCTGAGCGACCGCAGGGATGTTGCAATTGCTGGAAAGTATAGGAAAGGCACGGCTGCTGCCGCCGGAGATCGAAGGTCCCCCGAGCGGGCCGGTGGGGTTGCGCGTGTCTGCGATGCGGCAGGGCGTGAGCGGATAGAAGGCGAGTGTTGAGCTTGCACCTGCGGGGACGAAATAGCCGTCGATGTCGAGGATCACCTGTGTGGCGTCGGTGACGAAGATGCTGACTCCGCCGTTTGTTCCGGCGGGAACGATGGCGGCGTTGGCCTTGATGCGTCCGTCGGAGTTGAGGGTCGAGACATAGGGCTTGGCTTGTCCCGTGGGCCAGATGGTGAGGTAGTTGAGTGTCTTGCCGGGCACGACGGTGACGTTCAGCGAATAGGCGGCGGCCGTGGAAGGAATGCCGCAGGCGCTCTGCGGGATATCAAACTCACGGGTTGAACCCGCGCTCAACTCCGGTCCGCCAAACGGACCATCCGCATTCCGCGTATCCGCGACCCGGCACGGCGTGGTTGGCAGGAACTGCAGAGCAGTTTGAGCATTTGCAATGCTGCCAAGAGCAAACAGAAAGATTCCCAGGAGAGAACAGGTCTTCATAAAGCCTCTCAATAAGGGAACAGTTCAGGCTATAGCGCCGAGGGGGATGTTCGCGATGATTGTCGACGCACCAAAGCCCTGCGCGCCTCCGAGTAATCATGCCGTGGCATATCACCGAAGTCAATGACTCTGTGCCTAAGGCTCCCTACATGAGAGTTAGTAACGCTGAACCTGATCGCTGAACCCTGCTTTTCTTGGCCGACAATTTCCCCCAATCCGGTAAAATAGAACTAGAGATCAAAGAAACCCACCACAACGACGGGGCGCGGCCACTGAGCCGTGCCTTTTGCTTTTGGGATTCGCTAGTTTGTCTCTTAATCCCTAATGGCTAATGCCTAATCCCTAATGTCAGAATCGGTTACAGATTGTTCCAATGAAATGAAACGGTTACGGGATCTGCCCGCTTCACGCCCTGTAACTCCAGCCGCAACAAACGGTTACGAGACCGCCTCAATGGAATGAAACGGTTACGGGCTTGCCCGAATAAGTAGCATCGAATGAAACGGTTACAAAAAGCGATAAAACCGGGGAGGGGGGTACCCCTGATCTAGTCCCGTCTTGAAACCGTCGCGCGCATCGCTCCGGTCGAGATGCCTCCATCGACCAGCAGCGTCTGCCCGGTGATATACCGGCTCGCTTCCGAGGCCAGAAAGACGATGGCGCCGTCGAGATCGTTCGGCGCGCCCGGCCGCTTGAGCGGGATGCGCTCCTTCAGATACTCGACCCATCTCGGCTCCTCGTACATCACCTGGTTCTGCGCCGTCTTGAACCATCCCGGCGCAAGGCAGTTGACCGTGATTCCATGCTGGCCCCAGTCGTCGGCCAGGCTCATGGTGAGCTGGCGGATGCCGCCCCGGCTGGCGGTGTACGGAGCCAGCCCGGCATAGCCGAACACGCTCGTGACCGAGCCGATGTTGATGATGCGCCCATACCGGTGGGGGATCATCCCGCGCGCGATCGCCTGCGCCACAAAAAAGCTGCCGCGCAGGTTGGTATCGAGAACCAGATTCCAATCGTCCCACGTGACGTCGAGTGCCGGTTTGCGGACGTTGCAGCCGGCGTTATTCACCAGGATGTGAATCTGTCCGAATGCTGCCTCGCCTGCTCAGCCATCGTCTGATGCTCGCGTCATCGCGCACATCGAGATCGAGCGACACAACGCGCCGGCCCAGAGCCTTGATCTCCGCCTCGAACTCCGCACAGCGTCGCGCTTGCGGCTCGTCAGGATGAGGTCCGCTCCAGCCTTCGCGAGCGCGCGCGCGAAGTATTGGCCAAGCCCACGGCTCGCTCCGGTGACGAGCGCGACCTGTCCGGTGAGATCGAAGAGTTCCTGCTCATCGGGCGAGCTCTCCCGTGCAACGGAGTCAGCACGACCTTCATCAGGTTCGGCTCACCGGGATGCAGCCGCTCGAACCACTGCGGACCATCCTCGAGCGGCGCGACCGCCGTAATGAGCGGCTTCACCCGAATCGCCCCGGTCCGCATGAGTTCGATCGCCTCCGGATATTCACCCGAAGAAGCCGCCGTGCCCTGCAGCCGAATCTGCCGCGTGACCACCTTCTGCAGCGGCAGCCTCACCTCCGGAGTGATGTTGCCAATCAGCACCACCGTCCCGCCCTTGCGCACCCCGTCGATGGCAGCCGCGACAGTCTGATCCCGGCCAACCGCCTCGAAGGCGACATCGACGCCTTTGCCGCCCGTGAGACGGAGAACCTCCGTGTGCAGCCCCGCACCCGACACGATCACCTCGTCAGCTCCCATCTCGCGGGCAAGCTCAAGGCGCGTCGGATCGAGATCGGCGACGAAGACCCGCGAGCATCCAAGGGCGCGCGCCGCC
>CAVTLP010000015.1:0-386359 GCA_963735555.1 uncultured Acidobacteriota bacterium
ATTGTAGGCAATCCGGAAGTAATTCTGCCAAGGCCTCGTCTATCAGAGACATTTATTAGATGGGTTGTAGTTTCATTTCAATTCCTGGAGCCGCCTCGCGAGAAAACGGAGCGGCTCGACACTACTCGGGGGCCCTGCCCCTAACGCTTGACGTATTATCCGTCGTTGATAGGCTGACACGATGATTGTCATCCAGTCCCCAAGATTGCAGCTCAGCCAGTTCCAGATGCTGGATGCACACGACGTTTTCGGATGCATCACGCCCGCCATCGCCAAATTCATGCCATGGGAGCCGCCGTCGTGGAGCGAGTACGTGGCGCGATGCGAGAAGAGAGTGCGGGCTCCGGAGCCGAACAACTTTTCTTTTGTCATCCGGCGGCTCGACAACAGGGAATGCCTTGGCATGGCCTCGTTGGAAGACGCGGATTCTGTTTCGCCTGAAGTCGGCCTTTGGCTCAAGGAAAGCGCGCACGGGCAGGGTTTTGGCAGGGAAGTCGTGGCCGCACTTGTTAAGTGGGGGCACGCAACTCTTGGCAAGGAAAGTTTCATCTATCCGGTGGCCGTGGAGAATACCGCCAGCAGGCGCATCGCTGAGAATCTTCACGGCGAAATCATAGGCAACCGCAAGAATCCGAAATACGACTCCGTCGTTTACAGGATTCCCTTCTACGAGTCGCCATATTCTCAGTTCTCGTGACGGCACATCGAGCGGGTGAAACCCTGGAACCCACCAGACGTTCTCGAATCTCTATTCGCGGAAAATCGGAGAACGTCGCTACATGGGTGGGGCGGGAGTCCCATCGGACCATTTGGGCACCATCACCAGGAAGACAGCCAGGGGAGGAAAGCTCTTGAGCTGTGGATACGCCTCCGCGGACAAGTACCAGTAGTTCACAGACACAACCGGAGCATTCGCCACGTTTGCGCCCCAGGCTGCGTCGGGCTTGTCGCGTTTGGAAGAACATCAGGTGGGGGACAGTGTGGCCGCCTCGTCGGTCAGGTAGGAGGATTTGGACATCATGTAGGAGACAGTCCCCGGCTCGAGGGCTGGTAATTCTTTTTTGTCTATGGCGGCTTTGATTGCGGCGATGACTTCTTGCTTGGAATGGCCGGCCAGGAGTAGTTCCGTGCGTTTGTAGGCGTACGGGAGAACGGTGCGGGCGGCTGGTGGATTGAGACAATCAGCGGCGCGGACTTTTGGATTCCAAAATTCGGGATGATCGAACATGGCCATCCACCCGCGTCCCACCCAGCATACCCAGCCGTTCTTGCCTTCCACCGCGGTTTCGTAGCCGTGGCGGGTCAGGACGATCACTGAGGCGTCGTGCGAGATGGCGTCTGGAGCGGCGCTGCGGGCCAGGGCGATTTCCGCGTCGCGATCCATTAGATATTCTTCGATCGGGGCCATCTTCGGATAGGGCGTCGTGGCATCCTGTGCCATCGCGTGTTGTGCTGTACCGAGCACAGCGAGGAGTGCGAACCCTTTGATTGCGATTGCGGCAACCTTCTTTTTCAGCATTGTTTTCCTCCTGAGAATGGGACTTTTGGGCGCAGGCCGTCTTCAGCGTGCGGTGTTCTGTCGCCGTCGCCGCTCGCTTGCCTTCTCAATTTCGCTCATGTCCCCTGCCGGCCGAATCTCCCAAATGGTGCCAAACGTCAGCGCCGGATGCTGCGACATGAGCTGTACAACATGATTCATGTCCCGCGCCTCAAGGACGAGAATGCCGCCGAGTTGTTCTTTGGTTTCGGCATAGGGGCCGTCGGTCGTTGCCACCTTGCCGTTCTTCGAGGACAGAGTCAGTGCGGTTTCCGTGCCCTGAAGCGCTTCTCCGCCGGCCCAGTGCCCGCTGGCGCGAAGATGGTCGTCATATTCAAAGCATGCGTCGAACATGGCGTTTCGCTCGCTCTCCGTCATGCCATCGAATTTGCCTTTGTCGTAGTAGCCCAAACAGAGGTATTTCACTGTTCTTCTCCTTTTCCTTCCGGTGGGAGCTACAGCAAATACTGAGATGCTGTAGCCCGACGCCACAATACTCAAGTTGACGCGACCATCAGGGAGCGGCAACCTTGCACCACATTCAAAAGGACACACCTTCTCAGGATTTGCTCGAGCGGCGTAGCTTCGCGCTGGCTCGTTGGCTGCTTCATCCCATGGCCAGGACGGTGCATCTTCCGTAGTCGCGGCGGCCCGGGCTGTTTACCTGCGCGGGTGCCCCAGGTCTCGATTTTGAGACCTGGGAGACTGCGCTGATAGCGCAGCGGCCCAGACTATTCCGTTGCTCCCTCCGGAGCCGGGAAGAAAAGAAGTTCGCGCACCTCGCCGGGGATATCGCAGGCGATGGCGCCCTTCTTCGCCCATGCCAGCGCCTCGTCCATATCGGCGGCTTCCAGTATCCAGAAACCGCCCATGTGCTCCTTGGTCTCGGTGTACGGCCCGTCGGTGACGAGCACCGGGCCGTCGGACTGCTTCCGCAGCGTCTTGGCGTTCGCGGGCGGAGCAATCCCGCAGGCAAACTTTCTCACGCCGGCGGCGATCATTTCGCGGTTAAGCGCGTGGATCTCTTCCATCATCGCTTCGGTTACCGTGGACGGGTCGAAGTCGTCGGGGATGTAATTACAAACCAGATACTGTGGCATGAGCTTCTCCTATAAGGTCATTTCGAACGGGCTCTGGGAACGTTCTACAGCCTTGCGGGCCGATCGTTCGTCCTGTCGCTTGTTCATCCTATAGTCGTCGCGGGGAGAGAAAATCGACAGCAGAGACGAATTATTCTTATTTCAATTTACGACCCATCTCATAAATGCACTCAAGCCGGTTTGCACGTGATTCGCAGATTACTTCCGTATTGCCGGTCATACGTCCGAAACGTGCGGAGACACACCAACGCCGTGTGTTTCGCGCCTCAAATAAAGTCCTTCTTCCTCGATTGAATGAAGAAGGCTCCGCCAAGCAGCAGTGCAATCAAGGCAAATTCGACAAGCAGCGGAAATCGTCGCTGCGGGCCTCCATTGAATCGCTGTTCCCCACATTCCATTCCTGATGCCGGGAATGTGAGCTACTAAATAACCGACGACATTAATGGCCAAGTTGGCCGTAACCATGGCGGAGATCGTCCAGCCCTTGGATTCCGTGACCAGGGCCACCGCGATCATCAGACAAGTGCCGACGAGTATCTCGACCGCCATAATAACGGTGAAGGCAAACAGGCCATGGATCGCCGGCGCGACCAAGATCAACCCCAGGCACCCCGCGACCAGGGTCAGCCAGAAAGGAACGAAGATCAGCAGATTGCCCAGAATCTTGGAAGTGGTGTACTCAAGATAGGAGATGGGCAGGCTCATCGTAAACGCAAGCGTCTGATTCTCCCTCTCTCCAAGCGTGTTGCCCATCACCGTTAACGCGCTGATCAAGCCCATGATGGTGACAAGCAAAATGAGACCGATGGTAAAGCCTGCCTGCCCGCCAAGGGCGACAACGCCCAGCGACAATACTCCGCCGGCCAACGCGAGCAGAATCGTCCTGCGCTGAAAATACCAGTCCTTCAAAATAAGACTCTTGACCATTGAGTAGTTCATGCTGTGAGCCGCTCCCTTCTGCTGTGTACGTTGGCGACAAAAATCTCTTCCAGTGTCATCGTGTCGACGGCCTGGACGGTGGCGCCGAGCTCATTGCAGGCCGAAACCATGGCCGGTTCGAAACGGTTGGTGGTCAGCACGGGGAGCCGCCCGCTTCCGCCCACATCCACAACGCCGGGGAGCCGCGGTACCACGACGTCCGGCGGAAGCACGAGCCGCAGACGGCGCCAGCGATCGAGAAATGCCTCTTTGTCGTCCGAATCGATGATCCGTCCCCGGTCGATGAAAGTAATCTGATCGGAAATCTGCTCGACATCCAGCGTGTTATGCGAAGAAAACAGGATCGTCCGTTCCTCATCGGCGAGCGCGGCCATCAGTTCACCCAGCACCTCAACGCGCGCAACCGGATCAAGCCCTGTGGTTGGTTCGTCGAGCACCAGCAAGACGCGGACGCCTCGCCAGCGCCAGCAGCAGCGCCGCCTTTACGCGTTGACCATGAGAGAGCCCCTTGATCTTCTGCTGTGGCTTCAGGTCGAAGCGCCGCGCCAGGCTCTCGGCATAAGATTGGTCCCAGCGCGGGTAGATAGGCCGTAGGAAGTCCATGTGCCAAGCAAGCGTCGCCGCGCCGTAGAGCCGCATGTCCTCCGATACAAATCCGATATCCAGCTTGGCCGCCGCCTGGTCCGCCGGCATCGCGTGGCCGAGCACGCGCACTGACCCAGAGTCCTGGTGAACCAGACCCATCAGGATGCGGATGGTTGTGGACTTCCCGGCTCCGTTGGCCCCGATAAAGCCCATGATGCTGCCGGTGGGCAGTTCAAGATGGATATTCTCCAGCGAAAAGTGCGTGTACCTCTTGCTCACGCCATCAAATTGGACAGAGAGATCATTCATACCGTCTCCTTCGTTTAGCCGCGCCTCGTTCAACCGGCTTGAAGCTTCCTTTGTGCGGCGGGCAATCTCTTCACTGCTCAGGCCAAGCAAGTCGCCGAGCTGCGCCACCTTCTCCAGATGTTCCGAAAACTCTTCGTCATAAAGCCTTGCACTCAGGTCCGGATTCGGGGCAATGATCGACCCCTTCCCCTGTTGGGTCACGATCACGCCTTCGCGCTCCAGTTCAAGGTAGGCGCGCTTGATCGTAATTACGCTCACGCGCAAAGCCATCGCAAGCTGGCGAATGGACGGAATTTCATCTCCAGGGGCCCACTCCCCCACCGCCACCCGTTGCTTTACCTGTTCCATGATCTGCAGGTACATTGGCCGGCCATCAGATTGTGAAATGACTATCTCACTGTGCATGTCAATATACTGAGTATATACAGTAATCGCGCACAGTCAAGCGCAATCTTTGCAGTCGTTCGGCCCCGCGTGACCCCGGGCAGTTCACGGTCCCGCGCATGCCTTTCATCGACTACGAGACCTTAAATTCCTAAGCGGGGTCCGACTTCGCACTTCTCTATTAGCGTGGCTCATCAGGGCATAGCACTCGTTGAACCGGGCTGTCGAGGGTTTCCAGCGTTCCGGTCGGATCGTCAGCTATCCGGAAGTAATTCTGCCAAGGCATCGCCCACCAGAGACATTTATGAGATGGGTTGTACTTTTATTTCAATTCCCCGATTTCAATTCCAGTAGCCGCCTCGCGAGGAATTGCCGCTCCGGTTCCTGTTGGGTCAGCGCCAGAGCTTTCTCATAAGACGCCCGGGCCTCAGCTGTCCTGCCGAGCCTGCGGCACATATCCGCACGGGCTGAATGCGCCAGGTAGTAATTTGCCAATTCGCCATGTTCCAACACCGCGTCGATATGCGCCAGACCGGCCTCTGGACCATCGCGCATGGCAATGGCCACGGCACGATTCAGCTGTACAACTGGCGAAGGCTGAATTCGTACCAATTGGTCGTAAAGCGCAACAATCTGCCGCCAGTCGGTCGCAGCGACCGATTCCGCCTCCGCATGAACGGCCGCAATCGCAGCCTGCAGTGTGTAAGCAGCCGAAGCGGCGGGACTTCAGGGCTTTCTCCAGCAATGCCACTCCCTCCGCGATCTGCTCCCGGTTCCAGAGCGAGCGGTCTTGATTCTCCAGCAAAATCAGCTCTCCGGTCGGAGAGGTTCTCGCGGCGCGACGGGATTCCTGGAGCAACATCAGGGCAAGCAGCCCAATCACTTCCGGCTCTGGCTGGAGTTCGGTCAGCAACCGGCCCAGTCGAATCGCCTCGCCGGTCAGCTCGGCCCGCGTTACCTCCGCTCCCGCCGCAGCCGAGTAACCCTCGTTAAAGACGAGATAGATGACCTGAAGCACCGCGTCCAGTCGCTCCGGCAATTCCTGCGGCGTCGGCACCTCGTACGGAATCGGTGTCTCTCGAATCTTTGCCTTGGCGCGCACAATGCGCTGCGCCAGCGTACGCGGAGTGGTGAGGAAGGCCTTGGCTATCTCCTCGGTTGTCAGCCCGCACACCTCACGCAAGGTGAGCGCAACGCGCGCTTCCGGCGCCAGAGATGGATGACAGCAGGTAAAAATCAGGCGCAGCCGATCATCCTCAAGGCTGTCCTCTTCATTGGACCTTTCCGCCGAACTCCATTGCGCTTCGAGATATCGCACGAGCTCGTCTTGAGACGCATCAAATCTTGCCCGTCGACGCAGAGTATCAATGGCTTTGAATCGGGCCGTCGAAATCAACCATGGTCGCGGGTTGCCGGGTACTCCACTCTTCGGCCACAGGCTCAGCGCAGCCGCAAAGGCTTCGTGCATCGCCTCCTCGGCAAGATCAAAATCACCGAGCAAGCGGATCAGAGTTGCCAGGATTCGTCCCGAATCCACGCGATAAAGGGAGTCGAGCAATTCGCGTATCTGCTCGGTGGAACGCTCGGACATGACGACGACCTTAGCAAACCAGCTACCCCGAATCAATTTGGCAAACGGCGGATCGATGCCGGCAGATCGAGGCAAAGTGCCCAGGTCGTGACTCTGAAAATCTGGCCAGCCGCCTGAGCTGGGTCAATTTCCAACACCATCGGTATTGGCGAAGGTCAGTTAGACCCCGAGCCACTCCAGTCGTCGCGGTTTCCACCCGAGAACCCGCTTCGCCTTCGCATTCGATGCCCCACTCAGCTTCGTCGCGTAATACACCACATCTTCCCCTGCAATGGCTGTCACTTCCGCCTCGCTCATGTGCGGGGGCTCGGGAGCACCCACAAACTTCGCAAACGCTGGCAGCCACACAGCCTGCGGCGAAGGGTCATCATCCACCAGGTTGTATACGCCCGGCTCTGCCGTTAGCGCCGCCACGGTTGCAATCGCGGCATCGTTGATATGCACAAACGACGACACGCCCTCGCCCTTACCCACCACCGGATTCTGTTGCCGCATGACCATCTTCGCCGCCGCCTCGCCGGGGTAGTACCACGTCTTCGGCCCATAGAAGAATCCATATCGCAGTGCCACGCCCTCAATTGCATTCGAACTGAACAGCCGCGCCTCCAGTTCCGTATACGTCCGCGCACTCGCTGCCACACTCGGGCTCGCATTTACATCCAACGGAGACGACTCGTCCGCCAGTGTCCCTACCGCTGCCTTCAAAAAGAATCCGCTCGACTGCTGTAGATACCGCCGGACACCGTTCGCAATCGCCGCGCGAAACAAATTCCCCCCGCCCTCAATCCTTAGCTTCCTGTCGCCCGCCGCATACTTCGGCATATCGCTTTGCTCCTTCGGCAGCGACGTCAATTCATCGATGACTGCTTCCGCCTTCGACCGCCGCAGCGCAGCGTCCACCGCCGCCGCATCGAACGCGTCCACGATCGCTGCCTCGGCTCCCTGGCTCTCCAGATTCTTCGCCCGCTCCGCGCTCGTTGTCATCCCCACCACAGAATGTCCCAGCTTCAACAACTCCGCAATCAATGGTTCGCCAATCGCTCCGCTCGCCCCTGCCACAAATACACGCATCGTCCTCTCCTCTCCATCGATTCACAATGAGATGTCGCTATGAACACGGTAGGAGCGTAAGCACCCCCGGGTTCGCCCACAATACGCCGCCGCTCTCCGCCCATTTTGACCAATCTCGGGCCTAGCATTTTTCAGCAGTGCTACTGTCATAAGTGATAGTTCTCAGGCCGCCTGCAGCCGTGGTGAACTGGTACGTCCACGATGATAAATCTCGGCGAAGCCGCGCCGAGAAATCCGTCCTTAAGGAGAACAGGATGACTTCCAAATTGGCTATTCGCAAACTGACACTGGCCGGGCTTGTGGCTGCCAGTTTGTCTTTTGCGGGACAAGCTCTTGCTGCCGACATCAAGGGCCAGGTGCTGGGCGGAGGCGCCCCGATTGCCCAGTCAACCGTGACTTTGTGGGAAGCGAGCGCGGGCGCGCCCAGGCAGCTTGCGCAGACGAAGAGCGACGATGAAGGCAGATTTACCATCAACGGATCCGGAGCGCCTGACTCCAGTCTTTATCTGGTAGCCACGGGCGGTATTTCGGCGGCGAACAAGGCGGCGGGCAACAACCCTGCCATCGCGCTGCTTACGGTCGTCGGAAGCAATCCTCCAGCCCGCGTCGCTATCAACGAGTTCACCACCATCGCATCGGTGGTTACACATGCGCAGTTCATCGACAACACCACCATCAAGGGTTCCCCTCTCGCGCTGCGAATTGCCGCCGGGAACGTGCCCAACTTCGTCGATTTAGAAACAGGCAGCTGGGGGCCGATTATTCTGGACGCCCTCAACAGCGCGCAGACGCCTACCATGGCCAACTTCGGCACACTGGCCGACGTGATGGCCGGGTGCATCACACGGGTGAAGCCCGATGCGTGCAGCCAATTCTTCGCGGCGACTACACCTCCCAGCGGTGGCCCTCCGCCAGACACGCTGCTGGCGACCGAAGCAGTCGCGTTCTTCCCCTGGCACAACCCTGACAAGATATTCGCGTTGCTCAATGAGTTCTATCCGCTGCCGAAGCCGGGAACTCCCGGCAAGCTCTTGCGGGATACACCTTACCTCCCGTATCTCACGTTCGCTCCCAGTGCCTTCGTGTTCCCGCTTAAGTTCACGGGCGGCGGCGTCAGTGGGGGCGGCAAGCTCATGATCGACAGCGAAGGCAACGCCTGGGTCGCTGACAACTTCACGGTCGGCGCTCAGAATCAGGACGCCTCATGGACCGGTGGTCTCAGCAAGTTCGCTCCCAACGGTAAGGCACTGTCGCCCAGCCCGTTGGGCTTCAGGGGCGGAGGTATCGCAGGCCCCGGTTTCGGATTAACGCTCGACGCTCAGGACAACGCGTGGGTCACCAGCTTTACCGGCCAGAACATCACGAAGTTCGACAAGAGCGGCAAACCGCTCTCCCCGCCGGAGGGCTGGAACTTTAACCGCCAGATCAGCCAGATGCAGGGCATCATCGCTACGCCGAGCGGAGATATCTGGACGCTCGACTTGATCAGGGGCCAGGTTGTGAAGCTTCCCCAGGGCGACCCGTCCAAGGTGCAGTTCTTCTGTCAGAACAAGACCGGCGATGTCCTCAAGAACCCCTGCAAGCTTATGGGGCCATTCGCTCTCGCCATCGATCAGCAGGACCGTATCTGGGTCACCAACGCCGTTGCGGACCACGTGGTTCGTTTCCCCGCCTCCGATCCCAGCAAATTTGAAACTTTCAAAGTGGGATACTCTGCCAGCGGCCTCGCTATCGACAGCCTGGGTAACGTCTGGGTGACGAACAAACTGGGCAGTTCGCCCAGGGGGGCATTGAAATTCGCGGAAATGCTGGCCGCATTTAAATTCAACTTCGACAACGACCCCGACGCCGGAGCAACGAGCGACCAAAGTCCTGGTTCCTGCCATGGCCGAGCAGAAATCTGGCTACGAAGGTGGCAGCATTACGGTGTTGCGTCCCGACGGCACCGAGGCGTCCTTCTCTCCGGTGTATGGCAAAGGCATCGTCGGGCCCTGGGCGGCTTCCGTCGACGGCAATGACAACGTCTGGATCTCCAACTTCAGCACCGCGTCGGCCGGAATCGTAGAGTTGTGCGGCTTCCGCACCGAACACTGCCCGCCGGGCGTAAAGACGGGTGACGCCATCTCGCCTCCCGGAGGCTATGTCGGCGGCGGATTGCAGTTGCAGGTTGACGTTGGCATCGGTCCCGCCGGAGATGTCTGGGTCACCAACAACTGGCAGAACTACCAGGATGCCTTGGGCAAGGTCGATGAAGCATTACAAACCCTCGGCGCGGGACAGGGGGTGGTGGTCTTCTACGGAATGGCGAAGCCGGTCAAAACACCGCTGATTGGGCCACCGCGACAGCCGTAGGCGATCCGAGGGCCGATGAAACGCTTTTTCGATCTTACGTTCAGACCGTTCTTTGTCATTACTGGGCTTGGAACGGCGTTAGCGAGTCTTTACGCCTTTTGGCCCCGGTGGGCAACAGAGACAGTCGGGAGAATCCCGTTCGTCCCGGACTACACGATAATCATTCAACACTGGGGAATCATGGTGGGCCTGATGGGCGTCTTCATGATTGTCGCCGCATTTAAGCTCGAATGGCGAAAGCCGATTCTCGTCTACAGCTTATTTGAAAAAGCCTTCATAATTTATCTGGTTCTGGCAAACGGAAGCCGCTCTTACTCCCAGGGTTTCAAGGCAGGTGCAGCGATGGATGCGACAGTGGTTCTGTACACCATCGTATATTTCGCTGTATTAGGAATTGCCCAATAGATTTCCCGAGTCTCTGGTTCTGACTACTCCTTAATTAGTTGGCCGACCATTTCCCCGCGCTCCGTATAATAGAAATAGAGACAGAAGAAGCCCGGCTACCTCAGCCGGGCTTTTTTCTTTTCCAAAACGGAAATCGAAGCCAGACTACTCTTGGTAACGTCTGTAATTCATTCAAAATAAAGGTACTACAGCCGACGTATAGCTCTAACTACTTTAAAATGAATCGGTAACAGGATTCAAAAATCCGAGGTATGGCTTAAGCCGTTTGTTATGAAACGGTAACGGAAGTTAATGGGGGAGGGGGGAGGGGGTCTACTTCGCCGTCCAGGTTTTGCCCTCGTCCGAGCTCACCCAGGTCTTACCTTGCTCATTGGTCAGCTCGAAGGTGACGGGGCTGACGGAAGGCGTTGGTGCCCTCTTGGCGACAGCCGCCCCGTGCAGAGCATGCGTCGTGGCGAAAGCGCCCTTCGCTTGCGTCACATTCTCTGTCTGCGCAGGAGGTGCGATCCGCAGGCCGACCGCCCTGCCAGACCATTGCGCAGCGGCCTGTTTCCAGTGCTCCCCCTGATCGCTGCTCAGGTAGACGTTCCCGTCGGAATCGAGAGCCATCACCGTCTGCGCGCTCGCCGCAGCGGAAACCGCTCGCGCGCCAACGGGCAGAATCTGCGCCGCACACTCGGTTCCAAGGCACCGCTGCACCACGCCGTCCTTGACGGTAAACGTCGCCACCGGAGCAGCCCCGTTGCCGGACGCGACGGGCCCGACTGCAGCCGGTGCCGCCGCCCCCGCCACCGGGGGCGGCGGGGAAGCCGGTGCGGCACTCCTTCCACTTAAAGGAAAGTTCGCAGCTTCGCGTTTCTCGATCTTCCCTCCCGCCGCGTTGCCTCCAGCTGCCCCAGCGACGAGGCTATCGGCAACGGCTGCGTTCGCCGCCGAGACGGTCACGCTCTGGCTCGCCTCGCCGACATCGAGCTTCGCATCGAGGCTCGCCCGCTCGCTCGCCTGAACCGTCAGCTCGTGAGTAAGGGTCTTGAAACCCTGAGCCTCGACCTGAACTTGGTACCTTCCGGATGGAAGAGCCGCCACATCGAACTGGCCCTGCGGATTGGTCACCGCAGTGCGGGCTGCTCCGCTGGACGCCGCCCGTACCGTCACCTGTGCTCCCGGCACCGCCGCCCCGGACCGGTCGGCGACCGAGCCGGCAATCTCCCCACGCTCCTCGACGACAGCAGGCGAGGCCCTCCTGACCGCGAGCTTGGCCGCCGGCTTAGCCGGAGCTATCCGCGCTAGAGAGAGGGAGTCTCCTGCCGGACCAGGCTCGGCGATAGCAGGTGCCCCCAATCGGCCGCTGGACGCGACCTGTTGGTCTCTGTGCCTGTACACGGCGATCGGGATCACGATGAGAAGGACGGCCAGAACCCCAGCCGCTGCCCACCACACCCTCCCCCAACCCATCACAACCGGCCTGGGGGGTGCCACCTCGGACCGCTCCGCCTCCTCCAAAAAAGCTTGCTGCGCAAGAAAAACCACATCGCGGCAACGCGCGCAGTTTGACAGATGTTCGAGCACACTCTCGTGCTCTCTCGATGTCAGGGAATGCTCGGCGAAGGCCGCGAGCAGGTTTTCGTCGGGATGTCCGCCGAGACTCTTTCCGTCAACCATCAGCCCTCCTTTCCGAGGCAGCCTGTACTCCTTGGAACGATTCTTCTCCTGCAACTTGCAGGATCCTCCGCACATTTACGTCTAGGTCACGAACATCGCCGCTCAACGCCTCCTCCGCAGCTCTGCGGCTGAGCCCGGAAGACTCGAGGTGCTTCAGGATCTGCTTTCTCAGGTTGGTCGCGAGTCGCTTCAGCCTGCGGCTGATTGTCGATTCATGTACGCCCAGCAATCGGGCGATAGCCGCCAGATTCCTGCCATCGAGATAGTACGCGTGCAGCAGAAACCGGTCTTCTGCAGCGAGTTCAGACAGCACGGCGCCGACCGACTCGGCCAATGCCCTGCGTTGAGCTTCCCCGCCGAGTGCCCAGCTATCGATCGGCGAGGTCTCATGCATGGCGGCCAGCACCTCAGCGTCCTGGTCCTCGATGTTTACCAGGCGGCGCGCCCTGCGGAACTCATCCACGTAACGCTGCGCGAGAACGCTCCTCAGCCAGCCCGCCAGCGAGCCCCGCCCTGTATAGGATGCCAGCTTCGACTGCCGCTGTTCCCCGCGTTGGGACACGCCAAACAGCTCCGCATAGAGAGAATCGGCAAGTTCACGCCCCCGCCCGTCCTGCTTTCGTGATCCCATAGGCCGCGCTGTATAACATCTCCCGGTATTGAATCAGGAATGCCTCCCAGGCCGGTTCGTTCCCCCGGGCACAGGCACGGGCAAGCACTAGCTCTTTCACCCTGATTGAGGCCAGAAACGCCGCCTGTTGAGCATCTGAGGCGTCAGAGACATCCCCACCCCAATGACTCGACGCAGCAACTTCGAGCATGAGTTCTTCGAATTGCACGTAAGTGAATCCAAAGCGTTCCCCAGAGCTCTCACGCCACAATCTCAGGAGCAGATCAGCAATCGACTCCGCCCCGGACCGCTCGCTCCGGCCTCCATCGCTCATGCCATGACCATACCTCGTTACGGACAACTGTTCGAGCATCACGGTGAATTTTGGACGGGCAGGATGGCCTCACTGCGAATCACCGCCGCACGGCATCCAGTTCCCGCACCAGGCTGCTCTGACTTCCGTAAAGGTCGGGCGAGGCAAGGTCGCTGGCCAGCTCGATCTCTGTCTCGACGGAAGCTGGTTTCCCTTCAATTGCTGCATTTTCTCTCATCAGCTCAACCTGGGCTTCGATGCGGCTTAAATCGCTATCGTTCTCGCGCAGAATGCGGTCCCTGCTCTGGAGGTTCTCCAATCGGCGTCGCAGGATGGCCAGTGTGGCCTCCTGGGAGCGTTGCAAAGCTGTTGTAGATTCCGGCTGTGCATTGCTGCTCGCCTGCTCCATCTGTTGGATGCGTGACTGAAGGCTGACCTCCGATTCTGCGCCCAGTTCCTGTGTCAGGTGAGTACGTGCGATCAGCAGCTTGAGGTAAATCCATTGCAGCTTGTCCAGGCTGGACTCTGTGCCGCTGAGGAGTTCCGCCTCGATGCCGAGGGTCTTATAAATGGAGAGAATTCGCGCCGACGTGTTCTCCAGAGATTGAAGGCGCGCGCGAAGCTCTTCAGGCAGCACCGCGATTAATGCGGCTCGCTTGGCGTGGTCGTCTTCCAGCAACCGTTCGCCGCTCTGCGCTTCGACCAGTTTTTGAAATCGGGGATGGAACGCGAGCGACGAAACCAGCGCGACTTCAATGCCGATTCCGGCCAGCCAGATGCTTGGCTCGACAAAACCCAGAATCGCCATGCCGGCTGCTGCCAGAGCATTCACGGGTAGCTTGCCCAGACCGGGAACGTCCACGCCGACCAGAAAAGCCGCTTTAAGATAACGCCACATGGCGGTGGTTAGGAGTGGCTCCTCTGGTCGTCGCGGACCATGATTGCAGGTATTGACTCAGGCTGGCCGCTGCTGATCTGTTGAGGCGCCTGGCTGGCCTCAAAGGCCGCCAGAGCCTGTTCGGCCAGCTCACCCTGCTCGGCCTCGCGGATATGAACATCGCGGAGGTCGAGGCTATCCACAGCTACCCGAACCCGACCCGCGGCCTTGTGCCGTTCCTCGCTGACCATCTCTTCGAGACGGTTTAATGTCTCCCCGCTCCCGCCGATATCGGTGACCATGCCGGATGCCATCTCCGTGATCTCCGCCATGGCGCGCTTCATCTTCAGGTCGCTGATGCCGGCCTTGAGCGACTCGATTTTCTGCCGCGCAATCGAGATCGCCACGTCGCGCGCGCGCACCAGCTCCTTGTAGGTCGTCTCCGCCTGCTCCATCTGCTTGCGATTCTCTTCGAGTTCCCGCTCGACGGTCTGCAGGCGCAGCGCATACTGGCCGGCAGCCTGGCGATTGCCCAGTTTGAGGTTGGCAGACGGTCTTGGCGCGGAGTTCGTTGTCGTCCGACTCCAACTTGCGAACCTGGGCAATCAGCCGCTCCACCATGCCGGCGTGCGCGGCGAGGCCGCTGTTGAATTTGCCGATCTGCTTGCGCAGATTTTCCTGTTCAACCTCGAGCAGGGCCTCAGGGTTCTGGCGCTCCAGCCCGGAGATAAACAGGCCGATAAAGCCATGGAAAAGATTGCTCAGGCGGCGAAACATGCGGTCGCTTCTCCTTGCACGGTTCAGTGTCGGTTCTAATCTTACTCGCGTTGGTGCAACGCCTGCACCAGGTCAGTGGGCCGTTTCCCTCCGCTGCCAGCTCGCCAGCAGGTTCGTAACGATCTCCGCTTTCGGCGCGGCGCAAATCTTGCCCAGGTCCAATGTCACTCCATTCGGCTGGTAGCGCACCCATGGACTATCGGGAGTGCGCGTTGGCACGTTGGGATTCGCAGGACGAAAGCCATGGGTGATTGACTCCCGCTGCACCGGCTCGCTTAACAGAAAATCCAGAAATGACTGTGCCGCCTTGCGCTGATCCTCCGAATTCCAGGAGGCATTGAGAATGTAATACGGGTTGTCGTTCCAGGCGTTGTACTCCGGATAAATCACGTGAATCGGTCCCCAGCGCCCTTCGGCATTCTTCAGATAGTCAATGGCCACGCTCTCATAGACCAGCAGGGCATCGTAGGACGACGGCCCCTTCAGCACCATCTCCCGCATCAGGTTTCCCGTACTGTTTGAGTCGCTGTTGGAGGCCGACTCCAGTTTGCCCAGCCAGCTTTGAAACTGCACATTGGTTACATCGCCAAGGGTGAGATCCTCGGTTTTCTTGAAGTAGCTGTGCCCGGCCAGCAGCAGCGCCAGTATCCCCGAGTTCGACTCGCCCGGGTTGGTGTGCCCAAACTTGAAAAGGCCCCAGTCGGGATGCTGGCCGATTGTTTGCCACCCGCCCGGCTCATGCAATGCCCGGTTGATCGTATCGAAATCGACGGTGCCGTAATGGTCCTTGAAAGCTTGATAGCGCTCTTCCCACATCACAAAGACCATGGGAGTCAACGCTAGCGCGTCTTCCTTCAGGATCGGGTCGGAGCCATACTTGGCTTTCCAGTCTTCGACGAAGGTGTCCTTGTATACCGCGCTGGCCGGCGACCAGACCTGAATGCGCTGATCTCCGTTCAGGGCCGCATGAGCGCCCTCGAGCGAGCCCATCGGAATTAGATTTACGTGGATATGTTTTCCCTGTGGAGTCGTCTTGAATTGTTCAACCGCCCACTGCAGCCAGCGTTGCTTCTCAGTGCCATAAGCAATCCCCAGCTCTACATCGTTGCCGATGGGGCTGGCAACGGAGAGCTTCTCTGGAAGCACGTGTCTCTGACGCGCCCAGTAATAAGCGCCGCCTACGCAGCCCAGAATAAAAAGCACGATCGCGGCCTTTCCGGCCAGGGTGAGCGAGGGGCGAGACGAATTGAGCGGACCTGAAGTCTGTGTCATGAATTAGAAAAAGGTCGAGATATCGCGAAACACTTCCACTATGTTCTTGGGAGTGCCATCATAGGCTTTGCCCTGCGTGGCATTGGCAATCTGCGCCAGTGCGTCACGCCTAGCATCGCTCCCATAGGCAATTGTGTAGATGCGAATTGTGTGCGTCTCAGCGTCGGCACGAATGCGTGCAAGCAGTTGACTTAGCTGCAAGGCGCTTTTGTTGTCTTCGCCATCCGTCAGCACAACGATGGCGCGAATGTGGTCGGAAGGCCTCTCTTGTAGATGCTGGTACGCTGTACCGATCGCGTCATAAAGAGCCGTTTCTCCGCCCGGAAAGAGGGAGTTGATAGCGTCAAGCGAAGGCTTGCGGGATGCTGACAACGGCTGGTCGGTAGACGCCCAATTCGCCGTGTCGCTAAACGAGATCAGCGAAAACTCATCCTTGTCGCTGAGAAGCGAGACGAGTTGCTCGGCACCCGCCTTGGCGTTCGTCAGCTTCGATTGCTCGCCCATGCTCCCGGAAGTGTCCAGCACGAGCGCGATGTCCGCGGGCTTCTTCTCCTCGCTGTCCCACTGATGCTGAATCGCGTTGATCACTTCAGAAGAGGGAACTTCCAGAGTCGTCACCGGCTGCTTCGGATCGACCCCGTGATCGGCATCGATCGGAGCGCCGACCGGCACATCCGGCGACCCCGGTCGAAAGCCATAAGCCAGCGCCTTTTGTTGCTGCTGCTGCGCCATCAAGTAGTTGATGTAGATCTGTGCCGCCTCGCGGCGTTCAGGGGTCACCCAGTCGCGCTCGACAATGCCGACCGGATGGTCACTCCAGAATGTCCCTTCTTTTGGATAAATCGCGACAACTGGAAACGGCATAGCCTTCGCATTGCTGTACGACTCGACCACCATGCTCTCGTAAAGCACTGCGGCGGAGAGATATTCAGGGCCGCTGTCAAACAGCTTTCGCCCAAAGAAGCCGGTCGAGCTGCCGTAATGCACCATCGAATTTTCGATGCCGTTGACGAAATTGCGCGTTTTCGGGTTTTCGACGTCCGCAACCGTCAGTCCTCGGACCTTTCCGACAGCGGCATAGTTTTCTGCGATGAGTGACAATATGCCACTGTTGCTGTAGGCCGGATGCGTGTGCCCGAATTTGAAGCTTCCCCATTGGGGGAACCCATAGCTGCTCCAGCCTTTCTTGTCTCGAGCCAAGGCAAGGATGTCGCTCCACCCGACCGGCTTCTTGCTCCAGCCGATCGCTTCGGCCATCGGTTTCCAAATTGCGATGACTACTGGCGACAGCACCAGGTTCTGTGTCCCGCCAATCAGGTCTTTGCCAGTCGCGGCTCGCGATTGAGCATTCCCCAATTTGATGAAGATGTTCGACGCTGGACTGATCAGGTCGTCATGCTCGCGGCCGCTGATGAGGTCGTCGATACACTCGCCCGAGCCTTTGGGAATTGCCTTAACGGTGATGCGTTTCCCACTGCTTGTTTTCCCCCCACTCCGATTGAAGGCTGCCGTAACGTCCTCAATCCACTTCTGTTTTTCCGATCCATAGGAGAAAAGCAAGCGAAGCTCGTCCGGTGAAGGCGCTTCGGAAGAAACCTCTGGCGTAGCCGGTTTTCTGCAGCTGAGCACACCACACACCAGCATCGGCAGCAGAGTGATCGCCAGAAGTCTTGCAGCCCGCATTTGAAGGCGCACCCTCATGACGACAAGAATACATAGAAGTACGCAGCGTCGACCGTTTCGGTTCAAACATCTGCTCTGACGCGCGTAGTGTATGCAGCTATCCTCTCCGCCATAGGCCTGGGCCGGCTACCGAGTGACTTCAAGCTGCGCTTCTGGGGGTGCAGGCTCCACGTTCCAGACTACGGAAATCGCCCTGATCGCAAAAGCTCGTGCAAAGGCGTGACCTGACAACAGCCAGCGACACCGGTATAAACAAGGAAGGCATGCCCGATCGTCCCCCAAGCAAGGCCGCCGCATTTCTCTCCAGCGATTTCCGACGCTATCAATTGGCGCGGGTGATGGCCATTATTGGAGCGGAGGCGCAGTCGCTCGCCGTGGCCTGGCAGGTTTACCAGATGACCCATAAGGCCATCGACCTGGGCTACACGGGCCTCGCGCTGTTTCTGCCGGGACTGCTCTTCATTCTGCCGTCGGGCCATGCGGCGGACCGCTTCGACCGGCGCCACGTGATCATGGTGTGCTACTCGCTCCAATGCCTTTGCACGATCACGCTCTTCCTCTTTGCGTGGCACGGGCTGCACACGGTGTGGCCCATCTACACGGTGCTCTTTTTTATCGGGACGGGCCGATCGTTCAGCGGTCCGGCCAGTTCGGCGCTGATTCCGCACCTGGTGCCCACGGAACACTTTGTGAACGCGGTGACCTGGGGCGCGACCATTTTTCAGATCGCGAATATCAGCGGCCCGGCGCTGGGCGGCATTCTTTTCACGTTGCCCATTCACGAGCGCATCGCCGGCGCACCGCTGGTCTACCTTTTCACGCTGGGCACGCTGATCTGGTTCGTAGTGCTGGTGGGATCGCTCTCGGTGCGGCCGGGCGGATGGAGCACCGGGCCATTTCGACGGATGTGATCCTGGCTGGCTTTCGCTACGTTGCGCGCACGCCGATCCTGCTGGGGTCGATTTCGCTCGACCTGTTTGCCGTGCTGCTAGGCGGCGCGGTGTCGCTGATGCCGATCTTCGCGCAGGATATCCTCCATGCCGGGCCGCGAGGCCTGGGCCTGCTGCGGGCGGCTCCGGCGATCGGCGCGCTGGTGGTCTCGTTCTCGCTGACATGGTGGCCGATTCGGCGGCGGGCTGGCCTGCTGATGTTCACCTGCGTAGCGATCTTTGGTGTGTCCACGATCCTCTTCGGGCTTTCGAAGAGCCTGCCGCTTTCGATCCTGGCGCTCTTTATTGTCGGTGCCTCGGATATGGTCAGCGTGGTAATTCGCTCGTCCGTGCTGCAGTTGGGCACGCCGCCGGAGATGCGCGGCCGCGTAAGTGCCGTGAACTCGCTGTTTCTGGGCGCGTCGAATGAGTTTGGAGAGTTCGAGAGCGGACTGACCGCGCAGTGGTGGGGCGCGGTGCGCGCGGTGGTGATCGGCGGCATCGGCTCGCTGGTGGTCACCGGCCTGTGGAGCATTCTCTTCCCCAGCCTGCGTGAGGCCGATCAGCTCACGCCGGAAGCGCTGCTAAATGTCGAGGTAGAGCAGTCGGCGCAGGAGGTGCGGCAGCTGTGAGGCGCATCTAAAATGAGCTGAAGGGAAACACGGCGATGAAGAACTGGCAGGCGATCGGATTGCTCACCGTGGTTGTGCTGGTGGCCGCGGGAGGGTATCTCGGGTATGTCTTTCACGAACGCAGCGAGCCGGGAGTGCAGAAGGCGCAGGCACCGCAGCGTTTGCTGACGGATGACGATGTAGTGCAGCCGCGGAAGATGTATATCGCGACACTCAAGGACGCGAAAGACCTGATCGGCAAGACGGTATGGATTCAGGCGGGCTATGCGCTCGACTATTATCCGTATGCCGCGGGACGGGTTGAGTTCGCGCATCCGGCGGGAGTGCTCCCGAGCATCGAGAAACTGGAGATTGCGAACGTTGTGACGCAAAAGGCTCCGGCGAACCTGGCCACGCGCGTTCCGCTGGGCGACAAGCAGGTGATCGCCGTGTTCAAAATGCCGGACGATGCGAAGCAATATGCAACCGCGATCGGCACAATTAAGGGCACCGACGAAACCTATTACTGCGACCAGATGTTCTATTACGACGATCCTCACAAGTTGTACAAGCACTGGCCGGCCGACGTGTGGCAGGCCGTCGATCAGCACCAGCCAAAGCCCGGCATGAACGAACTGCAGGTGGCCATGGCGCTGGGCACGATCCAGCAGTCGCAATCGTCAGACTACGGGAATCGCACGGTCACCTACGATGCCGGCGGGAAGAAGTGGGCGGTGAGTTTTGTCAAGGACAAGGCAACCACGGTGAGTGCGGAGTAGGGATTATGGCGCTGATATTCACGACATCGTATATCGAGGACTCGAAGGCGATCTTTCACCAGTACAAAAAGCTGGCCGAGGCCGCGATGGCGCAGGTGACGGATAAGGAGCTGGTGGCGACTCTCGATCCTGAGATGAATTGCATCGCGCAGATCGTGAAGCACATGGCGGGTAACATGCGCTCGCGATGGACGGAGTTTCTGACCACGGACGGCGAGAAGCCCACGCGCAACCGTGACAGCGAGTTTGAGGAGCCGCCCTCGACCCGCGAGGAGCTAATGGCGCTGTGGGAGGAAGGCTGGGGTTGCGTCTTCACTGCGCTTGAACCGCTGACCGAATGCCGACCTTACGCGCACTGTCACCATTCGCGGCGAGGCGCACTCGGTGATGCAGGCCATCAATCGGCAGGTGGCGCATTACGCGAGCCACTGCGGGCAGATCATCTTCCTGGCCAAGCATCTGCAATCGGCGAACTGGAAATGCCTGAGTGTGCCGAAGAAGAAGTCCACGGAGTTCAACCAGAGGGTTCTCGCGGGGGAGGCCAGCCAGCGGTAACCCTTGTAGAGACTCAGGTTCGCAGTGTGAGCGGAGTATCTATGCCACCAAAGATGCGCCGTCGCATGCGCGCGAAAAATCCCGGGGACGTAATATGCACGGGAGCATCGCCCGCGGAGAGTGCCAATGTTGAATTTCGCTCGATGACAGCGAGCGTGTGTTGCACCTGCGCTCGCAACTGCTCCACCTCAAGCGCGCACTGGCGCAGATAGGCAGAGGCCGAGATTCCGGCTTCCGCCGCACGCGCCTTGATGAGCGCCTGCTCCGAGGCGGCGACGCGCAGCGACATGGATACCTGGCGCTCCGTTTTACTTGCTGCCGGCCAGATTCGGGCGAGGGCGGAGTGAGAGAGCGGGTATGCCGTCGGCGTGATCGCTTCGGCCAGCTGGCACCAAAGACCGGTGGCCAGGCGGACTCCTTCTTCACCGGGACTACGCCTCGCACCTCGGGCCCGACGGAACTCAGGCTTACGGTGTCGGCCGCGAAGGCTTGGTCTGTAAATGCTGCGTCTCCGGAGATCTCCTTTCGTGGATTCTGGGCGGCTGCTTCGATGTGGGCCGTAGTCTCAGCGGCTGGCTCCGGCTCCGGGGCGGCGACAATGTTTTCCGTTGCTTCATTTCCAAGGGCGCGTTCCTGCCAGCGGTAACGGCTCGACTGCAAGGCGTCCTCATAC
This sequence comes from uncultured Acidobacteriota bacterium, assembly GCA_963735555.1. Classification (GTDB taxonomy): domain Bacteria; phylum Acidobacteriota; class Terriglobia; order Terriglobales; family Acidobacteriaceae; genus Silvibacterium. The sequence continues at coordinate 21,015 of CAVTLP010000015.1, forward strand.
GAAAGCTCGCGGACGCCATCGGTTTCTTCCTTAGCCTTGCGCGAGCCCGACCATGCCTGAAAGCGGACGAACACTGCGTCGAGATCTTCTGCCGATTGCGGACTGTGTGCAGTGGATGGCTGCATGAAATTCTCCTGCGGCCAGCATACGAGGGCGCAGGCGGCTTCAGGAGATAGGAAAGCCGAATATTCGCTAACCCGTTTTCGGACTTGGGAAAGCCCCGACGTTCCATGCCATTTAGGGAAGCAGCGCGCTCCCTTGTCTCATCCTGTGTTGCGCAATCCGGCGGAAATGCCGTTGATGGTGCCGGCGATGGCGCGGTTGACCTCGTCCGTGTCTTCGCCCGCGCGCTTGCGGCGCAGCAGATCGACCTGGATGAGGCTCATGGGGTCGACGTAGGGATTGCGCAGACGAATGGAGCGCGCCAGCACCTGATTCCTCTCCAACAGCTCGCGCTGTCCGGTGACTGGCGAGCACGGCGCTCAGGGTGCGCTCGAATTCTGCTCTCAGTTTGGAAAAGACCCGCTCGCGCAGCTCGACCTCGGGAACCAGAGAGGCATAGAGAGATGCAATACCCAGATCGGCCTTTGGCCAGCGCCATCTCGACGTTGCGAATGAGGTCAATGAAGAGCGGAAACTCCGCCATCATGGCCTGCAGCAGCGCCATGCCGCCCGGCTGCTTCGCGTATTCGTCGATTGCGTGGCCCACGCCAAACCAGGCCGGGACAAGCTGGCGGCTCTGCGTCCATCCAAAGACCCAGGGAATGGCGCGCAGGCTGGCGAAGCTCGCCTTTCCGCCGCGCCGCGAAGGCCGCGAGCCGATTTTCGCGTGCTCCAGTTCGGCGACGGGAGTCGCGACCTCAAAATAATGCAGCACATCGGGATCGTCGATGATGTTGGCGCGGTAGAAATCAAAGGCCGTAGCAGACAGCTCGTCGAAGGCCGCCTCCCACTCGGGCAGCAGCACGCCGGACTGGTGCCCATGGGGGTCGCGTGCATTGGGCCGCGCGAGAGCGTCGAGCGACGCGGCAATCATCAGCTCCAGGTTGCGCTCGGCGAGGACGACGTCGGAGTACTTCCAGTTGAGGACTTCGCCCTGCTCGGTAATGCGGATCTGGCCATCGAAAGCGCCCACAGGCTGCGCGTAGATTGAACGATGAGTAGGCCCGCCGCCGCGGCCGACGGTGCCTCCGCGGCCGTGAAAGAGACGCAGCTTGATGCCACACTCGTGCGCGACTTCATGCAGGGCGCGATGGGCGCGGAAAATCTCCCATGTGCTGGTGAGCATGCCTCCGTCCTTATTCGAATCGGAGTAGCCCAGCATCACCTCCTGCGTGTTGTCCCAGCTCTCGAGCAGCTTGCGATAATCCGGCGCGGTCCACAACTGGCGGCAAACGGCGGGAGCCTTCTGCAGGTCTTCGATCGATTCGAAGAGCGGGCACCGGCATCAGCCCGGGGTCGCCGCCACTGCCGGCAACTTCCACGCCGCCCAGCCGCGCCAGCCATACGACGGCCAATACATCTTCGGCAGACGAAGCTCCGCTGATCACGTATTGTGGGATGGTCTCCGGGCTGCACCCTGCCTTCACTTCGGCAATGGCGCGGAAGGTCTCGATCACGTCGCGGCTTTCGGGGCTCAACGCGCCGGGAACAATGGCTGCGTTTTGCGAGCACCAGGCGGAGGCCTCTTCGAGCGCCTTCCTGTGCAGGCGCGCGTGCTGGCGGATGTCGAGGGTGTGCAGGTGCAATCCGAAGGTGCGGACTAACAAAATCAAAGGATCGATCAGGGTCTGCGCGAGGCGCAGACCGTTGTTTTCGGCGAGGCTGCGGCGCAGGATTTCGAGATCGTCGCGAAACTCTTCGGCGGAACAGTAGGCGGGCAGCACGGTCAGCGACGCCTCAAGGCTTTCGATGTCAGCGGCATGCTGGCCCGCTGTACGAAGCAAGCGCGCATGCACGCAGACCAGGAAGCGCCGGTATAGCTCGAACTGAAAATGAGCGCCAAAGATCTGCGTCACACCAGTTTGTAATTGATTCAGATACGAATCAAGTTGATCGCGAAGCTCTTCGCTTACCGGCAATTGCTGAGCGGAAGTGGTAAGCAGGTCGATGAGCGAGCTGTAACCGCTGATCGTAGTAAGAGAGCAGGCGTGCCCTGGCGTCTCGAATCGCTTCTCTCGTAACATCGGGAGTTACAAATGGATTGCCGTCGCGATCTCCGCCGATCCAGGAGCCGAAGGCCAGCAGCAGCGGCAGCTCGGATACGTCGACATTGAGGCCGTACTCGCTCCTCAGCGCCGCGACGACTTCCTGATAGAGCCTTGGCAGCGTTTCGAAGATCGAGACGTCGTAGTAATCGAGGCCCATCTTGATTTCGTCGGCGACTTTGGGACGGCTGCTGCGCACTTCGTCGGTCTGCCACAGCGCGGTGATCTCTGCGACCACTGCTTCTTCGAGCGCTGCCAGTTCCTCGTCGGGAACGGGAATGCGATCGAGCCGCTCGAGAAATTCTCCGATGCGCCGCCGTTTGGTCAGCACCGACCGGCGCGCAATCTCGGTTGGGTGCGCGGTGAAGACGGGGACAATGAAGATCTGCCGCAGCCAGTGTAGCGCTTCCTCCGCCGAGATGCCTACGCGGCGCATTGCTCTGCAGGGTGCCGCGCAGGGACCCGCGCTGAGCGACAGTGTCTCCACTGAGTTGCAGTGACAGGCGGCGGCGCTTGCGGTGGTTCGTCTCGGCCAGGTTGATGAGCTCGAAGTAGAAAGCGAAGGCGCGGCTCAATTGGTATGCCTGGTCCACGGGCATGGTGTTTGCACCGAGCACGGCCTGCTGCAGAAGGTCTTCAGCCTCTTGCAGCGAGCCTTCGGCCTGCGCCTCACGGCGGCGAATCGCGGACAGCCGCAGCTCTTCGACTTTCTCAAACAGCGCATCGCCGGCCTGCTCGCGCAGGACCTCGCCCAGCAACATGCCGAGCGAGCGAACATCGCGGCGCAGCGGCGCTTCTTTCAAGTCTCCCGTGCGCGCCTCAAGTTCGGCAAGGCGCTCGGACCAGCTATCCGGCTTCCAGAGGGGTGGCATCATTACCGATTATGCATCGACGCGCAAAGTCTGCCTCAGGCCGCGCCTACGCGGCTGGCTGTTCCTGGAGCTGTTCCATCAGCGTTTCCCACTCGCTTGTCAGCGAAGTATGCTTTTCACGCAGTTCGTCGAGCTCCCGTGAGACACGGGCCGTCTCTTCTGCGCTCACGAAGATACCGAGAGACTGCTCGGCGTTGCCGATCGAAGCTTCGACGCGGGGAATTTCTTCTTCGACGAATTTGAGGCGGTCCTGCATCTGCTTTAGCTTGATGGGATTCACGCGGCGGGCAGCTTCTCTCACGACAGGTTCGGGGTTGTGGCCGTTCGAAGTCGAGAGAGCCGGAGCAACCAGAGTTTCGGCAGCGGCTGTGGCGGCGGCGAGTTCTGCCGCGCCGCCCTCCTTGCGCCAGAGGTAGTCTTCATAGTTGCCGGGGTAGACGTTGACCTTGCCCTCGGCGACTTCAAAGACGCGGGTGGCGAGGCGGTCGATGAAATAGCGGTCGTGGGAGACGAAGATCACCGTGCCAGTGAAGGCGTTGATGGCTTCGAGCAGCACATCCTTGGCGCGTAGGTCGAGGTGGTTGGTGGGCTCGTCGAGAAGGAGGAAGTTGGCCGGGCTGACGAGGATCTTGGCCAGGGCATAGCGGTTGCGTTCGCCGCCGGAGAGCACGCCGAGGGTCTTGAAGACGTCGTCGCCGGAGAAGAGGAAGCAACCGAGCAGACTGCGCAGTTCGGTTTCGGAGACTTTCGGCGCGGTGCTGCCGATATCGGAGAGCATGCGGGCGCCGGGGTCGAGGACCTTGTACTGGTCCTGCGCGAAGTATTCGGCGAAGACGTTGTGGCCGAGCTTGAGAGTGCCGGTGGTGGGGGTATCCTGGCCGGAGAGCAGGCGGATGAGGGTAGATTTGCCGGCTCCGTTGACGCCGACAAGTGCGATGCGGTCGCCGCGGTCGATGGTGAAGCTGACGTCGTTGAGGACCTGCTTCTCGCCGTAGCTCTTCGAGAGGCCGGAGACTTCGACGACGGTGCGTCCCGAGGGCGGCGGCTGCGGAAAGGTGAAGTGGATGATCGGCTCTTCCAGCGGAATCTCGATGCGCTCTATCTTGTCGAGTTCCTTGATGCGGCTCTGGACCTGCTTGGCCTTGGTGGCCTGATAGCGGAAGCGGTTGATGAAGGTCTCAAGCTGCTCGATGCGCTCGCGCTGGTTGCGGTATGCGGCCTCGATCTGGGCGCGGCGCTCGGCTTTCTGCTGGAGATATTTTTCGTAGTTGCCGTGGTAGACGTGCAGGCCCTTGTTCCAGATTTCGATGATCTTGTCGACGGTGACGTCGAGGAAGTAGCGGTCGTGGGAGATGAGGATGTATCCGTTGGGATAGGTGCGCAGGTAGTCTTCGAGCCAGTTGCGGGTTTCGAGGTCGAGGTGGTTGGTCGGCTCGTCGAGCAGGAGCAGGCTGGGCTTCTGGAGGAGCAGCTTGGCGAGCGAGATGCGCATCTGCCAGCCGCCGGAAAATTCTTCGGTCCGGCGGCGCCAGTCTTCTTTGGAGAAGCCGAGGCCGGCGAGCACTGTGCCTACCTGCGCGTCCAATGCGTAACCGTCATGGGCACGAAATCGGGAGTCGATCTCGGAGTAGCGGTCGGCGGCGGCGGCGTAGGCGGCGCTCTCGGGGTTAAGCTCGGCGAGCGAGGCAGCGAGCGTCTCCATCTCCTTTTCGAGGCCCAGGAGTTCGTCGAAGACGGAGAGGCACTCGTCGAAAACGGTGCGGCCGGAGAGCGCCAGACCATCCTGGGGCAGGTAGCCGATGCTCATGCCGCGGGTGCGCTGCACCTGGCCGTAGTCGAGGCCGTCGAGCCGGCGAGGATCTTCATGAGCGTGGATTTGCCGGTGCCGTTCGCGCCGACCAGAGCGGTCTTCTCGTTCGGGGTGATGAGCCAGTTGGCGTTCTGAAAAAGAAGTTTCGGGCCGAATCGTTTGCCGGCATCGGCGAGTTGCAGCATGAGTCTATTTTAGCGGGTGAGCAATGTCAGCAGGTCAGTTGGGCGAGATGGTTGCAGCGATCTTTCGGTCGGCAACCACTTTCGCGACTTGTGACTTGGCGGCGACCTTCTTCGCGGGCGGCTTGCGGGCGATCTTCAGCTCTTCCCAATCTTTTTCCGTCTGGTCGGCGTAGGCCTCGGCGAAGAGGACGAGGGCCTCACAGAATTTTTCGCCATTGCCAATATAGCCGGCCAGGACGCAGGCGTCGCCAGACCGCGCGTGACCGCGCGCCAGAAGCTCGCCGCACATCTCGGCATATTCGACCAGGCCGTCCCCGGACAGATCGTCGATCTCAATGCTGCCCTTGTGGTCGTTCAGCTGGCGGACTTCGTATTGGCGATTGGCGATGGTCGTCCAGCCCAGGAAGGGATCCGACTGGAACTGCATGGCGCGCTGGCCGTTCACGACACGCTGTCCCTGGTTGGAGCTGAGATTGTCCGGACCGACGTACGGCGCGTAGGCTGATCCGGGCTGCTCCTTAATTTGCAGGAACAGCGGATCGCCGGGGCCGTTGCCCTCGAAATAGATCACGTAGTCGCGGAGGCCGACCGAGCCGGTTCCGACGACCTTGAACACTACGTCGATGGGGTGATATTGAGCGAGAAAGTGACGGCGTTCGGGCTGGAGAGTCTGGTTGTATTCGACAAGCGAGGCAAGCACGGCGCGGCGCTGGGCGGCTGTCAACCGGCTCAGGAGAGGCTTTTGATCTCTGAAGATTCGTTTGCCGTCCGGTGTCTTTGCAGGTTCCGTCAAGCGCTCCAGGTTGTGCAGAGGCGTGCCGCGCTCGGCCTTCAGGAGCGCCTTCGACACCGGGCTAATGCGCTGCAGCCGATGAACCTGGTAACGCGCAACATCAATGACAGACATGCGGGCAAAGGTGTCGATAAATTTCCTGTAGCGTTCGATGAACGCGAAGACGGCTGCTTCGCAGGCGGACTTCTTTGCCGCAGTAGCTCGGCCGGCCAGTACCAGGCTGGTGGAGAGTCTCTTCAGGTCCCATTCGAAGGGGGCGCGAATCGTTTCATCGAAGTCGTTGATGTCGAAGACGAGGCGTCCGTCGGGGGCGGCGAAGGCTCCCAGGTTGCGCACATGCGCATCCCCGCAGATCTGGTTCACGATGCCCGTGCTGGGCAGCGTCCCGAGGTCGGCTGCCATCACCGGGACGGCTCCGCGAAAGTATCCAAAAGGAGATGCGAGCATGCGCTCGTACTTAAGCGTGACCAGCTGCGGAATGCGGCCGCGCATCGACTCCTGGAGAAGCTCCACAGGCCGACGACGCCGGCTTTCCGGCTTCCATTGTGAATGTTCCTGACGGGCAAGCTGCTTGCGGCGCGCACGGCCCAGCGCTCTGCGTTCCTGCGGGGTTGGAAAATGGGTCATTTGATCCCGCGAAGATACATCTTTCAAACAACGATTACAACTACCGGTCGCGCCGCGCTGCTCGAATCCGCTTCGTGATGGCGGTCAGTGTTGCGCCATCCAGATAGGGCATGGCGCCAGGCTGCGAGGCCACCCACCCGCCCCAGCGATTGCCGGCCTCATTCATCTCCGCAAGCGAAGCGCCGTGAAGATAAGAATTAACCAACGCCGCGGTGAAGGCGTCTCCCGCACCCACCGGGTCGGCCACCTGCATCGCCGCAGCCCTGCGGACAATCCGCTTACGTCGATGGAATGCGTCCGGAGTCACCAGCAGGCTGCCATCGGCGCCCATGGTAATGGCGATCAATTTCAGGGGATATTTTTCGAGCAGCCAACGCCCCGACTCAAGCAGCCCTGCCTCGCCGGCTGGGAAGGGCTCAGGAGCGCCCAGCATGGACGCTACCAGGGGCACTTCGGCTTCGTTGAGTTTGAAAATCGTGGCCTGGGCAAGTGAGTCGGCAATCAGTTTCGCGTTGAAGAAGGGTGGGCGCAGATTTACGTCGTAAACACGTACACAGCCGGGTCGCGTCGCCGCCAGAAACTCGCGGATCGTTGCCCGGGACACAGCGTTCCGCTGCGCCAGGGTCCCAAAGCACACCGCGTCCGCGGTCGAAGCCAGCGAACGCCACTCGGGCGACCACTCCAGAAAGTCCCATGCGGCCGGCTCATGAATGATGTAGTGCGGTTCGCCATGACGAATCTCTACCCCGACGGTACCGGTCGGGTGGCCAGAGTCGGTCTGCAGCAGGGAGATGTCAGCGGGGAAAGCCTCCAGGACGGCTCGCGCCCTGGCCCCGAGCGTATCGCCGCCGAGCCTGCTGGCGATCACGCCACGATTTCCAAGCCGCGATGACATCACGGTGAAATTGGCAGGCGCTCCGCCCAGCCGCTCCCCTGTAGGGAGCAGGTCCCATAGCAATTCTCCAAGACCGACAATCACTTTCTGCATGTCTTCTGCCTTCCAATCTGCGTCGTCAGCATGGTAAACCAACGCATCGGACAAAAATGGCCTCTAACCTTGAATACTTACCTCGAGCCAAGGAGGGACACCAACGTGGCTGATAAATCCGAGCCAGTGGCTAAACCGCGCACATCGCCTCTGCGCCGAGTCCTTTGGGGTTGCCTTGGTCGTAGTTCTCGTCTTCGCCGCGGTTTTCATCGTGGTCGTCCTCTATTTCCATAGGGCAGCGCCCATCCTGCGCGCGCGGGTTGTCGATACGCTGTCAACGCGCTTCGACAGCCGGGTCGAACTGGCCAGCTTCGATGTATCGGTCTTCCAAGGCTTTGAAGTCAGCGGCGGCGGCCTCAAACTCTATCCCAGGCACCTGGATATGCAGCAGCCGCTTTTCTCCGTCGATAAATTTTCGTTCCGGACCGGCTGGCGCGATCTCTTCCGCACGCCTATGCACATAGGGCTGGTACAGATATCGGGGCTGGGCATCAACCTGCCGCCCAAGGAGCAGCGGCACGATATTCCGAGGCTCAACCAGGGAGGATCGGGGTCAGGGAAAATACAGATCCTGGTCGATGAGCTGCAGATCGACAACGCCAGGTTGATTCTGGGCACGAGTAAGCCGGGCAAGGTTCCGCTGGACTTCGAAATCGCCAAGTTGCGCCTGAAATCGGTGGGCGCAAATCAAGCCATGCAGTTCCACGCGATTCTCGTCAATCCCAAGCCAGTCGGAAATATCGACTCGTCGGGCTACTTCGGCCCCTACGACACGCGACACCCGGGCGACTCGCCCGTGGGGGGCACTTACAGCTTCAGCCACGCCGACCTGAGCACGCTGAAGGGGATCGGCGGCATTCTCTCCTCGACGGGCAGATACCAGGGGACGCTCAACAACATTGTGGTCGATGGGGAAACCGACACGCCCGATTTCCGGCTGACCAGCGCCAATTACCCGATGCCGCTGCACACGAAATTCCATGCGATTGTGGATGGAACGAACGGCGACACGCATCTGTATCCGGTGAATGCCATGCTTGCGCATTCGCACATTGTGGCTTCAGGAGATGTGGTGCGGGCTCAGGGCATGCCCGGCCATGACATCACGCTCGACGTGACCATCGGCCCGGCGCGCATCGACGACATGCTCAAGCTCGGCGTGAAGACCGAGCCCCCGGTCATGACCGGCGACCTGACCATGCACACCAGGTTTCATCTTCCGCCAGGCAAGGAGTCGGTCATCGAGAAGCTGGCCCTGCAGGGGAATTTCCAGATCACGAATGTGCATTTCACCAACGAAAAGATGCAGGCCAAGGTCGATGAGCTGAGCTTGCGCGGACAGGGGCAGCCCAAAGAAATCAAGGAGCCACACCCGGACTTCGCTTCGGCGATGCAGGGCAAGTTCACGCTCGCAGCGCAGAAGATCACCATCAGCGACCTCAACTACACGGTGCCGGGCGCGAGGGTTTCCATGAACGGCGTGTACACGCTCGATGGCGAACAATTCAACTTTCAGGGAGTGGCGCGCATGGATGCGAAGGTCTCGGAGATGGTCACGGGCTGGAAATCCGTCATGCTCAAACTCGCCGATCCGCTGTTCATGAAGACGAGCGGAATGATCCTGGGCGGACGCCGAAGCACGGTAAGGTCAGGCTTCAGAAACGGGTGCGGACTCCACTGGTATTGATCCGGGCGCCATCTGGAAAGACGTCAATGGACTGGAGCACCGCACTTCGGCTTGTCGCCGAGTGATGGATCAACAGATATGCGGTTCTTCAGCATCAGCGGCACGATGACTGCGCACGGAAGCCCGCACGCGGAGGGACATCACCGAGGGTGTCGGAGCGCCGTAGGCAGCCGAAACCATGCGGCAACGCCCCGGTTAGCTTGCCTCAGCTACGATTTGTCTGACGAAGTACCCGATCCGCGGGCGTGCTTGTCGAGCGCCTGCCGGCGGCCAATTTTCGAGAAGTGGTATTTTGCTGCGTTATACTTGATAAAAGAATGTCGAACACAGGTAACTTCCTCCGCCGCCGGGTCTGGCGGCAATTTCGTCTCCACCCAAGCTGATCAGGCCCGCTCGCCGCGCATCCGCTCGACCACGGTGGTCTGCGTACGCCGCAACGGCAGCGTGGTCATGGCCGCCGATGGGCAGGTCACGCTGGGCGAATCCGTCATCAAGCACTCGGCGCGCAAGATACGGCGCCTCTATCAGGACAAGATCCTCGCCGGCTTTGCCGGTTCCACCGCCGACGCGTTTTCGCTCTTCAGCCGCTTCGAAGGCAAGCTGGAGCAGTATGCCGGCAACCTGGGCCGCTCGGCTGTCGAGCTGGCCAAGGACTGGCGCACCGACAAGATGCTGCGCAATCTCGAGGCCCTGCTGATCGTCTCCGACCCGACGCAGACCTTTCTGATCAGCGGCTCGGGCGACGTGATTGAGCCCGACGAGGGGATTGCCGCCATCGGCAGCGGCGGCTCGTATGCACTGGCCTCGGCTCGCGCGTTGATGGAAAACACCGACCTGTCCGCGCGCGAGATCGCCGAGAAGTCGCTGCGCATTGCAGGGCAGATCTGCATTTACACCAACGACCAGATCACGATCGAAGAACTGCACGTCTGAGGGCGACAGCTAACTTGCCCGCCCGGAAGGAGCAGGCAGCATGGCTATTTATTTACCCGGAACCGCTGAAGACCAGGAGCTCGCGCTGGAGGAGTTGACTCCGCGCGAGATCGTCGCCGAACTCGACAAGTACGTCGTCGGCCAGAATGCCGCCAAGCGCGCCGTGGCCATTGCGCTGCGCAATCGCATGCGCCGGCAGAAGCTTGCGCCCGAACTGGCCGATGAGATCATGCCTAAGAACATCATCATGATCGGGCCTACCGGCGTGGGCAAGACGGAGATCGCGCGCCGCCTGGCGAAGCTGACCAACTCGCCGTTCCTGAAGGTCGAAGCCTCGAAGTTCACCGAGGTTGGCTACGTAGGCCGCGACGTCGAATCGATGGTCCGCGACCTGGTCGAGATCGCCATCGACATGGTGCGCGAAGAGAAGCTCGAAGAAGTAGAAGACAAGGCCGAACTGAACGCCGAGGAGCGGCTGCTCGACCTGCTGCTGCCGCCTCCGACGCCAGCTCCCGCGCCTGCTTCGACGCCCAGCGCTGCATCGCATGCGGGTCCGCATGTGATCGAGGGCAACACGCTGAGCTTTCCCACGGCCAGCAACGAATCGCATCAGCGGACGCGGGAAAAGCTGCGCCAGCAGTTCCGCGAAGGCAAGCTCGACGAGCGGACGGTGGAGATCGATGTGCGCGAGCGGAACACTCCGTCGTTTGAGATCATCTCCAACCAGGGCGTCGAGGAGATGGACATCAACCTGAAGGATATCCTGCCCAACCTCTTTGGCCAGCGCACCAAGAAGCGCAAGATGAAGGTCGCCGAAGCCTTCGAGTACCTGGTGCAGGAAGAAGAAGGCCGCCTGATCGATATGGACCAGGTGACGCGCGCTGGCCGTCGATCGCGTGGAGAACTCAGGCATCGTCTTCCTCGACGAGATCGACAAGATCGCCGGCCGCGAAGGCGGGCACGGCCCGATGTCTCCCGCGAAGGTGTGCAGCGCGATATCCTGCCCATCGTCGAAGGCACCACGGTCAACACCCGCTACGGCATGGTGCGCACCGACCACATTCTGTTCATCGCCGCCGGCGCTTTCCACGTCTCCAAGCCCAGCGACCTGATCCCCGAGCTGCAGGGACGCTTTCCCATTCGCGTGGAGCTGCACTCGCTTACGGTTGAGGATTTCATCCGCATTCTCACCGAGCCGAAGTCTTCGCTGACCAAGCAGTCGATCGCGCTGCTTGAAACCGAAGGGCTGAAGCTGGAGTTCACGCGCGAGGCTCTCGAAGAGATGGCCCAGTTTGCCTTCCGGGTGAACGAGACGACAGAGAACATCGGCGCGCGCCGCCTGCATACCATCATGGAGCGGGTGCTGGACGAGATCAGCTTCCTCGCGCCCGATCTGACGAAGGCGCAGCCGCAGAGCGAAGGCAATGTGCTGCAACTGGCAGCGGCGACCGACTTCGGAGCCACCGTGCCGCTGCCGATCAGCGAGCGCCAGACGGCGACCGGCACGGAAAAAGTGGTCATCATCGATCCGGAATATGTGCGCCAGATGGTGGCGTCGATCGTCAAGGATCACGATCTGTCGCGCTACATCTTATAGGGATTATAGGGACAGCCAAGAAGCGGGCAGCTAAAAACCGGGCAGCTAAGAGCCGGATAGCAAACTTTTCCAGGTGCTACATGATGTGCAGCGGTGCGCCCATGCGGTCCAGCTCGCCCCTGACCTTGGTGAGGCCGTACATATAGGTTTCGAACTCTTCCGCCAGTCGTCCAAAAAAGGGCGCTTCGTTCTGATATTCGAAGAGGTTGAATTGGGAGACGATGTAATAACTTTCCTTGCCCGTCCGCACCATCTCCAGAAAACTCGTGTCGCCGGCAAATCTCGACCGCTGCACCGCTTCCGGATACATGCCGGTTGAGAACAGGGCGTAATCTCCGATGTGCTTGCGAACCTTGCGCTCGGCGTCGAAGGAGGGCGCGCTTCCATTCACCGGGTCGGCGGCAGTCAGCATTTGCCCCACTTCCTTCACCGGTCTACCCTCAGCGTCGCGGATGCTATAGAGATTCTCGACCACGCAGAACTCCGTGAGCAGGTCGGCAACGTACGAGGTGATCTCCGCATCGTGAATGCCGAGGTGCTCGGCGTAGCACTCGGAAACCGTGCGATGAAAGAGCTGGCGAAGCGCGTGTTCTTCGGGAATCATTCCACCTCCACTGGTGCCTTCGGGATTTCGTTCTGGCCGTGCCCTCGTCTTGCATATGTCGTCGGCAATCCGGGCTCTTTCTTTAACCTCGTTGTGACAAATGTAAGGAATTAGTTGCATCTGGCAAGTCACCATTTGTGTTACCCGCTAAATTTGTTAGCACTCCCAGCCCAACAGTGCGAAGCCACATCGCACCATGGCGTTGTAAATGAACGGGAATTCATCTCGCGTTGTGATATTTCGGCCTATCCTCGATGTGACTCGAGCAGCGGTCTTCGTGACCTAGCGACCTATGCCATAGGAGCCCTTCCATGACCAAACACACTTCCTCGCATCATCCCAAAAAGCACCACCCCAAATCGGGAAGCGGCGGTTCGGGCGCTGGTGATCCGCCCGCGACCCTCCAGCCGGTATTCGCGCAACCCACGCCCTCTCCGGATCCCACCGGATTCAAGAATCCGGTAACCGACCAAAGCTTTGCGGAAATCCAAAACCTTGAGCCGGTTCCCGAACCTGTGGGCGGAGCGGTCGAGCCCATTCTCACTCTCGCTCAGGTCTATGGTGACGCAGGCGCGGCGAAATCGGCGGCGATCACGGCAGCCGGCCAGATCGTCTTCCACGCGGTCGGAGACACGGGCAGCGTCGAGGGCCCCATGACCCAATCCCTGGTCGCCGACAAGATGGTCTCCGACTTCACCGAGGACAACCCCGCAGACGTGCCGTCGTTCTTTTTTCATTTGGGCGACGTGGTTTACTACTTCGGCGAGGCGGCCTACTACTACGATCAGTTCTACGAGCCGTACCGCATGTATCCGGCTCCCATGCTTGCCATTCCGGGCAATCACGACGGTGTGGTCTATGCGAGGGATCCTGCACCTACGCTCTTCGCCTTCCTGCGTAATTTCTGCGCCGCGGAGCCGGTTGTGTCTCCCGACGCCGGCGGCCTGGTGCGAACGGCGATGATCGAGCCTGGAGTCTATTTCTCCTTTGACGCGCCGTTCGTGCGTATTCTCGGACTGTACAGCAATGTGCTCGAAGACCCGGGCGTGATTTCGGGCGAAAACGGCATGAATACCGTTCTCGACAACCGCCAGATCGACTTTCTCACCACGGCGCTCAAGCGCGTCAAGAGTGAGAAGTACTCCGGCGCGGTCCTTATCGCGGTCCACCACCCGCCCTTTAGCGGCGATACGACGCATGGAGGCAGTCCGCAGATGCTCGCCGATATCGACAGCGCTTGCACCGCCGCCGGAGTCTGGCCGCACGCCGTTATCTCCGGGCACGTTCACAATTACGAGCGCTTCACGCGGACGGTAAACAAAATCCAGATCCCCTACGTCATCGCCGGCTGCGGCGGCCACTCGCCCCTGTCCACCATGCGGGGCACCTTCCGCACGCCATTCAAGATTGACAGCACACTCACCCTCGAAAGCTACGATGACAGCGACTTCGGCTACCTGCGCATTGTAGTCACAGCCAAAACTCTGACGATCGAATTCCACCTGGCAGCCGACGGAGGAGTGACCAAGACCCCCGACGACACGGTGACCGTCAACCTGGCCACCCGTGCGCTGAGTTAGAAAGCCGCCCGGCGCCCCCTATTGCATTCCCATAGGACATTGTGCGATAGTCCTATGGCAAGGCAATAGGAGGGTGCATGGGCAACAAGGCAGACGTATGGCAGGGCACGCTGGCCCTGATGGTTCTGAAAACGCTGGAGGCGCTGGGGCCGCTGCATGGCTACGGCATTGCCCGGCGCATTGAGCAAACCAGCGGCGATCTGCTTTCCCTCAACTACGGAACGCTGTATCCGGCGCTGCTCAAGCTCGAGCAGGAGGGCCACATCACCTCGAGCTGGGGCGCCTCGGAGAACAACCGCCGGGCAAAGTATTACGAGCTGACCCGAGCGGGAAAGAAGCAGGTTAAGAAGGAAACCGCTGACTGGGAGCAGACAACGGCCATCCTGGCGCGGTTTCTCGCCCCTGCCGAGGAGGCGTGATGAGAGGGCTGCGGGCGTTGTGGCTCGCTCGGTGCTGCTGCGGCCTTTGCCCTTCGCCGATCCGGACCGGCTGGTCATGCTCTATGGGCAGAACGATCTAAAGGATCCGAGTTCGGCGAATGTCGTAGCGGCCGGCGATTTCTACGAGTGGCAGAAGGCGTCCCGCGGCTTTGAACAGATGGCCATCTGGCGCTGGTCGGGATATAACCCTTCCGGCAACGGCAACGAACTTCCCGAAATGGTAAGCGCCGCGTACGGCTCGTGGAATCTCTTCCCGACGCTGGGCGTGCAGCCCTGTGCTGGGGCGTTCGTTTACGGCGGAGGACGACCTCCACGGGGCGAATCGTACGGTGATTTTGAACTGGAGCCTGTTCAAGCGGCGGTTTAATGGCGATCCATCGATTGTGAGCAAGACCATACGGCTGAATGCCGTGCCCTATACCGTGGTAGGAGTCCTGCCGAAGTGGTTCAGCTACCCCGATCCGCAAGTGCAGCTGTGGGTTCCGTACCGGCTCGACGAGAGCCCGCAAAATGTGGAAAGCCATTACAACCACATGTCTCACGTGATTGCGCGGCTCAAGCCAGGCGTGACAATGGATTTTGTCGCTCGCCCGGGCGGCGATTCTCTTTAACCAGCGATGCTTATAATTGAGCTTCTTTTCGGAGGAGCATCCTGTGGCAACCAACGGCTCTAATCACGATCACTGGCCTGCTCTACCTTGGGCGGAGTGGGAGGCGACTGCGTCAACGCTCCACATGTGGACGCAGATTGTGGGAAAGACGCGCCTCGCGCTTAGCCCACTGCAGGCGCATTGGTGGAATGTTCCTCTCTACGTGACCGCACGCGGCCTCAGCACCGCGGCGATGCCGATTCCGGATGGCGTTCTCGAGATAGAGTTCGATTTTGCCGGCCATCAACTGCTATTCCGCATGAGCTCGGGACTCCGGCTTTCTGTTCCGCTGCGACCCCAGTCGGTGGCGGACTTCTACCGTGAATATCAAGAGTGTCTGTTGCAACTCGGAGTATCTGTCCAAATCAACCCGGTGCCGGTCGAGATAAAGGATCCAATTCCGTTTGCGCAAGATACGGTTCACGCTGCGTACGACGGCGAGTATGTGCAACGCTTCTGGCGCATTCTCATGAGTGCCGACGCATTGTTCCAGCGATTCTCGTCGGGCTTCCTGGGGAAGGTCAGCCCGGTTCACTTCTTTTGGGGGAGCTTCGATCTTGCCGTTACTCGCTTCTCGGGCCGTCGGGCGCCGGCAAGGGAGGGCGCCGATGCAATTACCCGTGAGGCATATTCGCACGAAGTGATCAGTACCGGGTTCTGGCCAGGAAACGGCGGCTTTGGCGAGGCTGCCTTCTATTGTTACGCGGCACCGTCTCCGGCTGCACTGAACCGCATGAAAATCAGGCCAGATGCGGCGCAGTGGGATTCAACGCTGGGAGAGTTCATCCTGAAGTATGACGATCTCCGGCGCGAGCCCTCCCGGATGAAGCGCTGATGGAGTTTCTGCAGAGCACCTACGACGCGGGTGCCGACGCCGCGCAGTGGGATCGCGCAGCATTGGAGCGCGAATCACGGGAGCGGTAGCTTCCTCGGTCGGACCTCTTTCGTGGAGAGCGTTCCGTTTTGCAACAGTATTCCATGGGAGGGAAATCTCTTCGCTCCACGCTGCCGGGGCCGTGGCAGGTGGGATATCCTTCAAGTATCCCAGCCAATGGAGGGCCCGATGAGCGATTTTTCACTGCGCGACCCCGAAGTCTGGGGGGCCATCGCGGCGGTTGGTCTCTGCATCGGGGGCGTGGTTCGCCTATATGGCGACGCGTAAGCGGCCTTCGGACGAGGAGCTGGAAGTGCTGCGCCGCCAGGAGTTAGTGCAGTCGGGTCGCATCATCGATGGAACCGTGATCGACATTTCGGACCTCGGGCCGCACGAGAGCGGCCGCCCGAACGGCTTGCAGCTGATCCTCTATAAATACGCGATCGCGGGCGTCGGCTATGAGTGCTCGCAGGATGTGACGAATCTCCGCGAGTTTGTGAACATCTACGACTGCCGCCTGGGGTTTCCCTGCTCGGTTCGCTACGATCCCCACCGCCCCATCAACAGCATTGTGGTAGCCGAGAACTGGAGCGGCTTGCGCGATACGGCGAACTCTATCCCCATCCGCCGCGCTCCACGCAAGCCTCGCGTGCCGGCTCAATCCGTCGGGAATTGAATCTGTCCGCTTGAGACCGATACACTGAATTTATGCACGTGCATGCGACATCGACCGGGAAAATGCAGCGCGTCCTGCGTTTCTCCCTGGCCGCCACGCTGGCCTATGTACTGCTTACGCTGCTGGCGGGTCTGCGTGCGCACTCGCTGGCGCTGGTTTCTGAAGCCGGTCACAATGCGTCGGATGCGCTGGCACTGCTGCTCTCTTTCGTAGCCGTTCACTTTCAATCGCGACCGGCAACTGATCAGAAGACTTTCGGCTATCAGCGGGCGGGCGTGCTCGCGGCCTTCCTGAATGCGCTTACGCTGATCCTCATCAGTGTCTGGATCGGTGTTGAGGCAGTTCGTCGCTTCGCTGAGCCGGTGCATGTCCAGCCTGGCCTGATGATGATCGTGGCCGCGGCCGGCGTCGTCATGAATGGCGTGATCGCCGCCATGCTGTGGCGTTGCAGCCAGGACGTAAACCTGCGCAGCGTCTTTATCCATATGCTGGGAGATACGCTTTCTACCGCAGCGGTGATTGTCGGCGGCGTGGCCATCCTGTTTACCGGCATGACCTGGATCGATCCTGCGCTCTCGCTCGGCATCGCCGCGCTGATTCTCTGGTCGTCGATCTCCATCGTCCGGGAGACGCTCAACATCCTGCTCGAAGGCACGCCGCGGGGGCTGTCGCTCAGCAAGATCCGCTCGACGCTCGAAGACATTGAGGGAGTCGAAGACATTCACGATCTCCATGTCTGGAGCCTGGGCTCGCAAACGCATGCTCTGGCCAGCCACGTGACGATTGCCGACATTCCGCCATCGGAGAGCGCGCGCATTCTGGAACAGATCAACGGCACGCTGCGCGAGAGTTTTCGTATTCACCACACCACCATCCAGTTCGAGCACGGCGAATGCGAAGTGGCCCACGGCTGCGTGATGGCTGTCGAAGAGATCACCGCGCATGGACATCATCACGACCACGACCATAGCCACAGTCACTAGGGCGAACTAAGAAGCGGGCAGTTTGTCAGACATCCTGCGGCTTATCGGGCTGCGCGTTGTAGATCTCCTCGACCCGCGCCAGGGTGTCGATCTCGCTCACCGGCTTGTCGTCGCGAATTCTTAAGATTCGTGGGAAGCGCAGCGCAAAACCGCCGTCGTGGCGCTCGGAGCGCATCACGTTGTTGAAGGCCACCTCGAGAACCTTGAGCGGTTCTACAGTCCGGAAGCCGCCGAAGTCTTCGAGAGTGTGCTCGTGGAAGAAGGCGGTCAGTTCGTCGATTTCGGCGTCCGTCAGGCCCGAGTAGGCTTTGCCGACATTCTTCAGCTGCTCGCCATCACGGACTGCAAACGTGTAGTCGCTCAGCACCCCGGCGCGCTTCCCGTGGCCGAACTCCGCGCCGGTGACCACGACATCGAGCGTGGCTAGCTCGCGCTTCAACTTCAGCCATGCAAGGCCGCGCCGCCCCGGCTGATAAATGCTGTCAAGAGCCTTGAGCATCACGCCTTCGTTGCCGCGTGTCCGTGCGTCAGCGTAGGCGCGATCCAGTTGCGCAGCCGTACGCAGATAGGTGGTGCCGGCGAGCATGAGTCGAGGGAAAGACTGATGCTCATCCTCGGATTGCGCAAAGAGCAACGCTTGTCCGCGCTGCTCGAATTTTCGCGTGGCTCCGGCATGGCGCGCGACCAGAGATTCGAGCTGTCTCCGCCGCTCGGTGAGAGGGGCATCGAGAAGCAGGCCCCCGTTGAGCGAGAGCAAATCGAAGGCCATGAAGATCACCGGAACCATCTCCTGCATCTCTCGGGTGACGCGCTTCCGACCCAGGCGCTGCTGCAATGCGGAGAAGGGAAGTGCACGTCCGTTTTTCGGGTTCCATGCAAGGATTTCACCGTCGAAGATGGCCGGCTCGCGGATGGCAGCGAAAGCCTCGCTCAATTCAGGGAAGGCCTCGCCCAGGTCTTCGCGGCTGCGCGAGAACACTTCCACGCGGCCCGGCTGGCCGGGGTCGCCGCAGTGGAGTTGCGCCCGGATGCCGTCGTACTTGTCTTCAATCAGCGCCCTGCTGAGCGGCGGCTGACCGCCGAGAAGGTCAGCCTCTTCCTCGGCGGCAAGCTCCTCGGCAAAGCGCTTCATCGCTTCTTCAACGCTGTTGACGGGGCTGGCGAGCATCAGGCCGAGCGGATGAAAGAGCTTCATGCGAGCGGAGTCCAGCGTTTTCGTGGTGGCCATGGCAACTACTTCCGGCAGGCTGCCGGTCAACATGACCGCATGACGCACCGCAGCGGTATCGGCCTCCCAGGCGGTCGCGATGGCTTCTTCGACGAGACTTTGTTTCACGCCGGTGCGCATGTCGCCGATAGCCGAACTTGAGGATGTATTTCGCTTCGACGGGTCGCGCGCTTCGGAGCAGGTTCAGGATGTGAGGCAGTTTTGCGGCCGGGCCTCGCGCCGTCGCGATCGCGGCAAGCGATTCTTCGAGGTCCTTCAAGTGTCAGCGATGCCGGCGGGCTGCTTCGGGCTTCGAGAAGGTCCTGAGCAGCTGCGCCCAGGTCTCCGTGGCGGCGATAGGCGGCGTGCATGGCAGCGCGATCGGCTTGGCTGACTTCGGCCAGGGCACGGCTAAGCAGCGAGCCGCCCGCATTCAACGTGCGCCGGTCGGTCTCGGGAAAAGGCGTGCCCGGCAAGGTAGAGCGCGGCGCGGGCGGCATCCTCAAGGCTAAGGTTTCGCAGGTAGTCGGCGATCAAGGCTCGTTTTTCGAGCTTCTTACTCGTCGCGGCCAGCCGGTCGCATACTTCAGCGAATTGGAGAAAGGCTCCGTCTCAAGGCAATTATTCCCAAAATGACTATAGACGCCCGCTTGCGTCCTTTTCCCTAGCGCTGTCGCATCCAAAAAGCGGTAAACTACACAAGATGCGGTTCGACCCTCACCAACGGCGCACTTCTCTAGCGGCTCCCGCCGCCTATCGCCGTTCTTCGCCCATTTCCCAATTCAATTTCATCAAGATTCGCGCTACCGCGCAGTGAAAGAACATTATGTTTGATCGTCTGGAACAACTCGAAGCCCGTTATGAATCGCTCGGCGAGCAGATGGCCGATCCGGAGCTCGTCTCCGACCAGCAGAAGTATCAGAAGATCGCCAAGCAGCACCGCGACCTGGAAGCCATCGTCGAGAAGTATCGCGAGTACCGGCAGGTGACACGCGGCATCGCCGATGCGAACGCCATGCTCGAGGAGAGCGATCCCGAGATTCGCGCCATGGCCGAGGAAGAGCTTGCCGAGCTTGAGAAGCGCGCGCCGGGATTGGAAGAAGCACTAAAGGTGATGCTGCTGCCCAAAGACCCGAACGACGACAAGAACGTCATCATCGAAATCCGCGCCGGGACCGGCGGCGACGAGGCATCTCTTTTCGTGGCCGAGGTCTTCCGAATGTACTCGCGCTTTGCCGAGCTGCATCGCTGGAAGGTAGAGGTGCTTTCGAGTTCGGAGTCGTCAGTGGGCGGCCTGAAGGAAATCATCGCCATCATCGAAGGCGATCGCGTCTACTCGCAGATGAAATACGAGAGCGGCGTGCATCGCGTACAGCGCGTGCCGGCCACGGAAACGCAGGGGCGTGTTCACACGTCGGCGATCACCGTGGCCGTTCTACCTGAGGCCGAGGAAGTCGATGTGAAGATCGAAGCCAAGGACCTGCGCATCGATACCTTCTGCTCCTCGGGGCCGGGAGGGCAGTCGGTGAACACCACCTACTCCGCAATTCGTATCACACACCTGCCCACGAATACCGTTGTGAGCTGCCAGGATGAAAAGTCGCAGATCAAGAATCGCGAGAAGGCCATGCGCGTTCTGCGCGCGCGCCTGTATGAAGTTGAGATGGAGAAGCAGCACGAGGCCCAGGCTAAGGAGCGCAAGCAGCAGGTGGGGTCCGGCGACCGCAGCGAGAAGATTCGTACCTACAACTTCCCGCAGAACCGTCTCACCGATCACCGCATCGGGCTGACCATCCATCAGCTCGCCGATGTGATGGAAGGCCGAATGCAGCTCATCGTCGATGCACTTATCGCGCACTACAACGCTGAGCGCATGAAGGCGGAAGCAACGACAGCAGCGGCATAAGAGTTCAGGCGCTCGCTAATGGCAGAATTTTACACGATAGGCGATGCGCTGTTGCATGGTGCCGCACGACTCGATGGGCTAGAAACAGGCCGGCGTGATGCCGAACTGCTGTTGATGCACGTGCTGGGCCGTAATCGCGCCTATCTGCTGACGCATCCGGAAGCGCCGTTAACTCCAGAGCAGACGGAACTGTATGAAGGGTGGCTCGCGCGCCGCGTGCGCCACGAACCGATCCAGTACATCACGGGCGAGCAGGAGTTCTTCGGGTCTGAAGTTCCGCGTGAGCCCGGATGTGCTGATCCCGCGCCCGGAGACGGAGCATCTGGTCGAAGCCGCGCTGGCCCGCGTGGATCGCGAGCGGCCAGTCGCAAATCGCCGACATCGGTACGGGATCGGGCGCGATTGCGGTTGCGCTCGCGCATGCGTTGCCGACTGGCGCATATCACGGCGCTCGATATCTCGCCTGCGGCTTTGGCTGTCGCGCGAAGCAACGCCGAAATGCACAGTGTTCTCGACCGTATCCGCTTTTACGAGTCGGACCTGCTCGAAGCGGTTGCCGGAGAAAGCTTCGACATGATCGTCTCCAATCCTCCGTATGTCGCCGAGGACGAAGTACTCGATCCGCAGGTGCGCGACTACGAACCGGCTTCAGCGCTCTTTGCCGGAGCGGTGGGCCTCGATGTATATCGGCGATTGATCCCGCAGGCGCAGGCAGCGCTCAAACCCGGCGGCTGGCTGCTGCTTGAAATCGGCCACGGCCAACGGGATGCGCTCGCGCAGTTGCTGTCCGGGTGGAACAGCGTGAGCTTTGTGGCCGATCTGCAGGGGATTCCGCGCGTGGCTTGCTTGCAAAGAGCGAGAGTGATGCGGTTCCCTCAGCGGCCGGGTTTGCGACTGCGTTCCCTCTGCAGCTCGCGGTAGACCTCGCTCTTGGCCATGCCGCGTTCGCGCGCGATGCGCTTGAGGGCGTCCATCTCGTCGAGCCCTTCAGTCTTTTCGAGCTCCATCATGCGCTCCAGGACAGTCGCCACGGTCGATGCATCTTCTCCGGCTTTCGGCTGTGCGTCGATCAACAGAACGATCTCGCCGCGGACCCGATCCCGCGCGGCCAACTGCTCGCGGACTTCGTGGGCGACGCCTCGCAGGATCTCCTCGTGCAGTTTGGTCAGTTCGCGGGCCACGACGACCCGGCAGGATGGTCCCCAGACCCGATCTACATCGGTAAGGGTTTCGAGGATGCGATGCGGAGCCTCATAGAAAATGAGCGTCGTGGGCTCGTTGAGGCCGGCCTTCAGCTTCTCTAGGTCACTTCGCCGCGCACTTGTTTTCGGCGGCAAAAAACCGAGAAAAAGAAAACGCTCCGTCTCCAGTCCAGAAGCCACCAGTGCGCTGAGAGCCGCATTGGCGCCGGGTACGGGGAAGACGGGTATCTCCGCCGCGATCGCCGCTTTCGTCAGATACATTCCGGGGTCGGAGATGCCCGGTGTGCCCGCATCGGAGACGACGGCGATCCGATCTCCGCCGAGCAGGTCCGCGATCAGCTCAGAGGTTCGTCCGGCCTCGTTGTGTTCATGCAGGCTGACCATAGGCGTGGTGATGCCGAAATAATTCAGCAGCTTTTGCGTCTGTCGCGTGTCTTCACAGGCGATACGGTCGACCGACTTCAACACGCGCAGCGCGCGCAGCGTGATGTCTTCGAGGTTGCCGATGGGAGTGGCGACAAGATAGAGGCCGGGCGCGAGCGGCCGCTGCTGCGCGGCCAGATCCAGATCTGCTAGGGGGTCATTGTCGTTCGACATCTTGCGGTTTAGCCTTCGCGTTCGAAGCGCCGGTGCTCGGCCAGCAGGCCCATGCTGTTGCTCAGGTTCTGCCAGGTCACGATGCCGACGATTTGTCCGTTGACGGCAACTGGGACGAGCGCCATGCGTCCGCCGGCAATGCGCCGGATCATCAGCCCGAGCGAGTCTTCAGGCCGAGCGACCTGGAAGCTGCGCGCCATCACCGACTGTACGTAGCCGTTGCCATCGCTGCGCAGCGCAGCCAGAATGCTTTGCTTTGAGACCACACCGACCAGGTTCGCGCCGCGCACCACGGGAAACTCATCCTGCAGGCTGTGGATGGCTTTGTAGAGCGCATCGGCCAGCGTGTCCGAAGGCGAGAGCGTCGAAAACTCGGTCAGCATCACGTCGCGCATGAGCACCGTTTCGACGACCGACTGGAACATCACTCCCTGGTCTTCCAATTGCGCACCGATGAAAATAAAGAAGCCGCCCATGATAAGCCACGGACTTATTCCGGCGGAGAGACCGGCGTTGGGCAACGCCAACAGCGCGAGCCCGGCAACCATGGCGAGCAGCCCAAACCCCTGGCTCAACCCGGAGACGGCCTTGGTGGCCTGTGCCGTGCCGCGCGTTCTCGACAATCTGCCACGCAGGATGCGTCCCGCATCGAGAGGATAGGCGGGTAGAAGATTGAGCAGCCCCAGCATCACGCTCAGCCATACCGTCGAACGGATCAGATGCGTGGGCGTGATCCATGGGCGTGCCGCAATCGGAACTCCGGAGGTCGCGCCTTCGATGAGGCCCGCGACCACGGCGGCGAAAAGCAGGTTGGCAAGCGGTCCGCTCAACGCCAGGGTGGTCTGTACCTGGCCTTCAGCGGCGCGCTCGGCGCTTTCCGGCGTCGCGTAGGAAAACAGGCCGCCGATGGGCAACAGCAGGATGCTGCGGAGGTGAAGGTCGTGATACGCGGCGGTGATGAGTCGGGCAACTTCGCGCACGAAGACTGCCAGCAGCAGCAGGAGCCACAGCATGATCCCGCGCCATGCAGCCACCCCGGCCACGCTGGTCGAAAGCAGGCAGAAGCCCAGCAACAGCAGGAAGAAGGTGTGGATGCGCAGGTCCACACCGAACCACCGCCCCAGCGGAAATGACCAACCTCGCATCGTGCTTCCTAAAATCCTTTCGTGCTGCCATCTATTGTAGAGGGTTCAGGTGGAATGGGGCCTTCGCACACTTGTTACGATGAGGTGCGATGCGCGTCATTGCCGGTCAATATCGTTCGCGCGTGCTTGTCGCGCCTCAAGGCCGGGACACTCGCCCTACCAGCGACCGTCTTCGCGAAACGCTCTTCAATGTGCTTGTCCCACGCATCGAAAGCGCCGTTTTCCTTGATCTTTACGCCGGGTCGGGAGCAGTCGGGATCGAAGCTCTCAGCCGTGGAGCGCGCGAGGCGGTCTTTGTCGAGAACGCCGAACCAGCGCTCAAGACCATCCGCGCGAACCTGGCTGCGCTCGGCATCAAGGGCGGCTATGCGCTGGAGCCGCGCAGCGTCACGGCGGCGCTCAAAAGGCTGGCCCTGTCGGGGCGGGTTGCCGATCTTGTCTTTCTCGATCCGCCGTACGAGAGCGCGAGCGAATATGAGGCGGCGCTAGCCTTGCTCGGCGGAGAATGCTTAGGGCTGCTCGCTCCGGATGGGATTGTTGTCGCGGAGCATGGGAAGAAGCACGATCTGTCGGAGGGCTATGGAGCTTTGATGCGGTATCGGGTGTTGAAGCAGGGCGATGCGGCGCTGAGTTTTTACTCCGTGGGTTCGTGATCCGGTTCTGAAAAGCGATAATTACAGCGCGGTCCACGTCTTGTCGGGATTGAACTCGGTCATTGCCTTCGCCTGATCGGTGGTATCTTTGCCGAGATTTTTCTCGTAGACCACTCCGTTCTGATTGATGATGAATGTCTTGATACCCGATTCATCGTACTTTGCAGGGTACGCAACGTAGGCAAATCCACCGGTCATCTTTCCATCGACGACATAAGACTTTGCGCCGCCCTTGGCATCGGCGCCCTGACTATCCAGCCGCCGGAAGTAATAGCCATAGAATGGCTGTGCGACGCCTGGCTTGATGGTGAGTCCCTCTTCTGTCGCGAACGCGACCAGCGGTCCAAGCGGGCTGCGAGGAGCGCCTTGAGGAGACTCCCAGTACAAGCCGTTCTGCTGGCCGGGATCGCTGATGAATTTCTGCGCGTATTGTTTGACGCCGCCGTGCTTTTGGGAAAAGTACTGGGCCTGGGAGTCAGCCAGTGCCGCGCAGACATCCATAGCGGCGAGCTCGTCGCGGCCGATGCGGCGCGCCAGGATTTCTTCTTTCCCGGCTGCCGCATCGAAATACCACTGGCCGGCGGCGTTCTTCATCAGCGGAATGGGAAATGCCTGGTTTTCAGCGCCCACCAGCAGCAGTTCGCTGCCATCGCCCAGTTTCCGCCACCGGTTCATCACCTCGTAGTCCTTGGCAAATCCATTCAGAGCAGCCTTGTCTTCCGCGGGATTGCCGGTGGAGACGATCATTGCCGAGTCCGGACCGAAGATCGCCAGAACTGCATCCTGATTTTGCGATTTCGCGGCATCCGCCAGCGCCTTGCCCGCCTCATCCGGCGACGCGAAGGTCTTGGGCGCGGCTTGGGCGGACTCGGGATTCTCCTTCTTGTTGCAGGCTGTGAGAGAAAGCAGCGACACGAAACCCAGAGTCAGATACAGGAAGGACGAGGCAAATCTGGCGCGATTGCGTATTAAGTCGAACATTTTGATCCTCCGATGGGTGTGTTTCATGTTGCTTCCGTCTTTGAGTAGCCTCCGGTTCGTTACCGGCGGCCGCCAGAAATCCACCACCACCACCGCGAAATCCGCCGCCGCCCCAGCCGCCGCCACCGCCACGGCTGCCCCAGCCGCGCGAACTGGAGGACCGTGAACCCCAGCCACCGCCCGAGCCGCCGGAGTGGCTGCCCCAGCCACTGAATGCCGATGAGCCGCCGCTGTGCGAGTCCCAGCCACCGCCGCTGCTTCCCCAGCCATGGGCGTCATCACTGGAACCCGCTTTCTCCCAGCCGCTCCCGGTGTTCTTGTAGGCGTTGCCGTTGGCTGCCGCATACTTGTTGCCATTTGAGGTCGACGCGCCGGCAACCGTTCCGTTGGCGTCCGAATAATGCGCGGAGTTCACCGACGTGCCGTCTTTCGAGGCGTACGAGCTTCCATATTGCGCGCCATTGGTAGAAGTCTGATGGGTTTGGCCATAGGCCCCGGTGTATGGGTTGTATGCCTGCCCGGCTGACGTGTGACCGTAAGGGGTTGAAGATCGAACCGCCGCGCGCATAAGTCCCGGTGGACGGGTTATAGCCCTCGCCGTAGTGCGCGCTGCCGTACGCGCCATAGGCAGACCCACCGTAGCCGTAGTAGCCGCCATGCCAGGCGGTGTTCCCGTAGTAGGCTCCGCCGTGGTAGTAAGCGCCGCCACCGTACCAATTGCAATTCCAACTGCTGTATCCCCAGCCGCAGCAGCCGCCGCTCATCATTGCTCCGACCGCAATGCCCAATCCGAAGGAAAGCACACCCGTCGCCACCATGTCGGAGGTGCTATACCCCGGAACCGTGTATGGTGTTCCATACACAATGGTTGGGTTGTAGGTGGGAACGTAAATGATTTGCGGGTTCGCCGACTGAATGACGATTATCTGCTGCCCATTCTGCGTCTCGGTGGTTACGGTTTGCTGCGGCGTGGTCTTGAGATTCCCGGCAGCCTCCGCTTGTGCGCGCAAGGTCTGAATTGCCTTCATGACATCAGCCGGTTGATTGTGATAATCCTCGCCAAGTTGCGACGTCCACGCGAGGTTCTTCGCCATGTTGTTCAATACTGTTGGAAATTGCGTAAGGGCCTTCACACTCGGATCCCAGGTTTGTTTGTTCACTGCCTGCATGAGCGCGCTGCCCGTCAGAGTCGGGTTCTGTTGCATCCAGTAACTGGCGGCTCCGATCTGGTCGGGAAAAGTTGCCGCACTCAGAATCTGCGCTACCAGCGCATCCGGGTAGAGCGCGATTGGCGCAACCAGGCTCTGCAACTCGGCGGCGGTCGCCGGCACGCCTTGACCGGAATAAGGGGGAGCCGTGCTGCCGGCTGTCGGGGTTGTGGTGCTCTGATAAGCCCAGCTGGTCGCGGCCCCAGGGCCGATGGTGAAGACCAGAAGGGTGCTTAAACCAATGGAGATACCTTGCTTTATCCGTGTCAGGCCGCCCATCAGATTTTCCTCCTTACAATCCACAGGGTTCAAACGAGCGTGCGATATCGCCACTCTAGTCGAAGCCGGGGTACGACATGCACTAGTAAAAGTCAGGGAGCGCCAGCGAAAAAGTGCTAGGTCATATTAGTCCTAAATTCGGGCAAGAGACAGCATTGCGAGCGAGAATGACGTTTCTCAACGCCGACAGGGCGGCTAACCGATCGCGCTGGTGTGTGCGCCGGTTCGCAGGTCGACCGTGAAAGGCACATCGCGATCCGTGCGCAGATCCCAGCCGATTCCGTAGAGTTGATCGCCGTCGATGCGGGTAATCTCGACGCCCTCCCAGGAGAGCCGCGCCGTCTGCCACGCCTGACCCTGTGCTCCCCAGGCCAGCAGCGAGTAATGCCCCGCGAAAAGCAGAAGTCTCTGCTCGGGAAGCGACCGCACTTCGAGCACCGGACGATACTCCACCTGCTCGAACTGCTCTGGCTCCGTGGTGTTTACGAGATAGGCGTATCCACCCGCGACGGCGCATAGCCAAGCGGGGTCGGGGCAGCTCCATAACCCGGTTGGAGCGGCGGGATCGGCAAAGCCCAGCGCGCATGTCGCCAGAAACGGATCGGCGTTTGCAGGATGAACTATCACCTCCAGCGCGCCGCGTTCGACCTCTTCCGCTTTCCGGGGATAGACGAACTGCCGCTTGGGAAGAATCAAAGGCCGATGTGGCAGAATCTCCACCGCCCAGGTGTGGGGAAAAGTGAGATCGAGCGTTGCCATCAGCCAGCCAGAAATTGCTCGACGCGCTCGCGCACGCTCAGCACATGTACGGGTAGCTCCAGCTGACTGCCTTCTTCGATGACCGGAATCAGCTTGTCGAATTCCGGGCCGGAGTGCGCTCCGGTCAGCGCGATGCGCACGGGATGAAACAGCTCTTTTCCTTTCGCTCCGGTTTCGGCCTTGATCTCGTTCATCCAGGATTTGAACTGTTCTGGCGTTACGGGAGCCGGTCGCATTTCCGCACACGCTCGGCGAAGGCCGACAGCACTTTCTGCGCGGATTCGGTCGCCAGCAGGGCGGCATTCTCCTCGTCGGCGTGCGCGGCGCGGGATCGAAGCGGAAGATAAACGCCGCCTTCTCCGGCAACTGCTCCAACTGATCGACCGAGGGCAGAAAGAGCGCCAGAAGTTTCTCGAACCAGCCCACCGTCGCCGCATCTGCGTTGACCGATAGGAATCCTGCGCTCTCAAAGTAAGGCCCCGCCAGAGCAACCAGCCGCAGCGGCTCGCACAGCTTCAGGTAATGGCGGTTCAGCCAGTGCAGCTTTGCCCAATCGAAGACTGCCGGCGACGAAGTTACGCGCTCAATCTTGAACTCGCGCGTCAGCTCTTCGGGCGTGAAGGTCTCGCTCGTGCCGTCCTCCGCGCCCCAGCCCAGCAGGGCGAGGTAATTCACCAGCGCCTCGGGCAGAATCCCCATCTCGCGGAAGCTGGCGATGGAGGTCGCGCCGTGACGCTTCGACAGCCGCTCGCGGTCGCTGCCGAGAATCGTCGAGAGATGCGCAAACTGCGGCACGGGCCAGCCGAAGGCCTCGTAGATCGCCACCTGCTTGGGCGTGTTCGAGATGTGGTCGTCGCCGCGAATCACGTGCGTGATCTCCATGAGCGCGTCGTCGACGGTGACGACGTAGTTGTAGACGGGTACGCCGGACGAGCGCACCAGGATCGGATCGCTGACCGTGTCGCTCGCGAACTCAACATCGCCGCGGACGATGTCGTGAAAGCGCAGCGGCCGGTCGGGAATGCGCAGCCGCACGGCGAAGGGCTCTCCGGCTCCGGCGCGCGCTTCGGAGTCGGCTGCGGGAAGCACGCGGCATTTGCCGGAATAGACCTGCGGGACGATGCTCGGCGACGGCCTTGCGCCCGCTCGGCCTCAAGCTCTTCGACCGGTGCAGAAGCAGCGGTATGCTTTGCCTTCGCGCAGCAGCTGCTCGGTGTGCTCGCGGTAGATCGCAAGCCGTTCCGACTGCCGATACGGCGCGTGCGGACCGCTCGATCTCCGGGCCCTCATCCCAGTTCAGCCCAAGCCAGTGCAGGTCTTCGATCAGCTGCGTCTCGTGGCGCGCCTCGCTGCGCTCGAGGTCCGTGTCTTCAATGCGGAGCAGGAATTCTCCGCCCGTGTGCCGGGCAAACAGCCAGTTGTAAAGCGCCGTGCGGGCATTGCCCACATGCAGCAGTCCGGTCGGCGAAGGCGCGAAACGAACGCGCGTTTTCTGTGCGTGCATACTCTTTTGAGATTACCAAGGTTGGCTACTCGCACGGTAACCGATCCGCTAGCCGCTTCTTAGCCACCCGGATTTAGCTACCCGAACCTTAGCTGCCCGCCTGGCTCAGCTGAAGTGCTGCCCAGCCGCCAGCTGCGAGTGCAGTGGTATGTCCGTCGCGTTCGTGTAGCACGAGCCGCGGTTGTCTCGGACGTTTGGGCTGCATCTGGCCGATGGGATGGATATTGACTCCAGCAATTTTGCGAGGGATGCGAGACCATCTTCGGAGCGGTGAAGAGAAGCTCGTAGTCTTCGCCGCCGTGGAGCGCCAGTGCGAGCGCGGACGGAACCCATCCGGCCGCTCGGCCTGCAAGGCCAGCGGATGGACCGGGATCGCGGCCGCGTCCAACTCCGCCGCCAGCCCTGATTCCTCGCACACATGCAGGAGGTCGGTCGAGAGCCCGTCGCTCAGGTCGATGGCTGCATGGGCCTTTCTGGCGGAAGCCAGCTTCAGTCCGACCTCGATGCGCGGCTGCGGATACAGGTGCGGATGCTTCTCCTCGGCTCTTGTCAGCCCGGCAAAGCGCTCCGGATTGCGCCCCACCGCCAGCAATTCGGCCGCCGCGCCGCCCAGCTCGCCGGTCACGTAGATGACGTCCCCTGCGTGTGCGCCGGAGCGCAGAAGAGCATGGCCCCTCTTCACGCTGCCGACCAGAACGATGTCAGCAATCACCAGTGCGGAGTGCTTCCGGCCGCGCTCGTCGAATTCAGGTGACTGTGCCGTGTCTCCGCCGGCCAGCGGCAGGTTGAATCGATCCGCCAGAGAAAGCAATCCGTCGAGGAAGCGTGTCATCCAGCTCTTGCCCTGACCAGTGGCAGCGAGTTCACCGGGGATCGCGAGCGAAAGAAATGCCGCCAGGGGTCGCGCTCCCATGGCTGCCAGATCGCTCAATCCTCGTGCCAGGCAGCGGTGTCCGACCACTTCCGGAGTATGCCAATCGCGCCGGAAGTGGACCTGCTCGAGCGAAAAATCGGTGGTGACGACGATTTCGTCTCCCGCCGGTGGCCGGAGAACCGCGCTATCGTCACCGATGCCTACGCGGACGAGACCCTTTGGCGGGCTGGCGCGATCCCGAATCGCGGCGACCAGCGCCCGCTCGCCCAGGGGAGGCTCCGGTGTCTGCTTTGGTTTCCTGGGCTGCGATCCTCGGGCTTTCATTTCGAGGCCCAAGAATAACCCAAATGGGGTTCTCGGCGCAGCTCGCATTGAATTTGATCAAAACTGCACTGAAATCAGTGCAATGCGGGAATCAAATCGAATTCCCGAATCGACATTTGAGGAGCTGTAACTCAAACTTTGGATTGACCCCTTACGTCCAAACTGTTAGCTTTTTCGAAAGATCAAGAAAATTCAGTGAAACGTTTGATTGACGATTGGTGCGATCGTCATGATTCGCTGAGGCGAAAGGTTTCCCCCGATCACAGGCTTTCCGAAAGAAACAGAATTTTCCCGAGACTTGCGAGATGCGTAAACGGTACTACATTATTTTTGTCGCTCGCGAAGAGGATGGACGACTCAGGAAGATTCCTGTTCCTCTCCATTACGCCTATGTGTTTGTGGCGGCCGCCATCGTAGGAGCGTTCACCATCACCGGCATGGCCGGGTCTTACAGCCGCATGCTGTTGAAGACAGCCAGCTTCAATCAGGTTCGCTCGCAACGCGAAGCTCTACAAAAGGATTACAAACAGCTCGAACAGGTGGCCCAGCAGAAGGAAGTGCAGGCCGCCTCCTTGGGCTCCCTGGCCAGCGAAGTGACTGCCCTTTACGGCCTGAGGCAGAGCAAACTCACTAAGGCGGCTCCGACCGCGAATGCCGTCCCGGTTCCGGTGGACTCAAACGGCGTCTTTACCGATGCCGCCTATACCGAATCTTTCGATCAGCTTTCATCACTCCGAACCACGGCTCTGTCGGGCCGGTTGTCGCATGCCTTCGGAACAGGTTTGAGCCCGTCAAGCGGCAACAACTGGTTGGACATGGCCGATGCGCCTTCGCTCTGGCCGGTCGTGGGTCCCATCACCAGCTCCTTCGGAGAACGCGAAGATCCGTTTAACGGTGAGGGTGCCTTTCATGCCGGAATCGACATCTCCACCAGCTTTGGACAGGCGGTGCGCGCTACGGCCGATGGGGTGGTCGTGACGGCAGGCCTGGCCAGCGGTTATGGCCGGGAGATCATGGTCGACCACGGTCATGGCGTCCAGACGCTTTACGGACATCTCTCCGGCTTTGCGGTCACCTCGGGCCAGCAGGTGCAGCGTGGACAGGTGATTGGCTATGTCGGAACCAGCGGCCGCACGACAGGCCCGCACCTGCATTACGAGGTTCGCATCCGCAACACCCCGGTTAATCCGCACAAATACCTGCGTCAGACAATGGATCAACTGGCCAGTGCCGGTGCTTCGCCGATAAGCCCACTCGGAAATTAATCCCTGTTCCGAATCGATTATTTTCCTGTGTAAGTGACGTGCCAGACGGAGCCCGAGCCGTCGTCCGTCACGAAGAGCGATCCATCGTCCGCGACCGCGACGCCGACGGGGCGTCCCCAGACTTGCCCGTCTGCCGTGGTGAACCCCGTCAGGAAGTCTTGATACTCGCCTGTGGCGTGGCCGTCGCGTACCGGCGCAACAATTACCTCGTACCCGGCGCGGCGCGACTTGTTCCATGACCCGTGTTCGGCTGCGAACACATCACCCTTAAACTCCGCGGGGAACTGCGATCCCTCGTAGAAGAGCATTTCCAGCGAAGCGAAATGCGGTTGCAGCAGGACGTCGGGAGTGATGACCTTCGCCTTCAGCTCAGGATGACTGCCGAGATGCCGTGGGTCCTGCGTGCCTCCCATGTAGTACCAGGGCCAGCCGTAAAAGCCGCCTTCCTGAACGTGTGTGATGTAGTCCGGAACCAGGTTGTCGCCGAGCGCATCGCGCTCGTTGGTTGAGCACCAAAGTTCGCCGGTAATAGGGTTGATAGCCTCGCCAACGCAATTGCGAATGCCATACGCGTAGACCTTCAGGAACTTGCCTTCGGGGGTGAATTCGAGCACGTCCGCGCGGTGGAATTCCTCGGGGTGCGTGTCCGGGTCGTCCACGTTTGAGTGCGAGCCGACAGAGACGAACATCTTGGTGCCATCCTGCGAAAAAACGATGTCGCGGGTCCAGTGGCCGCCGCCGCGCAGCTTTCCGCCACCCGGCAGGTCGGTGAGCTTCTGGCTGGGTCCGCGTGCTTTCAGGTCGCCGTTCTGGTAGGGAAAACGTACGACGGAGTCTGTGTTGCCGATGTAAACCCACTTCGGATTCGGTCCGGATGGATAGAAAGCAATGCCGAAGGGCTGGCTCAGACCGTCAGCGAATTTTTCCATCTGCTTCGACTTCCCGTCCGAGGTGACTCCCCGGAAGACCAGGATTTCGTTGCTGGAACTCATGGCTACAAAGAGGTCGCCATTCGGCGCTTTGCGAATCAGACGCGGTGCCACTAACCCGGTGGCGTATTGCTCCACCTTGAAGCCTGCGGGAGCCTGAGGCCATGCTCCATCGGGGCGCTTTGAGACCGGCGGCCCATTGTCTACGCTCTTTGTGGCAAACGGAGCGGGCAGGTCGGCGACGGTCAGTTTCCGGGTTACGCCGGGCTTCTCCTGGGAGTAGTCGGTGAAGGCGGCCTGACCAGTGAGTACGGTTTGCCCATGCAGCGAAACAGCCGAGCAGAAAAGGGATGCAAGAGCCAGCGACAGAAAAAGGGAACGGCGTCGAGAGCAGTTCGTGAGCATTGTTTCCTCCAGCTATGTTTGTGATGCAGAAATGGAAAGGTTCTTGTAAAGCGATTTTCTGGAAGCTTCCCTTTATTGACGAGCGCCGGACGCCGCAGGATTCTTCTATTTCTGAACCGGGGTTGAATTTTCAGGCATGCCTTCGAAATTCACTGGCGCGCTTACGAGCTTGCGGAGCAGCCCCGTTGGGATCGTGGCCGTCAATACCACCCGATTCCTGTGGTGCTCGATCTGCGCCGAGTCCAGCAATGCCCTCGTCTCAGGATCGGCTATCCCTGGAGGAGCCGCATCCTGCGCCATACGGATAAGGTTCAAAATGCTCTCGATCGAGTCTGCCGAGGCCCGTGCCGCCGAATCGTTGGGAGCGATCTCTTCGACGCGCAGCCGGGTCTTGCCCGTCCAGCTCAGCGACGCAACGAAGGTCGCGTCAAACATAAGCGGCAGGGACATACCCATGATCTGCAGGCCGCCCGCGGGACCGCTGAGCGGCAGACCGATCTGGCCGACTCCCCAGGCTAGCGACAGTAGAGGGACATCGCTGTAATGTGTCGCCAGCAGCGAAGATCCGGTGAACGGCATAGCCGCTGTCCGATAACGGTCCAGGATGGAATGGATCTGTTCATCGGAGGGCGTGTTGCTCACCGCCACCATGTCGTAGCCCAGCAGGGTTACCCGGACCGTCCTTCCTTCGCTGGGAATGCGGTAAATTTCGTGCCCGGCGTAGGTCTCGGTGGAAGTGGAGACACTCTCGAGGTAGTGTGAAAGTCGCCGGCCGTCGAAATGTCCGACAAAGACCTCGGAGAAAGCCACCGGTCCGTTCGGCCCAGTCGGATCGGGCATACGATGCAGGGCAAACGCCACTTCCTCGAGATCGCGTTCGGCTTCAATGCCCGTCTCGTCGATAAAGTGTTGATAATCCGCATCGTGACGCACCGGATGCTGATCGAAGCGCGTGGCTGCACGCAGGGGGCGCAGATTGATATAGACGATGCCGTCGGACTCAGGCAACAGGCGCGCGGCTTCCGGTGGCGCCTTCTTGCGGAGGTAGATGGCTCCAGCGAGCAGCAGCAGAACGACAACGACAATCGCGATTGTGACCCTGGTGCGCCGGTGCATTTCCTGGACGGGTCAGCTTCGCCCGCGCATCCATCATCTCACCTCCAAAGGAAAAGCGTGCACCAGGTTGGCCGACCCGGCAGGAGCGTAAAATTCAGAGGCCGTCCTATGCACACCAGATTAATTTGCCCTCACAGCTTTTCCTTGCGCCCTCGCCGCCTCGCATCCATCGCCGCAGTGATCCTGCTCTCGTTGGCATCCGGCTTCGCAACGGCGCAGCAGGCGCATCCCAACGCCCAACTGGCCGACCCGAAGATCGAGGCTAAAATCGACGCTCTGCTGCAGCAGATGACCCTCG
This sequence comes from uncultured Acidobacteriota bacterium, assembly GCA_963735555.1. Taxonomy (GTDB): domain Bacteria; phylum Acidobacteriota; class Terriglobia; order Terriglobales; family Acidobacteriaceae; genus Silvibacterium. The sequence continues at coordinate 55,173 of CAVTLP010000015.1, forward strand.
AAGAGAAGGTCGGTCAGCTTGTGCAGTACGGAGGCCAGGCCGTCGCTCCTCCGCCGCCGGGCAAGAAGAAAGAGGGAGCCGCAGCCGTCAATCCTGACGCGCAACAGCCAGACGCCATGACGCTCGCGGAGAATGGCCTGCTTGGCACCGTGCTTAATACCTGGGGCGCGCGCGCCGACGCGCTGCAGCACGCGGCTGTCGAGAAAGGGCGTCTACACATCCCTCTGCTCTTCGGAACCGATGTGATTCATGGCTACCGCACCATCATGCCGATTCCCCTCGCGATGGCTTCGTCTTTTGACCCTGAGCTGATCACCCAGGTTGCGCATACAGCGGCTCTGGAGGCGACAACTGCGGGAACGAAGTGGGTTTACTCCCCGATGGTCGACATCGCGCGCGATGCCCGCTGGGGCAGAGTTGCCGAGGGCGCGGGCGAAGACCCGTATCTCGGCTCGGCGATCGCTCGCGCCTACGTGCGCGGCTATCAGGGGAGCGATCTCGCCGACCCCGAAAGCGTGGCCGTCTCCGTCAAGCACTTTGCGGTTTACGGAGCAGCCGAGGCAGGCCGCGATTACAACACCACCGATATGTCCGACATTACGCTGCGGCAGGTGTACCTCAAACCCTACAAGGCGGCCGTGGAGGCAGGTGCGGCGACGATGATGAGCTCCTTCAATTCGCTCAACGGAGTTCCGGCCACGGCCAATCCCTATCTGATGACAACGATCTTGCGCAAAGAGTGGGGCTTCGATGGATTCGTCGTGAGTGATTATGGCGCGATCGGCGAACTCATCCACCACGGAATCGCACTCGACGGTGCAATTGCCGCGAGCAAGGCTCTCAATGCTGGTGTCGAAGTCGACATGATGTCTCACCTCTACGACCGGTACCTTCCGGCGTTGGTCAAATCCGGCGCCGTTTCGCAGGCGACTCTCGATGAAGCCGTGCGGCGCGTTCTTCGCGTCAAGTTCGCGCTCGGCCTCTTCGAGCATCCGTATGCGCGCCCGGGAGGCGAAGTCACAGCCGCTGTTTCAGCGCATCGCCCTCTCGCGCGAAAGGCAGCGGAAGAGTCGATCATACTGCTCAGGAACGAAACAGCGAACGGCGCCACTCCGGTTCTGCCGCTGCAACCCTCCACGAGCAAGATCGCACTCATTGGTCCTCTCGCCGACGCTGCGAGCGAGATGCCCGGTCCCTGGGCAATCGGCGCAAGAAATGAAGATGTTGTGACCCTGCGCACCGCCTTGGCGGACCGCTGCCGCTCAGCGGGCTGCTCGCTCGAATACCAGAAGGGAACAGAGATAGACGGCAGTTCCGAGGCAGGCTTTGCGGCCGCCGCTGAAGCCGCGAGCAAAGCGGACGTTGTTCTGCTGGCGCTCGGCGAGTCGGCGGAGATGAGTGGCGAGGCCGCCTCGCGCGTGCATCTCGATCTGCCCGGCAACCAGCAGAAGCTGCTCGAAGCCATCGTGAAGCTGAGAAAGCCGACCGTGCTGGTGGTATTTTCGGGCCGGCCTCTCGTACTCGATTGGGCGGCGGAACACGTTCCGGCGATTGTCGAGGCATGGTTTCCGGGTGACGAAGCAGGTCCCGCCATCGCCAACGTGCTCTTCGGCGACGTGAACCCAGGTGGCCGCGTGCCCCTCAGCTTTCCGCGCGCTGTTGGGCAGGAGCCGCTCTACTATGCGCAGCTTCCCACCGGCCGACCGGCGGAGGGCCGTGACCACGTGCCCTCGGACGGCGCCAAGGGAACAAAGTTTTTCTCGCGATATTTAGACGTACGCAACGACGCGCTCTTTCCTTTCGGCTACGGCCTGTCTTACACGAACTTCACCTACTCGGATGTGAAGGTGAGCGCGGCAACGCTTCCTCTGTCTCAGGCAAACAATCCCGATCAGGCCGCGCCACTCATTACTGTAACCGCAACGCTTACAAATACGGGAAAGCGAGAGGGAACAGAGGTGGCGCAGCTCTACGTCAACAACAACGGAGCCAGCGTCTCGCAGCCTGTGCGTCTCCTGAAGGGATTCCAGCGCGTCTCGCTCAAGCCGGGCGAATCAAAGCACCTCACCTTTAATCTCGGCTTCGACGAGCTCTCCTTCTACAACGTCGAGAGCAAGCCAGTTATCGAGCCCACGCACTACACCGTGTGGGTCGGAGGAGACTCGCTCGCATCGCAGAGCGCTGCCTTCAACATAACGCCATAGCCTGGGCGAACTCCCGCAGCAGGCTACGTGGGAGATCGGGATCAAGCGGGGCTAATCACCCGAATCGCGCCACGATTTGCTGAATGATTCGTTCTTGCCGCAGAATGATCCTAACGATTTATGGCATTTGAAGCGGGACAACGGGTCGGCGACTACGAGGTCGTCCGCGTGCTGGGAACTGGCGGCTTGGGCGAAGTTTACGAGGTCCGGCATGCGATCTCGCAGCGCGCCGAGGCGATGAAAATTCTGCTTCCCGACCAGCGCGCGACCGCGGAAATGGGCGAGCGTTTCCGTCGCGAAATCCAGATGCTGGGAGCGCTCAGCCATCCCCACATCGCATCTCTGCATAATGCCTTCTATTACGATGGACAACTCATCATGGTCATGGAGCTGGTCTCCGGCGAGACACTGCGCGCCAGGAGCACGCGCACGCTCTTGTCCGTTCCCCGCGTGCTGCAATATGCCCGGCAGATTCTTTCCGCGCTCGATTATGCCCACGCGCGCGCTGTGGTGCACCGCGACATCAAGCCATCGAACATCATGATTACCGCCGAGGATGAAATCAAGCTGCTTGACTTCGGCATTGCCATCACCGATCGCTCTTCAGACCTGACCGCTCCCGGCTTCATCGTGGGTTCAATCAGCTACATGTCTCCCGAGCAGATCGCCGGTGACAAGGCAACCATCCGATCGGACATCTACGCGGTTGGCGTGACGCTCTATGAAATCCTCACCGGACGCCTGCCGGTTAGCGGCGCGACGAATTTTGAGATCATGCGCGGGCACTTGACCGAGAAGCCGCCGGCTCCCGGCTCGCTGAACCCGCGCCTGCCTGCGGGCCTCTCAAACGCCATTCTTAAGGCGCTGGAGAAGAAGCCGGAAGACAGGTTTGCTACGGCCCATGAGTTTCTGGTCGCGCTCCAGGCCATTCCCGCGGCGGGGATGGACAATGTCTATTCGTTGGCGACGACACAGTTGCGGGTCCCGGCCACTTCGGCTCAACGGATACACCAAAGCGGCGGCAGCCAATCCTCAAAATCGGCGCCGCAGAATTTTCCCCTTGGCGATATCTCCAGGAAGCTGGCCGTCTACATCGGTCCGATCGCCAGCGTTCTGGTGCGCAAGCTAGCCGCCAACTGCTCCGATATCGACCAACTCTACAAAGAGGCTGCAACGCACATCCCATCGGAAACTGACCGGCACGCTTTCTGCAATCGAAGCGCAGTTAGACCTAGTTATTCAACATCTCCATCGCCTTCTTCAGGCTGGTATGCATGCGGTTGAAGGAGGTCGTCACCTGGGCGATTTCGTCGTTTCCGCTCACCGGCAGCGGCGGCAGATCGATCTCTCCTGTCGAGATGCGGTCGACCGACTGGCTTACCCGGCGGAGCGGCCGGATCACGATGAGGTACATCCCGATATCGATGAGCACGATAGCCGCGAAGAAGATGGTTCCCAGTGAGATGAGCAGGTTGCGGAAGCCATCGTTTGCCAGCTTGATCGGTACCGACATCGGAATGGAAACGATCTGCGCCGCGACAATCTCATTCAGCTGCCAGCCGAAGCCGTTCTGCGTGCCGTAGCGCTTCACCATGGACGCCGGAGCCACGCTCGGCTGCGCTGTGGCAGCTCAGGCATCCCTTTTCCACGGGAATGGGCCGCGCCACATAAAGGGTTTCGCCGATCGCCGTGTTTCGTTCGCCCACCACCTGCTTTTCGCCTGGATTGTTGCGGAAGTGGTTGATGATATCGGCCTCCCAATCCGCCGCGCGATCGACCAGGTTGGTCGGGTTCAGTGTCGCTTCCTTGTAGGTGTAATCGGGGTAGGTCTTGCGCAGCCGGTTGAACGTAACCGTCGCCGCATAGAACGGGATGGTCTGGGGCAGAAACTCATTCTTGTGCTCGGGTGTGTTCTCGAGAATCGGGCTGATTTCTTCTTCCGTGTAATCGCGGGTGGCCTTGGAACTGGCCGCCATCAGCTCAGCCTGGTTCAGCACAGTTTTTTTCGCATCGTCCAGGAGGAAGCTGCGTGCATTCATGGCGATCAGAACCAGTCCAAGACCGAAGACAAGAATGAGCAGGAGATTGAATTTTGCGAGTAGTTTCATACCAAAGACCCCTCGTGCGCATTACAGCACACGGCGAACTGTGCGAGCACTTATTTGGGGAGTCTGCGCGGGATTTCGACCATCAACCGTGAGCCGGCTCAATGCCGATGGCGATCACGAAATAATTCGCTGGCATGGTGCCGACATTCTTGAGCCCGTGCAGCGTATTCGAAGCGGCATAAGCCACCCCACCTGGGCCGATCCGTTCGGTCTTGTCGTCCGTCAGGAACTCAACTGTGCCTTCCCGGATAAGCATCAGCTCGGTATGCACATGCTTATGGGGTGGATGAGGCATCTGTTCTGGCATCAGCGTGGTCTCATGCAGTTCGATGGCCTCGCCGGTCGGCAATGTGCCGTGCAGCACCGGGCGAGTCGCCGCTCCGTTGGGCGAGCTGTTCACCGGTAGCTTGTCGAACGAGAATGCCTCCGAGTGTGTGGGCAGAGAAGACCCTGTTTGGGCACCCGCGAAGGCGCTGTCGGAAAATGCGCCGCCCAGCAGGGCGAGAGCGGGCAGCGCAGAACAAAGGTCGCGACGGGTGAGATTTTTCATCGGACCATGATACTGAGAATGGGCACCTTTAGCCTCGCTGCCTTGCCATGACTTTCCCGTTGACAGAGTTCCGCGGAAGGCCCACCATTCCGCATGCGCCGAAAGTTGGCGGCACTCCTCCTGCTCCTGGCGGCATTCGTCTTCGAGCTCAGCGCTCGCGCAGCCGATCCCTGTACGCTTCCGCCGGCTACGTCCGCCGGCTTTCCGGCACAGTTGCAGGCCTTCCTGGACGGCCATTGTTACCAGGGCTGGGAACATGACCCCAGGATCCGCACCACGGACGGCGTTCACCCGAATGTTCAGGTCTACTATTCGCCTACGCTATGGACCTGGCTGATCCGAGGTAATCGCCTCGCCGATATCCCCGACGGCGCAATTCTGGTTAAGGCTCAGTTCAGCGATTCGACTCATCCCACGCAGCTCACCGACTGGTCGATTATGGTCAAGGACCGGGATGGGGCATGGGATGGCTGGTACTGGGCAGACCTGGTGCCCTCCAATACTCCTCTGGAGTCGCCGCAATGGTTGTCCCACGAACCTCCACTTACGGGACCAAAGTGTAAGGAGGCTGTATATCCGGCGGGCGGTTTCGGGCAGTATTGCCTGAACTGTCATTCGTCTGCCGCCGACAGCCAGCAGACCTACGCGACCACACGCTTCGTCAAAGGGGGTGCCTTTGGTCCCCTTATGCTCGGGAAGAACGCACAACTGTCCACATTTGCCCCGGACGACAATATCCACTATCGTCTGGCGCGGTTGGCGCAGATGCGCCGGCTACAGGGCGCGCCGCCCAATAGTGCAGCCTGCATGGTTCCCGAATCGAACGATCACGTGGTTGTACCCGGAAAGCCCGTCGGTCCCCACAAATTTATTACCTCCGATCAGTGCGCCGCTTGCCACGACGCCTCGGCAACTCTGACGCCCTCGCGCCCCGATTTGCCCACCATGCTCTACTACCTCCAGCCGATGCCGCCTAAGACGGTCAATCTTTCGGTCAGCGGCGAATGGCGTTACTCGATGATGGGCCTGGCAGGCCGGGACCCCATTTTCTTCTCTCAGCTCAATTCCGAAATCACCCTGCATGGCAACCTGAAGAATCATCCCGGCGAGGGCAAAGAGTTCGTACAGGATTTGTGCCTTCACTGCCATGGCGTCATGGGGCAGCGGCAGTATCACGACGACACGGGAAAGTTCTTCACTCGTGACATTTTGCGCGATCCCGATTCGATGTACGGCGCCCTGGCGCGCGATGGCATTTCGTGCACCGTCTGCCACCGTATCGCCGCCGAAGGATTGGGGACTCCCGCGAGCTTCACCGGAAACTTCAACCTGGATCCGCCCGACCGGATGAATGGCCCTTACAAAGAGGTCATTACCCTGCCCATGAAAAACACGCTCGGCATGACTCCGCAGGAGGGGGATCAGATCAAGGATTCGAAACTCTGCGGAAGCTGCCACACCATCATTCTTCCCGTCTACAAAGCCAACGGCGACCCCGTCCTGGTCAATGGCGAACAGAAGACCTTCACCGAGCAGGCCACATTCTACGAGTGGCTGAACAGTGAGTTTGCCGATAACGGGTCGAATCCGCAAAGCTGTCAGGACTGCCACATGCCGAAAGTTTTTGTTCACGACGGCGTGTCCAGCCCGCTCGACTACAAGATCGCCAACATCGAGGACAATACCTTTCCGGCCGTCGATCATCGCGCGCCCGACCGGCAGATCACCTTAACAAGCCGCAACGACTATCATCGCCACACCCTGCTCGGGATCAATGTGTTTGCGCTTGAGATGTTCAAGCAGTTCCGGCCGGAACTGGGCTTGTACGAATCCGATCCGATGCTCCGCACCTCTCTGAATACCGAAAACAGTGTCGACACGGCCATTGACATGAGTGCGAACTCAATCGCCAAAACGAAGACGGCGGATGTCGAGATCGTTTCGGTTACGAAGTCGAATGGCCAGTTGCAGATTGACGTCAGGGTGACGAACAATGCCGGTCACAGTTTTCCCTCCGGAGTAGGCTTCCGCCGCGCATTTCTCGATCTTCGAGTGATGAATGGCAATCAGGTCGCGTGGGCATCCGGAGAGGTTACATCGAAAGGAATCATCGTGGACGGCCACGGTGTGCCCCTGCCAACCGAAACGTTTACCCCCTCTCAGCAGAGCTTCCAGGGGCACCATTGGGAGAAGAACCCGATCACGCGCGAAGACCAGGTGCAGATTTACGAGGAACTGGTCATCAACCCGGAGGGCTTCCTTACAACAAGCTTTATCGCTCTCGATCAGAAGGTGAAGGACAATCGGCTGCAACCACAGGGTTGGAGTTCCAACGGTCCTTTTGCGGAAGAGACCGGTCCGGTGGGGACCTGTGTCGCATCAACCGTTTGCGACCCCGATTATCAGAACGGCAGCGGATCGAATGTGGTGCGCTACCAGGTTCCTCTGACTGCATGCCGGAACACGGCCTGCGTGAACGCAGCCACAACCGTGAGCGCAACGTTGTACTACCAGACGATTCCTCACTATTACCTCGAACAGCGCGCCACCGACGCGACTGGCATCGATACAGATCGGCTTATCCGCTTTACAAAAGATTTGAAAGTAGCCGCGACTCCGGTGGAGAACTGGGTATTGCCGATTGCGACGGGCGAGTCTCCAGTTCCTTAGGAGAAACGCCGCGCCGATGATGGCCGTGGCGCTCCATTGCGGTGTGCCTTTCTCCGTGCTAAAATTCTGATCTGTACCCCTCTCGCAGCAGACGCGTTCGTGTGTCCAGAGTAAGGTTGGGTATGGGCTGTTTTGGGCTGGCGTAGCTCAGCTGGTAGAGCATCTGATTTGTAATCAGACGGTCGGGGGTTCAAGTCCCTTCGCCAGCTCCAGATTCTCCAGGGCAAGACAGGCGTGAGCAGAGTGGCCGGTCGACCCTCCGCAGCGAAATCCCTAAGCCAGCGCATCGCACTTCTAACCGGAGTTCGGCTCCGGAGCGCTGCCGGGTGTCTCGCGGTTACGGTTGGAGTAGGTTGGCAGGAGAGCTCACGTACAACGGGATGCACAGGTGGCCGAGTGGTTAATGGCAGCAGACTGTAAATCTGCCGCTCCTTGGAGCTACGGAGGTTCGAATCCTCCCCTGTGCACCAGAAGATTTGGGACTTGTATGCGCAAATGGTCGCAGTTCGGCAATTTGGAGTTCCAGGCCCAAAGGCGCAGGGAAGCGCGCTTTCACAATACCGGTTCGGATTTGGACCGAAAGTATTGGGTGGCCCTGTCGTTGTATGTGGTTTTGGCGGTGCTGGTCTGGTTTACGATGGATGCGGGCAAGGTACTCGTCCACGGCAGGCCGGTGGATTTGAGGCTGGTTCCGTTAATTGTTTTGGGTGGAATGGCATTGCGCACGGTGTTAGCGCGTCAGGCGGATAGAATCCGTCGCGACAGCGAGTGATCGCTGAATGCTGTTGCAGAGGTTTAGCAGGGAGCTGATGTAGCTCAGTTGGTAGAGCACTCCCTTGGTAAGGGAGAGGTCACCGGTTCAATCCCGGTCATCAGCTCCAGAGTTTCGCGGATTAGTGGATTAGCCATTAGGGATTAGCTACGCGGTGCAGCGGTGCTCAAACGGAATCCCTAAGCGCTAACGCTAGATCCTGTAGCGAAGCGGGAGTAACTCAGTGGTAGAGTCACAGCCTTCCAAGCTGTTGGTCGCGGGTTCGATTCCCGTCTCCCGCTCCAGAGATTTGAGGAAGGGTGAATCGCGGAGTGCGCGCTGGATGGCGCGAACAAAGCGTGAGGGCGAGAGCGGCTTTACCGCGAAGCTCTGGAAGGTAACAAGGTAAGAAAGATGTTCGAGCAGGCAGTACTCCCCGTACAGGACCTGAAGACCTTCGCCGAAGTGCATCGTGCGCTGGAAGAAGCCTTCGCTCCGTCGCATGTGGCGGATTTTCTCCGCAGCGTGCAGCGCGCCAAGCTCCGCGCGAGGCAGTTTGAGGCGGTTCTGGCGAGCGGGTTCCTTGGTGCGGAGACGCCCACGAAGTATGCGGCGCTCGGCGACTCCGACCGCGGCCAGGTGCGCGAACAGTACCTGAGTATGGTGGAAAAGGTCGATCCTGCGATTCGCGCGAAGTTTTTGAAGGTGTACGCGTACTACTGAGGCGTACCCGGAACAATGCAGTCCTGAGAAGGGCTGCCAACATGGTTTGTATTTCTTTAGGAGCAGTTATGGCGAAGGAGAAATTTGACCGTTCGAAGCCTCACGTGAACGTGGGGACGATCGGGCATATCGATCACGGGAAGACGACGTTGACGGCGGCGATCACGAAGGTGTTGTCGAAGCACAACCCGAAGAACAAGTTTCGTTCGTTCGACTCGATCGACAACGCGCCGGAAGAGCGGGAGCGCGGCATCACGATTGCGACGGCGCACGTGGAGTACGAGACGGCCAACCGTCACTACGCGCACGTCGATTGCCCGGGCCACGCCGACTACATCAAGAACATGATCACCGGCGCGGCGCAGATGGACGGCGCGATTCTGGTGGTCGCAGCGACCGACGGCCCGATGCCGCAGACGAAGGAACACGTACTGCTGGCCCGCCAGGTAGGCGTGCCCTATATCGTGGTGTTTCTGAACAAGTGCGATGCAGTTGAGGATCCGGAGCTGATCGATCTGGTCGAGATGGAAGTGCGCGAGCTGTTGTCGAAGTACAACTTCCCGGGCGACGACGTGCCGGTGATCCGCGGCTCTGCACTGGGCGCGCTGAACGGCGAAGCGCAGTGGGAAGCGAAGATCGACGAGCTGATGGAGGCGGTGGACACGAATGTTCCTCTGCCGGCGCGTGCGATCGATCAGCCTTTCCTGATGCCGATCGAAGACATCTTCTCGATCTCGGGTCGTGGCACGGTGGTGACGGGCCGTATCGAGCGCGGCAAGGTGAAGGTGGGCGAGGAAGTCGGAGATTGTCGGCTTCCGCGAGACGCGCAAGACGGTAGTCACGGGCGTCGAAATGTTCAAGAAGCAGCTGGATGAAGGTCTGGCTGGGGACAACGCGGGACTTCTTCTGCGCGGCATTGCCGAAGGAAGATGTGGAGCGCGGGATGGTGCTGGCGAAGCCGGGATCGATCACGCCGCACACCAAGTTCAAGGGCGAGATCTACGTGCTGTCGAAGGAAGAGGGCGGCCGTCATACGCCGTTCTTCAACGGCTATCGTCCGCAGTTCTACTTCCGCACGACGGACGTGACCGGATCGGCGAAGCTGCCGGAGGGCACGGAGATGGTGATGCCGGGCGACAATATTTCGCTCGAGATCGAGCTGCACACTCCGGTGGCCATGGAGAAGGGTCTTCGGTTCGCGATCCGCGAAGGCGGACGCACGGTGGGCGCGGGCACCATCACCGAGATTTTGCAGTAGGAGAAAATCAAGTTCTGGATTGCCGGGGCAGGAGTTCCGGCAATCGGTTAGGATAAAGAGATGCGCGAAATTGTGACATTACAGTGTCCGGTGTGCAAGGAACGGAACTATTCGACGACGAAGAACAAGAAGACGACCACTGGCCGTCTGGAGTTCTCGAAGTTCTGTAATCGTTGCCGCAAGCACACCGACCATAAAGAAACGAAGTAAGGACTGGTTCTAGGCGGACGCGCCTTACGGCGCCAGTCTGGGCAGAATGGGTGAATGGCGGAGCGAGCGCTGGGAAGGCGCGAGCAAAGCGAGAGGGCGGGAGCGGCTTGCCGCGAAGCCCTTGAATACAGGGGCGTAAGCTCAACGGTTAAACTGTCGGTCTCCAAAACCGAACTTGGGGGTTCGAATCCCTCCGCCCCTGCCAGATTTGAAGCGGCGCAGAGCCGATGAGCCGCAACAGAATGCCGAAGTAAGGAATGGCTCCGAGCCGTTCACGAAGAGAAGGGTGTTATGGCGAAGGCAATCGCAGTACCGGCGAAGGATCGTCATGCAGGAAGGCTCTCGGCCAGGTGACCGGGTTTGTCGACGCGCACCCGCGATTTCCTGAAGGACGTGCGCGGCGAGATGCGCAAGGTGGTTACGCCCTCGCGCGCTGAAGTGCGTGCCACCACCACGGTGGTGATCGTTACGGTTTTCGCCTTTGCTGCTTTTTTCTATGTGGTGGATTCGATGCTCGACCAGTGCATTGAAGGCGTTGTTGCACTCATTGGGTGGCACGCAGTAAGCGGGTGCGAAGAGGATGTTGATGGCGGAAGAAATTCAAGACGGAAAGACCAGCGAAGCAGGCGCCGCGCCCGAACAGCCCGAGCACCTCGGGCCGGCAGCCAACGAGCGCTTCAAGTGGTACATCATCCACGCCTATTCGGGCTTCGAGCGCAAGGTGCGCGAGTCGCTCGAGAGCCGCGTGCAGGCCTTCGGACTGCAGAACAAGATTGGCCGCGTGATGATTCCGACCGAACCGGTCACGGAGATCGTCAACGGCAAGAAGCGCACGGTCGAGCGCGTCTTTCTGCCCGGCTACGTTCTGGTCGAGATGGATCTCGACAACGACCTGTGGCACGTGATCAAGAACACGCCGCGGGTCACGGGCTTTCTCGGCACCGGCGACAAGCCGGTGGCGTTGAGCGAGGAAGAGGTCAGCTCGATTCTCTTCCGCAGCGACACCTCGAAGGACAAGCCGCGGCTCAAGATCAAGTTCGAGAAGAACGAGTCGGTGCGGATCACCGAAGGGCCGTTCGCGAACTTTAACGGCGTGGTCGACGAGGTCAACGAGGATCGCGAGACCGTCAAGGTCATGGTCACGATCTTCGGACGCTCCACTCCGGTCGAACTCGAATTCGGCAAGGTGGAGAAGGTTGAGCAGTAAAGAGCTTTTAGCTGTTAGCTATTAGCTTTTAGCTGGATTTGCAGTACGGGGCGCTGTTGACCCGTGACGACCATTCAGCGATGAGTTTTAGCACGTAGAAGAATTTAGCTAAAGGCTAGTAGCTAACAGCTAGTAGCTGTCAGAAGGAAATAGCAATGGCAGCACCGAAAGAAAGTACAGACACAGGTCAAGCTCCAGATTGAAGCCGGCAAGGCCACCCCTGCGCCTCCGGTTGGTCCGGCGCTCGGCCAGGCGCAGGTCAACATCATGGAGTTCTGCAAGCAGTTCAACGCCCGTACGCAGAATAAGGAGATGGCAGGCCTGATCATCCCGGTCGTCATCACCGTCTACGTCGACCGCAGCTTTACCTTCATCACCAAGACTCCTCCCGCCGCCGTTCTGCTCAAGAAGGCGGCAAACCTGGCCAAGGGTTCGGGCACGCCGAACAAGAACAAGGTCGGCAAGGTGACGGAAGCCCAGGTGCTCGACATCGCCAAGCAGAAGATGCCCGATCTGAACGCCGCTTCGGTTGAAGCCGCCGTCAAGAGCATCAAGGGCACGGCGCGCTCGATGGGTATCGATGTCGTAGCGTAAGCGCAATCAGCACGTTCCTCCCTCGAAAAAGTCGGGAAAGTATGGCATACTAAAGATGCGCCTCTTCGTTAGGGGCGCGGCTACACACACCACGGCCAGCAGGCAGCATCGACTGTGCGGTGGGAGACGAGGAAACATGTCGAAAAAAGTAAGCAAGAATATCGCGAAGGCGCGCGCGGCTGTCGAAAAGCGCCCCTACGCACTCCAGGACGCGGTTCCGCTCCTGCAGAAAGTAAAGTTCGCAAAGTTTGACGAGACGGTCGATCTGACCCTGCGTCTCGGTGTCGACCCCAAGCACGCCGACCAGATGGTGCGCGGCACGGTCGTTCTGCCGCACGGCCTGGGCAAGACCAAGACGCGTTGCCGTCATCACCTCTGGCGATCGCCTGAAGGAAGCCGAAGCAGCCGGAGCCGACATTGTCGGCGGCGAAGAGCTGGTCGAGAAGATCCAGAAGGAAAGCTGGACGGATTTCGACGCCCTGATCGCCACGCCGGACATGATGAAGTCGGTCGGTCGTCTCGGTAAGGTGCTCGGTCCTCGCGGCCTGATGCCCAACCCGAAGACCGGCACGGTGACCAGCGATGTCGCCGCGGCTGTCAGGGAAATCAAGGCCGGTAAGGTCGAGTTCCGCACCGACAAGACGGCGCTGGTGCACGTTCCGGTGGGCAAGCTCTCGTTCACGCCTGAGAAGCTGGTGGACAACGCGCAGACGGTGATCTCGAGCGTGGTTCGCGCCAAGCCTTCGGCGGCGAAGGGCAAGTACATCAAGGGCATCACGCTCAGCTCGACGATGGGTCCTGGGATTTCGCTCGACAGCTCGATTGCCGACTCAGCAGCAAAGGCGTAAGCACACGGCTTCCAGCTGCCGGCTCCTAGCCGCTCGGCAGCGAAAGCAAGCGAATTTGGGTGTGATTTTCAGCTAACGGCTAGTAGCTAGAAGCTAGAGGCTTATATAATGGCATTGACCAAAGCAAAGAAGGCGGAGAAGGTCGCGCAGCTCGCGAAAGAGCTCGAAGGCTCGACCAGCGCGATTGTCGGCACCTTCGCCAAGTTGACGGTTGCGCAGGATTTTGAACTGCGCAAGACGGTTCGCGCGGCGGGCGGCCGCTATCGCGTGCTCAAGAACAAGCTCGCGGCCCGGGCCTCGAAGGGCTCGCAGATCGAAGCCGCCCTCCAGGGCCTGAAGGGCGTTTCGTCCGTGGCCTACACCAGCGGCGACCCGGTCGCACTGGCCAAGGCCCTGTCGACCTGGGTCGAAGAGAATGCGCAGTTCACCTTCAAGCTCGGCATCGTCGACGGCAAGGTCATCAACGTCGAACGAAGTGAAGGCGCTGGCGACCATGCCGGGCAAGGAAGAGATCTTCGCAAAGCTGCTCTTCCTCATCAATTCTCCGGCGCAGCGTCTGGCGACCGTCATCAACGCAACCGGCCGCGACCTGGCCGTGGTGATCAACCAGGCGGTCGAGCAGAACAAGTTTTCAGGCGCGCAGGCTTCGGCGGTACCAACGCAGGTAGTCGAGCAGCCGCCGGTGGTGGAAGCCAGCTGGCAGCGGCAGAGGCGGCTCCGGTAGTAGCCGATAGCTGGCTCCTGCGGTCGAAGAGCCGGACGCGCCGGAAGTTTCAGGCGGAGAAGCAGCCGCCAGCGAATAGCGGAATGCTATTCGCTAAGAGTTGGGAAGTTTCAGCCGTAAGCAGGCTTGAGGGGTGCTGGGTCTGGGCACATCGGAAACCTCAGGACGGGCGAGCGGCAACCGGAACGCCGACGTGGAACGACGGGCGCACCGGAAGGCAACATAAAATTTAGGTTTACACGTGGAGAAAATCATGGCGGATTTACAGCAGTTGGAAGATCAGATCGTCGGGCTCAGCCTCCTGGATGCGGCGGCCCTTGTGAAGAAGCTCGAAGAGCGTCTTGGCGTTTCGGCGGCAGCGGCGGCTCCGGTCGTCGTGGCCGGTGGGCGGGCGCGGGTGCGGCGGCTCCTGCGGCAGCTGAGCAGACCGAATTCACCGTCATCCTCAAGGATGCCGGCGCGAACAAGATCAGCACCATCAAGGCCGTTCGCGAAGTCACCTCGCTCGGTCTGAAGGAAGCCAAGGACCTGGTCGACGGCGCTCCCAAGCCTCTGAAGGAAGACATCAGCAAGGAAGACGCCGAGAACATCAAGAAGAAGTTCGAAGGCGTCGCGACCGTCGAAATCAAGTAGCTCAGGACCGGCTTCCGAGCTCTGGATGCGCAGCGATCGGGTAATCTTTCGCTGCGCACACGGGACGGGACCCGCTATGCCTTTGGCAAGAAGGCAAGTTGCATGCCAAACCGGAATGCGCTATTCTTATAGAGGTGCGTTCCGGACTGGCTTTCTCTTGTTGGCACTCTTTTGCTAGGCAGTCTTCTTGGGTTCGATGAACCGGGCGCGGTCTTTGCGTTTCAACTCCGACAATTCGCGACACGACAGAAACATGGACAAGCTCACGGGTGATTGAGCTTGGCAGTCTGCGCGAGCTTTTCGAGAGCATCGGTGCTTAAGTTCATCCGGTAGGATTCATACCGGCGTATCGACAGGATAATCGGCGGACCTGTGGATATGATTAGCGATCGGCTGTAGGGCGGCGAACACGCAGTATTGGGAAGCAGCGGGAATCGAACATTCTGTCTGTATTCAGTGCACAATTCGGTTGTGGCGCTCGTGAGACATCCTGTCTCCGCGAGCTTTTTGCCGTTTTGTCGACAGATTCTTTCCGTTCCTTAGTGTGTCGCGCTCCTTTCTTTCCGATCCCGCCCGATATGCTTGCACTGCCGGTTTCTTAGGCCGGCAACTACTCCGCTGGGACGCTGGCCTGTCCGAGCGGGTTGTCTTGAGCAAAACGGAAGCCTACGCCCCGGGTAGCCTTTCGTGCAAGTGAAATGCCGGCGGCATTGCAATTCACGATCGCCGGCAGGAGAAACAAACGCGATGTTTTTCCGAACGAGGCGGAGCGAACACGAATCGCGTGAAGCAGCATCACCAGGGGATGCCGCGTGACTCGGGCGGTATCTTTTCCTCCGGCGAATTCTGCCGGAGCCTCGTGTCGACGAGTCTTGAGGAGTGAAGCATGCCGAACGAGAACCGCGCGCTTCGCAGCCGTCTCGATTTTTCCAAAATTCCTACATCGATCCAGATTCCCAACCTGATTGAAGTTCAGCGCCGCTCCTACGAACGCTTTCTGCAGATGGACAAGCTGCCATCCGAGCGCGAAGACAACGGTCTGCAGTCCGTCTTCACCTCTGTCTTTCCCATTACCGATTTCCGCAATATCTCGCAACTCGATTTCGTCGACTACTCCATCGGCAACTGGGAGTGCAAGTGCGGCCACCTGAAGGGCCTGCATCACCTGCGCACCTCCTGCGTCAACTGCGGCAACATGGTCATCACCGACCCGTTCCATCCCGGCGATGTGCTCTGCTCGAAGTGCGGCACCTACAACAAGAACACTCCCGACTTCTGCAACAAGTGCGGCGACCCTGTGGGTCTGCAGCTCAAGTACGACCAGGCTGAGTGCGAAGAGCGCGGCATGACCTATTCGGCTCCGCTCAAGGTCACCGTGCGTCTGACCATCTACGACAAGGACGCCGAGACCGGCGCCAAGATCGATTCGCGACATCAAGGAGCAGGAAGTCTTCTTCGGCGATATTCCGCTGATGACGCAGAACGGCACCTTCATCGTGAACGGCACCGAGCGCGTCATCGTTTCGCAGCTGCATCGTTCGCCCGGCGTCTTCTTCGAGACGGCGAACAATCGCACCTACTTCCTCGGCAAGATCATTCCCTACCGCGGATCGTGGGTCGAGTTCGAATTCGACCAGAAGAACACGCTTTACGTTCGCATCGACCGCAAGCGCAAGTTCCTCGGCACCATCTTCCTGCGCGCCCTCGGCCTGCACGCCGACGAAGAGATCCTCAAGACCTTCTACACCGTCGACAAGATTGCGGTGAAGGACGGCAAGCTCTTCTGGACCTCGACGAGAACGCCGACAAGGCGACGCACCTGCTGGGCGCAAAGCCGGCGCACGCCATCGTCCACAAGGGCGAGGAGATCGCTCACTCCGGCCGCAAGGTTACGCCTTCCATCCTGAAGGCGCTGCGCCACGCCAAGATCTCCGAAGTCGAGATCGAGGCCACCGAGCTCGACGGTGCCGTCACCGCCTCCGACGTGGTCGACACGACCACCGGCGAGATCCTGGTCGAAGCCAATCATCGAGCTCACCTCCGACAAGCTGCACAAGATCGTCGAGAGCGGCGTCTCCGCGGTCGAGGTCTTCTTCCCCGAGCGCGACGACGTGGGCAACATCATCACCAACACGCTGCGCCGCGACTCGGTCCGCAAGCCGGAAGAAGCGCTGATCGAAATCTACCGCAAGCTGCGTCCGGGCGATCCGCCGACGCTCGACACCGCGACTGCGCTCTTCGAAGGCATGTTCTTCGATCCGCGCAAGTACGACTTCTCGCGCGTGGGCCGTCTGAAGTTCAACATCAAGCTCTACGAGAATCAGGACAACTCGCCCCTCGACCGCCGCACGCTGACGCCCGAGGACTTCTACGCGACCATCCGCTACCTGCTCAAGCTGCGTAAGAACATCGGCACCGTGGACGACATCGATCACCTTGGCAACCGCCGCGTGCGCGCCGTCGGTGAGCTGATGGAGAACCAGTTCCGCATCGGCCTCGTCCGCATGGAGCGCGCCATCAAGGAAAAGATGAGCGTCTACCAGGAGATGTCGACGGCCATGCCGCACGACCTCATCAACGCCAAGCCGGTCATGGCGGCCATCCGCGAGTTCTTCGGCTCTTCGCAGCTCTCGCAGTTCATGGACCAGACCAACCCGCTCTCGGAGATCACGCACAAGCGCCGTCTCTCCGCACTTGGGCCGGGCGGTCTGTCGCGTGAGCGCGCCGGATTCGAAGTCCGCGACGTTCACCCCACGCACTATGGCCGCATCTGCCCGATTGAGACGCCGGAAGGTCCGAACATCGGCCTGATCAGCTCGCTCTCGTGCTTTGCGCGCATCAACGAGTACGGCTTCATCGAGTCGCCCTACCGCCGCGTAGCCGGAGCCCGCGTGCTGGACTTCGTTCAGGTCACCAACGCCGGCGAAAGCGGTCTGCGCGTCGGCGATCACCTCGAGAGGTCCGAGGCGTTCAAGCTCAACGAGCAGCTCAGGAAGGACAAGAAGCGCCACGATCGAACTTCGAGCCCTTCTCGTTCTACCTGTCGGCGTGGGAAGAAGATCGTCACACCATCGCGCAGGCGAACATCGATCTCGACGAGAAGGGCCACATCACCGAAGAGCTGGTGAACGCTCGCCGGCAGGGCAACTTCGTTCTCGTGGATCGCTCTGAAGTGGACTACGTTGACGTGAGCCCGAAGCAGCTCGTTTCGGTCGCCGCATCGCTCGTGCCTTTCCTCGAGCACGACGACGCGAACCGCGCGCTGATGGGCGCGAACATGCAACGCCAGTCCGTTCCGCTGCTGGTTTCCGAAGCTCCGTTCGTCGGAACCGGCATGGAAGGCGTGACCGCTCGCGATTCGGGAGCCGTCATCCTCGCCCGCCGCAACGGCTTCGTCGATTCGGTCGACTCCGAGCGCATCATCATCCGCGTTGAAGGTGAGCACCACCCCACGCAGCTTTCGCGTGAGGTTGGCTCGGATATCTACCAGCTCATCAAGTTCAAGCGGTCGAACCAGAACACCTGCATCAACCAGAAGCCGATCGTCCGTCAGGGCGACCGCGTGGTGAAGGGGCAGGTCATCGCCGACGGTCCCTGCACAGAGCAGGGCGAGCTTGGCCTCGGACGCAACGTGCTGGTCGGCTTCATGCCGTGGCGCGGTTACAACTTCGAGGACGCGATCCTCATCTCGGAAAAACTGGTGCGCGAGGACTACTACACCTCGGTGCACATCGAGGAGTTCGAGATCGAAGCGCGCGACACGAAGCTGGGTCCGGAAGAGATCACCCGCGACATCCCCAACGTCAGCGAGCATGCGCTGCGCGATCTTGACGAGAGCGGAGTCATCCGCATCGGCGCCAAGATCAAGCACAACGACATTCTCGTCGGCAAGGTCACGCCCAAGGGCGAGACGCAGCTCACTCCGGAAGAGAAGCTGCTCCGCGCCATCTTCGGCGAGAAGGCCGGCGACGTTCGCGATGCTTCGCTCACCTGCCCTCCGGGCATCGAAGGCACGGTGGTCGACGTCCGCATCTTCTCCCGCAAGGGACAGGAGAAGGACGAGCGCGCCAAGCAGATCGAGGCCGACCAGGTTGCACAGCTTGAGAAGAACCTCGCCGATGAGATTCGTATTCTCACCGACGAGCGCCTGAAGCGTCTCGAAGCGATTCTCGGCGGCAAGACAGTGCTGGCCGACCTGCACGACGAGCGCACCAACAAGCGCCTCCTCGTGAAGGACGCGGTTCTCGACCGCGATGCCATCGAGCGCATCTCGACCAAGAACCTCAAGCGCATCCGCTACAACGACAAGGATCCGCGCGTGAACGAGCAGATCGACGAGATCGAAGAAATGACCTCGCGCCAGATCGACGTTCTGCGCAAGATCACGAACGAGAAGATCGCGAAGCTGCAGAAGGGCGACGAACTCTGCGCCGGGCGTCATCAAGCTGGTCAAGGTCTACATCGCCATGAAGCGCAAGCTCTCGGTCGGTGACAAGATGGCCGGACGCCACGGTAACAAGGGCGTCATCGCGCGCATCCTGCCCGAAGAAGACATGCCGTATCTGCCCGATGGAACGCCGGTTGAGATCGTCCTCAATCCGCTCGGCGTGCCTTCGCGTATGAACGTCGGTCAGATCCTCGAGACGCATCTGGGCTGGGCGGCGCACGAACTCGGCAAGCAGGTCGCCGCGCTCGTGAAGCAGAACCAGGACGCGAATGCCATTCGCGAAATCTTCAAGGAGAAGTTTGCGAACACGGCCACGCTGCGCCAGTTGCTTGAGCTTGACGACGAACAGACCGTTCGCGTCGGCCTGGGCATGGAGACGCGGCATCTGGTTCGGCACCGCGGTCTTCGACGGCGCCAAGGAGACGGAGATCAAGGCGCTTCTCGCCGCGGCCGGCTTGCCGTCCTCGGGCAAGACAGCCGCTGTTCGACGGCATGACGGGTGAGCAGTTCGAGCAGCCGGTAACGGTTGGCTACATCTACATGCTCAAGCTGTCGCACTTGGTTGACGACAAGATCCACGCTCGCTCCATCGGGCCGTACTCGCTTATCACGCAGCAGCCGCTGGGTGGCAAGGCGCAGTTCGGTGGACAGCGCTTCGGAGAAATGGAAGTGTGGGCGCTCGAAGCTTATGGCGCTGCCTACATTCTTCAGGAGCTGCTCACCGCCAAGTCCGACGACGTTTATGGCCGCACCAAGATCTACGAGGCCATCGTCAAGGGCGAGGCAGCCATCGAGCCCGGCGTGCCTGAATCGTTCAACGTGCTGATCCGCGAGCTGCAGTCGCTTTGCCTCGATGTGGAGTTGATGAAGATGACTCCCGACGGCGAAGCCAAGAAGCAACCGCTGCCCACGCTGGCAGCCGCCGATTAAAGTGCAGCCTCTAGCTACTGGCTTTTAGCTTCTGGCTGCTGGCGCTGCGCAAAGGATTGAGGCGGCTTTCTGGAAGAGAGCCGCAAAGCAGGAACTGAAGCAACTTCAGCTAGAAGCCAAGAGCTAATAGCTAGAAGCTGAGTGCAAAGAACAGAAGCAACCGCAGCTAAGAGCTAATGGCTAATACGCTAATAGCTAGCTGTCAAGGAGGAACACCTTGTACCGTTCCAGCCCGTTTGAATTGACCAGCCCGATCACTGATTTCGACGCGATCCGCATCCAGCTCGCATCACCGGAGAAGATCCGCAGCTGGTCTCATGGCGAAGTCACCAAGCCGGAAACCATCAACTACCGCACCTTCAAGCCGGAGCGCGACGGACTCTTCTGCGCCCGCATCTTTGGCCCGGTCACCGACTGGGAGTGCCTCTGCGGCAAGTACAAGCGCATGAAGCACCGCGGCGTCATCTGCGACAAGTGCGGCGTCGAAGTCACCGTGTCCAAGGTGCGCCGTGAGCGCCTGGGCCACATCGAGCTGGCGTCGCCCTGCTCGCACGTGTGGTTCTTCAAGGGCCTGCCGTCGCGCATCGGCCACCTGCTCGACATCTCTCTGCGCGACCTTGAGAGCGTGCTCTACTTCGAGAGCTACGTCGTCGTCGATCCCGGCGACTCGCCCCCTGCGGAGCGCGAGATCATCAAGGACGAGACCCGCTTCCGCGAGCTCGACGCGCAGTATCGCCCCACCGGCTTCAAGGGCATGATGGGCGCCGAAGCCATCAAGGAGCTGCTCAAGCGCGTCAACATCGACGAGCTGTCGATCGAGCTCCGCGAGCGCATGAAGGTCGAAACTTCGCTCCAGAAGCGCCTCAAGTACGCCAAGCGTCTCAAGGTTGTCGAGGCCTTCCGCAAGTCGGGCAACAAGCCGCAGTGGATGATCCTCGACGTGATCCCGGTCATTCCGCCCGAGCTGCGTCCCGCTGGTGCCGCTGGATGGTGGCCGCTTCGCGACCTCCGACCTCAACGATCTCTATCGCCGCGTGATCAACCGCAACAACCGCCTCAAGAAGCTCATGGACCTCCATGCGCCTGAGGTGATTGTGCGCAACGAAAAGCGCATGCTGCAGGAAGCCGTCGACGCTCTCTTCGACAACGGCCGCCGCGGCCGCGTTCTGCGTGGCGCCAACAACCGTCCGCTCAAGTCGCTCTCTGACACCCTCAAGGGCAAGCAGGGCCGCTTCCGCCAGAACCTGCTCGGCAAGCGCGTCGACTACTCCGGCCGTTCGGTCATCGTTGTTGGACCGGAGCTGAAGCTGCACCAGTGCGGTCTTCCCAAGAAGATGGCGCTCGAGCTCTTCAAGCCCTTCATCTATCACCGCCTCGAACAGACCGGCCACTGCACCACCATCAAGCAGGCCAAGGAAATGGTCGAACTGCAGGAGCCCATCGTGTGGGACATCCTTGAGGAAGTCATCAAGGACCATCCGGTGCTGCTGAATCGTGCCCCAACCCTGCATCGCCTCGGCATCCAGGCCTTCGAGCCTGTGCTCGTCGAGGGCAAGGCCATCAAGATTCACCCGCTCGTCTGCACCGCCTTCAACGCGGACTTCGACGGCGATCAGATGGCCGTGCACATCCCGCTTGTCGCCGGAAGCGCAGGTGGAAGCGAGCGTGCTCATGCTGGCTTCGCACAACATCCTGTCGCCGGCGTCTGGACAGCCCATCACCGTGCCGACGCAGGACATGGTGCTCGGTCTCTACTACCTCACCAAGGCACGCAAGGGATCGAAGGGTGAAGGCCGCGTCTTCGCGAACATCGAAGAAGTGCTCATGGCCCTCGAAGCCAAGGAAGTAGAGACGCTGTCGCCGATTCGTCTGCGCTACACCGGTCCTGTCCTCGACATGACCACCGCGTACGACGATCAGGATCTGACGCACACCGAGCCGGTCGAGTATCGACAAGCAGTTCATCTCCACCACCGTCGGACGCGCCATCTTCAACGATGCATCTCCCCGAGGGCATGCCTTACGTCAACGGCCTGCTCAAGAAGAAGGGCATCGGCCAGCTGGTCAACTACTGCTACCTGAACCTCGGCCTTGAGGTCACGGTCAAGATGCTCGACCGTATCAAGGAGCTGGGCTTCCAGTTCGCCACCCGCAGCGGTCTCTCCGTCGGCCTCGATGACATGGTCATCCCGGAGACGAAGTACCCTGTCGTGCGCGAAGCGGAAAAGCAGCGTTTCGCCGTGCAGCAGCAGTACCTTGACGGCGCCATCACCAACGGCGAGCGCAACAACAAGGTCATTCAGCTGTGGTCGACGGTGACGGAAAAGGTCGCCGACGAAATGTTCAACAACATGAAGGAACGCCGACAAGGAAGGCACCATGAACCCGATCTACATCATGGCCGACTCCGGCGCTCGCGGATCGAAGCAGCAGATTCGTCAGCTCTCCGGTATGCGCGGTTTGATGGCCAAGCCTTCCGGCGAAATCATCGAGACCCCCATCACGGCCAACTTCCGTGAAGGCCTCACCGTGCTCGAGTACTTCATCTCGACGCACGGCGCGCGTAAGGGTCTTGCCGATACCGCTCTCAAGACCGCCGACTCCGGCTACCTGACTCGTCGTCTCGTCGACGTGGCGCAGGACGTCATCGTCAGCGAGAAGGATTGCGGAACCGTCGAAGGCATCTACGTGATGCCCATCGTCGAGTCCGGCGAGATCATCGAGCCGCTGCGCGACCGCATCATCGGCCGCGTGTCGCTCGAGAAGCTCAAGGACTTCGAAGGCAACGTCATCGTCGACGTCAACCAGGAGATCAACGAAGACACTCGCCTCGCGATTCAGGCAGCGGGCATCGAGCGCGTCAAGATTCGCTCCGTGCTCACCTGCGAGTCCAAGCGCGGCGTCTGCATCCTCTGCTACGGCCGCAACCTCGGCTCCGGCACGCATGGTTGAGCTCGGCGAAGCGGTCGGCGTCATCGGTGCGCAGTCCATCGGCGAGCCCGGAACGCAGCTCACGATGCGTACCTTCCACATCGGTGGTACGGCATCGCGAGTCTCCGAGCAGTCGCGACTCGACGCCAAGAACAACGGCTCGGTCCGCTTCATCAACCTCGTCACCGTGCGCTCGAAGCAGGGTGGTCTGGTTGCCATGAACCGCTCGGGAGCGATTGCCGTCATCGACGAACGTGGCCGCGAGAAGGAACGCTACCAGATCGTTTACGGCGCGCGCCTCAAGGTGGAAGAAGGTCAGCAGGTCGAGCTCGGTCAGGTTCTGGCCGAGTGGGATCCGTACACCTTCGCCATCCTCACGGAGATCGGCGGCACCATCCAGTTCAAGGATCTGCAGGAAGGCATCACCCTGAACGAAGAAGTGGACGAAGTCACCGGCCTCTCGCGTCTCGTCGTCTCCGATTCTTCCGATGAGAAGCGTCAGCCTGCGATCATCATCAAGGGCAGCCAAGGGCAACAAGCGTTATCTGATGCCTTCGCGCGCTCACCTCATGATCCAGGACGGAGACGAGGTCTTCCCCGGCGATATCCTTGCCAAGATCCCGCGCGAAACCACGCGCACCAAGGACATCACCGGCGGTCTGCCCCGCGTCGTCGAGCTCTTCGAAGCCCGCAAGCCGCGCGAAACCGCCATCATCTCGGAAATCGATGGTGTGGTGAAGTTCGGCGAAGTCGCAAGGGTCAGCGTAAGATCTACGTCACCGCCGACAACGGAGAAGAGAAGGAATACTCCGTGCCGCGCGGCATCCACGTCAACGTGCAGGAAGGCGAGCGCCTGAAGGCCGGCGAACCGCTGATGGATGGACCGCTCAACCCGCACGACATTCTTGCCGTGCTCGGTGAGAAGGAGCTGCAGGGCTACCTGGTGAACGAAATCCAGGAAGTCTACCGTCTCCAGGGCGTGACCATCTCCGACAAGCACATCGAGACCATCGTCCGGCAGATGCTCCGCTGGGTGAAGATCGAGGAAGTCGGCGACACCAGCTTCCTGCTCGAGCAGCAGGTCGACAAGTTCCGCTTCCGCAATGAGAACGAGCGCGTCGATCGCCGAACGGAGGACGTCCGGCCATTGGCCGTCCGCTGCTGCTCGGCATCACCAAGGCTTCGCTCTCGACCGACAGCTTCATCTCCGCGGCCATCGTTCCAGGAGACCACGCGCGTGCTGACCGAGGCGTCCATCAACGGCGCCGTCGACAACCTGCGCGGCCTCAAGGAAAACGTCATCGTCGGCCGTCTCATCCCCGCCGGAACGGGCATGGAGTACTACCGCAACATCCAGCTCTCACCCGGAGCTCGAAGAAGCGGCCCAGCGCGTCCAGCAGGAAGTGCAGCCAGGCCTTCGAAGAAGCCGAACGCGAACTCGAAATGATGCGCCAGGAAGGCGAAGCCGAAGAAATGGCCGCGTCCGAGTAAGACCTGATCATCATCGGACCGAACCTACAAAGCCCGGCTTCGTGCCGGGCTTTCTTTTTGTGCTTCAATACAAACCGTTGCCCCGGTGACCATCTTGACTTAGCTAATCTGCTTAGCTAAGCTCGATTCATGGCCGTCAACATCCATCACGCCAAAACCCATCTCTCCAAGCTCATCGCGCAGGCTGAGAACGGAGAAGAGGTCATCATCGCCCGCAACGGCAAGCCGGTGGTGAAGCTCGTGCCGGTGGCTTCCAAACCAAAGCGGAGGCTACTAGGTTCGGCAAAAGGAAAAATCTGGATATCGGAGGACTTCGATTCGCCGGAGACGAACAAAGAAATCGAGGACCTCTTCTACAATAGCCGCCTGTTTCCAGATGAGGATCAGTGAGGGCTCTCCTTGATACTCATACATTTCTCTGGTGGATATCCGGCGACTCGCACCTATCGAGCCGGGTTCGTCGAATCATTTCAGATCCAAGCTCCGAATTATTCCTGGGTTACGGCTCACTCTGGGAAGTGACCATCAAAATTCAAAAGGGGACACTGAAGATCCCGGGAAATTCGGTGAGCTTTCTGATTTCCGAAATGAAGGCCAACGATATTCGTTTATTGCCGCAGCGTTTGGAGTACCTGACTCGCCTCGAATCCCTCCCCTTGCACCATCGCGACCCCTTCGACCGGCTGCTCATTGCACAGGCACTGGAGGAGGACTTGGCCATTCTCACCGCCGATAGCCAGATTCGAAAATACTCGGCCAAAGTCGTCTGGTAGAGAAGCGCGTTCCGATCGCCGCTGACATCCTGAAACGAAACCCGAACCGCCCGCACTATTCCTGCAAGCGAGACAACAAACGCGAGACCCTCACTCGCTGTCTCGCCCTAGGAGATTCACATGGGCAATTCCGATCAACACAGACAAATCGTCAAACAGTTGCTGGAATCGAAGGCCGTCGACTTCAACGCCGTCGGCCGAGTCGTCGCCGAAGTCGGTCCCTCGCTCTCGCTCGCCGAAGAGCCCGGAGACTTTTTCTGCGGCACTAACCGCATCTTCTTTCATGTCTACAGGGTCTTCAATCCGGGTGGTTCGGTTGAGAACCTTGCCGAACTCGCGGCGAGTGCACAGGAACTCGGCTAAGCGGGTCAGCGATACAAATATCGGGGACATGGCAGGACAACATGAAAAAGGCTCTCTTCGAAACCGAATGTGGTAAATGGGACGAGCGCGATCTCATCCGTCGTCTTTGCCATGCCCTCGATATTGCGCGGCTCGCCGTTGAGCATCTCGCCGCGAACGGATACACCGGCACCCAGAACGCATCCAAAAATATTCGCCCTGAAAAGATCATTTCTGAAACGGCCGTCCTGCTCGTCGCCGCCTCGCCTGCAATGGCGCACCCGGAGATCGAGACGCGCATCCGCAATGTCGCCGAGCTCCTTATCCCGCATGCGCGCAACGACCGCGCACTGCTGGGTCTCTGTCTCGAGCCCGCTGTCGCCTGGGATTACGCTCTTCCACACGTCTGTCTCAGCCGTCTGGACTATCACGATTCCCAGTTCGATAAGCTCCTGCGCGTGAGCCTCGAATCGCAGGCGCGGTGCGGCCGGGAGCGCGTCCCCCATCGCATCCTCGAACAGGAGTGGGTAGCTGCCGGCTGGTATCAGCCGAAGCCGGACCGCCATCAGACCTCCCCGCCAACCGCGCGCCGGTCGATCCTCGCCCAGCCCATGGACCTGCTCGGATGCACCCGTGACGACATCTACGCCTTCACCCACGCGTTGATGTATGTCACGGACTTCAATCTCGTCCCGGCGCTTCTGCCGCGACGTCGAGCTCTCATCCTCGCCGAAGCGGAAGCTTTGCTCGCTCACTGCCTCGATGAGCAGGATTACGATCTCAGCGGAGAGGTTCTCCTGAGCTGGCCGCTTACCGGAAAACTATGGAACGCCGCTTCAGCCTTCGCCTTCCGCGTGCTCGCGCATGTTGAGGACAAGGCCGGATTCCTGCCGACACCCGGTACCCGCATCAGAGAGATCAAGGCACGCGAGGGCGTGGAGCGCACGCAGTATCTGGTCGCAACCGCGTATCACACTGCCTACGTCATGGGGCTCGTCTGCGCTGCCTCGCTACATCCGGGGTACGCTCCGCCCAAATGCGTTCCGGCAACCGACGTAGACCCGGGCCGCGCCAAACAAATCCTGAGGATCCTCGACGGCGATGGCAAACGCCCGCATTGGCGCGACGAATTCAGCCGGCTCTCGGAACCGGAAGCCGACGCGCTCGCCGGATTCCTCTTCAATATCGCTCTGCGCAGGCGAGTCAAGGACCGCGATCTCGGCGGCCTTCACGATTTGCTGAAGATTGGTTACGATCTCGATCTGGCCAGTACGCCGGCGGCGAGCCAGGCGGCGGAGCTCCTCGAACGTCTCGCCACTTACGCCAACATCACGGGCGAGCCAGAATCAGAGACAGCCACGGGCACATTCAGAAACAGCGCCCCGTTGAGCGCTTCCGCCTGAGGAATGTCGAGCGGAGTCTGGTCGACACAAGGATGCGTCGACCGGATCGCGAGAGGCTCTTGTGTGGCTGGTTATTGCTTAAAAACTAACGGAGGCCCGCTGACACGCTTTGCCTTGAGATCGACAGTCACCTCGACGCGATCGGCGATCTTGATGAAGGGAATGCTGCCATTGATCCCGTAGTCCTTGCGGTCAAAGGCCATCGTGCCCTTGATCTCACCGGAACCGGTTCCCTGTGCCAGAAACCGTCAGCGTCAGCTTGTCCGGTTTTGTCACTCCGCGTATCGTAAAGTCGCCATCCATTTCAAAGGTGGTTGGACCGGTTTGAGTAATTTTCGTCGAATGGAACGTGATGTACGGATCTTGATCGACGTCGAAGAAGTCCTTGCTCTTTAGCTTGCCGTCCTTCATGCCGCTTCCGGTATCCACGCTGGCCGCCTGAATCTTGATATCCAGAACCCCAGACTCGACATCCGTGGATGGAAATTTGAGAGTGGCGTCCCACTTATTGAATTTGCCGGTGATCGCAACTGAGGACTTCACACTAAACTGAACTGTGCTCGCCACCGGTGTAACTACGAAAACAGGCACTTGCGCCAGACCGAGCGGCGTTAGCAAAGCGGCGGCAACAAGCGGCAACAGTGCCAGACATCTCGTCTTCATAGGGTGTTCCTTTCGATCTGGTGATGTCTGGAGGCGGCATGATTGCCCCTCGCAGCGGCGATTTCAAACTCTTGCCAACAACAGACTAGAGATCAACCGCCGATAATGAGACTAGCAAAACTACCAGAGAACTTGCGTATTATTTTCAGGGCCATTTTCGGATTTAGACAATCCGCCGCGCTCATTCTATTGAAAACAGGTTGAAACACAACCCCTTCATCCGTAACAAAATCACTCCGACTTGCCGAGTCTGACCAAATTTCGCTAGTCTTTTCGGCATGGAAGTCGATATCCATCACGTTCACGCGCATCTCCTCAAACTCATCGAACTTGCCGAGCACGGAGAAGAAGTCGTCATCGCGCGTGGAGGCGAGGCAGTGGTAAAGATCGTGGCGGTCCCCTCCAGGCCCAAGCGGAAACTGATCGGCTCGGCCCGGGGAAAAATCTGGGTATTCGACGACACCAATTCGCCGGAGATGAACAACGAGATCCAGGAGTTCCTCAACAACAATCCGCTCTTTGCGGACGAAGAACACTGAGACCGCTCTTCGATTCCCCCTGCACGCCGCCTGTCGCCCTACTGCTTCGTATCCAGCGGGTGCTGCGCATCCTTGTAGAACTGGTTCTGCAGCTCGAGGCTTGTCTGGTCGGCCTTGACCGCGCGAATCACGTTGGCGATCCCGTCCTCCCAGGCCTTCATGTCGAACTCGCCCAGTTCTTTCGTAGCCAGGCTTCCGTCGCCCGAGTAGTGATTCGGGAACCGCGCATACCACCAGATCCCCGTGTAGACGCCATCCGGCAGATGCTGCCGCGCTTCATCGGCGCCCGACTCCTGGCCTCGCGCGATCCAGATGCACCAGGTCCGGCCGGGACGCCATGGTGTGGGCGGTCTCCGATTCGCCGGCGTGCATGTCGATCTTCGAGTGCAGCGGCGGACGCCCCGGCAGATTCCGCGGGCGACCAGCGATAGACGTAGACCACGTAGTCGTGCGGAGTTTGTAACTGCGATTGCGCAAAAAAGGGAAGCAGGTGCTCGTTGCCGCCGTGTCCGTTCACGATCACGATCTTCTTGCATCCGTTGCGCGCCATCTCATCGGTGGTCTCCTGCAGCAGGTCGAGTTGCATGTGCATGCTGTAGGAAACCGTTCCCGGCTGCTGCCGCGCTTCGGCGATCTGTCCGAAGTAGTAAGCGGGAAAGATCACCGCATACTCCTGCTGCGTGGCATGTTCGACCGCATAGCGCACGTTGATCAGATCGGTTCCCAGCGGCAGATGCGGACCGTGCTTTTCGATAATCCCGAACGGCAGCACGCACGCGCCCTGCGCCTGTTGAATGGCCGTGACAAAGTCCGGACCCGTCAGCTCCTCCCACTTCGTCGACAATCCTGTCTGGCCCCACGCTGAAGCCGCAACGACCACCATCAGCAATGCAATCCACCTGCGCACAAAGCCTCCTCGCATTCCATGCCATCATAATTGGCCTGCCTGACGCTGTATCCTATGTTCATCGCCAGAGGTGGAAAAGTCTATGGCCACTCTCTCCACCGCCCGGCCCTCCGCGGTCACTAACACACGCATTCCCTGGTATCTCTGGTGCGCGGCCCTCGCCGTCACCTCCGTCACCATCGGCGCGCACTGGGACGTCTCCTGGCACCGCTCCATCGGCCGCGACACCTTCTGGACCCCGGCCCACATGGCCATCTACGCTCTGCGGCATTCTCGCCGGCATCTGCTGCGGCTATCTCATTCTGACCACCACCTTCCTGCCGGCCGCCGCAGCTGGTCGCATCCTCAGTCCGCGTCTTCGGTTTCCGCGGCGCCGCTCGGCGCGTTCCTCGCCGCCTGGGGCGGCGTCGCCATGCTCACCTCAGCGCCCTTCGACAACTGGTGGCACAACGCCTACGGGCTCGACGTCAAGATCGTCTCGCCCGCCGCACACCGTGCTCATGCTCGGCATCTGGGCCGTTGACCTCGGCTCGCTCTTCCTCATCGTCGCCGCCATGAACCGCGCCGAAGCGCCGGCGAGCGTTTCCACCATCTGCAATGGCTCTGCTTTATCTCTCCGGCCTGCATGATGGTGCTCTCCATGTTCTTTCGCATGGAATACACCTGGGACGTCTACTTGCACAGCCGCCGGTGCCTACATCTCCGTGCACGCTGGGTACGCCACTTTATTTCGCGGCGATTCGGGACGTGCCTCGCGCAACCGCTGGGCAGCGACCTTGATCACCGCCATCTACACCGTCTTCGTCTCGGACTCATTCTCATCCTGCCGCTCTTCCCCGCCGAGCCCAAGCTCGGACCCGTTTATCAGCCGGTCAGCAATTCATTCCGCCGCAATCTTTCCGTTGTTGCTGATCGTTCCCGGCGATCTTCATGGATCTGCTCCTGCAAAATACACAGGCGTGGAAGTCGTGGCTCATCGCGCTCGTCGCCGGCCCGGTCTTCGTGCTGACGCTCGTCGCCGCTGAGTGGCCTTTCGCCAGCTTCCTCATGACCAAAGCCGCCAAGAATCGCTTCTTCGGACCGCGCTACCACGACTTCAACATGCCCTCCACGTCGGATGCATGGCCATGCGTCAGTTCTTCCATCCCGAGCACGGCTTCGTCCTCTGGAAAGGCCTCGCCGATGGCCATGCTCTACGCCGCCATCAGCACCTGGCTGGGCCTCGCGCTCGGCAATGGATGAAGAAGATCCAGCGATGAATGCGAAAATTCACTCCCTGCATCTGGCGTGTTCGTCGTTGTGGCGCTGCTGTTCGCCTGCACGCCGCAGAGCGCCCACGTCGGCAGCCCCGATGTCTACGTCGAAGGCGAACGCTGGCCCATACAAGTTGTTCGGTCGTCGTTCGACCGCCGCTCGTCATCCCCGGCGTCGCCGAGATCGAGGTCCGCTCGCAGACTCCCGGCATCGACAACATCACGATCACGCCGATGCTGCTCACCGGCGAAGCATCGAAGCACCCGCCTGTCCCCGACGCGATGCAGCGAGCCGTCACGGACGCGCAGTACTTCACCGGCCATCTCTGGATCATGGCCACCGGCTCGTGGCAGATCCGCTTCTTCGTCACCGGCAGCCAGGGGCCAGGGCGTCTTCTCCGTTCCCGTGCCCGCCACCGCCATCGGCACGCGCAAAATGGAGCGCAGGCATGGGATCATGCTGGCCGTTCCTCGGCGTGATTCTTTTCTGGGACTGGTCGGCATCGTAGGAGCCGCCGCGCGCGAATCGCAACTGCCACCCGGCGAGGAAGCCCCCCCGGCAAGCCGGCGCCGCGCATATGTCGCCATGACGGTTACATTTGTCAGTCCTTGTCGTTGGGTCGTTTTCGGCAATAAGTGGTGGGACTCGGAAGCCGCGGACTACTACCGCGTACATCTACAAGCCACTTGAAATGAACGCGACAGCTCCAGCCCGGCAACGTACTCGATCTCAAGCTGGTCGACCCCGGCTGGCTGCAAGCAGCGCAAGCTCGACGACTTCATCCCCGATCACGATCACCTCATGCATCTCTACATGATGCGCTGGCCGGCCATGGACGTGGTCTTCCACCTGCATCCCGGAACAGGTCGGACGGGCGAATTCCACCTCGCGCTGCCGATCTGGCCGGCCGGAGACCTATCACGCTCTACGCAGACGTCGTCCACGCCAACGGGATTCCCCGAAACGCTTGTCTCCTCCATCACGCTTGCCCTATATCTCCGGTCGCCCGCTCGCCGGAGACGACGCCGAAGGCACTACCATCTCGCTCAAGGGACATGGCGAAGCCACCCAGACCAGCACCAGCCTACAAGCTTCCCGATGGCTACACCATGGTCTGGAAACGCCCCGATACCCTGATCGCGAAGGCGCCGTACGACTTCACCTTCGACGCTGCTCGATCCCAACGGCCAACCGGCCGGCGATATGGCCTGTACATGGGCATGCCCGGCCACGCCGCCTTCGTCAAGACCGACGGCAGCGTCTTCGCCCATATCCACCCCTCCGGAACCGCCTCGATGGCCGCGCTGATGATCGCGCAGTCCCAGAACGGCCAGGCCAAGGCGGTCGCCATCCTCCGATGCGAAGAACATGCCTGGAATGGACATGAGCAGCGGTCGCGCCGCCAAACACCGTCAGCTTCCCCTACGGATTTCCCAGTGCCGGAACCTACCGCATCTTCGTCCAGATGAAGCACGGAAACATGATCGAAACCGGCGTTTTTGACGCCGATTGTCGAAGCTCCTCCAGAAAAGCAACAATAACCGTTACGAAGCGGAAATAACAATCCAATCACTGTTACGAATTGGCACGGCCCGGCCATAGAAGGCGCAAACGCCTCTGCGCGACTGTAATCGTCGCCCGTTCCAGGCCAATGACCTCGCCATCCGCCTCGATCAACAAGGGCGTTTGATAGTCGTAGTCCGGCACCGGCTTGCACACGATCATGCTCGCGTCGTCAAACTGTGCATAAGGCAGACTCGAATCCCCATTCCGTTTGCGCGTCACCAGCGCATGAAAGCTGGCATGCACCAGTCCCGCGCGACTCGTCTCGCGCACACTCGCTACCCGCAGTTCCGGCTTCAGCAGATCGCCGCCCGCTCGCCACAGGCCGACCGCGGGCACGCGCAGGGCTATCGCTTCATTGGCGCGAAACCTGCGCACCTCGCCGCCGGTCGTCGTCAACTCGAAATCGAAGGGCTCAATCGGATGCTGAATCAGCAGCCGCACGCCGCCGGCATAGTAGGCCAACGGACCGCCCATCCGTTTGCCCGTTCCCGTTGGAGCCAGATTCATCAGTGCGGCGTGCACGCCCATGCCCGCCGCGATGGTGAAATACCAGTTTTTGTCTTTCACGTGGCCCAGAGTCTTGCACACGATTTTGCCGAGCGGAATCGACACCGCATCCGCATGCATTTGCGCGCGCGCTGCGGCCATCGGGTCCCGCGGCAGGCGGAGGTTTTGAGCCAGTACGTTGCCTGTGCCGAAAGGAATCAAGCCAAGCGCGACTTCGGACCCGGCGACGCCCTGAATCACCTGGAAGAGCGTGCCGTCGCCGCCGCAAACGAAGATCGTGTCGAAGCCGCTAGCTACCGCATCTTGGGCCTGTTCGCCTGCCGAGTGCGCGGAGAGCGTGTCCTGCATCTCGACCTCGCAGCCCGAGCTGCGCAGCAGGCCGGCAACGCGATCGACCGTCGCGCGCCGGCCTCGGCGCTCCATCAGCAGCGGATTGAGAAAGAAAAGAACACGGCGCATGTCCAAAAGATGAGAATATGCGCCGCATTCTTCACTGCGTGATGAATAAAAGATGAGAAGCTTCCCGGGAGAATCCTCGGAGTGAACAGCCGCCGCTGTTTACAGCTTCGCCGGCTCTCCCCACCCCGCGAGCACAATTTCGTGCAGCGGCTTACGCTGCCGTGGAGACGTTTCCTGCTCCTGCAATCCCTCCGGCAATGTACTTATGTCGCCAAGGTGTCCCAGCGCCGTCACTGCGCCGATCGCGTAGCTGTCGGGGATACCGAAAGCCGCGCGCGCCTTCTCCTGATCGAATCCGGCCATCGAGTGTCCGTGCAGCCCCAGCTTGGTCGCCTGAAGCACCAGGTAGGCCGTCGCCGCGCCCGTATCGTGAACCGCATAGTGGTTCGTATTCCCGTTATGCGCGAACGATTTGCTCGCGACCGACAGAATCAGCACCGGCGCGCTCTTCGCCCATCCCTGGTTAAACTCCACCAGGCTGTCGAAAATCTTCTGGTAGGTCGCGTCGCCGCGATGGCCGACCAGAAAGCGCCACGGCTGCTCGTTGTACGAAGACGCAGCCCATCGCGCCGCCTCGAAAATCTTCCTGAGATCTTCCGCAGCCACAGGCTTATGAGAGAAAGCCCGCGGGCTCCAGCGCGCCAGAATCTCCTCGATCACACCCGGCACCGCAGGCGCACGTTTTAACCGCTCAATGTCTTCCGCTGTATGGGACAAGGGATTGCTCCTCGGGAAAATGTTCCCTGCGGCTTAGATTCGCCTTCTTACTCCTGGACGCAGCGATTCCCGAATTGGGCGCGTTCTCCACACTTCCCACACCCCTCCACAGCTCCGCACCGTTTCCGCCCTTGCTCCTCGCCCTTCCCGGCGCGTAGCCTGCGAAGAGTGTCAGGGGATTTACTTCGCGCTGCATTTTCAAGCGCGCGGTTAGCGGGAAATGCGCCTGCCGAATCCCTCCCACCCGCAGCCGGCGCGGCTCCCGGCACTTCTCCACAGCCAATGTCCCAAAATTGAAGCATCGGGTTACCAATTTGAATCTAAAATACAAGATATTGGGGTTCTGGCTTGACACCCACAACCAAGAGCGGTACTTTCCCACTTGCGGCCCTATAAATTTACCGCAGGTTCACAGGGAAAAGAGCACACCTTCCAGCCTCACCCGCAAGTCCTACGTGGACTGGAAGATAACTCCCGCAGCCTCACTCTTGTGGAGATTTTCAAGCGGCAACGGCTCTGATTTTTGCCGCCAGGCCAGGACGTAAACCCGCCATGTGCGGGCATCCCAATTCGTAACACCCCTGTGAAGGAGCACCAATGGCCGAGGCCACCAGGAAATCCGTTATCACCGCCGCCCCTCACGCTGGGCAGACAGCCTCCCCGAACGCGTCCCAAAGCGCGCCAAAGACCCAGCCGGCCCTGCGCTTCGAGCGCTTTTTCTCGAAGCCCACCGTCTCGCCCTACGACGAAGTCCAGTGGGAGCGCCGCACCGCCCTCATCACCGACGCCAGCGGCAAGACCATCTTCGAGCAGAAGGACGTCGAGGTTCCCATCGACTGGTCGATGACCGCGACCAACATCGTCGCCAGCAAGTACCTCCACGGCCAGCTCGGCACCCCGCAGCGCGAAACCGGCGTCCGCGCAGCTCATCGCCCGCGTCGCCGAGACCGTCCGCGACTGGGGCCTGGCCGGCGGATACTTCGCCACGCCCGAAGACGCCGCCATCTTTCACGACGAGCTCGTCGCACCTGCTCGTGACGCAGAAGGTCGCCTTCAATTCGCCTGTCTGGTTCAACGTGGGCTGCGACCGCCTTGAGCCCGAGTCCGACGCCCAGAACTGGCACTGGAACGCCGCATACCTGCGCCGTCGAGTTCTCCGTCACCGGATACCGCAACGCCGCAGTGCTCCGCCTGCTTCATCAACGCCGTCGACGACTCGCTCGACTCCATCCTGACCCTGGCCAAGACCGAAGGCATGCTCTTCAAGTGGGGCTCGGGCACGGGCACCAACCTGTCCACCATTGCGCGGATCGATGGAGCAGCTCTCCGGCGGTGGCACCGCCTCCGGCCCGCTCAGCTTCATGCGCGGCTTCGACGCCTTCGCCGGCGTCATCAAGTCCGGCGGCAAGACCCGCCGCGCCGCCAAGATGGTCATCCTCAACGTCGACCATCCCGACATCCTCGACTTCGTCGAGTGCAAGATGAAGGAAGAGGCCAAGGCCTGGGCGCTGATGCGCGAGGGCTACGACGGCTCGTCCGGTCCCGACAGCGAGGCCTACAGCTCCATCTTCTTCCAGAACGCCAACAACTCCGTCCGCGTCACCGACGAGTTCATGCGCGCCGTGGAACGCGACGGCGACTTCACCACCTACACCGTCAAGGACCACGTGCCCGGTCAAGACCTCGCAAGGCCCGCGAGATCATGCACAAGATCGCCGAAGCCACCTGGCAGTGCGGCGACCCCGGCATGCAGTACGACACGACAATCAACAAGTGGCACACCTCGAAGAACACGGCTCGCATCAATGCCTCGAATCCCTGCTCCGAGTACATGTTCCTCGACAACTCCGCCTGCAACCTGGCCAGCTTCAACCTGCTCAAGTTCGTAACACCGGCAGGCACATTTGATATCGCGGCCTATCGCAACGCCATCGACATCATGATCACGGCCATGGATATCCTCGTCGACAACTCCGGATATCCCACCGAATCGATCGCGCGCAACTCGCACGACTACCGTCCGCTCGGCCTGGGCTACGCCAACCTCGGCGCGCTGCTCATGTCCTTCGGCCTGCCCTACGACTCCGATGCCGGACGCGACTTCGCCGCCACTCTCACCGCCATCATGTGCGGCGAGGCGTACCTGCAGTCGTCGCGCATTGCCGAGAAGTGCCCGCCGCTGGCCTCCGCCACGCCGCTCACCGCGAGCGTCGACCACGAGGGCGGCGCCTGCCCCGGCTTCTACGTCAACCGCGAGCCTTTCCTCGACGTCATCCGCATGCACCGCGCCGAGGTCAACAACATCGGCAAGTCGAAGACCAGTCGCCGAGCCCTTTACCGTACCCCAGCTCGACGCCCTCATCGACGCCAGCCGCGATTGCTGGGACAAGGCACTCGCCCACGGCGAGAAGCACGGCTACCGCAACTCGCAGGTCACCGTGCTCGCGCCCACCGGCACCATCGGCTTCATGATGGATTGCGACACCACCGGCATCGAGCCCGACCTCGCGCTCGTGAAGTACAAGAAGCTCGTCGGCGGCGGCATGATCAAGATCGTCAACAACACCGTGCCCGCCGCGCTCTTCAAGCTCGGCTACAACAACGACGAGGTCGACGCCATCGTCAGCTACATCGACGCCACCGGAACCATCGAAGGCGCGCCCGGCATCAAGCCCGAGCACCTGGCCTGTCTTCGACTGCTCCTTCAAGCCCTCCAAGGGCACGCGCTCCATTCACTACATGGGCCACGTCAAGATGATGGCCGCCGCGCAGCCCTTCCTCTCCGGAGCCATCTCGAAGACCGTCAACCTGCCCCACGACTGCACCATCGACGACATCGCCGAAGCCTACCTCGAGTCCTGGCGTCAGGGCCTCAAGGCCGTCGCCATCTATCGCGACGGATCGAAGGGCGCGCAGCCCCTCAACGTCTCCGACGGCAAGGGAGCCAAGGCCATCAAGAGCGCCAAGGAGAACGCGGACGACGTTGTCTCCGCCGCCGCCGATCGCGTCCTCGCCGCGCTGGCCAACGGCAAGACCGCGCCCGAGGCCGACCTCAAGACCCTCGAAGCCAAGATCTCCGAGAAGATCGAGATCACGGCAAAATCCGTTCTCGACGCCACGCAAAGCCTTCACCGCCGCGCTTAGGGCCTCGCTCGGGTGCCCCATCCTGAGCGAAGCGAAGCGTGGGATGCGCAGGACCTGAATGCACCTCCCAAGCGCCGTCCGTCACCGCCTGCCCGAGGAGCGCGCCTCGCTCACCCACAAATTCGGCATCGCCGGACACGAGGGCTACATCACCGTCGGCCTCTACCCCAACGGGCAGCCCGGCGAAATCTTCATCAAGATGGCCAAGGAAGGCTCGACCGTCTCCGGCCTCATGGACAGCTTCGCCACCGCCGTCTCGCTCGCCCTGCAGCACGGAGTGCCGCTCAAGGTCCTGTGCGAGAAGTTCGCGCACTCCCGCTTCGAGCCCTCCGGCTGGACCGGCAACGAGCACATCGGCTACGCCAAGTCCATCATGGATTACATCTTCCGCTGGCTCCAGCTGCGCTTCCTCTCCGGCCAGCAGCTCAGCGCTCTTCGCCGGACTGGCGGGACCTGCAGCTGCTGCCAGCCCTGTGGATGTCATCCCGAGCGAAGCGGGATCACAGGACCTACGCTTCTCCCCGGACCAGCACGAATCCACCCGAGGCATGGGCGCCACAGCTCTTCGCCAGCAGGGACGGCAATCCTTCCCGAACTCAGAGCCGTCAGCCAGATCCCGCAGCGAACTCCACCTGGAAGATCGGGGCATCTACCACGCCTCCGACGCCATGAAAGGCCTCTACGACATGGGCGACGCCCCCAGCTGCCACACCTGCGGAGCCATCATGGTTCGCAACGGAAGCTGCTACCGCTGCATGAGCTGCGGCTCGACGAGCGGCTGCAGCTAGCCTGCAAAAAGAAAGCGGGTGCGGCAGGAACAACCACCACACCCGCCTTCACCCCAACACCATGTCATCCTGAGCGAAGCACGCGCAGCGTGCGCAGTCGAAGGACCTGCTTTTAATCGCCAGTACGCGCCAGGAAACTCTTACCCCAGCCCTCACTCAAATCAGCCCAGGTTGGGTTCTCTCGCTCGTATGAGCGCGATCTTCTTAGATCTATTCCATCCCTTTAATTGCTTTTCGCGTGTAATCGCCTCGCTCGAACCACACCTCGTGACATCGACAAACATCGAGACTGCCTTGAAGAAATATATCCGGGCATCTCGAATCTATTACGCTTGCATCTGTAGAGGATGAACGCTCGCACGCTAGCGGGCCACGGAAGCTCTCGCAGGAAAGAGGTAAAATATGTTCAAGCGACTTTTGATTTTCTCCACCGTAGTTATTTTTGCAGCTCAATTTGCGGCCGCCTCCGATCGTGAGGACGATGTGGCTCGCACCCGAAAAGCTGCGGACGTCTTCAGGGAAATTATGGATACGCCCGATAAGGGTGTCCCGCATGACCTGTTAGACAAGTCGAAGTGCATCGCCATCATTCCAGGCGATAAGAAGTTCGCCTTCATCTTCGGCGGTAACTACGGTCGCGGACTGGCAACCTGCCGTACCGGGCACGGATGGAGCGCACCGGTCTTTATCGCCATCGAGGGCGGGAGCGTGGGCTACCAGATTGGTGGCTCCTCTACAGATCTCGTAATGCTTTTTATGAATGACCAGGCTTTAGGTCATCTGCTCAGCGACAAGTTCAAGCTCGGGGGCGACGCTTCCGTTGCGGCAGGTCCCGTAGGCCGGAACGCCACCGCTGCGACGGATATCTCGCTCCATGCCGAGATCCTTTCTTATTCGCGCACGAGAGGCCTTTTTGCCGGGGTCAGCCTGGACGGTGCTGTGGTCAGGGCGGATAAAAGCGGCGACGAAGCCTTCTATGGAGCCAATGTGGACCGGCACGCGGTTCTGAACGGCTCGGTTCCGGTTCCCGTAGAGGCCAGGTATCTCACGCGTGAACTCCGCACATATGGTGGCCGGGCCAACGGCATGTAGTCCACTGCGTCAAGATTCTCTCAAGCACCATTCCGCCCGGACAAAAGTTGTCCGGGCGGATGACTGTTATACCGAGAGAGAAACGCCGAAAGGGCATCCTAGTAAAGTCCAACCAGCGTCTGCTCCGGGCCCAGCCACGCCATCTGCGCGTGCACCTGCTTCTCCAGCTTCGAACGGGGAATCTCTACATTCAGCGCAATCGACGGGCATTGAATTTCGCGCAGGAAGTATTGGTCCCCGTACTTGTTGAAGACCAGCCGGCTTAGGTTCACCGGTGTTCTCTCAGTGTCGAACGTCATGCTCAGAACTTCGATCCTGGCATCGTAGTTGCGAACCACGATGGTGTCTTGGCGATCCGAGACGAATGTGTAATTCCCGGCGGGAAGGTGTTTGCCGCCAACCGTGAAATCGAACGGAACGTTGGCTCGAACTTCGTGGCTCTGTGCCTGCAGACTACCGGCCGTGCATAAGCCTGCAAGAAGAATGAGGGCGATGACTGCAATTCGTTTCATGGGGAGTCTCCTTCAATACGAGGCTAGCTGCCCTCCCCAGAGCCTGTCGTTAAACTCCCGTCCGCCAATCGTCCAATGATCGTCCAATTCGCGTTTGTATTTTTGACGAGTTATTTGCGGGTATTTGTAGAACAGGCTCCCGAAACGTATTCCGCCCTACTGTCCGGCCGTGCCCGAATCCGTCCCTGCAGGTTGCACACCAGTAACCTGCCAGCCCTTATCGGATTTCACCAGCGTAGCTGTTGCCGTCTGCTGACCTGACGTGTCCGTTGCCAGCTTCGGAAAACCTGTCTTCATCTCCGCCGTGCTCGCCCAGTCCGGAAGCCCGTTTACAGCATTGTGATAGGTCACCGAATACTGCGCTGCGTTCGCGTCTTCCGTAGGTGCGAAGGCGTCGACCGACGTCACCTCGCGGTGCCCGAAGCAGAAGTTGCCATACCCGGGCTGAGACGGATCAGCGGTCCAGGTCGCTCGCCCCTTCTCGGAAAGATCGTAATTGTTCACCTGCTTTGATCCGATCAGGAACCGTTTCTTCTCCGCCGCCGTCCTGGTCAGCATACCGGCGTCCGTCAGCGCATCGAAGCCTTTCGTCTGTTCGTCATTCGATGTATCGGCCTGCGCCGGAAACTTTATCGGGCTCGACCACAAACAATCCTGCCGCGCGCTGTAGTAATCGTTGATCGCCGACTTGAATGCCCCCTTGTCGACCGTGTTCGTCTTGCACCCCGCCGCTATCAACATCCCGCCACAAACGGCGAGGCCCGCCAGATTTCTTATACGCATCCCAGAGAATCTCCTTCTTCCCTGAGATGCAGAAACCACGGCAGTTATGGGGTGACCTGAAATGTCAAGCCTAAATCCCAGACTCTCCCGTAACCCATTCATTTCAGACAGAGTGTGCTATCGGAAACCTGGCCGACTATTTCCCCCAACCGGCTACAATAGAAATAGAGACAGAAATAGGTAAGAAGCAGGCCCCGCTGCCATCACAGCCGGGCCTTTTTTGCTGCCCATAACCCCTTTGTTTCTCGGAATATAGCTGTAAGTACTTTGCTATGAAACGGTTACGAGATACGTATAGGCTAAACCGAATAGAATGTGGTAGATAGGCTAAACGGGGGGAGGGGGGGTACCCACCCGATCCCGTCAGTAAATCCAGTAAAAGACGACGACTGCGATGCCGACAATGGTCCAGTTCACATCGCCGGGAAGAACATAGCCGAACGCTGTGAGGAAGAATGCCGATCGCGTAGACCAGCCTCATGTAAGGGTCTTGCCGTCTCGCATTCCATCTGCCGCTGCTGAAACCGTTGTGATATTCATGACCGCCTCCTGACACAAGCAGAATCTCACCGTTGATCTCCGGAAGGCAGTATGGTTTGTCAGCAATCGGACATGACGGTTGTCATGCCGCTAGTAGTAGAGGTACTTCCGCCACTTCTGGTCGGAGTGGCCGATCATGCGCATGATGTGCCGGCTGGTATGCAGCGAGAACGGCCGCGGCTCCCGCAGCAGCTTCATGTCCTGGAGCTCGTGCAATAGCTGGTTGCCCTTGCGCCGGTTGCAGTTATGGCAACAGGCGACCAGGTTCTCCCAGGTGGAGAGACCGCCCGCGCGAGCGAGGCTGCACGTGGTCCAGCGTCAAGTTCGGAGGAGTGCAGCACGATCCCGCAGTACTGGCAGGTGTTCCGGTCGCGCAGCAGGATGTTCTTCCGCGACAGCGCGCGGGTCTGGTGCGGAATGCGCCGGTATTCGAGCAGCCGGATCACCGACGGCATCGGCATGCGCACCCGCGCCGCATGCAGGATGGCGCCCTGCTCCTCTTCGGTCTTGGCGACGCCCTTCAGCACCAGCACCAGGGCCCGGCGCGCCCCGCAAATGTTGATCGGCTCATAAGACGCATTCAGGACCAGCACTGGCGTCTGCATGGCGGAGCGAATCGGACACGCGGCTCGACGGTCTCGGCGTGCGGTAGGGTATGGCACTTGGCGAGTGACTTCTGCTTGCGCGCGTGAACGGATGCTTTCCCCAGCGACATTCTCATCCCCTCGTCTCCGTTTACCTGCGTGCAAACTGCCCGCGTCTTACTGCAGCGTCGTGCCTCCATCCCAAATGGCAACATCCTGATGCATCGGCACTTCGACCGCAACCGGTGCCCGATAAGCCTCGATCTGCCGCCGCTGCGCCCGGGCAACGGTCGCCACCCAGACGCTGGCCGCACCGGCCGCCTTAGATACGAGCGAGCAAGCTCGCGCCGTTGCCCCGGTGGTGTAGATATCGTCGATGAGCAGCACATCGCGATCCCGTACCCGGGTGGCATCAGCGACAAAAAAAGCGCCGCGCAAATTGCGCCGGCGCTGGTGCAGGCTCAGGCCTGCCTGACTCTCAGTCGCGCGTTGGCGCGCCAAAACCCCCGGGGCGAAGTTCACCCTCCCATTCCAGACGAAGATTCTTCATCGCGCGCATCGCAGCCCGCGCCAATAACTCCGCCTGGTTGAAGCCGCGCTCCGAGCGCCTCGCCTTGAAGAGCGGTACCGGAACCACAAGCATCGACGGCGGCAATTCCTGAATCGCAGCAACTCGACCAGCTATCAGCACCCCGAGCCTTTGGGCCACGGGCTCCCACCCCTCATACTTCAGCAGGTGGAGCAGAGACCGCATCGAACCCTGATACAGTGCCGTGCGCTACCGCCCGCTCGAACCTGGGAGGCGCAAGCCGACAGGGGCGGCACAAAAGGTCCTCACCCGGCCCCTCGCCAAAATCGGAGACACCTATATCCTCGCCACATCGAGAACAGAGCGATGCAGATTGTGGGGAAGATCGTTCCAGCAGGACGAGCAGACGGGAAGGCGGCTCAAGCCAGATAGTGGATCGCCGCAGAGGCGGCAATCGGCAGGGAAGACCACGGAAGTGACACTATGCACCGGACTTCGGAGCACGCGAACCACGGCACGC
Organism: uncultured Acidobacteriota bacterium; assembly: GCA_963735555.1. Classification (GTDB taxonomy): domain Bacteria; phylum Acidobacteriota; class Terriglobia; order Terriglobales; family Acidobacteriaceae; genus Silvibacterium. The sequence goes on from CAVTLP010000015.1 coordinate 97,074, forward strand.
CAAGCCGTGGTCTGACTTGACGGTAGATCCAGCGTCAGGGGGTCAATCTCACTGCGGAAGACTCACCTCACTCAGCGGCGAGTCGGCTTCGGAGAATCCAGCTCCCGATTGGTACGAGTATACCTCGATTTTGAACCGGGGATGAAGATCGGTGTTTGGAACATGCAGCGCTTGTGGCAGTTCTTCTGCCCTAAAAGGCCGCGCTTCCGTACCGACTGCCATTCGTCGTCTTCGGAGTCAGGTTCGTTTCTTCTGCACACCACTCCACAGTCGTGGTAAAAGCTGTAGCATGATCACCGATCTGTTGAGACTTTCCAGTTGGTTTTCGCTGATCTCGTTTGTCGTGCTCTGGTTCGCAACGTGGACCGGCGCGCTATTGCGCGGCGAGTTCGGAAAAGACGTCCCGGAGGATTTCCGCGATGACTTCGGCGTCATCCTCGCGGCCAGTCTCACGTTGCTCGGTCTCATCATCGGATTCAGCTTCTCGATGGCTACCAGCTCGCTACGATCAGCGGAAGAATCTCGAGGAGGAAGAGGCCAACGCCATCGGCACCGAATACGTCCGCGCAGATCTCTTGCCCCAGGCCGATGCGGCGCCAGATCCGCGCAATGCTGCGGCAATACACGGATCTGCGAATTCAGTTTTACGACACACGCGATGGAGATCAAGTTGCAACGAATCAACGACAGGACATCGCACATTGCAGAATAAACTTTGGGCGGCTGTATGCCGGACCCGCAAATGCGCAGCCAACTCCGGTACGAGCGCTTGCCGTCTCCGGTATGAACGATGTGCTGAACTCTCAGGGCTATACCCAGGCTGCGTGGTGGAATCGGATTCCTGCTGCTGCATGGGGCTGATGAGCGCTATTGCCATCGTCTCCAATGTGCTGCTCGGCGTTGGAGCGCATCGCACGAAAGCCACGCTCTTCGTGGTAGTTGCCACTTGTTGTCGCTATTTCGTTTCTGCTCATTGCGGATATCGATAGTCCGCGCGGTGGCGTTATCCGCGTGCACCCGCAAAATCTGGAGAGCCTCAGCACCAGCCTTCACGCTCAGTAGTTCGCCGGGCCGTTTCTACAAATAATCCTGGCCATGCGAATTGGACTTCTGGATCGATGCACGACGCTGATACACTCAGCTTTCTCGCGTGCGTGTGGCGATGCGTGCACGACAGCACGACCCGGAGGATCGCTTGTCCAGCCTGCCCGAATTTCAACCCTTTGTCCCCACGAATGAGACGCGTCCGGAATTCACCGTCCGCGCCATTCTGCTGGGCTGCATTTTCGGAGTATTATTCGGAGCCGTCACTGTCTACGTCGGTCTGCGCGCCGGACTCACTGTCGCCGCGTCGATCCCCATCTCTGTTCTCTCTATCAGCGTGCTTGCGTGCGCTCGGCCGCGCTTCGATCCTCGAGAACAATATCGTTCAGACGACCGGCAATGCCGGACAGTCGATAGCTGCAGGCGTGATCTTCACATTGCCCGCGCTCATCTTTCTCGGTTTCGATCTCGAATACGCACGAATCTTCATCCTCGCCCTGCTTGGCGGCTGGCTGGGCGTATTGTTCATGATCCCGCTGCGCCGCCAGCTGATCGTCGAGGAGCACGGCAACCTCACGTATCCCGAAGGCACCGCCTGCGCTGACGTGCTCATCGCCGGCGAGCGCGGAGGCTCCTTCGCGAGTCGCGTGTTCTTCGGCCTCGGTCTAGGCGCGCTCTACACGCTCTTCCAGAACGAAAATCTGCTCGGCGCCTGGCCTGGCACTCCGAATTACGAACCAAAGTGGCTTCCCGGCGCAGCCCTCCGCGCTGAAGCCACACCGGAATATCTCGGCGTCGGCTATATCATCGGCCCACGCGTCGCCGGAGTTTTGTTCGCGGGTGGCGTCTTCAGCTGGTTCGTCCTAATGCCCGCGATTCATTTCTTCGGGGCCCATTTACCGTCGCTGTTTATCCCGGCACTGTGCCCATCGCACAGATGTCTCCCAGCGATCTGTGGCGAACCTATGTGCGACCCATGGGCGCCGGCGCTGTCGCGGCATCCGGACTCATCACTCTCCTCAAGACGCTCCCCACAATCGTCGGTGCGCTCACCGCAGGCGTAAAGACTCTCGGCAAGAACGCTGCCATGTCATCCTCGAAGCGGACCGAGCGCGATCTGCCGATGTCCGTTGTCGTTGGCGGCAGTGCCCTTCTCGTCGTGCTGATGTTTCTCTTCCTCACGTTGAAGCCGGTGCCCGGCGCTCAGGTCGGCTGGTTCGCTAATCTCGCTGCTTCGCTTCTGGTCGTGATTTTCGGCTTTCTATTTGTAACCGTCTCTTCGCGAATTGTTGGTCTGATCGGAAGCTCCGCGAATCCGATCTCCGGTATGACGATCGCCACCCTCATGGCGACAGCCGCGATCTTTCTGGTTAAAGGTTGGACCGCACCCGCCTTCGGAGCGCTCGCCATAAGCATCGGCGGAGTCGTCTGTATTGCCGCAGCCAACGCCGGCGACACCTCGCAGGACCTCAAGACCGGGTTTCTGATCGGAGCCACCCCCTGGAAGCAGCAGATCGCCGTTATGGTAGGCGTCATGGTCTCTGTCTTCTCGATCGGCATCACGCTCAACGCCATGAACAAGGGCCTCGAGCAGTTCACGCCCATGAAGTCACCCATCCCTTACGAGCCTCAGCGCACCGACCGATGGCGTGCAAGTCCAGCAGCAGCACTTCAGCCGCGCACGCTTCCTGCTTACCGAACCCGACCACTCGACCGGCTTTGTCGACGGAAGCAAGTATGTACTATTGAACGCGCTCGGCTCGAACACGCTGGCCGACGGAAAGTATCTCTTCAATCCTGACACCGGGAAGATCGAGATTCAGTGGGCACAGGGCATCGGCAGCGAGAAGGCCGCCGCCCCGCAGGGCCGCCTGATGGCTACCGTCATCAATGGCATCCTCTCGCGCAAACTTCCGTGGGGACTCGTCCTGCTCGGCGTTTTCCTCGTAATCGCCGTCGAACTGCTCGGCGTGCGCTCGCTTTCCTTCGCCGTCGGCTCCTATCTCTCCATCGGAACCACACTGGCGATCTTCTGCGGAGGCATCGTGCGTTGGATGGTTGATCGAGCCGTGGCCAAAGTCGGAGGCAGCGCTGCCGACACCGAAAGCGAAGTCTCGCCGGGGTCTCTCTTCGCCAGCGGCCTCATCGCCGCCGGCGGCATCATGGGCCTGCTCGGCGTAGCCCGCAAGCTCTACGAAGCCGCTACCGGCAATGAGCTGCGAGTCTGGTTCGCCGCCGGTTCAGCACCCTACCAGTTTCTGTACCACGAGCCACTTTCAGTTGTGATGTTTGCCCTGCTGGCCTTCTCGCTCTATTACTTCGCTCGCAAGCCGCTGAACGAGAAATAGCTCAGCGATCACCGAGGTCATGAAACCGCGCAATCGTCTCCGCGCTCGGCGGCTTCGTCAAAGCGCTCACTGCAATCAGGCAAAGCACCGCAGCCAGCAGCGCAGGGAAGATCGCATCCCGCTGCGCAATAACAGTCGGTAGATGGTTATGAATAAAGGCTGAATCCCAGAAGACCGTCACAAATGTTCCTGCGGCAATCGCGCTCACCGCCCCGGCAGCAGTGGCTCGCTTCGAGTAAAACGCCGCCAGAATCACTGGTGTCAGTGCCGCCGAATAGATCGTGTACGCGTAGAGCGTCTTCTTAAGAACCGATTCCGTCCCCAGCGCCTGGTACAGCGCCCAGATGCCCAGCAGCACCACCATTAATCGCGACACGATTAGCACTCGTTTGTTGGAGGCATCCGGAGCGATGTACCGTACAAACACATCGTTCACAAGATTTGTCGCCGGCGAAAACAGGTAGTTATTCGCCGTCGAGATGATCTTCGCAAAGATCGCCCCCATCAACAGCGCTCCCAGCCAGCCGGCAGCCCATGCAGTGCAGAGTAGGCCAGAATCTCACGCGGATGCAGCGAGACTTCACCGGTCGGAAATCTCGCCGATCCGACAATCGCCAGCATGACGATCACCGTCTCCAGAATCACCGTGCCGATGATCCACCCCACCACGGCGACCCGCGCGTCCTTCTCCGACTTCGCCGAGAAGAACTTCTGATACATCGATTGATTGCCCAGCATCAGCAGGCAGGTCGGTACGCTCAAGTTCCAGCGCCTGAATCAGCGAGTAGATCTCCCAGCGGCTGAAAATGAGTCGCCGGCAAGGCATGATGCACAGCGCTCCATCCGCCGACCGAATGCAGTCAGATACAGGGCAAGGCGACAAGCATGGTGCAGGTCGCCAGCAGCCCGATCACCACATCCATGTAGGCAACCGACGACATCCCTGCGATCGCAGTGAACACAATCACGAAACATTGCGATGATGTACTTGCCCAATGTGGCGCTGATTACCGTCGGAAAGATCAGGTGAAGAATGTCGCCGCCGCCGATCAGTTGATAGCTGGTGATCGCCGTGTACGCAAATAACACCGCCATCACGCCCAGCACGCGCGCGGTCTGGTTGTAGCGCGCCTCCAGCAGATCGGGAATCGTGAACTGCGCAAACCTGCTGGCCCGCGGAGCGATGAAGTAGATCAGCAGTAGCCCGGCCCATCCGCCTCCGCCCTGCCACAGCGCAACGAAGCCGTGCTTATAGGCGTTCTCCGCGCCGCCCAGCAGCGATCCCGATCCGATCCACGACGACAGCAGCGTGAACATCAGGACGAACGCCGAAAGCGATCGCCCGGCAACCAGGTAGTCGGCCTTCGTCTTCACCTTGTGAAGGCGCGCCAGCGACACGCTCATCAGCGTAAGGACAATCGCGCCCAGAACTACGGCGTACAGTGGTGACATTCTTTTCCCTGTGAAATTGCGAGTAGAGCCAAGCGCTCAGTCTACGGGACTTGGGCCTTCTTGTCAGGCTGAAACGCATTCTCAACCTGCGCCGCCGTGCGGCCCATCACACGCACCAACTTGTTTCGCGAGCGTTGCCCCGAAGCCACCTCGACAGCCGACCGCGGCACATCCAGCACATCGGCAAGGTACGAAATCAGCGCCTCATTCGCCCGCCCGTCCAACGGAGGCGCAGCCAGCGCAATCTTGAGTACTGCGTCCGCGTCCTTCCCCTGCCACTCCGAGAAATTGCGTCCGGCTCGCCCGTGGATCACTCTCACCGCGAACGACACGCCATCTCGCGTGTCCTGAATCGCAGCCCTGCTTTTCAACTGCGCGCCTCCCGCGTGCCAAAGAGCGCCGTCCCGATCCGAACCAAGGTCGATCCCTCTTCAATCGCGATCTCAAAATCCCCGGACATCCCCATCGACAACTCCCTAAGTTCCAGCCCGGGATGCCGTACCTTAATCTCGTCCCGTAGTATTCGTAGATCCCGAAAGCAATGCCGGGCCGTCTCAGGATTATTGTCGAAAGGCGGGACCGTCATCAGTCCACGCAACTCCAGATGCGGCAGATAGGGCGCCGCGCGAGCAGTTGCTCAAGGTCCGTCCGGCCGGATCAAGTCCCGTCTTTGTCGGCTCGTCGCTCAGCTTGATTTCCACGAACACAGGCAGCCTACGCCGCAGCTTGCCGCAGCATCATTCAACCGTTCCGCCACACGCAGCGAGTCCAGAGTGTCGATTCCCGCAAACATCTCCGCCGCTTTTGCCGACTTGTTCGATTGAAGGTGCCCGATAAGTGAACTTCAACGATCTGCGAGGTGCTTCAACTCGCACCCCCAGCGCCACCAGCTCCAGTCGCTTGCGCTCGAACTCCTGCACGCGGTTCTCGCCAAAGAGCGCCACACCCGCCTCGAAAGCTTCAACAATCGCCGCGGCCGAATGCGTTTTCGACACCGCCATCAGGCGCACTTCGCGGCGTGCTCGAGCAACGCGCCTCAGGCGCTCGCTCTTTCAACGCGCTCCTCAATCACCGCCAGTCTCTCTTTGAACGTGGTCACTCTGCTTATCTTAATGGGGGTGACGCGGAGAATCTTGTCTTCGCCCAAAAGAAGAATGGGCGGAGGTTGCGCCCCGCCCGTCGTGAGTCTTTGTAGTTTACGGCCAGATTACTTCTGGCTCGCGATCCACACTTTCAGCTTCGACTCCTGCAGCGAGCGCAGTTCGATGCAGTCATTGATCTGGTCGCTTGCACGCGTAAGGGCACGCTCTGACGCCGGAACCTTGTGCGTGGCGAAGAAGCTCACTGACCTCATCGCGTTTTTCCGCGCTGCAAAAGCCACCCGTGCCGCTCACCAGGTATCCGCCCATCGAAGTGGTCACCTGTGCCTGCACCTTATTCCAATTCTCCTGGATGTACTTCCATGCAAGCTCACGGGTATCCGCACTTTGCAACGTGATCAGCAACTCAATCACCGAGTCCTGGTTCCTCACTTTGCCGGATACGGCGTAGTCCAAGGAGCGTTTCGCAAGCGCCGGATCCTTGAACTCCGCCAGGAGCCGCAACGCGCCTTCCTGAAGCTCCGGATTCGTGGACGTCTCGGCCACCTTTTGCAACTGATCGAAGAAGGCCGCATCTCCATTGACCGCAGCGATCCCCATCGCCGACTGCGCCAGAGTCGAATCCACCGAGCCCTGATCGGCCAGGTACTTGACCGCCATTTCCTTCGCCTGGGCGATCACTTCCGGGTCTTTGCCGATCGTACCTAGCGACCCAAAGAGAGTTGCACGCAGCTCCTTCGTTTCTGGAGTATCGCTTGGCGAAGGAGGGCCCAGGCGATCAAGCGCGGGCTTGAAGTTTTTGCGCACCCAGGCTGCCAGCGCTTCCTTCTCTTCGGGTGTGGCGGCTATGCGGGTAAATCGATTGTGACAACGCTGTTCAGGGCCGTACCGACGACAGTCCCACTGGTGTCATTTCTCACTGCGGCGGCCAGGTTCAGGTAGTCGCCCACCGGCGCCTTGTTGGCGCGCACTTGCGCCCATTCGTCCCCAAGAAGCGATATGCGCTCTTCAGGTGTCAGGCCTGTTTCAACATTCGCGACAATCTTCGCGTATACGTCAGCCGGATAGCTGCTGCGGTAGTAGCCCTTGCCTTGAGCATTCGCAAAGAAGAACGATGCGGCGGAATCTTGAGCGATTGTCGCGCCGGCGAAAACACATCGCAGGCATTCTCACCCCCACTTCGACTTGAAGCACACTGGTACAGACCAGGTCTGCGGCTTCTCCGCCTTTGCGCTGGGGCTCAGGAAGAAGCGCTGCTGGCTGGCGGAGACGCTGCCCCCGGCAGGATTCTCGAAGTTCAGGATCGGCTCGCCAGGCTGTACCACGAAACTTTCCATGATCTTATCGATCGGTCTGTGGCTTACTTCTGTCTGCGTGTTCCAGAAATCTTCAGCGGTGGCGTTGCCATAGATGTGCGCCTTCAGGTAGTTGTGTACGCCCTGGCGAAAGGTCTCTTCCCCCTCGTAGTTTTCAACCATCAGAAGAAGGGCACCGGCCTTGCCATAGGTGATGCCGTCGAACATCTGGTTGATTTCATCGGGCGTATCGGCCTTGGCACGAATGCTCCGCGTCGTCCTCTGCGCGTCGAGATTGAGTGTTCCGTTCAGCCCGGCGGCAACATCCTGCGGAATATTCCACTCCGGGCGCCAGGCCGCAACCGGCTTATTTTCCATCCAGGTGGCGAAGCCTTCGTTAAGCCACAGATTGTCCCACCATTGCATGGTCACCATGTCGCCGAACCATTGGTGTGCCATCTCGTGCGCAACCACCAGCGCGACGTTTTTCTTTGAACCTACAGAAGCGGTCTTTTCGTCGATCAGAAGATCTGTTTCACGATAGGTGATGGCGCCAAAGTTCTCCATTGCACCGGCTTCGAAGTCGGGAAGCGCGATCATGTCCAGCTTCGGCATCGGATACTTAATGCCGAAGTAGGTGTTGTAGTAGTGCAGAACGAACTCGGCTGCAGACAATGCAAACTTCGTGTACTCGACCTTGTCCGGAGTGGCGCACGCGCGAATCGGCGTCCCATCGCTCTCACCAGAGGTGCACTGGAAGTCGCCCACCAGAAATGCGACGAGATAGGTCGACATCTTCGGCGTAGTCGCAAAGCGGATCGTGTGCTGCTCAACCACGGGTCCGGGCGTATCTGAAACAATGTTGGTGTTCGAGATTGCGGTGTCGTTCTTGTCCACCACCAGGGTCACATCAAACGTGGCCTTAAACGCCGGCTCGTCGAACGACGGAAATGCGCGCCGTGCGTCGGTGGGCTCGAATTGCGTCACGGCGTAATTTCGCTTGGCCGTCTTTGAAAGATAAAAGCCGCGCAGTTGCCCGTTCAGGATGCCGGTGTATTCAATCTGCAGCGTAAGCCGCCCGGCAGGCAGGGTGCGATTGAAGTTGAAGGTTGCCTGCTCCTTCTTCTCGTCTTCCGTAACGGTAGCTTTCAGATCTTTGCCGTCAATCTTCGTGGTCACGCTTTGGAACTTGATTTCCACTGCGTTCAAAGAAATCGAATCAAGAGGCTGGTCCAGCAGAACGTCGATTTTTTCGCTGCCCGCGAAGGTCGCATCTTTCAGATTGGGCGTGAGCAAGAGCTGGTAGTGTTCGGGATGGACCGACTGCGGGAGTCGCTGGGCGTGCGCATGGAGCGCGAAACAGGTGGAAACGGCAAGGAATAGACCCTTGGAAAAACGGGGTTGGAACAATGGCATGAATTGCCTCACAGTAGAATCGGCGGGTAGCGCTCGCTTCGTTTGGGCGCCAGAACGCCTTTTTTACAATACAGCAAAGGGCTATACGCTGGCGCAGCGCGAAAGTTCCGCGCCTGGCCGCGACCCGCTTAAGATTCGCGATAGTTAATCAGGATCAATCCGACCAACACCAGGCAAATCGGCCACGCCCAGCTGGCGACGCGGACAATTCCGGACCTGCCATCCGGCACGCCTTCTTCCGGCGGCGAGCGCAATTCCAGCCAGCGGCCCCAACCGGCTGTGGCCCCAAGAAGCGCGATTGGCGAGTGGCTCATCTCGGCGAACAGTTCTTCTTTGAAATCACCGGTGCCGTGCGAATGAGTGAGCAACAAAGCGCCGCCAAGGGCGCATATCGCGGGAAAGACTAAAGCCGCAGCCTGGGATTTCAGCCGTCCGGTTTCGACAGACCACTCAAATAAGCGCGAAGGCGGTAATCAAAACTGCGAACAACCGGTGTTCGAGCACGTCCGACTCAGCGAAACTCGCCCAGAACGGACGTGGCCCCAGCGGCCATGTCTCGGGATCGCCACGCAAGAGGATAAAAACCGCCAAGCCAAAAAACAGCAGCGGCCAGTTTCTCGCCCACCGCTGCCCTTTGAATCTCGAGATGAAAGCCAATAAGCCTGCCGCCAGTACGATCAATCCGGACCATTGATGGTTATATTCAGACCATTTCTGGTTCATGAAATCGTTCTCGTTGCCGCCCGAGAAGTTCGCGTCTTCGAGATGCTCTTTCAGTGACTTCCGGGGCGGAAGATCAGAAAGGCTGGGACTGTGCAACGCTGGACGCTTCCAGCTCATGCGCTGCACGATTTCTTGTTTCGTGAGCTTGTCCTGCTGCCCGAGATCAATCGCCGGCGGTTGAGAGGTGAGTGAAGCAGCAGCAAGCAGCGCTGTGAACCCCAGACCGATCTCGGCCTCGCTGAAGCGGCGCAGGCGAAGCAATACCGGGACGGCTTCCGACCGTGTACGTCGCACCAGCCAAAAATTGCTCGCTCCGAGGGTGAGGGCAAGCAGAAGAAGATACGTCTTTGCCAGGATCATGACGCCATAGGACGTGCCGTACATTCCGCGCCACGAACCGACATAGAAGAAGGCCATGCCAATGCCGGCGAGCACAAGCGTCGCCACACTCGCAATGGCCATCGCAGAAAAACGCTGCGCCATGGTGTGGATCTTCTGCGCGTCCGTGCTGTTGCGGATCGCCACCAGCAGGCTTGCCATGCCGCCGATCCACGCCGCAGCGCCCAGGTGGTGCCCCGCGGTTAACAGCAACAGCAGCGGGCGATCATCGACTCTCGATGCCGCATGGCTGAGCGCAACCGAGGATCCAACAATCGCCAACGCCATGATGCACGCGCGCAAAAGTGACCTCGCGGCGCAGACGAAGCAGAAAAAAAAGAACCAGGGCGGCGATTGCCAGAATGCAGTCGGCGCGAAAAAAAGAGGCAGCGATCACATCTCGAAATACAAGGGATGATGTGCCCGTGCCCGAGCCCGTCAACAGCATCACGGAGCTTTCGGCAGCCGCAAGAGCCTGCGTAATTGCCAGCCCCAGCGAGAACCATGCGACGAAATTGCGAACTGCCAGGCGTGCTTCGGGCTCTGCGGAGCGAGAGGTGGCAACGAATAGCAGCAGAAACACTCCGCCGACGGTCAGCGCCTCAAACGACAGCCCGAGAGCGCGCAGCAGCACGGATAAGAGATCAAAATCCTGAATGAGCCAGATCACGTTTGTTCGGCGCCTGTCCCTTACTCAACCGTAAATGGAACTTCGCCACGTGTGATGTGACCATCGACGGCAAGGGCCTGCCAACGCAGGCTGTATTTTCCGGGAGCCAGTTGTGTTCGCGCCGTCAACTCGTTCGGGCGTCTCTTGTTTCAACAGAGATAGGGCCTGAACAGCGCCGCCTGGCATCACCAGGCTGAGACTGGAGCGCGTGCCGTCTACGCGCGAATTGTATTTCAGATCTATGTCGATCGCCGGTCCATGGACTGTTCCGTGAATCTTCGGCGTGGATGAAACCAGGACAGCGTGTGCAAATGCCAGTCGAGAAGAAGCAAACAAGCAGACTGCAAGAATGGTTGCTCCAAACAGGGTTTTCTTCATAACTTCAATTGTATCGAGTGTTCCGCCTGATGCTGCCGGCAGAGCCCTCAATTTGCAAACTAGAGGGACGCGGCCCGTTCAGACTGGCCGCTCACCTCGGCCGCGCGCGCTTCAGCATAAGCGGCGGCTCCCATCAGGGCGCAGCGGGGTTCAAGAATGATGCGGACAGGCGTGCGAATCAGCAGATCGCTCAGGCGTCCCTTGTCGGTGAACGCCTTCATGAAGGTTCCATCTTTCATTTTCTTCAAAAGCTTTGGAGCGATGCCTCCACCCAGATACATTCCGCCAACCGCCAGCACCTTCAGCGCCAGATTTCCCGCTTCCGCGCCGTAAGCCGATGCAAACATATCCAGGGTCCGCACACACAACTCCATCGTGCCCGCTTCGCCCAGTTCAGCGATCGCGATATTCGGATCCTCGTGCCGCATCCTTTCCGTCAGCCATGCCGGCTCTTCCAGACCCTTTACATCGCGGAGGAAAGTATAGATATTCTTGAGCCCTAGTGCCGGAAACCACACGTTCAAGACTTACCCTGCCGTTCAGCGTGCGCCGCAGATACTGCAAGAGTTCGAATTCAGTTTCGTTCCGCGCCGGAAAATCCGCGTGGCCGCCTTCTGAGGCCATCGGAATGTGCATCTTGCCGTTCCACACCAGTATCGCCTCACCCAGTCCGGTGCCTGCCGAGACCAAGCCCGCGGTTACCGACCGCGCCTGCATCGCCGGCGCTTAACTCGACAATCTGGTCGGCGGTACAGTTCCGGAATGCCGTAGCCGTTAGCTTCGAGATCATTGATCAGAAATAGGTGCTCGATCTTGAGGTGCCTGGACAACTCCGCGGCAATCAAGCTCCCACGGAAGGTTCGTCAGCTTCAGGCGGCCACCGCGCACCGGCCCGGGAACACCAAAGCAGGCAGCCGTCACTTCGGGATTGCCGCTCTCGGTGAGAAACTTCTGCGCGACCTCTTCCAGGCCGCCGTATTCCCTGGCGGGAAATTTCTCATCCCGAAGTGAGTCAGCTGCCCATGGTCGAAGCCATACAGCGCGAGAGTGAACCTTTGTGCCGCCTACATCCCCGGCCAGAATCATGCTTCGATCACCAACCCGATCTCGTTCTATCTCCAGTCGTCCTACGCCCTGTTCATCTACCGGAGGCAGCAGCGCAGCCGCATCCTTGTCGAGAAGCAACAGAAGCTTGCCGTTCTTCGGCTGAATCAGCTGCGATGGCAGCGTCTCCGGATCATACGGACCCTGGAACACGCGATGCAACGGGTCGGCCTTATCCTTGCCGCCAATCAGAAAGAAGACTTCCGCTGCCTCAACGATGACCGGCCACGTCAGCGTAACTCGCCAGGTCTCCTTTTGCTGCGGCACGTGATTCGCAATCGCAATCCTGCTCAATTCGTGAAGCGCCGCCGTGTGCGGAAACATCGACGCCGTGTGCCCATCGTCGCCCATGCCCAGACGCTAGCACAGTCAAAGCGCGGCACCTCCGCGCCTTCGAGCCGAAATTGCGAGCGGATCGTCGACTCGTAACGCGCCGCAGCTTCGCTCCGGCGGCGAATTCACCCTCGATGCGAAAGACCTGCTCCGGCTTCAGCGGAACCTTGCTGAGCATCGCCTCGCGCGTCATGCGGTAGTTGCTGTCGGATGATCCGGCGGGACACAGCGCTCATCCACCCAAATAGAGCTCGAGATGCGCCCAGGGCATTGCCTCGAGAAACCGCTCCTGCGGATCAGCCAGCAGCGCGAAGGTCTCGCTTCGGCGTGTTGCCGCCGGAGATCGCGATGCGCGCCTTGCCGCGCGCCGCCTACCGTGGCCTGCGCCGTTTCCAGAAAATGCTCAGCGGCTGCCCTTGCCAGGGCATCCGGCCCGTCGTACACGCGATATTCGACTACCATCTTTCTTCCCATGCGTTTGTCTCTGACTCTCAAATGTTGTGCCACTGCCGTCCATCGCGCCCAATCAGCCCATCGGCCGCCTTCGGCCCCCATGAGCCGGCCGTGTAGTTGGGGAAATCCTTCGGCTTTGCCTTCGCCCACGCCTCCAGCACAGGCGTGTACAGCGACCACGTCGCCTCCACGCCGTCGCGATGCGCAAACAGCGTCTGATCGCCGAGCATCGCGTCAAGCAGAAGCCGTTCATAGCCATTCGCAGAATTTACGCCAAATGCTGTTGCATACTGGAAATCCATGACCACCGGGCAAACATTCGTATCAGGCCCAGGCACCTTTGCGCCAAAGCGCAGCGAGATGCCCTCGTCCGGCTGAATCCTGATGGTCAGAATGTTCGGCTGAATCTCGTTGCACGGGCCGCGGGAAGAACGATCAAAAAGTAACAGTGGTGGTTGCTTAAACTGGATCATGATCTCGGTGACGCGCTTTGCCAAGCGCTTGCCGGCGCGCAGATAGAACGGAACCCCCGCCCAGCGCCAGTTTTCCATCTCGAGTTTCAGAGCCGCGAAGGTCTCCGTGGTCGAACTCGGATCCACGCGATCCTCTTCGCGATAGCCCTGTACCTGCTGTCCATCCTCCATTCCCAGCGCAGTACTGGCCGCGCACCGTGTTCTCAATCGAAATCGGCTTGATCGCGCGCCACACTTTCACCTTCTCGCCGCGCACCGAATCAGCCTCGAAGGAAACCGGCGGCTCCATCGCCACGAACGATAGCAGCTCCATCATGTGGTTCTGCACCACATCACGCAGCGCCCCTGCCTTCTCATAGAATGGCCCGCGGCCTTCAATGCCGATGCTCTCCGCCGCCGTGATTTGCACGTGATCGATATAGTTCCGGTTCCAGATCGGCTCGAAGATGCCGTTGGCAAAACGAAAAACCAATATGTTCTGCACTGTCTCTTTGCCGAGATAGTGATCGATGCGGAAGATTTGCTCTTCATCAAAGACCTTGTTGACTTCGTCGTTCAGTTCTTTTGCCGATTCCAGATCGTGGCCAAACGGCTTCTCGATGATCACGCGGGCGTGGCTCTTTTCCGGATGAGCCATTCCATGTGTGCCCAGGTGATCGATGATGTCGGAGAAGTATTCCGGAGCGACCGCGAGATAGAAAAGCCGATTGCCCTTCGTGCCGCGTTCCTTGTCGATCTGTTCGAGCAGCGCCTTCAGGTCGGTGTAGCCGCTGTCATCGTCGAAGTTCATCGCGTGGTAGTCCACTTTTTCAATGAACTCGTCGATCGTATGATCGCCCTCTTTGCCGCCACCGTACTTAAGGATGCCGTCCTTCATATCGGCCGCGAAAGTCCCTTTCAGATCGCGGCGGGCGACGCCAACAATGGCAAACTCCTTCGGTAGCAAGCCCTGCTGCTCAAGATGAAAGAGCGCGGGCAACAGCTTGCGCTTGGTCAAGTCGCCCGATGCGCCAAAGATCACCACCGCTCCCGGTTCGGGTATGCGCTCGCTCGGCCGCGAGGCTGCCTGCATATTCTCGGGAGCAATCTTTACTTCGGTCGTAGCCATGGAATTCTCCTTGCACCTGTTGATTTTCGTAGAGAGGCCTAGTTAGTGTTAGCCGCAATTGGCCTTGCGGTCTTTCTCTTCAACCGCTCAAGCTTGTTTCCGTTTCAATCCCCAGCGCTGCCAGGTCGCGCGCAACCTGATTCGAGCCCTGACATTGAATGGCGTGAATACCAAGAGCGGCCGCCGCTTCAACGTTGCCGGCGCGATCGTCGATGAAAACCACTTCCTCGGGCTCACATTGCAGGACATCGAGAGCCAGCCGGAAGATCTCCGTGCTCGGCTTTCGCAGACCCACGTAACAAGAGCTGAAAAAGAAATCGAAATATCCGCGCAGGCCGAATGTCTCAATCCGGTAGTCATTCAGCTCGCGCGCCTCGTTGTTCAGCATCCCCAGGTCCACGTCCTGAGTCGTGGCAATATTCTCGAGAATCCCCAGCGAGGTGTCCGGCAAGCACGCGCGATTCCGCCTTCATGGCCGCGACGAACTCCTCGACGGAAAAGCTGCGCGGCTCCCAGAACACCGTTCGATGCAGGTATTCCTCAACCGTGATCAGCCCCTTTTCCCACGCGTCGTTGGCTTCCGGGTGCCGCTCTTCAAACTCCGCGCGATCCACCTTGAAGCGCGAAAGAACAGCGGTGCGTCCTTCGTGATCCCAGCCATTGGTCAGCAGAACTCCGCCCACATCCCACAGAATGGTGCTGATATCGCTCATCGCTGCTCTCGCTCGTACCGCGTTCGGGTTAATTAGAGACGAATTTCAGTGTCCGGCATGGTGTGCTGCTTCCGGCATATAGCGTGCTTCAATTGCCTTCAACTTGGTAAGTCGGCGCACAAACCGATTTTCCTGCTTCTGGAAGTGAGCGTGCAGAAAACTCGCCACAAGATCGAAGGCCAGCGCCGACCCGATGATGCGCGCGCCCATCACCAGGACGTTCATGTCATCATGCTCCACTCCCTGATGCGCCGAGTTCGTGTCGTGGCACATGCAGGCGCGGATTCCCGGCATCTTGTTGGCCGCTACGTTCACGCCCACGCCGCTGCCACAAACCAGAATGCCGCGCTGAGCACGCCGGGCGAACAGCACGCGACCGACCGCCTCGGCAAAATCGGGATAGTCGGATGGCTCGGCGTTGTAAGCGCCCACATCGATTACCTCGTGACCCAACCGTTCCAGATAACCGCGGATCTCGTCCTTAAGGGGAAAGCCCGCATGATCGGCTCCCACCACGAGCTTCATTGCTATTTCCCCGCCAGCGTTGTTTCACTCTTGCGCACCCGCTCCACCAGCGCGCTGCCCCGTTTGACGATGTTGTCCACTCCGAAGCCGAGTTCTTCAAGCACTCTCGGACCCGGAGACGAGGCTCCAAACCGTTCCAGGCCGATCACATCGCCGTGCCGGCCGACGTACTTCCACCAGCCGAGCGGCGCGCCCGCCTCAACCGCGAGCTTGGGCAGATGATCCGGGAAGATGGAAGCCTTGTAATCCTCGCTCTGCTCTTCGAAAATCCTCCAGCTTGGCATCGAAACCACGCGCGTCGCGATTCCCCTCTTGCTGAGCTCCGCTGCGGCGTTGATAGACACCCACACCTCCGCGCCCGTCGCCACAATCAGCAGATCCGGCGAGTCGCCGCCCTTCTCCAGAATGTAAGCACCGTGCTTTACGCCGTCGTAAATCTGGTGCTTCTCCGGGTCCAGAACCGGCAGATCCTGACGCGAGAGCGCCATGAAGCACGGGCTCTTGCGTTCGAGCGCCAGCCGCCACACCGCGGCCGTCTCATTGGCGTCCGCCGGCCGGAAATCCGTAGAAATGCGGCATCGCGCGCAGCATCATCAGGTGCTCAATCGGTTGGTGCGTTGGTCCATCTTCGCCCAGCGCGATCGAGTCGTGCGTGAACACGAAAAGCGAGTGCGTGTGCATGATTGCAGCCATGCGTAGCGCCGACTTGCAGTAGTCTGAAAACGTGTAGAAGGTCGAGCCGTACGGAATCAGGCCGCCATGCGCAGCCATCCCGTTTACCGCCGCGCACATGCCAAACTCGCGCACGCCAAACCAGATGTTTCGGCCCTTCGGATCAACGTGGAAATTGCCGCCGTCCTTCAGTATCGTCTTCGTCGAAGCTGTCAGATCCGCTGCGCCGCCGATCAACTCGGGGATCTCTTTCGCGAAGGCGTTCATTACCGCGTTGCCGGCGTTGCGCGTAGCCACGCCTTTTCCACCCGCCGGGAAGACGGGGATAGACTTCTCCCACCCGTCCTTCAGTTTGCCCGACTGCGTGCGTTCAAACTCCGCCGCCAGTTCCGGGAATTTGCTCTTATATTCGGCGAAGAGCGAGTTCCACTCCGCTTCGTGTTTCGCGCCGCGGTCGAGGATCGTCGACCAGTTCTTCTGCGCCTCTTCCGGAACATAGAAGAACTTGTCCGAAGGCCAGCCGAGCTTCTTCTTGGTTTCTATCGCCTCGTCCGGCTTCAGAGCCTCGCCGTGGACCTTGTTCGTGCCTGCGATCGGGCTTCCGTAGCCGATCACCGTCCGCACCGCAATCAGCGAAGGCTTGTCGGTCACTGCCTTGGCCGCTTCAATCGCCTTGGAGATCGCATCGAGATCGTTGCCGTCGGCCACCTGCTGCACATGCCAGTGGTAGGCCTCAAAGCGCTTCTCGACATCTTCGGTAAACGACAGCTCTGTCGGTCCGTCGAGCGAAATCAGGTTGTCGTCGTAGAGGAAGATCAGCTTGCCCAGGCCCAGAGTGCCGGCCAGCGATGCCGCCTCGTGCGAGATGCCTTCCATCAGGTCGCCGTCGCCGCAGATGCCGTAGGTGTAGTGGTCGACAATATCGAAGCCCGGCTGGTTGTACACCGCGGCCAGGTGCTTTTCGGCGATTGCCAGGCCGACGGACATGGCAAGACCCTGCCCGAGCGGCCCTGTCGTCACTTCCACCCCGTCCGTGTCGCCACGCTCCGGATGGCCGGGCGTCTTCGACCCGTACTGGCGGAACTGCTGCAGATCCTCGATCGTCACGTCGTAGCCCGAAAGATGCAGCACGCCATAGAGGAGCGCCGAGGCGTGCCCGTTCGAGAGCACGAACCGGTCGCGGTTCGACCAGTGCGAGTTCTTTGGATTGTGCCGCATGTACTTGTGAAAGAGCAGATACGCAATCGGCGAATCGCCCAGCGGCGCGCCAGGATGGCCACTATTGGCTTTATCTACGGCGTCCACCGCCAGAAAGCGCAGTGCATTGATGGAAAGTTGATCTACTTCGCTCATGAAGGCCTCTCTCCGCGGGGCTTCACCCGCATGAAATCATGGATTGTGAAATACACAACGCCGGCCAACCGCAAATCTGTCTTCAGGCTGGATGACGCAAAAACTCCCCCGGTTCAAAACTTCCAGAACTCACTGGGCTGCCTCGATCTCCACATCGAAATTATGGCCTTCCCAGCGATTTTCCATCGGCCAGAAAAGAGTAAATGAAACTTTGCCCGTCTGCTCCGGGGTCGTTGGGATATCAGCAAACGATCCCGGCGTGACCCACCGTCGAGCTTTCGACAGTCGATCACCGTATGCCAGTCGTCAGCTGTCCAGAGAACCCGAAAATGCTGCTGCGCGATCATCCGCAGCGTGTATCCTGCGCGAATCATTTTCAACGGCCGGCGCAGTTTGAAAACCTCGAGCTTGATGCGTTCCCGCCCGTTCGCGTAGCGCTTCTCAACCGGCGTCGATCTTGTCGAATACCCTGCCGTCGAAGACAGATCGCAGCAGCTTCAGGTACTCCGCATGCGCCCACACCAGTGGCATCGCCGACCCGGCCGGGCCGCCAAAGACCAGCCCGTTTCTATCCGGCTCATCCCAGATCTGTTCCGGCATCATGCCGCCCTCTGAGGCAAACTTCTCGTAAGTCTCGATCAGCGAGCTCACGTCGTGCCCGGCCGCCAACTCGTAGTGCGCTCTCTCGCCCGTCAGCAGCGGCCAGGCTCGTCCCTGGCCGAATCCTTGAAAGGGGCCGCCGTCATGCCGCTGCCCGTAGCCATCATGGTTATAACGCCTCCAGCATGGCCCCTTCGGCGTGTCGATCTTCAGCACATGATCGATCACCTTCAGCGTATCCACGATCAGCGGATCGTCTGCCCGACGGACACCATAGCGCACCAGTTCCAGAAAGCCGCCATCGACGACCTCTCGCGCCTCGAAGTCCGCCTTCTCGCCCGGGCCACGATTCGCTATGTGAATCATCTCTTTCCCACATCCTTCATGCGCATATGGCTCGCCGCATTCCGGCGGACGAATCCGCATGTAGTGCCGCTTGACTTCCGGCAGAAGAACACCGTCGTTAGTC
Source organism: uncultured Acidobacteriota bacterium (assembly GCA_963735555.1). Taxonomy (GTDB): domain Bacteria; phylum Acidobacteriota; class Terriglobia; order Terriglobales; family Acidobacteriaceae; genus Silvibacterium. The sequence continues at coordinate 115,681 of CAVTLP010000015.1, forward strand.
ACTGTCCAGTCTTCCAGGTGCCCCTCGATCCAGTCGGCCTGCTCGCTCAGGAACTTCGCCAGCTCTGGAGACCCATGAGCATCCACCAGCTCCGCTGCGCAGATCAGCCCTGAGATCACCGCTGCCAGCGTCGACGGCGAATATCCCGGGCACTCTTCCCATCGCTCCTGCTGTGTCACCGGCGCATAATCGCACCAGAAAGCCGGCGGCGCGCTCGACAAAAGGAAAGACATCCCAATCCCCAAGCCCATCCAGCTTCCACAATCGCCATGCAAGCATGATCGGAAACGCCACTTCGTCCAGCTGAATACCCGTCCAGTAAGGTGTTCCGTCAATCCAGAAGTTCTGTGCGAATCCACCGTCAGGCCGCTGCGTGCAGGCCAGATAAGTCAGTGCGCGCCGCGCCGTGTCCACCCGGCCGCAGGCCAGCAGCGCGGTCGCGCTCTGCACCATGTCGCGCGTCCACACCAGGTGATATCCGCCCAGATCATCGTCACTCTTGGCGTAACCCCATGGAATCGACGCCGACGCAATGAACGCGCCGGCGTATGTCTTGTCCTCGTGCGCAAGCACGACGTTGTGGCTCACTTGTAATAGCCTGCCGCCATCCTTGGAATTCACGGCCCACTCACTCGGGCTGGCAGCGCGATGCCATTGCTCGATGAACCGCTTCAGGTGCTTTTCAAACGGAGTCGCCAGCGCACCCATCGGTCGTCGCCAGCGCCGCATGATGCCCTTCGCCAAAGCCAATCGCAACCGTGAAGTCGCGTGTATTCTGCGGATCGATCTGCCCCATCACTGCGACATTACCGTTGAGCGCGGAGCCAAACTCCCAGTCCATCGTGAGGTTATGTTTCAGGTCCTGCCAGCCGTCGCTCGTGCCGACGTAGCCGCAGCTTGCCCGGGAGAATCCGCCATTCGTCGCCAGCGCCAGGGACGTGTGCTTTTTCCACGCCAGAGCCGCCATTTGGCCGGCAACCATGAGCGTGCGCGCCGAATTTCCCTTGCCGCCTCCATCGATGTGCGGAGATAGCAGCACATACACCTGCAGCGCGACAGAAAATCCTTATCTCCCTCCAGGCGCACGCGCGTCAGCACCACCGGATAATGCGGATCGTTGATGATCTCTTTCGTCAGCGTGTACCGGCCTTCGCAATCGCGCGACGTGATCCGGACGCCCAGCGCATCGGAGTCGATGTATGCGAACTCGTGCTTGAGGTCTCGCTTCTCCTCGTGAAAGAAGGTCTCGCCGTCCGTGATCAGAAACTGCATGTCACGGATCTGCGGCCGGTCGATCGTCGGGTAATAAATCTCGTTCAGAATGCCGTGCGAGACCGTGTACCACGCGCGGCTCGACGCGGCATAGGCCGTACCTACCGCGTCCTTCGCCGCTGACGTCCAGCGCGGCTCCATGCCAGGCGCGCCAAAGGCCGGTCCCTGACCATCCACCCACACATACTGCGGTACCAAGTGCCGTCATGCACGAAGCTCCGTCCAGATTCAACCTCGGAAAACGAAACAACTTCCAGGTCGAGAACTCTACCGCACATAGATGAATCCTCCAAGAATCGGTTACATTTATCTCAATGCGCTTATCCCGATCGCCGAGCTCAAAGAACCTGCGTGTTGGCATCCGGGTCAGGATGAAACTGGACTTCGTTCATCGCATGCACGATTTCCCGGTTCTTCATGAAGTACTGCCACGCAAAGCCACTGCGTCAGATTCTCCGCCATCAGGACGCTGATTCCCTGGTCAATTCCGAGAATATCGGTGCGCGAACCAGTTCGACTTGGGATTGAACGCATCCACGAATCCATATCGGGTCCAGACCTTGTCCCCCATCTTCTCACGCATGCGTCAGCAGCACATGCGAGCACTCCGCGGGCAGAAACGGCAGTGACCCGGCCGCCGCGCACGGCACCAGCGTGCCATCCAGCGGTCCCATCGCCGGAGGCCCGCCCCACACACGATAGCCGATCCGTCGAATCCGACGCCGTGATACCCCACATATCCTGATCGATCCAGGAAAATTCTGCCCCAGCGTCAGGCACCACAGTTGATGGGACCGCGTCGCCGCAATCGAGTTCGTAAAGTAGTTCGCGTGCAGGTCCCGTATATCGCGATAAGTCGCACCATGCATGTGCATATTGATGAATGAACAGCGGTGCGACTCCGCTGATGTAGTCGATCCCGCCGAACTGCACCACCGGCCGTTGCAGCGCATTCCAGGTGTCGGCGGGAGATCGGGTGCGTCGGCGACCCGATCGCCATTAGGTACATCGTCATCAGTTCGGAATAGATGTCCCACCGGTGGTTCAGAAATCCCTGGTCCGGGAGCCATCCCATGGAAAGCGTCTGTGCCGCCGTTCAGCATCCACTCCCAGTCGATCCGCCGGTAAAATGTGGTGGCCAACGCCTCGATCCGCGTGTTGCCCGCGAAATATTGCCGGGCCAGCAGAACCCCGCAGAGCAGCAAAGCTGTATCGATCGACGATAGTTCGCTCCCGAACATCCGCTGCCCGCTCTCAATGTCGATAAAGTGATACAGAAATCCGTGCTCGTGTGGACACTCCTCCAGCAGAAAGGCCAGCGTCTTTTCCACTCTCGCTTCGCATTCACCGGGCCGCAGGTAATTGCGCTTCGCAGCGATGCAGAGGGCGCTCAGGCCGAATCCCGTGGCCGCTATGCTGGCGACGCGGCTCAACGAGCGCCCCACCGCCGAAGCGCGATCCCGCACCAGCCCTGTCTTCGGACTGGCTTCGTTGTAGAAAAAGTCGCAGGCCCGGCCTTCGAGGTCGTCGAGTAGCGCATCGGCGGCCTTCGAGACCTGCGTCAGCGGGCGATTGATGAACGCGCCCAGTTGCTGGGGATACTTCTGCGCCGTCTGCGCTTCCGGCTGTGGCTCCTGCCCGGGCTTTACCTTGGGAGCCTGCGGTTGATTCTGAAGTCCTTCAGCAAGGGAGACCGCGGGCGCACCCAATGCGAGCATACCCGAGGCGCCCGCTGTTCTCAGCAGTTGTCGTCGAGTTATCTTTGAGCGAGCCAAAGCGCAGTCAATTCCTGAGAGATGCAGCAAGCAGCAACAGCGATACTCTACTCTCGCAGTGTAACGAAATGACGACGATGCCATCAGGTCGCGCAGGTAACCGGAATTGGCCTCATATGAATGGATTTCTGCTCAATGAATCCTCACGAGGATGATCCTGAGATTCTTATCCGGCCCGCCATCCCAAACGACTCCGCTGCCATTTGGAGGGTCATCGAGCCGGCCATCCGTGCCGGCGAGACCTACACGCTGCCACCAGATCTCTCGAAAGACGATGCCCTCAGTTATTGGTTCTCTCCTGGTCACGAAGTCTTTGTTGCCGTCCAGGACGGCGAAATCGTGGGATCGTATTATCTGCGTCCAAATCAGGGTGGCGGTGGATCGCATGTGGCCAATTGCGGATATATGACCGCACCCTGGGCGGCGGGGCGCGGTATCGCGAGAACCATGTGCCGGCATTCTCTGGATGGGGCCCGGAGCCGCGGTTTCCTGGCGATGCAGTTCAACATCGTCGTCAGCACGAATCAACGGGCCGTACGCCTCTGGCTGTTCATGGGCTTTGAAATCATCGGGCGTATCCCCCAGGCCTTTCGCCACCCCACCGCGGGGCTAGTCGAGGCCTATGTCATGTATCGGACGCTTTAGGGACTCGCGTGGAACGCGGCATCGAGTTCTCAGCCGGGCTCGATCCATCGCGTGTCAAGACCCTGGTGAGTTAAACTGCTCATTCCAAAGACCAATTGCTCTGAAATAGTTGGCCGACTATTTCATGGCATCCGCCTATAATAGAAACAGGGAAAAAGGCCCAGCTGCCATGCGCAGTTGGGCCTTTTTATTTGCGCCAGACGGTTCTGGATTCTTTCGCTACCCTTTTAGAATCGGCGATTCTTGGATAACAGCAATCGAATGAATGGCTTGCATTCTCTGCATCCTATGTCGCCTTAATTCAGTGCATTACTACCCAGTACTCTTTTAGAATCAGATAGATAAAGGCAAATGCAATGATTTCATACAGTTGTCAGATGATAAGGCTTGGAACTTATCGCGAATCAAAGACTTGCCAAAAATGTGTAGGGGAGGGGGAGGGGGAGGGGGGCACTTGATTCTTTGATTGCTGAGGCTTAAAAAACCTTGCCGTTCGTTTCTCCAACGGCGCTAAATGGAAAGCTGGCAGGGCGACACTCTTAGCCATTTGGGTAGGCTCCCCAGTTCTGGCTTTTCCTCTATCTGTATTTGTGCAATTTTCCACGCCCCTTGAATTTTTGTAGTGAGGTAACGATGAACTTTATAGGACAGACGTTGGCGCTCGATTCTTCCAGGATGGATGACGTAGCGGCCGCGCTCAAAGTGCAACCCCAAAGCATTTGGGCCGTCCTTCAGGTTGAGGCGGCTCAGTGCGGATTTCTCCCTGATCGGCGTCCCACCATCCTCTTCGAGCGCCACATCTTTTACAGGCTCACCAGCGGAGCCTTCAAGAGCACCCACCCCAATATCTGCAACCCCATCCAAGGAGGTTACGGGGCTCCCGGCGCTTACCAGTACACTCGTCTCAACCAGGCAATGGTGCTGAATCCCAACGCCGCGCTCCAGAGCACCTCTTGGGGAATCGGCCAGGTGATGGGTCAATATTTCAGCCTCGCCGGATATCCTGACGTCGAAACATTGGTCGCCGCCATGATCGAGTCGGAAGATGCGCAACTGGATGCCTTCCGCGCCTACCTCCAGTCAACCCGGCTCGCTGCCCCTTTGCGAGCACACGACTGGGCCTCATTCGCAAGGGGATACAACGGACCCGACTACGCCGCAAATCACTACGACACCCAATTGAGCGCCGCCTTCCAAAGACTCATCTCAAGTCCTTTGCCGGATCTAACGGTCAGGGCAGCACAGCTTTATCTCACGCTCAGAGGCTTTTCGCCAGGCAGCATCGACGGCATCGCCGGACAGCATACGGTGGACGCCATCCATGCCTTTCAGGCAAGCGCCAGCCTGCCGCAAACTGGGAACCTTGATGACGCGACCATCAGCGCTCTCGTACCGCCACCACCCGCGAGTGTCGCCAACTGAGGTCGAACGGGGCTTACTTTCCTGAAGATTGGGTAAGCCCCACTCTCTCATCCCCGCACAGTCTTCAACACCTGTTGCACCCCTCCGCCACTCTCCCGCATCCAGTATGATCGAGGACGCACCCGTCGAGTCCACGCCGGACTCGCTTAAAGCGCATCGGACACAGCATCCAAGAGTGAAGGAGAAACGTTTTGGCTTACGAACTCGCACCTCTTCCTTACGACTATGCAGCGCTCGAGCCCTACATCGACGCTACGACCATGACACTACACCACGACAAACACCACCAGACCTACGTCAACAACCTCAACGGCGCCATTGAGAAACATCCGGAACTGGGCAAACACACGGCTGAAGACTTGCTCCGCAATATCAACAGCGTTCCGGAGGACATCCGCACGGTCGTCCGCAACAATGGCGGCGGCCACGTCAACCACACCATGTTCTGGAACATCATGAAGCCCAACGGCGGCGGCGCTCCGACCGGAAGTATCGCCACTCAGATAAGCAAGGACTTCGGCGACTTCGAAGCCTTCAAGAAGCAATTCAACGAGACGACCGCCAAGCAGTTCGGCTCCGGCTGGGGCTGGCTCCTTTGGGATGGGGGCAAGCTGGCGATCGCCACGACTCCCAACCAGGACAACCCGCTGCTCCAGGGCAAATATGCCATTTTGGGCAACGATGTATGGGAGCACGCGTACTACCTGAAATACCAGAACCGGCGGCCTGACTACCTCGCCGCCTGGTGGAATACCGTCAACTGGGACGAAATCAACAAGCGCTTCGAACAGGCCCAGAAATAGCGAAAGAAGGTGTAGGGAGAGGTGTTCGGACCCAGACCCAAGCTGGCAGTCTGATTTTTGCATCGCATAAAACTCTGCTCCTTACACCGTCTCTCCGCATCTTCTTCGGCAAATTCGCGTTTGAATAGGGAGAGGAACCTAAAGAGATGCGTCTTGCCGCTCTTCGCATGTCTGCTTGGCTCTTGTACGTCTTGCTTCCCGCCATCGCTTTTGCCCAGACCCCGCTGGCCGCCGGTACTGGCCACTATGCCGTCTACCAGGGAGATAAGACCGTCGGCTCCGGCGATTACAACATTCAGCCGACGCCGAATGGATATACCGTAACTTCCCACGGCAAGCTGAGCCTCACCAAGTTCAGCTACAGCTTCTCGAATACGCAGCATCTCGACAGCAATCTGAATCTCGTCAGCGACCAGCTCAGCGGCACCGTCAAAGGCAGCGCGGTCACCTTTGCCGTCAACGCCGACTCGACGGGGCGCCAGTTCCAGATCAACATCTCCGCCAATGGCAGGCAGACGCAGAATACCGTCGATCGCCACCAACACCTGGTTTTGCTGCCTGACCTTGATCCCGCCGCGTACGTTCTGCTCACGCGGCTGGCGATGGAGAATCCCCCCACTTCCTGGATTCTTATCCCCAAAGAGAATGGGATCCTTGTGCCCTCGTCGATTATCCGCGGCTCCAGCGTTCGCGGGCAATGGAATGGCTCGCAGATGGATGTGCAGCATGCCACCATCTCGGTGAACGCGGAAAACTCTGTCAGCGTCGATATTTTCTACAACTCAAATGGCCAGGTGCTCGAAGCTGATTTGCCGCAACAGAATTTCTTCGTCGTTCGCGATGGATTCAAGCTCATTGATCGCCCCAAGCCGGCTGCGCCGAACGCCCCACCACCGAACGGCTCTCAGCAGGGCGGGAGTGCCCGGCAATACCCAGCTCCGCAGGGCGGCTATCCACCCGTGCAGCAACAGTAGGAAGGAGCGGGCGGAGAAGTACGGAGACTGGCGAGAAACTTCACATCGACTCTCTTCCTTCGCCTTGCGCGAGAACCGCACAGAGCAACGAGCTTGAATCACGGATAGCTACCTTGAATCAGGAAAACAACCCGCGGTCATTTTCCGCTGTGCTTTTTCCCCGGTTTCTGCAACAATTCGTTCGATTTTGAGGGGCGCTCGAAAGCTGTTGCGTGCGAGCGAGCTGCATTCCTTCTCACGCCAGTGCTGTGCCGGAGCCCGATGAGCAACATCAACGGCAAAGTCTACGCGATGAACGCCATCACTCCCATGAAGCCATGGAAGACATGGATTCTTCGCGCCTTCTTCTTGGTGCTCGGCCGACGTCAAGCCGTCTGCAGAACGACCTGATCAATCTTTCCTTCATCGAGTTCGCCCGCTGGGTCATCATTCCGCGCGAGCAGCTTTCCCTACCTGGGCAGAGTCAGCAAGAAAGAGGAGCTCCAGTACGACTATCTTCTCTTCTTCAGCAACTTCAACGGCACCTGGAACCAGTACATCGACGCCTTCTCCGCCGTACTCAGCAACGGCCTCAATCTCATCTGGCGATGGAGCGAGAAGTTTCCCGGCTCCGTCCCCGTCACGCTCTTCAAGGAATACATCGCGCGCGTCCAGTTCGACACCGACTACTACTACACCGCCTATCCCCACGCCACCGCCAACGACGTGAAGTCCGCGCACATCGTGCAGGCAGCCCTCGACAACCTCGCGCAAAGCCGCAGCCTCAACCCCCGAGCAGTTTGCCGCGGCTTATCTGCACTTCGTCATCGCAGGTGCAGTCTCATCTCGGCGAGACCGGCGAAGCCCCGGTCGTTTTCTAGGAGAGAGATCATGCCCAACCAGAACGGCTGCGTCTACGGACTCACCATTCTCTCGCCCATCATCGACGACGAAGCACGCCGCTCCCTCGCACGATCTGCAGATTCGCGAATATCTCGCAACGCTTCCCACCGGACGAAGACAGCCCCTTCGCCATCGCACCCGGCACGCATCTCGCTCGCCTCGTCGTCATGGACGACGTCATCTACGTCGGCATGCCCGCCTGCGAAGAGCATCTGCAAATCGAAGTACCTCGTCTTCGAATCGAATTTCGACGGCGACCTCGAGCGCCTACCTCGCCGGCCTCGCCCAAAGCGTCCCCACCACCTCGACGCCATCTGGAGCCACTGCGTCGGCTACCCCGGCGCGGCCGACCACGCAGGCCTTCGTCGACTACATGAAGGCCTGCCAGCTCGAGACGACCTTCTTCTTCGCCGCCGTCAACGACAAAACCGTCACCGAGACCCTGCGTGCCCTCCAGACGCAGCGCGCCGTCGCCGACTTCATCGCCAGCCATCAGGGAATGAAACCCGACCAGATTCCAGATAGAATTCGCTCGCATTCATCGAGCTCTGACGTCCGAACCCGCGCCTCCGCCCCGGGGCCATGGCACCCGATCGCGCGAACTCAAGACAGGCGGTCGCAATGAGTAAATTGAACGCGACCGACATCCAGGGCTTTGTCCTGCGCGGCTACAACTTGCCCGCTCGCCCGCTACATCTTTCTCCTTTCGAGCATCCCGAAGCGCGCCGCGACACTGATCGACCGCTCTGCTCCGAGTCATCACCACCGGCCAGCTCTGGGACCGGGACAAGCCGCAGAGCACCGTCAACATCGCCTTCACCTACGCCGGTCTCGTGAGCCCTCGATCTTCCTCATCGCCACGCTCATCAGCTTTCCCGTCGAGTTCCAGCAGGGCATGAAGGCCCGCGCCGACATCCTCGGCGATACCGGCGTCAACGCGCCCGATCACTGGGATCCCGTCTGGCGCGAGACCGGCGTCCACGCGTGGCTCGGCGTCAACGCCCAATCCCCGAAGCGCTCGAAGCCGCCTGCGCCGCATCTGCAGAAGCTGCTCGACGAAACCGACGGTGGCGCCCACCTCGTCGGCTCACAGGACGCCGCGCCATCGTCCATCGATGGCAAGCCAACCACCAAGGAGCACTTCGGCTTCACCGACGGCTTCGGCAACCCCGACTATCTCGGCGTCTGGAGCGCAACACCCAACCCGGCCAGGGCAAGCTCACGCCCGACGGAAACTGGCAGCCCGCTCGCCACCGGCGAACTGCTGCTCGGCTACGCCGACGAGGCCGGCGAGCTTCCCGTCGCGCCCGTGCCGCACCTCCTCGCCAGCAATGGAACCTTCATGGTCTACCGCAAGCTCCACCAGAACGTCGCCACCTTTCGCCAATACCTGAACGAACTGGGGCCGCCCGCTATCGGGCCGGGAGGCAAAGAGAAGCTCGCCTCCAAATTCATCGGCCGCTGGCGAGACGGAACGCCCGTCGAAGTCTCGCCCGACCAGCCCGACTCCATCGATCACACAGGACCCCAATCGCAGCACCAACTTCACCTATGGCAACGACCTCGACGGCACCCGCTGCCCCATCGGCGCGCACATCCGCCGCGTCCATCCGCGCGACGCCTTCGGCTTCAAGGCACGCCTCATCAATCGCCGCCGCATCACCCGCCGCGGCCTGCCCTACGGACCCTATGCTGCCCGGAGGCGACGACCCACCACTCGACACCGACGATCGCGGCGTCATCTTCATGGCCCTCAACGCCAGCATCTCCCGCCAGTTCGAGTTCGTGCAGCAGCAATGGATCAACTACGGCAACGATGCCCACCTCGGCAACGAACGAGATCTCCTCATGGGCAACCACGGAGGCCAGCGGACAAATTCGTCGTGCAGGGCGACACCACCCCCACCAACCCACCCTTCATCTGCAGCCATCTTCCCGACTTTGTCGAATTGCGCGGCGGAGAGTACTTCTTCCTCCCCAGCATCACCGCCCTGGGCATGATCGCCCTGGGCGTCGTCGATCCGCGCTAGCGATTTTCCATCCCCTCCACATCCACTTCAAATGTTGATGCGTATCTTTGCTGAGGCCTATCATCTTTCATCACGAAAGGGCCCGTCACGAAAGTTCGACCCATGGCCATTCTTGGAGCATTCTGCTTTCCCGGCACCGGGCACCTGAACCCCTTCACCGCACTCGCCCGGCGTCTGCAGCAACGAGGGCATCGCGTCATCCTCTTCGGCATCGCCGACACCGAAGCCCGCGTTCGCGCCGCCGGCGTCGAATTCCAGCAGGTTGGCCACGAGGACTATCCCCTCGGCACGCTGAAACAACTCGACGACAAGCTCAGCCGCCTGAAGGGGTTCGAAACCTTTCGCTTCACTGTCGAACGCGTCCGGAACCACTCCCGCATGGTTCTTCGCGATGGACCGGACGCCGTCAAAGCCGCAGGAGTTGAAGCGATGCTGGTTGACGAAGCGGACATGGCGGGCACGGTCGCTGAGCATCTGCGGTTGCCGTTCGTCTCCATCGCCTGCTTTCCACCTCTGATGTGGAACGACGCAATGCCGCCCTTCTGTTTTGGCTGGCCTTACAGCGAGGGGGCCTTCGGCCGAGTGAGAAACCGACTCGGCTTCAGCCTGCTCTCGCACTTTGCTTCGCCTATCTTTGAACTGGTCAATGCCCAGCGCAGTGCCTGGGGATTGCCGCCGCTCACTCGCAGCACCGATGCCTTATCGCCGCTGGCTCAAATCACGCAGTTGCCCGAGGCTCTGGAATTCCCCATCCGCGATCGCCCATCCTGCCTGCACTACACGGGACCGTTTGTAGACGATAAGGTTCGCGAGCCGGTCCCGTTTCCGAGGGAGAAGCTCGACGAAAGGCCCCTCGTTTACGGCTCGCTCGGCACCTTACAAAACGGCTCCGAGCACATCTTCCAATCCATTGCCAAGGCCTGTTCTACTCTCAATGCGCAGCTCGTTCTCTCGATGGGAGGAAGTAAGGATCCGGCAGCACTCGGCAACCTGCCCGGCGATCCCCCGACAATCCCATCGTCGTGCGCTATGCGCCGCAACTGGAGATTCTGAAGCGAGCCTCTGCCGTCATTACCCATGCCGGCCTGAACACGACCCTCGAATCGCTGGCCGAAGGCGTACCCCTGGTGGCCATCCCGCAGGGCAACGACCAACCCGGCGTCGCCGCCCGCATCGTGCATCACAACGCTGGAGTCGTCATTCCCGCGCCCAGGCTCACCGTGCAGCGCCTGCGTCGCGCCGTCGAAGCTGTTTTACGAGAGGAGAAATACCGCGCCGCCGCCCGCCGGATGCAGGCCGCCATGCGCCAGGTGAACGGGCTTGAACTGGCACCGGATGTGATCGAGAAGTCGCTCGCCTTGCAGCCATCCCTGCCGGCAACGGCTGCGCAGGTTCTTAATCCGCAATCTTGAAGATCCGTATCTGCACCAGCTTGGCGATGGTCAGATTGTCGAAGCCCTTGGCCTTCATGCGCTGAATGAAGTCCGGAGTCACTTTGAAGACCCGCATCTGGATCAGCTCGTCGATGCTGGGGTGATAACCCATCGCCTGGATCTGCTTGATCTCCGCCGGATTCACTCCTTGCACTTTGAGCCCGATCAGCTTTTCCGCAGGCGGCACAGCATAACCCAGCGCGGTAAGGCTCTGCACATACTCCGGCGTGACATTGAAAATGCGCAGCGCGATCAGATTGCTGGCGTCGATACCCGTGACGCCGGCCTTCTGCAGAGCCATCACCCACGAGGCCTCAATGTGAAACAGCGCGTACACTTCCAGCTTGTCCGAGTCCAGTCCGGTAATCCCCAGCTCGCGCATCCGCGCCACAAAGGCCCTGTTCGGCTCGAAGGTGAACGCGCCCCTCAGTTCCGAGTCGTGCACGCTCCCCGAACAGCGCAGCGTGCCCGCCTCGGCCGTAAGCACCGCATCGAGATGCGCGCCCTCGCGACGCAGATCCGGGAGCGTGACGCCGGTAAAGGCATCCACCGCCTCCTGCATGTTGGATTCGTGACAATGTTTGCTGCCGTCGCATCCACCCTGTTTAGCCCGCTGGTCTGAACCCCGATCCAGGCTCAGCTCGAACTTGCTCGATTCCGTCGAGGCGCGAATGCTGCATGTGCCGTTCAGGCTGTCGAGCGCCTCGTCTGCACGCAACGAAACCGCAACCAGCGCAACCAGCAACGCTCCAAACAACACACGTCTGGAATTCATTGTGTCTTCTCCGCTTTCTGATCGTCGTCATCCAGCACGCCGGAAATGCGAATGTTCACCAGCTTGTCAATCGTGAGCGGTTCCAGTCCATGCCGTTTCAGCCGACGCGATGAACGCATCGTCGATGCTAAAGATCCGCAGCTCCACCAGTTGATCGAGCGTCGACGTCGGGCCACTGCTGCTTCGTCGCCTTCGCAAACTCCGGAGTGACGCCGTGAATGCGAAGTTCCACCAGCTTCTTCGCCGGAATGGTGCTGTATCCCGCCGCCTTCATGCCCGCAACGAAGTCCGGCGACACCTTGAAGATCCGGTAGGTAATCAGGTCTTGATAACTGCCCGGCCTCGATGCCTGCTGCCTTGAGCTCCGCAACCTCGCCGGGATCCACGCCGTGGATCTTCATCGCAATCAGATCGTCCGCCGTGGGCTTTGCCGAAGCCGGTCGGTCGCCATGCGCGCGCAAACTCCGGAGTGACGCCCTGGATCTTCATGGCGACATACTTAGTCCAGATCGACGTTGTACCCTGCGGCCCGCATCTGGTCGATGTAGTCGCTCTTTGCAGCGCTCGCTTCCGCGCTTGCCTGCGGAAGGCTTCGGCATACGCATAGCAGCTTGAACCTTCGCTTTCGGTGCGGAAGAGGCAAACCATAGAGTCGTCGGCAGCGCCGAGATTTTCACTTTCGGAGCCATCACCGTTAACTCCGCCATGGGCTCGGGTACCGCTGCCGCAGGAGGAGCCGTTACTGGCGCGGCAGGCGGAGCTGTCCTTGCTGGGCAGGATCGAGAGCTCTGAGGGTTTGCGTGCCGTTGCAGCGTATTGCCTGACCCAGTGTTATTGGCTGACCCAAGGCTACTTCCGGATCCAGGGCTAGCTTCCTGATCCAGTGCTGCGTGCGTGACACCGGCGCTGCCGCCATTCCCCGAACTCGAACGCACGCCGCTGCCTCGTCCGGTGCCGCTGGAGCATTCCGTGATCCGATGGATCACCGACAGCCTTCGAGCCATGCGGCTCGGCCACGACGGTCGCAGGGTGTAGCTGCGTAGAGGCTTGCCCCTTTGTGACGAACGTCGATCGGGTAGAGAGTCCGGCAAATACCTGGTGCGCCGGCAGCAGAAGCAGTCCCAGCATCGCGCACACGCCGAGCAGAGACCAAGGCGGGATCTCCCGTCCTCCTCGCGGAGCCTCCCCCAGCATGCGGCCAATCCTTGCCCGCAGGCTGCCACGTTGATGGCCGTCGAGCGCCATCGCCAGGTGCGGACGCAGTCCACGCTGCTCCTCTAGCCGCAGGAGTGCCGTGGCATAGATCAGCGGATCTGTGCAGCATTCGAGCGCCACATCGTCACAGCAGAGCTCGCGATGCTCGCGCAGAATCCCGCTCACCCACCATACCGCCGGGTGGAAGAAGAACAAGGTCTCGATCATCGTCTGCACCATGTTCCAGAGGTAGTCCGCGCGCCGGATGTGTGCCAGCTCATGCGCCAGCACCACCTCCAGCTGCTCGGGGCTGAGCGACGTCAGGGCCGAGGCTGGAAGCAGAACCAGCGACCGCATCACTCCCATGGCCAGCGGGCTTGAGATGCGCTCGCTGATGCGCAAGTCGACCGGCCACCAGATGCGGAGGCGCAGCGACAACCGCGCGAAGCTATACCGCACATCTGGAGGCACGCGCAACAGGCTCGTGCGCTGCAGCCGCTGAATCACCCACCAGCCGCCCACCGTCCTCGCCGAAAGAAAGAGCACGCCCATCAGCCACATTGCGTCCAGCCATGGCATCGCGGGCAGTATTCCTTCCTTCATTGCCGCCAGGAGTCCGGCACGCTCGCGCGGCGGCGCCGCGTCAGTCCCATAGTCCATGCGGGGAAGGGCTACAGCCGTTCCCGATTCACCCATAACGGTTCCCGCATCCGAATCGCGCAACGCCAACCGGCCCTGTAGTCCGCGCATCTCTTCGTATCCCAGCGTCACCACGGCAGCCGCCAGCATGCTCAACAGCGCGACCAGCGCCAATACATAGCGAACATTACTGCGCGCCTTTCCCAGCGTTACATCCGCCACGCGGTAGAGCAGCGCGATCGCCGCCGCCTGCCAGCAGAAATGGATCAGTGTCCATCCCAGCGCTTCCCACCCCGGGATTCCCCAGCTAATACCTTGCGTCGCGTAGGTCATTGCTTCTCCCTCTTTTGACGGATGATCTTGCGGATTTCCTGCAATTCTTCTTCGCTCGCGGGCTGCATCGACAACGCATGCATCGCCAGCTGTGCCGCCGAGCCCGAAAACAGCCGCTCACTCAGGTCGCGCAGCAGCTGGTTCTGGGTCTCTTCCTGGCTGGCCGCAGCGTGGTAGATATGTGCCTTGCCCGCTTCCTTGCGCTCGACCAGACCCTTCTCGGTCATGATCTGCAGCGTCTTCAGTACCGACGTGTACCCCAATGCACGATGCCGGCTGACCACCTCGTGCAATTCCCGAACTGAGGCAGAGCCCATGTCCCACAAAGCGCGCAGAAGCTCAAGTTCTACTTCTGTTGGTTTCGGCAGATGGCGGTTCTTTTCTTTCATGGTCCGAACTGTATACGAAGATGTTCGTAGTTGTCAACGAAGATTTTCGTAGGTTGCAAAATTTTTAACGACAGGGCTGGCATTCGATCGCCTTCTCCAGCCCTTATTCCGCTCGCAGCGATTCCACCGGATCGACAGACGACGCCCTCCGCGCCGGCATCCAGCTGGAAAGCAGTGCAACGAATGCAATTGTTAGCGCCGTTGTTACAAATACTGCGACGTCGCCGGGTTGGACGCCGAAAAGCAGATTCGCAAGCATGCGCGCCAGGCCGGCGGCCAGCACGACTCCGAGAGCAACCCCCACGCCGGTGAGAATGCCGGCGCGGCCAAGAATCATCCGCAGAATGTCTTCCCGCCGCGCGCCGAGCGTGAGACGGATGCCGATCTCGCGCTTCCGTTCCGCGACCAGGTTTGCCATGACGGCAAAAACTCCAACCGCCGCCAGCAGGAATGCGAGGAAGGCGTCGCCCCCAAGCCATACTGCGACGTTAAGAAATCCGATCGAGGTTTCGTGCAGGTACTGTTGATACGTCTCGATGGTTTCCAGGGGCACTCCGGAGTCGACCGACGCGAGCGCGCTGCGGACTGCGGGGACGAGCGCGAGAGGATCGCCCTGCGCCACCACAATGTAGGTTGCGCCACCGGAGGGCGGCATCTGCATCGCGTTGAAATATACGGTCGGTTGAGCTACTCGGTCGACCCAGGTGTAAGCCGCGTCGCCGGAGACACCGACGATCCTGACCCATGGCTCTTGACTGGCTTCGGGGCCGGTGCGCGAGGCCCCCATCTGGATGCGGTGACCGATGGGATCCTCACCCGGAAAATACAGCTCGGCAAATTTGCGGCTTACGATGGCCGCCGGCTGCGCCTCGGGCCCATCGCTCGTGTTGAAGTCGCGGCCGGAGAGAACAGGGATATGGATGGAGGCAAAATAGCCCCCGTCCACAGAGATGCGCTGCGCACTCTGGAATTTGCCGGGGATGAGCGGGCGATCTTCGATCCGAAAATCATCGACCCATGCGCCATCTCCATAGGGCAGAGCCGTGGTGATGGCCGCAGTTGAAACTCCCGGCAGCACGCGCACTTTTTCGAGACTCGCCTTGTACCATGCGAGCTGCTTCTCCGGGGTTGTGTAGCGGGCAGCGGGAAGGTAGGCGTTGAAGGTGAGAACCTGCTTCGGCCCATGGACGTCGGCGAGGCTGAACATCGACCAAACGCCTTTGCACATCAGCGCCGCGCCAATTACCAGCGCGACTGCAAGAGAAATCTGGGCAAGCGCGAAGAGATTCCTCAGCCGGTGTGTCCGGCCCGATCCGGCCACACTGCGCGCGCCGGCCTTGAGCTGATCGACCAGATTGATCCGCAGCGCCTCCAGCGCGGGCAGAAATCCGGAAACTACCCCTGCGCCTATGGCCAGCAGCAGGGAAAAGGCAAGGGCGCGGCCATTGAGCGAGATGTTTGACCATCCGGCCATGAAGCGGGCTATGCGTTCAGGCATGGTGATCAGGCTTATGTGGATGACTAGTTTGGCCAGGAGAATGCCGCCCGTTGCCCCCATCAATCCGAGCAGAATGTTCTCCGTCAGCAGCTGACGCGCGATACGGCGGCGCCCCGCGCCGAGCGCCGTGCGCATGGCGATCTCCGGACGCCGGGCGATGCCCCGCGCAAGCTGCAGGTTCGCGACGTTGGTGCAAACCACGAGCAGCACAAGGATCGTCGCTCCCAGGATCAGGCGGAAATACATCGGCGTGAGGTCGCCGTTAATGCCGTCGAGCAAGGGTTCTACCCGAACCGACCAGCTCCGATTGGTTGAGGGATATGCCTCGGCGAGATGCCCGGCAATGCCCAGCATCTCAGCCTGAGCCTGGGCTACAGTCACGCCGGGTCGCAGGCGTCCGGTGACCAGGTAGTCGTGGTCGCTGCGATTGTCGAGTTGAGCGGCAGATGGCGCGAAGGGTAGAAAAATATCGGTATAGGACGGGTACTGCATGGTCTCGGGCATGACGCCGACGACCGTATAGGACTTCCCATTGAGCTCAACTTTGCGGCCAGCCACGCCCGGATCGGCGCCGAAGTGCTTCTTCCAGAAGGCGTAGCCGAGGACCGCAACATTATCCTTGCCCGGTTGGGCCTCAGAGTCGGCGAAGGTGCGTCCGAGGAGCGGCGCGACGCGCATCACGTTGAAGAAATTCGGCGAAGTGTACGCAGTCTGAACGTGAGCAGCATCCCCGGCTCCCGTGAGGATCAGATCGGCGGTGGTGCGGACGGCGAGTGTTTCAAAGGAGCGGCTCTGCCGCGCCCAGTCCGCGTAATTAGCGAGCGCGGCCTGCTGGTACTCGCCGCGCTTCTGCTCCTCCGCCACGGTCACGACGCGATGCAGATCGGGAACAGCCAGAGGACGCAGAACGACGGCATCCATCATGCTGAAGACCGCGGTGTTCACGCCGATTCCCAGCGCCAGCGTCAACACCGCGGTCAATGCAAACCCCGGCGACTTGCGAAGCTGTCGAAGCGCGAAGCGGACGTCGTGCCAAAGGGTCTGCATGGAAAGCCTCCACGAACCTGAGATCGCCGCGGGAGCAGGGGGGAGGGCAAACGTGGCGATCACCGCAGTAGATGCACGCTTGCGGCCAACAACTTGGCGCGTGGGCTTTTGATTCTAAAGGGAGGTGAGGATCACGGAACCGGGGGAGTGTTCAAACGTGGATCCCCTTTGTCCGCAATCGGACACAACTGGAATCGATCCGTTATGAGCAGCTTTCACTTCGCTATCCAGACATACAGAAACTCATCGTCGCTGGACGTGGCGACATCGATCCCCTTTTGTTTGGTGGCGCGACTCAGAGCCGAGCGGATGTTCTCTTTGGTGTCCGGCAGCTCGGCGAGAGGAATCTTCAGCGCCGACGCTGGCTCCAGTCGGCTAATGTCACTGAGCAGCTGCGAAACAATCTTCTTGTGTTTGCCCTCTCGTCCCTTGGGCACATCGGCCTGAAGCATGGAGACAAACTTCATCGGAGCGATCCCCGGGCCTTCATTGGTTGACATTGCGTGTCCCCCTTCTGACGTAAACGTAGCGCTAAACTAACCTAAACGAGATCATAACCTAACACACTGGTCGCACGGAGATCAAGAGGGTTAAAGAAAAATTGAGCGTAACCAGTAAATCACAGATTTTAAATAGTTAACCCGTATTTTCCAAGCCATGTTACGGTTTTGGTAGAGGTACTGCTCGATGTCAGAACACTTGCACTTTGAGACGATTCCGCTCTCCGAATTAGCTTTGAAAGGTTTAATCACGAAGATCCAGCCGCATCAACCTGTAGTGCTTGTTGTGGACGATGAACACGTGATTGCCGACACGCTCACGGCGATTCTCTCTCGCAGCGGCTTTACCGTGATGCCCGCCTACGATGGCGCCAGCGCACTCCAGATCGCGCGCGCTATCGCTCCTGACCTGCTCATCACCGACGTCTTTATGCCCGGCATGAGCGGCATCGATCTGGCGATCGCCATGCGGGCAGCTCTCCCCAATTGCAAAGTGCTGTTATTTTCCGGACAGGCATCGACCCTTGACCTGCTCGCCAGAGCACGCGACGAAGGGCACGACTTCGCGCTTCTCTTGAAACCCGTACACCCGACAGAATTGTTGGCGCGAATCTCGCAGTGCATCCAGGCGCCCGCCGCAGAGATCAGCGTCGTCTAAGGAGTGGGAGCAACCTGGCCCGGCGATTCCAGACGGGGAACATCAGTGGCTCACGGTTGCTCTGCTGCACTGTGGTAGAATTCATTTACGCTCAGTTGTTTGGTTGTGAGCCGCTCTCGCCCTCATCCAGCAAGATCGCCTGGCAAGTAGTTTCCAAGCCCCTCAGCGGAATGGCCTAATAGTATTCGGGCCAGGTCGTCGCGTTTCGCGTTCACGACCGAATACGCAGCGTGCGGCAGAGCCGAGGAAACCCAGCAGTACCCCTCAGAACTCCCCTACGTAATTCATAATCTTCCCGCACGGGTCAATTACGACCTGTCCGCAGGGAACCATCTAGACCGGCAGCCGCAGTGTGTCGAGATACGGACACGTGGATGAACTCAGGCTAGCCACTTTAAGGATCAAGTGAACCAGTTTTCCGATTTCAATATTTCGGCCTCGCTCAAGCAGCAGTTGGCCAATGCAACATTCACTACCCCCACCCCCGTGCAGGCGGGAGCTATCCCGCCCGCTCTCGAAGGCCGTGACATCCTTGCCACCGCGCAGACCGGCACGGG
Source organism: uncultured Acidobacteriota bacterium (assembly GCA_963735555.1). Classification (GTDB taxonomy): domain Bacteria; phylum Acidobacteriota; class Terriglobia; order Terriglobales; family Acidobacteriaceae; genus Silvibacterium. Next base: position 134,507 of record CAVTLP010000015.1, read on the forward strand.
CAAGACCCTCAGCTTCCTCATACCGCTTATCGAAAAGATGGGAAGCGGAACCCGCGCCGAAGTCCGTACCCGGGGAGCCTTCGGGCTCATCCTCCTGCCCACCCGCGAACTCGCCATGCAGGTGCAGGAGCACTACCGCAAGCTCACCGGCAACCAGGGTTCCGCCGCGCTCGTCGTTGGCGGAATGGCCGAGGGCCCGCAGCTTCACCAGATCCGCCGCGGCGCGCAGCTCATCGTCGCCACGCCCGGACGCCTCGAAGACTTCCTCAGCCGCAAGCTCGTTAACCTCAGCGGCGTAAAAATGCTGGTGCTCGACGAAGTCGACCGCATGCTGGACATGGGCTTCAAGCCCGCCATCAAGCGCATCGTCGCCGCGCTGCCTGCCGAGCGCCAGACGCTCTGTTACTCCGCCACCCTCAGCCCGCAGATCAAGGAAGTTGTTCGCGACTACGTCAAGAACCCCACGCGCATCGAGATCGGCTCTGTCCTCAAGCCCTGTGAGAATGTTGAATTGCAGACATTCGAAGTCGCCACCGACAAGAAGCACGAGCTCCTCGAGCACCTGCTTGAATCGAGCAAGGGCAGCTTCCTGGTCTTCGTGCGCACCAAGCACGGTGCCGATCGTGTCGCCCGGCGCCTCGCGCGCTCCGGTCACTCCGCCACGCAGATCCACGGAGACCGCTCGCAGTCGCAGCGTAACGCCGCCCTGCGCAGCTTCTCCCAGGGACATCACCGTGTTCTGGTCGCCACCGACGTAGCCGCTCGCGGCATCGACGTGGCCGACGTGGCTCACGTCGTCAACTACGACATGCCCCGCGAGGCCGAAGACTTCGTGCACCGCATTGGCCGCACCGGCCGCGCCTCCGCTCGCGGAATCGCCTCCACCTTCGCGGCTCCCGAGGAAAAGGGCACGCTGCGCAAGATGGAGCGCGTTCTGTCGATCAACATGAAGCGCTTCCGTGTGAAGACCAACCCCAGCGGTCACACGCAGAGCGCCCAGATCGCTTAGGGGCGTCCAACCCGAAATGCGCGGGGAGCAATCGCCGCGCATTTTTTTCTTGCCCGATTCAAGCCCTCGAATAAAAACTAGCGCCCCGCGTGTTCCGCCGCCGCTCCCGCCCCGATCAGCGCCAGCGTCGGGTCTTCCGGTATCACCTCGACCGTGTAGCTCTGCAGCGGACTCATCTTGACCATCTGGTAGAGGTGTTCTTTGAGCCGCGCCAGATCGAGCCGCGAGATGTCGCGCCCGGTGAAGTAGAAGCGTCCCGGCCCTTCGAGATGGATCTGCGATGCCGTCGCCGCCGCCAGCGCGCAATGCCACAGCTCCACGAACTCCATGCACCGCCGGTCGCCCTTGCGTGCCTGCGGCGAAAACTTCGTCCGGCTCCAGGTCCAGGAAGCGCAGGCGCATGGCGCGGTGGCCGGTGATGCCCTTCCAGGTGCCCCTTGCCGCCGCAGGCGCAGTACTTCTCCTTGGGATCGAGCGTGACCACGGTGTGTCCGCCCTCCCACGGTCCGTCGGTATAAGGGAATCGTCCGAAGCCGATGCCGTTGCCGATTGTCCACACGCGCACCAGCCGATCCAGTTGTCCGCGGGTGGCGGCCACGCCCGCAGCTACTGCGTCGGCGTCGTTCAGGACGCTCATGTTGTAATCCAGTCCCGCGTGCAGCCAGGGCGTTCTTGACCGTCCCCAGAATATTCGCGCCCTTCAGCTGCTGCAGGTTCGGCGAATCCTCGATCACGCCGTTGCGCACGATGCCGGGCAGCGCGATGCCCGCCGCCTCGACTCCGCTGCCGGCCGGAGCCAGCGACGGCGATCTGCTCGCAGATCAATTCCGCAACCGCGTCGGCTGGCAGCTCGATCAGGCCCCCGTTCTCCTCCGCCTCATGCCCCCCACCGGAGTTTTCCGGAAAACGTCTCAGTTCGCCGACTACCTTATGGTCCTCGAGCAGGCCCGCAACCACTTTTTCCGTCATGACTACGCCGACGGTCTTTGCCATTTCCTCACCTCTGTCTCCGCTCCAGCTTCAGTTCTCGAACCGGGCCAGGCGATTCACGCCATTAAAGGCGGCTGCCTTGTAGCACTCGGCCAGAGTGGGATAGTTGAACACGGTATCGATGAAATAGTCTACGGTGCCCTTCAGCACCATCACCGCCTGCCCGATGTGCACCAGCTCCGCCGCGCCCTCGCCGATAATGTGGACGCCCAGAATCTCTCGCGTTTCGCGATGAAAGATCAGCTTCAGCCGCCCGGTCGTGTCGCCGCGAATCTGTCCGCGCGCAATCTCCCGGTAGTACGCTACGCCTACTTCGTAGGGCACGTCTTCCTCGGTGAGCTGCTCCTCCGTCTTGCCGATGAAGGAGATCTCCGGAATGGTGTAGATCCCGTAGGGATAGAAGCTGGGATTGGACTGCACGGCTGTCTCGCCGAAAGCCCGCGCCGCGGCGATGCGCCCCTGCTCCATCGACACCGAGGCCAGGCTGGGAAAGCCGATCACGTCGCCGACCGCGTAGATATGCGGCACCTTGGTGCGAAAATCCTTGTCCACCGGAATGCGTCCGCGCGAATCGGCCTCGATGCCGGCCGCCGGCAGGTTCAGTTCGTCGACATTCCCCTGCCGGCCGACCGCGTACAGCAGCGCGTCGCCCGACAGTTTCTTCTTGCTCTCCAGATTCGCGACCACCGTGCCGTCCGCCAGTTCTTCCACGCTTTCCACTTCTTCGTTCAGACGCATGGTCACGCGGCTGTCGCGCAGGTGGTAGCACAGCGCCTCGACGATCTCCTGATCGGCGAACTCCAGCAGCTTGGGCCGCTTCTCGACCAGCGTCACGCGCACGCCCAGCGTCGCGAACATGCAGGTGTATTCCACGCCGATCACGCCGCCGCCCACCACGATCAGCGTCTTGGGCAGCTTCTGCAGTTCGAGTACCTGGTCGCTGTTGATGATGGTGCGGCCGTTGATCGGCACCTTGGCCGACGTCGGCCGGCTTGGTGCCGACCGCGATGATGATATTGGCCGCCTCGAGCATCCTGCGACCCGTTCATGCCGCGTCACGCGAACGTGTGTCGCGTCTTCAAAACTGGCCACGCCGGTCATCACATCCACGCCGTTGCGCGAAAGCTGCGCCTCGGTCACGTCGATCTCGGTCTTGATCACGTGCTGCACGCGGAAGGCAAGATCGGACATGGTGATCTTTTCCTTCACCCGGTAGTTCATGCCGTAGATCGAGCGGTAGTTGTAGCCGGAGAGATGCAGCACCGCTTCGCGCATCGTCTTGCTGGGAATGGTGCCGGTGTTGATGCACACGCCGCCTACCACGTTGCGCATCTCCACCAGGGCCACATGCTTGCCCTTCTTCACCGCGGAGACCGCCGCGCGCTGACCCGAAGGACCCGATCCAATCACGAGCAAATCGTAAGTAGCCATGTTTTCCGCTGCACTCTATAGAACTGAGACTCACCTGAACCGTATCACGCGCCCATCTTAACCCCGACAGTGTATGCCTTGCGTGAATCTCTGGTGTAGGAATTTCAGCCCAATGCGGGAAACCCTTCCCGTCTCGACCGTCTATAGTCGAAAAATGCTCCTCTACGCGATCACCCAGCGCCAATTCCTGCCCGGCGGTGAGCGGGAGCGCCAGGCCGCGCTGGTCGAGCTCGCTCGCAATTGGGCACGCGGTGGCGTCAACTATATCCAGGTTCGTGAAAAGGATCTCCCCCAGAGCGAACTGCTCGCCCTGACCTGTGAGATCGTCAGTGTGTTACGGAAGGAAGGGTCCCCAACGCGTGTCCTCCTCAACGGCTCGGCAGAAACCGCCTTCGCAGCTGGCGCCGACGGCCTCCACCTGCCCGCCAATGCGCCCGTCGAAGCCATGGACACTGCCCGTACGATCTATCGTCGCGCCGGCATCGAGCCGGTCGTCAGCAGGTCCTGCCATACCATCGGCGAAGTCCTGACAGCTCGCGACATATCCCTGATCCTCTACGCGCCAGTGTTTGAAAAATCAGATCCGGGCGAAACGCCACGCCCCGGCCAGGGACTCGCCGCCCTATCGGAAGCCTGCCGCGCCGCCGCTCCGGTGCCGGTCTTCGCGCTCGGTGGTGTCACCCGCGAAAATGTGGCCGCATGCATCGCTGCTGGAGCCGCTGGCATCGCCGCCATCCGCCTTTTTCTTGGAGAAGACTGGCGTAGCCTGCGCTGACGTCCCCTGTAAACTCAAAACGAGATGTCCAGACCCGTACAAATTTGCTCCCCCGTTCTGAGCTAACCGATTTTTAGCTGACCGCTTCTTCGCTGACCGCTTTCGAGTTTCCCCATGTCCCACTACAACAGTTTCGTCCGGATCCCCGCCCTCGCCATCCGCCAGAAGATCCGCCCTCTCCACCGGATCGGCGTCTTCGACGAGGACGTGCTTCGCCTGCGCGTCTGGCCTCAGGACATCGACTTCAACCTGCACCTCAACAACGCCCGCTACCTCAGCTTCATGGATTACGGCCGTATTCACCTCTGCGCTGCCACCGGCATCCTCACGCCAGTCCTCCGAGAGCGATGGATCCCCCTCGTCGGCTCGCTCTCCATCACCTACCGGCGCTCGTTGGGCCTATTCGCGGCGTTTACCCTGACCACCCGCACGCTCTGTTGGGACGAAAAGTGGGTCTACATGGAGCAGGTCTTCCGTTCCACTGTCTCTCCGTCACAGGAAGGTCTGGTTGCCATCGCCTGGGTCAAGGGCCTCTTCCGTGCCACGGACGGCAACGTCCCTCCCCAGCGCATCGTCGATCTAATCGCCCCCGGTACGGTCTCTCCGTCCGTCCCCGAATCTCTCGAACATTGGAACAGCCTGACAAAAGAGAAGCTGCAAAGCCAATAGGCCTCGCTCGCGTCACACACCCAATCGCCCCGAAGCAGCGACCCTTCCATAACATAGCCCCGAGCCCTTCACCGTGCGCTTCTGGCCGCGGAAGTCCACATAGGTAATGCGGTACCGCTGCTATACCCATTGGCCCACTCGACGTTATCCACCAGTGTCCACGCATGATACGCCCGCACCTTCGCTCCATCGGCGATGGCGCGTGCCAATTCCGCCAATATCCACTGATGAAACGCGATACGCCGCGCATCGGAGACATAGCTTGTCTCATCCGGAGCGTCGAGATAACAGCAACCATTCTTAGAAAGGGCCAACGTTCATGTTGCCCTCCCTCGTGTCTCGTGACTGGACTGTAACCCGCGGACCAGGTCCAGCCCCTCTTCCTTCGTCTTGATCTGTCCTTCCAGCTGTGCATCCTCGGCTTGCGCTAATAACTCCTTGAATCGCGGACCGGGCTGGTAACCGGCCTCAATCAGATCCCGCCCCGTGAGCAGCAGCTCCGGTCGGACCTCTGCGTCTGGAGTCGCCTCAAACCGCTGCTTTGCGTATTCATACAGCTCCAGGCCGCCGTGACTGGCCATGCAGTCCATGCGGTGCAGCGCCAGATGCTCAGGAAAAGCCGGAAGCCGGAAGAAACGCTTCAGCGTCGACGCCTTCATCTTCTCCACGTCGCCGAAGCGCATGTGGTTCTCGACCAGCGCGATAATCTGCGCGGTCTCTTCGTTCGAAAAGCGCAGCCTGCGGGCAATGTCCTGGGCGACCCGCACCCCCACCTCGACATGGCCATTGAAGCGGATGCGCCCCGGCCCGCGCTGGAAGGTCGCTGGCTTGCCGACGTCGTGCAGGAGGGCTCCCCAGGCAAGGGTGGGCGACACGCCGGCAGGCAATTGCTCGAGCAGCATGAGAGTGTGCACCCAGACGTCGCCCTCGGGATGATATTCAGGCGGTTGCTCGACGCCCTGCATGCGGGCGATCTCGGGAAGAACTTCCTGCAACAGCCCGGTGCTGTCCAGCAACTCGAATGCGCGCCGCGCGCGGCCCTCGGTCAACATGCGTGTCAACTCATCGCGCACGCGCTCGTGACTCACTTTGGCAATCTGCGCCGCGGATTTTCGTATCGCCGCCTTGGTCATGGCTTCGATCTCAAAATCGAAGCGAGCAGCGAAACGCACAGCCCGCAGCATGCGCAGCTTGTCTTCGTCGAAACGTTTGTCAGGATCGCCGATCGCCCGCACCAGCCTCGCCCGGAGATCGGCACGCCCCCCGACATAATCCAGTACCGCCCTATCCAGATCGCCTGATTCCCGCAGCACTTGCGGGTCGAGCAGCATGCCGTTGATGGTGAAGTCACGCCGCACGACGTCTTCCTCGGCGCTCTCGGAGAACCGCACCGATTCCGGCCTGCGGCCATCCGTGTACGCGCCATCGCTCCGAAAGGTAGCGACCTCGCTGACGATCTCCGCGCCGTCAATCTCGTCGGCCACGAGGATTACGCCGAAGTGGGCGCCCACGGCAAACGTCCGGGGGAACATCCCGAGCACCGTCTCCGGGTGCGCGTTGGTCGCCACGTCGAAGTCATCGGGTTCACGCCCCAGCAGCAGATCGCGCACGCATCCGCCGGCAAAGTAAGCGTCAAAGCCTTCCGAGCGTAATCGGTCCACGATGCTCTCGGCCGCGATTTGTGCCGCGCGTTCTTCCATCGATCCTCATTCACTACTATAGAAGTGTGACTCCAAATCAAAGCGGCCTGATTCTGGGCATCGAAAGTTCCTGCGATGAGACAGCCGCCGCTGTTGTGCGGCGTGGCACCGAGACGCTTTCGAATGTGGTCGCTTCGCAGATTGCCACCCACTCCCCCTACGGCGGAGTCGTCCCCGAGCTGGCTTCGCGGGAGCACCTGCGCAACATCGTGCCGGTGGTCCGCGCCGCGCTCGCGGAGGCCACCGTCGCCTTCCGCGACCTGGATGCCATTGCTGTCACCGCCGGCCCCGGACTGGCGGGGGCGTTGCTGGTCGGCATCAGCTATGCGAAGTCCCTAGCCTATGCGCTGGGGAAACCGCTGATCGCCGTTAACCACCTCGAAGGCCACATCCACGCGGTCCTGCTCGAACAGGCTCAGCTGGCTGCTCACTCGGATCTCAACCCGCTCGCGCTGCCTGCGTTGGCGCTGGTCGTCTCCGGGGGCCATACCCATCTCTACCTTGCACGACGCCAGGGCGAAAGCTGGACCTACCGCAACGTCGGACGCACCGTCGACGACGCTGCCGGCGAGGCCTTCGACAAAGTCGCCAAACTGCTCGGCCTTGGCTACCCCGGAGGGCCGTGGATCGACGCCCTTGCGCCGCACGGCAACCCATCCGCCGTGCCGTTCTCGTTCTCGCAGGTGAAGGCCAAGGCACACCGGCGAGGCGATCCCAGCGCGATCGACCCATCCAGCAGCACCCTGTTCTCGTTCAGCGGGATCAAGACCGCGGTACTCCGTTATGCCCAGACGCACGAAATGGCGGCAAGCATCGAGGCGCGCCGCGCGGCACTGGCGACCGACCCCACTGTCGCCGCGGCTCTCGCTCTCTGCGATCAGCAAACGCTTGACCTGATCGCGTCCTTTCAGCGCGCCGTCGTCGACGATCTGCGCCGCAAGACCTTCCGCGCGGCCGAGCAGCTAGGAGCGGCGAGTCTGCTGGTCTCCGGGGGAGTCGCGGCCAATCGCGAATTGCGCGTCCGCTTCACGGCTGAAGCCGCCGATCGCGGCCTCCCCATCGCCTTTCCATCGCTTGCTCTTTCGACCGACAACGCCGCCATGATCGCGGCGGCGGCCTGGCCCAAGTTCCTTGCCCACGACATCGCGCCGGCTACCCTCTCGGCTGAGCCATCGCTGGTATTGGGCCGTTAGGGGTTCCTGTGCTGGTAGTGAGCGGCCGAGGGGACCCCCCTCCCCCCGTTTTTATTTGCTTCTGTAACCGTCTCATTCCATGTTACTTATTCAGGCAAGTTTGTAACCGTTTCATTCCATTGAAGAAGTCTCGTAACCGTTTGTTGCGGCTGGACTTACAGGAGGCGGCGCGGGCCGAATCCCGTAACCGTTTCATTTCATTGGAACAACTTGTAACCGATTGCTGTGGCTAGGGTTAGCCAGATTGGCCTGAGCCGTTGCGGCGGACGTGCATGCCCTGTCCCAGGTCAGCCCAGCCTTCTGGGTGCCTATTTTTATTGTATCGATTCCGGTGAAATAGTCGGCCAACTACTTTTGGGGCGTGGGGGAAGCCAATCCGTCAGCCCAGATACCCGAGAGAAATTATTCCGGCGCGGTTTCAATGCTTCATAATGGACGGGAAGAAATCGAGCGGGGCCTAACCGTGAAGACCAAATCCGGAGTCGCCGCGTTGCTGCTCGGGTTGGCTATGACTCTGCCTGTTCAGGGCCGAGCCTCGGAACATCCGGCGAAAAAGAGCCGCAGCGCCGGGGGCGAGATGGCGAGCGGCACAGGAGATATCGCCAAAGGCGCAGCCAAGGGCGCGGGGAGTTTAGCGGCGGGCGCGGAAAAGGCGCTTTGGACCTGGTCACGCTCCATCCGATCGATGCGGCCGTGTCGGTAGGCAAGGGAGGGGTGTCGGCAGGCACGCATATTGCCGTCGGCACGACGAAGGGAACCGGGAAGATCGTCATCGGCGTCGGCAAAGGGATCAAGCACATCTTTTAGTGCAAGGAATGATTGATCTCCATGGCCGCGTAGGCGACGGATCGTCTAGGGGAATGTTGGTTCCGTCGGCGGCCCTTCGCCGTCCGGCCACTCGACCTCGACCTTCGGATCATGGTCAAGCGTTATCACGTTACTAAAACCTATGATTCTCCCCGTGATCCAGCATTTGGTACCAAAATGTGCCAGCTTTATGAGATCGGGCACTTGTGAGAAGCGAGCGAAAAAACAGTAGTCGAGACGTTCCCATCGCTAAATTGAAACGTCAACATAAATTCCGGGACCCCACTCCAAGACTCTAACGACGAAAACCTGACGGGCCATGACGCGGGGATATTCCACTTTTTGCCGCGAGACTCAAGCTGTTGAAAAGGAGTCAGGCGATTCCACTTGCTAGAGAGTTCACATTAGGGCTTGGGCGGATGATTCCCGATCCTTGAATGGCAGACTAGGTGGCTGTGGGCTAGCCGCATACAAATGGTGATGAGATTCGCCGATCTGTGTGATTGTGGTGCCAATAGCAACCTGAGAATCTTTGATCGACATGGCGGCCAGCGATTGGGCGGGTGAATTGATTGCTAGAGTCGAAAGACTACTGGGCTAATTTTGCCGATTTGCGGGAGTCAAAAGAATTGCTTTGCCCCCCATCCCAAAATGCAGACGCCAGCTCCCGAGAATACCCATTCGTACCAAGCCATAAGGTCATTGGATCATTCGCTCAGTGGCGGAAGCAATAGGGTCGGCCTAGAGTAGCAAAAAGCCGCGCACTATAAGACAGATTAATCGACAGCATAACAAGGTCTTATTTGCCCCATTTTGGTTCAATCATGCGCGTTAATGGCTTGTATCTATTTGGGGAAGAACGGTACTTTAATGGTGTCGGTAGCGCAGAAGGATAGAGCACCGCAGGCCAACTTCGAATTCCCCCTGAGGAACGCGCGGACAGGCCATCTGAGGCGGAGGTCGCTGGTTCGAGTCCAGCCCGACAAACCGAAACAGCAATGAATGGGAGGTAGTTGCCAGACTGCCTCTCATTTTAATTTGCCGTACCGGTATTTTACCCGGTGCCGCCGACACGAACAATTAAAGCACGCATTACTATAATTCACCAAAATAAATTAAAATTTATTATCTCGACGAGCGAGATCATATCTAGCTGCTCGCACTCATCGGCCATTCCCGAAACCGGTTCTTTCGGCGATGCGGTCGTCCCGGCTGGTCTGTTCTATACTTGCTGGCGCAAGCGTCCCGCTAGATTGCGGCTCACCTAATCCCACCGGGGGTGCTACATGAGCGGCGCCAATCCTCTCAGCCTGCAGGTCGCAGGCGAGGCACAATGCACCCGATCCGTTTTTCACAGAAAAGATCGCCATCGGACGCATCGAATCCTTTGACCCTTAATGGTGCATGTGACGAAGTGGAAATAGGGTGCTGGGTTGCGCCTTTTGCGGACAGCGCGAAAGGCAACCCTAAGATTTCCGGCGGCGGTAGGTGAAGTCGTACTCCACGGTCCAGGTCTTGCCACCGTCGGCGGACTGCTGGCTGAACTGACGAACGGTGTCGGGCGAGAGATTGAAGAACTGAAGATGACGCCTGATCTTCGTTCCGTTTGCCTGCGGGATTTCGTCGGTCATGAAATCCATGACGCCGTCTTTGAGATTCCCGTAGAAGAAGATCATTCCCTGCGAGTTGTCGACCCAGAATTGCTCCCAGCGCTTGAGCGTGGTGTTGTAGGCGTTGTAGCTCTTGCCCGCGTAGGGCAGGCCGGTCGAGGTCCAGTTTTCCCAGATGACGCAATCGCCGAGCTCCTGCGCGATGTGGCTGCTGCCGACCGGGTGTCCGTCGGATGAGTTGACTACGTCCCAGTCGCCCACCCAGAAGTCGAATTGCCGGCTCTCGGTTGAGTATTTGCAAGGGGCGAGATTTCGCTTCACCTGATCGAGCACGGCGACGAATCGCGGGTCGGAACGCGAGGAATTCCAGGCCGCCTCATTTTCGAGCTTGTCGGGCTGATTGTATCCAGCCGCAGCCGCCGATTTGAGCCCGGTGAGGGCTTCGTCGGTATGGCCCATGGCGGCTTGTGTTGAGGCTATGTCGTAGTCCACCAGAGAGGATGGAAGTCCCTTGCCCTGCCCGGTTCGTTTGGCCTCAGTAAAGGCGTGCAGCGCTGCCTCATAGTGCTTGTCGGCCTGCGCAGAGACGGCGTAGCGGTACCAGAAGTGAGCATCCTCAGGATGGGCTTGCGCAAGCTCGCCATATAGCTGCTCCGATTTCTCCCACTCGTGCTGCTCGTATGCCTGGGCTGCTTCCGCGTCGATGGATTTAGCGGGATCCTGAGCAAGCGCGAAGGTTGAGGCGCATAAGACAGATAAAGCAATCAGGGGAAAATATCGCATTGTGAGTCACCGCCCTGGAAAGTGGATCGGACGCACCATAGTAGCTGCGCGATGACGCGGTGAGGAGCTGCTGAGTGTTCATGTGCCACATCTTGTGACGAGAGCGCAGATGCGAGTGACAATCCAGCCTGAAGGGGAGTGAGATTGTAGCTGTTGATTACTTCCATCCTCTCGCAAACGGCTCCCTTCGCCTCCTCTCAGGGCCGGCTTCAGGTGGGCACCCAGCGGATCCAGGCCGGGATCGGTCACTGTTGACTTTCGTTTGGTCGCAGGGTATTGTCGGACGACTCCAGAGGCTGACGCCTTGCGCGTCTTTATATTCGGCCCCTGCTTCGAATTTCCGACCCCCCGAGGAACTCCGATGCCGAAACGCTCATTCGCACTTTTCCTGCTAGCCGTCTCCGTAACTGCTGGTTTTGCGCAGGAAGGCTGGAAACGTCATCAACCCAAGGTCACTCCGCAGAAAAGCGGCACCACGCAACTCCTCATTGCTGTCAGCCCGGTGAACTCGCGCGTGGTCTGGGCAGCGGGAACCGGCGGCACGTATGTGGTCACGACCGATGGCGGAGAAACATGGAAAGCCGCAGTGGTGCCGGGTGCTGAGAGCCTTCAATTCCGCGATGTCCAGGGCGTAAGCGACAGGGTCGCCTATCTGATGTCTATCGGGGACAACACGACTGACTTTCACATCTACAAGACGGTCGACGGTGGCGCCACCTGGACGATCCAGTTCACCAATGAGACCGAAAACGCCTTCTATGATTGCTTCGCTTTCTGGACTCCCAACCGCGGCATCACGCACAGCGATTCGGTAAACGGCGTATTTCCCGACATTCGCACGACCAATGGAACCACCTGGCACTCCATCGCGGCCAATATGCCGGCCGCGCTGGTGGGCGAAGCCTCCTTTGCGGCAAGCGGAACCTGCATTGCGACCGAGGGAGAACGCAATGCCTGGATTGCTACCGGCGGCTCGACTGTCGCAAGAATCCTGGCCACAAGAGATGGAGGCGACAACTGGAACGCGTACGACACTCCGCTGGTCAGCTCGCCCAGCGCTGGTGGGATCTCCGTGGCTTTTCGCGATCCGTGGCACGGAATACTCGGCGGCGGCGACCTGGCTTCAAACGCCAGCGCGGCGACGGCAATCTCCGACGATGGCGGTCGAACGTGGACGCTTACCGCCAAGCCGCCCGTCGACGGCGCTGTTTTCGGCCTGGCCTATGTTCGCGGCAAGGGGCATGGCGAACGTAAAGAATTTGGCGACGAGCGCGACCGCACTGTTGTGATCACCGCCGATGAAGAGCCGGACTTCAATACAGGCGAAGCGGCCTGGACCCCGGACGAAGGCCGCACGTGGTTCTCAATACCAGGTGTAAGCGGCTGCTGGAGCGTGGCCTTCGCGGATCCCGAGGCCGGGTGGTTCGTGGGGCAAAATGGTCAGATCCTGAAGATCAGCTTCTAAAAAATAGTCCGATGCCGGTTTGGGTTTCGCAGGGCCGGATGGCGGAGCCTCAGGCAAGAGGCGTTCAGAAACGCCAACGGCTGATCAGGTCGGCGTAGATCCCGTCCGGCAATCCAATGACGACCGGTTGACAGACCTGGCCTCCCGGGGTGACGAGATACGCCCAGGGCCGGACTACTGTATGAATATCCGGGGTGCGGGCATTCGGCTGTGTGAACAGGGTGCTCATCCGAAAGCCATTCGCATTCTCAGCGGCCATGGCCGGTGTGTGACCGTCACAGGCAACATCCGGCGCTCCGGAGTCCGTCTCGCCTATCATGGCGGTGATTTCGGCCCTGCTAATGGGCACGACAGGAGTGGGCCTCCTGAACAAAGGTACGGGGCCGTCGTAGCCGGTAAGGCGCTTCCCGACGAAACGCGAAATGCCGTTGTAGGCAGCTTCAGAGGTGCTGGTTATGTCCTGAGTCAGGTCGCAGCCGTTCTCACCGAATACGCAAACATAGACGTGAAAATCGAAGATGGCGGGTCTCCACTGTGGAGGCTGCTTCGGAATCGTGATCATGCCGGAGGTTGTGCCGCCACAGGTCAAATTCCCGTTTGCAGCTGACATAGAGTTGGGGAAGTCGCCTGCTCCACCGATATATCCACCGGTTTCCGCAGCCAGAAGCTGCGAGCCCCAGGTCGCGTAAGCGGAATCTCCGTACACGGAATCGCAGGCCGCTGCGGCGACCGAAGGCGAAGGAGTTGTGACCGAAAACGTCGCGGCTCCGGACGCGAAGCCGTGCCTGGCCAAGATCGTGCCCACGTTATACAGCACAGGTGTGTTGGTTGTCGGGTCATAGATTTCGCGCGCTTCGATGGTGAAGTTCCACAGATCGATCTCATTTTCTACATCCCATTCTTCTATGCGGATACCCGCCGCCTGCGCTGCTGCCGCGACGCCGTCGACCAGATTGAAAAAGGGTGTCCATCCCCAGAAGATCGGATTTTTCGGCGAACAGTAGTAGGCCTGATTGTCCTCTTTGTCGGCAGGCGAATAGTTTGGATCATTGGGGTTCAGTCCGTACGGGAGCCAGGGGAAAAAGGAGACGGTTTCAGTCCCGACGGGGCACCCGGATCCGGTTTGGTATGGGACAGTCATGGTCGTGAGGCTGATCCCCTGGGCAGAGCCTGTCCACGGTTGGTTTAATGTCGATGTCGGCGTGACATTTTCGATCCCGGCGGCCTTCACGTCAGAGAAAAAGGTCTGGAGATTTTCCAGCCAGGCGGCGCTGACGTTTCCCTTCGAATCGAATGGAGTGCTGCCAGCTCCGCCACCAACGGCGAATTGAAATCGAATACCGGTCACATCCTGCCGGGCGTAATAAGAGAGGAAATTCTGCATGCAGCCGCGAACACTCAGTGTCGCCGAGCAAGCGGGAAAGACCGAACTGTTCGTGTTGATAACCGTGTAACTGTATTGGTCAACCCATAACGGGCCGATGTTTGTTTCCAGCCCTGGACCTATCGGGCCAACCGCAAATTGGGGACGTGTCTGACCTGATGCAAATTGGGCACTCAGCAGCAGAAGCGTGGCCACTAAATATTTCGGCGCGGCGTAACGCAGGGGTGCGTGCTGGACTGCGGCGGTGTTTTCGATGTTGACGATCTGGCCGACGGTCTTCATGACAAGCCCCGATCACTGGAAGTGTATCGCGGTGGTGACGTCGCCATCAGATTTTCAGGGTGGACAGTACGACACCTAATTCAGGATTTCCAGCTTGCGGGCGGTCTTGTCGAGGATGTCGAGGGCCTGGTCGATCTGGGCGCGGGTGTGTTCGCTGGTCATGATGGTGCGGATGCGGGCCTTGCCTTCGGGGACGGTCGGGAAGGCGATGCCGGTGGCCATGACTCCGGCGTCGAAGAGGGCCTTTGAGAAGTCCATGGTCCGGCGACCGTCACCAACAATGATGGGCGTGATGGGTGTCTCGCTTGCAGGGGTGGTGACGCCTCCGATGTCGAAGCCGAGGCGGCCGAGTTCAGACTTGAAGTAGCGGGTGTTGTCCCAGAGGCGCTCGATGCGCTCGGGTTCGTGTTCGAGAAGATCGAAGGCGGCGATGCAAGTGGCGGTGACGGACGGCGGATGCGAGGTCGAGAAGAGAAAAGGGCGGGCGCGGTGGTAGAGGAAGTCGATCAGATCGCGTGATCCGCAGACGTAGCCGCCGAGTGCGCCGATGGCTTTCGAGAGGGTTCCGACCTGAACATCGACGCGGCCGTGGCAATGGAAATGATCCACTGACCCGCGTCCGTTGCGGCCAAGAACGCCGGAGGCGTGGGCGTCGTCGACCATCATGATGGCTCCGTATTTGTCGGCCAGGTCGCAGAGCTTGTCCACCGGTCCGATGTCGCCGTCCATGGAGAAGACTCCGTCGGTGATGAGGAGCTTGCGGCCGGGCTCGTTTGCGACCTCTTTGAGCAGCTCCTCGGCGTGGGAGGTGTCTTTGTGGCGGAAGACTTTGATTTTCGCGCGGGAGAGGCGCGCGCCGTCGATGATGCTGGCGTGGTTGAGTTCGTCGGAGAGGATGAAGTCTTCTTTGCCGAGGATGGAGGAGACGGTGCCGGCGTTGGCGGCGAATCCGCTCTGGAAGACGACGCAGGCCTCGACGTTTTTGAAGGCCGCGATTTTTTCTTCGAGCTCCATGTGGATTTTCATGGTCCCGGCGATGGTGCGCACGGCTCCGGAGCCGACGCCGTAGTTCTTGATGGCCTGAATGGCGGCTTCGGCCAGTTTTGGGTGCGCGGTGAGGCCAAGGTAGTTGTTGGAGGCGAGGTTGATGACCTGCTTGCCGTCGTAATGGCAGACTGGGGCCTGCATATCGTCGAGGACGCGCAGGCGGAAGTAGGTGCCCTTCTGCTTCAGGTCGTTGAGCTGGGCGGTGAGGTGCTGGAGCTGGGGGCGCTGAGAGAGAGTGGTGGTCATGAGGATGGCCTCGCGATGCGAAAGTCGTAACCAGACATCGTATCGTGCGAAGAGATGATTCACCACAGAGGACACGGAGAGCACAGAGGTCTGCGGGATGATTCACCACAGAGGAGACGGAGAGCACAGAGGTCTGTGATCCGGATCTTTCGATCGGGGTCAGATTCAGCGCGAAGGCGCAAAGAACGCCAAGGCGCTTCGAAGCCGAGACACCGCGAGCGCGAAGGCAGGTGCCCGGCTCGGATGTCCGGCTCGGATACAATGAATGGTTGGCGGCAGTTCCCGCTGCGGCTGGACGTTTCTTAGAGAGCAGAGAATCCGAAGAATGAATTTGCAGTTGTTGAGGCATGGCATCGGCACGCGGGCAGCAAGCAAAGCTGCGGGCTATCTCCTGGCGGTATGGATGGTGGGTGCGGGGCTGGGCGCCTGGGCGCAGGTGGCCACGCGGACCCATGTCTCGGTGGTGTCGGAAGCCCGTGGAACCACGTTTACGGCGAAGGTCGGCGATGTGGCCGGCAATCCCGCGAATGGTGGAACTGTGAGCTTTGAGACGGCCAAGGGTTCGCTGGGCTCGGCTTTGGTTGAGAATGGGGCGGCGGAGCTTACGGTTGACAAGCTGCCGCAGGGGATGCGGATGGTGACCGCGTCTTACTCGGGAAGCGAAGGGTTTGCCGCGTCGGCCACGGGAGTTTCGATGAGCGCGGAGGCGAGTACTCTGCCCGACTTTGCGCTCACTGCGAGCACCACGACGCCCAGCGTCACGGCCGGCGAGTTTGCGAATATCACTCTCACGGTGACGCCGGAGAACGGCTTCAACGACACGGTGACGCTCTCCTGCTCGGGAGTTCCGCCCACAGCCAAGTGCGTTTTCAATCCCGTAACGATCACGCCGCTGGCCGGTCAGCCGGTGACGAGCACGTTGCAGATCCAGACGCAGGCTGCGTCGGGCAAGGGCAACACCCTGTTAAAGCCGCTGTCTGATGGATCGCACATCGCATATGCCATTGTTCTGCCAGGCATTCTTGCGCTGGTGGGAATTGGCGCCCTGCGCAAGCGCTCGGGCATTGCTACGCTGCGCGTGATCGGGTTCATGGCTCTTCTTGCTGCCGGCGGTCTTGGACTTGGAGGCTGCTCGCAGCGCTATAACTATCTGAACCATCCGCCGTCGGGCAATCCGGGGACAGCGCCTGGAACCTACATCATCACAGTGTCTGGATACGGTACCCTCAGCGGAGCCAGCGTTGTTAGTCACTCGCTCAACGTCACTCTGACCGTCAAGTAAGAAGGCCGGGGCGGGATCCTGCTGTGAGATCCCAGGTCTCAGAATCGAGACCTGGAATGCCCGGTTTGGCGATCAATCGACCTTGGTGCCTTCGGCGATAACCGCGTTCGCGTCGACTACCTGTTTGATTTTTCTGCCATGATCAACGATCACGAAGTGTATGTAGAGCGGCGGCGGAGGACCCGAAGCACCCGGAGGAGCGTTTGATGGGCTGATGATGACAGCCGACCCGGTGCAATCCGGATTTACGGTGTAGGTACCGGTGCCCGGCGTCCACTCCAACGGTGGAGGATAGCCGCCGTCGACGACGTGATCCACTTGCGTAATTTGGCCCCGGCCATCGTAGTGCTGCATGACCAGGCCGCGAATCGGCAGGTTGGCTTCGAGAATTGTGCCTTCGATGGTGAATCCATAGTCGCCCACCAGGGTTCGATTCGAGCAGCCATGCTCGGAATCTTGAGAAATGGTAGACGGGCTTTCCCGCTGTGCAATGGCCGTTGCGCTAACGACCAACGCGAGCATCGCAAGCATCGAGACTTTTGAAGACAAACGGTTCGTCATGAGACCTCCTTCAGGTCTGAGGTGAGGTGCATCGTTTTTCTGGCGGACTGCTTCCGGCAACCCTGGGGGTAAGACTTGGTAGTCCCAGGTGAAAGCCGGGAGCGTGCAATCCGAGATTGGGGCGAATGCTGAGGTCCGCTGGACGGCGAGTCTCACCCCGTGTGGAAGCACCATCGCACCGCTTCAGGGGGCGATCAATACACAGCGGGTGAACTGATGGTGAACCGTGGAACGGGCTGACAATGCGGGGGTTAGCAGGGCAGGTGAACTGCTTCCTGCCTGTTTCCACGGGGTTGGGATAAAATCCGAGATCAACGCAGTGGGGTTTTCGTGGTCACTGACCGCTCATTTCCGGTTTGCGCGCGCTTCGATCGCTTCCAGGTCGATCTAAGCAGAGGCGAGCTGCGAAAAGAGGGCACGAGCGTTGCCATCCAGGAGCAGCCACTCCAGGTGCTGCGCATGCTTTTGCAGGCCGATGGAGAAGTGGTCACGCGCGAGCAGCTATGCGCTGCCCTCTGGCCGAAAGATACCTTCGTGGACTTCGAGCACGGAGTCAACACGGCCGTGAAGAAACTGCGGCAGGCGCTCGAGGATTCGGCGGAGCGGCCCAGGTTCGTCGAGACACTGCCCAGGATCGGCTATCGCTTCATAGCTCCCGTGGAGTGGACTAACAGCAGAAGCGGCATCAGTCTGCTGCCCAGCGTTGTACCGATTGCTCCGCTGGAGACGCCACCCGTCTCGCATCAGGCTCCGGCCGAGACACCTGCAATCGAGCACCCGGCTGCGGCGGAGGCACCGATCCTGCGGCAGGATCCGCCTAAACGCCATTGGAAGTTGAAGGCATCGATCGCGGTGGCCGCCCTGATGGTGATCCCCGCTGTGTTATGGCTGCTGGTCGAAAATCGGTATCTATCCCAAACCCGAGGGGGCAAGTGGATTGGTTGGGTCGTCAGCCGGCGTGCCTCAGAGACTTGGCCTGCTCAGCCAACGGCGGTTGACGGCGAATCCTCACGACGCGCCTTTGACCAGTGGCGTGATCTCACCGGACGGCAAGTATCTTGCCTATTCGGACCCAACCGGGCTCTATCTGCGACAGGTGGATAGCGGAGAGACCATTTCGGTGCCTCTGCCGAAGGGATTCGACGCGATGCCGGAGAGCTGGTTTCCGGATGGCGTTCACCTGGTCGCCTCGCATTTCGACGATTTGGAAAAGAAGCCACCCAGCCTGTGGGAGATATCGGTCGTCGGCGGAACTCCGCGGAAGCTTGCAGATGCAGGCCTGTCTGCGAGGGTGTCGCCCGATGGCTCAAAAATCGTGTTTCTCAGGGGCCAGTGGGATGACGAAGAGATATGGCTGATCGATACAGACAACAATACCACCCGCAAGATCGTAGACGGCGGCGGAGATCATTTCGGCCCGGTTGCATGGGCGCCTGACGGGAAGAGATTTGCCTGCGTTAGAATGCCCGACCGCTTCAGTCTGGTCGGACTTGGACAGCGAATTGAAGCGTTCGATGCGACGACGGGGCGAGGCGAGACGATCCTGCCGGATTTTCGGCTGGGCACCGCAATTGCGTGGCCCGACAGGGACCGCCTGATCTATACATTGCAGGAGGCTCCGCCTAACGACGAAAACTTTAACCTTTGGTGGGTGCACCTGGATTCGCGCACAGGACGGCCTTCCGGTGCCGGTGCCCGCATTACTAATGATCAAACCCCGATCGCCGGCATCAGCCTATCGAGTGATGGAAAACGCATCGCTTTGCTTCGCCGCGACTTCCAGACTGATGTCTACCTGGCGGAGCTGCAGGCGCAAGGCAAGCAATTGAGCCCGCTTCGCCGCTTCACCTTGGATGACCGGAACGATTGGCCATCTGCCTGGACACCGGATGGCAAAGCTGTCCTGTTCGTGTCGAATCGAGACGGACCGAACCATATCTTCAGGCAATCGATCGACGCGACGCATGCGGATCTACTGGTTGGCGGGAAAGATAATCTGGGTCATCCTCAGTTGACTCCCGACGGCTTAAGCGCCCTGTACCTTGTCTATCCTTCCTCGGGCAAGTCGTCTGACAACTCGCGTCTCATGCGTATCCCACTCGCCGGTGGTGCCTCAGAACTGGTTTTCGAAGAGCCGGGGATCGGAAGCTATGAGTGCGCGCGCCTACCCTCTACGGTGTGCATTTACAGCAGGATCGATAACGGACAGCAGAGATTTTTCACCTTCGACGCAGCAGGGAGAAAGGGAAGTGAGCTTTTGGCCGCCAAGAGGCAGTCCGATGATGGACCGGGCAGCGTCTGGAGCCTTTCTCCTAATGGCCGATATCTGGCGAGCCCAAAGTCTGCAGGCCCTTACCAACCGTCCGGGGTCCGCATCCTTGATCTGACCGGCGGCACAGAACGGGACATTTCGTTATCGGGACTGCTACTCATCATGGGTATGGACTGGGCTCCGGATAGCAAGAGCCTATGGGTGGGCGGCTACATGGGCCGGAGTTCGGGGGGGACTCGCTCGGGACTTGCAAGAGTCGATCTTATGGGCAGAGTGAGAACGGTACTCGAAGGATCGAGCATGGCAATATGGTTTGCCGTGCCTTCTCCAGATGGCCGCCGTCTGGCCGTTATGGCTCATACCGACAGCTCCAACGTCTCGCTGCTGGAGAATTTCTGAGGGCAAAGCCTAAGACCTGCCGACCTTATTGGCCCAAGCGGCACACCTGAGAAACGGCGTTCCGGTAGGGGCAGGGGAAGGATGTCACGGCGTTGCTGGATAGAAGCAGCCAGGTGGCTCCGAGGGGGCGAAGGCGGGCCAGGCGGTCGGCATCGGAGAGACGATCGAGTTCGGCCTGAGCGTTGCGCTGGACAGCCCATTGCCCGGCGAGTCGCGGATAGAGGAGAACCACTCCTTCGTCTTTATCGTCGGCGAGGAGACTCCGCTCGGTGGTTGCCCGGAAGCCCTGCGAATCTTCGCCATCCAGAAGCACCAGAGCGGGATTGGCAGCGAAGATGGCGTCCTGAGGCGTGTTGGCGCGAATCCAGAGGAAGGTCTGCTGCCAGGGATTGCTGGGGGACTCCCCTGGCCATTCGATGTTGGCCGAGAAGGGATAGCGGTCCCGCTGAAAGTAAAGCATTGTCCCGGTGATGGCGGCGAGCAAAGTGAAAGCTGCCAGGCGGGAATATAGCGCGGACGCACGGCCCGGGCGATTGAGGAGAAGTTCGCCGGCGAGGCCGCCCAGAAGGATGACCGCGAGCACATAGAGGATGTGGAAGCTGCGCAGCAGTTGCAGGCGCATCAGGAAGTACGGTCCCGAAGGATGGACAAACAGGAAGGCCGAGAGGATGGCGGAGGTTCCCATCATGGCGGCGGCAAGGCAGAGTTTGCCGGGGAGAGTTTGAAGGCCAAAGCGCCGAAACGCGAGAGCGTAGAGCAGCACAGGCACGACGAGACCGAGGTACTCGAAGCCGGGCCATAGTGAGGGGAAGAGAAAGTGCCGGCTGAGGACGGCTTGCGAATAGGCAGGCGACACGAAATCATGCAGCGTTGCCAGATAGATTCCGCCTGAGGCGATGACGCCGAAGATGCCCAGACCCAATGCGGCGCGCGGATGGCCCTGATCGATGAGGATGAAGAGTAGGACGAACGCCGCCGCGTAGAAAGTCATGAGAGGGTGCATAAGTCCGGCGAGCAAAAGAAAGAGCGCCGCTCGTGCCCAGCGGTGATCGATGGCGGCGGACAGTGCGAAGAGGCCCAGAGGAGTAGAAAACGAGCGCGCCGTGACGTAGGGGTCCATGACCAGGATGGCTGTGCCCGCGATGGGCAGGGTGAAACACGCGCCCGCCAGCGCGACGGCGAACCATTGCGCCGCAGCCGAGTTGAAGATGCGCCGGGCGACGGTCCAGCATGCGAGAAGGAAAGCAAAGATCGACGCCAGATGCGCGGCGAGCAGCACGTATTCGAGCGGTGTTCGTGTAAAGCGAACGATCGCGGCCAGCAGATGGGGGAAGGCGGAAAGGCGTGTGCTGGCGAGGACAAAGGGGGCGTCCAGCCGGTAAAGCGAGGGCGTGGCGAGCTTGCGGATCGCGGCAACGTAGATGCCGGCGTCGTCGGCGAAGGGGTGGTATCCGTGCAGGAGCAGGATTGCGGGTGTCAGTGCCACGAGGATGAGGTAATTCCCTCCCCTTGCGCAGAAGCGCGCAAAGGATGAGACATCCGCTGCAGGTGCGCTTGGCGGATCGATGGTGATCTGCGTCGTCACGAAATAGCCTAGAGCTTTGGCAGCTGGGATGTGTCCCATCCTCCGCCGAGGGCTTTGATGAGCTGCACGCTGGCGGCGAACTGGCGCGTGGTGATGTCGGCCTGGGTTCGCTGGTTGGTGAGTTGCGTGGTCTGCGCGGTAAGCACTTCGAGGTAAGTGGTGACTCCGCCCCGGTAGCGGTTGGTGCTGATGGATAGCGACAGTTCCGCGGCGTTGACGGCTGCAGTCTGAGTGGCGGCTTCGTCGTTGAGGATGCGCAGGGCAGCGAGGTTGTCCTCGACTTCCTGGAAGGCGTTGAGGATGCTTTCGCGGTAGTTGGCGGTCTGCGCCTCGTAGGCATCACGCGCCTGAGCGGTGACGGCGTGGCGGCGGCCTGCGTCGAAGAGCGTTTCGATAGCGGAGCCACCGAGAGCCCACAGGGCGCTTGGGCCCTGAATCCAGGTCCCGGCGTTGGCGCTCGCGAAACCTCCGCCGCCGTTGAGCGTGACGTTGGGGTAATAGGCGGAGATGGCGATGCCGATCTGGGCGTTGGCGGCATCAGTGCGGCGCTCGGCGCCGGCGATGTCCGGACGGCGCTCCAGCAATTGTGATGGGACTCCGGCGGGGATGGCGGGCAGGGCGAGCGTGAGCGGCATCGGAGGCAGTGAGAAGGTAGAAGCCGACACTCCGATGAGGGTGGCGATGGCATGCTCGAATTGCGCGCGGGCGACTCCTACGTCGATGGACTGGGCCTTGACGCTCTGGTACTGGGTCTCGGCCTGGGCGACGTCAACTTCAGTGGCGATCCCGCCGTTGAAGCGCAGCTGGGTGAGCTTGAAATAGTCGAAGTCGGAGGCGACAGTGGTGTCGAGCAGCTGCTTTTGCGTATCGAGGCCGCGGAGCTCGAAGTAGTCGATGGCAAGTTCGGAGCGGAGGCTCAACTCGACGTTGGCGAGATCGGCGGCGCTGGCCTGGGCATTGGCGCGCGCCTGTTCGACGGTGCGGCGGACCTGCCCCCAGAGATCGGGCTCCCAGAGAACCTGACCGGCAAGAGAGAAGGTGTTGTAAGTCAGGCCCTTTGTACCGCTCGGCGAATTATCGCTTGTGCGCTGGCGCGAGATGGCGGGTCCGGCATTGAGCGTGGGATAGTAGCTTGCTCGCGCGACGCGGACCTGCTCGCGCGCCTGGAAATACTGCTCGGTCGCGGCCTTCAGGGTCTGGTTCGAGACGGCGACCTTCTCTTCGAGGTCGTTCAGCCGGGGATCGTTGTAGATCTCCCACCATTTGCCCTTCAGGGAGGCGTCGCTGGGCTGCGCCTGCTTCCAGGTTCCGTTGGGCGGATTGGGCGGCGGCAGCTCCTTGAATGCGGGCGGCGGTGGCGGCACGGACGGCCGCTGGTAATTGGGTCCTACGGTGCAGCCGGTGATGGTTCCGCATGCAATAGCGGCTGCGAGCAGAAGACGTGAATTTGGCCGGAGGAGATTCATTCTTAGTTTCCTCCGCCCTGCGATGGCGGCGCGGTAGCAGGACTGGGTTGGCCGGTCTGCGAAGGCTGAACGACGCGGACAGTTTCTCCATCGATGAGGGAGTCGGGCGGGGTTTGGATCACCTCGTCGGAGGGGTTCAATCCCTCGATGACCTCGACGGTCTTTCCGTCGTCGCGCCCGATGGTGATGGGAACGAGCTTAGCCTTGTTGTTCTCGACGATGGCGACACGCAGGCCCTCGGAACGGAACATGAGCGTGGAGACGGGAACGATCATTGTGGGGTGGGTGTTGTTCAGCTTGAAGTGGACCTGCGCGTAGGCGCCGGGATAAAGCTCGCCCTTGCGATTGTCCACATCGACTTCGACGAGCAGGGTGCGCGAGGTGAGGTCGATGGCCTTCGCCGTGCGGACAATCTTGCCGGTGAAGGTGCGGCCAGGCATTTCGGCGAGGGTCAGAGTGGCGGTGACGCCGGGAACGGTGGATCCGGAGTAGGCCTGTGGGACATTGACGTAGACGCGGAGAACGTTCTCGGAATCGAGGTGGAAGAGCTCGCTGCCGGGCGTGGTTCCGGCGCCGGCGTTGATCAGGGTGCCGATGTCGACGTTACGCGCGGTCACGACGCCGTCGAAGGGCGCATAGACGCTTTTCGAATCCGACGAGCTGTTCGAGGCGCTGCACGTTGGCCTGCGCGGACTTGACCTGCGTTGTGGTGGCGGCAGCCTGGGTGGTGAAGTTGTCAGTGTCCTGCTTGGAAACAGCGTTGCCCTTGAGCAGCTCCTGGTAGCGCACGGATTGAATCTGCGCATTCGCGGCGTTGGCCTGCGCGGTGGCGAGATCGGCCCTGGCCTGGGCGAGCTCCTGGTCGATCTCGGGGCTTTCGATCGTAGCGAGGAGCTGACCCTGCTTCACATGCGCACCAATGTCGAAGTACCACTTCTTGAGATAGCCGTTGGTGCGGGAATAGATCGGGGAGTCGGTGTAGGCCTGCAGATTGCCGGGAAGGATCAATTCCTGCGAGGGCGCGCCGATCTGCGGCTTCTGTACGAGGACGCTGGGCGCGGCGAGCTCGTTGGTCTGCTGCTGCAAGGTGGTGCGAGCGCGGAGGCGCGGAATGATTCCCGTTACGGCGAGAATGACGGCGACGACGAGGACAACCAGGAGCAGCAGGATGGCTTTGCCGCCGGAAATGGGCGGCTTGCCATTGTTCGAATGGGGAATTGGAATGGTCAGTCATGTGTCTTATTTCTCCGACATGGCGGGCTGCTGCTTGTGACGGGCTTCTCGTTCGCGGCGGCGTCTTTCGAGACGGCCGTGCAGCACACTAAAGAAAGTCGGGACGAAGAAGAGCGTGGATACGGTGGCGAAGAGCAGGCCGCCGATTACGGCGCGTCCCAGAGGCGCGTTCTGCTCGCCGCCGTCGCCGAGTCCGAGTGCCATGGGGACCATGCCGATGATCATGGCGAGCGCGGTCATCAGGACAGGGCGGAAGCGGACGAAGCCGGCGCTGAGCGCCGCAGCCTGAGCATCGCCGACGGTTTCCTCAAGCTGCTCGCGGGCAAAGCTGATGATCAGAATGGAGTTCGATGTGGCGACTCCCATGCACATGATGGCGCCGGTGAGGGCGGGAACGCTGATGCGCGTGTGCGTGAGAAAGAGAAACCAGATGATTCCCGAGAGAGCCGCAGGCAAAGCGGAGATGATGATGAACGGATCGAGCCACGACTGAAAATTTACGACGATCAGCAGATAGACGAGCAGGATCGAGAAGACGAGTCCGCCGAGCAGGCCGACGAATGAGGCACGCATGGTCTCGACCTGGCCGCGCACGACGATCTGCGATCCGCGCGGCAGATGGTGGCGGGCGTCGGCGAGGATTTTCTCGATCTGCTGGTCGACGCTGGCCAGGTCGGTGTTGACAACGTTGCCGTAGATGTCGATGACGGGCGCGATGTTGTAGTGCGTGACCGTGCCGAACTCCTGGCCGGCGAAGGATGGCGACTACGTTGCCGAGGATCTGTACCGGCTGGCCGCACCATGGGGCGGATGCTGGAGCCGCGATGCATCCGTAGGCCGCCGGCGCCGGCGAGATCGTCGGCAGAGCTGTTGCCGGACTGACGGGAATGTTCTCGAGGTCCTGCATGGTGTCGAGACTGTATTGCGGCGACTGCACGGCGATGTTGTAGCTGACGCCATTGCGTCGGATCGAGCCAGAAGTTCGGCGAGGTCTGGAAGCTGCCGCTGGTGGCGACAAGCAGGCTTTGGGCGACGTCGCGCTGCTGAAGTCCGAGCTGGCTGGCCTTGGTGCGGTCCACATCGACGGTGAGATTGGGGATTGTCAAAGGGCTGCTGGATGCGCAGATCGGCGGTGCCGGGGACATGCTTGATCGTGTTCAGCAGCTGCTCGGCGACGGCGCGGTTGCCGTACAGGTCGTGACCGACTATCTGGATATCGATGGGCGCGGGCAGACCGAAGTTGAGAATCTGCGTAACCATGTCGACCGGCAGGGTATAGAAAGTCACGCCGGGGAAGCGATGGTTCAGGATGTCGCGAAGTTTCTGAACATACTCGTCGGTCGGGTGGTGCTTCTCGGTGAGCGAGACCGGAGATGTCGGCGTCAGCCGGGCCGATGGCGGCGGAGTTGGAGTAGGAGGTGTTGAGTCCGCTGTAGGGCAGGCCGATGTTGTCGATGATGGTGACGATTTCGTTTTGCGGGATGGTCTCGCGGATGGTGTTGTCGATCTGGTCGCAGAGGTCGGCCATGTCTTCGATGCGAGTGCCGGTGTGCGCGCGGACGTGAATCTTGAACTGGCCGCTGTCGACGGAGGGAAAGAAGTCCTGACCGAGGTAGGGATAGAGCAGCCGCGGCAGAGACGACGGCAAAGACGAAGAACAGACGATGAGAAAGACGGCGGAGTGATCGATGCACAGCTCGAGGATGCGGTGGTAGCCGTCGCGGAACTTCTCGAAGTAGCGCTCGAAGCTCGAGCTGGAAGCGGACCAGGGGATTGCGGCTGGTCTTCTTTCTGTCGTCGGCCTCGTCGTCGAGCTCCTGCAGCAGGTACTTGGCCATGGTCGGCACGACGGTTCGCGACAGCAGGTAGGACGCGAGCATGGCGAAGACGACGGCTTCGGCCAGCGGGACGAAGAGATAGCGCGCCACGCCGGTCAGGAAGAACATGGGCACGAAGACGATGCAGATGGAGATGGTCGAGACCAGCGCGGGGACGGCGATCTGCGCCGCGCCGTCGAGGATGGCCTGCTCGATCTCCTTGCCCTGTTCGAGATTGCGGTTGATGTTCTCGATCTCGACGGTGGCGTCGTCGACCAGGATGCCGACGGCGAGGGCGAGTCCGCCGAGGGTCATGATGTTGATGGTCTCGCCGAGGGCGCTGAGCACGAGCAGCGAACGAGAGAATCGACAGCGGAATGGAGACGGCGATGATGAGCGTGCTGCGCCAGCTGCCGAGGAAGACCAGGATCATGATGGCGGTGAGGCAGGCGGCGATGACGCCTTCGCGCACGACACCGCTCGATCGACGCCCGGACGAAGATCGACTGGTCGGCGAGCGGCGTGATCTTGAGCTGCGGGCGGGAGCTGGCTCTTGAGCAGGTCGATCTTGGCGCGGAGGCCCTTGATGATGTCCAGCGTGGAGGCGTCGCCGGTCTTGATGACGGAGAGCAGCGAGGCGCGCTGGCCGTCGACGCGGACGATGTTGGTCTGCGGCGGAAATCCGTCGCGCACGTGGCCGACGTCGCGGATGTAGACCATGGCGCCGTTGACCGAGCGAATGGGCAGATCGTTCAGCTCCGCGAATCTTGTCGGGGGCGCTGTTGGTTTCGACCTGGTATTCGAAGCCGCCGATCTTGGCCGTGCCGGAGGGAAGGATGAGGTTCTGGGCGCGAGACCGCGGTGACGACGTCGGCGGGCGTGAGGCCCTTTGACTGAAGCGCGGGCAGGTTGATATCCACCATCACTTCGCGCTGCTTGCCTCCATACGGATAGGGAATGCCGGCTCCGGGGACGGTGACCAGCTGGGTGCGGATGAAGTTCAGGCCGAGGTCGTTGAGCTGCTGTTCTGAGAGGCCCTGGCCGGAGAGGCCGAGCTGAATGATGGGCACGCTCGAAGCGTTGTACTGGATGATCAGCGGCGGCGTGGTGCCCTGCGGTAGCTGGCGGAGCTGGGTCTGGGCGACGGCGGTGATCTGCGCAACGGCGTTGCCGATGTTGACCTTGGGCTGGAAGAAAACCTTAATGACGCCGATGCCGTTCATCGACTTCGACTCGATGTGCTCGATGTCGTTGACCGTGGTGGTGAGCGACCGCTCGCTCTGATAGACGATGCGGTTGGCCATCTGCTACGGCGAGAGGCCCGCGTACTGCCAGATGATGGAGACGACGGGAATGTTGATGTTGGGGAAGATGTCAGTCGGCGTGTTGAGGACGGCGAGCGGACCGAGGATCATCAACAGGAGCGCAAGGACGGCAAAGGTGTAAGGCCGTCGAAGCGCGAGGCGGACTATCCACATATCTTTTCAGCTTCTCCTGACAACATCCGGCGGTAACGTCTGCGACTGAGGTATGCGGGTAAGAATTTTCTGGCTCCGGAGATCCGATGCGGTAGATGCGCACGCAACTGGAGTAAGCAAGCGCGACGGACAAGCACATCTTTACCTGATGTGAGATCCCCTGAACTAAAAGTTTACAGTGAGCACGAGCGGTATCAAATGCGTATCTGATAGACGATTCAGGGCCATTTTAAGACCCGGATGCATTAAAAGATGCGCGGTAGAGCCGGCCGATTCGGGGTGGAGCGGAAAATGGCTGAAAAGCACGAATTTGTTCTGAGTTCGAACTCCAAGCCTTCAGGGGGATGGAGCAACGAGACGCTCAAACGTTAAGCTTCTTGAAGATCCGCCGCGGAATCATACGTAGGATGAGCATGATGATGGCCCAGAAGGCGGGAACATAAACGACGTCTTTGCGCTTCCTGATGGCCTTGAAGATTCCGGCAGCGATCTTGGAGGGCTGCGCGAAAAGGGCATTCTGCGGCAGGTGCGCGGTCATTGGAGTGGCGACGAATCCCGGCTTGATCGTGAGCACGTGAACGCCGGCGCGGTCGATCCGGTTGCGCACGCCATCGAGAAAGATATTCAGCGCGCCCTTGGAGGCTCCGTAGACGTAGTTGCTCTTGCGGCCGCGGTCGCCGGCCACCGACGAGATAACGGCAAGCGTTCCCTGATGCGAAGCCTCGAAGTAGTTCGCAAGCCAGGTGATCAACGAGACGGGAGCCATGAAGTTCGTGCCGAGAATAGCCTCCGCGACAGGATAGCTGGACTCGGCCTGCTGCTGATCGCCCAGGATACCGTGAGCCAGAAGCGCCAGTTCGATGGTGCCGAGACTCTCGGCGGCGGCGGAAAACATGGCGGGGTGCGCGGCGGTGTCGTCAAGATCCATGACCTGCGTGGCGACGGTGGCTGCGCCGCGCGTGCGCAGATCGGCAGCGACTGCGGTCGAGTTTGTCGGGATTGCGCCGACAAGATAGAAGCGATGCGCCCCGCTCGGCGAAGAGGCGCAGCGTGGCCTCGGCGATCGCAGAGGTCGCGCCGAGAGCGAGTATGTTCGAGGGGATTTTTCCTTACTCATCGACGGGCCTCCGGCCGGTCACACTCTGCCAGAAGGCGGAAGTCGAAGACGGGATCGATGTAGCGGTCGAACTCCCGCCACTGTGGATAAGAAGGCCTGGAATTGCTCGGCGGTCATACGCGCGTCTTTCGCCGAGTACATGCGGCCGCCATGCTCGAGGGTGATGTGCGCGAGTCGGTCGAGAAGATCGAAGCTGACTTCGGGACGGATGGGGAAATCGAGAGCGAGCATGATACCGGGCTGCGGGGAAGGACATCATGCCGACCGAAGGAATGTCGCCGAAGAACTTGATGACGGCGAGAAAGGAGGCCAGTCCGGAGCGCGGTGATGGCTTTCAGTATCTGGATCATGCCCTCGCGGATCGACCTTCGTGGGGAAGCACGCATTGGAACTGCAGCAGTCCGTTCTTGCCGTACATGCGGTTCCAGTGGAGCACGCTGTCGAGCGGATAGAAGAACGGCTCGTAATCGACCTTGCCGCTTTCTGGTCTTGCCGGAGTTGCTTGTTGAATAGTAGGCGTATTGAAGACGGCCATGGAGGGCCGGTTGAGCGCGAAGGCCGGGAGGTCGATGGGCAGCGAAAGCCAGGGCTCCTTGCTCGTGGTGAGCGGCCGGGCACGGGGGAGTGATCGCCCTGCATGAAGATGCCGCGGGCGAAGTTGCTGCCCGGTGGATACGCAGTCGATCCAGGCGACGGTGTATTCGATGTGGGTGCTGACCGGGAGAGCGCGACGAACTCGTCGATCCCGTTGAACTTGCTCGCCCATGTACTCGATGCTGCGCGAGACGATCGGCCGGAGGCGCACTTCTGCCCAGGTGATGAGTCCGGTGAGGCCCATGCCGCCGATGGTGGCAGCGAACCATTCCGGGTTTTCGGTGGGGCTGCAGAGAATACGGGTGCCGTCGGAGCGGACCAGTTCGAAGCGCAGGCACGTGGCGGCCGAAGGTTCCGGCGACGTGGTGATTCTTGCCGTGGATGTCGTTGGCGATGGCTCCGCCCACGGTGACGTACTTCGTTCCCGGAGTGCACGGGCAGGAAGAATCCGCGCGGGACGGCGAAGTCGAGAATTTCGGCGAGCGTCACGCCGGCTTCGCAGCGCAGGATTCCGGTCGTCGGGATCGAAGCTGAGGAGGCGGTCTATGCCTCGGAAGGCCGGGTCGTGTGGCAGCAGGGTGCCATTTTCGAGCAGGCAGACGTCGCCGTAGCTGCGTCCGGCGCCGACCGGGCAGGATGCGCGTGGCAGGCGGCTTCGGACAGCGGAAAATCGCCCGTCCAGTTCAGCGGTACGAGCTCTGCCTGAAGGGTGGGGTAGCGGCCCCAGCTCTCAAAGCGGGGACGGGTGTCAGTCGCGCCATGCGGGTGGTGTTGCTCCTGTTCTATATGGCTTTGGTGAGTTTTATACCCGTAGCCTTATACCGCTGCGAGAACGGCGATGAGTGCGATGCCGCGCTCCGATGAGCAGACTCATGCGGTCGGTGACGGCAAAGATGACGGGGTCTTCGTCGAGTCTCACCGCGAGAAGCAAGCAACCATACGCGGCTGAGCCAAAGGATCATGAGCGGCGTCATGAGCCACATGCGGCTTGGATGACGATAAAGTCCAGCTCGCTCCGCTGCCGTAGATGTAGAAGGCGAAATACGACGACTGAGGCATAGGCGCTCGCGATGTACCGAAGCTGCGGATTTGCTCGATGTCGGCCAGCAGGTAACCGCGGCCGTTGGACAGCGCGTTGCCCTGGGCACGAATGTTCTGCAACTCGCTGAAGCGCTTGACCATGGCCAAGGACAGGAAGAAGAAAGATAGAGAAGGCAGCCAGCCACGGGGGAGAACTCGACCCGGGTGGCGGCCCCGCCGGCGAGCATGCGAAGGGTGTAAAGGCCGGAAAGCAGGATGACGTCGATCAGGACAACGCGCTTGAAATATAGGGAATAAGAAAGCGTGGTGACGAGGTAGAGCAAGCAGCCAGCCAAGGAAGGCACGAGACAGAAAAAATCGCGCCGGTGAACGACAGCGCCATGAAGATGCGCGATGAATAGCCACGCCGGCTGCAACCGAAAGATCGCCGGCTGCAAATGGGCGAAGGCGCTTCTTGGATGACGACGGTCCGCATCGATGTCGAGCAGGTCATTGACGATGTACGTTGCCGACGCGCAGAGACTGAAGCAGAAGAATGCCAGCGATCGCTTCGAAAATGAGCGGCATTCTAAGCTCATGGGCCAGGAGCATCGGCACGAAGATCAGGATGTTCTTTGCCCACTGGTGGAGACGGATTGCCTTGCGGAAAACCTTGAGAGTCGAAGTCCGGTCGTCGAATTGGCGGCTCACGCGGAATCTTCCGCGATTTCAGCACGGCCCGCAGCGAAAGGCTGGGGTTGGCAACCATGGCTTCACCGGCCTGTTCTGGAGCAGGGGCACATCGGGCGACGCATTGCCAATGTAGTCGAACCCCCCTGGGGGAAGCGCTGTCGAGGCTATCGAGTTTGTGGTTGCCGGTCAGATTGGTGGTGCCGTCGCTGGCGAGGACTTCTTCAAAGATGCCCAGATGTTCCGGCGATGCGATGCGCCAGACGCGGTGTCGGCGCCGGTGGTGAGATACAGCTTGCGGCCTTCGCCGCGCTGCTCTTCCAGATATTCGAGCAATTTGCGGTTGTAAGGGAGGTGCGCCGCGTCCAGCTCGACCTGCGAGGAGACACGCGCCTTGAGCGCGGCCTTGCCGCCCTTGAGCCATAAGGGAGCCTGCAGGGAGAGCAAGGGATGGGTGCGAACCAGCAGAAGCAAGGAGTCGACCAGCGTGTCGCTCTTGACCAGAGTACCGTCAAGATCGACGCAAAGCGGTCGCCGTGTGGCGACAGGGACCGATTCCTCGACGAATGTCTGGCTCACCGCTTGTATCTCCTGTGTTTTCGTCAAGGTCCGTCGGGCACGGCCACCTGCAGTCCATGGTTCGTGAGTGCTGGGACTCCCTTAAGTATTTCAGGCGGAAGCCGCGCATGTAATTCCACTTAAGTGTAGCAAGGAGCCTATCGCCGATAGGGTGAGCCGCCCTCCAGGAGAGAGGTGGTTCCGTCTCCTGGAGGCAGGTGAAAAATGCTACCTGGCCAGACTATGTTCGAGTGTTGCCGATGCCGGAGATTGCACGCAGGCTTTGCGGGAAATACGAGTTCTGCACGTATTGCTCGAGCATGCGCTGGGTGTTGAAATAAGAGCCGTTCAGCGCGATGGTCGAGCGCATGATGCGCCGCCACTGGTCCGGCTGCTGGTAGTAGAGCGGGAGGATCACCTGCTCCAGGTGCTCGTAGAGCGAACTGTGCCTCGCTGGCGTCCTCGTCGTGATCGGCGATGGCCCAGCCGGTGACGCCCTCGATCCAGCCTTCGATCCACCAGCCATCGAGAATGCTCAGGCTGGGAACTCCGTTGAGGGCGGCCTTCATGCCGCTGGTGCCCGATGCTTCGTAGGGACGCTTCGGCGTGTTCAGCCAGAGATCGACGCCTCCTGTAAGCAGCGCGCCCAGGGTCCACTCGTAGTTTTCGAGATAGACGATCTTCAGCAGATCGTCGATTCGAGCTCTCTGGCGAGCTCGATGACGCGGCGAATCATGGCCTTGCCCGGTTCGTCCGCGGGATGCGCCTTGCCACTGTAGATGAATCTGCAGGCCTCCGAATTCATGGGCACATCGCACCAGCCGTTCGGGATCGGTAAAGAGCAGATCGACGCGTTTGTAGGTTGCGGCGCGGCGGGCAAAGCCGATCGTGAAGATCTCGGGCTTCAGCTCAACTCCGGTGCGATCCTTAACCGCGATGATCAGCGTTTGCTTGGATTCGCAGGTGCGCTTCCTCAATTTCGGTTTCGGGGATGTCGATGGCGTAGCGCAGGGCGAGGTTGTCCTGCCGCCAGCGCGGCAGATGGCGGTCGAAGGCGGCCTGGAACGATGGCGAAGTCCAGGTCGCGGCATGCACGCCGTTGGTGATGGCCTCGATGGAGTACTCGGGGAACATCTGCGCGCGAGACGATGCCGTGCTGCATGGCTACTCCGTTCACGAAGCGGGAGAAGCGCAACGCCAGGTAGGTCATGTTGAGCAGCTCGTCGTGGAACGCGCCGACGCGCTCCAGCAGCGGCGCGCGTTCGCTGCCCAGAATGCGATCGGCCTGCTCGGCGGAGAAGCGGTCGTGTCCCGCGGGAACCGGCGTGTGCGTGGTGAAGACGCAGAGCTGACGGACGGCCTCGAGATCTTCTATCCGTTGCGGTTTCAAGCGGCGCGCCGTGCAATTGCTGTTCGATCAGGGCCACGGTCAGCAGACGCCGCGTGGCCTTCGTTCATGTGATAGACCAGTGGACTTGATAGTCGAGCGCGGCGAGAATGCGGGCACCGCCCATGCCCAGGACGGCTTCCTGCCGCAGGCGGTAATCGCCGTCGCCACCGTAGAGATGGTCGGTCAGCACCTGATCACGGGGATCATTCTGCTCCAGATTTGGTGTCGAGGAAATAGATGGGGATGGTGTGACCGGTGACGCCCTCAAGGTCGTAGCGCCAGTGCGCGGATGGCCACTGGACGGCCTTCGATCGTCACGGTCACGATGGGCTCTTCGGCCGCAAGGATGCTTTCCGGGCTCCAGGGCTGGGATTCTCCGGTCTGCATGCCGTTGGCATCGAGGTGCTGCCGGAAGTATCCCAGGCGATGCGCCAGGGTCACGGCGGCCAGCGGCAGGCCCATGTCGGCGGCGGCGCGGAGGGTGTCGCCGGCAAGTACGCCGAGTCCACCACTATAGGTGGGTATGGCCGGGCTCACGGCGATTTCCATGGAGAAGTAGGCGACCAGGCCATAATTCCCGTCACACGGCAGCGAAGCTAATCTTGGTACAACATCGAATCTCATTTAGTTGGTCTCCCCACATAAATACAGGCCCTGTTTTTGGAATCTAAGCCCAGCACGAACCGACAATTAAACCCAGACCTGCAGACTTCGTCGCGCCGCTCGCCCAGCTCTTTTGATCGGCAGGTGTTAACGTTTGCGCGAATTGCTCGAACGGTGTCAGTAGATTAACAAGCGCGCCACCATGGAAAAATCTAAAAATCATAATTGCAACTCTGCAAAACCGGATAAAACAAACGTTCTAAACAATTACATCTCGCCAACTCCCCAGTGTAGATTGTGTTACCTGCGGCCCAATCCGATGCGCGCCGTCCGAGGCGTGACACAGGTAGATGTCAGCATCAATGCCGGTTGCATCACGGTAACCGATGCGCAAATGCGTCGGAAAATTCCTGCGCGCTCCGTTCTCGACCAGGTTCACGGTGCAGCCGCCGAATCCTCCGCCGGTAAGCCGCGCGCCGATGCAGCCTGTCTCCTTTGCGGCGAGCTCGACGAGAATGTCGGCCTCCGGGCAGCTGGCCTCAAAGTCGTCGCGATAGCTGGCATGTGCTTCATACATCAGGCGGCCCAGCGTCTTGAGGTCACCGGCTTCGAGAGCATCGGCTGCGGCTACGGTGCGGGTGTTTTCGGTAATGATGTGGCGGCAGCGCTTGAGAACCTCGGGCCGCATCTCATGGCCCCATCGTTTGAGGTCCTCGACGGTGGCGTCGCGGAGCAGCTTAATCTCGGGGCGATGACTTCGGAGGAGCTGCGGTGCCTTCTTCCACTTCGGAGCGGCGGGTGTTGTATTCGCCTCCTGCGTGGGAATGCTTCACCATGGTGTTCGCGATCACGAGGCTCAGATGCTGGAGGAATCGGCGCCAGGCGGTACTCGAGGCTTCGGCAATCGAGCAGCAGAGCGTGATCGTCGGCGCCGCAACACGCGATGAACTGATCCATGATGCCGGTGGAGGCGCCGACGTAGTGATTTTCCGCGCGCTGGCAAAGCTTGGCCACTTCCGGTGGAGTGAACTTCGCGCTGGTCAGGCTCAGGATGGCAACCATGCTGGCCACTTCGATCGAGGCCGAGGAACTGAGTCCCGCGCCCAGCGGCACATCGCCGTTGAGCGTGAGGCTGAAGCCGGGTATCTCGACGCCGGCTTCGCGCAGGACTGAAGACGACGCCCAGAGGGTAGTCGCTCCAGTGATGCGAGGCCTTCCCTGGGAGGCTGTCGAGCGGGTAAGTCACCTGATTGTCGAAATTCGCGGAAAAGATGGCGACGTTCCTGTCATCGCGGGGACAAATCGCGGCCAGGGTCGCAAAATCGATGGCCGCCGGCATGACAAAGCCCTCGGCATAATCGGTGTGCTCGCCGATCAGGTTGACGCGGCCTGGGGCGACAAAGATGGCGGAGTCCTGCCCGAATCTCTGCGAGTGGAGGGTCCTGGTAACGGTTACATCGAGCATCCTGAGACCTCCACCAAGAAATCGTTGCAGTTCACAACAAAATTTACGATACAACAGTGGTCACAATTCGCATCCACCATACGTCGTATTGACGCGGAGCAAGTGTTCTGGCCCACCCTCCGGCTATGGCGGTGGCCAGCGAGTCCACAGGAGCCGTACAGGGCTCGATGGCTGCACAGTATTGCCGTTTCGCGCGGCTTTCGGGCCATCCTCCATAACAGAGCCACAGGCCGAGGAAGGGCGACAGAACGGGGTCGAATTCGACCTGAACGCGGAGACCGCCGGGCGTGCCGGAGCCCGCGCGCACGATTGCGCACCAGCCCTCCTGCGGGGCCGAGGTATAAATTTTATCGCCGATGTCATCGCTTACATTGCCGACGCGATCAAGCGCAACTGTTCCCCCTGAAGCCAATCTCGCGTTGGGCCAGGAGTGGACGGCCCCTTTCGATCCCAATCGATTTCGTGCCGAGGCTTCTACCTTTACCTCCGAGACAGAGGGGGGTAGAAGGATGCGATCTCCGGGATCGATGGCAAAGAGAGGATGTGCGGACCATGCGTAATGCAGGTCAGTCTGGCCCACATTCTCGATCCTGTAGTCGATGCGAAGAGTGTCCGCCCCGATGTGCGGCGAATCGGATTCGATGCTGAGCCTCCGTTCAAAGCGCAGCGGCAGAACCGTACCGCATGAGGTGAGGTGGATCTCACGCTGGGACTGCGATTCAATCTCGCAGGGCAGCCGCCAGAATTCTCCGTGATCCGGAATTGCGACTTTGCCTGATGGGGTGTCTATTTCGCAGGCGGAGACTGACGGGAGGCATTCGTCGAAGCCGCTGGCATCGCTGTCTTCAAAGGATGTCGTCAGGGTGCGAAGAGCGTAGGGGAGGAGCGGCTGCTGTAGAAGCTCGATCCCATTCTTTCGTATCGACGCGATTTTCCCACCGAGTGCGGGCAGCACATCAACCGCGAATGTATCCGTTTTCAAAGCGAGACGCACCACGCCCGTAGCGCCCACGATGACCTCGTCAAATCGCCCGCAGTATAGCAGCCGATCACAGGCGATTGCCAGTACCATTCGACACCCCTCGCATTCATCGCGCGGGTCTGGGAATTTATGCGGAGGCCCGGTCCAGCCGCGTCCAGATTTCGTCCACCCACGCGAGGTGTTCGGGCTTCATGAGCACGGATCGCAGGCAGGTAACCTTGGCCTCATCCGCGGCGCCGGGCCAGTACGCGCGAGCCCGGAGCGGTCGCGGATCTCAGAAAAGGCAACCGGCAGCTGCACGAGGGCGAGATGGAGGTCCTGCTTTGCGGCGCGGTCGAAGACCTGATGCGCCAGGCGGGAGGACTCTTCGACGGACTCTGCCTTCATGGCCCATACGAGGATGTCGAGCTCGGGGAGGGAGCCGGCGATGAAGCGGTCGTCGGATTCGATTTTTGCTAAACAGCACCCGGGCTGCCTCGACGGAGCGTTCGAGACCCTGCGCGAATTCGCCGCCAGGAACGAGCGGCAGCAGGCGCTGCGTGGCCCAGAGCGCCACTGCCGAGGCTCCGGCACGAGAGCACTCGAGGCTAATCTCGCCCAGGTGCAATTCGTCGGAGGTGAAGTAGGTATAGGGCGAGTCGTGCTTGTAAAAGCGGCCCATTTGCGGATCGCGAAAGAGAACGCAGCCGCAGCCATAGGGTTGGAGACCATGCTTGTGGGGGTCGACCACGATGGAATCAGCTGCAGCGATGCAGGCAAAGGCGCGGGCGGCGTCCGGGCCGAGATTCGACGCCAGTTTGAAATAGCCACCGTAAGCCGCGTCTACGTGCACGCGGAAGTCGTATATGGTGCGCAGTTCGAGGATTCTGTCGAGCGGATCGACGGCTCCCAGGGCGGTTGTGCCCAGGGTGACGACGACTGTGCCTATGTTGCCGGTACGGAGCGCTTCTTCGAGCGCGTCGAGGATTCATGCGGCCGCGGGCGTCGGCGGCGACGCTCTGGAAGGGCAGCTTGAGCACCGCGCTGATGCGGGCATGGGTGTAGTGCGCCTGCTCGGAGGCGACGATCGTCTTGCCGGGGGCGAGTTGGCCGGCCACCCACAGGGCTTCCAGATTGGCGAAGGTACCGCCGCTGGTCAAGTGGCCAAGATGCTCATCCCAGCCGAACATCGAGGCGATTTCTGCAACCGCCTCGGTTTCCATGCGGGAGCTGGCGCGGCCGCCGTCAAGGGCGTGATTGTTGGGGTTGAGCCACGAAGCCATGGCATAGGCCGCGCGCGCAATCGGGTGCGGCGGCTTGAGCATCTGTCCGGCATACAGGGGATGAAAGTAAGGGTAGTTGTCCCCCATGCGGCGAGCGGTTTCTTCGAGCACAGCGGCCATGGCAGTGGTGTCTTCGGAGAGGGTTCCGCCTTCGAAGCGGGCGGCGGGCAGGGTCCGCAAATTCGGTCTTCAGACGGGCCAGGGACTGGGCGAGCAGGTCTATGAAGACTGTCGGGGAAAATGCCGGGTGCGAAGTCAGGCTTCATGAAGCCAACAGGATACACGGCACCGCCGGCGGGCGGCGCTCCGCATCTGCCCTTTTCTAAGTCTGTTCTAAATTTGAGGATATTTTCCGATCCGCCGGAGAAAGTCTGCTAGACTGAAGTGGCGTTAGAACCGAACCGGGTAATAGCAGTCCTCGCCGTCCAGCAAGAATCTGCCAGTTGTGGCTCCGATTCATTCCAGCGCAATTCAATTTAGGAAACAGCATCACATGGAACAAGGAACAGTGAAGTGGTTTAACGACGCGAAGGGTTTCGGCTTCATCTCTCGCCAGAATGGTGAAGATGTCTTCGTGCACTATTCTGCCATTAGCTCAAATGGCTTCAAGAGTCTGCAAGAAGGTCAGGCCGTACAGTTCAACGTCGTTAAGGGGCCGAAGGGCTGGCAAGCATCGGACGTTCAGCCTCTCTAAGACGCAGACAGTTAAAAAACAGTAGCAAGACAAAACAGCGAGGGCGGGCTCCGGTCGCCTGTCCTTCTGCCTGGTCTGTTTCTTGCGCTCTTCCCAGGCATTATGTTAGTCGGGTTAACCAAGCGTTCGAGAGCATCACAGGCCGTTGCAACGCCGTTTTCCTGCGCGATCACGCGCGCGACTTCGAGCTGCGCGCTCGGCATAGCTTGGTCTTCAAGCAGACTCGCTGATCTTCTTCGCTGCTGTCTCCGCGATGTAGTTCTTGCGCTGGATGACCTTCGCTACGCCGAGGTGCCGCACCCGGCGCGCATTGTCCGGCTGGTCGTGGCTGTAGGGCATTACCAGCATGGGCCTGCCTGCCCTGAGCGCCTGGGCTGTTGTTCCCACTCCGCCTTGATGAACGATCACCGAGGCGCGAGGAAAGATCTTCGAAAAGGGCGCGTACGGCGCGACGCAGATGTTTCGGAAAGAGCACGGTGTGGGGAGGTTGTGCGGCTCGTTGCCGACCAGGAGAATCGCGCGTTCTGCCAGCAGCTCGCGGCCTGCGGCGCTTTGCTCGTAGAAGTCGCCCGCGTCCATGACTGCTGCCGAGCCCAGGGTAAAGACTAGGGGCGGCGGTCCTGCGGCAAGAAATTGCTCCAGCTCGGGCGAGAGATCGGTCTTGCCGGCGTCGCCATCGTAGAAGGCGAAGCCGGTGATGAGGGTGTTCGCCGGCCAGTCGGGCTGCGGTTCGCCGAGCACACGCGAGAAGAGCGCCAGCACCAGCCGCGGGGAGTGCTTGGCGTCGAAGATCGGGATTCTCGCCTTCCGGCGAGACCGAGATCGCGGCGCAGGGCGTAGAGGGGCTCCGACCAGTTTCGCGTGACTACGCGAGCGAAGCGGGCACCAGACGGCCGATTCTCGGGCACAACGATGGCACCTTCGACAAAATGGGATATGGCGGCAGGACCGGCGGGTCGTAGCCGGAAAAAAACGAGAGCGGGGCGAGGACGTAGGAGGCCCACGGGATGCCGGTCTTCTCCGCGACGATGGGGCCGGCGTAGGCGAGCTCGCCGGTAACCAGCAGATCGGCGCCGCCGTTGGCTGTAACGGCGTCGAGCAGATCGTGGTAACTGTCGCGGATCGCCGGGAAGAGGAACTCGCGCAGCCCGCGTTCGGTGCCCTTCTTGATGTCCCAGATCATTTCGACCATGCGCTTGTCGTTGGGATCCTGGTCGGGGCGGACGGAGGCGAACTCGATGCCCAGGGGCTCGATTTTCTCGCGGAACATCGCGGGGATCGCCAGCACGGGCGTATGCCCGCGCCGTCTTCAACTCAAGCGCCAGGGCGATCAGCGGATTGACGTCACCGAAGGTTCCGAAGGTAGAGAAGACGATGCGCATGCTTCAGAAGCTTGCCTCAAACGTGTGAAATCTGCGTTCAAGCTCCCATTGTTGCTGCGCTTTTTCGCTTCCGGACACCAGATCGGCACATTCTCCGGCAGGGGTGTCCTGTCCCAGCTGTGCCGCGCAGGCCGCGACCGGCTTGTCGAGCGTCTCGGGAGTCGACTGCTGCCACAGGCTTCCACCCGGCAGAAAGCTGTGCTCGAGACTGGTCCGCACCATTTTCTTGAAGTCACGATAGGTCAGCGGATATGTAACCGCCGCGCGCACATATTCGTGCGTGAGGTCGATGCGCGATACGCCTTCGTCGTCAGTGGACAGTGCGACGGGAACACCGTATCTGCGATACAGCTCGAAGGGATGCTCATCGCCTTTGATGTTCAGGATCACGTCGTTGCTGGTGAGGTTGACCTCGACCATCACGTGCTTCGACAGCCATTTCCTTGAGCAGCTCATAGGGACGGTCCTCGTACATTACGTCTACGCCGTGACCGATCCGCTCCGCTTCGCCCTGTTCGACCGCCAGACGGATATGGAAGGTCAGGCCGTCGGGCGGCACCATGCCAGGGGCGAGCTCTCCGGCATGCAGGCTGATGTGCACCTGCGGATATGAGCCGTGCACGGCATCGAGCATCTGCATCTGCAGACGGTAGTCGCGCATGGCGACGTAGCCGTCTTCGGGCTGCACAAAATTCAAGCCGACGAAGCGGGTGTCGACGGCCGCGGTCTCGAAGCCGAGCACCACCTGCGCGAAGACAACCTCAGGAGGCAGACCACGCAAGATCT
This sequence comes from uncultured Acidobacteriota bacterium, assembly GCA_963735555.1. Classification (GTDB taxonomy): domain Bacteria; phylum Acidobacteriota; class Terriglobia; order Terriglobales; family Acidobacteriaceae; genus Silvibacterium. The sequence continues at coordinate 174,534 of CAVTLP010000015.1, forward strand.
GGTAGATGAAACGAATCTTGACATTGCAGGCCGGCTGGGCGTCAGGCTGGCCGCAGTGCTCGCGTGTCTTACGGTCGTCCTCGGCGCGATCAATGGCCGCGCTGATGGCCGGGATGCTCTCCTTGATCCCCGACGCCAGGAGTTTCTCGCGATATTCGACGAAGTTCGGGTTGTATCCGATGCGGGCTGCGATCGCCGCAGCCGGTCTGAAGTCCGGCGTGTCCATCAGTTCGAGATACTGCTCGTTCTGCGCCGCGGCGCGCGTCGCTACCTCATCGAGCCATTCGCCCATGTGGCGTTTATCGGTGCCTCCAAACTTGTCGAATGTCGCAAAGAAGTGATCGTGGCCGGAATCGGCCGCCACCGGCACAAAGGTGCGCATGGAAAAAGCGTCGATGAGATCGTCGTACAGATGCTGATTCTGTGGCACGGTGCTCGCGGGGACTTCGCCGCTTTTGCAGACGGCGACATCGTTATTCACGCCGGTCGGCTTTGCGAACCCCAGCGTCTTTGTATCCACACACAGATGATCCTCGCCAGCGGCGCGAATCCACGACTCGGCGTAAATCGCACCGGAAAGGTGATTGTGAAGATCGGCGCCCTTGGGCATGCGATAGAGAAATGCACGCAGAGCCTCTGGTCCCTGTTTGCGGGCTTCATCGAAGGCTCTTGCAGTGCGCGCTTCGGCGCTCGACGGGGATGAAGCGGCGGCGAGCGGCTTTGGCGCAGGAGGTTTCTGCGCAGGTGTTTTCTGCGCGTCGACAAGGCGCGGGACGGCAAAAAAGAGGGAACCGAACAGGAAGGGAACGAGCGGCCAGTGGCGGGCGGTGCGAATCATCGATAACGTCCTCGAGGAATGCGATGTCCCCCAGTGTATGGCATTCGACGCACGGGCATCCTCAGTCGCGTCGAGCGCCTGCAACATTCGCTGGAGAAACCGCAGGGGCAGTCTGTGGTTTGTTATACTGGCTGAGGTTGTTTGACGATTCGCAGTTGCTGGCAGTCCTCCTGTTCCGGCCCACCGCAGCTTCAGACAGACCTTGAGCGATCTTTCCGATCGCCCTTGGATTCACGCCAAGGCCAGATAGCTCAGTGGTAGAGCGCGGCCCTGAAAAGGCCGGCGTCGGCGGTTCGATCCCGTCTCTGGCCACCACTTCATTATCCGAGTAAATCCGAAAATCACAGTAAATGCTTGGTTTGTTCTTTAGATTCCTATCCGGGAAGAGACAAACTTGTCCATTGACATCCGGGGGCAACTGGGGCCCCTAGTGTCTCTGACCAATCCCGCGATCCGCAATGCCAAGCCGCGCACGAAGCCGGTCAAGCTGTTCGACGAGCGCGGGCTGCATTTAGAAGTCTTGCCTGCCGGCGGCAAATGGTAGCGAGGCCCTGCCTTAGCAGACAGGGCTGACCGGTGTGAGGGGAGAGACGCGCAGGATACGCTGCGAGCCGAGCTGGTCTCCGAGCGGGTCGCCGATGACCTGATCGTTAACGGCGGCTTGGGGCGTGGCGACGGCGGTGGCGGTCAGAGCCGAGGATCGCAGGGCAGCGAGACCGGCCGGCAGCGCCTTGGGCGCGGGGGCTGGGGCCGGGGAGGTATCCCGAATGACCTGATATTCGAGATTGAAGAGCTCGACGGCGAGGACGCTGAGAGGCGTATTCGCGGGCAGGAGCAGGGCGGTGAGGATGGTATCGACTTCGGCCACCGAGAATGCCGCCTGGACCGGGATGGACTGAATCTGAGCGATGCCAGAGGTGTCGGGGGTGTCCTGCGGGGTGACCTGGTTGAAGTCGCCCCTGGTGAACTGGCCAGGGCGCTGGCCGAGCAGCTTCATCAGAAGAATGTTGCGGTAAGCCTGGCCATCGACGCGGCGAAGCTGGGCATAGAGCAGGAACCAGATCTGCGTCTGCGGATTGGCGGGCGAAGTGAGGGACTGACCGTTGAGGACGGTCTGGGCGAGGTCGGCCGATGCTACGATGCAGGGCTGCGCGGCTCCTCCGTCAGAAGGAAGGGTGACGCTGCGGTCAACGGTGGTGATGAGATGGCGGCAGGGATGCTGGACTCCGGCGACGCGGAAGGGACGGCCGAAGCGGCCCTGCGCGGTGGACCAGAGGAGATGGCCCACGCGGATTTCGTAGGTCCAGAAGCCGAAAAGGTCGAGGGCCTCGGGGGAGATTCCGTCAGGAAGCGGGACGAGGAAATGGACGGGCGATGATCCGGAGGGCTGGACCTGGGTCATGGCGTAAAGGCCGGCGGAGTCGTTGACGGAATCGGGCGTGATGCTGCGGATGGGTTCGGGGTCGAGGGCGATGGGGAGGTCGGCCGATGGAGAGATGTCGACGGGGTTGCTCATGAGGAGCGGGTCGGGCCCGTAGTTCATGACGCGGACGAAATAGGCGTCGTTGGGGTCCTGAGGCGGCTGATCGAATTCAAGCCAGAGCGAGCGCTGGCGTATGGAGGTCGAGGAGTAGTCGGCGGAGGGTTGGTAAGCGCTTTCGGCGATGCCGGCGGAGACGAGCTGGGGAATCTGGCGCGGGTTGATGGTGATGGGGACCTCGATCTCTCCGGACCACAGGGTGACGGGTGTGGCGGGGGCTCCGGTGAAGGTGGCGAGGAGCTGATACCCGCCTTCGGTGGGCAGCGGGAAGTCGTCGACGGCGACGGTAGAGTCGATCGTGGAGAAGAAGATGATCTCGGTTGTGTCGCGCTGGTCGGGGCTGCCGCTCTGCTGCGTCGCCAGGCTGGAGACGACGAAGGGCAGATTGACGACGCCGAGGGTGTCGTAGTCGGGCGGCGATGGCGGGGTGGTTCCCGCAGGATAGGTGTAACCCTGGAAGGTGAAGGCGAGCTGCTTAGGGCCGCTCTGGGCGAGGCCGCTCCAGGTCCAGTCGCGGTCGAGGGTGAGGCGCTGAACGACGATCCAGTGGTTGATGAGGTCTTTCTGGGTTGAGAAAGTGATGGACGAGCGGTCCTGGGGAAGGGTATGACGCAACGTGTTTTGCGCGCCGAAGAGAATGCGCTGACCCGGAGGCGCGGTGAGAGTCTGGCCGCTCAGAGGCAGGTTGAGCGCCGAGGCCAGCAACTGCAGCGGGGTCTGGGCCGGGGCATTGAGGGTGGAGGCGAGGTTCTCGTAGGCCTGGAGCTGCCACGTCTCGCCGCTCGAGACGATCGCTTCGACGACGGCGAAGGAGACGATGCTGTCCTGACTCGAGTTGTCGAGGTCGCGTAGGTAATAGGCCTGGAGCTGCTGATCGGGACTTCCGGCGGCAAGAACGTTCTCTTCGGCGGCGGCTTCGTAGCGAACGCGAATGTCGGCGGTTAGGCCGGTGCGGGCGACGGAATTTCCGTAATAAAGATTGTCGGGATCATCCTCGCCGAGACCGCGCAGGCGGATGCGGATGTTGCGTCCGGTGGGGATGGGAAGAATGGTGGGCGCGCTCGCGCTGGGGAGCACAGGCGTGTCGATTTGCGACATGGGTGTGGGCTGCAGCGTGAGGGTGATGGGGGTCGAGGCTCCTACAGCGACGGGCGTGGCGAGGGCGGGGAAATCGACCTCCCAGTTGTAGACGACGCGGAAGGTTCCGTCGAGCTGACCGGGGCTGGGCGGAGTGTCGGCGTCGGCCATCGATGCGGGCGTGCCGGTGTCGTAGGTGGGGGCTTCGGCTTCGACGATGATCTGCAGAGTAAGGACGTCGGAGTCCAGGACCGCAGCCTGGAAGGGCGGCACCGCGGGCATATTGGAGCCATCCGGCGGCGGGAACTGGCGGACGGGCGGCTGCGGCGGAGTGATGGCGTAGAGCGCGTCGAGCGTGGCCTGGTCGGCGGCTCCGGTGAAGACCATCTCAGGGTAGTTGATTGGAGGGCGATCGACGGTCAGGGTCTGATTGCCGGACGAATCGACGGTGCCGAGGGTGAGAGGCACCTTCTTGGGCGGGACATAGCGACGGAAGGGAACGGTGGTGATTCCAGCATCCGAGGGCGAGTCATCGGTAGGAAGCGGGCCGCCACCGGTGAGGTCGGCCAGGCGGGTGCGGAACTCGTAGGTTTCACCGTAGAGCAGGCTGACGCCGGAGAGCGATTCCGTGAGGGTTCCGGTGAAGTCGGAGTCGGTAACGGGGCTGGCAGCGGGCGGTTGTCCGCCGCTGAAGGTGTAGCCGTACTTGTCGTTGACGACCAGTGTGCGGCCGCGCCATTGCGCGAAGTAGCGGGGCAGCCAGTACTGCTGGCCTGCGCCCGCGTTCTGGATAGGAGTGGGCTCAACACATAGATCCTGAGCGGTGAACGATGTGGTGAAGACGCTGGCGGCGTTCAGAGTTCCGGAGGCGGCGCAGAGAGAGGCCCACGGGATCGGTCGCGGCCTGACGGACATCGACACGATAGCCGAGGACGGTGAAGGGCAGCTCCTGCGTGGCTGTGCCGGCGGCGATGGCCTGCGCGATCTGGATCTGGCGGTTGATCCAGGTGGTGACCTGGATGTCGTCCCACCCGATCTGGATACCGGCGTCTGTGCCGGGAACAATGGTGGTCGTATCCCCGGTGACGGAGTCGGAGGTGGTGGGCTGGCTGGCGTGGACAACCTTGGCGAAGCCGTCGAGATAGATGTCGGCTTCGTATTGGGCGGCGTCCATGGTCGCGGCGTCATAAGAGCCGGGAACGGTGGGGAAGAGAATGGAGGCGAAGACGTCCTGTGCTGTCGTGAGCGCGGGCAGGCGGGCGGCGTAGGTCGAGACAGCGGCCGGCTGCTCGGTGATGAGCTTTGCGTACCAGTTGTCCAGACTAGAGGTGTCGATCTCCAGCCATATCCAGCCTCCGGCGGAGACTTGCGTCGGGTCGAGCGGAATGGAGACCTGCAGGTAGGCGAGTCCCATCGCCTGGCAGATGAGCGGCTGGCGCAGGGCGTAGGAGAGGATTTCTCCCCAGGCGATGGTCGAAGGCGAAACCTGCGAGGTGTTCGGAGTCTGGCTGCCGATCGCGCAGCCGAAGCCATCTACAGCGGTGAAGTATTCGGGGTTGGCCGCGGCAAATCCAGTGGCCTCCATGAAGGATTCGGGAAGATCCTTACGGATGATGCCAGCGGGCTGCGTGAGCGGTGGAACCGTGGGCGTGTATTCAGCGGAGAGCGCGGCGAAGATAGGCTGCTCGGCGTTGCTGTATGTCAGCGTGATGGGGACATAGGTGAGCATGGCCGGCGTGATGGAGGGATCCCAGGCTGGAACCGCGAGACCGGGCAACAGAGCCGCGCGCAGGACAGGCTGCGCCTTTGAGAACGGCAACTCGTGTCCCGTGGTGAGTGGGACGGGCGCGGTGGGATCGCCGTTGGGAAGCAGGAGCAGGTTGGCGATGAGGTTGCTGCCGTCCCATCTCTGGGGTAAAAGCATGAGGCTCAGATTTGTGCCGGGCATGGCGGACTCCGTGTATGTGGCGTTTGCGAGCTATGTAAGTTGCTGCAGGTTGATTTCCTTCTGGAAGGTCCATGATCCGGACCAGCTGATGTTGATGACCCAGCAAATGCTGATGTGAATGCCGACCGACGCGGTCCCGATGAGGTTGACGTCCAGCAAATCGGAGGGGTTGAAGCTGAGGCCGAGTCCGGCGGTGATGGTGAGTGCGGCGCTGGCGAGGCCGCCGAGCACGTCCACCTCGGCCTGACCGGTAAGCAGGAAGAGCAGGGTAATGGTGACCGGGCTTCCCTGGACCTGAATCTGAACGGCGATGGTGATGGACGCCGAACCGGAGGCGACGGCGAGATCGATGGCCAGCCCAACGCCGATGCCAGCCTGGATGAGAATGTCGGGCGCGTTGTTCTGCACGCCGATTTCGAGGCAGAAGGTCCCGGAGAGCGGATCGACGATCCAGTGGCAGGGCGCGTCGGGGGTTCCGATGCTGAGGAGAAAGTCGATGCTGAGGCCGACGATATCCATCGTCGCGCCGATGTCGAGCGAGAGGTCGTTGATGGTGCCGGGGCCAAGTGGAATCGAGGGCAGGGCGAAGTTGTCGGTGACGGCGAGCTTGCCGTCGGAGAAGTTGACATTGAGGCCGGGCGGCGGCGCGCCGGGGTCCTGGGATCCGATTACTCCCGCAACGTCGCTCAGCGCGGTGAGGAATGCGGTGACCGGTTGCAGGATGCCGTTGAAGACAAGGTCGAGCTTGGGGAAGGCCGGCAGCGTGTTCGCGTCGGCGTGGAACGAGCCCTGAAGCTCGAGCAGCGGCTCGCTGAGGATGGCGGGGATGGTCAGGCCGACGGCGACGTGGTTGATGTCGAGCGACCATGAAGGCGAGGGCGGGGTCTGGCCGAGCGCGATCTGGACAGTCGGGACGGGGCCTACGCCGGGATCTGGGTCTCCGCTCCAGTAGAAGTAAAGGTCGGCATGGGCGACGGAGCAGGTGATCAGCCGGATGGGGGTCTTATGCACGGTCGGCGAAAGCGTGAGGCTTTGCGTGGTCGCGAGCGTGGCGTTGTCAAGCTGGTTGGTGATGGGCGTGGTGAGTGAGCTGCCGAGGAACTGCAGGCATGAGGTAATGGCCGGGAAGCTGCTGATGGCGCCGAGCAAGGCTCCGGCGTGGGCTACGTTGAGGGCGTCGCCCAGGGTGAGGTTGTCGGAGCCGACAGTGAGGATTGGGCGGGAGAGGAAATTGCTCTGCGTGCCGGTGGTCTGGAGGAATCCGTAAAACGTTGCGGGCGGCGTGGGGGAACTGGGGTCGAGACGGAAGATGTCCGCAGGGTCGGCAAAGTGGATTTGACTGCCGGGCGTGCTGCCTCCGCTATTGTTGGGCTGGACGACCGGAACCGGAGTGGTCGGGCTGAGCGGCACGGGAGCCGCTTGCGACTTGGTGCGGGAGCCCATGCTCCAGGAGCCGTCGGACGAGAGCTTGGGCAGTCCGCGGACGGCGCAGACGAGACCGAGTTCGGTGGCGGATTCCGCTACGGGAGTCGCGTCGAACGAGGTAGCGCGCAGCAGGCTGTTCGCGCCTCCGACGTTGATGATGGCGTTGATGGGCCCACCCGCGCCGCCGATGATTGGGGCAGCTTCGACCATATCCTTCATGGAGAGGTGGTAGAAGGCGCGGAGTCCGATGAAGCCGGTAATTCCGGTGGAGGCGACGCAGACGTGGGAGTTTCCGTTGAGGTCTTTGAGCGTGGATCCACCCTGTACGACCTGGTGCTGAGGCTGGATGGCGACGTCGGCGTTGAAGGTGACGGGCTGAAGGGTGACGGGCCCGGTGGTGGTGGAACCATCCAGGGTTCCCGGCGCGGTGATGGGGAAGCCCAGCTCCTGGATATTGGTGACGTTGATGAGACCGGTGAGGAGGCCAGCCTGGATCTGCGTACTGGGGATGTCGTTTTCGGCGGGGAAATCGAAGAAACCGTCGCTCGCCGCCTGCCAGCCGCTGTCGTAGCGCAGGACCGAGCCCGATCCCTCGCGATCGATGGTGATGGTGCGGACGACCTTGATGGCCCACGGATAGATGATGCTCTGGACCTGGATGACCTCGTGGCTGGTGCGTCCAATGAGGACGTGGAAGTGCGCCTTGATGACGTCGGTTGAATGCGGAGTGTTTGTGTTGGTCCACTCGCTGAACCCACTTGCGCCGTAGCCGGTGAGGTCGTAGCGGCGCAGCGGGACACCCGTAGTGCCATCGCTGGGTGTGTCATTGAAGCGGCTGGTGAAGATATCCGCGACGTCGCGGCCAAGGACCTGTTCGCCATAGGAAAGATCGCCGGCTGGAGGGTTGTCGAGGTAATTGCGGAGATAGCTGCGTCCGGCGAAGACAGGGTTGGGTTGGGTTGGATCGGGCGCTGCGAAGCTGAGTTGCCATGCGCCGGTGTAGATGCTTCCGGCAGGCGTGGACGTGGCCGGGAAGCTGGGCTGGACGAGGGTGAGATAGGGCAGGAGAGTGCCCTTGGACGTGGCGTCGGCGAGCGCGCCTGTGATTCCAAAGGGAAGAGTGAGCGCGGCGGTAAAGCCGCCTTGTCCGGCATAGAGCAGTGCCTGGAGCGTCTGAAGCGGCGAGATGGGGATGAGCGTGGCGGAGGTGGGACGGACTTCGGTGAGAGGTCCGTCGCCGGGCGGGAAGAGCAACTTGCCGGTGGGAGAAGTGGTTGGAGGAGCAGGCGGGGGCGCAATGGGTTGGACGGGGGCGGTGTTGTACATCGGCTCCCAGGCAATGGAGGGGAGGGTAAAGAGAGGCAGGAACGACGCGGGTCCGCGGACAGAAATGCCGTCGATGGTATAGCGCCGGTCATTGTTGGTGTTGACCTCGACTCCGAGCAGGCTGGCGCGCGTGGAGACGTCGAGGAGAAGGAAGGCATTTTCCGGTTTGGGGTACGCAGGCGGTTTTGGCGTTACCGCGAGAGGGTCGGCGGCTGCGGGAACGGCGGCCTTCTCGGGAACCAGCTCTGTCGTCGGCGAAGCTTCGAGGGGAAGAGGAAGGACCGGGAACGGGAACTCCAGCACGGGCGGCGGAACGGGAGTCGAATCGGCTTCCGTCTTCGGTGGCAGCGTGGGATGCTTGTGTGCCAGATCGATCAGGCGCATGGCGACCTTGCCGGGTTTGGTCCAGCCGATCTCGGCAAGCAGGTAACCATAGATGTCGAAGGTCAGATCCTGTCCCGGGGTGAAGCCGCCGGTGTAGGGATCGGGCAGGTAGAGTTCGATGAGCAGGTAGCCGAAGAGAATGAGAGCAAGGCCCTCGCCGGCATTGAACTTCGCATCCGTTGTGGCATTGATGAAGATCGAGGCAGGAACACTGACGTCGAGAAGCGCGTTGTCGAGCGCCATGGGAAACGCTGCAGGCGGTGAGCCCGGTGGGACCTCCGGGTCGGGCGTCGAGGAGGAAACGATCAGGTGATGCCCCGAGTGGTTGCGGACGAGTCCCACGGTTCCAGAAAGAAAGATGGCTGGAATGCGCGCACCTGTGGCCAGCACAGGCCGGTCGACCAGAGCGTCGAGGACGGCGACGTAGCTGACGATTTCGGTATGTGGGATGAGCGCGTAGAGGAGCAACTGACCGCCGACGCGGCCAGCGATCAGCTGACAGCGGCGCTTGTTGTTGGTGTCCTGGTCGTCCCAGAGACTGAACTTTTGCTCAACAACAACCCCGGGAGGCGAGCCGGAAAGAACAGAGAAGTAGAGACTGTTGTTTTGCGCAATGAGCGAGCCAATCAGCGCAGGTTCACGCCGATGAATGCCCGGCCAGTGGCAGGAGATGCCTGCTCCAAAGACGATGGCGAAGTCGCCGGGGCCTGAGGCGGTGCCGAGCGTGGTGGGTGTGGACTCGCTTACGCTCAGAGCCCAGCCCGCGCTTTCGATGGGGGCGGAGCCGGCGAACTCGAAGAGCTTGCCTTTCACTGGTGTGGGGTTGAAGACGGCCGCGAAGGATTTTCCGGGAATGTAGAGGAAACCCAGCTCCGCATTGTAGGCGGCGGGCAGGTGAGACGGCGCGCAATCGATCGATTCGCCGTACAGGACTGCGGAGCAATGAGCGGCGGTAATGGACGCCGTTCCGGATGGGGGAAAGATCGCAGCAATCTTCGTGGGCGCTGTGACTTGAGTCGGGAAGCCGGCGGGGCCGGCGGCCTCCACAGCGGGCACGAGACTGAGGCTGAGTGTGGCGCTGGCAGGCACAGTGACAGTGGTCGATCCGAAGGTGAGTGACTCATCGCAGGAGAGCTCGCCCGACTGGATGGCGATGCCGGCGTATCCATCAGACGGCGCAGATGAGACAAAAGGCTGAGCGGCAAGCCACGCCGAGCCGGCGAAGATGGTGGCTGAAGTGCCCGATCCAGAACTGAGACTTGAGAGAGGCAGCACACAGAGCACCGTGGAACCGCGGACAAACTGCACGGTCTCGATAAAGTGAAACGGCAGTATCCACTTGGTGGTCGTTGTCTTGAGCTGGGCGCTGACGACGGTGACAGGGCCATAGGTGGCTGCCGGGCTCAGTGCGCGCGCCCAGGCTGGCAGTTCGAGTCCACCGAGCGCCGTGGGCTCATGATCGAGAACAACGACGCGACTGGAGACATTTTTCTTGAGCGCAATGGGGACGATGGTGGAGATCCACTCCGGTGGCGTGCTAGCGGTCGCATCGGGGGGTGTGGGTGTGAGCGCATCCGGAGTGAGCGTGGGCGGCTGTGCAGGCGGCGCTCCGGCCTTCGTCAAGATGGGTGGCTTCGAGAAGTCGACAGACTGCCAGCCGGCGGGCGTGCTGAGGTCCTTGGCGAGCTGATCGGGATCCTGACCGGAGGACGATGGCGCGCGCCAGGGCGATGCGCACGGGGTCCAATTCGACAGACGTGGCAGTAGAGAAAGATGGCAACTTGGCGAGGGCGGCTGCAAGTGCGCTTGGATCGATACGGGGCGGGGTGGACATGGGAGATCTCCGCGAGTGCTGGCGAATCGGGCTTCAGTTCGAAGCGATCATTCGCGCCAGGGAAGGCGAATCGCCATGGGGCGAACCGCAAAATCCGCAAAAACACGGGGCCCGGGACCGGCGAAAAACGCCGGGATACATACACACAAGAGGCCGTAACGCAGGCAGGAAAAACGACTATGAAGCAGCCGCAACAGTCTCTTCCGCCGTTGCGTAACTGTCAACTAACAAATTGTGAGAATTGTGCGAAATTCGTTACGCGCCGGACCGGGTAAATCCGATACCTCGGGCGGAGTGACGGCTGACGATTGTCACCGAAGTGGGTAGTTTTGTCACGCCAACCTAAATATCCACGACTTGATCAAATTTCTACTCGTGAATGGAGGCAGACTTGTTGCGGCGCGTTGGCCTCCCGCTGTAGGTGGTCTCCGCGGCCCCCGATTTAACCCGTCAGTTTGCCCGTTTTAGGTCTGTGTTCAGAACCAGTTTGTATTGCGGTAGCAGCTTGATATCTTTTAGTTGATTCATTTGCTGACTACTGCCAAAGCTGGGGCGAAACTGCTTCTCCAGATAGATGGGAGCATCTTTGCGGAGAGGAAGAATACTCAGGCTGAAAGTGGTGGACGCGTTCTTTTCGAGGAAACGGGATAGTCCTACCGACCAGGGCAATCCGTTGTAAAAATTGTCATCGAGCAGCGTTTCCCGCGAAGTAAGGCGGGCTACGTCGCCGACATAATCTATCCGGAGAATGAGTTCGCTCAGCCCGTCCATCACATCCGCCGGCAGGCTCAGCTTCCATATTGCGGCGCGATCGAAGGCGCTGTCTTCCGGTGCCTGTGCCACACTCTTGGCGCGCCATGGAACCGGAGGGCCGTAGGCTACGGGAGGGATGCTGGATGCTTTCTGAATCTCGTGGACATAAAGGGGAATGTTCCGACTGCGCACCGTCGCTTCAAACGTCGAGACATCGCCACTGTGTCCGGTCAAATGGACCGTGCTGCTGCCATCCAGGCCCTGCACGAGGGGGAATACGCCGAAGTGAAAATCCGGACGATCGAGCGCCTGCAAGTATACGTGGGTGCTGTCTGAGAAAAATTGATCAGAGGTAATCAGCAGGTGCGGAGTTCCGTCGATGGTTGCCTTCCAGATGTTCTCCGCGAGTTCCTGGCTGACAACGAAGATGCGAATCGTTTTGCCGGACTTCGTTTGGATTGCGATCGGCTTTTCAAATGCGAGAGTAGCGATGGAAACGTAAGTCGTGTCGCCGGAACGAGTGATGCGGCCAGCATCCGTTTCGATCTCTGCGAGACTGCGAGTATCAAAAGCAAACTCGGGCGTAATTCCAGGAGTCGCAAAGAACAAGTATGTCGATGAGTTCGCGAGATCGAGCCTTGTGAATAGCTGCGCCGTGCTGTATTCCAGAGTCTCGCCGCCGAGATCGAGATTGAAGGGCCAGATAAAATATGCGCCCGACGGGACATCAATCGGAGAGCGAGGTATCTGCATAGTTTTGTCCGGCAGCTTGATCGCTATCTGAAAGGCCTTTCTCTCTGGCATCGGATAGTTCCTCAGATAATTATTGAGGAAAATGAATCCGTGATTTCCCGAACTGCGTGCTGAAACTCGGACGACGGTAGTGTCGCTGGGGTCCTTTGGTAAGACCGCCGGAGCGTGAACGGTCATGGGCGCGAGATAACTGCCGAAGTCATTCAGGAAGTAGCTGATCAGCTTTAGTTTGCGGAAAGACTCGCGCTCTTCGCCAAACTCCCCGAGCGGAGCCTGAAAATCGTATGACTTCACCGGCACGTCGTTGGGATAGTGTGTTGCCTGCGACTCCTGCAGTGTCGAGAGTTGTCCGTCAGGGTTTTCTCCTCCCTGAAACATGTAGAGCCCGTAGAGGTTTACACCCGAGCCGAGCATCACCGGACACATCGCTGCAATGTCATCGGCCGTAATTACCGGACGGCGATGATATGTATCTTGAATGCCCCCGCCAATTTCCACGGTGAGAAACGGAAATCTTCCCTCGTTGCCGGTGGTAGCGGAGACATCCGGCTTCGCGCCCATCGCGCCCATATCTCCTGAAACCCGGCTGCCAAGACGAAAGGAGTAGACCTCATTCGGAGGAAGTTGATCCCTTGATCCGTCCCAGGGCGCGTCCGGGTAGCCCCCGAAGACGGGCAGTACGCCGGTTGCAGGCACAGCGGCATTGTCCCAGCCGGTTATGGTGTAGAGCGGCACGTCGAGGCCACTCTGGATAGCGAGCCTCTTCAGCTCCAGAATGTGCTCGCTGCCCATTTCCGGACCGCGGCTAGAATATTCATTCTCCAGCTGAATACCGATGACGGGACCGCCATCCTTCCAAAGCAGCCCTTCCAACTGATGAGCGATCTGGCCGTAGTAGCGCGTAACATATCTCAGATATTCCTGATCATTGCTGCGCGGCGATTTGACTTTGGCGATCAGCCAATCGGGAAATCCTCCATTGCGCGCTTCTCCATGAGCCCAGGGACCGATGCGCGGATAGACGTACATTCCGTGCTTTGCGCAAAGTTCGACGAAGCGCCTGAGGTCGCGCTGCCCGGACCAGTCGAATTTACCTTCCACCTCCTCCTGGTGAATCCAGAAGACATAGGTGGCAACGATTTGGACTCCGCCAGCCTTCATTTTGAGTATTTCTTCTTCCCAGCGATCCGCGGGATATCGCGAATAGTGGAACTCTCCCATTACAGGAAGCCATGGTTCGCCATTCAGAGTCAGGTAGCGGCTATTCAGCCCAATTACCTGTCCGGAAGGAGAAACCGAGGCGCCCGGTTGGAAGTCGCTCGGTTGAGGAGCCACGACCGGGCCGCTCGCATCAACATGAATCAGATTCGAGCCGGTCGTTTGCGCCCATGTCGCGCGCTCCATCAAGAACGCGAGAACGCACAGAAGAATAGGAAAATGGATATTGGTCTTCCGCCAAATCCGGTACGCCTCGCTCATTTAGTCCTCGGATCGATCCTATTCCCCGCCGGATATCTTTCATCTCGCGTAACGGTTCTCTCTAACAACGAATAGTCTCTATAGCTTTCAAACGAAGGCATCGGGATCGCCTTGAGAGAGGGATCCCGATGCAGACGACAGTTAGAACGTGAAGCGAACTACAAACTGCAACTGGCGCATTGTTGCCGTGCCCAGCAGGCCATTGATCGTTCCGGCCCCTGATGCCAGGCTGCAGTCGACGCACGAGTTAGGGTTTCCGAGGTTGACGTGATTGAAGGCGTTCTGAGCCTGGACCTGCAGTTGCATTCTGATTCCCTCATACAAGTTGAAGTTCTTCATAAGAGAGAGATCGCTGTTGAAGTAGTGCGGGCCAAATACCGAATTTGCGCCCACGTTGCCGAACTGCTCGACCTGAGGAGCTTGCCATGGGATGGCGGTTTGTCCCGGCGTGACCAGTCCAGCATCGTTTGGCGTCTGCACAGGAGTGAAGAACCGAACCAGATGCGTCGTTGGATTGAGGCTGCCCGCATGGGGCGAGAATCCCCCGACTTTGTTTGGACGGCAAGGGCCGTTGTCAATTTCAGCGGAGCAGTTGCTCAGCCCCAGAGAATAAGGCAGACCGCTGGCCCAGTTGAGAGCACCGTTGAACTGCAGTCCTCCAATGATGGCATTCACCCATCCGGGAGCGTCAGAGGCGAAGCGCTGCCCCCTGCCGAAGGGGAGATCGTAGATGCCATAGAGGATAAACGAATTGGTGCGGTTGTAATCGAAATGGCCGCGATTCACGCTCGGATCGATCATGAAGTAACCGCCGTTAGCCGAGCCCAATGCGCTCGACCAGACATAGCTTGCCTGGAACTGCAGTCCATTCTTGTATCTTTTGTCGACTACGGCCTGGAGCGACTCGTATTCGGAGTTGGCTTCGTTGGCGTAATAGCCGATGTAACCCGGTCCGCAATATCCATTCTGTTTGAAGAAGACAGACCGGGCGCACTGGCTGACACCCTGCGCATAACCAACTACCGTATAGTCATTCCAGTTGATGCCACCCCACGTAGAGTTGGGGATGGTGTGAGTTCCCTTGTTGCCGACATAGGCGAGGGTAAAGCTCGTATCGGAAGTCATCTGCTGCTGGAGCGACAGATTCCATCCGTCAACATAAGGGATACGCATTTTATCCGGCCGGGAGGTTGGATAGATATTCGGCGGCAACGGCAACAGGCCATTGGCGGGCACCTGATAAAAGGTCGGTGGCACCGGCCCGATCGTCAGCGCGTACGCCGAAGCGGGATCGGGGTAATTGTTGAGTACAGGCGTATATCCGCTGAGAGCGGTAAGGCCCTGGTCTTCCAACACCGGTATGGTCTGTGTAAGCAGCTGTCCGAAGATGTCTCCGAAGAAGCCCGGGTCGAAGGCTTTGGCATAACCAGCCCGCACCACCAGTTTGGGATTGATCTGATAGGCGATGCCGAGGCGCGGAGCAAAGTACGTGTAGGTGTTTTCGATGTTCAGATTATTGCCGATGTTTCCATATCCGGCGACTCGAATGAGATTGGTATTCAAGTCATAAAAGCCGCCCTTGCCTTTGCCGTTCACAGACTCCGGAACATAGTCCTCCCAGCGAAGTCCATAGTTCAGGGTCAGCTTCGGTGTTACTCGCCAGCTATCTTGTGCGTAGAGAAATATCCTGGGCTGATGCTCTTCCGCGCCGGTGACTGAACTCACATAGCGGCTGAATCCTGACACATTGCCGAACAGAAGAGTCGCCAGGCCGAGGCCGCCGCCGGCCGACGGACTTCCGGTCAGCTGATGCGAGAAGCCGAGCTCGCCCGAGCGGTTGGTATCGCTGGGCACCCGCAGCTGTTGCAGACGACGAAGGTCAGCGCCGAACTTCACTGAGTGATTGCCCAGTACCTTGGTCCAGTTGTTGACTATTTCGTACTCCTGCTCTGTTTCATCCAGAGGGCAGTTGCAGTGGTTGACGCCGTGATTGCTTGAACCGATGTTCGACAGGCCATCTACAAAGAAAGCGGCTGCGCCTCCGGAGCCGACCGCTCCGGTGTTGAGGCCAGGCATGCCGAGTGTGGTCTGCAGATCTTCATCGCCGTCATACTTGCCTTCGAGTATGTGGTAGCGGATATAGCCGAATCGTGCATCAGTCAGGAGCGTGGAGCTGAAAGCATAATCTGCGCCCGCCACCAGGTTCTGGTTGCGCCCGCTGGAGTTGCCCGCGAACGTAGCCTGTCCAAAGCCCTGGCCACCGGCCGCACCCAGGGCTCCGGGCGCCGAGATGGATGACCCCAGATAGCCGTATCGGCCAAAGATATGCAGAGTGGGCTTCAGCTGTGCATCGATCCGGGTGTCGAATTGATTGGTGTTGAATATACCGTTGCCACTCGCAGTGAGATTGTTGGCAATGCCGTTAGAGTTGTTGGGCATAGGCAGAATGCCGATGAGATTCACCGCCGCCGGGGAGAGCCGGCTGTTAGGAATCTGGTTGGGCTTTCCGTTCACCAATGGAAACGCCGTGCGGTTGTTGCCGTTGGTCTGATCGCCGGTGGCAGGATCATAAACCTGGCCCTGTCCGCCCTGGTAGTACTCCGACAGATCGCAATAGCCCGTCGTCCCGGTGCAGGTCTGGTGCACAAGTGCGGTTGGTACAGTCTGAAAGAACGAGTTTCCCGTCTTTGAGCGAACACCCTGGTAGTCGCCAAAGAAAAAGACCCTATTCTTAACTATGGGACCTCCCACGGAGCCCCCGAACAAGTTGTAGAGGCTAGGCGGGATGTCCGGGCCGAGCGTATTATTTCCGGGGTATTGGGTAAAAGGATTTCTCGCCTGCTGTGCGTCACTGTGGCGATACCAAAAGGCGCTTCCGTGGAAGCTATTGCCTCCTGACCTGGTCTGCATCACGGTCAGTCCGGCGACCGCCGCTCCAAACTCGGCGTCATAATCCTGGTTGATAAATTTTTGCTCCGCAATGGAATCGAGCGGAGGATTGACGATGATCTCGCCGATGAATCCGTCCTTGTTATCCGCTCCGTCCAAAATGAATCCTGAAGAGAAAGGAGATTGCCCATTTGCGGCCACGGGCGTGGACTGCTGGGGATTTTCACTGACCGAATTGCTGAACTGCGAAGCCGTCGTCCCAGGAGCCAGAAGCACAAAGCTGGTCGCGTTGCGCGTTATGTTCGGCAGATTTTCGATGTAACGTGAGTCAAGCGTAGTTGAGACGTCTGCCCGGTCAGTCTTCAACTGTGGAGCTTCTTCGGTGACCTCGATGGTTGTCGAGCTCGACCCCACATGGAGGACGGCGTCGAACCGTGCGGAGCTGTCCACTAACACCTGCAGGGTGTCGGACGCTACGCTGGAAAAACCATTGGCAGAGATCCTTACCTTGTACGAATCCGGAATCAAATGCTGGATGAGGTAGTTACCACTGGAATTGGTTAAGGCAGCTTCGGTTATGTTCTTATCCATATCCGTTGCAATCACCCTCGCACCGGCCACTGCGGCTCCGGTCGAGTCCGTTACGGTGCCTGAGATAGAGCCATAAATCGCCTGTGCAAAGACAGGTGGCGAGACGAAGATAGCCAGCACGGCGCAAAGCAGTTGCCGGCGAATCTTGAAAAGGTTAGTAAATCGGGAATTGAACTCTCTCGATCTGTAGATGGCTGAAGCCATGCTGGAAAATATGTTTGTCATATGGCCTTCCTTGAATTCTTCGACCATGGGGCGATTTGCGGTCTGATCCGAATATGTAACCGTTACCATCCCCAGGTCGATTGTGGGCCACGCTAATACATCGAAACAACGATGCGAATGCGCCGAAAGTAGCATTCGAGAAAACATTTTCCCGGATCGTGCTGCTCAGGGAAACACTCTGAAGCGAAATGAGACAATTCAGTTACTTTCGCAAATGAGCCAGCCCTCGCTGGAACGCGGCGACTACAGCCTGAGTGCGATCGGCAACATCTAGGCGCATGAGAATCGAGCCGACGTGACGCTTCACCGTTGCCTCGGTAATTCCGAGGGAAACGCCAATCTCCTTGTTGCTCTTGCCTGCCACCATCAACGCCAAAACTTCTCGCTCGCGCTCGGAGAGAGTGGAGCCTGGAGTCCTCGACTCCAGTGCACGGCTGACCGTTGGCGGAAGAAATCGTCCCCCCCGGTTGACACGCCGCAGGGCGCTCACCAACACCTCATGCGGCATACCTTTCACCAGATAGCCTCCCGCTCCGGCTTCGAGTGCCTGATGAACATCCTCGTCGCCCTCGAAGTTCGTCAGGACCACAAAGCGTGCTTGAGGATGACGGCTGCGGATTTTGCGAATTGCTTCAACGCCACTCATTCCGGGAAGTTGAAGATCCATCAAGGTGATGTCGGGCCGATGCCGCTCGAATTCCTCGACTGCTTCTTCGCCCGTTCCTGCCTGAGCAATCATCTCCATATCCGGCTGCGCCTTGATGATGTATGAGATACCGGCGCGCATGATCGGATGATCATCAACGATCAGGATCTTTATCTTCTCAGGGCAGTCCATAGTTAAACCTCCAGAGGCACATCGCGATGCATCGGCTTTTGCGGGATTTCGATCCGCAGCTGAGTCCCCTCGCCGATTGCACTGTTCACCTGCAGGCGGGCGCCGATTCTTCCGGTCCGCTCCTGCATAACGGAGAGTCCGTAGTGCTGGTCTTCCGGCCCCTTTACGCCCGCAGGATCGAAACCACACCCGTCGTCCCGCACTTCGACAACCAGACCTGTTTTGCTGAAGTGAAGACTGATCGCGATGCGCGAGGCCTGTGCGTGCACAACTGCGTTGTGGACCGCCTCGCGAACAACCATAAGGACTTCATGCGAGGTCGGTTGATCCAGCGGAAAGGGCTGGCCAAGCTCTTCGTACTGGATGGGGATGCCTGACTCCTTGCCGGCATTTTCCGCAATTCTCTTGAGAGAGGAGCGAACATCGCTTGCGGCAGGTTCACCATTGCGCAGATTCCAGACTGCCTGTCGGGCTTCGTCTACCGTTTCTCTAATCTGCTTCCTCGCATAATCGACGAGTTGCTGGGACAGAACTTTATCACACTGCTCCATGCTGGAAGATGCTTCGAGCAAAGCGGAAGTACTCGAGCAGCCCTGGATGATCGTGTCATGCACCTCGCGCGCGAGGCGGCTCCGCTCATCGAGAACGGCTTGGAAGCGGGCTCTTACCTGCCTGACCCGCATACGGTCGACAAGCCAGATGCAGAACCCGAACATTAAGGCGCAAAGCGATAGAAACCAGGATGTTCGGTAGAAGTACGCCTGCTGGACGACTGGCAATGAAATCACTGCCAACGCCTGAGGATTATTCATCTCAAATGCTTCCACGCGGAAGGTGTACTTTCCCGGCGGAAGGCTGGTGTAGTAGGCCGTGCGTCGCGTGCCTGGGGTACTCCAATCATGATCGAAGCCGTCAAGTTTGTACCGGAAGCGGATGTCCTGTTGAGAGCGAAGCAGAACAGGGGCATAAGAGATCTCCAGCGCGGAGTTGCCGGGAGCGATTGAAATGCTTCCCTCATTGGGCACTTCATGGCCATCCACTAATACTCTGCCGAAGACCAACCTGAAGCTGTCGAGAGGAGAGGCACTCCTGGCCAGGATATGGAGCGGGCCATGGTTGGTCGGAAACCACCCGTCCCCTTTTGTTCCGAGGCATCCTGAAGACTGAGTACCTCCATAGATTTGCGTTGTCTCCAAATCCTCCGATATGCCGTAAAACGCCAGGGAGACCTCTGCAGTCGAGGCCCCCGCCGCCGCTTCCAGTTCCTTTCTCTTGAAGACAGAAATCCCGTTTGGCCCGCTTAGCCAGAAATAGCCTGCCGGATCTTCAAGAACTTTGTAGATGCTGTTGCTGGCCAATCCCTGGGCGGTCGTGAAGTGCGTTATCCTGCCCTCTTTAAATAGGTAAAGACCGCCGTTGCGCGTCCCGAACCAGAGCCCTCCTTCCGCATCCTCATGAATGGCCCAGACTTTTTCACCGCGAAGAGTGCCCGTCGCAAGATTGCGCTGGAATTTCTCGTTGCGCAGGCAGCTCACCCCGCGTTCGGTCGCGATCCAGATGTTTCCCGAGTGATCTTCCAGCAAATCGCGCACGCTGAAGTAACACAGACCGTCGCTCACCTGAAATTTTCTGAGGCCATGCGGCCCCCAGCGAGTCACGCCTTCATCAGCTCCGATCCAAATGCTTCCGTCGCGAGTCTGGATCATGACGCGGGTGAAATCATTGGTCAGACCGGTCTTCTTCGTGTAGTGAGTCAAGGCGTTGCCCACCAGCCGGTAGACTCCAGCGCCATCCGTTCCCAGCCAGAGAGCTCCACTGGCGTCGCGCAACACGTTCCGCACCTTGACACCAGTCATGCCGGGAAAGGTCCTCTGCTCAGGAACACCGTTCTGCAGTCTGAAGAGGTGGGTTGAACCGAACCACAGTGACCCGTCGTGGTCACGATATACAGTGCCAAAATCGGAGTCCGCCGCACCAGGAAGGAAGACGATACTCATCGGTGTCCTGCTGAAGCGCACCATCCCAACTTGGGTACCGATCCAAACGTTTTTTTCCGAATCCTCGAAGATATTCAGGATCGTGCTACTCGGTACACCGTCCGGAGCCTTGATCTGAGAGAACCTGCCTTGTCGATAAAGAAATATGCCGCTCCCAATGGTGCCGACCCAGAAAAGGCCATCGGAGCCCTCGTGGAGGACACGAACCGTCCCCCGGATGCCCTCAACCGGCTGGAAAGAATCGGAGCCCTTCATGCGGTTCAGGCCTGCGACCGTACCCACCCAGACCGTGCCATCCCGGGTTTCCAGAATTGATTTGACCCGGTTTGCGCTGGAATCTCCTCTTAGCTTGTATTCCTTGACTACACCGTCCCTGAGCATTAAGAGCCGCGATCCGCCTACCCATAGCCGACCGCGATGATCGGCCCAGATGGCGTGCACGGCTATGGGAGGAAAGTGTTTCGACTTGTCGACTCGGATGATTCTTTCCCCTTCAAACCGGAAGAGGCCATCGTCAGTGCCAATCCACATCGTCCCGTTTGGATTTCTAAAGATCGCCCGTACGAAGCCATCTGTCAGCCCGTCCGAAGTGAAATATCTCCGGAAACGGCCGTGGCTATAGCGGAGCAGGCCGCCACCCTCCGTTCCGATCCAGAGAGCGCCATCGTCGCCGGTCAGCAGGCACCAGACACTGTTTTCTTTGAACTCCGGAGTATTATCCCGATTGAATAATGTAAAGCGAGCTCCGTCAAAACGAAGTAGGCCACCGGAGGTCCCGATCCACAAATAGCCATCCGAGCTCTGCGCGAAGGCCTGCACCGTTTCTTCCGGAAGTCCGTCCCTCGATTGCCAAAGGGTCTTGGTGTATCCGGGCGGAACCCCGCCCGCATTGGCGTTAAGGCGATCGCAGGCAAAGCTTAGGACGAGCAACGCCAACAGCGTCAGCCGGAGGGGGATAAGTTTCATCGTGGTCTTTGGCCAAATTATACAAAGGGCACTTTCGGATTCGGCGGCCATCGTGTTTGTTGTCATTCCCGCGTGCGCGACAACTCCGCGCTTTTCGAAGGACTAACCGAAGGGGCCGCCGACAAAGGTTACAGTTGTCGATTAACGGAGGGGCTGTCCCTCCTGGAGGACCACGAAGGAACGGTGTGGGTTGGAGTCTCTGGCAGGCTCTGCTCCATCCGAGGTGGGAAAGCCGAGTACCATGGCATCAACGGTAGCCAAATAGTCTTAAATGATCCTAAAGGAGCTGGCCATAACCCCCAACACATCAGCCTTTTCCGCTGATTCCGGACCGCTTAGTTTGCTTTCCAGGCAACCCTGAAGAGGCCGGCGTCGGCGGTTCGATCCCGTCTCTGCCATTTAACCAACAGCTTGCAAGACAACGCCAAAGGCCTCCGGCGCTCTCCACTTGCCTGTCGTTCCTTTCAGCCGTCGACGCTTTACGGCCATATCAAGAACATCGCTGGTTCTGTGACTCATTGAGCAAGCCGCTCCAACTCTAACGATCGATGGATGGTGATGATGGAGCTGTCTCTCGAGATAATTCCGTCGCGCTCAAACTGGTTAAGAAGGCGCGTGACAGTCTCTCGCGATATGCCTGCTATGCTGGCAAGCTCTTCGTGGGTGAGTGGCATTGTGAAACTCGGCCAAGAGTCGAGTCCAGGATGTAGCTTTGCGAACTCGACCAGAATCTGAACAAGGCGCCCTGAAGCGGAGGGCGAGAGCGCCAGACGGCGCGCGCTAAGAAAAACTTCGCGATGCTCCCTGGCAAGCGTCCGTGACGCGTTCACGCCTGCTTCCGCATAGGTATTCAGAAAATCCAGAAAGGGCCGCCGGGCGACGTACTGGAAATTGCCAGGACCGAGAGTTTTGGCCGTGACTTCATAAGGCAAGTCATTCAGTATCGCGCTCAGGCCAAGGACATCGCCTGGCTTTGCGATCTTCAGGATCATCGTGTGGCCAGTGTTTGAAGTGGCAAACAGTTTCACGTAACCGGCACAAACCACGAAGATTCCATGCGACTTCTCGTCTTCTTCAAAAACAATGGAGCGACCCGGATATGTAACATGCCGCGCAATTTTGTCGAAGCGGTCCATCGCCTCGTCGGAAAGGCTACAGAATAAGCGTGATCTGCGACGTTCGCGTCGGGGAGCACCCGAGTTTCGAACGCTCGGGCCCACGGTGACCAGGGTGTCCATATAGATAGCCTCCTGTCTGCGAATAGCTTCGAGGATTGCCTGGAATCGCGCCGTGTCTGAAAACACCGGGGATTGTGATGTTCATCACATACAGCGCGCTCCTGAAGGGAGTAGGTTGCTTTCCAAAGTCATCTGTCCTGTGGGCGGCGGAGAGACCCATGATCATCCCGGCCGAAGAATCCGTTGTCGAGGCATGCCGTAGTCGAGGCATATCGCGACGCCAATTCCTGGAATTCTGTGCAGCAGTAACCGCAACACTGGCGCTGCCCGCGACATATGCTGATGCGGTTGCAGAGGCGCTGGAGCAACGAAGGAAGCCGGTCCTGGTGTGGCTGGAGTTTCAGGACTGCGCCGGCAATACGGAGTCGATGCTCCGCTCCTCCCATCCTACGGTCGAAGAGGTGGTTCTGGAGACGCTCTCGTGGGAGTATCACGAAACGATCATGGCCGGATACGGCCATGCTGCCGAAGCCGCGTTGAACCGGGTGGTACGCGAGGAAAAAGGGAAATATCTGGCCGTGGTGGAAGGATCGGTGCCAACAGCCGACGGCGGAGTTTACTGCACGATCGCAGGGCGCACGGCGCTCGATATCGCGCACGAGGTATGCACGAATGCCGCAGCCACGATTGCCGTGGGCGCGTGCGCATGGGACGGCGGTCTTGTCCGATCGAATCCGAACCCAACCGGAGCTGTGGGGCTGCATGAGGCGGTTCCTGGCATCAAAGTCATAAACCTCCCCGGCTGCCCGCACAACGCTGCCAATACAGCCGCGGTGCTTGTCCACTACCTCACATTTGGCGAGATGCCGGCGCTCGATCCTTACAACCGGCCGCTCTTTGCCTATGGACAGATCATTCATGACCAGTGCGAGCGGCGCGCCCACTACGATGCGGGCCGCTACGTGCAGGCCTGGGGCGACGAAGGACACCGCAAAGGGTGGTGTCTCTACAAGATGGGCTGCAAGGGCCCGGAAGCAACCTATAACTGTCCGACTGTGCGGTGGAACAATGGCACAAGCTGGCCGGTCAAGGCTGGCCATGGCTGCATCGCCTGTGCCTCGCCTCGCTTCTGGGACACGAAATCCCCTTTCTACGACCGGCTGCCCCGCCCTGCCGGCTTCGGCGTCGATGTAACCGCGGGCGAGATCGGCTGGACCGTTGTTGGAGCGGTTGCCGCCGCAACGGCGGCACACGGAATCGGTCACGCGGTTCGCAGTCACATGCATCCGGCAGGCGCCGAGACGAAGGAAGCCGAAAAAGAGGTTGTTATCAAGGAGGATAAGTA
This sequence comes from uncultured Acidobacteriota bacterium, assembly GCA_963735555.1. GTDB lineage: Bacteria > Acidobacteriota > Terriglobia > Terriglobales > Acidobacteriaceae > Silvibacterium. The sequence goes on from CAVTLP010000015.1 coordinate 197,920, forward strand.
AGTGGCCCGCATTGTAATCGACCCCGTAACCCGGATTGAAGGGCACCTCCGCATCGAAGCCGAGGTGGACGGGCACCAGGTCAAGGACGCCTGGAGTTCGGGGACGATGTTCCGCGGAATCGAATTGATCCTCCGCGGCCGTGATCCTCGCGAGGCATGGATCTGGGCGCAGCGCATATGCGGCGTCTGCACGACGGTGCACGCGCTGGCTTCAGTGCGGGCTGTGGAAGATGCGCTCGGAATTGAAGTCCCGGACAATGCGCGCCTGGTTCGCAGCCTCATCGCCGGTTCGCAGAATGTTCAGGACCACATCATTCACTTCTATCATCTGCATGCTCTGGACTGGGTCGATGTGCCGTCGGCACTGAAGGCCGACCCGGCCAAGACGTCGCAGATCGCCCAGTCGATATCCGATTATCCAAAATCGAGCACCGTCTATTTCAAAGGCGTTCAGGAGCGAATCCAGACGCTGGTTGGCAGCCATCAGTTGAGCCTGTTCAGCAGCGGTGATTGGGGACACCCGGCATATCAATTGCCGCCCGAGGTCAATCTTCTCGCTGTTGCCCACTATATCGAAGCGCTCGAATTGCAACGCAATTTCATCCGCATGCACGCCGTACTGGGAGGCAAGAACCCTCACCCGCAGACATACCTCGTCGGCGGCATGGCGTCGGCCATCGATCCCAACGAGACGGAATCGGCTATCAATCCGGTAAGCATTACGCTGCTGAAGGAACTGGTCGCCATGGGCCAGAATTTCGTGCGCCAGGTCTTAATACCGGATGTGCTGGCGGTTGCGGGCTTTTATCGCGAATGGTTCAACTATGGAGAAGGCCTGGGAAACTTCATGGTCTATGGGGATTATCCGAGCGGCAGCGTCCACGACCCCGCCGGCTTTTTCCTGCCGCGGGGTATCATTCTCAATCGCGATCTCTCCACGGTGCACCCGCTAGACCCGAAGAATGTAACAGAGTATGTGACGCATTCCTGGTATGAGTACTCCGAGGGCGACCAGGTCGGCAAGCATCCGTCGCAGGGAGAAACCAATCCTAAGTATTCAGGCCCGAAGCCTCCCTATGAATATCTGAAGACCGACGAGAAGTATTCCTGGCTGAAGTCGCCGCGTTACGACGATAAGCCGATGGAGGTGGGTCCTCTGGCGAGAACGCTGGTGGCCTATGCATCGGGCAAGGAACAGGTTAAGAAACGCGTGGACGGGGTTTTGGCCGATTTGAAACTTCCTCCCTCGGCGCTGTATTCGACGATGGGCCGCATCGCCGCACGTGCGCTCGAGGCCGAGCTGATGTCGGAGCAATTGTCCACATGGCTCCAGCAACTGGACGACAACATGGCTCATGGAGAACTTCGTATCCACAACGGCGACAAATGGGATCCCGACACATGGCCGAAGTCATGCCAGGGTTTCGGCCTGGAGGAGGCGCCGCGTGGATCTCTGGGCCATTGGGTCGAGATCGAAAACAAGAAGATCGTGAACTACCAGGCGGTGGTTCCATCGACCTGGAATGCAGGGCCTCGTGACGCTCACGGTCAGCGAGGCGCATACGAAGCGGCGCTGCAGGGAACGCCGATCGCTGATCCGGAGCGGCCGCTTGAAGTTCTGCGCACGGTGCATTCTTTTGATCCCTGCCTGGCGTGTGCCGTTCACGTCGTCGACGCGAGGGGCCGGAGATACGGCCGGATGGTAGCCGGAATTTAGGAAAATCAGCTATGGGGAGCGTGACAAGCCCGCCGCACGTGGAACAATCGGTAGCCGTGGAGCCCGAGGTTGTGTCGGTCTACGTGTGGGAGTGGCCGGTGCGCATTGCGCACTGGCTGATGGTGCTTTCACTGGTCGTTCTCACCATCACCGGCTTCTATATGCACAGCCCATTCCTGGTGGCGACAGGCCCGCGCGCCTGGGTGATGGGGACAGCGCGCTTCGTGCATGAGTTATTTGGATTCCTCCTCATCTCCGTGGTGATTCTGCGCCTTTACTGGTTCTTTGCCGGAAACCGATGGGCACGCTGGCGGGCCTGGGTTCCTCTGAAACGCGAACAGTGGCGCAGCCTTTACAGCATGCTTCTCTATTATTCCTACCAGCGCCGCGAACCCTTCCCGGAGATTGGCCATAACTCGCTGGCCGCCGCATGCTACATGGCTATCGTGTTCCTGCTGGTCGTGGAGTGCGTAACCGGAGTTGTGCTTTACAGCGTGGTGCGTGGAAGTCACTTCCTCACACTGCTGGTGGGATGGATTCCACGGATTGTAGACATTCAATACATTCGCGCCGTTCATTACCTCATCATGTTTCTCTTCATGGCGTTCGTCATCCATCACGTGTACAGCGCCGTGCTGGTTGCGATGGAACAGCGGAATGGGCTGATGGAGAGCATTTTCAGCGGCTGGAAGTTCGTTTCCAGGGATTTGGTCAAGGAAGAACAGAGCGAGGACGGGAAACGATGACCGTTAAGGTGGAGCGGATAACCGGGCAGCCGCCTCCATGCACCATTGCCGTGCTTGGTCTGGGCAATCTGCTTCGCACCGACGATGGGGCCGGCATTCACGCAATTCGCAGGTTGCAGGAAGATGGCCGGCTTCCGGCCGACGTTCAGATGATCGAAGGCGGCACGCTGGGACTGAATCTTCTGCCGTCTCTGCAAGGAATCACGCACCTGCTTGCTCTCGATGCGGTTGAGACCGGAGCCGCCCCGGGCACACTGTCGCGATTTTCCGGCACGGGCCTGGATCTCCTGCCTGTGGCAAAGAGCGTGCATTTGCTTGGTTTTGCGGATCTTCTCGGCTCCTTGAAGCTGCTGGGACAGGCTCCGTCTGAAGTGGTTTTGCTGGGCGTGCAGCCCGAGTCGACGGGGTGGGGAGTGGCTCTATCGCAACCGGTCGAGGCTGCCCTGGACCAGCTTGTAGAAATCGCATTCGCTCAGGTCGGTGAGTGGGTACACGCGGCTGACGGGCATTGGGGGCATGGCGAATGCGCCGGGATTTCCAATGAATTTTCTGCTGAACTGTGACGGCTGTCACAGTTGACGGTTGACTTCTGCTGTATGCTTGCACAACATAGCAACGGGCTGCTCGGTATATCGAGAAGCTGAGTCAAGGCAATCAGGCTGGTCCATCCCTTATCCGGGAGAGATAGATGAGACGATCGCTGCTCATGCTGTCAGTTGCTGTGCTGCTGCCCGGCCTGTGGATGGCCAGGGAAGTAGATGCCGGACCCCAGGAGAAACAGGTTGCGCCAGCGCAAAGCGCAGTCTCCGCCCACCCGCCGGGCTACGCTGGAGCTGAGGCCTGCGAGACCTGCCATCAGGAGGTCGTAGACAAGTTCGCCTCCAATCCTCATACCAAGATGGCGTTTATGCACGGGGACAACGGTGTCACGTGCGAGAACTGTCACGGACCGGGCCAGGCGCACATCGACGCCGGCGGCGATGCCACGAAGATCTTCCAATTCACCAAAGCCTCGCCCCGAGTCATAGACCAGAAGTGCCTCACCTGCCATGCCGGCGCACATCCCAACTTCGAGCACTCAGCGCACGGCGAGGCGGCTGTCGGCTGCCTGGGCTGCCACAGCATACATAAGTCGAAGAGCGAAGACTACCTGCTCAAGATATCGCAGCCGCAGCTCTGCTACACCTGCCATACCGATATCAAGGCGGCGTTCGCGCAGCCCTTTCATCACAAGGTGGATGAAGGCCTGATGAATTGCACCGACTGCCATGATCCTCACGGCACGTTCCAGGGCACCTTGCAGCATCCCGCGACTATGCTGCACAGCGGTCCCGGCGGCACCGCAGTATGCGTGAAGTGCCACACCGAGGCCGCCGGCCCGTTCGTCTATCCGCATCCTGTGATCCCGACCGAGGGATGTACGGGGTGCCATTACCCGCACGGATCGCCAAACCCGCGGCTGCTGACCCGCAACAACATCAATTCGATGTGCCTGCAGTGTCATACGGCTTCGATGAACTTCACCGCTCCCGGGGTCCCGTCGTTCCACAATCAGGCGAACCAGTACCAGGCCTGCACCGTCTGCCACTCGCAAATCCACGGTTCGAACTCCGACCCATTTTTCTTCAAGTAAGGATGGCCAGGTATGACGAGCAAATACTCATTCGGATCGCGAGCAATAAGCAATCGGTGTGGCGCTCGGCGGCTTGGCCTTTGCGCTTTTGCGCTGGCGGCGTTTGCGGTAACTCAGGCGCAGAATAATGCGCAGCAGCCGGGCACCACGGGAGACAAGGACAAGATCGTCGGTGGATACGTGGTGCATCAGTCGATCGATGTTGGCGGCCATATCCAGGAACAGTCCGGCAGTTCACAGATGTGGGCCACGTTGGTTAATCTTTATTCGGGAGCCCGCGTGCTCGATCAATCCCTGACGATGCGGGCCGTCGATCCCGGCCACGCGCTTGTCTTCGACCGTCTCTCATCCTACAGCTACGGATACGGCGGCGATCCCATCAATGTCACCTACCTCAACATGTCCAAGGGACGCCTCTACGATTTCCGCGGCAGTTATCGCAGGTATCGTCAATACTTCGATTACGATCTGCTGGCCAATCCGCTGATTCCGCCGAACTCGACCCCATACGAGCCGTGGCTGAATACTCCGCATCTCTATAACACGCTGCGCCAGATTACCGATCTGCAGCTGACATTGTTTCCCGTGTCGAAGGTAAGCGTGAGGTTTGGGTTCAACCACAACATCAACCAGGGGCCATCGTACAGTTCCACCCATCTAGGCAATGATCCCTGGCTGTACCAGAACTGGAGGAATTCCAACAATACGTGGAATGCAACTGTTGACTGGAAGCCGGATCCGAGGACAACCATGAGCTATGACCAGTTTGTGACCTATTACAAGGGCAATACGGACTGGTACTTTGACAGGTCTGGATAACGTGTTGCCCAATGGTCAGCCGGTGGCGTTGGGGATCGATCTTTCATCGGTGTGGGGCCAGCCCTGCAAGGCTCCGTTCAACGCCGAACGGGACAGTCAACCCAATGTGCAGCGCTGCCCTGGCTTACTCACGCGTTCAGCCGACACGTACCACATTCCCTACGGAGCAGGTACGGCTCCAGAGCTCGGACATTCCTCATCTCACGCTCAATGGCCGCCTGGCGTACACCGGCGCGAACAGCAAGCTCACAGGCTACAACGAATACTTCAACGGGCTGATAACCAGAACGTCGCAGCGCGGGTACCTCGAGACCGGTTCGGCAAAGGCGCAGCACGTCAATGTCAACGGCGATTTTGCGCTCGAGTGGGAGATCACGCCGAAAATCAGGGCGTCGGATGTCTATGACTTCTGGGCTTTCCGTGATCCCGGCAACAATACGTTCACCACGACGAGCTATGCCGGCACTTCGATGCTGCTTCCGCCCACTTCCGCAACCACAACGACCGCGACCGACCAGCAGTTTCTCAACCAGAAGACCAGCACCAATACGACCGTCCTGGCCTGGGACGTATCGCCCAACGCAACCTTATCCGCCGGCTATCGTTATCGCGCCCGCCGCATTACCAATGCTGGAGGCGACTCCATCCCGATCCACGAGAACTGGGGACTCTTCGGCGCGGCGCTTCGACCGCTGCCGGAGCTGCGCATCAACTTCAACTTTGCCGGCATGTATGCGGACAACTCCTTCACCCGCATCGACCCTCGCCAGCTGTATCAGTACATCGTGCGCGCTTCCTACAAGCCGCGGCCATGGCTTTCGGCTTCGGGAACGATCAATATCTTCAACTCCCAGGACAATGTGCAGACGGTCAATCATAAGGAGCACAACAGGAATTATTCCTTCGGATTGTCGGTCATTCCGAACGAGAAGTGGTCGATTGACATGAACTACTCCTACAACGACGTGTACTCGACCACGCTCGAGTGCTATCCTTCTACCCCGCCGCCACCCGACGCCGGAGTGGCTCCCCCCGTGTGCGTGGATGCAGGGACACCGTACTCGAGCAATGGGTACTACAACGCGCCCACAAACTTCGGGTTCATCGGATTTACTTTCCACCCCATCAACCGGCTTCAGGCCAAGGCCGGGTACCGAATGAGCTCTGTAAACGGCAGCTTCGCAGGCGATCAATATTCGCCAGGTGCCCGGCTCGCTGCAATCGCAGTGGCAGTCCCCCTATGGCGGCCTTTACTTCCAGATCGCCCCGAAGTGGACATGGAAGGGCGACTGGAACTACTACAGCTACGGCGAGGGAACGCCGATTGGGCCCACGCTCCCGAGAAGCTTCCGCGGGAATGTTTATACTTTGGCCGTAAATTATTCTTTTTAATTTGAGCTTTGACTGCGTTATGATTGGCGCGCTCATCAGGAGGAGCCACCCACAATGCTGAAACAAGTCGTTCGTACCTGTTTCGTCAGCCTGCTCGCCGCCGGAACCGTGAGCTTTGCCCAGACCGGAGCGGATCTCTACAAATCCAAGTGCCAGATGTGCCACGGGGCCGATGGCACCGGTAATACGCCTGCCGGAAAATCTACAAAGGTCCACTCGTTCACTGATCCGGATGTTCTGAAGATGTCAGACGACGATCTGATCGCCGTAACAACAAATGGTAAGAACAAAATGCCGGCCTACAAAGGCAAGCTGACGGACGACCAGATCAAGGGTCTCATCGCATACATCCATACGCTGCAGAAGAAATAACGAATCCGCAAGAGGTGAGCCTTGGCCGCGTCGGGAAACTTCAGGGAAAACTGGCTTCGGCCGCTTCTCTTTCTTGGAAATAACCCGACAAGCCTGATCGGCGGCGCGCTAACAACCGCGTCGGCCATGACTCTGATTGGCTTCTGGGTCGTCGAGATCTTCGGACGAAGCGGCCCAGCCAGCCCGTACATCGGCATCATCGTCGATCTGTGCCTGCCCGGCCTTTTTGTTCTCGGACTTATTCTTATCCCCATCGGGATGCTGCTGCGACGGAGACGTCTCAGGGCCGCAGGTCAACTGCCGTCCGCCTATCCAGAGATTAACCTCAGCGATCCTGTATTTCGCCACGGTCTGGATTTTGTGATTGTGGCCACATTTATCAACTTTGTCATCGTGGGCACAGCGAGCTATCGCAGCGTCGCCTACATGGACACGCCGAACTTCTGCGGTCAGGCCTGTCACGTCATGGCTCCGGAGTATGGCGCCTACCACTTTGCGCCGCACTCACACGTGGCCTGTACCGACTGTCATATTGCGTCTGGTGTAGGCGGTTTCGTTCATGCCAAGGTCAATGGTACAAAGCAGCTTATTCAGGTGGTCTTCAACAAGTATCCCCGGCCAATCATGGCGGAGGACAAGGTTCCTCCCGCGAGCAAGACATGCCTGAATTGTCACAATCCGCAACGGCTTGTCGGTGACAAGTTCGTGGTGAAGACCTCGTACGGCGACGATGAAAACAACTCTGCCACGCATTCTCTCGTAGCTGGTGCATGTTGGAGGTCGCGACCAGTTCGGTAAGCTGAGCGGAATCCACGGCGCACATCTTGGCCGTATTGAATACATAGCCACGGATACAAGTAACCAGACCATTCCCTGGGTCGCCAAGGTTAACGACGACGGTTCGACGACCGAGTATGTCTCGACAGACGCGAAAGCTCCTGTTACCGGGACGAAGCGCCTGATGGATTGCATGGACTGCCACAACCGGGCAGCCCACTCGTTTGACACGCCGGAGGCCGCGCTGAACAAGGCGATGGCCCAGGGCAGTCCCAGCGCTTCTCTGCCCTTTATCCACAAAGAAGGGCTCGCACTCATCAAGGCCAGTTACGCGTCGCAGTCCGAGGCTGGATCAAAGATCCCTGCCGGCCTCGAAGATTTTTACCGGGCGCAATACCCAGCTGTCCTGAACCAGCAACGCACACAGATCGACCAGGCCGCACAAACCCTCGTCCGCATTTACGAGACCAATGTCTTTCCGTCCATGAAGGTCACTTGGGGTACGCACCCCAACAATCTCGGCCACAATGACTATCCCGGATGCTTCCGCTGCCATGATGGCAATCACAACGCAAAGGATGGCAAGAGCATCAACAACGACTGCTCAGTCTGCCACAATCTGCTGGCCGTGGATGAAGCCAATCCCAAGCAGTTGGCGGAACTTGGGCTGCAATAGAGTTTCGACTTCGGTCGCCGTTGGCTGGCCCCGCATGAGACGGCCCTAGCTTCGAGCTAACTGGGCAGCCTTACCTGCGATCCCATTGAAGCCTAAACGTTTCGCCTGGGCGATCAAAATTTCACTTTGTCTCAAGATGTACTTCTGATTCGACGCGTTCTTTTGTAATTCCAGACCCGCGAGTCTCAATCGCAACGAAGCAAAGAGCCGACCCGAGTGTTCTGCATTCTCCGAACCGGCTGCGAGCAGGTCTACCCCTTCCTGAAGACTATTTGAGCTCGATAGCAACAACGCTTCTGCAATGCATGAATCGGCTCGCACATCCGCGTCAGAGACGGGGAGAGCCTTCATCTCTCCCAGAGTGCCTCTTGCCTCAGAAATCCTGCCAAGTCCGATCAATGCGCGAATCAGATAGCTGAGAGCGTCCCTTCGCGACTCGCCGTCGTCCGGATCGGTTAAGATCGCCAGGCTTTTCCTGGCATGACTCTCTGCACTGGAGAAGTTAAGAGCCTCGATTTCGACGTCCGCGAGCGCAAGCTCAGTGTCTGCTACGTCCTTCCACTGTTCCAGCGACGAGTAGCCTCTGGAGTGAATTGTTGTATTCACCAACTGCGAGTCCGAGATTTCCCATACGTAAATAAACGTCCCCAATTCGACGGCTGCTGGCAGCCATGCCCTCTGAATCCTTCAAGTCTTGTCGGATCGAACGCGCCCTCAAGTGATTACTGAGCGCATTCGGGAGATCTCCGGTTTCGGCCTGCACTAATCCGATGGCGCTCAGCGCGAAAGCCTCCAATGGCAATGATGGAATTTGCTCGGCAAGGTCCTTTGCCAGGTGTGCTTCAGCGGCCGCTCCTTCAAGGTCTCCTCGGTCCCTCAATATTTCGGCCAATGCAATGTGGGCGCTAGTTTCATCTTCTTTATCTCCAACCAGCCGTGACACCTCAATCGACCGGCGAAGTAAACGTTCCGCGTCTCCCGGATTATCCAACTGCAACGACGCTTTGGCAGAGTTGTACAGCGCACCTGCCAGATCTTTTTGCGCATGAGCCTGTTCGTTGACCGTAACAACCTGATCGAAGACGGATTTTGCTTCTCGATAGCGACCCCGGTCGCTCAACCAGTTAGCGATATTGTTGAGGGTGACTGCGGCTGAAACGGAATCGCCGAACGCTTCAAATGTGCTCTTTGCACTCTCGCAAGCCTGAATTGCTTCCTCTACGTGTCCGAGGCTCCGGTGCAGCCAACACAACTCAAGCTCGGCATTCGCTTCTACTAGACGGGCCTTTCGTTGCGTTGCGACTTGCAACGCAGTTTGTGCCCAGACGATGGCTTTGTCCTTGTGTCCCAAACTATCGAGAATTCTTGCCCTCGCCAGAGCAAGCCGCGGATCGCCGGCAAGTCCTGGATTGAATTTCGAAAATACATCGATGGTCTGCAGTGCGTTGTCGGCTTTGGACCCATTGAGTTGCGCGTATGCGAGCCCTAAGGCGTATTCCATCTTTGTGGAATCCAGGACATGCAACGCATCGTAGGTACGAATTGCGGATTCCCAATCTTTTTTGGTTTCATATGCTTTGGCCTTGATTGAGAGCTTATACTCTCCGGGAAGATCCGAAGTGTCCGCCAAAGCGGCGGCCGTTTGAGCTTCTCGTCTGGCATCCTCATCGTGCCGGAGCATCGTCCAGGCGTCCGCCATTGAAGAGTGGATAAGTGCGCTGTCCTCAAGAGACGCAGCCCTCTGCAGCGCTTCCAATGCTGCATTCGCATTCAAACCGCGAAGTTGGCCAACTGCCTCGAAGTAAAGCTTGCGGGCTGAGGAGTCACTTGGGTAGATGCCAGGCGTCGGAATGAAATTCACGGTTGCCTGGCCTAGCGCGGCACGAAACCGACCCGCCGACGTCGAAAGAAACTCATCTAAGTTAGCCTCGCCGACATCTTGCTGCAGCGCGGCCAGTTGCTCCCCATCGGGTCCTTGCAATAACAAGGAAATATGGAATTTCGGTTCGCGATTTGTTCCGACCTGGCGATATTTTCCAAGGACCAAATAAGGGGCTCCCAAACCCTCCCGGAGCAGAGATAGATCCCGCTTCCGTGGGTCTCCGGACTCTGCAACCGACAAGTCATAAACGGTTCTGACGACCTCGTCGCGCGGTACTACCTCCAGCTTTCGGCCTTTCGGCAGATCCTTCGGGCCAAAATCCAACATCGATGTCAGACTATCGGCCACCTCCGTGCCGATCCAGTCATATTTTGGATCGCCGGACTCGTTGTACGGACCCACGACTGCTATCCGGGGAACCACAGGGGGCTTTCTAAAGTGTCGTACGAGGAAAAAGCCGCCTAAGATCAGCACGAAGGATAATAGCGCTGTAACACCTAGGACGAGCCGTCTCCGTCTGGCAACATCTAACTCTCGAATCGCTGCAGTGACCTCAGGAAATCTTTGTTTCGTATCTCGCGCCAGGCACCGCAGAATTACTCGTTCCCATTCCGGCGGGCAGATTGGTGACGAAGCGAGATGGTGGAATAGGCGCTTCCTGAACGCGTTTATCCATGGCCTCTCGCGCGGAGGTTGCTGGATACGGCAATCTCCCCGTGACGAGTTCATACAGCACAACTCCAAAAGAGAAGACATCCGCGGACTTCGTGAGAGGCTCTCCTAGAACCTGCTCCGGTGCCATGTAGTCTGGAGTTCCGCCATGGAATCGCTGTTCGGAATTCGCTACACTCTGTGCGAGTCCAAAGTCGGAAACCACCACGCGAACGGAGCCATCTCGCCCGCCTGGCGTCAGCAGTACATTGTTCGTCTTGAAATCCTGATGGACGATGCCGGCCCGATGGGCTGCGGCTAGTGCCTCTGCCATACTTCGAGCCAGCGGAAGAAGCTCCTCAGGAGAGAAACGACCCTTGCGGCGCAGTGCTGCTGCCAGAGTCTCCCCCGGCAGGAACTCCATGGTCAGGAAGGCACTCGGTTGGTTCCTTGCCGGTGCCGCCGGTCGACGGGTGATACGTACAAAGTCGTAAGTCCGGCAGACATTTGGATGAGTAATTTCCTGGGCTAGTCTGATCTCCTGCTTAAAACTTGCCAGGGCAATTGGATCGTCGGCGATCTCCGCACGCAGGGTCTTGATGGCTACAGTTTTTCTAAGCTCCAGATCTTCGGCCTCATAGACCTCTCCCATTCCGCCCTGGGCGATAAAGCGAACGATCCGATAGCGTTGTTCCAGTAGATCTCCGGGAGCGAAGGCAGCGGAGTTTTCGACGTGGCCAGGCTCAGCGCCCGAGATAGTTACACTCGCATGCTCTCGCTCCGAAGAAGGAGAATCGGCGCTTTCGAGGTCTATGGTTTCCGAGGACGTTACCTTGGAAAGATCGGGAGGTCCATTCATTCCCCAAAGCCATGCAAACAAGTGCTGGGAAAGTATGACATGGGATCAATGGGAGTGCATCATCAGGATATCGGACGCGTCAAAGCGGTGCCATAGATTGAAGGGCAGTGAGGAACGAAGACGCGAGGCAGCAGGGACGGCAGAAGGTTCTTATTATGAGGGGTTAGACAGCCTTTGCAGATGCTGGAGACCCGCGTTGGCCGGCGGAGGGGATGAGATTGAACCAATTCGTTCCCTCATCGCATTCGCGACATTTGATGGAGGGTTCCGTCACGGGACAGCGCCGGAATTCTGAGCTCTCGGAAGAAATTCACTTGATTTCGACTCGCGAATGAGCAGATAATCAGCCTCCCGCTTACAACTTGATGGCAACGCCGCCGGAATGCTGAAGGATCGGCTATGAATAGAGGGACCCGAACTCTCTTGCAACGTGCATTATTCGTAATCATCTTGCTGTCGCCTGTATATCCTGCGATCGCAAATCGTTCCGGCCGTGACCTTCCCAACTCGAAAAATGGATTCGACAGTGCGCAGTTCTACATTGACAGTCCTAGCCCGTATACAGCATCCCCTCTTACTGATTCCTCGACAGGAAGCACAAAAAGTCAAATACAAATCCACGTAAACGTAGCTCGGTTTAGCGGGTACACCCAGGATAGTAAAGGAAACCCCACGATCGTAGGACAACCAGGCTATACCCTTCTCACTTTCACACTTTCTAATCAGGTTGCTGCGGATTACATTGTCGGAGTAGCGATCGCCTCTACGGCTAATCGACCGACATTGCAGAATGCCGGTTACATGATAGAAGGATCGGCTTCAGGGACAGATATCTATACTGTCCCCGCCATGCAAAATGGGCTTGCGTTTCTGGCGAATGACCCCACTGGGACAATGCCTTACAACACGCAGTATCCGTGCGACACTTTTTCGTTCTCTTGTATTGTCGATGCGGCTTCAGCCATTGACGGGGCCGATGGAAATGTGAGCTTTTGGCCAATGGGTCCTCAGTCGCCACTCGACACTCAGCCTCCCGCGCCAAAGTTGACGGAAGCCGATGTCCTCCTGGCGGGCTTCCCCGATAAGAGCGCTTTAACTCTTCCAGGCTTGAGCTTTTCCGCGCAGACTGTTCTAAACGGCCTTTCTTTCGGAGCCGGCACGTTCGCGGTTTTGGTTTACGACAGCACACTCGGAAGGGTCGTGACACTGGGTGGGTTGAGCCTCAGCAAATGCTCGGCCACGCCCTGCCGGTCAACGGACCAGGCCTTCCAAATTCCTGCATCCGGCTATTCAGAAATTATCGATGCGACCAACGCTTCCGGTACAGTACAACCCGTCTATGCAGATACCGAGCCCACTGATGATACGCTCGCGGACTGCATGGCAATCCCTGCGGCTCGCACTGTCACATATTCGTACGAATCTGGTCCAACCGCTCAGACTGTTTCAATCGATACATCGGGCAGTCGATACGACACCGTTCTACAAGTTACCGCTGGAGGTAACGCCGTTGCGTGCAATGATGACTTCTTAGACTCTTCGAACAATCTCCACTCGCAAGCAAAGCTGCCAACTTTAAACCTAATGCCGAACACTACGTATCTGATAACCGTAGGAGAATATCCTCCCGTTCAGGTTAACGTCGATTCCACCTTCGCGCCCCCCTATGGTTCACCCGACACCCTGACCTACACTCCGCTCAGCTCTAACCCGATCCTCCACTTCACTTTCTCTGTCAGCACGCCGACGCCGACCTTCAGCCTGGCAGCGGGGAACTACCTGGGGGCGCAGTCGGTGACGATCAGCGATGGGCTGTCGGGCGCGACGATCTACTACACGACGAATGGCACGACGCCGACCACGTCCTCGACGCAGTACACGGGCACGGCGATCTCCGTCATCTCGACGGAGACCTTGAAGGCGATTGCGGTGGCCTCGGGCTTTACCAACAGCGCGGTGGCAACCGCGGCCTACGACATCGCGGCGACGGAGCCGGTGTTCTCACCTCCGCAGGGCAAATACACGACCGCGCAATCGGTGGTGATGAGTGACGCTACCCCGGGTGCGACGATCTACTACACGACGGACGGAAGCAATCCGGGCAGATCTTCGGCGGTGTATATAAGCCCCATCACCGTCAGTTCGACGGAAGTAATCAAGGCGATCGCCATGGCCACGGGCTATTACCCGAGCCCGGAAAACGCAGGCATCTATACGATCGCTCCCGTTTTGCCGACGCCGACGTTCTCGCCCGGCGCCGGATACTACGCGACGGCGCAGTCGGTGACCATCAGCGATGCGACGACGGGCGCGACGATCTACTACACGACCAACGGCACGACGCCCACCACGTCCTCGACGAAGTACACGGGGACTGCGATCTCTGTTAGCTCGACCGAGACCCTGCAGGCGATTGCGGTGGCCACTGGCTATACCAACAGCGCGGTGGCCAAGGCGGCCTACAACATCGCGGCGACGGAGCCGGTGTTCTCGCCTCCGCAGGGGACGTACACGACCGCGCAATCGGTGATGATGAGCGACGCTACCCCGGGTGCGACGATCTACTACACGACGGACGGAACCAATCCGAGCAGATCCTCGGCAGTCTACACAACCCCCATCACCGTGAGCTCGACGAAAGTGATCAAGGCTTTCGCCGCCGGCACGGGCTATTACCCGAGCCCGCTGAACGCGGGCCTCTACACCATCGCTCCCGTGCTGCCGACGCCGACCTTCAGCGTGGCGGCGGGAACCTACACGACCGCGCAGTCGGTGAGCATCAGCGATGGTATATCGAGCGCAACGATCTACTACACGACGAACGGCGCGACACCGACCACGTCCTCGACCAAGTACACAGGTACAGCGATCTCTGTCAGCACAACGGAGACCCTGAAGGCGATAGCTGTGGCCACAGGTTATACCAACAGCGCAGTAGCATCGGCGGCCTACACCATTGCTCCCGTGTTGCCGACGCCGACCTTCAGCCTGGCGGCGGGGAACTACGTGGGGGCGCAATCGGTGAAGATCAGCGATGGGCTGGCGGGCGCGACGATCTACTACACGACCAACGGCACGACGCCCACCACGTCCTCGACGAAGTACACGGGGACTGCGATCTCTGTTATTTCCACCGAGACCCTGCAGGCGATCGCGGTGGCTACGGGCTATACCAACAGCGCGGTGGCCAAGGCGGGCTACAACATCGCGGCGACGGAGCCGGTGTTCTCGCCTCCGCAGGGGACGTACACGACCGCGCAATCGGTGATGATGAGCGACGCTACCCCGGGTGTGACGATCTACTACACGACGGACGGGACCAATCCGAGCAGATCCTCAGCAGTCTACACAACCCCCATCACCGTGAGCTCGACGGAAGTGATCAAGGCCTTCGCCGCCGGCACGGGCTATTACCCGAGCCCGCTGAACGCGGGCCTCTACACCATCGCTCCCGTGCTGCCGACGCCGATCTTCAGCGTGGCGGCGGGAACCTACACGACCGCGCAGTCGGTGAGCATCAGCGATGGTATATCGAGCGCAACGATCTACTACACGACGAACGGCGCGACACCGACCACGTCCTCGACCAAGTACACAGGTACAGCGATCTCTGTCAGCACAACGGAGACCCTGAAGGCGATAGCTGTGGCCACAGGTTATACCAACAGCGCAGTCGCATCGGCGGCCTACACCATTGCTCCCGTGTTGCCGACGCCGACCTTCAGCCTGGCGGCGGGGAACTACGTGGGGGCGCAATCGGTGAAGATCAGCGATGGGCTGGCGGGCGCGACGATCTACTACACGACCAACGGCACGACGCCCACCACGTCCTCGACGAAGTACACGGGGACTGCGATCTCTGTTATTTCCACCGAGACCCTGCAGGCGATCGCGGTGGCTACTGGCTATACCAACAGCGCGGTGGCCAAGGCGGGCTACAACATCGCGGCGACGGAGCCGGTGTTCTCGCCTCCGCAGGGGACGTACACGACCGCGCAATCGGTGATGATGAGCGACGCTACCCCGGGTGTGACGATCTACTACACGACGGACGGGACCAATCCGAGCAGATCCTCGGCAGTCTACACAACCCCCATCACCGTGAGCTCGACGGAAGTGATCAAGGCCTTCGCCGCCGGCACGGGCTATTACCCGAGCCCGCTGAACGCGGGCCTCTACACCATCGCTCCATAGCTGCCGGCACGACAAACAGTATCGCGCGGTCAGAACAGCAGCTTTAATCCGAACTGAATCTGCCGGGAAGTTGCAGCCGTCGACGTGATAACCCCGGCTGTCGGTGAAGGAGTCGTCCCCGCCGCAGAGTACACCACCTCATTCGGGGTTCCGAAGTTGGTGTGGTTCAGCACATTGAAGAACTCGGCGCGAAACTGCAGATTCAAGCCCTCTGCAATCGCCGTGTTCTTCCGGAACGAGGCGTCCAGGGTCGCGAATCCCGGCCCGACCAGCGAGTTGCGTGACGCGTTACCATACGTGCCCGACCGGGGCACCAGGAACGCCGCCGGATTGAAGTATTGCTTCGGACCGCCCTGAATGACGTTGCCGTGGAAGTCCGGATTCACCGACGGACGAATCGGATTGCGGCTATCGCCATTGTTCGTCGGATTGAATCCCAGCTGGGGTGTAAATGGGAAGCCCGACTGCAGCGATGCGATCTCGCTGAAGCTCCATCCCTGAACCAGAGTCCGGCTAAGAGCACTGTCATTGCCGCGGCCGAATGGAAGATCGTACGTCCCGCTGATCACCGCCAGATTCCGCACATCCGTGCTCGCCGGACCCCAGTCCCGCTTCGGCTGCAGCGGAAACTCCACGAACGCCGGGGCATTCGCGCCCACGCTGGTATTCCACGCCGTCCCGTCATCGAGACTCTTCGACCAGGTATAGACGCCGCGAAACTGCAATCCACGCTGGAAACGGTGATTCACATCTACCGTCAGCCCGTTGTACGAGCTCACACCCTCCGAAATCCATGTCGTCGTATTCGCCAGCTTGGGATTCGCAAACGGAGCGCCCTTCGGGTAGTAGATCGTACCCGCCGGCAGCGTTGAGGGGCACGGAGACGCCGGGCAAACCGTCGGCACCGGCTCATTCACATCTTCCGAAAGCATCTGGTGATACCCGTGAGAGCCCAGGTAGCCCACCGTCAGCGAAGTGTTCGGAGCAATCTGCTGCGCAATGCTCACCGACCACGAGAGCACCGTCGGTGTATAGGCATCCGGCTGCACGCCGCTCGGCGAGATCAGGCTTCCCGACGGCGGAGCCTCGCCCGGAACGATATGCAGGCTGCTCACCGGCACGTTCTTCAGCGTGTTGGTTGTGTTGAACGGCGCCGTCTGGTCCAGCCGATAATCCAGATTGTCCAGCAGCGCGCGATATACCCCGAAGCCGGCATGCACAATCGTCGTGCTGTGCCCGGGGGGGTCCCATGCAATTCCGACCCGCGGCTCGGGCAGGAACTTCGCGCGATTGTTGCTCAGCGCCGAGTGCCCTACCTGGGGATTCGTCTCGATCACGCCGTTCTCATCGAATAAGTAATTCGAAGCCCGATCCTGTGACTCGTTCCAGCCGTTCGTCGATTCAAACCGGAAGCCGGCGCGCAACTCAAGTGTCGGCTTGATGCGAATTGTGTCCTGGACAAAACCCGCACCCTCCAGCGACCGCCAGCCCAGCTCAGTTGGCGAAGGAACCGAGGTAAACGTCGACACCGTCCCTTGAAGAAAACTTGTCAGGCTCCCAAACGAGGCCTGTCCATACTGGTTCTGCGCCAGGTTGTCATTCGACTGGATCTGCTGCAGCCATCCGCCCACTTCCACTTGATGAATCCCGCGCGTCCAGTACACGTGGTCGTCATAGGTGTACAGATTGCGGGCCGTCGTCAGGTTGCTGCCCGCATTCGTGCCCGCGCCGGTAATCTGCGACGCGCCATTCAGCGCCGTGCCCCCGCCGACTACCAGCGCGCCAATCGGCCTCCCAGCAATCCATCCGGGAACATCCACCGGAGTCGTGCCGGTAAAGTTATAGGCCGCACGCGAGAATCCCACCCGCGCCGTGTTCAGCAGCGTCGGCGAAAAGACATGCTGCTCCTGCACGCTCACGACCTGCTCCCGCAGCGCCTCGACCACCGAACTCAGCGGATTCGCAGTGGGAGTGTTCGCATCGCTGTCATCGATCGTGTACACGCCGAACAGCAGGTCTTTATTCGAGATGTTGTAATCCAGCCGCGTCGTGCCAAAGTCTTCGCGTATCCGTTGCAGCGGACTGCTGAAAGCCTCCGCGATGCCGCCGCCCAGCTCCGGGCCATTCTGCACCGGCCAAAGCGCCAGCAGCGGCTGCACCGCGCTGTTCACGCCGATGTACTTCTCCTGGCCGCTTGAGTTGGGGACGTACCCCAGCCGCGCCTGGTTATCCGGAACCAGCGTCACATCGCTCAAATGCAGGTTCTGACGGAAGCCCTCATAGTTCCCGAAGAGAAACAGCTTGTTCCTGACGAGCGGTCCACCCAGCGCTCCGCCGAACTGATTCCGCTGAAACTCCGGTATGTCTGCCTGGTCGAAATAATTTCGCGCATCGAAGGCGCTGTTGCGCAGAAACTCAAAAACAGTCCCGTGCAGCTTATTTGTGCCTGACGCAGTTACAATACTCACCTGGCCGCCCGTTCGCTTGCCGTACTCCGCCCCATACGTATCCGAGGCCACGTTGAATTCGCGCACCGCGTCCACGCCCAGCAGCTGCCCGCTCGTTCCACCCGGAGTTACATTGATCTCCGACGCTCCCGTGTACTCAATTCCGTTCAGCAGAAATATATTGTCCTGCGGGCGATGTCCCGCAACCGCGAACATATTCCCCACTGCCGAATTCGACGTCCCGATGCCGCCCGAGCGCTCCGCCGAGTAGTTCACAATCGCCGGATTCAGCGTCATCAGCTCGTCATAACTGCGGCCATTCAGCGGAAGCTCCTTCACCTGCCGCTCGTCAACCAGCCCGGACGTCTGCTGCGTCGAAACCTGCACAGTTGCTGGAACCGCCGCTACCGTAACCTCCTGCTGGACCTGGCCTACCGCGAGCGCCAGATCGATCTCCGCGCTCTGCCCCACAACCAGCCGGATGCCCGTCTTCGTCAGCGTGCTGAAGCCTTCCTTAGCGGCGCTCACCGAGTAAGTGCCAATCGGCACCGAAGGAGCCGCATAGCGCCCCGCATCGTCGCTCGTCAAAACGCGCGCCGACCCCGTCTCCGTATTGCGAATCTCAACCGTCGCCCCGGCAACCGCCGCGCCGCTCGCATCGCGAACGGTGCCGGAGAGCGATCCCCCAACCACCTGGCTCCGGACCGCGCCAGAAAGGCCAAGACTCAACAGCACCACCCACACAAAGACACGGCTGGAACGAGAAATCACGTACACGGCAACCTCCTCACAGGGACTGCAATAAAGGTTTGAATTGTTAAGAGGAAAGTCAGGACAAGCGCGCCCCGCAGGCGTTGATCGATGGAGTGATCAACAACAGAAGCGGCGCGAGAAGCGCGCTATCGGGGGCCGGGATGGGGTAGTAGGAACCATATGAGGATTCATCGCTGGGCTGCGGAGCAAAACAAAAAAGCCGGGCCAATTCGGCTCCGGCGCTGATGCTTCTGGAAACTACTTCTGAAGGTTCAGAAGAGAGGACTCGCCGGACACGCGCTCGTGTCGAAACAACAGGCGCAAAGTATGTCGGCGGCAGAACTCATCGTGATTTCGAATATAGAGAGCCCTCCCCAGCGCGTCAAGAGCCCGCTTGCTGATATGGGAGGGAGAACTTGTTCAAAACCATTGTTTTTAACTACTAATATTTTGCTCTTGCAGCCGGTAACATTCCTGTAACATAACGATTGGGACGGCGCAGACGGGACTTTTTGCGACCGGAATTTTTCTCCTGTCCAGAGGTACCAGGCAGCAGTGGAACAACAAGAAGCAGACACCACCTCCATCGAAGAGCGTTTCATATCCGTGGACGGAGCCGCCGTACATCTTCTGGTCGCGGGCACCGGCCAGCCTCTCCTGCTTCTCCACGGCCTGATCGGTTCTGGGCAAACCTGGCGCCAAAACATCAGCTTCCTTGCCAAAGACGCGAGTGTATACGCTGTCGATCTTTTCAACATGGGAAAATCGGAGCGGGTTCCCGGATTGGACGCGGGCCTGGAGGCAACAGCGGATCGCATTGCCGCCCTCATGGACGCGCTCGACCTTCCTAAAGCCGACGTTGCCGCGCACTCGCACGGAGGTGCGATTGCCATGATGCTGGCCGCCCGTCACCCGGATCGCGTGCGCAAACTGATTCTCTTCGCCCCGGCCAATCCCTTCTGCAAGTCGCGCAGTCTCGTGATCCGCTTCTTCAAGACAAGGCCCGGAATATGGCTGGCCCGCCGCGTGCCGTTGCTTCCTCGGCGCATCCACGCCAAAGCCCTTGGCCGCATGTATGGCGATCCGTCGCGGGTTGCCGAAGGTACGCTGGAAGGCTACACGGAAGGCCTGGAGATTCCCGGCACCATGGACCATGTTCTCGAGATCCTTCGCGGATGGTTCGACGATATGCGTCTGCTCCGCTCTGTGCTTGGCCAGCTCGCGGAAAAACCCACGCTGCTGATCTGGGGAGACCGGGACCGCGCCGTCAATCTTTCTTCAGCCCATCGCCTGCAGCGCACGCTGACGCAATCAGAACTGCTCGTCATTCAGGGCGCGGGCCATCTGCCCTTCGAAGAGATGCCCGAGATGTGCAACCACGCCATGCGCGATTGGCTGATCGGCTCCGACATTCAAAGTAGCGTCACGTTGACAACCGAGCCCGCCTGAGCCAAGCTGTCTATAGATGCAGTTCACCAATCCAGCTCCGTCTTGTTGTCGCCAGCGCGCCTGTTGTTGTGCGTGCCGCCAAGGCTGTGAGCTCTGCATCTGTTGATCTAGTCGCGAAGCAATTTCAGACGATCTAGTTCCTGAGCCCGCTGCCCTGACTTCCAAGGCATGTGGGCTTTTCCTTTTCAGCTTCAATCGGCAACGGCCGCTGACGTCGGCCAGGGAATCAACCGGAATGGCATCGGCAACTCTTACAGAAATCGAGCAGGAGAAAATCCCGCCGCCTCTTAGCCATCTCAAGCTGCTTGAGGCCGAGAGCATTCATATCTTCCGCGAAGTCGCGGCCGAGTTCGAGAAGCCGGTCATGCTCTATTCGATCGGCAAGGATTCCTCCGTCATGCTGCGCCTCGCGCAGAAGGCCTTCTACCCCGGATCCATCCCGTTCCCGCTGCTCCACGTGGACACGGGCTACAAGTTTCGCGAGATGCTCGAATTCCGCGACGCCTACACCCGCTCGCTCGGGCTCAACCTGCTCGTCTGGCGCAATGAAGCAGCCCTGGCCGACGGTGCAAACCCGGTCAGGCTCGGAACACAACGCTGCTGCGCCCTGCTCAAGACCACGGCGTTGCTCGATGCACTTCGCTACTACGGCTTTGACGCCGCCTTTGGCGGAGCGCGTCGCGACGAAGAAAAGTCCCGCGCCAAGGAGCGCATCTTCTCCTTCCGCGACGGTGCCGGCCAGTGGGATCCGAAAGCCCAGCGGCCTGAGCTCTGGAATCTCTACAACGGCCGCACCGGCCCCGGAGAAAGCATCCGCGTCTTCCCTCTCTCCAACTGGACCGAGCTCGATATCTGGCACTACATCCATCTTGAAAACATCCCGATTGTCCCGCTCTACTTCGCCAAAGAGCGCCGAATGCTGGTGCGCGGCGACAGCCTTATCCCCATTGAGCAGAGTTTCGTTCAGGGATTGCCGGGAGAGGAACAATGGGTGCGCTGCCGCCTGCGCTCTCTCGGCTGCAGCCCTTGCACGGGAGCCATCCGCTCTGATGCCGACACGCTGCCGAAGATCATCGCCGAGCTCGTTTCGTTTCGCTCATCTGAGCGCGCCAACCGCATCATCGACCACGATCAGGACGGCTCCATGGAAATCAAGAAGCGCGAGGGATACTTCTAGTGAGCGCTGCCATCGCCATCCCGGAAGAAGCGCCCACGTTCTCGATCGAAGACTTTCTCGAAGCCGAGCAGGCCAAGGACCTCCTGCGCTTCACCACTGCAGGCAGCGTTGACGACGGCAAGTCCACGCTCATCGGCCGGCTGCTTTACGATTCACGCAATGTCTACGAAGATCACGTCAGGGCCGTCACCCGCAGCTACGGCACAGCCGCCGCCGCCATCGACTTCGCCCAACTTACAGACGGACTGCGCGCTGAACGCGAGCAGGGTATCACCATCGACGTTGCCTACCGATACTTCTCAACCACGCGCCGCAAGTTCATCATCGCGGACACGCCCGGCCACGAGCAGTACACGCGCAACATGGCGACCGGGGCCTCCACCGCCGATCTCGCCATCATCCTCATTGACGCGCGCAAGGGAATCCTCACGCAAACACGCCGCCACGCCTACATTGCCTCGCTGCTCGGCATCCCGCGCGTCGTCGCCGCCATCAACAAGATGGACCTCGTCGACTACTCCGAAGAAGTCTTCCTCCGCTTGAGCCGGGACTTTGCCCAGCTTGCGGCCCGCGTGGGCCTGCGCAACTTCGAGACCGTCCCCATCAGTGCGCTCGCCGGCGACAACGTCGTTCACGCCGGAGACAAGATGCCGTGGTACATCGGCCCCGCGCTGCTTGAATACCTTGAGGCTGTGACCGTCGAGCGCGCGAACCCCGGTCTATCTTTTCGTCTGCCTGTCCAGCGCGTCATCCGGGCCAATCAAAACTTTCGCGGCTTCGCCGGACAGATTGCCGCCGGCACGATTCGCCGCGGGGATCCCGTTGTAGTCCTGCCCTCCGGCCACGCCAGCCGCATTCAGAGCATCGTCACCTTCGACGGAGAGCTCGATTCCGCCACCGCGCCGCTCTCCGTCACTGTCACGCTGGAAGACGAACGCGACATCAGCCGTGGCGACCTGATCGCGGCAGCCGAAGCGCCGCCTGTGGTTGCTGATCACTTCGAAGCCTCCGTCGTCTGGCTTTCCATGCAGCCGCTTGAGATCAGCCGGCGCTATCTGCTCAAGCACACGAGCCAGACCGTACCCGCGCGCGTCCGCTCTATTCGTCACAAGATCAATATCGAGACGCTCAATCCGCAAGCAGCCGCCACACTCGACCTCAATGCCGTCGGCGTCATCGAAGTTGAAACGGACCGCCCCATCTTCGCAGATACCTACAACCAGAGCCGCGCCACCGGCAGCTTCGTCCTCATCGATCCCGCCAGCAACGCCACAGTGGGCGCAGGCATGATCCGGCATATTCTCACCACGACAGTTACAAATTCAACCGGACAGCCTCCACGCATCGTCCTCGGCAACAGCGAACGGCTTGTCACGCTTGAACAGGCCCTGTTCGATCTCGGCCACGCTGTCGTCCGCACCCGCGTGAAGGATCAGACCATCTGGCGGGCGCTTCAGCACGCTGGAGTCATCGTCCTCGTGGAAACCTCGGATGCAATTCTCCAGCGAGCCTCGGACGATTTCACGCTCTCGCCACTTGAAGCAGACTCGACCGAATCCGTGATCGCCGCGCTGCATCTCGAAATCAAAACGCCAGCGGAGCATCTATGAGCGCCACTCCCATCACGGTCGTCACACTTGATGAAAAAATCGAGGCAGCCGCGGCACTGGTGCGCGAACAACTGCGCGATCACGAAAATGATGCCTGCGTCACGAGCAGCTTTCAGGCTGAGGACGTGGTTGTTCTTCACCTTGTCCGCGCGAGAGTCCCACGCATACCTGTGCTCTTCCTCGATACCGGCTATCATTTCCAGGCCACCTACGAATATCGTGACCGCATCGCCGCAGACTGGCACCTGAACCTGCACAACATCCTGCCGGCTCAGACCGTCGCCGAGCAGGAGGCAGAGTTCGGCATTCTCAACCAGACGGCGCCCGACCGGTGCTGCGGCCTGCGCAAAGTAGGACCGCTATTCGCCGCGCTCCAGCCCTATGGCGTCTGGTTCACCGGCCTGCGCCGCCAGCAGGCGAAGACGCGCGCCAATCTTCAGGCGGTCGAAAACTTCACCCTGCCCGCAGGCAAACAGTTGCGCAAAATCAGCCCGCTCGCTGAGTGGGACACGCGCGATGTCTGGCAATACGCCGAGCGCCACGGCATTCCGCTGCTGCCGCTCTACGAACTCGGATACTCCAGCGTCGGCTGCGAGCCCTGCACCAGCCTGCCAGTCAGCGCCGACGATCCGCGCTCCGGTCGCTGGGGCGGACACAAGGTCGAGTGCGGCATCCACCTTCAACCAGCAGAGCTGGCTGGCAAAGCCGATTAAGGACCCTGATGGAACTGGCGCTCGGATTCCTCATCGCTTTCGTTATCGCCATCACCGGCGTCGGAGCCGGCACCATCACTGCGCCACTGCTCATCCTCTTTCTGCATGTACCTGTCGTGATTGGCGTGGGCACGGCGCTCGCCTACTCGGTTGTCGTCAAGGCCGTCGTCGTTCCGCTGCAAATGTGGCGTCGGCAGGTCGTCTATCGTGTTCTCGGAATCATGCTGCTCGGCGGGCTTCCCGGGGTCGTTCTCGGCTCGCTGCTTTTTCGCCACTTCGCTGCCGCTGGTAACAACGCCGTGCTTTATGCGGCGCTTGGCGTCATCATCATCACGTCGTCGGGATGGCACCTCTACCGGCACTTCCGACCCTTCAAAATCAATACGGAGAAGCCCACCCGCCGACGCGTCATTGCCGCGCTCATGTTTCCCATTGGAGCGGAAGTGGGATTCTCCTCGTCTGGCGCGGGAGCCCTCGGTACCCTTGTCCTGCTTGGCCTGTCATCTCTCACCGCCGCGCAGGTTGTCGGCACCGATCTGGCCTTCGGCCTCTGCGTCGCGCTCGCCGGCAGTAGCCTGCATTTCGCCAGCGGCAATCTGGATGCGGCGCTGCTCACTCGCCTGATCATCGGAGGCATTGCTGGAGGACTAGCAGGCTCGCTTGTCGCTCCCCGCGTGCCAAATCGCCAATTACGCCTGGCGCTCTCCATCTGCCTGTTGGCACTGGGTGTGCAGTTTTGCTATCAGGCTGTTGTGAAACAAACGGCCTCCAGGCCCATCGCCGTCCAGGCCAAGCGGCTTGCCATGATCAGAACTCCAAACCCGGCCCGCGACTGATGGACGAGCGGCCGCTCGCTCATCAGTCGCTCACTGCTTGCGCATGGAAAGAGCTGCGCACCCGGCCAGGAGAACCGTTCCACGGAGTTCGCCACTGGCGAAATTGACCGTTCCTGTGATGTTGGCTGGGGCGTATCCAGCGGGTTGATTCTTCCACTTGGTAAAGTTCATCACGATACCGTTAGTGGCCGGATTGAAGGCTCCCCGCATGAAATACGAACCAGAAGGAGCGTTTGGAACGGCGAACTGTAGAAGTGCTCCTACATTCTGGGAGGAGCTGGCGACAATCTGCAGGGTTACGCCCGTCACCCCCTGCGAACATGTATAGGTCCCGGTCCAGGTTCCGGAAAGCATCCGGAGACGCGTTGCTTCATCTTCGACTTTTTGAGGGGCCGGGGGTACCGTCGAATTGGGGGGAGTGTGAGGCGGCTGGTTTTGCGGCTTTGCAGCAGGCGTGGCCGGATGAGCTGCCATAGCCTGTTGCTGACCGCCGGAGTTCGGGGCCGGGTGCGCCTGTTCCTTGGCTAGCTGCTCCTTCAGCTCCTCGGCGGCCTGATCCTGTTCTGCCTGCATACGCCGTTCCTGCTCGCCCGTAACCGATGCGTGCTGCTGACTGCCCATCGAGGTCTGGTGCCCGCCCCCCCCGGCTGTGGAGCGTTTTTCGCGGTCACGCATGAACATGAACAGCGCAGCCGCGCCCAGTATCACAATCAGCACGGCCGCAGCGGTGACTCCAAGCAAGGGAGAGCGCTTTTTTTCCGAGAGCGGGGGCGGCGTCGCCACACTTGCAATCGGTGGCGGCGTGCTGACTTTTTCCGGTGTTGCGACGATAACGCTGGGAATAACTGCCGGTTCGCTCGGCCGAGTCGAGTCGACACGTTGCGCCGCCGGCGGGACTGTCACGGTTGGACCCGAGGTGTTTTGATCGAGCGCGGCGATGAACTCGTCCGTCGATGCAAATCTATTTTCCGGTTCCTTTTCCAGAGCCTTCATTACGGCCGAGACGCAGGATTGCGGGATATGCGGATAATGTTCGGTCGGGAGCTCGGGCTGTCTCTGAACGTGCGCGCTCAGGATCTCGTATTCGCTGTCTGCCCGGAACGGCACCTGTCCACTCAGGATCTCGTACAAGGTGACGCCCAGCGCATAGATATCGGTTCGGGCGTCTACTTTGCGATTCAGAACCTGCTCCGGCGCCATGTACCAGGCCGTGCCCATGCGCAGGTTGGTGCGAGTTCTTCCGTCCACACCCAGGACTTTCGCGATTCCGAAGTCCATCACCTTGATGTGGCTATCGCCGTCGACCATGATGTTTGCCGGTTTAATGTCGCGATGGACAATGCCGCGACGATGTGCGGCGCCCACTCCCAGCAATGCCTGCTTGAACAGCGGGACCGCTATCTCGGACGGGACGGGGCCGCGCCGGGCGATCATCTGCTGAAGCGTCTCGCCCTCAATGAACTCCATCACCATCACCGCTCGCCCCTCCCACACCAGGTAGGAATAAAGGGTCGCGACGTTCGGATGACTCAGCGTTGCCTGTACCTTTGCTTCTGATTTGAAGCGTTCCAGGAGTTCCTGATTGTCGGCCAGCTCGGCACTTATCAGCTTGATGGCCACCACGCGGTCCAGCATGACGTCCACAGCTTTATAGACCACGCCCATTCCGCCCTCACCCAGTTTTTCAATCAGGCGGTATTGGGAAATCTCTGTGCCGATCATTGGGTCACCGTGACCACGCGGAGTATTTGGACGGTGATATTATCCGGGGCACCGCGCTCGATAGCAAGGTTCAGCAGCGCGTGGCAAGCGTCGTTGGGGCTTTTGCTGTCTGTTATTTGCGCGATCTCGCCGTCCGCAATCAGGCCGTGCAGGCCATCGCTGGAGACGATCAGCGTATCTCCCGGCTCCAGCGGGAGCGGCGTTTCGGAGAAATCCGCTGGCACAGCCTCGGAGCGCATTCCCAGGGCAGCCGTAAGTACGTTCTTCTGTTCGTACGCCGCGGCTTCCTCCTTGCTGAGCGCCCCGCCTTTGACGAGTTGATGGACCAGGGTGTGATCCTCGGTGAGCTGGGTCAGGATGCCTTCGCGAAGCAAGTACAGGCGGCTGTCGCCGATGTGCCCGTAGCTCAGTTCTCCGTTGCGGAGAATGACCGCCGTGCAGGTCGTGCCCATACCGTTGAGATTGCCGGCCTCCCGGCCGCGGGCGATAATCTCCTGCTGCGCCTGGGAAAAGCCCCGGACAAGGACCGTCGTTGGGTCTTCTCCATTCGCGCTGAGAAATGCTCCTCGCAGCGCGGCTGCGGCAATGCCGCTCGCTACCTCTCCGCCGTTGTGGCCGCCCATTCCGTCGGCGACCAGCAATAAACGCCCCTTGGCGGCAAACTCCTCGTCGCTCTCGGGCTCGATGTAAAGAAAATAGTCTTCGTTCTGCTCCCGCCGAATGCCGAGGTCGGTCAGGTTAGCCAGTTCGACATCGGGGCGAATACGCATGGCGCGGCCTTCTCCTACAAGCACTTGAACTTCAGTGAAATATCGCCAATGCGAATCAAGTCGTTGTCTTTCAGTTCTTCACGCGCGACACGGTCGGGTCTGTCGTTGAGGTAGGTGCCGTTGGTGGAGTCAAGATCGGTGAGGACGAACCGGCCGTCCTGGTAGCGAAGGCTGGCATGTCTTGCCGTAACGGTAGCGTTCTTGAGCGTGATCTGGCAATCCGCCGTCGAGCCAATCACATTTTGCCCTTCATGCAACCGGAAATCCTCTCCCCTCTGATCGCCGCTCAGGGCCACAAGCCAACCCACGACGGGCAGTCGACGCTGCTCTGAAATAACCATCGTTCGCGCTGCCGTAAGCTTGGGGGAAGTTTCATCGGAGACATTTGTGGCTACATCCAGGCGCGTCTTTGCCAACGGCGGCCCGCTCGGATTCTGGAAGCCGGTGCGCTGGCAGTAGGGGCATATTTCCCATGCCTCGTCGATCTGATGGCCATTGCTGCAGAATTTTGGCATGAAAGAGTTTGCTTCTCCCGACGTGCACCCGCCCGAAACATCTCAGGATACGCCAGCTTCAGGAACTGAAGTAGGTCAGCGTGATCGCTCCCTTGCGGCCAATGTAGACGCGGTCTCCGCTGCGCAGAGCCGTCTTGTTGATTCTGGGCGAATCCATAGAGTTCACGTAGGTTCCGTTCGTCGAGTTGCGGTCGATGACCACGACCTCGTTGTCGACCGGAACGATCCATGCATGTTCCTTGGAAACCGATTCATCGGTAAGTACGATTGCGCATTTCGTCGAGTCCCGTCCGATCATCACGCCGGTTTTGGGAATCGGAAAGCGATTACCGTTCAATGGCCCCGAGGTCACATGCAGCGTGCCGTAGGTCTTGGCGCTGGTGCTGTCCTGGAGAACGGTGGCGGCCAGAGCGGTGGGAGCCAGAACCGTGGGCGCAAGTACCGGCTGCGGCTGCGGTTGCTGCTGCGGCTGCTGCGGAATATTCACCGATACCGCGGGGGCCGCAACTGGCGCAGCGGCAAGCTTGTTGGCCCGCGATGCCTTTACCGCCCATACGATCAATCCGATCATCACGATCAGCAGAACCGCGGCCCCGCCAATCCAGGGCCATGGAAGCACTTCTTTTTGCTCTTCCCTCGCCGCGACGATCTGCAGGCGTGCTGCATCGGGTTCTCCGGGCATGATCTCGAGCACATTGCCGATCAGCGCGTGAGCCTTGGTCCACTGGTGGGAAGCCATGGCATCGAGCGCTGCATGCCAGGTCGAATCGAACGAGCCGGACTCAGGGGGTGCCCCAGCCTGACGCACAAACTCCATCGCTGTGTTGATGGGAACAAAGAAGTTGAAGCCGGCGGCCTCCTGTGCTCCGAAGGTGGCGATTCCAATCACTTTGCCATCGGGATCGAATGCCGGTCCTCCGCTGTTCCCGTGGGTAATCGCGGCGTCCGATTGCAAAACCGGCGAGCCCTTGTAGTCCATCTTGACGGCCGAGATGTGGCCGTTCGTCACGGTGGGCACCAGCATCGACTCTTCGCTGATCTCGTCCCCGAGCGTTTTGCCCATCGCCGAAGCCGCGCCGGGATAGCCGATTACCGTCACCGGTTGCTCGACGTGAACATCATCGGAGTTTCCCAGGGTGACCGTCGGCAGATTGGTCGCGTCGATCTTTACGATGGCGATGTCTTTGCCGACATTCACCCCGGTCGGATCGCTGTAGATTTTGATTTCGCCAACATAGTGGCTTTTGTTGTTCAGCGTGACTTTGATGACAGGTGTTCCCACCCTCATCTTCATCAGGATGTATTCTTTTTCGACGTCCGTCATCGGGCGCTGATTCAACTGCTCGGCGGTTTCGACCAATGTCCTCCACGTATTCAACTTCAGCATCTGCTGCGCCTGCGGATCTTTCGTATTCGCATCGCTGACAACGTGGGCGTTTGTAATGAGATAGCCGTCGGGGCGGTAGAGAAAGCCGCTGCCGGTCGCGCCAAGCGTCCCTTGTATGAGCTTGAGCTTGGCAGGGCCGGGCTGGGGAATGATGCCCGTCACCTTATATTCAACGCTGATAAAGACTACGGCCGGGCTAAGCTCAATCGTGCGAATTTCTTCCGGCGTGATCTGAGCGTCTTGTGCAAGAGCACAGGCGGTTGTCAAAACAGCCAGGAACCACAATAAAGTCTTCAACCGGTAACTCCAGTTCTTGGGGGGCCGCTTCTGAAATGACTGCTCCGTGATAACAGAATCCATTGTCAAGAGCAAGGGATTTGTACGCGGCAACGCAAGCTGATTGCGGCTGGAACACACGGATCAGCATCAGACTGGCGTCTTTGGCGCAGATGAAAGTCGGCCCAACGCATTTCGATCACAACGCACATCTCGGCGAGGCGGGAGCGCATGCGCTCACCGATTCGGTCGCCCAGGCTCTCCTCGCGCTTGGCGCGCTGTGGGCCGCTCACGCTCGCGCTGCCGGGAGGCTGATCGGCGTAGTTGGTGGTGATGATGGTGGTGCGCTTGTCGTTGTAGCGCGTGTTGAGGATGTGTGCCACGGTGTCCCATACCCATTCGGTGGGCTTCGAAGCACCGAGTTCGTCGAGGATGAGGACTTCGGCTTCGAAGACCGGCCGCAGAATTTCAAGCTCGGTGGTGAGCACTTGCGGATTGTAAGAGTGCTGGATCTCCTCTGAGCAGCTCGCGGTAGTCGCAAAAGAGGCCGCGGACGCCTTTCTCGACGATCAACAACTGCAGGATGCCGACGGCGAGATGAGTTTTGCCTACTCCGATCGATCCGGTAAGCAGCAGGCCATGCCCCTCAGTAGTCGCCGGATATCCGTCGACGAAGCGGCGCGCGATGAGATGAGCGGCGGCAAGTGAAGAGTCGGCTCCGGGGAAAGTGGCCTCATAGCTGTCGAAAGAGCAGTGCTTGTAGCGGCGCGGAATGCGCGCTCTTTGAAGCAAAGCGATGACTCGCAACTCCTGCCGGCAATCGCAGGGCTCGGCGACGGAGCGGCCATCGGTCTGGCGAACGACACGCATTCCCATTCCGTCGCATTTGGGGCAGAGTTGAGGCATGAAAGAGTCTCTGAAAAGAGTATCGCAGCTCATCGAATACTTCTTGCAGGTGGAAAAAGCGGGACATGTGTGCGGACTGTGTAGAATTTGGATACGGAGCTGCGATGCGATTTGAAGTGGAGTTCGACCGCGAAGACGACGGACGCTGGATCGCGGAGATCGTAAATCTTCCTGGCGCTATGGCGTACGGAGAGACCAAAGAAATGGCGCTGGCGGCAGTGGAAGCGATCGCGCTGCGGGCTCTGGGAAACTAACGGGACGTTTCGCCTTACCTTCCCAAACGCGACTCGAAAAAGCCTGCCATGATCTGGTAGGCCTCGCGGGACTCCGGCAGGCTTACATCATTCCAGAAGGCATGCGGCAATGCTTCGAAGACGACGAGGTCGGCGTCAACACCCGATTCGAGGAATTTCCGGTGCAGAATGGTCGTGCCGCTGAGCAGCAGGTCGCGTCCGCTGGTGATGAAGAGCGTTGGCGGAAATCCCTTTACATCCGCGAACAACGGCGAGAGGACGGGATCTTTCAGGTCGGTCGAGCCGACGTATTCGGAGTCGTGGACCTCCGAGTTGGGCGGGTCGAGATGGCCGGACAGCCCGTTGAGCGCATACATGGCCGACGAGTCGCCGACGCGGCTGAAGTCGCCCATGCCGGAGAAGATGCCGAGGGCTCCGGGCAGCGGCAGGCCAAGCTGCTTCAGTCGGACGGTTGTCTCGGCGGTGAGGATAGCTCCGGCGGAGGTTCCGTAGAGCGCGATGTTCTTCGGCTTGTAGCTCTTGAGCAGCTCCTTGTAGACCGCGACCGTGTCGTCGACTGCAGCCGGGAAGGGATGCTCGGGCGCAAGGCGATAGAGGATCGAGACCACCTTGGACTGCGTAAGGTTGGCAATCGGAATGGTCTCGGTCAGCGAGCCCGAATCGGAGTTGAATCCGCCGCCGTGAACGCAAATGAGCACCTGGGTGTTGTTGGCGGGCGGAATCGTCAGCGGCGTAACGATCTTTACCGGCACTCCGGCATAGGCGCTATCGCTGATGTTCACCGGATAGACGGCTTTGCTGGCGGCTCCGGCCCGAGCCTGCCAGGCGTCGGTGCCAGTGCGGCGTTCAGCGAGGGTTCGTGGAGTCGACGCATCAGACGCCGGTCGGGCGAGGACAGCCTGCGCCTCAGGGCTGATGGTTTTGGGCACGGGGATGACGCGAGTGATGTGGGCGGTGCCGCTCGGATCGATGTAGCTCGAATCAGTCTGAGGAGCGGTCTGAGCCGTAGTTTGAGCTGCGGCAACTGAGACGGCGAGGTAGAGGGCGGCGAAGATTCCAGACCGAAGCATTTGGTGTCCTGTCGAGAGGCAGATCGTGTTGCGGTTTCCACTAGAACACGGGGCGGAATGGGATGTCGAGCGTGCGGCGCGATACGTTGCCAAAGAGGCCAAAAACGCATAAAATAAGAGGATTGCAGGAAAGGTCCAGACAGAGTCATGCCTAAGACAGGGATTCATCCAAACTACAACGAAATCAGGGTTATGTGCGCATGTGGCTCGAGTTTTGCCACCCGCTCAACCCATAAAGGCGACATCCACGTAGAAATTTGTTCAAGCTGCCATCCGTTCTTTACGGGCAAGCAGAAGCTGGTGGATACCGCAGGCCGCGTCGAGCGCTTCCGCCGCAAGTACGCGAAGGCTGAGACCGCAGCGAAGTAACAGGCTGCCGAGTACGAACGACAAAGCCTCCGCTTGGCGGGGGCTTTCGTTTGTGACCGCTATGCGAGAATGGCTCCATGCAGGCTGTGCAAGTCCAGCATTATTTGAGGCGAGCGCGGGACTTTCTGAAGGGAATGGATTTACTCAAGGATGATCTGACGTTCGGGTACTCCTCGGCATTGCTGGCGGTGCATGGCGCCATCTCTTATTGCGATGCTCTGAGAACAGGGTTGGGAAGCGTCAATGTGTCGTCTGAGGATCACCAGAGCGTCACGGCGGAGCTGAGACAGCTTCTTACAGCTCGCAAGTACGAGAAGCAGGATGGCGTAGAAAGGCTGGGCAAGCTGCTCGGCAGCAA
Organism: uncultured Acidobacteriota bacterium; assembly: GCA_963735555.1. Classification (GTDB taxonomy): domain Bacteria; phylum Acidobacteriota; class Terriglobia; order Terriglobales; family Acidobacteriaceae; genus Silvibacterium. The sequence goes on from CAVTLP010000015.1 coordinate 230,250, forward strand.
GAGCGTGATTGCATACGGAGCTGCCTCTGTTGGAGACGATAAATTCAAGTCTGTGATCCAACAGGCTGAACGCTTTGCAGTCTGGGCGGAAAGAACGGGTAAAGAATTAGGAGTTGAGGGGTGGTGAAATGATTCAATCTCCATTGCAGGACCTGGGCAGGGCCAAGAATGCCTTGCAGGTTTACCTGGTCCAGAAGCTCCTCGTTCCCAAGGTTTATCTGGACGCCGAGTGGAATGGCGTGCGTCTGGATGTGCTCGCGATCGACCGCGCAGGTGTGGGCGATGTTCATGCCGTTAAGATCGTCCATCAGGGGTCCCCAGGTTCCATCCCGGAAGCGCTCAATATAGTGATTGCGAATCTCGGTATAGATCGCGATGCAATGCAGAGACTAAGGTCCCTTCCGAGCCACTACCGCTATGTCGCCGTGGTAAACGACAAGCCCGATGCAGGCAAATTCAACCCGGCAGAGCTACCAATCCAGCAATCGCTTGCCGAGGATGGCGTAGGCCGGCTCGGCATTCTGTATGTGGATTTGAGCGAGGACGATGCTACGGTTCGGGTTCTTCTCAAGCCAGAGCGCTTCCGCTCCTCGAAAGAGATCGTCGAACTTGCCGACCGCTACGTTGCCGAGCACACGGCGAACTGGGAGATTCGGGAATAGCGGCGCTCATGTCCCCCAGGGTTTATCGATGAAGAAGAACTGGGACAATCCCGTGGAGCACGCGATGCCTTTAGAGGCGCGTGTGCCGGGGTCTGTCCAGATCGGCACGGTCACGGTGTCTCCGGCGACGGTGCTGGCTCCGATGGCGGGCGTCACGGACACGGTGTTTCGACGGTTTATCCGCAATGCCAGCGTGTTCAGCGCGGATGCCAATGCGAGCGCCTCGGTCGAAACAGCGGTCACGAATCAGCAGTCGGGCTGCGGGCTCATCATGACGGAGTTCACCTCCGCGGACGGCCTCGCGCGCATGCGGGAGTCGAAGCGCAAGCGCTACCTGACCTTTTATGACGACGAGCATCCAATTTCGGCACAGCTTTTCGGATCGAATCCGGCGACGCTGGCCGATGCGGCGAAGATTGTCGAGGACACGGGCTTCGACATGGTGGACCTGAACCTGGGCTGCCCGGCGAAGCGCGTGGTGGCGTGCAATGGCGGCAGCGGATTGCTGCGCGATCTGCCGCTGATCGGTAAGATTTTCGAAGCAGTGCGAGCGGCGGTGGCGATTCCCTTCACCGTGAAGTTTCGCATGGGCTGGAACGATAACCACATCGTCTGCGTGGAGCTGGCGCGGCTGGCGGAGCAGTCCGGCCTGAATGCGGTCGCACTGCATGCGCGGACGCGCGAGCAGGGCTACTCTGGCCAGGCGCGGTGGGAGTGGATTGCCGCAGTAAAGGCAGCGGTAGGGATTCCGGTGATCGGCAATGGGGACGTGCGGACTCCCGAGGATGCCTGCGCGCTGGTGGCGGAGACGGGATGCGATGCGGTGATGATCGGTCGTGCGGCACCGGCGAATCCATGGATCTTCCGGCAGATCGCGCAGTACACGGCGACCGGCCGTTACGATGAGCCGACGAACCTCGATCGCTACCGCATGATCCGGCTCTACTTCGAGATGCTGCTCGAGGCGGATTTTCCCGAAGCTCAGGGCAAGATGAAGCAGTTCGCCTCATGGTTCACGCATGGCGTGCCCGGCGGCGCTGCGCTGCGCAAGTCTATCTATGAATCGAAGACGGGTGAGGCGATCATCGGTGTCGTGGAACGGTTCTTCGAGTCGGGACCGATCAACGCAAACATCCCGGCAGAAGACAGCTCTGAAGCCGATGCGTTGCTGATGGCTTGCGATTAGACGGGGAGAGTCAATACCTTGGCTGTCCTCTAAATATCCGGGCTTCGCCGTTACAACTCCCCTGACAATTCCGTCCAACCTTTGCGCCGCTGTGAAATTGCGTTTCCCGCATTTTCTTTTCGTGTGAGATCGCCGAGAATGACGGCATAGGTCTTCTCCAGTGCTCTTTGTTCTGAACAGGAGTTGGACGCCACGGAACGCCGCACTCACTTGCGTGCTGGGGTGCGTCGCGATAGCGCTCGCCGCACTGCCATCTGCCGGGCAGGAGACTTCGGACAGCGCCAACCCGGCCTATCCCGTAAAAGGAGTTGTTCTCAACAGCGTGACGCACCAGCCGGTGGCGCGAGCGCTGGTGGACGCACACGAGACTGCTGTTCTCACCGATAACGATGGCCGCTTTGAGTTGAGTTTGCCTGCGGGCGGTGCGCAGATCTCCGTGCGACGGCCCGGATATGGGGCGCGCGGACGAGCCACAAATCACTCCATCCAGGTAGGGGCCAACATGCCGGCGCTCACCTTATACCTTACGCCGGAGGCGCTGATCACAGGCCAGGTAATGCTCTCGACGGCCGATGCCGCGGACGGCATTCGAGTGATGGCCTATCGCAGGCGGATCAACGGCGGACGTGAAACTTGGATGATGCAGGGCGGGGCAACGACCAACAGCGAGGGCGTATTTCGAATCGCCGGGCTGCAGCCAGGTTCCTATTTACTTTATACGCAGCCATCGCGGGATGGCGACGGGACTGCATCGCGGGGGACCTCGATCTACGGATATCCGGCCGCGTACTATCCAGGCGTTGCGGACATGTCTGCGGCTGGATTATTGACCCTGGCCGCGGGGCAGCATGCACAAGCGGATTTCACCTTGACGCGCCAGCAGTTTTATTCCGTAACCGTGACAATTGCAAATGCGGAGGCGCGGGGCGGGATGAATCTCCAGGTGCACGACCGGAGCGGCCGTCAGATGAGCTTCCCGGTCCGTTGGAATACGATGCAGGGCACGGCACAGATGAATGTGCCGAACGGCAGCTACTTCCTTGAAGGACGGCGCAGAGGGGAAACGCAACTCTATGGCCGCGTAGATTTCACCGTTGCCGGAACGCCGTTGACGGGTTTGAACATGACGCTGCTGCCGCTGCATGCGGTTCCGGTGACGGTACGGAAGGTATTTACTGCGACGAATACGTCGGGGTTCGGCTATGCCGGATCAAGCGAGGGGAACAGCCCGGTGAGTGCGGGGTTGAATATCGCGCTGACAGCAGCCGAGGAATTCTTCAGCCAACCGGGAGCCGGAGGAATGCGCAGCGTCGAAGGCACGAGTGAGGGAAGCTCTTTCGAGATCGAGAATGTAGGCCCGGGACGGTATTGGGTGGAGACGACTCCCTTCGAAGGCTACGTCAGCTCTATTACCAGCGGGGGAGTCGATCTGGCGCGGGACCCACTGGTAGTCGGACCGGGTGGGAGCTCGGTTCCGATCGAGGTCACTCTTCGCAACGACACCGGGACAATTACGGCGCAACTGTCGGGCAGCGGAATCGGTCAACAAGCGGGAGCGGCCGCACTGGGCGAACAACAGCAAATCTACGTCTATGCGATCCCACTGTTTGCCACGTCGGAACAAATCAAGATGGGCGGAATGCAGGGATCGGGCCAGACCACAATCACAGGTCTCGCGCCGGGATCCTATCGCGTGGTCGCCTTCGACGCGCCGCAGGAGATCGACTTTCACACCCCGGAAGGATTGGCGAAATACGCCGGTCAGGGCGAGACCGTAACGGTGGATGCAGGCAGCTCGGCCAGTGCACAGCTGGATGTCATCCACCTCACCAATACGGATGTCGAGTGATGAAACAGTCGCTGCTTGCGCTGGCATGGCTCGCGGTCTTTCTGCCGCAGGGGTTCGCGCAGTCGCAGGCGGCTACGCAAAGCTCAGGCAAGTACTCCATCAGCGGCGTGGTGGTGAGCGCAGCTACGGGTCAGCCGCTGGATCGAGCGGATGTGACATTGCAGACTTCCAATCAAGGAACGCAGGTCGCCGAGACGACAACGGGCCAGGATGGGCGGTTCGTCTTCGAGCATCTGGCGGCTGGGAAATATTCTTTGCAGGCATCGCGGCGTGGCTACATCAGTGCGGCGTACGACGAGCACGAGGGATTTTCGACTGCAATCGTGACCGGCGAGGGACTGACGGCTGACGGACTGGTGTTTCGGCTGTCGCCACGGGCTGTGATCCGAGGCACGGTGACCGACGAGACCGGCGATCCGGTACAGCAGGCAAGGGTTTCTCTTTACCGTCAGAACCTGCGCAACGGCCTGGGGAACATCGTGCGCGCTGGGATAACGGTTACGGATGACACCGGCGCGTATGAGTTTGCTCGCCTGGAGGCTGGGAATTACTTCGTCGCTGTGAGCGCCAACCCCTGGTATGCTACCCGGCCGCAGGAAAGGAGAGATGCCGAGGGCAACCTTATTCCCAATGACCAGCGTTCTCCGTTGGACGTAGCGTATCCGGTTACGTTCTATGCGGATGTGACCGACTCCGATTCGGCGACGCCGATTCCTCTGAAGGCGGGTGATCAAGTCCTGGTGAATTTCGCCATGCACGCTGTACCCGCTGTACACCTGTCGGTGCAGATACCAGCTCCGTCGGGACGGGGATTCGCCATGCCGCAGCTTGCTCAGGAGATTTTCGGGACTACGGACCGTGTGCAGTCGGCCGTTATGAGGGGCGGGCAGGGAGGCGACGGGATGATGACGGTCGAATACGAGGGTGTGGCTCCCGGACACTACTCCCTGGAATCGCGCGGCGGTGGCGAAGCAAGCCGCGCCGCAAGCATCGACGCAACCAGCGATACAAGGATCGATCTGGCTCAGGCTGGGGCACTGGCTGATGTGTCCGGCAAGATCGCGATGGCCGACGGAGGAAAGCTTCCCGATCGCCTCACCATTTCACTGCGGTCGTCTGATGGTCGCCGCAATGCCGGTGGAGAGGAGGTTGATGCCGACGGGTCTTTCTCGCTGCATGGAGTTCCTCCAGGGAGCTATGAAGTTTGGGCGAGCGCGCAGGGAGGCTCGGTGGCCGTAACACAGATGACGGCGACCGGAGCGGCCACTGAGGGGCACATGCTGAAGGTCGGCAACCAGGCGGTCGCGATCAGCGCTATGCTCGCGGAAGGATCGGCGACAGTAACCGGCTTTGCCAAACGCGATGGCAAGCCGGCAGCGGGCGTGATGGTTCTGCTGGCGCCAAAGAATCCGGGAGCCGACCGCGAGATGTTTCGCCGCGACCAGAGCGACTCGGACGGCAGCTTTTCGCTCCGTCAGGCAGTTCCGGGCGAATACACGGTGGTGGCCATCGAGGACGGCTGGGTGCTGGACTGGGCGCGTCCCGAAGTCATCGCACATTATCTGGCCAGGGGCGTGAAGGTAGTAGTGCCACCCCACGCAAAAGATTTTGCGATCAAAGATCCGATCGAAGTTCAGCCGAAATAGCCAGACCCTAGTCGACGGTGACCACGATCAGAGAAGCGTCATCCTGGAATTGGTTCGAGCAGAAGGCAGTCACGTCCGCGAGTACACGCTGGCGGATGGCATGAACGCCCTGATCGCGGCTGGCCAACACGGAGGCGATCAGGCGCTGATAGCCGAACTCCTCTTCATCTTTATCCCAGGCTTCGAGGACACCGTCGGTCATGAGCACTAACACGTCGCCGGAAGCCAGTTGTACTTCGCGATCGCTGTACGTCCAGTGAGAGAAAAGGCCAAGCACTCCGCTATAAGCTGCAGGAAATTCGATGGCGCCATTGGCATGGGCGAGAAGAGGCAAACAGTGTCCGGCGTTTTCGTAGGTGAACTTGCGCGTGGCGCGGTCGAGGATCCCGTAAAAAAAAGTGATGAACCGGCCCGGCGCGATGTGATCGCAGAGGACGCTGTTGAGTTTGGCGCAAAGTGCGGCGGGAGAAACGACGGACGGGTTGCCGCCATCCTGGGTGAATGCCTTGACCGAGGCCTGCAGATTCGCCATCAGCAGTGCGGCAGCCATGCCTTTGCCGGAGACGTCCGCAAGGCAAAGGCCGAGCTTGTCTTTCCCGAGAGCCAGCACATCGAAGTAATCGCCGCTGACGCTGCGCGCCGGCTGCCATGCGCAGGCGATCTGAAAGCCGGAAAGCTGGGGCGTTTCGCGGGGCAGCAGATGCATTTGAATCTCGTGCGCCTGCTGCAGGTCGGATTCATGAGTTTCTTTTTCGGTGAGCCCGAGCTGGACCTGGCTTTGCAGTTGCTGGTTTTGCGCCTCAAGCTTTGCGCGAGATTCATCGAAGGCGAAGAAGAGTAATCCCACGACAAGAGTGACGACGAGGCTGAAAGGCGCATCGAGCAGAACCGCGTGCAGGAAGCCAAAAGGGTGCTGATTGAAGAGGAGATACAGTGGGATCTCGGCAATGATGGCTGCGATGATTCCAATGCAGAGCAGCACCGGCAGATAGCCGATCCAGTTCCAGGGAGGCAAGCGGTCTTCGAACAGCGAGCGGCTGGCCAGGATGAGTCCGATCGAGATGTTGCCCGTTAGGAAGGTGGCGACGAGAGTGGAAGCAGTATTGGCCGGGGCATGAAGGAGCCAGAAAACTACGCGTACGCAGATTGCCACGAGCAGCAGGATGAGTTGAAAGCGCAGCAGGCTGAAGCTTGACAAAAATTTCCTGCGAGGAGACGGGTTGGGCATGGCCGGCAGAACGCTGTGCAGGCCTTTAAGATAGCAGGGCGGCGGAAATACAGCCAGAAAAACAAAGCGAGCGCACCCTCGGGAGGTGCGCTCTTAGACGAAATAACTGGAGCTAGGCCTTCGGCTCTTCGCCACCCTCGGCGGCTTGCTCCTGCTCGGCCATCTGCTTTTGCATCTCTTCGCGGCGCTTGGCGCGCGCGTCGGCCCGCTTCTGGCGCTTCTCGTCGAGAACCTGCTCGGCTCCAAGCAGCTCGATGTAGGCCTTCTCGGCTCCGTCGCCTTTCTGAAAGCCGGTGCGGACGATGCGCAGGTAGCCGCCGTTGCGATCGCCGTAGCGCGGCGCGACTGTGTCAAAGAGCCGGGTAACCGCTTCGCGCGTCTGCAGGAAGGCGAGGGCTTGACGCCGGGAATGCACGTCACCCTTCTTGCCGAGGGTGATCAGCTTTTCGACGTGCGGACGCACGGCCTTGGCCTTGGTGATGGTAGTGTGGACGCGATCCTCAAGAAAAATGGAGGTCACCAGGTTGCGCAGCAAAGCGCGGCGATGGCTGGTGTTTCGTCCGAGTTTGTATCCTGCATTGCGGTGACGCATGGCGTTTCTCTCTTGATCTGAAATTTCCGGGAGAAGGTGGGATCAGGTCTTCTAATTCCTGATCCCTGATCCCTGATCCCTTAGAAGTTCTCGGTTTCGTTCTGCAGGGCGAGGTCGTCGTCGAGTTCGTCTTCTTCCTCGTCATCGTCGTCGAAGTGGCTGTAGCTGGCGGCCAGGGTCGCAGCCGGAAGCACGCTGGTCGGTCCGGGTACGGCGTTGCCGTGCTCGTCGATCTTCATGCCCAGCGACAGGCCCATCTGCGCAAGGATTTCCTTGATCTCGTTTAACGACTTGCGGCCGAAGTTCTTGGTCTTGAGCATTTCGGCTTCGGTCTTCTGCACGAGCTCGCCGATCGTCTGGATATTCGCGTTCTTCAGGCAGTTGTAGCTGCGCACGCTGAGCTCCAGCTCTTCAACCGAGCGGTTCAGGTTTTCGTTACGCAACTGCATGCGGCCTTCTTCGGAGTGGCTCTCGGCTTCGATCTCTTCCTCGAAGTTGATGAAGATGCTCATGTGGTCCTTGAGCAGCTTAGCGGCCAGGCCGACTGCATCGGCGGGAAGCACCGAGCCGTTGGTCCAGACTTCAAGCGTCAGCTTGTCGTAGTCGGTGATCTGACCAAGACGGGCAGCGTCGACGGCGTAGTTCACCTTGCGGACCGGCGAGTGAACCGAATCCACGGGGATAAAGCCAATGCCGAGGTCGGAGTCAAAGTTTTTGTCAGCGGAGATGTAGCCACGGCCGCGCTTGAGACGCATTTCCATGTCCAGCTTGCCGCCTTCGCTGACGGTGGCGATATAGACATCCTTGTCGAGGATTTCGACGTCTCCATCGGCTTCGATCATGCCCGAAGTCACAACACCCGGCTGGTCGGCGCGCAGATACAGCGCCTTGGGACCCTCGCCGCTCAACTTGAAGGGAATCTGTTTCAGGTTGAGGATAATGTCGGTCGCGTCCTCGACGACTCCGGTGATGGACTGGAACTCGTGCAGGACGCCTTCAATCTTGACCGCGGTTACGGCTGCGCCTTCGATTGAAGCGAGCAGCGTACGCCGCAGCGCATTGCCAATGGTGGTGCCGAAGCCGCGCTCAAATGGCTGAGCGCTGAACTTCCCGTATTTCTCTGTAAGCGTCTCTGCTTCTACCGCCAGACGCTTGGGTTTTTGAAATCCTCTCCAAAGCATATCGATTCGCCTCTCATGCGCAGCGAACGCCGCGAAGCATTCTGCAACGGCTGCGCCTGTTTCTCCTTCGTTGAAATGGACCGCTTTCGCGGCTTACTGCTTGTTCGTTGTCAGTTAGTCCCAGTCCCCCGTAGTAAGACTAGGGACTGGCAACTGACTACTTGCTGTAAAGTTCGACGATCAGCTGCTCGTTGACCGGCAGGTTGACGTCTTCGCGCTTCGGCAGTGCGAGCACTTTGCCGGACAGCCCCGCACGATCAACCGAGAGCCATGCCGGAGCCGGCTGATGGCTCGCGAACTCGCTTGCACCTTCGACAACGGTGAGCTTCTGGCTGTTCGGGCGGATCTTGATCTCGTCGCCGACACCCACCTGGAAGGACGGAATGTTCACCTTGCGGCCGTTCACTTCGATGTGCCCGTGACGAACGATCTGGCGAGCCTGACGACGCGAGCTTGCAAATCCGAGACGGAAGGCGACATTGTCCAAGCGGCGCTCAAGTTGCTGCAGGAGCAGCTCACCGGTGACTCCGGGCGTGCGCGAGGCCTTCTCGTAGTACGCGCGGAACTGACCTTCCAGTGCGAAGTAGATGCGCTTCGCCTTCTGCTTTTCGCGTAACTGCAGGCCGTAGCCGACGATCTTCGCCTTGCGGTCGCGGCCGTGCTGGCCGGGGGCGAAGTTGCGCTTCTCAATCGCGCACTTGTCGCTGAAACACCTGGCGCCCTTCAAAAAAAGCTTCATGCCTTCGCGACGGCAAAGGCGGCAGACTGCTCCTGTATAACGTGCCACTTCATTCTCCTGCGTCCGGACTTAAACACCGGACTGTTCTCTTCAGAGGCCGACTGGTTTACGGATGGCAATCCTTCGTCCCAGTCCATCTGTTAGTTTACAGTGAACAGTCCCCGGTTGCCAGTAGCCTGTTTAACCGAGGACTGGCAACTGGAGACTGAAAACTTCCTTACACGCGGCGGCGCTTGGGCGGACGGCAGCCGTTGTGCGGAATCGGGGTGACGTCACGAATGGAACGCACTTCGATCCCTGCGGCAGCCAACGCACGAACAGCCGACTCACGGCCCGAACCCGGACCGCTCACGCGGACATCGACCGAACGCAGACCGTGATCGCGCGCCTGGTTGGCGGCGTTGACGGCCGCCTGCTGCGCGGCAAATGGTGTGCCTTTACGCGACCCGCGAAAGCCGAGCGAACCTGAGCTCTTCCAGGAAATGGTGTTGCCCTGGCCGTCGGTGATGGTCACGATGGTGTTGTTGAACGTCGCCTGAATGTAGACCAGACCGTAGGGTACATTCTTGCGCTCGCGCTTCTTGAACTTCTTGTTCTTGGCGGCCTTTCCGGCAGCGCCCTGTTGTGCTTTTGCCATTAGGTCTTCGCCGTCGCTTTCTTCTTGCCTGCTACCGTGCCCTTACGCGGGCCCTTCCGGGTACGCGCATTTGTGTGGGTGCGCTGTCCGCGTGTTGGCAAGCTGCGGCGGTGGCGCAGTCCACGGTAGGACTGAATGTCGATGAGGCGCTTGATGTGCATCGAGACGTCCTTGCGGAGATCGCCTTCGACATCGCCCTCGCTCTCGATAACCTGGCGGATGCGGTTTACCTCGTCTTCGCCGAGATCCTGGACCTTCTTGAATGGGTCAACATTCGCCGATCCGAGGATGCGCAGCGCGCGCGGGTTGCCGATCCCGTAGATGTAAGTGAGCGCGATCCGGGCCTGCTTGTTGCGGGGCAGATCGACGCCAGCAATACGTGCCATGCTTTGTCCTTCACATTTGCTCGCCGGAAGCTTCGCCGCCGGGAGCGGTTATGCCAATGTCATGCGTTGACGTTGGCGGTGATTGAGTCGGGGTTCATCGCAAGCCTTGACTTCGGCTAACTAGCCCCTGCCATCCCTGATTTGCATCTAGGCCGGGCTGACTCGGTCTTTCGCAGCAAAAGCGAAGCCAGATTAGCCCTGGCGCTGCTTATGCTTCGAGTTCTCGCAGATCACACGCACCACCCCGCGGCGGTGGATGACCTTGCACTTGTCACAAATCTTCTTTACCGATGCACGAACCTTCATAACTTCTCCTAATCCCTACTTGTACCGGTAGACAATCCGCCCGCGGGTCAGATCGTACGGGCTCAGTTCCACCGCTACGCGATCGCCGGGAAGAATGCGGATAAAATTCTTCCGCATGCGGCCTGAAACATGCGCCAGAACCTGGTGCTTGTTTTCCAGCTCCACCTTGAACATGGCATTTGGCAACGTCTCTACTACCGTTGCCATTACTTCAATCGCGTCTTCCTTCGACAAACCTCATCCCGATTCCGCCAGCCCTCCGGCCGGCTCTGCTCGAACAGCCTACTGCGTCAAAATCACTGCGCCTTCGGCGGTAACCGCTACCGTATGCTCGAAGTGCGCGCTCAAACTTCCATCCTGCGTGACCGCTGTCCAGCCGTCGCTCAACACCTGAACGTCCGGCTTGCCGGCGTTCACCATCGGCTCGATCGCGATCACCATGCCTTCGCGCAGCTTCTGGCCCTGGCCGCGCCGGCCATAGTTCGGAACCTGCGGATCCTCGTGCAGGCGCGTACCAATTCCGTGACCCACAAATTCGCGGACCACGCTGAACCCTTCGGCCTCCACCACTTCCTGTACCGCGGCTCCCACATCGCCCAGCGTCGCTCCGGGCTTGACTTCCCGGATGCCGCTCTCGAGCGAAGCCTGCGTTACCGCCAACAGGCGCTGGGTGCGCGGAGCAACCTTCTGGCCCACCGCCACGGTAATCGCCGAATCGCCGTAGTAGCCGTCCAGAATTACGCCCGTGTCGATCGAAACAATGTCTCCGTCACGAAGCACCCGCTCCGTGGACGGAATTCCGTGAACCACTTCCTCGTTCACCGAGGTGCACAATACACAAGGGTATCCACGGTAGCCCTTGAATGCCGGCTTCGCGCCCAGTTCCCTAATCTTCCCGGCGGCGGCATTCTCGAGGTCCTGCGTCGATGCTCCCGGCTTTACAAACTGCCGGACATGCTCGAGCACCTCGTGAACCACCTGGCCGCTGCGCCGCATCTTCTCGATCTCCTGCGGCGTCTTGATCATGATTGGCATGCGACCGCTAGCTCCTCAAACGCAAAACAGCCTGCATCACTTCGGCTGTCACCGCGCTCACCGGCTGCTCCCCATTCACCTGTTCGAAGCGGCCCAGCGCGCGATAATGCTCCACGACCGGAGCTGTCAGCGAGTTATAAGCCCGCATCCGCTCCTCGAATACTTCTTCCGTGTCGTCTGATCGCCGCGTCAGGGGCGTCCCGTCGAGGTCGCACAACTCATCGACCTTGGGCGGCTGCAAGTAGATGTTGTAGCTACTCTTGCAGACAGGACAAATGCGCCGTCCGGTAATACGGCGCAGTAATTGATTATAACTGACCTGGATGCTAACGGCAATCACCGGCAGCGAGCCGGGAGTTGCCCCCAGGTGCTGGTCCAGCCATTCCGCCTGCACCAGCGTGCGCGGAAACCCGTCGAGAATATAGCCCGCGGAGATGTCCGGCTCTTTTAGTCTCTCCGCCACCATCTGGTTGACCAGGTCATCAGAGACCAGCTCGCCACGGTCCATGATCTCCTTGGCCAGCTTGCCGAGCGAAGTACCGCGGCTGACGTTGGCGCGCAGCAGGTCGCCGGTCGAGATATGGGGAATGCCCCAGGCGGCCACCAGCTCCTGTGCCTGCGTGCCTTTGCCGACCCCGGGCGCGCCGAGCAAAAGAATCGGGCCGGGAGCAAACTTCCTAGACTCCCGGGTCGGAGAATGTGCGGTGACAGATGACGATGCCACTTACCAGGCCCGCCTTCCGCGGATGCGTCCACTGCGCGGCGAAAAGCCTTCGTAGTGACGCATGATGAGCTGCGATTCCACCTGGTTGACCGTATCCATCGCGACGCCGACCACAATCAGCAGGGAGGTCCCGCCGAAATAAAAGTTGAAGCCGAGACCGTTGGTGACCCAGAGCGGCAGGTGCTCGAAGAATCCACCGATAAGCGGCAGGTGGTTCAGGTGAATGCCGCTGATCAGCAACTGCGGAATGATGGAGATGATGATCAGGTAGAGTGCGCCCACCAGCGTGATGCGCGTCAGGATGTCGTTGATGAAGTCGGAAGTACGCTTGCCGGGACGAATGCCAGGGATAAATCCGCCGTACTTGCGCATGTTGTCGGCAATGTCGTCGGGACGGAAGACGATGGAGATATAGAAGTAGGCGAAAAAGACGATCGCCGCCATGTAGATCAGCTCGTACCAGGGCTCGCCCGGACGCAGGGCTTCAAAGATGCGCGTAAGACCGGCACTGTTGCGCACAATCGCCGCCTGCGAAAAGAGCAGCGGAGCCGAGAGCACCGAGGCCGCGAAGATGACCGGCATCACGCCGCCGGAGTTGACCTTGAGAGGCAGGTGGGTCGACTGACCGCCCATCAGGCGGCGTCCCACAATGCGCTTGGCGTACTGCACGGGAATGCGGCGTTCACTGCGCTCGACGAATACGATGAACGCGACCACGGCAACCATGAGAGCGACCAGCAGGATAAGCGCGGGTACGGTAAAGGCGCCGAACTTCTCCGTGCGCGCCGTATCGACCAATTCGGCGATGGCGCGGGGCAGGCCAACCACGATGCCTGCGAAAATCAACAAGCTCATGCCGTTGCCGATGCCGCGATCGGTGATCTGTTCACCCAGCCACATGATGAAGGCGGTGCCGGAGGTCAGGGTGATAACGGTCATCAGCACGAATCCCGGGCCGGGGTTCAGCACCATGCCGCCAGAAGCGTGCGAAAGCGCAATGGCAATCGTCATCGACTGCACAACACCCAGAATGACGGTGAGGTAACGAGTCCACTGCGTTATTTTGCGGCGGCCCAGCTCGCCCTCTTTCTGGAGGCGCGCGAGCGGCTCATAAACGACCGTAAGCAGCTGGAAGATGATCGACGCCGTGATATACGGCATGATGCCCAGCGCGAAGATAGTCAGGCGGCGCAGGTTGCCGCCGCTGAACATATCGACCAGACCCAGCGAAGAGCCGCTCTGCGAGTTGAAGAACTGTTCGAGAGCCGCTGTGTTGACGCCGGGCGTAGGGATGTGGCCGCCCAAACGGTAAATGGCCAGCATGGCCAGGGTGAACAGTACTCGCTTGCGCAGGTCGGGGATGCGGAAGATATTCGCGAATTTCTCAAACATGGGTGGTGCTTCCAATCATAATGCTTTGCCCGCTGTCTGGCATCGGGCAGAGCATTCGCGAAACGTTAGCCGACCAGAACTACTTTGCCGCCGGCCTTTTCGATCTTCTCCTGCGCGGTCTTGGAGAACTTGTGCGCATGCACGGTCAACGCGACGTTGATCTCGCCATTGCCGAGGATCTTCAACAGCTCGTTGCGCTTCCTGAGGAAGCCCTTCGCGGCAAATGCTTCCAGGGTCAGTTCCGTCTCACCCAGTTCGGCCAGCCGGTCGAGGTTCAACACGGTGTATTCGGTGCGGAAGATGTTGGTGAATCCGCGCTTGGGCAGGCGGCGATGCAGCGGCATCTGGCCGCCTTCAAAACCGCGCATCATGCTGGAACCGGAACGGGAGCGCTGTCCCTTGTGTCCGCGGGCGGAAGTCTTGCCGGTGCCGGAGCCCATGCCGCGTCCAACCCGCTTCTTACCGCGATTGGCGCTCTTCGGTGCTCTGAGATTTGATAAATTCATGATTTCCTCGCTCAACGCCGAAGCAGCTTTCCTGCTTCGACTCGCTTTTTATTGTTCTTACTAGCCGCTATACCCCGGCCGCTTTACAGCTAACCGCTTCTCAGCTGACCGAACTTTAGCTGTCCGCTCCTTAGCTGACCGTTTTTCAGCTACTCTACGATCCGAACAAGATGCGGAATCGTCTTCACCATGCCGCGAATCGATGGGGTATCCTCACGCTCGACGACCTGGTTCAGCCGCGTGAAGCCCAGGCCCTTGACGACCCTCTTGTGCTTTACCGGCGCCTGGATCATCGAACGGAAGTACTGAATTTTGATGACTGCATGATTTTCTGCCATGACTTATAGCTCCTGAATCTGCTTGCCGCGCATGGCGGCAACTTCCGCACGGTCGCGCAACTGAACCAGCGCATCGAACGTTGCCTTGATCACGTTATGCGGATTCGGTGAACCGAGGCTCTTGGTGAGCACATTCTGCACGCCTGCCGAGGTCATCACCGCACGCACTGCGCCACCGGCGATCACGCCCGTACCTTCCGGAGCCGGCTTCAACATCACCTGGCCCGAGCCATAGCGGCCCAGCACCTGGTGCGGTATGGAGGTATCCGTGAGATTGATGCGGACCAGATTCTTCTTGGCCGACTCAATGCCCTTGCGGATGGCCTGCGGCACTTCTTTGGCCTTGCCCGAACCGTAACCGACCACGCCTGCGCCAGGATCGCCCACCACAACCAGCGCGGCAAATGACATGTTCTTGCCGCCCTTAACGACCTTGGTGACGCGGTTGATGGCGACAACCTGATCCTTCAGGTTGTACTGACCGGCATCGAGTTTTCTTTTCATTGTTGCCATTCGTTTCCTGATTTCCTTCTGCGCAGCAGCTGCCGCGCCTGATGCTGCTAGAACGTAAACTTTAGAATTCGAGTCCCGCTTCGCGAGCGGCATCCGCCAACGCCTTGATGCGGCCGTGATACAAATACCCGCCGCGATCGAAGACTACCTTCTTGATGCCCTTTTCCTGCGCGCGCTCGGCGACCAGTTTGCCCACTTCCTTGGCTGCGGCCACGTTGCCGCCGGTCTTGATCTTGGACGAGACCGTCGAGGCCGACACAAGCGTCGCACCCTGCGTATCGTCGATCACCTGCACGTAGATGTGGTTGAGAGACCGGTAAACATTGAGCCGCGGACGCTCCGGCGTTCCCTGCATCTTCGCGCGAATGCGGTCGTGGATTCGCTGGCGAATTGCATTTCGTTTTCTCTGCGTAATCATCTTCTTTTCTTCCTTCCTAATAGCGGAGCCGCCCTGCGACCCCGTTCGGTGTCAACTACAGGGATTAGCGATTAGTGATTAGCCATTAGCTGTCTTTCTAATCCCTAATGGTTAATCCCTAATCCCTGCTTTATTTCGCTCCGGTCTTACCGACCTTCTTCTTCAACTTCTCGTCCGCATAACGAACGCCCTTGTTCTTGTATGGATCGGGCTTGCGCAGGGAACGCATATCGGCCGCGACCTGTCCCACCTTCTGGCGATCGATGCCCGAAATGGTGACACGCGTCTGCTTGGGATCGACGACTGCGGTGATACCGGTTGGCAGCGGAAACTCGATCTGGTGCGAATAGCCCAGCGTAAGCACCACGGTATTCTTGCCCTTCAACTCGGCACGGTAGCCGATGCCGACAATGTCGAGATCCTTCGACCAGCCCTTGGTCACGCCCTCAATGGCATTGAAGACGAGCGCGCGAGTGAGACCGTGCACCGCCGCCTGCGAGTCGTTCTCGCGAACCGCGTGCACAAAGCCGTCTTTGGTCTCGAGCTTGATGCCGGATGGAATGGCCTGCTGCACCTTGCCTTTGGGCCCTTCGACAACAATCGTGTTGCCTTCGACCGTGTACTTCACACCGGTCGGCAACGGAATCGGTTTCTTTCCTATACGCGACATGCTTTAAACCCTTCTCGGCTTGCGAGTCCCGACTTGAAGTCGTTCCACTGCAGCCCCGGCGAGCTTTCCGCCCGACCCTTATTCCATGCCAACGGCATGGCCATAACTTTCTACACTGGCACGAATGGCGCGCAAAGCGCGCGTCCCGCCAGCACGCGAAGTGCTACCAGACTTCGCAGAGGATCTCGCCGCCGAGGCCTTCGCGGCGCGCCTGGCGTCCAGTCATCACGCCACGGGGCGTGGTGAGGATGCTGATGCCAAGTCCGCCCTGCACGCGCTTGATCTCATCGCGGCCGACGTAAACGCGGCAGCCGGGACGAGAGACACGGGAAAGGTCGCGGATGGCGGCTTCGTTGTTCGCGCCGTACTTGAGGTACACGCGAAGAAGAGTGCGGCCATTTTCTTCAACCGGCTTGTAGTTCGCGATGTAGCCCTCTTCCTTCAGGATGCGGGCAATCTCGGTCTTCAGCTTGGAGGCCGGAACATCCAGCTTCTGGTGACGCGCGCGAATCGAATTACGAACGCGGGTCAGAAAATCTGCTACTGGATCGGTCAAACTCATCGTTTCTCCTTCATCCCCCGTTCGCTCTGCCTCGCGGAAGAGAACCTGCAGGAATGGTTAAGCGTGAATCGTTATCACGCGAACTCTGGGTGCCCCATCCTGAGCGCGCTCAGCGCGAAGGGTGGGAAGCAACGTCTACCAGCTCGACTTGACGACGCCGGGGATCTCTCCCCTGAGCGCCAGCGAGCGGAAGCACAGACGGCAAACGCCGAACTTGCGCAGGTAGGCGCGTGGGCGTCCGCAGAGCTTGCAGCGGTTGTGCTGCCGGCTCTTGAACTTGGGCTTGCGGGCGTCCTTCACTCGTTTTGCAGTAGTTGCCATATCTTGTTCAGTCCTTAATTTCGTACCGTTATGCAGCCGTGCGGAAAGGCATGCCAAACTGCTTGAGAAGCGCGCGGGCCGAGTTGTCATCCTGGGCCGTAGTCACAATCGTGATGTTCATGCCCTTCAGCTTGTCGACCTTCGAGTAATCGATCTCCGGAAAGATCAGTTGATCGCGAACACCGAGCGTATAGTTGCCGCGTCCGTCGAAGCTCTTCGTCGACACTCCGCGAAAGTCGCGCACGCGGGGCAGTGCGATCGAGATCAGGCGGTCGAGGAACTCGTACATGGAATCGCCGCGCAGCGTGACCATCGCGCCGATCGGCATGCCCTCGCGAACCTTGAAGGCAGCGATGGACTTCTTGGCGCGCGTGGTCACTGGCTTCTGTCCGACGATCGCAGCCAAATCTCCCACCAGCGGATCGAGCATCTTTGAGTTCTGCGTCGCCTCGCCCAGTCCCATGTTCACGACAATCTTGTCCAGGCGCGGCACAGCCATCGTGTTCTCAAGGCCGAGCTCTTTCTGGAGCGCCGGCTTGATTTCCTTGTGATACTTCTCTTTCAGTCTTGCTGCCATGTCTTTGTTCTTTCTCTCCGGTCTCGGGGTGGGTTCTGACCCGTGTACCGTTGCGGAGGGTGATCAATTTATTAGTTACTTTTTCTTGCTCTTCCCGGCAATCGTATTGCCGCACTTCTTACAGACGCGCACCTTAACGTCGCCTTCAAACTTGTGACCGATGCGGGTGGGGCCGCAGTTGGGGCACACCAGCAGCACATTTGAAACGTGAATGGGAGCTTCCTGCTCGGCGATGCCGCCCTTGATGTTCTTCTGCGGATTGGGGCGAACATTTTTCTTCACCATCCGCACATGCTCGACGAGGATGCGGTTCTTCTCGGGGATCACGCTCAACACCCGTCCCTGCTTACCGCGGTAGGCGCCGGAAATAACCTCGACCTTGTCGTTGCGCTGTATGTTCAAACTCATAATCTTTTCCTCTGCAGCTCGACCCGCTTAAAGAACTTCGGGAGCAAGCGATACGATCTTCAAAAACTTCTTCTCTCGCAGCTCGCGGGCAACCGGCCCGAAGACGCGCGTTCCGACCGGCTCGCCGGCTTCGTTGATGAGCACGGCGGCGTTCGAATCGAAACGAATGTAGGTTCCGTCACGACGGCGGTACTCCTTGCGGGTGCGCACAATGACGGCCTTCACAACCTTACCCTTCTTTACCTGGCCGTCCGGCGAAGCTTCCTTCACCGCTGCGGTGACGATATCTCCCAGGCCGGCCTTCTTGCCGCTTGCTCCGCCCAGGGGAAGAATCATCTGCAGCTTGCGGGCGCCGGAGTTATCGGCGACCTCGAGCATGGTTCTCATCTGCACTGCCATAGCGCTATCTCCTCAATCTCTTCTTCGCGCCTAGATCTCGGCGGCGGCCGCTTCCACCTGCGCAAGCGCAGAGCGGCGAACAATTTCTTCCAGGTTCCAGCGCTTCAGCTTGCTCAGCGGACGCGTCTCGCGGATGCGAACCATGTCGCCCACGCGCGCGGTGTTCTGCTCGTCGTGCGCATAGAACTTCTTGTTGGTCTTCATAACCCGCTTGTACTTGGGGTGCGCCTTGCGCATCTCCACTTCCACCACGATGGTCTTCTGCATTTTGGTCGAAACGACCTGGCCGACCTTTTCGTTGCGGCGTGACTGCGTGGAGGTTTCTGTTGCGGTGGTCTGTACGGCTTCACTCATAACTTAGCGAGCCTCCTTCTTCTTCGAGCTGGTCTTCTTCGCCTTCGTGGCGGCCTTCGGCGCGATCGACTCAGCCTGGGGCTTCTCGCCGTGCAGGCCCAGCTCGCGCTCGCGGGCGATTGTCTTGATGCGCGCGACATCTTTCCTCAGCTCGCGGAGCTTCTTCACGCCCTCGTTCTGGCCGAGCTTCATCTGGAAGCGCAGGCGGAACAACTGTTCGGCCGCCTTCTTTTCTTCCGTGACGAGCTCGCCGTCGCTCAGGTTACGAATCTTTTCGAGTTCCATTTTCTTTTCTTCTCTCCGGGACTAGGGATCTCATGCGATCCCGCGTATCCCTTGAATCTCAACCCTGCTCTTACTTCGCAGCCGCGACAACCTTGGCGTCGTGACGCTGCACAAAACGCGTCTTCAGCGGAAGCTTGTGCGAAGCCAGACGCATGGCTTCCTGCGCCATCTCCGGGGTCACGCCTTCCATCTCAAAGAGCACCTTGCCCGGACGAACCACCGCGACCCAGTGATCGGGAGCGCCCTTGCCCTTACCCATACGGGTTTCAGCCGGCTTCTTGGTGACCGGCTTATCGGGAAAGAGACGCAGCCAGATCTTGCCGCCGCGCTTGATGAAGCGGGTCATCGCCACACGGCTGGCTTCAATCTGCCGATCCGTGATGTAACCGCACTCCATGACCTTCAGGCCGTAATCGCCGAACGAAAGCTCGCTCCCGCGCCACGCCTTGCCGCGCATGCGTCCGCGTTGCTGCTTGCGAAACTTGACCTTCTTTGGCATCAACATAATGAAACCCTCAAAAAGCAGCTATTAGCTATTAGCCATTAGCCATTAGTTCAAAAAACTTTCCTGCGCCACTCTCGCCTTTGGTCCCAGCCAGCAACATTCGCCAATGGCTAATCCCTAATGGCTAGAATACGGATGTTCCCACCGCAGCCTGCGGTTCACGCCGCTTCTGCTGGTAAATATCTCCGCGATAGATCCACGTCTTGACGCCGATAATGCCGTACGTGGTGTGCGCCTCGGCAAAACCGTAATCGATGTCCGCGCGCAGCGTGTGCAGCGGCAAACGGCCCTGCAGATACCACTCGGAGCGGGCGATTTCATTGCCGTTCAGGCGACCCGAAACGCGAACCTTGATGCCCTTGCAGCCGAAGCGAAGAGCCGAATCGACCGATTTGCGCATGGCGCGACGAAAGCCTACGCGCTTCTCGAGCTGGAGGGCGATGCCCTCGGCCACCAGTTGCGCATCGAGCTCCGGTTTGTTCACTTCGAGAATGTCGATGAAGACATCGCGATTGGTGCGCTTCTGCAGGTCGAGCTTGAGCTTGTCGATCTCGGCGCCCTTGCGGCCGATAATGATGCCCGGACGCGCAGTGCGGATGATGATCCTCAGCTTGTTGCCCGGACGCTCGATCTCGACCGAGCTGACGCCCGCCGCCTTGAGCTTTTCCTTGAGTTCCTTCTTCAGCTGAACGTCTTCGATGAGCAGCTTGTCGTAGTCGCGCTCGACGAACCAGCGCGAACGCCATGGCTTATTCACACCGAGCCGAAATCCGTAAGGATGGACTTTCTGTCCCATAATTTCCTCTAAACCTTCCTTGCGCCCTTAACCTACTTCGCAGCTTTCTTCTTGGCTGCTGGTTTCTTTGCCACTGTCTTCTTCGCGGCCGCTTTCTTTGCCGGAGCTTTTTTCGCAGCTGCCTTCTTCGCCTTGGGCGCCGCTTCATCCTCGCCCACGGTGGTTACGAGGCTCGAGCGGTTACTGTCGCCGCGTTCCGCAACCGAGATCACGATGTGCGACAGCCTCCGCTGATAGCGATAGGCGCGCCCCATCGGAGCGGGCCGGATACGCTTCATGCGCGGGCCATCATTTGCAACCGCCGTCTTCACGTAGAGGTTATCCACATCCACGTCGAGACCTTGCTCCTGGCTCAGATAGTTGGCGTTCTGCAACGCTGACCGCAGAACCTTCTCCACCATGGGGGCGACGGACTTCTTCGTGAAGGTCACCGTGTTCAGTGCCTCTTCCACGCTGCGGCCCTTGATCAGCTCAAGCACCAGCCGCGCCTTCTGCGGCGATACTCGCTGGAAGCGCGCTTGAGCCTTGAATTCCCGTGTTTCCACTTGCATTGGCTTAATCCTTTATCCGAGAGCTCCGCGATCAATCACATCGCCCCTCTTGCTTACTCGCGCTCAACGGCGCGAGTTCTGCAAATTCACCCGTTCGTCTTCTTACTTCGGCTTCGCCGAGCTTTCCGAAGCCTTGGCGGAGTGCCCCTTGAAGGTACGCGTCGCGGCAAACTCGCCCAGCTTATGGCCTACCATGTTCTCCGTCACGTACACCGGCACGAACTTCTTACCGTTGTGCACCGCAATCGTATGACCCACCATGTCCGGATGGAGCGTGGACCGGCGCGACCAGGTGCGGACGACCTTCTTGTCGTTTGCCTGGTTCAACGCTTCAATCTTGACCATCAGGTGCCCGTCGATGAAGGGACCCTTTTTTGTCGACCTTGCCATATATCTCCTAAACAACTGCGCCCCTACGCGCCTGCTACCAATCGCGGGACAGGAACTTTCTTAATCCTGATCCCTAATCCCTGCTCTTACTTCTTCTTCCAGCGGCTGACGATGAATGCATCGGTCCGCTTGTTGTTGCGCGTCTTGAAACCACGCGTCGGCTGGCCCCAGGGAGTCACGGGATGGCGTCCGCCCGAAGTCTTACCCTCGCCGCCGCCATGCGGGTGATCCACCGGGTTCATCGAGACGCCGCGGTTGGTCGGGCGAATGCCCTTCCAGCGGTTGCGTCCCGCCTTGCCGATCGAAACATTCTCGTGGTCCGTGTTGCCTACCTGGCCGATCGTCGCCATGCAATCCACCAGCACCTTGCGCGTCTCGCCGGAAGGCAGCTTCAACAGCGCGTAGTCGCCTTCCTTCGCGACCAGCTGCGCCGAGGAGCCAGCCGAGCGAACCATCTGCGCGCCTTTGCCGGGGCGAAGCTCGACGTTATGAACCGTGGTGCCGGCGGGAATGTTCTTCAGCGGCAGCGCGTTGCCGATCAGGATATCGGCCTCCGGTCCGCTCATGATTTCCTGGCCGACCTTCAGGCCAACCGGCTGCAGGATGTAGCGCTTCTCGCCATCCTTATAGCTGATCAACGCAATGCGCGAAGAGCGGTTCGGATCGTATTCGATCGTCGCCACGCGTCCGGGAACGCCGTACTTGTCGCGCTTGAAGTCGATCAGGCGAAGCTTCTGCTTGTGACCGCCCCCGTGGTGGCGAATGGTCATGTCGCCCGAGTTACGCCGTCCGCCGGTGCGCTGCTTCACGACTAGAAGCGGCTTATAGGGCTTATCCGTCGTAATGTCGTCATTGACCAGCGAGGTCTGGAACCGCAACGTTGGTGTGATCGGTCGATATGTTTTAATCGGCATCGTATCTTCTCTCTACCCCGCAAGCGCTTTCGCTCGCGTAAGCCCGGCATCTTCCCGGACCAAATCTTTTCGCTAATCCCTAATGGCTAATCCCTGCCTTTAGAGATTGTTCACATAGTCCGGCATTTTTTCGCCCGACTTCAGGCGTACATACGCCTTCTTCCAGTCGGGGCGAAAGCCGGAAAACTTGCCCCTGCGGCGTTCCTTGCCCACCAGGTTCGAGGTGCGAACACCGGCAACCTTTACCTTGAAGAGCAGTTCAACGGCCTGCTTCACTTCCGTCTTGGTGGCCTTGGGGTCCACTTCGAATACCAGCGTTCCTTCGGCTTCCTTGGCGGTCAAACCCTTTTCCGTGATCAGGGGACGGCGAATTACCGTGTATGTCGTCGGCATTTAGGCCACCTCCGCTTTCCTGCGTTTGGATACAGTCTTCTTGAGCGATTCCTGCAGGCTCTCAATCGCCGGCCGCGAGAAAATCGCGCGCTCGTAGCGCAACAAATCATAAGGATGAACTTCGTTGTTCAACATCAGTTCCACGCCGGACAGGTTGCGCGAACCGAGAATCAAGGCCTGGCTGACTTCCTTGCCGTTCTCGACCAGCAGCGTGGTCCGCTTGGCCTCGAGCTTGTTCAGAGCCTGGCGATACAGCTTGGACTTGGGCTCTTTCAGCTCAAGGCTATCGACCACGATCAGCTTGCCGTCGGCCAGCTTCGCAGCCAGCGCCGAGCGCAGCGCGCCCAACAGCTTCTTGCGCGGAAACGCGTAGTCATAGGAACGGGGCTGCGGTCCGTGAACGGTGCCGCCGTGCCGCCACAGAGGCGAGCGCACCGAACCGACACGCGCCCGGCCCGTGCCCTTCTGCTTCCACAGCTTCTTGCCGGAACCCGAGACCAGCTTGCGGTTCTTCGTCGCAGCGGTGCCCTGGCGGAGCGCGGCGCGATAGTGCTTCACCGCTTCCCACAGGAGCGCCTCGTTCTGCTGGCCGAAGACCTCATCGGCCAGCTCGAGCGACCCTACTTTTTCTCCGCTCAGATTTACTACGTCAATGTTTGCCATCGTTTTCTCTTTCAAGCCCGGAACGCTTGTCCGGCTCTGCATCTTATGCGGCCACAAGGCGCGCGTTTTGCTGTCTTACTTCTTCTTGCCTGCAGCCTTCTTCGAAGCCTTCAGCGGATCAACCGTGCCGCCACCGGCAAAGCCACGACGCTCGCGCGGCGGAGCCTTGGCCTTCGAGATCAGCACATAGCCATCGCGAGGACCGGGAACAGCTCCCTCCACCATCAGGAGATTCTCGTCCAGATCGATGCCGCGAATGCGCAGGTTGCGAACCGTGACGCGATCCACTCCCATGTGACCGGGCATGCGCGTATTCGGAAGCACGCGCGACGGGAATGACGAGGCGCCGATTGAGCCCTGCACCTGGAACATGTGCCCGTGCGACTTGGGTCCGCCACCGAAATGGTGACGGCGAATGACGCCTGCGAAACCGCGCCCTTTGCTCGTTCCGATGACGTCCACATACTTGTCATCCGAAAAGATATCGACCAGAATCTTGTCGCCGGCCTTTACGCTGCCATTCGACTCGCCTTCGGCATCGCTCTTGGCTGCGGTTTCGACCGGAACTTCGCGAATCAGCCGCACCGGCGGAACATCGTGCTTGGCAAAGTGGCCGGCCTGCGGCTTGGTCACCTTCGAGGCCTTCACAAACTCAACCAGGCCGATCTGCGCGGCATCGTAGCCATCCTTCGCAGCCGTCTTCAACTGCGTGATCACGCACGGCCCAGCCTGCAGGACAGTGATCGGGTGAACCTCACCCTTCTCATCGAATACCTGCGTCATGCCGATCTTCTTGCCCAGAATTCCTGTAACTGACATTTCTTTTTCTCCCCCATCATGCCCGCGCGATTTCCGCAAGGCACTGTAGGTTTTCGTTTTTCGCTATCCGCTTTATCAGCTACCCGGACCTTAGCTATCCGGGCTTTAGCTGACCGCTTCTCACCTATTTTTCAAACGCCTTGATTTCCACGTCCACACCGGCCGGGAGATCGAGCTTCATCAGCGCGTCGACTGTCTGCTGCGTGGGCTCGAGGATGTCAATCAGCCGCTTGTGCGTGCGGATCTCGAAGGCCTCGCGCGATTTCTTGTCGACGTGCGGCGAACGCAGCACGCAATACTTGTTCTTCACCGTCGGCAACGGAATCGGCCCCGCTACCTGCGCGCCCGTACGCTTCGCGGTATCCACAATTTCACCCGTCGAAGTGTCGAGCACCCGGTAGTCATAGGCTTTCAGCCGGATGCGTATTCTTTGTCCAACCATCGTCTTGTATCTTTCCGCTGTCAGCCGGACCAGTCACATTCACATAACTGGTCCGGCTGGCTGGCTAACTTGCTGACCGCTTTTCAGCTAACCGTTTCTTAGCTGACCGGACTTCGCTGACCGTCTTAACGCTGCACTACTGCAGAATCTCGGTGATGGTGCCCGCGCCTACGGTGCGTCCGCCTTCGCGGATCGCGAACCGCAGACCCTTCTCCATGGCCACCGGAGTGTGCAGCTCGATCTCGAGCGAAATGTTGTCGCCCGGCATCACCATCTCCGTACCCTCCGGCAGCTTCGCCGATCCGGTCACGTCCGTCGTCCGGAAGTAGAACTGCGGACGATAGCCGTTGAAGAACGGTGTATGACGGCCGCCCTCTTCCTTCGACAGCACGTAGATCTCGCCCTTGAACTTGGTGTGCGGCGTGATCGATCCCGGCTTCGCCAGTACCATCCCGCGCTCCACATCTTCCTTGGCAATACCGCGCAGAAGAAGTCCCGCGTTGTCCCCAGCCAGACCTTCATCCAGCTGCTTCTTGAACATTTCTACGCCCGTGACTACCGTCTTGCGCGTCTCGCGGAAGCCTACAATCTCCGACTCCTCGCCCACCTTCACCTTGCCCCGCTCGATGCGGCCCGTAACCACCGTGCCGCGACCCGAGATCGAGAAGATGTCTTCGATCGGCATCAGGAAAGGCTGATCGATGGCACGCGCCGGCAGGGGAACATTCGCGTCCACCGCCGCCATCAGCTCGTCGATCGTCTTCTCCCACTGTGCTTCGCCGTTCAGCGCGCCCAGTGCAGAGCCGCGGATCACTGGCACGTCGTCGCCCGGGAAGTTGTACTTCGACAACAGCTCGCGCACTTCCATCTCGACCAGATCGGTCAGCTCCGGATCCTCAACTGCATCGCACTTGTTCAGAAAGACCACGATATAGGGCACGCCTACCTGGCGGGCCAGCAATACGTGTTCCTTCGTCTGCGGCATGGGGCCGTCGGTGGCTGCGACCACCAGAATGGCGCCGTCCATCTGCGCTGCTCCGGTGATCATGTTTTTGATGTAATCGGCGTGGCCCGGGCAATCCACGTGCGCGTAGTGACGGTTGGCCGTCTCGTACTCCACGTGCGCCGTCGCAATGGTGATGCCGCGCTCCCGCTCTTCCGGCGCGTTGTCGATCGAATCAAACGAACGAAACGAGTTCTTTGGGTTGTGCTTCGACAACACCTTCGTGATCGCTGCCGTCAACGTCGTCTTACCGTGATCGATATGCCCGATCGTCCCCACGTTCACGTGAGGCTTCGAACGGTCAAATTTCTCCTTCGCCATAACTGCTCCCTCTCTCGTTCCTTCGGTCCTGCTCTAATGTTCCGAGCCCATCGGGCTCGCGATATTCAAATTGCTACTTGCCCTGGTTGCGGCTGATGATCTCTTCCGAGATCATGCGCGGAGCTTCTTCATACCGCGCAAACTGCATGCTGTAGGAGGCGCGGCCCTGCGTCGATGAGCGGATATCGTTGACGTATCCGAACATCTCCTTGAGCGGCACCATCGCCTTGATCACCTGTGAACCGCCCGAGTGCTCCATGCCCTCGATGCGGCCGCGGCGCGAATTGATGTCGCCGATGATCGTGCCCATGTGCTCTTCCGGAACCGTGACTTCCACCGCCATCACCGGCTCGAGCAGTACGGGGCTTGCCTTCTTTGCAGCTTCCTTGAAAGCCATCGATCCGGCAATCTTGAAAGCCATTTCGTTCGAGTCGACATCGTGGTAGCTGCCGTCATAAAGCGTGGCCTTGAAATCAACCACTTCGTAACCGGCCAGCACGCCGTTGTGCAGCGCCTCGCGAATACCCTGCTCGGTCGGCTTGATGTATTCCTTCGGAACCACGCCACCCCGGATAGCGTCGATAAACTCGAAGCCCTTGCCCGGCTCGTTCGGCTCGAGACGAATCTTCACGTGGCCATAGTTGCCCGAGCCACCCGTCTGGCGGATGTACTTACCCTCCGCCTCGGCGGCCTTGCGAATCGTCTCGCGGAAGGCAACCCGCGGCTCGCCCACATTGGCCTCGACCTTGTACTCTCGCTTCATGCGGTCGACAAGAATCTCCAGATGCAGCTCGCCCATGCCGCTGATGATCGTCTGACCCGAATCGATATCGGTGTGAACCTTGAACGTCGGGTCCTCATCGGCCAGCCGGGCCAGCGCCATACCCATCTTTTCCTGGTCACCCTTGGTCTTCGGCTCGACCGCAACGTGGATCACCGGGGCGGGGAAGGTGATCGCGCTCAGAGCAACTGGAGCATTCGGCGCGCACAGCGTATCACCGGTCTTCAATTCTTTCAGGCCCACACAGGCGCAGATGTCGCCGGCATAGATCTCGGTGATGTCCTCGCGCTTATCGGCATGCATCTTCACCAGGCGGCCAACGCGCTCCGTCTTGCCCGTGCGCGGATTCAGGACTGTGTCGCCCGTCTTCAGAACACCCGAGTACACACGGATAAAGCCCAGCTTGCCGAATTGATCATTGATCAGCTTGAAGCCGAGCGCCGAAAACGGAGCATCGTCCTTCGCTTCACGAATCAGCGTCACTGACGGATCATCCGGATCGATGCCCTCGACCGGAGGTACATCGAGCGGACTCGGCAGATAGTCAACCACCGCATCGAGCAGCGTCTGCACGCCCTTGTTCTTGAAGGCAGAACCGCACAGAACCGGGAAAACCTTCATGCCGATGGTGGCGCCGCGCAGAGCCTTCTTCAGCTCTTCCGGAGTCGGAGTCTCGCCCTCAAGGAATTTGTGCAGCATGTCGTCGTCATTTTCGGCGACGGTCTCGATCAGCTGCATGCGGAAGGCTTCAGCCTTCTTGAGCATATCGGCGGGTACTTCTTCGATGGTGTACTTCGCGCCCATCGTCTCGTCGTTCCAGACGATCGCGCGCATCTCGATCAGATCGACGACGCCGCGGAATTTCGATTCCGCGCCAATCGGGATCTGAATCGCCACCGGCCGCGCGCCAAGGCGCTTGCGGATGGTCTCAATCACGTGCTCGAAATCCGCGCCGGCCTTGTCCATCTTGTTGACGAAGCAAATGCGCGGAACCTTGTACTTATCGCCCTGCCGCCAGACGGTCTCAGTTTGCGGCTGCACGCCGGAGACGGAATCGAACAGCGCAACCGCGCCGTCGAGCACACGCAGCGACCGCTCGACCTCGGCCGTGAAGTCCACGTGGCCGGGCGTGTCGATGATATTGATGCGGATATCTTTCCAGGTACAGGTCGTCGCAGCCGACGTAATGGTGATGCCGCGCTCCTGCTCCTGCTCCATATAGTCCATCGTCGCCGTACCTTCGTGCACTTCTCCGATACGGTGCGTGATGCCCGTATAGAAGAGGATGCGCTCGGTCGTAGTCGTCTTTCCGGCGTCGATGTGCGCCATGATTCCGATGTTCCGGCAACGATTTAACGGTACTTGACGGGCCACAATATCTCTCTCAAACTCTCGCCGGAATCAACCGGCGGTTTCCTGCATTGTTCTTTTGGAACCGGGCTTTGCTGATCCCTAATCCCTAATCCCTGTTCCCTGTCTTACCAGCGATAGTGCGCGAATGCCTTGTTGGCTTCAGCCATGCGATGGACATCTTCCTTCTTCTTCATCGCTGCGCCGCGGCCGTTGGCCGCATCGAGCAGCTCGTTTGTCAGCTTGTCGATCATGCCCTTCTCGCCACGCGCGCGTCCGTAAGAAACCAGCCAGCGAATCGCAAGCGATGTACGCCGTTCCGGATTCACTTCGATCGGCACCTGGTAGTTCGCGCCGCCCACACGACGCGTCTTGACCTCAAGCAGCGGCTTGCAGTTCTCAACCGCCTTCTTGAAGAGCGTCAACGCTTCCGCGCCGCCCTTCTCTTCCAGGTTCGACATCGCGGTGTAGAAAATCCCCTGCGCCGTCGACTTCTTGCCGCCCCACATCATGGAGTTGACAAACTTCGTGACGAGCGTCGAGTTATAAACCGGGTCGGCAGCGACCTCACGTTTGGCGATATGACCTTTTCTCGGCATAAATCCTTAATCTCTTTCAGACAGCAAACTTGTTTACGACTGCTCATTCGGCTTCTGCGCCGAAGGCGCGTATCGCCGTGCGCGCAGCACTACTTCTTGCCTGCGGCTGCTCCGGCCTTGGCGCGCTTGGCGCCGTACTTCGACCGGCTCTGCGTGCGCTTGACCACGCCGACCGAATCCAGCGTCCCGCGAACAATGTGATACCGCACGCCCGGAAGATCCTTCACACGGCCGCCGCGAATGAGCACAATCGAGTGCTCCTGCAGGTTGTGGCCCTCGCCGGGAATGTACGACGTCACCTCGATGCCGTTCGTCAGGCGGACACGGGCAACCTTGCGGAGCGCCGAGTTCGGCTTCTTGGGCGTCTGCGTGTATACGCGCGTGCAAACTCCGCGCCGCTGCGGCGATCCCTGCAATGCAGGGGAGGCCGTCTTATACCGCGGTGCGGTGCGACCCTTCCTTACCAGCTGACTGAATGTAGGCAAACCAAACTCCTTACCAATCCAAACCGTTTCATATCCACAGCGCGATGCAGGATCCCGCCTGCGCACGAATCGAAAACGCTCCACGAGCGCTTTTCCGTGCGAAGTCGCAATCTTCCTGCTTCGCGTCCGCCTTGCCTTAGTACCAGACGAGAACCCCGACGGTGGCCGAGCGTAAGTTCAAACCCGCTTTGCAGCGGATTCAGAAAATAGCCAACTCCGTTTCGCTGGTTCCGGCCTGCATAGCCCGCCAAGGTGGCGAGTGTCGCAGGCACCGATGCGATCAGTCCTTGCCGCACGAGCCCGGCAAGGTGTCACAGACTTCCTCAAGCCCGCTTTACTGCTCGCAGGTCAATTCTGTGACTTGTACTACTTGAGCCTCTGCATTTCCCATGACACACAGGAAAAATGAGCACACTCGTGGAACCTTTTAAGAATAACAAGAGGTGAGTGTTGGTCGTCAACGGCAACGCAGAAAAAGTCCGCTGTCACCCTGCGATTTTTCGAGCAAGCCGCCGACGGGCGGCGATTGCTGCGTGACACGGCATTCGCGCCAGCAATATCCAGCCTCGGCGCGAAGCGCGTATCGCTGGACGCGCAGTCCTCTGCTAGCATCCCTAAACATGAGCCTCAACCGCCTCGTAATTCCAGCGTTTCGTGCCGCCGCGCCTGCGGTGATTGTCGCTTTCTCTTGCACCTTGATTCCGGCTTTCCCGGCCCTCGCGCAAAATGCGGCACAACCGGCTCACGATCCGCGCATCGCCAGGATTATCGAGACCCTGGGACAGGGCCGATCCATTCACGAAACCGATCTCTCCCCGGACGGCAACTCGATCGCCTGGAACGTGAGCGGTCCCGGCGGTGGCATTAAGGTCGCACCGCTCAACGATCCAGCCCACCCCAGGGACATCACCGCGTGCACGGGCGGGGCGAAAGGCAGAGAGAGCGGCATGGCATGGTCGCCGGATTCGAAGCACCTGGCTTTCTTTTCCGATTGCACCAACGAAGGGAAAACGGGGGATAAGAAGACTGCCATCTTCCTCGCCGATCCGGCCTCAAAGTCAGCGCCTCGCCTCCTCGCGCCGCTGAACGGCTTCGCCGAGGAGCTGCAGTGGTCGCCGGATGGCAAAGCCATAGGCTTCCTATATGTAGAGGGAGCCACCCGGCCCTCAGGAGCTCTCGCCGCCATGAAGCCGCCGTCGGGAGTCATCGGAGTCGAAGGCCTGGAGATCCAGCGAGTCGCGGCCGTCGAGACCGCAACAGGTCAGCTTGTCCAGCTGAGTCCTGCCAATCTCCATGTCTACGAATTCGACTGGTCGCCCGACTCCCAGAAGCTGGCCTATATCGCCGCGCCTCCGCCGGGAGAGAACACCTGGTGGGTCGCCAGGCTCTATAGCCAGGTGGTCGGAGGCGCATTTGCCAAGGACGGTCTGACGTTCGGCCCTCAGGTCCTCTTCGACCCCAACACCGCCAGCGGCCCGCTCCACGGCCTGCAGCTCGCCGTACCCCGCTGGTCGCCCAACGGCTCGCAGATCGGATTCATCAGCGGTCTCATGTCCGATCAGGGCTCGACGGGGGGTGACATTTATGTCATTCCTTCCGGCGGCGGCGAAGTGAAGGACGTCACGCCCGATCGCCCGGCCAGCCCCGCCTGGTTCGAGTGGCTCGACGAACATCAGCTCCGTATCGCGGAAGTCAAGGGCGGGTCTTCCCATCTCTTCGTGTACGACATCGCCAAGCAGCAGGAGTCGCCCGACCACAACCTCACCCTGCCCGACATCCGTCGGCGCGGGCGGGCTCGAGATGCGAGTCTCGGTCTCCAACACCAACAACATCGCCTTTGTCCGCAGCTCCTTCTCGCGGCCACCAGAAGTGTGGGCAGGCAGTCTCACGGATCTGAAGCAGATCACCCACTACAACGACGACCTGAAGCCTGCATGGGGCAAAGCCGAGTCTTTGGAGTGGAAGAATGACGGCTTCGATGTGCAGGGCTGGCTGATCTACCCGGCTGACTACGACTCCGGTAAAAAATATCCGATGATCGTGATGGTGCATGGCGGGCCATCTTCGGCGGTCGTGCCCCGCTGGCCCGGAGCCGGATATGGAGGCGTGCCCTTCTCCGCGCTTGGCTACTTTGTGCTCATGCCCAATCCGCGCGGAAGCTATGGCGAGGGCGAGCGCTTCACGCAGGCCAACCGAAAGGACTTCGGCTATGGCGACCTCAAAGATATCCTTGCCGGCGTCGATACAGTTACGGCAAAGCTTCCTGTCGATCCACAGCGCATTGGCCTTACCGGCTGGAGCTACGGCGGCTTTATGACCATGTTCGCCGTCACCCAGACCAACCGCTTCCGCGCAGCGGTCGCTGGAGCGGGAATCGCCAACTGGCAGAGCTACTACGGCGAGAACTCCATCGATCAGTGGATGATTCCCTTCTTCGGGGCATCGGTCTATGACGATCCGGCGGTCTATGCCAAAAGCTCAGCCATCAATTTCATCCATAAGGTGAAGACGCCCACGCTGGTGGTCGTCGGCGATCGCGATGGGGAGTGTCCGGCGCCCCAGTCCTTCGAGTTCTGGCATGCGCTGCGGGACCAGAGCGTCCCTACCCAGCTCGTTGTGTACCCCAACGAAGGCCACGGCTTCGTCGATCCTGACCACCGTCGTGACGTGCTTGAGCGGGCCCTGGCCTGGTTCCAGCAGTACATGCCGTAAAAGGCAGGGATTAGGTGTGGAGAGTCAACAGGTTGTTCCTATCGAGTTGGGCTCGGGTGATGGGTGGTTGGAGTGCTAAAGCGCCGTGTGGCCTGTGCCAGTTGTACTGATGGAGCCAGGCAGGGAGGTGATGGTTGCGCTGGTCTGAGTTCTGATAGGTGCGGGCATAGGCCCACTCCCGCAGAGCGGTCTGGATGAAGCGTTCGGCCTTTCCATTGGTGCGCGGGGTATAAGGCCGGGTGAAGCGATGCTTGAGTCCGAGCTGGCGGCAGGCATGGGCCAAAGCGCGCGAGTGATAGGCCGGACCGTTGTCGGTGAGAATAGCCTTGAATCGGATACCGAGCCGGGCATAGTAGGCCAGGGCGGCGTGCAGAAAGGCGACCACCGAGTGCTGCTGTTCGTTGGGATGGATTTCCGAGAAGGCGATACGGGAGTAATCGTCGATGGCCACGTGGACATACTCCCAGCCGCCATGACGGGAGCGATGGGCGAGGTTGCCGGTAACGCGATGGCCGGGTTGGAGGATACGGGCCAGCTTTTTGATGTCCAGGTGGAGCAGGTCACCGGCGGCGGCGTGCTCATAGCGCTGCACGGGCGGAGCCGGATCGAGAAGGTGCATGCGATGGAGCTTGAGGCGGCGCAGAATGCGGCTGACGGTGGCCCGGCTGAGTCCGGTAGCCTGGGCGATGCGCACCCCGGTCCAGCGCTGGCGGCGCAGGGCTTCGACGCGCGAGATCCGCTCCGGGGAAGTGGGCCGATAGAGACGATGCGGACGCGAGCTGCGATCGGCGAGACCGTCAACACCCAGTTCATGATAACGGTGCACCCACCGGGCGGCGGTCTTCACGCTCACGTTGAATCTGGCCGCGGCCAGACTCAACGTGCATCCCTCGAAAAGAACTTTCCTGGCTAACTGCTCTCGACTGTGAACCGTGAGTCGGGCATTCTGGTGATAGTCCATTCGATCTCCTTTCGGGATCTGCGGTTTGGTCACCATCAGCTTCTCCGATCCAGATCGAATGGACAACCTATTGAAACTTCACAATTAGGGATTAGGGTTTAGAAAAGACTGAGCGCTTTGTGAAGTACATGTGTGACGAAGGCAACCGTGCCGCCCTCAAGGTGTTTCCACTGTTTGGCATATCCTCCAGTATGCATTGGTGGCAGATTCCGTTGTTCCTAGTGGTAGCGGCTTGGGCTCTCTATCTTTACTCCACGCCGAGCGCCAAGGTGGCCGAGCATATAGCAGGGATCCGCGAGCGGTGGAGATCGCGGAGGTCGTGATCGGACCTGCGATGACATAGGCTTCCATCCAGAACAGCTAATGGAAGGTTGGCTCTATCGCCCCTCTACGCCCCTGCTTTTCTAATCCCTGATCCCTAATCCCTGATCCCTGCCTTTCAGCCTGTCCCTTGCCTACGCCTCCTGCACCTTTTACACTCAAGCTTCGAGCCCTTGTCCAAATAAGGACAAATCGACATTTTCGGCTGGAAAGACCGTTCGCGCATCCGAGTGCGAGCGGGGAGGTTTCATGCAGCGGTATCTCGCCTTTATTGCGTTGTTCATTTTTTCTCTTCCCGTAGGTCTTTCCATCACAGGCTGCACTACGAACGTTGGCGCTTATTGCAACGGTCTGGGCTACGGCGTCAAGACCAATGCGGTTCAGGCGATCGATCTTGAGCCCAAGACGACCGGCATCTCGCTTTCCTGGGGACAGATCGGACAGCTATCGCAACCCTCCGCTACCAACTGCAAAGGCACTCCAGCCACTGTTGGCAAATACACTTACGGCAGCAGCGAATCTCCTGCTGGCCGATATCTCTCCCACGGGCGGAGTCTGCGGCGGAACCTGGAACCGTAACAGCCCGGGCGGCATCGCCGACTTTACCATCTGCACGCCTCCTGCCGGCGCGAACACCGAGCAGTGCACTGCGACGCAGCTGCGGCGTTGCGCAACTCACCGCAGCGGCGGCGGCGTGACCAGCAATCCCGTGCCCGTCTACGTTCACCCTCCCATCACGGCCATCACGATATGATCCCGTCGGCACAAACCAGCTGCACCTCGCAGAACCAGAACGGCCCCACGCTCACCGGCATTCACCACGGTGACCGGCCCCAACGGCCATTCCATCCCCTCGCAGTACGTAGGTACCATCAACTACTCCGCGGTCGAACGGCAACCATCGTCACCATCAACAACACCAGTTCCAGCGGCACGGGGATCAATGGAACCACGACGGCCAATCAGCCGGGCTCCACGGTCATCAACGCCTCGGTTTCGATCACCAGTTCAGGCTCGGCCGCCGGCTACTTCTACACATGCCCTCCCAAGAGCATCGCCCTCAGCATCAACGGGAGCGACACCGCGGTGGTCAAGCAGAATTCTCCGCAGAACATTAACGCCGTCATCACGGACACCAACAACGAGGTCCTCAACGGCCTCTCGCTGGACTACACTTCGACGCAGCCGCAGGAAATCGCGGTGAGCGCTACCGGACAGGTCAGCTCCAGCTTTCCCAGCGCGACGGCCATCAACGCCATTTGCCAGCCAGGCACCTGCAATCCTGCGCCTGTGAGCCAGATCGGCGTTTTCGGCACCGGCCTGCCGGTGGTCAGCAATACGCTCAAGGTCACCTCGCCGGGCCGTAGCAGCAACTATGTCTGGATGGCTTCCACAAAGTCGCAATTCTTCAGCGCAGTCGACCTGACGACGGGCACGCCCGGCTCGCCGGTAAAGCTGCCCTACCCGCCTAACTCCATGGTGCTCGACCAGGGACGGCAACACTCTCTACTTCGGCAGCTACCGCGAGCTGATGATCTACAGCGCCGTCAGCAATACGCTGGGCAAGGAAGACACCAACGTGCCGGGCGTGGTGCTGGCCGTTTCTCCTGACAGCTCGACCGTCGTGATCAACGACCAGCTGCGCCAGGTTAT
Organism: uncultured Acidobacteriota bacterium; assembly: GCA_963735555.1. Classification (GTDB taxonomy): domain Bacteria; phylum Acidobacteriota; class Terriglobia; order Terriglobales; family Acidobacteriaceae; genus Silvibacterium. The sequence goes on from CAVTLP010000015.1 coordinate 264,823, forward strand.
CTATCTCTACCAAAATTCGAGTGGCACGTTACACCAGTATCGGCGGCCTTGCAACCCGCGCCGCCTTCTCGCCCGACAGCAAGAACGTCTATATCGTCGGCCCGGACACCCTGTACGTTCACAATGCCAACACCGGCTGGAGCACCTACAGCATCGCCGCAACAGAGCCCCCTGAGACCTGCAGCCTGAACAACAACAGCCCAACGGCAGGCGGCACCTACGATCCCTTTTGCGGAACCGATCTCGCCATCACAGTGCCCAGCATCGGCCCCTTCATCACAGGCACGCAGACCACAGCTCATGGCTTCTGCCCGAATACCACGGGTGAATCCTCCGTCTTACTATCCTCAGGCGGCTACCGTGGCGGCCACCACCGAACATCTGGCAGCAACGAATGACGGAGTACACATCCTGGGCGCAAGCCTGAGCCAGGGATTTACCGATATCAGCGTCATGATTCCTACTGGACCCTGCCCGGCGACGGAACCGGTATCCAGCTTTCACCCACCTTCAACCAGCTCCCCCTCACCGGCATTAGCCCGTTGGAGATCGACCAGGTCGTTGCTTCGCAAGACTCCACCGTGGCATTCGTGACTTACAACTCCGCCTCCGCCAGCGGCTTGCTTCCAGCCTACGTGCTGCCAAGCACTTCGGGATCGGCTGGGGACACTGTCGAACGTGCAGTTGTCCGGTACAGCACTCGCGCCGATCTCGGGAATCTTCTCACCCGACGAGACGATCTTCTTCGTCGGCACATCGGGCGATAACCTGCTCCACTTCATTAACCCCGTAACCCTCACCGATACGCAGACGGTCAATCCCAACCTGATCGACTCGACCGGCAAACCGGTTCCGGTGCAGATGCTGGCCGTCAAACCGCGGTCGACGACCTAAACACGGGATCAGATCGTTTCTGAATGTAGCCCGCGGCTTTGAAATCCTGCCATAAGTACGAAAGGCCTGTCACGAATGACAGGCCTTTCGAGTCCAAGGAGCTACCGTTCCCCCAAACTGCAACCCCCTTGACACACACAGGTTCTCGCAATTGGGCTCGCGATTGAATCCCACTTCTCTCTCAATTCACTAGCACGAGAGTGCTATGTGCAAATTTCTGACGGAAAACGGCTGGAGCGATTACCTTCGGCACCCTCCGCTCACTGGCTTTGGAGGAGATTGTTGGATATTGTTAGGAAAGATTTGAAAAATTTCGGGCTTCTTGCCGAAAGACTCAGAGCAAAAAACAATAAGAGTGGAAAAAAGATAACCGTGCCCATTTCCGATGGTGTCAAAAATGTCTTTCTCCAAAGGAAAGACGCCGCGTCAGGGGCATGTTACTGAAAGCTATAACTTCAGTCCCTGGTTGACCGGCGGCCTGAGTTATCTGCAAGAAGGCTCTTCTTCTTACTGCTGCCCATTTGTCTGCTATTCCTTTGTCAGGTGCAACCTCGCATCCCCATGCAAGAATACTGCCCCGTGTTTTTGAGAAGAATGTTTCATCGAGCGACTCGATGGCTGCCGATCGCCCTGCTTGCCTGCTGGTACGCCGTCGCACAGGTCAACACGGGCGCGGTGACCGGCATCATAGAGGATCCCTTCGGAGCCCTGGTGCCTTCAGCGCTCGTCACGCTCGCATCTACGGATAAGCTGGCGCAGACAGCCACCTCCGATGCCCAGGGGAGCTTCCGTTTTTCCAGAATCGCGGCAGGAGCGTATACCCTCACGGTAAACGCGCGTGGCTTCAGGACCGAGCAGCGAGCTGTAGAAGTGCAAGCCGGTCAGACTCTCCGGCTGAACATCGATTTGAAGATCGAGATTCAGCACCAGCAGGTCGACGTTCCGGCCAACACCCTCGACTCAAGCCCGGACCATAACCAGGGAGCCATCATTCTCAAGGGCTCGGATCTGGACGCGCTTTCTCCCGACCCGCAGCAATTTCAGCTGCAGATTCAGGCCATGGCGGGGTCCGTCTCGGGAGCAAAGATTTTTGTCGACGGATTCACTGCGACCCGGCTGCCGCCCAAGTCTTCCATTCAGGAGATTCGCATCAACGAGAATCCGTTCTCGGCGCAATTCGACACGACCGGACTGGGGCGGGTGGACGTCATCACCAAGCCGGGCGGCGACTCGCTGCATGGCACCCTGACGCTGATGGGCGACGATTCTGCGCTCAACTCCCGCAACCCGTACGTCCAGCAGCAGCCGCCTTATTCCTCCTTCTACTCGGAGGGCGATATCAGCGGCCCGATAACCAAGGCCAGCTCCTGGTTTCTGACCGGCGACCAACAGACGGTGGGCGCTCAGTCCTTTATTCATGCGGTGACATCAGCTACCGGACCGGCGTATACGGCTACCGTATCCAGCCCGCAGACCTCGGTGGATGCGGGACCGCGCGTGGACTTCCAGCTGGGAAATATTCAGACTCTGAGCCTGCGCTACCAGTTTGGCCACCAGACGCAGGACAACCTGGTGCAGAGCCAGCTGTCGCTTCGAGCCAGGCCATCAATACCCGCCACACCGACCAGACCTTCCAGTTCAGCGATACGCAGGCGTACGGGCCGCACGTCATCAACGAAACGCGCTTCCAGTTCATGCGGACCAACGACAGTTCGGTCTCGATCGACGGCAAGCCAACCGTCTTGGTGCAGGGCGGATTCATAGGAGGCGGAAACAACCTGGGCCAGCTGCACGACGGACAGAACCACTACGAGTTTCAGGACTACGCCTCGGTGATGCTCGGCAATCATCTCCTGCGTTTCGGGGGGAGATTGCGCGACGTTGGGGACGGGAACACATCAACCGCTGGCTTCAACGGCCAGTTCATCTTTCCATCGATCAACGCCTACGAGATCACCGTGGACGGCCTGGAGAAGGGCCTGACCCCGGCGCAGATTCGCGCGCTGGGAGGCGGCGCGAGCCAGTTCTCGATCATTACCGGAATACCGGAGGTTGCGGTCAACGTCTTTGATCTCGGCGTCTACGTCGAAGACGAGTGGAAGATGACGCCGAACATGACGCTGACTCCGGGCTTGCGCTTCGAGACCCAGACAGACATTCCCGACCATGCCGACTTCGGCCCGCGCCTCAGCTTCGCGTGGGCCATCGGGGCGGGCAAAGACACGCCCGCCAAGGCGGTACTGCGCGCGGGGATTGGAGTCTTCTATGACCGCTTCCCAACCGACTTGATCGTCAATGCAGACCGGCAGAACGGCGTGCTCCAGCAGCAATATGTAGTGAATTTTCCGGACTTCTATCCCAACATTCCGCCCATCGATTCGCTGGGCCCGGCAACTCTACCCACCATCTACCGCATCAGCCCGGAGCTGCACGCGCCGATCATGGTGCAGCAGAGCGTAAGCCTGGACAAGGAGTTCTTCAAGCGGCTCACGCTTTCAGTCGATTACACCTACTATCGCGGAGTGGATCAGCTCATCACACGCAACGTGAATGCGCCGCTGCCCGGCACCTATAATCCGGCCGATCCAACCAGCGGAGTGCGGCCGCTGGGGACGCTGCAGAACATCTACGAGTACGACTCCCTCGCCACGTCGAAGCGCAACCGCATCTTCACCAACTTCCACCTGCGCACCAGGCCCGCGCTGCTTTACGGTTACTACATCTTTGGTTACAGCCATACCAATACCGGCGGCCCCAGCAGCTTTCCTTCGAACCAGTACGATCTGCACGTCGACTATGGCCGGGCCGCGGACGATATCCGCAATCGCCTTTATTTGGGTGGACTGGTAAACCTGCCCTGGAAATTGCGCCTGAATCCGTTTCTGGTGACCCAATCGAATGCGCCGTTCAACATTACCGTCGGCGAGGACCTGAATGGCGATTCACAGTTCAACGACCGGCCGGCGTTTGCGACGGATCCGAACCGTCCCAGCGTCTACAAAACGAAATGGGGCAATTTCGACGCCAACCCTCTGCCGGGGCAGACCATCATCCCGATCAATTACGGTACCGGGCCATCCCTGGTCATGCTGAACCTGGGCCTGACGCGAAACTTCAGCTTTGGGCCGGAGCTTCCCGACCAACCCGCCCCTCCGGCGGTTGCAGCGGGCCAGAAACCGCCGAAGGTGGACATCGCCCGGCGCTACACGATGAACCTGGGGATACAGGCGCAGAACGTCTTCAATAACGTCAATGGGGGAACACCCGTTGGTGTACTGGGATCACCCTTGTTCGGCGAGTCGACCACACTCGCCACGACTCAGTTCTCCAGCTCGCAGGCGAACCGCATCATCTACCTGCGCATGCGGCTGGATTTCTAGGCACGGTCGTAGAAGCGGAAGAAGAGCGACGGCTTCGAGACTGCTTCGGAGCGGGCGGTCAGGTCAGCGAGCTGCTGGTTGTTCAGTGGAGTGAAGTCTCGCGCCAGCTGGACATTTTCTTCCAGCTGCCCGACTGAGTCACATCCGATAATGATCGTCGAAACCGGCTGCGACAGCGTGTAGTAAACCGCTTCGCGCATCTTCAGGGGGCCGGAGCTCGTAGCAATCACCATGCCTTCCCAGGAATGCTGCTGCTGTTCGAGAGGCGGCGGAGTCCACGACGCCAGCAGGCGTCCGCGAGCGGGCACCTTCATCCCGATGATGCCCATCTGCTTCTCGACCGCCAGCGGCAGCAGGCCGTCTCCGAAGCTGTAGTGGTGCGGGTCGGCCGCGTTGATCGCCATCAGAATGCAGTCAAACGGATACCGGTGAATGCAGTCCATGAGGGCATCCGGGCGGTAGTGTCCGGTGATGCCAAGATAGCGGACCACCTTCTGCTCCTTCATCTCGAGCAGCGCTTCCATCGCGCCGCCCTTGGCGAAGACCTCATTCACATCCGTCGCGGTGCCGATGTCATGCAGCTGCCATAGATCGACATGATCGGTGTTCAACAACTGGAGCGACTTCTCGATCATCCGCATGGAGCCGTCGCGTGTGCGCTCCTTGGTCTTGGTCGCAAGGAAGGCTTCGTTGCGGCGGCGCTTCATGACCTGGCCGACGTATTGCTCGCTCCAGCGAGCCGGCCCTCCATAGATCGAGGAGGTATCGATATAGTTGACGCCAAGATCGAGCGCGCGATCGACGATGGGCACGGCGACGTCGAAGTTGTTGGCGCGTTCGAGGGCAGCTTGTCCGCCGAGCGAGAAGATTCCCACCTTGTAGCCGGTCTTGCCCAGGTTGCGGGTGGGCATGGCCGTTTGCGTGTGAGGATTCGATGGCAGCGCAGGCAGCGTTTTTGCCCCAGCGCGGGCGGGCAACGCGGAACCGGTGAGAACCGCCGCGGTTACAGCTCCGGATTTCTTCAGGAATTCTCGGCGGTCGGGATTGCTGACGTTGGCCATGACTGCACCTCGATATCGTTATCTGCAATCCGTTCTATCACAGGGAGATTACTTTCCGGTCTCAGTCCTCGTAGAGAGCCCACACGGCCGAAAGGTCAAGCACGAAGCCTGCGACTGGTCCAACCCCGGCAACCGTGCTGCCTGTTTCCAGGCGAGGTGTCTGACCGGCCTCGTAGACGTGGACATTATGCTTGTAAGGGTCAATGAGCCATCCAAGCTGGGCGCCATTGGCAATCCACGACTCCAACTTCCTTTTGGTTCCTGCGAGGCTGTCGGAGGCGGACAATAGCTCGATGACGAAGACAGGCGTCAGGTAAAGGAAGTGTCTGCGCTTTTCCTTTGTCAGCCCACGCATCTGTTCAGCGGTAACGTAAGCAGCGTCCGGGCTGAGCATCGAGCCGTCGGGAAGAAAGAACCCCGCGTCGGGACCAAAAACACGCGCCTTCTTGTCCTCTCGTGTACCTGCCCAATTCGCCAACTGTCTGCTGATCTCAATGTTGCCGCTGCTGGTATCCCCGCCCGTGGGAGCGTTCACTATGATCGCGCCTTCCCTTGTTCTCTCCAGCGTTACTAGTTCGTTCGCCATGCTCATCTGCTCAAACTCCTCATCCGTGAGGCGCGGATCGAGAACCACGCTGCTTATCGGCTTCGGGAATTCAAGAACAGTGTTCATGGCTGCATTTTACGCCGTTTCTTTCTTCACGTTGCCACACTTCGACGCAGGAAACCGCGCGAGTTGAGCAAAGGATGGTGTCAAAATTCAGACGGCGCGATAACGTTCAATATGCCGCAAAGCGGCGTCGAGTGTGTCAGAATCAGCAACGAGAGTAATTGATGGCCTTGAACGACTCGATTCACAATGATCCCAATCTGCGGGACCTGTTGGTTTTCCATAATGTAGCCCGGGCGCTGACCTCCTCGCTCGACCGGGATGCCATTCTGCGCGCGATCATGCAGCAGATGGAGCAGTTCTTCAAGCCGGAGACATGGTCCCTGTTGCTGCTGGACGAGGCGCGCAAGGAGCTTTACTACGCGGTCGCCGTCGGACATACCGAGGCGGATCTGGCCAGGATGAGAGTTCCAGTCGGCCATGGTATTGCTGGATGGGTGGCGGCGCACGGTGAAAGCCTGATCGTTCCGGAGGTGAGCCAGGATCCCCGTTTCGACCCGCGATTCTCGGCGTCGGGCGACAGGGACGGTCAGGGCAAGCCCATCCGGGTGCGCTCGGCGATCTGCATGCCGCTGCGTTCGCGCCTGCAGACCCTGGGAGTGATCGAGCTCATCAATTGCCGCCTGGACACGTTGAGCGATTACACGATTTCGTTTCTGCATGTGCTGTGCGATTACGCGGCGATTGCGATTGACAATTCACGCGCCATGGAGCGTATCCAGGAATTGACCATCACCGACGAATGCACGGGCTTGTTCAACGTGCGGCATCTTTACCGGCAGATGGAGGCGGAGATCGAACGGGCGCGGCGCTTCAAGTCGCAGTTCAGCCTGATCTTCATCGATCTGGATTACTTCAAGCAGGTGAACGATGAGTACGGCCACCTGATTGGCAGCCGCGTGCTCGCCGAGGTGGGACACGGGCTGAAATCCCTGGTGCGCGAGGTGGATTCGGTGTTTCGCTACGGCGGCGACGAGTTCATCGTGCTGCTGCCGGAAACCGGCAAGATTGGAGCGCAGAAAACGGCGGAACATCTGCTGACGGCGCTGCGAGCCATGCGATTCGCTATAGGCGACGGACTGAAGCTTGAGGTGCGGGCAAGCTTCGGGGTGGCCACATTTCCGGAAGATGGGCGCTCGGTGCACGAGGTCATCCGGTCGGCCGACACCATGATGTACCTCGTGAAGGGCTCAACGCGGGACAACGTCGCGGTTGCGGGCATGGGGATGGTCAGAAGATAGTCGGCCCTTAACGGGTGGCGTAAATGGCCGTTCGGGCGTCCTTGTTTTCCCGGGCCCGCGGATTGACGCCAAAAGCCCATACATCAATGTTGACCTCGCGCGGCGAGAGGATTTCGATCAGGGCATACTCGCCGATGAGCAGCGGTATTTTCGGCGTAATCTTCATCCAGCGGGCACCCGGCAAAATCTCCTTGTTGGTTTCGATGATGTCTTCCGAATGACCCGGCTGGCCGAGAAGAGCGATCTCCCGGGCCAGAACAGTACGGAGATTGTGGCTGCTACTCACTCGCAGGATGGCATACCGGCTATCGGGCGAGCTATGAGAGTGCTTGTCCTTCGCGGCGTCGTTCGCGCCGTGCGTATCGACGGTGAGCGCAGATTCCGGCACCGAGGCATCCACCGCGGCCGCGGGGCCGTCGAGACTGACGTAGAGCACGGGCTCATCCACATGGAGTTGGACCTTGGCGCTCGCACCCTCGATGCGGATAACTTCTTTCGCTCCCTGAGATGAGACGATGTTAGCGCGCACAATACTGTGCTCGCTGGCGCGGTTCAGGTCTCCGTTAGCCTGCTCGGCATGGACCAGTTCGGGCTGTCCCTGAAAGGTGTCGAGTACCCACACGCCGCTTTCGTCGGGCAGGCGAAGGCCGGGAGCGACGATCGGGATGCGGGCCGCTTCTGCCTCCCGGGCTGCACGCTCTTCGGCGTCGATCTTCGCGGCTTCACTCTGCGCTGCATCGCTGGCCTCGGGACTGGCTTCTGAGTCCGCACCCGGTTTGTGCTGGCGATTCCACTTTTCGGTAGCAGCCCAGTCGATGAGGTCGTTCGGGATTTCTTCCCACTCATCGCGTTCGGCACTGTAAAAGCGGACGCGGTCGCCTTTGACTTCGTATTTGGTGATCACCTGCCAGGTGCCGTCCTTGAGAATCAAGCGCTGACGTGTGGGCTGTGCGAGAGCAGGCAACATAGCTGCTACTAACACCAGGGCAGCGAGAAAGGCGGCAACGATGTGACGAAAGGGGCGCATGCGACGTCCTGATCTAACTGTATAGATCTAACTGTATATCTGACGGGCCGGGCACCGTTGCGGCTCAGATTGGCTCTATCGAAACTGGCTCATATCCATGTTCAGCGAGTACTCTTCGCCGTGCTCCAGCAGCTCCTCCCACGCACTTCGCGTCCGAGTCGACCGGCCATGCGGCCCAGCATCGCGCTCAAGGCCGTCTCCACACCGGTAGCGGCCTGATTGTGGAACTTTCCCGACACGATGCTCTCGATAAAGGCGCGATCTTTCTCCTGATCGGCGAGCGCGAGATTGTCGGTGAAGGCTCCATTCGCCGCAAACGACGGAGCTCCGGCCGCTGGTTTCGCAGGTGAGTTGTCCGTCCACGTCCAGGCATTGTCGCCGATGATGCGCAGCGGGCCGGAGTACGGCAATTCCGCAATGCCCTTCGATCCGAAGACGCGTTCCGAGACATCGAACCAGCCGTTCGTGCCGAACTGGGTGGACGAAAAGCTCACATGAACATTCTCGGGATAAGTAAAGACAACCTGGTAGTTGTCCCAGTTATCTCCAAAGTGGGTGATGACATTCCTGCCGCCTGTCGCCACTGCCTTGGTGGGATGTGAGCTCAGGATCCAGTTGCAGATGTCGATGACGTGGATGTTTTGTTCCACAAGAATGCCACCGCACAGGACGCGATCCCATTGCCAGTTGCGCAGACGGAGCTCGTCATGAGACATCGTGGCTGGACGCTCGGGGTAAGTGGACGCGGGCGCGTTGTAGTAGCCGGACAGGCAGGCGATCTTGCCCAGATCGCCATTGTGGATGCGACGCACGATCTCTACGAACGGTGGTGCACTGCGTATCTGAAAGCCCACGTCCAGGCTCACGTGTCCTTCGGCGCGCTTTCCGATCTCCAGCGCCTGCTTTGCCTGCGCCACGTCTACGCCAATCGGCTTTTCGCAATAGGCATGTTTGCCGGCGCGCACGACCGCGTCCAGGTGCTGCACATGGAACCAGGGCGGAGTAGAAATCTGAACAGCGTCCACTCCAGGCGACGAAGCGACTTCTTCAAATGCCTTGTAACCGTGAAACAGCATCTTCGAATCGACGCCCGCATAGCCCAGAGTGCCGGCGAGCTCGTCGAAGTGCGCTTTCCCCTTTTCCAGCTGGTCGGGAAAGATGTCCGCAAGAGCGACAATGCGGGCGCTGGTATTTTTGGCAAAGGAAGTCGCCACCGAAGTCCCGCGCGAACCGCACCCCAGCAGCGCGAGCCGGACAGCGGAGTTGGCCTCGTAACCGAATGCCGTTCGCGATTTCAGAAGCAGAAGCCCTGAGGCCGCGGCGGTGCCACTGATGAAATCTCGTCTGTCCACACACATCCTCCTTATGCCTGACTGTTGCCTGAACCTGGGCGATGATGCGCTCCAGATAAGCCTTCTCTTTCTTCACGTCTTCGATCTGCTGCGGGCCTGAGATCTCGCGTTCGATGGTGATCGCTCCGCCGTAGCCAAGCTTGTGAAGGTGCTTGAAGACCGCTGCGAAATCGACGCAGCCGGTACCGATCAGCACCTCCTCGCCCAGCTTCATGGGGTCGGTGGGCCACTTGCCGTCTTTCGCATGGACACTCTTCACGTGCGGGCCGATCATCGAGACCGCATCGACCGGATTGGCTTTCCCATAGAGAATCAGGTTCGCCGTATCCAGCCCCACGCCCAGATTTGGCCGGTTCACATCCTCGATCGCCCGCTTCATCGTCGTGGGCGTTTCCTGCCCGGTCTCCATCAGAAAGTCCTGTCCATTCGCCGCACAGTGGTCCGCAACCGCACGAATCGCTTCGACCGTCTCGCCATAGAGAGGATCACGCGGATTCTCGGGGATAAAGCCGCAATGCGTCTGCACGCGTGGAACCCCCAGCATCTTGGCGAAATCCGACGTCTGCTTCAGCGCGTCGATCCTCGCTGCCCGCGTTGCAGGCGGCACAAGACCAATCGTCGACGGCCCATCCAGAAAGTCCCACACCAGGCGTCCCGGCCCCACGACCTCAGCGCTGGTTGCGGTCACCTCATACTTTTCGAGCAGTGCGCGCAGTTCCTGCGCCAGCGATTCGCTGAACTTGCCAATGTATCCATCGAGCGAGAGGAAACAGGTGGGCAGGCCCAGCTCCTTTACTCGCGCAATGGCAGCCTCTGCGCCTGACGCCGGCTGAATCATCAAACCGAGCGCCATGGGCTTGAGGGTGCTCATGAGGGGGCGGCGCAACAGCGACGGAAGGCAGGAGATCTGACATCCCCATTCCCCTGCCGGAAACGCGACCCGCAAAGGCGCTGGTTTGCATGATCGTTGCGCTCATCGCGGCTTTCAGGAACGTCCTCCTGCGCATACCTCACCTCCGCCCGACAATCTTTCCAAAGCGGAAGGCTATCAGAAGTCTGTCCGTCAATTTCGGTTATCGAGTTTTGAGGGCGCGTCGGCCTATGTCGCGACGGTAGTACATGCCCTCGAAATGGATTTTTGCCGATAGCTTCATAGGCGCGGTGGAGCGCCGCCTCGAGCGAATCCGCCGTGGCCGTCACGGCCAGCACGCGGCCTCCGCTGGTGAGGTAGTCGCCATCGACCAGCGCGGTGCCGGCGTGAAAGACTTCAACGCCGGAGACCTGCGCGGCGGCCTCGAGGCCGGTAATGCGATGCCCCGTGGTGTAGCTGCCGGGATATCCGTGAGACGCGGCAATGACGGAGGCGGACGCGCCCGGCTTCCAGCGAAATTCAGTCTCGCTCAGGCGGCCCTCAACGCAGCCCTCCAGTGCATCGAGAAGATCGCTTTCCAGGCGGACGAGAATGGCCTGCGTCTCGGGATCTCCAAAGCGGGTGTTGTACTCGAGCACCATGGGGCCGCGCGCGGTCATCATCAGGCCGCAATAGAGCACGCCTATAAAAGGCGCGTCTTCGGCAGCCATTCCATCGATGGTGGGCTGAGCAACGTGATTCACAAGCCACTCGCGCATCTGCGCATCGAGGATAGAGTCGGTCGAATAGACACCCATGCCTCCGGTGTTTGGCCCGGTGTCTCCTTCGCCCAGGCGCTTGTGATCCTGCGCGGGAATCAGCGGCGCGACGTGCTTGCCGTCGCTCAACAGGAGAAAGGAAACCTCTTCGCCGCGAAGAAACTCCTCAACGACCACCGACGTTTCCGCGCTTCCCAGCAGCTTGCCGCTGAAGAGGCCTGCGATGGCCTCCTCGGCCTCCCGCTTCGATTCGCAGACGAGCACCCCCTTGCCCGATGCGAGGCCGTCGGCCTTGATAACCACCGGCAGGTGGAAGAGATGGAGTGACTGCAGCGCTTCCTCGCGGGTAGTGCAGACGGCGTAGCGCGCAGTGGGAATCTTGTGGCGCTGCATGAAGCGCTTGGCGAAGCCCTTGCTGGTTTCAAGCATGGCAGCGGCGCGGGTGGGTCCAAAGACCGCCAGGCCGCGGCGCTGGAGTTCGTCGACAAAACCGAGCGAGAGCGGCAGCTCGGGACCCACAACGGTTAAGTTCGGCGCTTCTTCGGCAACCACGCGCAACAGGTCGTTGAGGTCTTTGGGGCTGGCAGGAACACAGCGAGCTATTGAGGCTATGCCTCCGTTGCCGGGAGCGCAGACGATGTCGGTGACGCGCGGGGATTTGCGGAGTGCCCATATCAGGGCGTGTTCGCGGCCGCCTGCGCCGATGACGAGCACTTTCATGAGGGGGACGCTCTCTGTTTCCGGTGAATGATTCCTTGGCAAGCCTATCGTAAGCCTTCGACTCCGCCAAGCCCCCGGGGAGATAGATTGCGGAGGCAGACCAGTCGCAACCTGTGAACAATTGTTAATAAATTTAAATTAACTATGGTTTACAAACTGGAGAATCGCCTCTACACTCAGAAAGAATGGCCACCCCGGCTGCACAACCCGACCGACCCTCCCTGCTGCCCCGGCTGCGCAGCTCGGAGCTGTGGTCGTACTTCGGGCCGGCATTTGTGGCCAGTATCGCCTACATCGACCCGGGCAACTTCGCCACGAACTTCGATGGCGGATCGCGCTTTGGCTACAAGCTGCTGTGGGTGCTGCTGTGGTCGAACGCCATGGCGATTCTCATCCAGTACCTGGCGGCCAAACTGGGAATTGCCACAGGCAGAACGCTGCCGCAGAACTGCCGCGCGCACTTCTCCCGGCCCATCACAATTTTCCTGTGGATCACGGCTGAGATTTCCGCCGTGGCCACGGATATGGCGGAGTTTCTGGGCGCGGCGCTTGGCTTCTATCTGCTCTTCGGTCCGCGCTTCCTGCTCTATGGGTGGAACAAGACGGAAATCCTGCTGGTGGCCGCGGTGCTTTCGGCGATCTGTGTTTTCGCCATTCTGGCGCTCGAGTTGTGGGGCTTTCGCAAGCTGGAATACGCCATCATGGGTTTCGTATGCGTCATCGGCGTCTGCTATGCGATCGAGATGCTGATGATCCGTCCGCAATGGTCGGCCATCGCTCTGCACACGCTGGTGCCGATGATCGATGGCAAGAGCATCTACATCGCCGTGGGGATGCTGGGCGCGACCGTGATGCCGCACGTGATCTATCTGCACTCGGCGCTGGTGCAGCCGCGCTTGCGCGAGGAGCAGGAAAAGGTCGTAAGCGCGCGGCACAACTATCTCTCGCGGCTGAAGCATCTGCGCTTTGAGGCGATCGACGTCTTCGCGGCGATGAATGGGGCCTGGCTGGTGAATTCGGCCATGATCATCGTAGCCGCAGCGGCCTTCGGTGGGCGCGTACTGGCGAACCCCATCGAAGACGCGCACCGCACGCTCGGACCTCTTCTGGGCGAAGCATCCGCGTTTGTATTCGCCCTGGCGCTGCTGTGCTCGGGGCTGTCTTCTTCGACCGTGGGAACGATGGCCGGTCAGGTGATCATCGAAGGCTTTTTGAATATCCGGTTCAGCATCTTTCTGCGTCGCCTGTTAACGCTGGTTCCGGCAATCGTCGTGATCGCGATCGGACTCGACCCACTGAAGATCCTGATTCTGTCGCAGGTGGTGCTGAGCTTTGCGCTGCCGTTTGCGCTCGTTCCCCTGCTGCTGTTAACGGGAAATCGCAAGGTAATGGGCGCGTTCGTCAACCAGCGGGCAACCCATTCGCTGGGATGGCTAACTGTCAGCATCGTAATTGGGTTGAATCTTTTCCTGCTGTGGCAAACCTTCACGGCGTAAAAGAGCCCGGTCAACAGACGGGCTCTTTTTAGCAACGACGGATCCTCTAATTCACGCAGCCAGCCTCGACTCCATGCCGTTCGCACAGCGTCGGCAGCCGTCGTTTGTTGTGCGGTAATCTTGTATATTGATCTTGAACCAACTAATTAGTTCACGATTCGGAATTTTGACATTATGAATCGAAGCGAAAATACCATGCCCCGATCGGTCACGGCGCTGGCTGCCCGCACGCAGTTTGGCCAGATCATGCGCCGCGCAGCCGGCAAGAAGCAGGAGCGTTTTATCGTCGACAAGCGCGGCGAACCCAAGATAGTCATCATGGGTATTCAGGATTTTCTGAAGACAATTGCGCCGGAACCCGCCGTGCTGGCTGCTATCCGCGCCGAATCGGCAAAAAACAAGACCGACAAATTGTCCATGAAACAAATCGATCGCGAGATCGCGGCTTACAGGAAAGAACGGCAATTGAAGAATGCCACGTCCAGGCGTCGTTCTTGATACGAATGTCGTCGTTTCGGCTCATCTGAATCCCAACGGGCTGGAGAGGTTTGTCCTGGATCTCGCGGTCAATGGAAAGCTCGAGCTCTATTATTCGCAGAGCTATTCTTGCGGAATACGAAGGAGTCCTGAGGCGTGCAAAATTCAGAATCGCTCCCGCCCGAGTCGCAGAATCACTCGCTCAGATCCGCAAGGCCGGAAAACGTGTCGTTCCAAAAATGCAGCTTCAGGTAGCCGGCGACCCCGACGACAACATATTTCTGGAATGCGCCGAGGCAGCTCGCGCTCAGTACCTGGTGACCGGAAACAAGAGGCACTTCCCGGCGTCTTGGAAATCGACTCGCGTCGTGAACGCGAGAGAGTTGATCGAGGAAGTCATCCCCGACTTGAAGCGCTGACCGCTGCACTCCCTTGTTCTGTCCATCTTCGGACATAGTTGGGACAAATCTATTTTCTTTGCGAACCTTTTCGCCTTTGCTGCGTATGTTATGCATGCGCGGAGCTGCGCGCGTTGATCCTACTTCTGGCCTTACCTGGGTGCACGATGCAGACTCTGCTTCAGAATGTCCGCTATAGCCTGCGCGTTCTGCGCAAAAATCCTGGCCTCACCCTAACCGTGTTGCTGACTCTGGCGCTGGGCATCGGCGCCAACACCGCCATCTTCACCGTCGACTACGCAACGCTGCTCGCCCCGCTGCCCTATCCAAATCCCGACCAGTTGGTGGTGGTCTGGTCGAAGATTCAGGACCATCACAACGGAGTTGCGGCGGGAGATTTCACCGACTGGAGAAGGCAGAACACGGTCTTCGAGGACATGTGCGCCTGGACGGGCGGTTCCTTCAATATCGCCACCCATGACCAGCCCGAATATATCGAGGGCCGGCGTACCACGCCCGGTTTCTACAAGATGCTCGGGTATCGCTTTCTGATGGGCCGCGACTTCCTGCCCGAAGAAGGCGAGGTGGGCAGGAATCACGAAGTCATTCTGATGTACAAACTCTGGAAGCGGCTGGGCAGCAACAGCCATATCATCGGAACGACCATGCTGGTCGACGGCGAACCGCACACTGTGGTTGGAGTGCTGGCGCCGGGCATGGCGGATCGCGGCCAGGGAGAGATGATCACGCCGATCGCCTTCCGGCCCGAACAGGTCAACCATGACTTTCACTGGCTGCTGGTGATGGCACGCATGAAGCCGGGCGTGACCCTCCAACAGGCGCGGGAAAATATGAATGCCGTGACGGCCGCGATCGCCCAGGCCTATCCCAAAAGCGACAAGGGCTGGGGTGCCTACGTCGAGCCGCTCAAAAATGACTTTCTGCCCAGCGAACGCATTACGACCTTGTGGCTGTTGCTGGGCGCCGTCGGATTCATCCTGCTTATTGCCTGCGTGAATGTAGCCAACCTGCTGCTCGCCAAGGGCATGACGCGGCAGAAGGAAGTGGCCGTCCGCAGCGCGCTGGGAGCAACGCCAAAGACAATCTTCGCTCAGTTGATCACCGAAAGCCTGCTGTTGGCGATTGCGGGCGGAGTGCTCGGCGTCGCAGTAGGCTACGGCATGCTGCGCGGGCTGATGGCTGTGATGCCGGAGGGCACCATACCGAGTGAAGCGGACTTGAGCCTCAACGTTCCCATTCTCCTGTTCACGCTGCTGGCAACGACGCTGTCCGGGCTGCTTTTTGGCTGCATCCCGGCGTGGTATGCCTCGCGCGTCGATCCCGCCGAAACCCTCAAGGAGGGTGGCCGCTCGGGAACCGGCGTGGGACGTCACCGCCTTCGCCGGATCCTGGTCGTTGGGGAGTTCGCTCTTGCGCTCGCGCTCCTCGCCGGAGCCGGTTTGGCCATCCACAGCTTCTGGAATCTTTCGCGAGTAGACCTGGGCATCCAGACCGACCACATTCTCACCTTCTTCCTGCCCGTTCCAGACTCCCGCTCCAAAGAACCTGCGCAGATTACCGCCTACTACCGGCAGCTTCTGGCCAGTATCGAAGCCGTTCCCGGAGTCACCCATGCGTCAGCGCAGACCGGAATGCCGCTTTACGGTGCAGGCTTCGGCATGCCCTTCACGATTGCCGGAAAACCCGCTTTTTCCGACCCCTCCCAGCGCCCCGGAACCGGCTTCGGCATGGTCACGCCGGATTATTTCCAGACCTTCGGAATCCGCCTGACGAAGGGCCGCACCTTCGACGGCCAGGACACAGCCACGAGCGTAAAAGTCGCCGTGGTCAACGAAGAGTTCGTCAACAAATACTTGAAGGGAACAGACCCCCTTCAGCAGCGCATATCCGTTGAGCAGCTTATTCCCGGAGTTCAGCAGCTAGGGCCTCCCGTCGAATGGCAGATCGTCGGCGTCTACCATACCGTCCGCAATGACGGACTCCGCGAAGACAATCCTGAGATGCTCATCCCCTTCTGGCAGACTCCCTGGCCGAGTGCCGGTATCGCCGTACGCACGGCGGAAGATCCCGCGTCGATGACGAAGAGCATCGCGGCCGCCGTTCACTCCGTCGACCCGCAAATCGCGCTGGCCACGCCACGTACCATGGATCAGGTGCGGGATGAAGTGCTGGCTAACGACCGCTTCACTCTTATCCTTTTCGTGAGCTTCGCGGTGGTGGCGCTGTTGTTGGCCGCCCTCGGCATCTACGGCGTGATGGCCTTCTCAGTGGCGCAGCGCTCGCATGAGATTGCCCTGCGCATGGCGCTCGGCGCAAGCCGCAACCGGGTGGTGGGGATGGTGGTGCGCGAAGGCGTGCTGCTGGCCTGCATCGGATCGGCCTTCGGGCTGATCGGCGCATACTTCGTCGGCCGCGCGATGCGCAGCATGCTCTTCGGCGTGGGCGCGATGGACTTTGGGGCGTTTGGAGTAGTTGGGGTGATTCTGCTGGCTGCGGCGGTGCTGGCCTGTTTCCTGCCCGCCCGGCGTGCGGCTTCGGTACATCCCATGCAGGTGCTCAGGATGGAGTAGACTGCTTTCGAAATGACCCTACGCAAATCGGATTCACTGCTCTTCGAACTGACTATCGCATGATGCCCCAATTAGCCCCGAAAGCAAAGGTATACGACGTCTGCATCATCGGATCCGGCGCGGGAGGCGGAACCGCCGCCAAGGTGCTGACCGAGGGTGGGCTGAGCGTGGTGATGCTCGAGGCCGGCCCCGTCTCAATCCTGAACAGGACTTCAAAGAGCACGTCTGGCCCTACCAACTGCCCCACCGCGGCGCCGGCATTGGAGGCAGAGCGCGTCAGAGCTGAACGGCGAGTTCATGGCGCCCAATGGCTTTTGGGAAATTGAGGGCGAACCCTACACAAGTGCTCCCGGCTCATCGCTTCCGCTGGTTCCGCTCGCGCATTGAAGGCGGCCGCACCAACCATTGGGGACGCATCGCGCTCCGCTTCGGCCCGCAGACTTCAGGGCGCACTCCACCGACGGCATGGGCGACGACTGGCCCATCACCTATGAAGAGCTCGCGCCTTACTACGACAAGGTCGAGTCGTATATCGGCGTCTTCGGCACGAAGGAAAATGTCCCCAACGCGCCGGACGGCGTTTTTCAGCCTCCGCCCAAGCCGCGCTGCACTGAGACCATCGTCAAAAAGGCCTGCGATCAGCTGAAGATCACCTGCATCCCCTCGCGCCTCGCCATTCTCACCCAGCCGCTGAACGGACGCCATGCCTGCCATTACTGCGCGCAGTGCGGCCGGGGATGCATCACCGCCTCCAACTTCAGTTCCAGCCAGGTCATGATTCCGTCCGCGCACAGGCCACAGGCCGATTTACTCTGATCCCCAACGCCATGGCCCGCGAGATCGTCCTTGGCAAAGATGGCAAGGCCGAAGCAGTCTCTTACATTGACAAGACGACGCGCAGCGAAAAACGCGTGCGCGCCAGAGCCTTTGTGGTCGCGGCCAGCGCCTGCGAATCGGCGCGCCTGCTTGTTGAACTCGCGCTCTGCAAGCTTTCCCAATGGATTGGCCAATTCTTCGGGGGTCGTGGGACGCTATCTCACCGATTCGGTCGGCAGCAGTCTGACGCGGGCTACTTTCCCCAGCTGGAAAAAATGCCTGCGCACAATCATGACGGCGTGGGCGGCATGCACATGTACATGCCCTGGTGGAGGTTCGGGCAGAAGAACGACTTTCTGCGCGGCTATCACATCGAATTTGGCGGCGGACGCGACATGCCCGGAGTGGGTGAATTTGAGGGAGTTTGCGCTGAGCATGAAGGATACGGAGTCTCTTTGAAGCAGAAATGCCGCAGTTCCTACGGCACTGTCATCGGATTCAGCGGGCGCGGCGAGATGATTCCCAATGAGAACAGCTTCTGCGAGATCGACCCGAACGTTGTCGACAAATGGGGTATCCCTGTGCTCCGCTTCCACTGGCAATGGGGCGAGAACGAGTTGAAGATGGCCGCCGATATGCAGGAGACCTTCCGCTCCATCATCGAAACTGCGGGTGGAACGGTCCTCGGGCAATCGCCGCGACCGGCCACCGGGAGCGATACGTCGCGGGCAAGCCAGAGTATCCCATATCTGAGGGCGGCACCATCATCCATGAACTCGGCACGGTGCGCATGGGGAACGATCCCAAAGACGTCGGCACTGAACGAGAATTGCCAGGCTCACGACGTGAAGAATCTATTTGTAGCCGACGCTGCTCCGTTTGTGACCAATCCAGACAAGAATCCGACACTGACCATCATGGCCTTGTCGTGGAGAACCTCCGACTACTTGCTCGACCAGGCCAAGAAAGGAGAGCTTTAGAGAGCGTTCTATGACTGCAAACTCAGTATCGCGCCGCGATCTCCTGAAGTCGCTGAGCATGGGAGCCGTCGCGGCATCGGCTCTGCGCACCGATCCCTGCTCGAGGCCGCCGAATACGCGCACAGTCTGATCGCGGCTGAAAAGGCTCAGGCCCAAAAGGAAGCCACACAGGAGTCAGGACCGCCGCATATACGCCCAAAGTTCTTCCCTCCGCATCAATACAAAACACTGCAGACGTCTCTGCGAGAGCCATTCTCCCCGCCGACGCAGATTGCGGAGGCGCCATCGAAGCCGGAGCACCTGAATTCATCGACCTGCTCACCAGCGAGAATCCGGAATACCAGTTGAAGCTGGGCGGCGGCCTTATGTGGCTCGATTCGACCTGCGCCGATCGCTACGGCAAGGCTTATCTCGACTGCACCTCGCAACAGCAGAAAGAGATTCTCGATCTCATCGCTTACCGCAAGAACGCCGTGATTGATCCCAGCCTCAGCCAGGGAGTCGCGTTCTTCTCATTCCTGCGCGACCTCACGGCGGATGGCTTCTTCACCAGCGAGATTGGCATCGCGTATCTCGGCTACATTGGCAACACATTTGTGAGCGACTTCCCAGGATGCCCACCGGTTCCAGGAGTGTAGCTCCGAAAATAGAAAGACCGAGCCGTCATCGCGGCTCGGGTCCTCACCTTGTTAAGTATATCGGATTGGGGATAATTCTCGGCCAAACCATTCCTAGCGGTCCACGTTGTCGAGGATCCAGATGTTGCCGGACGCCTGGGCAAGAGGCAATACCAGGCGATCGCCGGCAATTGAAATACCGACGGCATCTATTTCCCTGGGGATCATAAGTGCTGGACTCTCAAATGAAGTTACCTGAAACGGTTCGCCATACGGTTTGCCGTTCACAGGATCGAAGTGCACCCCCCACAGATTGAAGAAACCTCTGCGTTCCGAGAGGTAATAGATCGTCTTGCCATCGGGAGACCATCGTGGCTTGTCGTCCCAGTGGGCGGTGTCTGTAATGCGGGTCCATGATCCCGGAGGGCCGCCGGCAGAGGGGATGGTGTAGATGGTGGACTCCGCGCTATGGGACAGATAGCTCACGGCTTCAAAGACAATCCAGCGTCCGTTCGGAGACATGTGAGGCTGATACAGCTCGTAGTTCGGGTCGGAAGCGATTTTTCGCGCGGAAGAATCTCCGGATTTGGAGTCATCTATGGGCAACTGCCATATTTCGGGCAGCTTTGCACGGTCATTCGATTGCACGATGAGTAGAGATTTCCCGTCGCGGGACCAGTCGTACACGAGTTCGAAGTTTGAGGTCTCTGGTCCAACCAAGTATTCTCTGCGGTTCTCGGTCGACCATACGACAACCTGGCTTGCGCTGGAAGAATATGAAGCCGGGGAGCGCGTGTAAGCCGCCCGTTTGCCATCTGGAGACCAGACCGGGTCACCTCGGATATAAGCATCATCCGGCACCATTGGTTCTTCGCGCCCATTCGGAACCGACGTGTCCCATATTCCGACCCGACCGTCACGATTGCCCCCCACAGCTAATTTGCGACCGTCTCCCGAGAGATCGAATGCCCAGGCCTCGACTCCGGGAGAGGTGACAGGTTGCCCCGCACCCGTTATGCGTCCGGCATTGGCGTCGAAGGGAAATTCCCAGCCTCGAATCTGCTGACGTTCGCTTGTGAATGCCAGCTTACTTCCGTCTCGAGAGATGGCGAACTCGGCATCGAGTCCCGGAGAGGTGGTCAAGCGCTCAACCTTTATGGCCTGCAATGTGACATGGTCGACGGTTATCCGCCAGACATTTCTTGCTCCGCGAAAGGTGCGTTCAAAGTAAATGGCATTGCCCGACGGTGCCCAGGTGAACCTGAAATCCGTTCTGAACTCCACAGCGCCGGGCGTCGCAGCTACGGCTTCTATCTGCTTCTGGAGTTCGGGCGGAAATCTTGTTTCGACCGCCGGACCGCCGTCAAGGGGCTCTGTCCAAAGCGTAGGAAGGGAAGCGGAGAAGAGATTCGTGGCCGCATCCACGACCCAGGACGTAATCCTCCTGCCATCCGGATGCCACGTGGAAAACATCACGGTTCGGTCTCTTTCCTGATCTCTCAGAACCTCATGGGGTGGGCTTCCGTCGAGTCCCACTACATATATTTTTCTTCCCAGAAAGCCAGTCTTCTGCAATAGGATTTGGGAACTATCCGGCGACCAAAGAGGGGAGTAACCGAAGGATGCGATCTTTCGCTGCTGATCCATGCCGCCCAGCGCGGGCGTGATGTAGATTCCACCGTCGCCGTCTTCGGAACGATAGGCAATGTACTTGCCGTCCGGCGACCAGTCCGGCATCCAGTTCTGGCCCGGCCCCCTGGTGATCTGGATGGGGTCGCCGCCGCTGACTTGCTGGACCCAGATGTCAAACTTTCCGCCGCGGTCAGAGGCATAGGCGATGTAGCGTCCGTCGGGGGACCAGGTGGCTCCGGTCTGCAGGCCGTCGTCGAAGGTCAGGCGGGTGAAGGCGCGCTGGACAACCGGGGTTGGATTATTGGCGCGCCACCGCCTGTAGGCGAACCATCCGGCGGTCGCCAGCAGAACGCAGGCGCAGATTGCGGCAATCACAGGCCAGGAGCGGTTTCTTCGGCCTAGCTGGGCATGGCTCGCTTTCTCATCACGCGCAGCCGGTGCATCACTTTCGGTCTCAACAGCGGCAGGCGCGATTGCATCGTTGCCATTTTCCTGGGCGGCGCGAAGATTCCGGCTCTGTACCCAATCGTCCAGCTCTTCGCTCAGGGCATAGACAGAGCCGCGCTTATCGTGCACATGCCGGTGGACCGGCATCCCCTCGCGCTTCTCCCAGCGCTGGACCGTCGTGACATCCCGGTTCAGATAGGCAGCGATTTCCTTCCACGAATCGAGCCGCTTCTCGAGCGTCCTGTCGACGAGCGGTTTCTCTCCGGGCGGGATTTGATACGACGGCTCACCCATAGAGATCTCCGGAGCAGTCCAGCTATCGGGGCGGAAAATCAGCCCATTGTAACCCTGTCGATCAACACCGCAAAAGACGGCATTAGATAGCAAAGTGGCTGTTCCGTGAGTTGCTGCTTGAACAAATCGTGCAGAGTGCACGATGGTGTCGTCAGTTCAGGCGCGAAGTCGCTGAAGTTCGGCTCACTTCCATCGATTCCCAGAAGCCTTTGCCCAGTCTGTGAATTTTCGGTGACCGCACGCCAATCCCATGAACTGGAGACCTCTCATGAAAAACAACACCATCGCTTCTGCGATACGCATCGTCACGGTCCTTACCCTGCTCGCAACCGGCGCTGCCTTAGCCCAGGAGCGCAAGCCGGTGCATTTCAGCGGCCTGATCAACGACTATACGCCCTCGGACGTCAAAGGCGGACCATACGAAATGCACGGCCAATGGACATTGGACCTCCGCCGGGAGTGGCGCGCCGAATCGGTCACCGCCGACTTTTCAGCAGACATGACGATGTCCGATTACGGAACCACGGCGGGTGTCATCGATGCGACGAAGGGCGGTCAGAGCCCTCACACCCACCACATCAAACTGACGAACACAACGGTCACCTGGAACATGGACGGCTGCCCCACCTACAGCCCTGCCACGACAATGGGCTTTCAGTTCAGCGGTACGGTCAGCCTGATAACGGGTAATGGAGGCCCGGCCCCCTTCGAGACGAATCCGCCGTCATCAACGCTGCAGGTCTGCGTCACCGGAGGGGTAGACGTCCCGTACTCGAACGTTACGCTGGTCTTCGGGGGGCCCGCGACTACGCATTTCGGTCCCCAGGCCATCCATGGCGTCGTGCGCACAGAATCACCCGACTCGATAGGCATACATTGAGAAGTCCATCGACGAGGTCACTGGAATGAGTGCTGCCATTCCGGGTACGCGCCGGACTGACCAATTAGTTGGCCGACTATTTCACTGAGCTAGCTACAATAGAAATAGAGGCAAAAAGGCCCGATTGCCATCGCAGTCGGGCCTTTGCCTTTGGCGCCGATAATCGGAATCAACGACCCGCCGATAAGATCCTTGTTTTCAACGATCCGAAACAACTCTAATGTTTTCTATTACATGATACTAGTTACCTTATTTTCTATAACTTACCCGCACAGTCATGATGAAAACTATTTGGAATCTATGAGTTACACGGTAAACCCCCGGTAAGGGGGGGGAGGGGGGAGGGGGTAGACTTGATGCCCACGAGATCCCGGTCGCGAACCCCAATCAGGTAGAGCAGGCTGTCGAGGCCGAGATGCGTCAGCGAATGGTCGGCGCTCTGCCGGACCACCGGCTTGGCCCGGAAAGCGATGCCCATTCCGGCCAGGTTGAGCATAGGGAGATCGTTGGCGCCGTCTCCGACCGCGATGACCTGTTCGAGAGAGATCCTCTCCTGCGCGGCAATCTGCCGCAGCCGCTCGGCCTTTCCGGCGCCGTCGATAATGCTGCCCGTAACCTGGCCGGTGACCACCCCGCCGGCCATCTCCAGCTCGTTGGCGTGGATGTAGTCGATACCGAATCGCTCCTGAAGATGACGGGCGAAAAACGTAAATCCGCCGGATAGAATGGCGGTTTTGTAGCCGAGGACTTTGAGGGTTCGAATCAGCTGCTCCGCGCCCTCTGCCAGCGGGATGCGATCGATCAGCTCGCCGACGCGGTGCTCGGGCAGCCCCTTGAGGAGAGCAACGCGGCGTCGGAAGCTCTCCTTGAACTCGATCTCGCCGCGCATAGCGGACTCGGTGATGGCGACAACCCGGTCGGCGACCCCCGCCATCTTCGCGAGCTCGTCAATGACTTCACCCTGGATCAGCGTCGAGTCCATATCGAAAGCAAAGAGACGCCGATTGCGCCGGAAGATGCTCTCGCGCTGAAAGGCAATGTCGATCGCGAGCTCGTGCGCGGCCGCGAGGAAATCGGCGCGCATCCCGTCTTCCGAGGCGACCTGTCCGCTGACCTCCAGCTCGACGCAGGCGTTCGAGTCTCCTGTGTGGACGGCCAGTGAAAGCCGCCCCGAAAGCCGCTCGATGCGGTCGATGTTGAGTGCGTGATCCGCGATGATGGCGCTCACGCGAGACAGGTGCCCGGCGCTGATCGCGCGCCCAAGCACGGTGATGATAAAGCGGTCCTTGCCCTGCGTGGTGAGCCAGTGGTGGAGCGCCTCGTCGGAGACGGGCGTGAACCGCACTTGCAGCCCGAGCCCCTGGACCTTGTCGAGCAGCGCACTCTTGAGCGGCGCAAAGTCGCGTCCTTCGGGCACCTCGATGAGCAGGCCTATGGCAAGCGTCTCATGCACCACTGCCTGCCCGATGTCGAGCACGCAGGCGTCATACTCGGCGAGGATACCGGTGAGCTGGGTGGTCTGGCCGGGGTGGTCCGGCCCCGAGCAGTGAATCAGAATTGTCTCGCTCATCGCTGGTTCTAGCGTATCAGCGGCAAAAATCGCTTAGAATATTTGCAGGAAGATCAAGCGATGCTTTTCCCGCCACTCCTAAAGCGCTTTCGCCATGGCCACCGTGACCGTGGACGGACTTCCTCCTTCTGATTAAGCTTTCTCCGAAGACATTTTGCGGCAGTTCCTGCGCCGCGTGAGCGGCGGCGATGCTGCGCCCAGATTCGACAGTGGACTTCGGAAGGAATTGCAGCGCCCTTGTACGGGCCTCACGAGATAAGGAAGGTAAGCAATGAGCGGATCAGTAAACAGCTTCGGCAGCAAGTCAACCTTGAAGTCCGGCGATCGCACCTATGAGATCTACCGGCTTAGCGCGCTCGAGAAGAAGGGCGTGACCCTGAACCGCCTGCCCTTTAGCCTGCGCATTCTCCTTGAGAACCTGCTGCGGCACGAAGACGGCAAGTCGGTTACCGCAAACGATATCGAGTTCCTGGCAAAGTGGGATCCGAAGGCTGAGCCCTCACGCGAGATCGCCTATATGCCGGCACGCGTGCTGATGCAGGACTTCACTGGGGTTCCCGCGATTGTGGACCTCGCCGCCATGCGCGATGCCATGAAAGAGCTGGGCGGCGACCCGGAGAAGATCAATCCCCTGCAGCCGGCGGAGCTGGTGATCGACCATTCCGTGCAGGTAGACGAGTACGGCACCAGCAATGCCTACTCCCTGAACGCGATGCTGGAGTTCCAGCGGAATCGCGAGCGGTATGCGTTCCTGAAGTGGGGCCAGTCGGCATTTCGTAACTTCTCGGCAGTGCCACCGGGCATGGGCATCTGCCACCAGGTGAATCTCGAACATCTCGCCCGCGTCGTCTTTACCCTCGAAGCGGAAGGGAAGTCAGTCGCTTATCCCGACACGCTGGTGGGCACCGATTCCCACACCACCATGATCAATGGCCTGGGCGTGCTCGGCTGGGGGGTGGGCGGTATCGAAGCCGAGGCGGCCATGCTGGGGCAGCCTGTGTCTATGCTTGTGCCGCAGGTGGTCGGGTTCAAGCTGACCGGAAAGCTGCGCGAAGGGGCCACCGCTACCGATCTTGTCCTTACCGTGACCGAGATGTTGCGCAAGCTAGGCGTGGTCGGGAAGTTTGTCGAGTTCTACGGCGCAGGCATCAGCGAGCTCTCGCTCGCGGACCGGGCGACGATTGCCAATATGGCTCCCGAGTACGGCGCGACCTGCGGCATCTTCCCCGTGGACCTGGAGACGCTGCGCTATCTCCGACTGACCGGACGTAAAGCCGAGCAGATTGCGCTGGTCGAGGCGTATTACAACGAGCAGGGCCTCTTCCATACGGCGACTGCACCGGAGGCTGAGTATTCGCAGACCATCTCGCTCGACCTGGCGACCGTCGAACCGAGCGTTGCGGGACCGAAGAGGCCGCAGGATCGCGTGCTCTTGAAGGATGCGGGACAGAGCTTCGCAAAGCAGTTGCCGAGTCTGCTGGGGCCGACAGGCAACAAGAATGGCGCGCGCCAGGTGGTGCGCTGGGAGGGCGAAGGCGGACATACGGCGGAGGCGATCGACTCCGCTAAGGGCGTGCATGAGGCAGGGCCAACTACCAGCGTGAAGGAGCGTTTCGGTGTGGATGTCGACAAGTATCTCGACAACGGATCGATCGTGATCGCCGCGATTACCAGTTGCACGAATACGTCGAATCCCTCGGTCATGGTGGCGGCGGGCATTCTTGCAAAAAAAGCTGTCGAGAAGGGCTTGTGCGTGCCTCCGTGGGTGAAGACTTCGCTCGCTCCGGGGTCGCGAGTGGTGACCGATTACTACGAGAAGGCGGGCTTGCTCCAGTATCTCGACAAGCTACGCTTTAACGTTGTGGGCTATGGGTGTACGACCTGCATCGGCAATTCCGGGCCGCTGCCGACCGATGTTTCGAAGTCAATTGAGGATCACGGGCTCGTTGCCGTGTCCGTGCTGAGCGGCAATCGCAACTTCGAGGGGCGCATCAACTCGGACGTGCGCGCAAATTACCTGATGTCGCCACCGCTGGTGGTCGCGTATGCGCTCGCGGGACGCATCGATCACGACTTCGAGAAAGAACCGCTGGGCAAGGGCAAGGCGGGTGAGCCGGTCTACCTCAAGGACATCTGGCCTACTCAGGCAGAGGTTTCGGCGACGATTACCGCATCGATCGACTCGGGGATTTTTCTCAAGGAATATGCCACCGTCACCGACGGTGACCAGAACTGGCAGCAGCTCAAATTCCCTACCGGCAATGTCTACCAGTGGGAGGCCGACTCGACTTATATCCGAAAGGCTCCTTACTTCGAGGGCATGCCGGTAACACCCGCTGCTGTCGAGGACATTCACGGAGCGCGGGTGCTGGCGGTGCTTGGCGACTCGGTCACGACAGACCACATCTCACCTGCAGGATCAATCAAACTAAATGGACCGGCAGGCAAGTACCTGACCGACCATGGCGTGAAGCCGGCGGACTTCAACTCCTATGGGTCGCGGCGGGGCAATCATGAAGTCATGGTCCGCGGCACCTTCGCCAATGTGCGGCTCAGGAACAAGCTGGCTCCGGGGACAGAGGGCGGCGTAACACGGTTGTTGCCCGAGGGCGAGCAGATGAGCATCTTCGACGCCTCGGTGAAGTATGCCGAGCGCGGGACCCCGCTGGTGATTCTGGCCGGGAAGGAATATGGCTCGGGATCGTCGCGGGACTGGGCGGCGAAGGGTCCCAAATTACTCGGAGTCCGCGCGGTGATTGCCGAGAGCTACGAACGCATTCACCGGTCAAACCTGGTGGGCATGGGGATTCTGCCGCTGCAGTTTGTGGACGGGCAGAATGTCGAAAGCCTGGGGCTGACTGGCGAGGAGATCTTCGATTTTCCGGGGCTCAAGGCTCTCCTGGAGACGAAGCTCGCGAATGGCCGCGTGCTGAAGGTGAAAGCCACTGCGGCAGACGGCATCATTAGGGAATTTGCAGCGACGGTGCGAATCGATACGCCGCAGGAGATTCTTTACTACGAGAACGGCGGCATTTTGCAATATGTGCTCCGGCAGCTCGCGGCGAAGAACTAACGATCACACTCCGCAAGGACAAAGGCCCCGGATATCTCCGGGGCCTGGTCTATTTCGGGAATCTTGATCGAGGTGCTTAGATGCCCATGCCGAATTCGGTCGTCTGGCCCTCATCGCCGGCGTGCGAGTAGAAGTCGCTGGGGGTGCGGCGCTTGAACTTGTAGCGCTGGCGCAGCTCGCGGCCTACGTAGAGACCGAGTGCCGCGATTCCGACGGCCACCGACGCCCATCCCAGAGCGCGTAGCGCGATCCGGGACTCATCGCACGACTTTTGTCCAAATCCTGGCAGCACACTCACAAAAACCTTCCTTCGACGGAGACCGTCCGCAATGCCACCATGATAGCTCAGTTCGACCGGGCTCACGGCTGCTTGTGAGACTACCTGCGTACAACTTTTGTCACATGTTTGGACCGTTTCAGACCGTTTTTTCGATCCGGCGCAAAAGATCAACTTTGCGTTCAGCAGGCAGGAAACTTGCCTCAATCGAATTGGCGGCCAGCTCGCGCAGATGCTCGCGGGTAAAGCTGAACTCGTCATGCGCCAGCTGATATTCACCTTCGAGATCGCTGAGAAACATGGCGGGATCATCGGAGTTAAGCGTGATCATGAGGCCGGCATCGAAGTAGCGGCGCACAGGATGGTCGGCAACGCTCAAACAGCAACCCGTGCGCAGGTTCGACGATATGCAGATTTCGATGGGAATCTGGCGCTCGACAAGCACGCCCATAAGTTCGGCGTCCTCGATAGCGCTAAGGCCATGACCAATGCGCTCCGCACCAATGTTGATCGCCCCCCAGATGCCTTCGGGGCCGACGGATTCGCCGGCATGAGCCGTGAGATGTAGTCCCGCATCGCGTGCTTCGGCGTAGAGCTCGCGGAAAGGCTCGGCTCCAGTTCGCCGTTCGTCCCCTCCAATGCCGATGCCGATGATCGAGGGGTGCTCCACTCGCATCTCTGCGGCTTTGCGGAAGACAAGCGCGGCTTCTTCCGGCCCGAAGTGGCGGACGGCGTCGAAGATCCAGTAGGCGGTAATGCCGAAGTCCTGCTCAGCCTGTTTGCGGGCGCGCTCCATGCCTGCGAAGAGCGGCTCGAAGTCGATGCGACGCCAGTAATAGACGACTCCTACGGAAACATATACCTCGGCGTGGACGACGCCTTGTCGGGCAAGCCGCTGAAGCATCCGATACGCGATAAGCTCGTAGTCTTCAGGTGTGCGCAGGCGCTCGGTGACGGCTTTGAATGCGAGGAGAAATCCGCTGAAATCGGTGTATTGATAGATGGCTTGCGCCTGCTCGAGATCGAGTGGGAGTACCGTCGTGGCGATGACTCAACTCGACAAGGGTCTCCGGGGCAACCGTGCCTTCAAGGTGCAGATGAAGCTCGGCTTTCGGCAGGCGGCGGATGAAAGCGAATTGGGACCCTGGATCGGGCACGCGGCCAGTTATCGACCTATGTACTGATATTGACAAGGCCTTCCGCCGAACCTGGAGAGACACGGGAGGTTTGCGGAGCCCGCCAGTGGTCGATGTACGAGATTTGATGCACGCAACTGATCGTGCAGTGCGGGGCGCAGGTCTTTTCCGTCAGGAATTCGCGTTTGAGGTCGGCTTTGGTGTACTCGGCCAGAGGCACTCCAGGGAAGCCGCGCTGCTGTGAGCAGTAATGCACCAGCCCGTTCTCGCAGATGTAGAGGTAGCGTGAACCGGCCCGGCAGCGCCAGTCATTGGGCTCGCCGTTGGCAATGGCTTCCTGGAACTGGTTGAAGCGTGAGTAATTACGCTTCTTCCAGTTACGCATTTCAAAGTAAACGCGTCGCTCTTCGTTTTCCAGCGGCTTGAGCTGGCCGTCCCCGTCATGGATGATGCCGATAGTCGAGGTGAATCCCAGCTCGATGGCACGCCTGCCGATGACGATGGCGTCGTTGGGATTCTTGATGCCTCCGCCGACCACAGAGTTGATGTTGATGTGGAAGTCGGCATGCTCGGCGAGCATCTGGAGCTTTTTGTCGAGAACCTTCAGGCTCTTCTTCGAGACTTCGTCGGGCTGCACGTTGTCGATCGAGATCTGCATGTGATCAAGGCCGGCCCGGTTCAGGCGCTCGATGCGGTCGGGCATGAGCAGATAGCCGTTGGTAATCATTCCCGCCAGTGCGCCGTTATGCCGGATGCGGCGGATAACGTCGTCCAGCTCGGGATGGAGGAGTGGTTCACCGCCCGAGATGGTAATGATGCTGGTGCCGAGGCGTCCCAGGTGGTCGATGCGACGGACCATCTCGTCGAGAGGGACGGGCTTCGAGAAATCGTCGTATTCGTTGCAGTAGGCACAGGAAAGATTGCAGCGGCGCATGGGAACGATCTGCGCCATGACCGGGTGGCCAGTCGAAGCCAGCGAGTGGCCGACGATAGCCAGTTCGCGCGCCTTGCGCGCGGCGGCCTTCAGGCGGCGGGCAGGTGTCTGCCTGCGAGCCGGAACGGCATCACCACGGTCGAGTTGTGAGGTGGCTGTCGACATACCCATCATCATTCAATCACATACAAAGGAGCAGGCGCGAGGAGGAGAGAGCGAATGGAGCTTTCGAGGGACTGAATGGGGACTTTTACCGGCATTCCCGGTAATGCCTCCTGTCTCCTGCCTGGGTATACCCCCCTCCCCCATTTTTATAAGAGTTTGTAATCGTCTCATTTCGCAGGGTTTATTCATCAAGGTTTGTAACCGTTTCATTTCATAAGGTTTATCTGTAACGATTTGTAATCGTTTGATTCTGCAGGGTTTACCCGCCAAGATTGTAACCATCTCATTTCATAGGGTTCAACTTGGTACCCATTGTCCTGATGAGAGTTATCCGGATCGACCTCGGCGACGGCTATTTTCCAGCGTTCAAATTCGACTAGACAGAGAAAAGCCTGACTACGGTCGCAGTCAGGCTCTTTATCCCTGTTTCTATTCTAGCAGTTTTAGAGAAATTGTCGGCCAGCACAGAACCAAGCCGCAGTGCGGATTTTCAGAGACGCGACGCAAAGGCTATCCATCGCAAGGCATTCACCACAGAGAACGCAGAGAGCACGGAGTGGGTCCCGTCGGACGAGGGGCAGCATTTCCCACAGCCTGATAAGGCCGAGGAGAACTCACTCCATCTCGTGATATTCATGCAGCGATTCCAGGCTCTTCTCGAGGTCCTGCATCTGCTGCTGGATCGCCTGCTGCTGATCCTTCATCTCCTGCACGCTGAGGCTACGAACGGCCTCGCGCGCCTGATCCGCGAGAGCCGCCACGTCGATGCCGCTGGCGGCCCGCCGAGCCTCCTCGGCCAGACGTCCGGGATCAAGTTCGCTGTTCAGTTTTGCCAACTCCGCATCGATTTCAGGCGTGAGCTGCCTGAGATCCGCATCGGGCTCTTCGAGAGTGGGCAGCTCACGCAGATACAGCTCACCCTTGTGCTTCGGGTCGCCCGCCTGCAGGCTGAGGGTCTGCTCCTTGTGATTGCGCACGATGGTGACCTGCATTGGCTTGCCGCGATTCGCGTGGAGGGTCTTGAGCCAGGTATTCAGCGTGGCCATGGATTCGCCGTTGACCTTGGTGATGACGTCTCCCGCCTTAAAGCCAGCCGTGGACGCCGGGCTGTTCTCGGCCACGCGCTTCACCAGCAGCCCCTGACCATCCCTTACGCCAAAGTAGTCAGCCAGTTGTGAGCCGAGCGTATCGACCTCGACGCCCACCGAAGGCGTTCCCAGGCTAAGGGCGCCGAAGAAGCTATTGCCTCCGCCGCCACCGCGGCCAGTCGGACCTACGAAGGCGATCGAACCATCATCCGGATCGGGCACGGTTACATGCTGAGACCATGCGTCCTGCTCGATTCTGGCGCGGTCGCCGAGTTGCACGTTGACGGTCTGCTGCTGGCCGTCGCGGGAAATAAGCAGGACGATGGAGCGGCCCGCCGGTGTCTCGTGCAACATGCGCGTCAATTGTGCGACACCCTGGACCTGCTGCCCGTTCATTTGCAGGATGACATCGTGAACGCGCAGGCCAACCTTGCCCGCCGGGGCGTCGTGGTCGACATAAATAACCTCCGCACCGGCGGCGTCCTTCAGCTTGAGGGTGCTGGCCCGGTCGTTGTCGACATCGCGCATCTCGATGCCCAGGTAGCCCTGTGAGCTGTGGAGGAGAAGCGCCGGGGAGTCGGATACAACCCCGAGCAGTTGCGCGGCAAAGATCGCCGGGGCGAAAGCCGCCGATCCCAGGATCGTGATGGAACTTGCCTTGAACACTAACCTCGAAAAGTGCTTCATGTTTTTAGCTCCTAGCTGCTAGCTTTTAGCCGCTAGCTTCTGATTTGACGGCAAAAACTTCGGAAAGCTGTGCCGCATCTAATATCCGCTGGATTCTTCGTCGCTCTGCTCCTCAGAATGACAACCTATGGTTCCCCTGGCTACTGGACCTGCGGAATCTGGTCGAGCACCTGGCGCGATGCGGTTCGAATCTCGGGGCTGTCGTCGCGTAGGGAGACCGTATGCAGCACCTCGCGCACGCTCGAATCGGCCTCAACCGGCTCAAGCAGTTCGATCGCCTGGGTGCGAACCCTCGGATCGGTATCCTTCATCAGCGCCTCGAGCACGGCATCGCGGACACGCACATCGTCGGCGACATACGGCTGCAGCCCTTCAAGCGCCTTCAGGCGCACGGCAACGCTTTTGTCGTAACGCATCGCGCCAATCAAGGCGTCGCGGATGGGGCCGTCCTCGCATTGGTGGCCGGCGTGGCATTCGTCAGCGAGCAGCCGAAGTGATGAGTCGCGCACTCCGGGATTCACCCTGTTCCGGACTCCCAGAAGAAGCAGCTCGCGGATACGCGCATCGTCGAGCGAGCCGCGAACGGTCTCCGGCTGAAGGCGGTTGTAGCTCACCTCGACGTTCTCGGAGTTCGGTTCCTGGACAATGTTGCTGACGTAAGCTATCTCCGCAGTAGGATCCTGAGGGCCCGTTTGACCTACGATCACGCCGGGCCGCGCTGGGGCATCGTGCGCATGCTCGCCAGCGACGTACCCTGAATAACCGCCTGCCGTGAGCCCAATCACCAGCACTCCGGAAGCCGCAACGGGCGCGGCGCGCAGACGGCCAGCGCCCCGCCAAAAACGCTGCCAAAGGCGAAGCAGCCACGTGCCGTGCGGCATATTGTCCAGGGCTTCCTCCAGCCGCAGGCGGGAGCGTGCGATGAGGTTGGCCGGCGGCTCCTCGACAGGCAGCAGCGACATGGCCTTTGCAAGCGCCTGTACTGCCTCCAGTTCGCGACGGCAGGCCTCGCACTCGGCTAAATGCTGCTCAAGCTGCGGGCCCTGATCGTCGGGTAATTCGCCGTAGACCGAAAGGGCAATCAATTCCTGCGCCAATTCGCACTTCATGGTATTTCCCATGCTTCACTCGCCTCAAAAAAATCGCCTCGGCCCTAAGGCCTTAGCGCAATTCCGCCAGGTTCGCCCGTAGCTTCCTGGTCGCGCGAAAGAGTGTATTTTTTGCCGTCTCTTCCGTCGTGTTCAACATTTCGCCGATGGTTCTCAGCTTGAGTCCCTGATAGTGCTTCAACTCAAATACCATGCGCTCGCGCGGCGTGAGCTTATCGAGGGCCTCGCGAATACGCTCTCCCAGAAACTTCCTGTTCAACTCCCGGTCCGGATTGGCGCTCGCGCGCTGATCGGAAACGTTCGTCAGCAGGTCAATCTCTTCGCCCGACGAATCGAGCATGACTGCCTGATCTTCCCGGCGCGACTTGCGACGCCGCAGCAGATCGAGACACAAATTCGTGACGATGCGATAAATCCACGTATAGAAGGAGCACTCGAAGCGAAAGTTCCCGAGATACCGGTACGCTTTGAGGAACGCTTCCTGGTGGATATCTTCGGCGTCCTGCTCCGAACCCGTCAGATGCAGGGCCAGCCTTAACACCGCCTGATCATATTGACGCACGAGAGCGTCAAAGGCTGTGCGCGAACCTTGCTGCGCCTCGCGAATTAAGTCGGTCTCCGAAGCGCGTGCGCTGGGATCGATCGCCATACCTTGCGAGGATTGTATCTTTGACGTGGCCGGGGTTGGGAGCTGGGACGCTCGCGGGCGGGAAAAATCGAAGAGAATCAGCAGACATCGAGGTTCCTCAAAATGGGCAGACCATTCCGTAGCTGAAGACGGACCACAATGCGATTCGTTAGCAGGTCGGACTGAATTTTCCTCGCAGAGGAATCGGCTACACTCGCGTCATGCATAAAGGACAAGCCGCCAACGGGGAACTCTGGCCCGAGTCGTCAGAGCAGGACCAGGAAATGATCACCGCCTTTTGCGATGGCGGATCCCGGGGCAATCCCGGCCCCGCGGGCTTCGGCGTTTCCATCCAGGGCGCACACGGGGAGACACTCGGCGAATTAAGCGAATTTCTGGGGAAGAAGACCAACAATTTCGCGGAATATTCCGGCCTGCTGGCGGCGTTGAATTTTGCGCTCACGCAGGGGTATTCGCGACTGAAGGTAGTCTCGGACTCCGAACTGATGGTAAAGCAGATCAAGGGCCAATACCGGGTCAACAGCCCCGACTTGCGCCCACTCTACGAAGAGGCCAAACGGCGCATTGCCCGGCTCCATTCATTCCAGATTCAGCATGTGCTCAGGGATAAGAACAAGAATGCCGACCGCCTGGCAAACCTGGCGATGGACCGAGGCATGGGCCGAAAAATTTCACCGGAGCATGGGTAACCCAGCAAGCGGGATCAAGACTTTGGCTTGGCTTTCTTGCGCGCCCGTTCGTATCTGAGCGAGATGAGTCCCCGGGAATAGCTCTTGTTCTCCAGGAGCGAGAATTCGCGCTGGGGAAAGCCGCTCGGGAAGAGAGGAATGCCCTCGACCGAGCAGGACCGGCACGATTCCGAGATCAATTTCATCCACCAGGTCGAACTTGAGAAAGTCGCGAGCCAGTTCGCCACCTCCCATCAGCCAGATGTTTTTGCCGGACTGCTTGCGCAGTTCGCGGACGAGGGCAGCTGGAGTCCGGCGGGTAAACTTCACGCCGTGCCGTTCGCCGGAGGGCTGGGATCGTGACATTACGTAGCAGGTCAATCCGTAGCTGGGGAACGATCCGCCAGACATTTTGAGCCCGGCTTCGAGGGTCTTGCGGCCCATGATGGCGGTGTCGATGGTCGCGAAGGAGCGCGCCATCGAGTAGTCCTTCGGCATGAAGAGGAAGTCAACGGCGCCGTCGGGGCGGGCGATGTAACCATCAAGACTGATGCCAAGGCTAAGAACGACTTTGCGCATCGCAGAAATCCTCGTTCACCCGCGAGCCTTATCTAGCCAGCTGACCCTTGACGATTTCGCTCACCAGGCGGCCATCGGCGCGAAGACCCGCCTTCTGGATGCGCGCCTGCACGGCTTTCATCGCGGCGCCCATATCCCTGGGTCCGAGATCAGTGCCGGAAACGGCCAACTCAGCCAGAGTTTCTTCGACGATCTTGTGAATCTCTCGCTCGCCGACGGCCCTAGGCATGTAGCCTTCGATCATTTCGATCTCGGCGGCCTCTTTCGCCGCCAGCTCCGGGCGGTTGCCCTTGGTGAACTGCTCGATCGAGTCGCGGCGCTGCTTGATGAGCGTGGTGAGAATCTGGAGAGACTCGGCTTCGTCGAGCGGCGCCCGCTTTTCGATCTCCTTATTCTTCAGCGCTGTTTTCACCATGCGCAGCGCAGTGGTGCGCTCGGCGTCGCGCGCCTTCATGGCGGTGATGATGTCTTTCTCAATTCGCGCTGCAATGCTCGCGTTCGTCATGTCGAACTCCAAACCTTCCATTATAGAAAGAAAGCGCCGCCCGCGCCCGCTCAGTACAATAACCAGTAAAGGAACCCCAAACGATGATCAGGAAAACACGGCTTTTTACGCCCGGCCCGACTCCCCTGTTGCCTGCGGCGCAGTTCGCGATGGCGGCAGCGGACATTCATCACCGCACGGCGGAGTTTCGCGCCCTCTACCAACGCGTGCTCGATCAGCTGAAGACCTTCGTCGGCACCAAAAACGATGTGCTGCTGCTTGCCTCCTCGGGCACGGGAGCCATGGAAGCCGCGGTTTCGAACCTGACCTCGCCGGGCGATCGCGTACTGGTGCTCTCGGCTGGAAAATTCGGCGAGCGCTGGGTTGCGCTGGCCAACGCCTTTGGCTGCGCCGTGGATGTGGTGAACGTACCCTACGGACAGACATTTTCGCTCGATGAAGTGCGCAAAGCGCTTAAGATCGAGACGCGCGCCGTGTTCATGCAGGCAACCGAATCCTCGACCGGCGTGCGCCACGACGTGGAAGGCGTGGCCCGGCTTCTGAAGAAGGCCGACAGCGGCGCTTTGCTGGTAGTGGACGCCATCACCGGGCTGGGCACCACGCAGTTCGACGTGGACGGCTGGGGTGTGGATGTCATCATCGGCGGATCGCAGAAGGCAGTCATGATCCCGCCCGGACTCGCCTATCTTGGCGTGAGCGATCGGGCATGGGAGGCGATGGAGATCTCGCTGAATCCGCGCTATTACTTCGACCTCCGCAAGGAGCGGAAGAACGCGCATAAGGGCGAGTCTTCGTACACGCCGGCAGTGGCGCTGATCGCGGCACTGGGCGCGGCACTCGATTACATCGCAGCGCAGGGTGGCGGCGATCTGGCTGCGGGCCGCGACGCTCTTATCGACAACGCCGAGAAGTGCGCCGCCATGACCCGCGCCGCCGTCCAGGCAATGGGCCTGAAGTTGTTCGCGCCCGATGCGCCGGCCGCAGCCGCGACTGCCGTGCTTCCGCCCGCGGGCGTCGACTCCGGCGTGATCGTGAAGGAGCTGAAGAACCGCTTCGGCGCGGTGATCACCAACGGCCAGGGCGAGATGAAGGGACAGATCTTCCGCGTGGCACACATTGGACTCTTCGACTACATGGACACGATCGCCATCGTCGGAGCCCTGGAGCAGATTGCGGTTTCGCCGCTGAAGATTCCGGGCTTCGAATTCGGACAGGCGCTCGCTGCGGCGCAGCGGGTCTTTGCCGGAGTCGGATCGCCGACAAAACC
Organism: uncultured Acidobacteriota bacterium; assembly: GCA_963735555.1. GTDB lineage: Bacteria > Acidobacteriota > Terriglobia > Terriglobales > Acidobacteriaceae > Silvibacterium. The sequence continues at coordinate 301,132 of CAVTLP010000015.1, forward strand.
GGAGCTGGCCGAAGCCGTTTCCGCACGCTGAAGCGAAGGGGCCTGTAGGCAGGCCCCGCTCAGCCATCAAGAGGAGTAAGAATGAAGATCGTTTTGGCGGAGAAGGTTTCTCCCGCTACGCTTGCCGTGTTCGAGAGCGAGCCCGGCTGGCAGATCGTTTCCCATGACCAGATCAAGAATGGCCTCGCCGCTGAGATTGCAGATGCCGACGGCCTAGTAGTCAGGTCCGCAGTACAGGTCGATGATGCCCTGCTGTCTTCGGCGCCTAAATTGCGAGTGATAGGCCGCGCTGGTGTAGGCGTGGATAACATCGATGCCGATGCGGCTACGCGCCGGGGTATCGTTGTGATGAATACGCCGGGAGCGAACGCCATCGCCGTGGCTGAGCTTACCCTGGGCATGATGCTCGCCCTGGCGCGACAGCTTCCCAAAGCCAACACAACCATGCACGCCGGCAAGTGGGAGAAGAAATCCCTTCAGGGCGTGGAACTGCGCGGCAAGAAGCTGGGCGTACTCGGACTGGGCCGCATTGGCCTCGAAGTCGCGCGGCGCGCGCGTAGTTTCGGCATGGAGGTGATCGGGCACGATCCCTTCGTCTCGGCTTCGATCGCGCGTGAAAATGCGATCCAGCTGGTATCGACCGACGAGCTTTTCCGGGAAGCCGATTACCTCACACTGCATGTGGGTCTTACGCCCCAGACCTCGGGTATCATCAACGCCGCGTCGCTGGCGACGATGAAGAAGGGAGTGCGCATAATGAACTGCGCGCGCGGCGAGCTGATTGTCGAAGAGGCGCTGGCCGAGGCGCTCAAGAGCGGCCAGGTAGGCGGCGCGGCGCTCGATGTTTTTCACAAGGAACCGCTGAAAGAATCGCCCTTCTTCGAACTCGACAATGTGATCCTCACACCGCACATCGCCGGATCGACGGCCGAGGCGCAGGAGGCGGTAGGCGTGCAGATTGCGCTGCAGGTGCGCGAGTATCTGAAACTCGGCGTGGTACAGAATGCGGTAAACCTGCCCTCGCTCTCGCACGAGGAGTATCTGGAGCTCGCGCCTTACATCACCCTTGCCGACCGGCTGGGTTCATTCCTGGTGCAGTTTCCGGAGGGCAGCCTGGAGAGCGTTCATCTCTCCTACAACGGCCGCATCGCGGAAGGCAAGACGGATCTGATTCGCAACAGCGCTATCGAAGGCATTCTCGGACACGCCGAGGGGGTAAACCGCATCAACGCGGCCTCAGTCGCGGAAGAGCGCGGCATCCGCATTCATGAAGAAAAGAAGGCATCCACCAATGGCGGCGCGGGCAACGTGCTCAAGCTCACCATCCACACGCGAGCGGGCTATGTAGTCGCCAGCGGCACGGTTCTGCATGGCACATCTGCCCGTTTGTTGAGCCTGAATGGCATCGACATTGAAGCGCCGCTCGAAGGCACCGTGCTGACAATCCGCAATCAGGACGTGCCCGGCGTGATTGGCCGCGTTGGTACCATCCTCGGCGAGCACAACATTAATATCGCCAACTTTGCGCTGGGCCGCGCGGGCCGCGACCACCGCCTCCCGCAGGGGACGGCGCTGGCCGTCGTGCAGGTCGACGGTGACGTCACGGAAGCCGTACTCAAGGCGCTTCGCGGAGTGGAAGCCATCAGGGAAGTTCACGTAGCCAGTCTGGGCGAGAGGCTTCAGCCAGTATCGGTAGAATAGAAAGTGTAAGTTTTATTGAGGAGCGTCAATCTTGCCGCTTTACGAATACCGTTGCAAACAATGCGGCCATCAGTTCGAGAAAATTCAAAGCTTCAGTGCGCCCGATGAGAAGGAATGTCCGGTCTGCAAGGGCGAACTCGAGCGGCTCATCTCGGCGGCAGCCATTCAGTTCAAAGGAGCGGGCTGGTATGTGAACGACTACGCCGGCAAGGGCAGTTCAAAGCCGGCAGCAAGCTCGACCGAGTCGGGCGGCGGCTCGGAGAAACCAGCTGCAGCTGCGTCCGCTTCATCCGAAGGCGGCACATCCGCATCAAATTCGGCGTCAACATCGAATTCAGGATCGACTTCCTCCGCCCCAGCGACCTCGTCTGCGACCAGCAAGAGTGAGTGACAAGCAAGAGCGAGTGACGACCCCCTCGCTCTCTACGTCGCCGATTTCTTCTTAGCCGGAGGCACCTTCGCTCCCGCCTTGCGGGCCTCCGACAGACCAATCGCGATCGCCTGCTTTGGATTCGTGACTTTCTTTCCGCTGCGTCCCGACTTCAGCTTGCCCTGTTTCATCGCCTTCATCTCGCGTTCGACCGACGCCGAGGCCTTGGGACCGTATTTCTTCGCGCTCTTTTTCTTTGCTGGCATTGCATCTCCTCCAAGCAAAGTGAGAAGCGCATGCGGCTCCGAAGGTTGTCGGCGCCAGAGTCAGAGTCCGGCGCCACGCTTGACGATTACGGCTTCTTAAGGGAAGCCATGTCGATTACGAAGCGGTATTTCACGTCGGCTTTCACCACTCGCTCGAAGGCTTCGTTGATCTGCTGGATAGGAATCACTTCTACATCAGACGTGATGTTGTGTTCGGCGCAGTAGTCGAGCATTTCCTGGGTCTCTGCCATGCCTCCGATGATCGATCCGGAGAGGTACCGGCGCTTGAAGATCAGGTTTCCCATGAAAATCGTCGGCGGCTGATCGGGCAGACCCACCTGGCAATAGACTCCGTCGCGCTTAAGCAGCGGTAGATACGAATTGAGATCGTGAACGGCCGAAACTGTATCGAGAATGAAGTCGAAGCTGTTGTGTTCTTTCTTCATCGCGTCCTCATTGTTCGACAACACAACATCGTCGGCGCCGAGGCGCTTCGCATCCGCCGTCTTGGATGCCGAAGTCGTGAACTGGACGACGTGCGCACCGAAGGAGTGCGCAAACTTGAGCCCCATGTGTCCGAGGCCGCCCAGTCCTACCACGCCCACTTTCATGCCCGGGCCTACCTTCCAGTGCCGGAGAGGCGAGTAAGTCGTGATCCCGGCGCAGAGCAGCGGAGCCACACCGGCAGGATCGAGCTTCGTCGATACGCTGTGCACGAAGTGCTCGTCAGTGATGATGTTGCTCGAATAGCCGCCATAGGTCATGTCTCCGTAACGGTCCTTCACGCCATAGGTGAGCGTCGCGCCCACTTCGCAGTACTGCTCCTCTCCGGCCTTGCAACTTGGACAGCTTCGGCAGGAGTCGACGATTACGCCCACGCCGACGCGGTCGCCCACTTTGAATTTGCCGGCGCCGGAGCCGACGGCTGTCACACGGCCTACGATCTCGTGTCCCGGCACCATGGGATAGGCGGCGTTGCCCCACTCGTTGCGCGCGGAGTGAATATCGGAATGGCAGACACCGCAGTACTCGATTTCAATGGCAACGTCGTGCGCGGTGAGATCGCGACGGCTGAAGCTGTAGGGGGCGAGAGGCGTGGTGGATTGCTGTGCGGCGTATCCCCAGGATTGAGTCATGCAGTGCTCCTTACGGTTATTGGTTAGCATTTGGTCGGTACGGTGGAAGACGATCAGCGGAATCTATGTCATCCGCGCTTTACAACCTTGTAACGCAGGCGCGATGCTTAGAAACAGTGAAGACAGCAATCAGCGTATCAAAGGAAGATTACCTCAAGGCCGTGCTGGAAGCGGAAAGCGAGGGGCAGACCGTCATCTCGGCGACGCTGGCGCATTGGCTGGGCGTCTCGCCCCCGGCGGTTTCCATGGCCATTCGCCGTCTGAAGCGCGATGGCTACGTAGAGGTGAAGGCCGACGGCGTGGTGCGCCTGACTCCCAAAGGCAAGCAGACCGCCCATCGCACTGCTCTGCGACATCACTTGATCGAACGCATGCTTTCGGAGATGTTTGACATGCCATGGTACGAGGTTCACGACGAGGCAGAGCGCCTGGAGCACGCGGTTTCGCCAGCGTTTGAGGCGCGGCTGCTCGAAAAGCTGGGCGAGCAGGGCATGTGTCCGCACGGAAATGCCGTGCTTCCGGAGAACCCCGCCAGGCGTGCAAAGCGCGGATTGCGCCCGCTTGCGGAGAGCGACGAGGAATCGGAATACACCGTCGCCAGTCTGTATGAGCGCGACCCGAAGCTCCTGCGCTTCCTGCATCAGACAGGGATCGAGCCGGGAGGGTCGGTTCGCGTGCTCAAAAAGAATTACGACCAAACGCTGGCGATCGAGACACCAGCGGGCTCGTTCACCCTGGGAGCGCCGGCCGCGGAAAAGGTCTGGGTGAAGCCGCGAGCGCAGAACGCCACGGGCGGTGGGCGACGGCGGAGCTAAGGAGAGAGCGTCGACGATCTCTCCACCACTGGCTTCTCCACCTCCCCCAGCTCCTCCACCCTATGATGGATATTTTTCTCACCCGCCCGGTGTGTAGTATTCGGACAAGAATGCAAATGCTTTGCCGGCGAGCCGAGAGAAATCCTGTGTGGAAGAGCGCAGTACTGGGATCTGCGCTGCTCCTGGCCGCAACCACGGGTTTCGCCCTCGATCCGCACCAGAGTCTGCGGCATTATGGCTACCAGTCGTGGCAGACCGACAACGGCCTGCCGCAAAACACCGTCCATGCAGTGCTGCAAACGAGGGACGGTTTCATCTGGCTCGCAACAGAGGCCGGCCTCGTGCGTTTCGATTCCGTGAAGTTTGCGATTTTCACGCACAAGGACACTCCGCAACTCGGCAGCGATCTTATCTACAGCCTGATGGAAGACAAATCCGGCACGCTTTGGATCGGCACTTCGAACGGAATCACACGGTATCGCGATAAGAGCTTTCAGGCATTCGCGGAGTCCGATGAGTTGCGAAGCAGCGCGGTGTGGTCGCTGCACGAAGATGGCAGCGGCACGGTCTGGGCGCTTACTGCAAGCGGCCTGGCACAGTTCGATGGTCGCAGCTTTCATGCCGTGGCAGGAATTCCATCCTTGAACGAGACGAGCCGCATGCTCGACGGCGCGCACGGAGATCTCTGGCTCGGTACATCGAATGGTCTCTATCACGCGGAATGGGGCGATACCCGCCGATTTCGGCCCGCCGGGCAGGCGGCCGATATCCAGGCCCTCGCCCTGGACAAGACCGGTCGCGTGTGGGCCGGCATGCAGAGCGGTCTTGAAGTCTGCGCGGCCGAGAAGTGCGATGCGGTCACCCTGCCTCGCGCCACGCCTGCGTCCCGCAACGTTGCCGCGCTCACGGTGGATGCGGCAGGCACGATTTGGATTGGAAGCGGCGCCGGCCTCATCCGGGATGACGGCACGCGGATGACCGCATACGCAGAAAAAGACGGCCTGCCTTCCGGCATCGTGCAACTGCTCTTCTGCGATCGCGAAGGCTCGCTGTGGGTCGGAACCGGCGCGGGCATCGCTCGCGTTTTCAATGGAAGGATCGAGGCCTTTACGCCGAAAGAAGGCTTCTCAAGCAACATAGTTCTTTCGATTCTCGAAGACCGCGAAGGCAATCTCTGGCTGGGAACGGAATCGGGCGGCGTGGATATATTGCGCGACCGCACATTTACGACCTACACGGCGCAGGACGGCATCTCGGACGATCACATTCGCTCGGTCTATCAGGATCGCGGGGGCACGGTGTGGCTGGGCACCAGCGGCGGAGGTCTCGATCGCAGAGTCGCAGACGGATTCACGACACTGACAACGGCGCATGGCCTTTCGAGCAACGTGGTTCTCGCGATTGCCAGCGGCCCCAATGACGACCTGTGGCTGGGCACGCCCGACGGTCTGGATCGCATACACGGTGGCAAGGTAACCGTCTTCACTTCAGCCGATGGCCTTGCGGATGACTTCGTGCGCTCTCTTTATTTCGACGCGCAAGGCTCGCTGTGGATTGGGACGCGACGAGGGCTTTCCCAACTGAAGGATGGGAAATTCACGACCTATTCAGCACTGGACGGCCTGGGCAACGATCTGGTGGGCTCGATCCTGCAATCGCGAGATGGCTCGCTGTGGATCAGCACACTGGGCGGCCTGACGCACCTGGAGCACGGGCAATTCAGAAACTATGCGGAAAAGAATGGGCTCTCGAATCGCGTCATTACCGCGCTATACGAAGACGCGGATGGAACTCTCTGGATTGGAACCAATGGCGGAGGACTGAATCGCTGGCGGCAAGGCATCTTCAAGACGATCGCCTTGAAGGACGCGGCCCTGCCGGAGACCATCTACAGCATTCTGGAAGATCGCAACGGCAATCTGTGGATGAGCTCGAACCAGGGAATCTTTCGCGTGAATCGCAATGAGCTGAATCGTTACGCGGATGGCGTGGCTTCAACCGTGGCAGTCACTGCGTATGGCGTTGCGGATGGCATGAAGGTCAACGAGGCGAGCAGCGGTGGCCATCCCGCGGCGTGGAGACTTCAGAACGGCGAACTCTGGTTTGCGACGCTGAAAGGCGCGGCCACCGTCGATCCCGCGCACCTGGCGATGAATCGCGTGCCTCCGCTGATGAGCATTGAGCAGGTCAGCGTCGACGACAAACCGGATATTGTGCGTGATACAGTTACAGATTAAGCCAGGAGGACGGCGATTCGCATTTGAATACGCAGCACTCAGCTTCGCAGCTCCGCAGAAGGTGCGCTTCGAGTATCGGCTCGAAGGCTTTGACCACGACTGGGTGGACGCGGGAATGTTGCGTACCGCCTACTACACGAATCTTCCGCCCGGCCGTTACAGATTTCAGGTCATGGCCTGTAATAACGATGGCGTCTGGAGTAATGCGCCTGCTTCGCTGGCGCTTTGGCTGGAGCCGTATTTCTACCAGACCATATGGTTTTATCTGTTGCTGATTTTGACGGCAGCGCTGCTCTGGTATGGATGGTATCGCTGGCGGGTGCAGCAGGTGGAGTCGAGATTCAACGCGGTGCTGGCGGAGCGCAACCGTATCGCACGCGAGATTCATGACACGCTGGCACAAGGCTTTGTAGCAGTGTCAGTCCAATTACAGATTGTTTCGCGCCTGCTTGACAGCTCGACAGAGGCGGCGGCTAAGCATCTGGGGCAAGCCCAGGAACTGGTGCGCAGCGGACTGGAAGACGCGCGCAAGGCAATTTGGGAGCTCCGCTCGCAGAGCGCCGAGAATCAGGATCTTGCCGCCAAGCTCGTAAAGATGGCCGGTCGCGTAACGACTGGAACCGAAATCAAGACAGAGGTACGGGTGAATGGCACGTATCATCCTCTGCCGGAACGAGTAGAGGGCGAATTGCTGCGGATCGCACAGGAAGCTGTGACCAATGCGGTGCGACACGCCGATCCGAACCGCGTGGAGATTCAACTAAGATTCGCAGGCAAGCGGATGGAGCTGAGCGTCGAGGATAACGGCCGCGGTTTTCCCGCCGAGATTCCGTCGACCCAGGATGGGCACTTTGGGTTGACCGGCATGAAAGAACGGGCGCAGCAAATTGGCGGTTCACTCACAGTGAGCAGCAAGATAGGCGAGGGCACGCGTGTGTGCGTGGATGTACCCACCGGTGAAAAGGAATGAGAGTGAAAGACTAATGAGCGAACAGATTCGTATCCTGGTTGTCGATGACCACACGGTTGTGAGGCAAGGCATCGTCGCACTTTTGAATACGGTTCCCGACTTTACCGTGGTTGCCGAGGCTGCGGACGGGCAGGAAGCGATTGAGGCCCATCGCAAACACAGGCCGGACATAACTCTGATGGATCTCCGTCTCCCGAAGATGGGCGGCGCGGACGCGATTGCGTTGATCCGGCAGGAACACCCAGCCGCGCGCATCATCGTATTGACCACCTTCGACGGAGACGAGGATATCTTCCGGGCGCTGCAGGCCGGAGCCAAGGGATATCTGCTGAAGGGCACCGACGCCGATGAGCTGACAGCTGCCATTCGTACGGTCTACGCCGGCAAGTCGAGGATTCCGGCCTTTGTCGCCGAGAAGCTCGCTGAGCGGATGGGTGGTCCCGCTCTAACCGCACGCGAGCTTGAGGTATTGAAGCGAATCGTGGCTGGACGCAGTAACAAGGAGATCTCGAGCGACCTGCACATCTCGGAGGCCACGGTGAAGACCCACATCAACAGCCTGTTGAGCAAACTGGGTGTGAGCGATCGTACGCAGGCAGCGACGACGGCTTTGCAGCGCGGCATTGTTCATCTCGATTAGCCCTGGGGGGTGATTTTATCCATGCGAAGATTGAGTGCATTCGCGATTCTGATTTTCATCTCTTCCCTCTGGTGCGCCGCCCAGGGAACGAAGGGCTCGGGCTGGCGTGCCGCGACCGAAGGCGAGCTGAAGAATCTCCTCCCGGCACGCGCGCCGGTGCAACAGGAGCGCATCGAGACGGAGATGCGAACCGCTTCCGGCATTACCGACGGCCATGGCAAGTTTGTTGCCGGAGTAGTTCTGATCACCGCGGGATATTCCGCCGACGGCAAGTATTCTCATTACTTCCTCACCCAGGTCCCCTTAAAGATCGCCAATTTTCAGCTGACACCGGGCGCCTATGTGATTGGCTGGGAGCATCTGGAAGACGGGCTCAACGTGAAGTTTTATGAAGCCGCCTCCGGCAAACTGCTCGGCTCGGTAGTAGCAACATTGAATCCGGCGATTACTCGGGTAGAATCATTTCGCGTCTGGCCGCCGGGGGATCATCCGCTCATGCAGATCGGGCGTTTCAGTTTCGGTTATCAGATCGTAGAATAGACGTTACGATGGCTGACCCGAAGCCGGAGAACACAAAACAGTCGCAAAAACAGCGCAAGCTGCTCACGGCTCTCGAAGCCAACTGGCAGACGGAGATGAGCGGCTATTACACGTATCGCACCCTCTCGGAGCGCGACGACGACCCGCTGCGTAAGGAGACGCTGCGGCACATGGCTGAGGCCGAGGCAGAACATGCCGCGCTGTGGGAGAAGCGGATTCTTGAGCTTGGCGGGGCGCAGCCCAGATACCATGGCAAGGTGACCGGCGACGCGGATACTCTTGCGAACCGCATCGGCGGCCAGCGAATGGCGTTGCGGCGCCTGGAGATCGACGAAAGCCGTGCCATCGCCCTCTACGGCCAGCAACTCAAGGAGCTGGAGGATGAGCCAAGCCTCACCATTCTTCGGCAGGTGATTGAAGAAGAGCGCGACCATTATCGTGAGCTTAGCAGCCTGATCCGGCAGCGTTATCCAACCAGACGGCAGGAAAAAGAAACATCAAAGCCGCAGACCTTGCTGAACGAATTATTGGCAAAGCGCAACGGCACCGGCACCGGTCGACAGACGGCGGGCTGGATCGGCGACGCCATCTATGGCGTAAACGACGGACTGGGCGCGATCTTCGGCATCGTCTCAGGCGTGTCAGGAGCAACACAGGGCACCAGCAAATACGTGCTGCTGGCCGGGATCGCGGGCATGATCGCCAGCGCGCTCTCGATGGGGTCGGGGGCATATCTCGCGGCAAAGAGCGAGCGGGAGATCTACGAGGCCGAGGTGGAACGCGAGCGCGAAGCCATCGAGATGAACGGGCCCGAGGCCCGGGAGCTTCTGTCGCTCTACTACCAGGTGAAGGGCCTGCCCGAAGACGACGCGGACCACGTTGTCGAACATATCGCCCAGGACAAGGACCAACTACTGCGCGCGCTGGCCTCGGAACGACTGCAGTCAACCGACGAGGCTCTGCGCGATCCGATGACTTCGGCGGTTTCCGGAGCGTTGTCAACTGCGATTGGCGCCTTCATCCCTATCCTTCCGTTCTTTGTTCTCACCGGCTATCCGGCGGTGATTGCTTCGGCAATCGTCTCCCTGGCAGCACATTTTGCCGTCGGCGCAGCCAAGTCGCTCATCACTGTGCGCTCGTGGTGGGCCAGCGGAGCGGAGATGACGCTGGTCGGCGCCGTCGAAGGTATCGTGACCTACGTGATCGGCATCGGATTGGGCAGGATCGGCGCATAGGCGCTCCGTGACCCTTTACGGCTGTGGCAGAACAAGGACTTCGACTCCCGAGGCCGCATCGCCTGAGTGAAACACTGTCTCCGTCGCCGGCTTGAAGTCGGCGGGACTGGCGTTCGGGATATCGATGAAGGTCTGCGGATTGCGATCGACGAGCGGGAACCACGAACTCTGCACCTGCACCATGATGCGATGACCCTTTCGAAAGGTGTGATCGAGGTCGGGCATCGTGAAGTCTACCTCGGCCATCTTGCCGGGAGCGAAAGCCTCCGGCCTTTCCCAGCTACTGCGGAACTTGCCACGCATTGGCTCGCCACGCAGCAGCTGTTGGTAGCCGCCCATGCGCAGGGCCGGCGTATCGATGACGCGCTTGCCGATGGCGCTGCCGGTATCCGGGTCGGGAAAGTCATTCGGATACACGTCGATCAGCTTCACGACGAAGTCCGAATCGGTTCCCGTCGATGCCACTTTCAGCTTTGGTGAGATCGGCCCGGCAATCGTGACATCTTCGGTCAGAGGATCGGTTTCATATACGAGGACGTCAGTCCGCGTCGAGGCGAAGCGCTGATCGTCCACCATGTAGCGTTGCGGCACGGTGTCGGTTACATATCCGACAAAGGGCACCGGATGCGCAGGATCGCTGACATAGGAATCGGAGCCTTCGCCTGCAGCGGGCGGATCGAATGAGAGCTTCCCGCCAGCGTGGAAGTACAGCTCTCGCGGTTGCGCCTTGCGGCGGCCAGTGAGTCGTACTTGCGCCAGACATTTGTGCCGGTTTCGAATACGTACGCCTCTGGCATCGCCGTGCCCTTGTCCTTCAGATAGTACTCAAAGAACGGAAACTGAATCTTCTTGCGGAAATATTCCGCCTGTCTTCGCATTGAATGTCACGTCGCCCAGGTGATCGCCATCGCTGCGCGCCCAGCCGCCGTGCACCCACGGACCTTCGACGATCGTATTCGACCGTGCCGGGATTGTTTTTCTCAATCGCGTAATAGGTCCGCATGGGTCCCGACAGATCTTCGGCGTCAAACCATCCGCCGACTGTCAGGACGGCGCAGTGAATATTCTTCATGTGCTGCGAGAGATCCCGCACCTTCCAATAATCGTCGTAGGTGGTGTGGTACATCTGGTCGTTGAAGAGCGGATTCGCTCCCTTGAGATAAACCTTGTCCAGGTTCGAAGTCGGCCCTGCCTTCAGATAGAACTCGTAGCCGTTGGGGGTGCCGAAGTCGAAAGGGATCGAGCGCTTCGGAGTGCGTCGGATTGTCCTGCGGCTTGAAGAAGGTATAGAAGCCGAAGTTGGCTGCCAGCATGAAGGCGCCGCCGTGGTAGGCATCGTCGCCCATGAAAAGATTGGTCATCGGAGCCTGCGGCGATCGCGGCCTTGAGCGCGGGATGCGAATCGATGATGCTGGCCGAGGTATAGAAGCCCGGATACGATATGCCCCAGATGCCCACCTTGCCATTGTTGTTCGGTACATGTTTCAGCAGGTAGTCGATGGTGTCGTAAGTATCGGAGCTGTCGTCCACATCCTTCGGCGAATTCTTTACGTCGATGTGCGGACGCATTTCGACGAAGGTGCCTTCCGACATGTAGCGCCCTCGCACGTCCTGGTAGACGAAGATGTATCCGGCCTTTTCGAACTCGTCCGACGGACCAAGGTGCTTTGCATATTGGTCCTCGCCGTAGGGAGCAACGCTGTAAGGCGTGCGATCCATGATGAAGGGGTAGCTCTGCGACGCGTCCTTGGGCACATAAACAGCGGTGAAGAGACGGACCCCGTCACGCATCGGGATGCGGTACTCGTACTTGGTGTAGTGCGCCTTGACGTAGTCCTCTTCCGGGGCGGCAGGTTTGTCCTGTGCGAAAGCAGAAAGCGCAAACAGAGCGGAAGCGACGGAAAGACAAAAGAGACGGGTAGTCTTCATCAATTGAATTGGCCTCTGAGAAGCAGATCAGTATTGGCAGTGTACCGAAAAGGAAGGAACTCTCATTTCTGCAGACCTGCGTAGTAATCCTGCAGGACGAAGAAGGCCTTTTTCTTCTCGCCCTTGTCGGAGATGAGTCCCTTGCGGTTGTAGCCATCCTGTATGCCCGGCAGCAGGCGTGTCGGTGAACGGAAATCCATCAACACCCACGGCGTCATCCCGCGCAGAAAAGGCATATCGCGGAACATGATGAACTGCTGCTTGAGGATCTCCGCTTCGTATTCTTCTGTAAAGCGCTGATCGGCGGGGCCGTGCAGGCCGGCCTTCGCGCCACCGCCGAACTCGCTGAGTATCACCGGCTTGTTCATCGGGTCTTCCCACTTGAATAGCGGAGCCTCGTCGGGTTTGCCCATGTACCATCCGATGTACTCGTTGTATCCCAGCACGTCGAGATCGGCGCCAAGCGGATCGTCGAGGATCGCGGTCTTGCCGTGAAAGGGCGTCAGCATGGCCGACGTGATGAGCCGTGTCGGGTCTTCCTGGCGTGCCTGCGCAACCAGCTTGCGGATGAACGCCGTGCGTTCCTCGCTCACCGGTGTTTCGTTCGACATGGACCACAGAATGACAGACGCCTTGTTGTGATCGCGCCGGATCATCTCGTGAAGTTGCTGCTTCGCCACGTCGAGCGTGCGCGGATTCGTCCAGTCAATCGACCAGTAGACGGGAATCTCCGACCACACCATGATGCCCAGCTTGTCGCCCGCGCGCGTCATGCGCTCGTCGTGCGGATAGTGGGCGAGCCGGATGAAATTGCAATTCAGCTCCTTTGCCCATCCCATCAGCGTGCTTACGTCCGCATCGGACCACGCTCGCCCGGAGCGGAAAGGAGCCTCGGCGTGCGCGTTGACGCCACGTAGAAAGATGGATTTGCCATTGAGCAGGATCTGGTCGCCCTGCACTTCGATGGTGCGGAAGCCGATGTCGTCGCTGAGGCGATCTTCTCCTGCCGCGTAGTCCACCTTGTACAGATGTGGATGCTCTGGCGACCAGCGTTCGAGGTCTGTCGGGTGAAAAGAGAAGCTCGCGCGGCCATCGCCGCCAGTGACGGCGCTCTGGTCTACGTGAAGACCGGAAATCTGGACCAAGACTTTCGTTCCAGCGGCGGCTCCCGTTACGTGAACATAACCCTGAATCTCGCCCGCGCGAGTCAGGGAAAGAGTTTCGTCATCGATAAACGCGTCGGGCACTTCAACCACGGAAACATCCCGTGTGAGGCCGCCATAATTCCACCAGTCGCTCTTGATCGTCGGAACGTGGTCAAGCGCGCGCGTGTTGTCGACAGCGATGACAACGAAATTGTTGCCGTCTTTGACGGCGCTGGTCATCTCGCAATCGAAGGGCGTAAAGCCGCCTTCGTGATCGCAGATGTGTACGTCGTTCACAAAGACATGCGCCGCATAGTTCGCCGCTCCAATATGCAGAAAGATGTGCCTGTGCGGTTTGGGGTGGTAGTCAAAATCGCGCTGATACCAGACCAATCCTTCGTAGTAGAAAAGTTTTTCGTCCTGCGAGTTCCAGTCGCCCGGAACCTGAATCACCGGCGACTTAGCGAAGTCGTACTCCTGTAACGGACCGCCGGGCACATAGTGCAGATTTCTGGCGTATCCGCGTGTGCTGGGCACATCGCTATTCGAGGTCGTCGATCCCCAGCCGCCATGGTAGGGATCGACGATGTAGTGCCACGGGCCGTTGAGGCTGGTCGCCGGACGATGGTCGATGTCCACCAGAAGCGTAGGTGGCTGTTTGCAGCGGCGAAAGGCGGAGAGAATAGAACAGAGAAAACGAGCATAGCGGACGCATGCACGACGCATGGTGACCTGCTGACGCGCCTATTTCTCGGCGTGTCGATCGAGGCGCGGAAACGGTTTGCCTTTTCGAACTCCTCGCGCAGCTCGGGCGTCTTCAGATTCTCACGCAGATGCGCAAGGCGCTGCTCGAGAGCCAGCAGGGACGCGGCAACTGCCTCGGTGTTGGTGTGAGCCACATCGCGCCACATCGAGAATGGACTCGCCCCCAGCCGCGTCATCTCGCGCAGAGCGCGTCCGCCGATGGGCAGCACCTCGTCTTTCGCGGGAAACTCATCCTCCAGCAATGCGCTCAGCGCGGTCGAGAGGTATTGCGGCAGATGGCTGACCCACGCACAAAGAACGTCGTGCCGTGCGGGATCGAGATCGAGCACACGGCAGCCGAATTTCTCCGGCCATGTGCGCCACTCGTCGGCGAGCGCCCGCGACGCGGGATGCATCGAGCGTGACTCCGGCGTCTCGGTAAAGAGCCACGCTGCGCCCGCGAAGAGATCGCCATCGGCGTTGGCCGCTCCGCTCACTTCCTTGCCGGCCATCGGGTGTCCGGCCAGAAAACCTGCTGTGTGGACGAGGTTGTATCTCCCTATCGCGCATTTGCAAAGAGCGCCCTTCACGCTGCCCACATCGGTAACAAGCTGCCCAGACTGAAGAACGGGCGCGAGGCGATCGAGCCATTCGAGAATCGTAAAGACAGGTCCGCTCAGCAGGATGAGCTGACTTCTGCGTGCAGCGTCGAGCGGGTCGGCAGTCGCGGAGTGAATCGCCCCACTCGCTTCGGCAGCAGCGAGTTCAGCGGGATCTGGGTCCCATCCGATAATGTTGCCCGCGAAGCCATGCGAGCGCAGCGCCAGCCCGACCGAAGCTCCGATGAGCCCAGTGCCAAGGATCGCGATGCGCTCGATCGGCATGCGGCTCAGACAGCAGCGCCTACGGGCTGAGCAATGCTGCGGCCCACCGCCGGCGCAATGATGCGCAGCTCATCCATGAGCCTTGCAAACTGATCCGGAAAGAGCGACTGTGCTCCGTCCGAAATAGCCTTGTCCGGGTTCGGATGCACCTCGATGAGCAGGCCATCGCCGCCGGCAGCCACCGTCGCGCGCGCCATCTGTGGAACCATGTCGCGGCGGCCCGTGCCGTGCGAAGGGTCGCCAACCATGGGCAGGTGCGAGAGCTTCTTCACAACCGGGATGGCTGAGATATCCATGGTGTTGCGCGTGTAGGTTTCGAAGGTGCGGATACCGCGCTCGCAGAGGATCACGTCGTAGTTGCCTCCGGAGAGAATGTACTCCGCCGACAGCAGCAGCTCTTCCAGCGTGGCTGCGATGCCGCGCTTCAGCAACACGGGCTTTCGCACCAGGCCGAGTTCGCGCAGCAGGTTGAAGTTCTGCATGTTGCGCGCGCCCACCTGGAAGCAATCGATATAAGGAAGCATGAGATCGATCTGCGAAATCTCCATGACTTCGCTGATGATGAGCAGGCCGGTTGCGTCGCCTACCTCGCGCAGCAGCTTGAGACCCGCCAGCCCCATGCCCTGGAAGGAATATGGCGAACTGCGCGGCTTGAATGCGCCGCCGCGTAGAAACCTGGCGCCCGCGGCCTTCACCTGAGCGGCACAAGTAAAGATCTGCTCGCGGCTTTCAATCGAGCAAGGCCCGGCCATGACGATAACTTCGTCTCCGCCAACCGCAACGCCGTTGGGAAATGTGACGATGGTGCCCTCGGGCCGGAAGCCGCGTCCAGCGAGCTTGTAAGGCGACGAGATGCGGACAACTTCCGCAACACCCGCGAATAGTTCAAAATCCTTGTGGTCGAAATGGCCCGGCGTGCCAACTCCGGCAAGGATCGTCTGGAGCGCTCCCGTGGTGCGGTGTACATTGAATCCGACTTCGACCATCCGCTCGACTACAGCTTGTATCTGCTCGTCGGTGGCCTTTTCCTGCATGGCAACAATCATGATTGCTTTTCCTGTCCTGCGCGGCTCATGCGCGCTCTGTTACTCTCCACTGCCGGTTGCGGTCGATCTGGCTCTGGAAGCCAGCTCCTGACCCTGGAGCGCGCGCATCACGTCGATGATGCGTTCGTAAATGTGGATCAGCTCAATGTCGGGAAGCGGTCCCCGGTTGGCCGCTCGCACATTTTCAAAAATCACGCGCTCACGATTCGGTTCGTATATGGGCATGGAGGTAGTCCGCTTCAGCTTACCGATCGCCTGCGCCGCTTCCGCGCGTTCGCTCAACAGCGAGACAATCTGCCGGTCAAGCTCGTCGATTTTTCTTCGCCAGTCTTCGATTTCCATGCAATCCCCTTATGCGGCGCGCATTCGGCCGCGCCTGCTGTTTCAGTGCCATATACGAACGGTGGAATTAGAGCAATTTCAGGGTTTTCGTGCCATAGCAAAGAACATGCAGCGTGGCTTTTTCTTGAGGAAAAAAGCCACTTGAGTTCATCAACTCCGCATCACAGTATCCCTGAAATTGCTGTTACGGGCCTGCAGAACGGGCGCTCGCTGGCCCGCCCTCAGACCCTCGATAAATCGCGCGATGGAACTGGGCGCCTCTTGTGGAGCGGCGCGCTCAATGTCCTGTTCGATGATGCGCACCAGCGCGCTGCCAATCACCGCTGCGTCGGCGAACTCGCCCACAGCGGCAAAATGCTCCGCATTCGAAATGCCGAAGCCCACGGCAATGGGCAGATCGGTATAGCGGCGCAGGCGCGAGACGAGGCCTTCGGCGTCTGTGGCCAGCGACTGCTGGGTCCCGGTGATCCCGGTGCGCGAGATGGCATAGACAAACCCCTGTGAAGCTGCTGCGATGCGCTCGAGCCGTTCGTCGGGACTGGTAGGCGCGGCAAGAAAAATCGGCGCAAGACGGTGGCGCTCGAGATGCGCAAGATATTCGCCGGCTTCCTCGACAATCATGTCGGTGACCAGCACGCCGTCTACGCCCGCCTGCTCAGCGGCAGCACAGAAGCGCTCCAGGCCAAAGCGCAGAATGGGATTGAAATAGGAAAAGATGACCAGGCCCGCTTCGGGCCGCTCCCTGCGCAGGTCGGCAGCAATAGCGATCACATCGCTGAGCGTCGTGCCATGCCGCAGGGCGCGCTCGCTTGCGCGCTGGATCACCGGCCCATCGGCCAGCGGGTCGCTGAAGGGCACGCCCAGCTCGATCACGTCGGCCCCCGCATCGATGGCGGCCAGAGCGATCTTCGCGTGTGGTTGTCAGGTCTGGATCGCCGAGCGGTGAGGTAGGCCACCAGCCCGGGTCTAGATTCCGCTTTGGGGGCAAAACGAATCGGCATCGAAACTACTTACGCTCCCTTGAGACTCATTTCGCGGGCGAGGATTCCTATGTCCTTGTCGCCGCGTCCTGAGAGGTTGACTATCAGTATGTCATGCCGCGCCATGGCGGGGGCAATCCGGATGCACTCCGCGACCGCATGCGCGCTTTCAAGCGCAGGCAGAATGCCTTCCGTGCGGGCCAGGCGAACTGTGGCGTCGAGCGCGGCCTGATCCGTCGCCGTGACATATTCCGCGCGCCCGGAATCGTGCAGAGCCGCGTGCTCCGGACCCACCGAAGCATAGTCGAGACCAGCGGAAACAGAATGCGTCAGCGACACCTGGCCGTTGTCATCCTGCAGCAGATACGAATAGGTGCCCTGCAGAACGCCCGGCGATCCGCCGTGAAAGCGCGCCGCGTGTTCGCCGAGTTTTTCTCCGCGGCCTCCGGCTTCCACACCGATCAGGCGGACGCTCGCATCGGGAATGAACTCGTAGAAGGCGCCAATCGCATTTGACCCGCCGCCGACGCAGGCGATGATCGCCGTGGGCAGCCGGCCTTCTTTCTCCTGGATCTGCTGGCGCGCCTCTTTGCCGATGACGCGATGAAAATCTCGCACCATGGTCGGATACGGATGCGCTCCCAGCACGCTCCCCAAGAGATAATGCGTGGTCCGCACATTCGTGACCCAATCGCGCATGGCCTCGTTGATGGCGTCCTTGAGCGTACGCGAGCCGGAGCTGACGCCGCGCACCTCCGCGCCCAGCAGGCGCATGCGGTAGACGTTGAGCTCCTGGCGGCGCATGTCTTCTTCGCCCATATAGACGACGCACTCCATGCCGAGCAGAGCGCAGACCGTAGCAGTCGCCACGCCGTGCTGGCCCGCACCGGTCTCGGCGATGATGCGCCGCTTGCCCATGCGCTCAGCCAGAAGCCCCTGGCCAATGCAGTTGTTGATCTTGTGCGCGCCCGTGTGCAGCAGGTCCTCGCGCTTGAGATAAATCTTCGCTCCGCCCAGCTCTTCGCTCAGGCGCGCGGCCAAATAGAGGGGGGTTGGCCGTCCGGCGTAATCGCGCAGCAGCGAGTCAAGACGTGACTGGAAGGCCGGGTCCGCCTTTGCCGTGGCATAGGCATGGTCAAGCTCGTCGAGAGCGGCCACAAGGGTTTCCGGCACGTAGCGGCCGCCGTAGCTGCCAAACCTGCCCGCGATGATGCCTGTTTTCGGTGGATCGATGACGGTACTCACAATTTCTGTCCTTTAAACTTCGACGGTCTCTTCCAGCTTAGCTCTGTGTGCCGCGACTCGCGCATTGATGACGAAGGCCTTCACCTTCGCCGGATCCTTCTTCCCCGGTGAGGCTTCGACGCCCGTCGCCACATCCACTCCCCAGGGCCGCAGCGTCTCGATGGCCTCGCCGACATTCTCCGGATTCAGCCCGCCAGCCACGATCAGACGAAGACGCGAAGCCACCCCGGAAAAGCTGCTTCTTGCCGCGCGCCAGTCAAAGCGCAATCCGGTGCCACCGAGAAGGGTCGCCGTTCGGCTGTCGACGAGCACACCGTCGATGGCGGCGTCGGATTGTGCTTCACGAAGCTGCGCCTCCAAATCCTGACTGTAATGAATCACCCTGAGAATACCCAGGCCGTCGCGTCCGGAGGCCTTCGGAAAGCGCTCACGCAACTTCGCAGGCAGCGCCGGATCATTCGATGCGTGCAGTTGCACACCGGTAAGCCCGCATTCTTCGACCGTCGCGACGATATCGTCAAAAGGCGCATCGACGAAGACGCCGTATTTGCCAATGCTCTCCGGCAAATGAGGAGTGATTTCTCCCACCTGCACCGGTGTTACTCGCCGTACGCTATCCGCAAAGACGAAGCCCACTGCATCCGCGCCCGCCTCAGCCGCAAGCAGGGCATCTTCGAGATTCGTGTTGGCGCAGATCTTCACCCACATGGCTATACTCGCTCCGCCACGGGCGAAAGGAGAGCCCGCAGCGCCGCACCCGGATCGGCCTGGCGCATCAGCGATTCGCCGATGAGAAAGGCATCAAAGCCCGCTGCACGCAGCCGCTCGATATCGTCGCAGGTATGGATGCCGCTCTCGGCGACGCGAACCGCATCGGCAGGCAGGCGGTCTACAAGTTCGAGCGACGTTTCGAGGTTTACCTCAAAGGTGCTTAGGTTGCGATTGTTCACCCCATAGGCGTCGCATCCCAGATCGGCTACCCGATCCAGTTCTTCGGCGGTGTGCACCTCACAGAGTACATCGAGGCCAAGTTTGTGGGCTGACTCAGTAAATCGCGCCAGTTCGGAGTCGGAAAGCGCCGCCGCAATCAGCAGGATCGCATCCGCGCGATGCGCCCGCGCCTCGACGATCTGGTATTCGTCTACGATGAAGTCCTTGCGAAGGCAGGGCAGGCTGGTGGAGGAGGACGCGACTTCAAGATTGCGCAGACTGCCCTGAAAGAAGGGCTCGTCGGTCAGGACAGAGAGTGCCGCCGCCCCGCCAGCTTCGAAACTCGGCGCCAGGGTGGCGACGTCGAAGTCTTCGCGGATCAATCCCCTGGAAGGCGATGCCTTTTTTAGCTCCGCAATGATTGCCGGAGCCTTCGAGCGCAGCGAGCGAGCAAACCCGCGCGGTGTATGCTCCGCGGCTCGCCGCTCCAGATCATGGAGAGGAGTCCGGCTCTTTCTGTCCGCTACAGTCGCCCGTGTCGTCCCAAGGATGCGTTCCAGGTGCACGATCTGCTCCTGAAACAAGTATAGCGACAGCGATCCGTTACTACCTCGCTCTCGCGTCGAGGAGATCGCCGCCGAAGCTGCCGAAATGGAAATTGCCGCCTGAAGATCAGCGGTTGTATTCCTTCAGCGCCTTCTGCAGTTCATCGTGCGGCAAGCCGATCGCGGTGTGCCCGTCGATGCCCGTCATTGTCCTGGCGGCTACCATCGCATTCACAATCGCTTCCTCGGTCGCCTCGACGGTGGCGTTGAAGAGCGGCGTGATGCGCTCATTCGACACCGCCAGTATGGTATTTGGACCGGGCTCTGCGTTGGCATGGGGATTCGCCGTAGAGAATGCGATAAAGATATCGCCCGAGCCATTGCCCGAAGTGGAACCCGTCCTCGCCAATCCCATCGTCGCGCGGCGCGCAATGCGCTTCAATTGATGCGGCAGCAACGGGGCATCGGTCGCCACGACGATGATGATCGACCCCACATCGCCTTCCCTCTCGCCCGCCCTTTGATCAGTGAACATGGAGTACGGCACGTCCTGCGGGATCCGCTTGCCCACCGGAACGCCGGCAATGGTGAGCTGAGGACGGCGTCCGCAATTGCACTGCACGAGCACGCCGACCGTGTATCCGCCCTGCTCCTTGGTAAGCACGCGCGACGCGGTGCCAATGCCTCCCTTGAACCCGTAGCAGATCATTCCCGTACCGCCGCCGACCGCGCCTTCCTGAACCGGACCGCCCTGAGCGTCATCAAGGGCGGAAAACACATGCTCCGGCTTTACGTGAAAGCCGTTGATGTCATTCAGCCATCCGTCCCATGTCTCGGCAACTACGGGCAGCGACCACGGCTGGCTGAGCGTTTCGTGCTTCACACCCCAGGCAATGATGGCGTCACGCACCACGCCCACGCTGTGCGTGTTGGTGATAGCAATCGGGCTTTCGAGAAATCCCGATTCCTCCACCCACGTCGTCCCGGTCATCTCGCCGTTGCCGTTCTGTGCGAACCACCCAGCGTAAACCGGGTCAGGATTCGCCTTCCCGCGCGGAAACACCACCGTGACTCCAGTCCGCACAGGTCCCTCGCCAACTTTCAGCGCGCCGCTGCCGGAGATCAGCGTCGTCTGGCCGACTTCGACGCCCCGCACATCGGTGATGGCGTTGAGCGGTCCGGGGACGCCATCGAAGGGAACCCCAAGCTCGCGGGCGCGCTGTGCGGATTGCGAGTGCACGGTGGCTGTCATCACGAAGAGGATACAGAGAAGGTATGGAAACTGCTTCCAGTGAAGGTGCATGCATCGAAAGCTACCGCACAATCTGACGCAACGGTAGAAGATTCGTGCATACAACTGTCAGAAGGTTGGCCGCGCCAGGTTCGCCTGAGGCTCACTCGAGCACAATCTCTGCCTCGGTCCTGCCCGTCATCGTCAGCACGACAGCGGCAGCGATGATGAGTGCTCCACCTACCCACGCTCCAGCGCCGAGTCTGTCTCCCAGCAGTTCCACGCCGAGAATCGATCCCACGGCCGGCTCGATATTCAGAAACACACCCGCGCGCGACGCAGGAACGTGATGAACGCCCCAGTTCCATAAGAAGGTAGTGGTAGCGGTGCAGAGTAATCCGCTTGCCGCCAGAGCAAACCACACCTTCGGGCTCACCCCGTGTACCGGAGGCGGACCATCCACCAGCGCCACCCAGACCGTCAGCATGGCCAGTCCGCTCAACAATCCATAGCCAGTGACCACGACCGCAGAGTGGCCCTGCACCAGGTGGCGATTCAGCAAAAGCCAGCCCAGCGCGATCACCAGCGACAGGATTACAAGCATGTCTCCTACGAGCGTAGGTCCTCCCGCGGTGTGCACCTGAGTCCGGCTCATCGTGATGAGAGCGACGCCGCCCGTCGAACCGGCCATCGCGAGCCAGCCCTTCCAGTCCAGCCGCTCGTGGGTGAAGAGAGTTGCGCCGATGGCCAGAATCACCGGCATCGTCCCTACCATCAGCGAAGCATGGCTCACAGTGGTGAGCGAGAGGCCATAGAACTGAATCAGGAACTGCAGCGGAATGCCCAGAAACGACGCCGTGAGCAGCAGCAGCCACTCTTTGCGGTTCAGGCCCGGCCTGCGCAGCATGGGGAGAAATCCCAGGCAGGCAAACAGGAAGCGGTAGAAGACCATGTGACCAACGCTCAGCTCGGTAAGCGCGATCTTCCCGAAGTAGAAACCCGTCCCCCACAGCGTCCCCGCCAGGGCGCAGGCCCCGTAGCCCAGCGCTTTCGTCATGGCGGCCGACTTTTGTCTGTTATGGAGTCTGGATTGCACGGGCATTTCTATAGCCTCGCACACCTGGAGTCAGCCGCTGTCCGTGACTGGTTCGAAAGCGGATCTTTACGGTGTTACGCAAATCGGCGCACCGGAGCAAACACGGCGATTTGCACACTGTACCCTCGGGCGAAGAGAATACTGGTGATGGCCTCCTGCGGACAATGCGTGCGCCTGAGCGTGACTATGCTCGCGCTCTTCGCGGCTGCCGCGCCCGTCTGCCGGAGTGAATCGAAGCGCAAGACCGATCCAGACCCCGGGCCGCCTCCCACTGTGCGGATTGAGGTTGGATCTCTGGGCTATGTCCCGCCCAGCAAAGCCTACCTCAGCTATCGATATTCCACTACAACGCTCGACTTCATCGATAACGATCATCTCCTCTTCACCTTTCGCGATGCCGCCCTGATGCACCGCATACCCGACGATCCAGCGGAAGACGAGGATCAGACGATCCGCGCCCAGGTACTCGACATCGCCAGCGGCAAGCCGATTGAGCAGGCTCAATGGCGGATGCATGATCGCCAGCGTTATCTGTGGCCAATGCGTGACGGCAGGTTCATGGTGCGGCAGAGAAATTCGCTCTACCTTACCGACCGCCATCTGGAATTGCGCCCCTACCTTCAATTCGACACGCCATTGCAACTGGTGCAGATTTCCCCCGATCGCAACCTCATGGTGATCGAGGTGCAGAAGATCGTCCCTCCCGATCCCAATGCGCAGAAAGCCACAAATTTCGACTCCTTCTTCGGACCGGCGCCTAAGCCAAAGCGAACCAGAATGGTCCTGGTGCATCCCGGTGACAACACCATCCTGGCGGAGAGCGAAACCCGGCATCCCGTCGATGTGCCCATGGTGGAAAACGGCTATCTCAATCTGCTCGAAGGCAAGGATCCGAGCAAGTGGGTGATGCAGCGAGAGATGCTTCGCGGCGATCCGCAAATCATCGCCGAGATAAAGTCCTCGTGCGCTCCCACGCTCATGACCCTCAGCGACACCGTCGTGCTGACCGTTGGTTGCCCGCCCAAAGGAGGGAGCGACCACCTCGTGAGCGCGATCTCCCTCAAAGGCGATGTGTTATGGCAGGACCACTGGAAGGCACGTTACATCTGGCCAACCTTCGACTACGCCGAGAACGGGAGCCGCTTCGCATACGGATCGCTTCAAATCAACCGCGATATCGGATCGATGGATTTCTTCGGTCAGGAGGATGTCGTCGCGCAGATGGTGGGAGTCTTCAATACCCAATCCGGAAAACTGGAGCTGACAAAAGATGCGTCACCGGTGTTGAGCGCGGGCCATAACTATGCCCTCTCAGCCGATGGCCGCCGCTTCGCCATTCTCCGTGACGGCGCGATCGAGATTTACGATCTCCCGCCGGTCGCCGCCGCCCCGCCGCCTGCGCCAATCGCTCAAAAATAATGGACCTCCTCTAATGGATGGCTCTTTCGTGCTAAATCCTCTGGTTGACCCCATCTTGCGCAGGAAATAAAATTAAGAAGGAATACCCTACCCTTTCGGCGGAAATCCCTTCTGCTATAACGGGTGTGGATTGGCGGAGTCTATGGCTTCCGATCTTCGAATCAGCCAGCGCGAGCGGCTGGTGCTAACTACGATTATCGAAAACTACATCGCAACGGGCGAACCGGTTGCATCGCAGGCCCTTGCCCGGCAGTTCGGGAACAAAGACGGGATGAGCGCCGCGACCATTCGCAACATCATGGCTTCTCTCGACGAAGCAGGGCTTCTCGATCAGCCGCACACCTCCGCCGGACGCATCCCCACCGCCCAGGCCTTTCGCTTTTATGTGGACCAGTTGTCCGGCCCCGCGCGTTCTACGCAGCTCACGCCCGAGCGCCGCGAGCAGATAGAGGACAGCTTCGCCGGTATCGGTTCCAGCCAGCAGTTTCTTGAGCGCACCTCGCACGTCCTGGCCCTCATCTCCAGCGGAGTGGGCGTGGCGCTTGCATCGGTAAAGGAAGCCCAGGCACTCGAACATATTCATTTCTCCAGGCTGACGCGCGGGCGCGTTCTGGCCGTTGTCGTTACTACATCCGGAGTGGTCCAAGACCGGGTGCTCATGCTCGACCAGGATCTGACTCTCCCGGAACTCGAAGCAGCTGCCCGGTTCCTCAACGAGAATTTCCATGGCTGGTCGATCGACCGGATTCGCGCCGAGCTCGGACGCCGGATCGAGGCGGAACGAAGCGAATACGACCGGATCATGAGTTCGGTTGAGGAGCTTTGCCGCAAGGGAGCGCTGCAGGCCGACGGCGCCCTGGGGCCGACCATCTTCGTTGAAGGTGTGGCCAATCTCATCGCAGGCGAGATCGACCGTGAGCGATTGCGCCTGATGTTAGGCGCACTTGAGGCAAAGCAGAGGCTGATCGAGTTGCTGAATGCTTATGTCGATGCCCGCCAGCAGTCCGTGCGTGTCGTTGTCGGACTGGAAGAGGCGATCCCCGGCATGCACAACCTGGTATTGATCGGAGCCCCGGCGCGTCTGGGCGCGGAGAGCCTCGGCACCGTCGCCGTCATTGCGCCTACCCGAATCCAGTACCAGGAAACAATCAACGCTGTTTCTTACATCGCACAGCTTTCTGACAGGATTTTCCAGCCTCCCCAGTAGCTTGCGCCCTCTGGCATGCACCTGCATCCAAAATGCAGGATCAATGCGCGATAAACTTGAATTAGAGATCAGGTTCGTATGAGCCGAAGGAATTTTCTAAATAAACGAATGACTGAAGAAACGCTTGAAGCAACACCGACCACCGACGCTCCTCCGGAGACCCCGGCCAGCGCCGCGAATGAAGCTGCGTCCCTCCCGGAGTCAGCCGCTCTCACGCAGGAGGAGTTTGACCGTCTCAAGTCTGAGCGGGACTCGCTTCTGGATAGACTTGCCCGCCTGCAGGCGGAGTTTGAAAACGCCCGCAAGCGCGAAGCGCGCGAACGCACCGAATTTCGGGATTACGCCGTTGCCGGCGCCGTCGAGCAGTTTCTGCCCGTGCTCGATAACTTTCAGCTGGCGCTCAAATCGACGGGCTCGGCCGAGCAGCTGCGCACCGGTGTCGAGCTGATCGTCAAGCAGATGGAAGAGGCCCTGCGCTCGCTGAATGTCCAACAGATCGAAACGGTTGGGGCCGAGTTTGATCCGCGCGTTCATGAAGCGCTGGAGATGGTAGAGAAACCTGAATTACCTGATCACCAGGTCTTTGATGAAGTGCGTCGCGGATATCGCATCAAGGAGCGCCTGCTCCGTCCCGCAGTGGTCCGCGTCGCCAGCAATTCGCAACAGAAGGAAGCATGAGTCGAACCGAAAACGTGATTAAAGCCGATTACTACGAAGTTTTGGGTGTGTCGCGCAGCGCCTCTGACCAGGAGCTCAAGACCGCTTATCGCAAGCTTGCCATGCAGTACCATCCGGACCGCAATCCGGGCAACGCCGAGGCGGAAGACAAATTCAAGCAGTGCAGCGAAGCCTACCAGGTGCTGGCCGATGGGGAGAAGCGCGCTGCCTATGACCGCTATGGTCATGCCGGAGTTTCCGGCGTGGGCGGCAACGGCGGCAATCCGTTCGCCGGCATGGCAGACCTGGGTGACATCTTCGGCGATCTTTTTGGATTCAACGTCGGTGGCAATCGCAAACCGTCGCGTGTTCAAAAGGGCCGTGACGTGCGCTTCGACAAGACGATTGAATTCGACGAGGCCGTCTTCGGCAAGGAGATGGAAGTCTCGATTCGCCGCATGGAGGCCTGCCCAGATTGCCGCGGCATGGGCTCAGCCGATGGGCGTGGTCCATCTACTTGTCAGCAATGCCAGGGCCACGGACAGGTCCGCTATCAGCAGGGCTTTTTCTCCATTGCTCGCACCTGTAATGTCTGCGGAGGCACAGGTTCAGTCATCTCCGACCCCTGCGGAACGTGTCGTGGAGACGGCCGCGTCCAGCGCGAGCACAAGATCAACGTCAGCATTCCCGCCGGAGTCGAAGAAGGAACCCGCATCCGGTATCAGGGCGAGGGCGATGCCGGCCGTTTCGGCGGCCCTTCCGGTGATCTTTACATCGTGCTCTCCGTTAAGCCCCACCAGTTCTTTGAGCGCGATGGCAATGACCTGCACTGTGTCCTGCCCGTCTCTTTCTCGCAGGCCGCGCTTGGCGCCGAGGTGGAGATACCCACGCTTGAAGGCGCGACCATGCTGAAGATTCCCGAAGGCACGCAGAGCGGGAAGGAGTTTCGTCTTCGCGCCAAGGGTGTGCCCCACCTCAACGAACGCGGACGCGGCGATCTCATCGTGCAGGTAGCCATCCAGACACCTAAAAAGCTCACGCGCATTCAGAAAGAGCTGCTGCGCCAACTCGGAGAGACGCTGACCGTCGAGAACACCCCCACCTCCCGTCGCCTGTTCGACAAGGTGAAGGAGATGTTTTCGTAAGGCTCTCGGGTAAGTAGAGTCGAAAGCTGCATGCAAGATATACGATTGGCTCGCATTCGTAACTGCGGTGCAACAGTACCATTCCCCCGCGAGACGGTTACCACTTGTAGGGGCTGTGGTTACTGAAGGGCTATTCCAAATCTCTTACCATCGGCAATAATTAATTGCAGGCTGAAGTGTAGCCTGACGCGCTCTGGACCGGCCCCGGTAATCTGTTGACTCACCCAGGCGCTCCCCGGCTGTCATTCACTCCCCCCCAGGTGCGACGCATCTGGCAACTCAACTAGTTAAACGGTCGGAACCAGTTGCCGATAATACGCTGAGAACTGGGTTCGGGACACGTAGGTATCCTCGTCGAAACGCGGAAGAAGTCCTGGTGAGATTCCGCTGATTGCTGTCGATATCTGAGTTTCTCGACGCCGGCCAAAACGAAGGGAAAGAGAGCGTGAACATTGAGAAAGCTTTCTAAGTATTCATTCCTGGTATTTGCCTTAACTCTTGGAGTGAGCACTCTTGCTTATGCCCATCCGAGGCACGATCACGATAAGGATCGCGACCCAAAAGCTTACGATGCTCCAGAAGTTGATCCAAGCCTCGCAATTGGCGGATTCTCGCTGCTTGCAGGAAGCCTCACCGTTCTGCGCGCACAGCGCAGCAAGTAGGCGGAGGAAATAGTATTCTCTACAACCGCGCCTTGGCTGGAAACGACGACCATTCCCAGTCAAGGCCATTTTTTTCCCTGCCCCGTCATCTTCTTGGCCGCCTGTATCTCTTCGCCGCGGTTTTGACGATCGAGTGCCTGCTGCTCGCGGGCATTCCTCACAGCGGACCACTCCTGGGTCCGATGGCTCCATCCGGCATTGTGGCTCTAGCGGTTTTCATGGCCATCGGCCATTCCACGCTAAAAAAGCAACGGGACGATATCCCGTTCAGCTTTCCACGATTTGGCGCTCATCTGTTTTGCATCGCCGCAGTCTACGCCGGCAACCTGGCGGGACTGCGTGGATTCAGCTTTCTAAATTCCTCCCGTGCCGAGCATGTAACGTTGAGCGCGATCTTGCTATTGGGAGTTGCGCTGCTCGCGCTGGCCTGCCTGCCGCTCCGCATTTGGATCAGAACCATTCGCATCACCCACCCATTGTGGTTGTTTGCCTTTCTCGCCGGCGTGTTCGCATTGGCTCTGCGCTACCCCCTGCAACTGCTCTGGGGCACATCCATTGCTTCTCACGGACGTCTCCTACAGATCGCGGCCTTCCGTTCTGTCTATGCAGTGCTTCATCCTTTTCTGCCTGATCTCACCGCCGATCCCTCAACCTGGGTGATTGGAACGCCGCGCTTCGCCGTCGGCATCGGGGAGCAATGTTCGGGAATGGAAGGCCTCGGACTGGTTCTTGTGTTCACCGTCGTCTGGCTGTGCTATTTCCGCAAAGAGAGCCGCTTTCCGCAGGCGCTTCTGCTTGTGCCCGGCGCGCTGGCTTGCGTGTGGCTGCTGAATATTTTCCGCATCTGCGTCATCATCCTTATCGGCAATGCGGGCGCTTCCGAGGTTGCTATCGTCGGCTTTCACTCCCAGGCCGGATGGATCGCCTTCACCGCGGTTGCTGTGGCGTTTTCTATCGCCACACGAAGACTCTCCTGGGTCCGAAGAGATCCCGTCTACGACACGGGCGCGGCCCTGGGCCCAATTGCCGGCGAAGTCACAACAGGTCAAGGTGTGAGGGAAGAAACCCGGGAGTCTCCGGCCACCGCCGCGTATCTCGTTCCTTTTCTCGCCATACTGGCAGCGTCTTTCATTTCGAAGGCCGCTTCCGGATACTTCGAATGGCTTTACCCTTTGCGCTTCATCGCCGCTGCGATCGCGATCTGGTATTTCCGGTCGGAATACAGGAAGCTCGACTTTCGCTTCGGATGGCTCGCGCCCTTAACTGGCTCGGCGGTTTTTTTGATGTGGATTGCTCCTGCGCTGTGGATGAATGATCACCGTGTGAGTTCCCTGGGCTCTGAACTCGCAGCGCTTTCGCCCGCCGGTCGCGTGGCCTGGATACTCTTTCGCGTCGCTGCCGCGGTAGTCACCGTGCCCTTTGCCGAAGAGATGGCCTTTCGCGGTTACCTGTCGCGTCGACTGATCAGCCAGGATTTTGATGCAGTGCCACTCTCCAAAATGACTGTTGTATCCCTGGGTGTTTCTTCGCTGGCCTTCGGCCTGATGCATGGCCAACACTGGATGCTTGGCATTCTCGCCGGTCTCGCTTATGCCGCCGTGCTCAAGTGGCGAGGACGAATGGGCGATGCCTTCGTCGCTCACGCCACCAGCAATCTCCTTCTTGCGGCGTGGGTTCTGCTGCGTGGCGACTGGGCGCAATGGTAAGTCCGTAACCCAACCTCAGTTTTTTATTCCAGCAGCGCCGCCACCACTGCCATCGCCGTAATCGCCGCGGTTTCCGCGCGCAGAATGCGCGGCCCCAGACTCACCGGCTTCCAGCCCTCGCTGTCGAAGAGCGCTTCTTCCTCCGCCACCCAACCGCCTTCCGGACCCACAGCCAAACGAATCGCAGGCAGTTCATCGCCTGATGCAGCCAGCGCTTCTTCAATCGCGCGTCGCAGCGTCCTCGTACGCTCCTGCTCTGCAAGCAGCAGACGCACCGCCTCGCCTTCGCGGCGTGCGGCGGTCTTCAATGCAAGCGCATCTTCAATCACCGGCACATCCGACCGGCGGGATTGTTGCGCCGCCTCGCGCGCGATGCGCCGCCAGCGCTCCACCCGGTTCTGCGCCGATTGCGCCAGATGCTTCTCGCTGCGCCGCGCAATGATGGGAACGATGCGCTCCACTCCCAGCTCGGTTGCTTTTTCAATCGCCCACTCCATGCGGTCGAACTTGAAGACCGACAGAAGCAGCATGACGGGCAGCGCGGGATCTGCCTGCACTTCGGCGATCAGGTTGAATCGCACCGCATCTCCGCTGATGCCGGCAATCACGCTGTGCCACACGCGATCCCCGGCGACGATATCGAACTCCATGCCGGCCTGCGCGCGCAACACGCGGATCAGGTGCGAGGCCTGCTCGCCGGTGAGCGATGCGGTGGCTTCATCCCAGGTATCGGCAATCCAGCGTCGGCGCGTCATGTCTTTGATTGTCTCTCATTCACGCTCGTAGCCCACAAACACGAAGGGGAACGCTTTGCGCGTCCCCCTTCTGTGTTGCCTGTTTCTACTGCTTACTTCTTCTTGGCTGCCTTCTTCGCTGGTTTCTTGGCTGCCTTCTTCGCTGCCTTTTTAACTGCCATGGTTTCTATTCTCCCTTTTTCGATGTGACATCGAGTCTGCAACATACATGTTGCAGTTAACGAATGTATAGAAGTCTGAAAAAAAAGTGTCAAGAAAAAAATCGCATTTCTTCGCATTCAATTTTTCGAATTGAATCGTATGCGTCAACGTCCGATCGCTTCACAACTCAAATTGCGCGGAAATGTTTTGCGATTGCCAGCGCAATTCCAGTGATCGAGTCGTGCCACGCATGCGCCATCATGCCCGCGCGCAGACTCTTCCGCTGAATTGTCAGCGCACAAAACATCGCGCCGTACGCGACGATGGCAATCATCGAGCCTATGCCTTCATAACCGTGTGCAGCGCCAAACAACAACGAAGACGCGAGCACTCCGAGCCATAGTCTCCCGCCGATTGCCGCGAACTGCTGCATCAGGTAGCCGCGAAAGACGAATTCTTCGACGATGCCCGCCGTGATCGAGAGCGCAATCCACAGCGCAGCTTCCTGTACACCCTGGGGCGCCAGCGCGATCACGGCCTTCTGCACATGCATCAGGTGCAGCAATCGCAGCACCGTGGAAATTGCCGCAAGCACGATCAACGCCATCACCCAGAAGATCAGTGCGGCGCCGAAATCTGTGAACCAGGCCTTCGCACCGGCGCGCCGTTCGCCAAGCAGTTGCCGCATCGGAACGCGGCGCATTTTGATTCCCCACCACACCAGCGCGGCCAGCACGCCCTCCCACACCATCGTCACGGCATAAAATCTCAGGTGATGCTGGCTAAGGCCGGAGGTCTTCCCATGCACGCTGCCCAACACTGACGCGCCGAGAATCACCACAATCACAATTGCGGTGTGCCACCACGGCGCTACAGGCTGCGGTGGAACCGGCCACGCGCGCTCCCTCGTCAGCACGGATAGTCCTTCGGCTTCATTCTCTGATATCTTCATCGGTTCGTACCTTGAGTTTAACGGGTGCGCTCGCGCATCTATGATGAGGAGTGAGGATTGAGGAGTGAGGCAGTCATGCAGGAAGCAGAAGATATCGTCATCGTCGCCGCCGTACGCACGCCCGTCGGCAAATTTCAGGGAGCCTTCTCCGATCTTTCCGCCACGCAACTCGGAGCCATCGCCGTGCGCGAAGCCGTCAAGCGCGCCAGTCTCGAGCCGTCGCAAATCGACGAATGCATCATGGGCAACGTCGTCTCCGCCGGACTAGGCCAGAACCCTGCGCGGCAGGCGGCGCTTAACGGAGGTCTGCCGCCGGAAGTCAGCGCTCTTACCATCAATAAAGTCTGCGGCTCTGGATTGAAAGCCGTTGCGCTCGCCGCGCAGGCCATTCAGACTGGCAATGCCGAGCATCGTCATCGCCGGTGGCATGGAGTCGATGACCAACGCGCCGTATCTTCTCCCGCAGGGCCGCAGCGGCTTCCGCATGGGCAATGCCGTCGCGGTCGACTCCATGGTCCACGACGGCCTTTGGGACGCTTTCAACAACTACCACATGGGCCTCACCGGCGAGAACGTCGCCGAGAAGTACAACATCACGCGCGAGGAGCAGGACGAATACGCGCTCAACTCGCATCGCAAGGCCGCCGCTGCGTGGAAAGAGTGCCGCTTTGCATCGCAGGTGGTTCCGGTCGAAGTTCCCGCGAAGAAGAAGGGTCAGCCGCCCACCATCGTCCAGCGCGACGAGTCGATCCGCGAAGACGCCACCCTCGAAGCCCTCAGCGCGCTCAAGCCCGCATTTAAGAAGGATGGCACCGTCACCGCCGGCAACGCACCCGGCGTCAACGACGCAGCCGCCGCGCTCGTCGTCATGTCGGCAAAGAATGCCGCAGCCCTCGGTCTCAAGCCGCTCGTCCGCATTCGCGCGCAGGCATCTAGCGGCGTCGATCCGAAATGGGTGATGATGGCGCCGGTCACCGGCGTGCAGAAAGTTCTCGCGCGCGCGGGCTGGACCGCCGACAGCGTCGATCTCTTCGAACTCAACGAGGCCTTCGCCGTCCAGGCCATCGCCGTCACCCGCGAACTCGGCATTCCCCTCGATAAAGTCAACGTCAACGGAGGAGCCGTCGCCATCGGCCATCCCATCGGCGCCAGTGGAGCGCGTGTCCTCGTCACGCTGATCTACGAGATGATGCGCCGCGACGCGCATCGCGGTGTCGCTGCGCTCTGCCTCGGAGGCGGCAACTCCGTCGCGCTGGCGGTTGAGCGCTGAGAAGCCTGCCATCAGCAGTCGATGGACTCCTCAGCACTCAATGATGTTCAGAGCCAGCCCTGCGAGCGATGTCTCCTTGTAGCGAGACTGCATATCAAGGCCGGTGAGATACATCGTCTGGATCACCTGATCGAGCGACACCTTGTGTTCTTCCAGCTCGTTCATCGAAATCCTGCACGCATGCACCGCCTTCACCGCGCCCATCGCATTGCGCTCGATGCAGGGAATCTGCACCAGGCCGCCGATGGGATCGCATGTCATCCCGAGGTTGTGCTCCATCGCGATCTCCGCTGCGTGTTCCACCTCGCCATTCGTGCCACCGAGCGCCGCCGCTAATCCGCCCGCAGCCATCGAGCACGCCACGCCCACCTCGCCCTGGCACCCCACCTCCGCGCCACTGATCGAAGCATTTTCTTTGTAGAGCACGCCGACCGCCGCCGACGTCAGAAAGTACCGCAGGATACCGTCCTCGTCGGCGCCTTCCACAAAATTTGTGTAGTAGCGCGCCACTGCCGGAATCACCCCGGCCGCGCCATTCGTCGGCGCAGTGACCACGCGACCGCCCGCGGCATTCTCCTCATTCACCGCCATTGCATACACTGTCACCCAGTCAAGAGGCGCCAGTGGATCTCCCGATCCCTTGCCGCTTTGCTTTTTTTCAAGCAGCCGCTGCGACAACCGGGGAGCTCTGCGCCGCACGCTCAGTCCGCCGGGGAGAATTCCTTCGGTCACAATGCCTCGGTCGATGCAGGCCTGCATGACCTGCCAGATGTGCAGGATCCCCGCGCGCACTTCCGCTTCGCTTCGCAGCGCGCACTCGTTCCTCAGCATCACCTGCCAGATGGCCAGACTCTCCCGCGCGGCCATCTCCAATAACTCTGCGGCGCTCCGAAACGGATAGGGCAGGGAAGCCGTGCTCATCACAGGCGTATTCCCCGCGCCCTCCGAGTCCGCGACAATGAAACCGCCGCCGATAGAAAAGAAGGTCCCGCTTGACAACACCTCGCCGCCCGCATCGAAGGCAGTGAAGCGAATTCCGTTCGGATGCTGGGTGATCGCGCCTGGCGGATACATCAGATCACGATGAAATAGAAGATCCTGTGCCTCGTGAAAGGGAATTGCCCGCTTTCCCAGCAGAGAGAGTCTTCCCGACTCCCGAATCGCCGCCAGCTTGGGATCGATCGTTGCCGGATCGATCGTGCTTGCTTCCTCGCCGCTCAAGCCCAGCAGTACTGCGCGATCCGTTCCGTGCCCAACTCCGGTCAGCGCGAGCGATCCATACAACTCGGCGCGTACGCTCGCAGCACGATCCAGCAGAGCCGCACCTTCGAGCTCCAGCGCAAACCGCCGAGCCGCTCGCATCGGGCCCATGGTATGCGAGCTCGAAGGGCCTACGCCGACTTTATACAGATCAAAGAGACTAGTTTTCACGACAGCTCATTCTATTCTTCCCGGCTGTCTCACATTACCAACGCTACCTATCGAGGATGCTTTCCTCGCCCTGGTCAATAACCTCGCCGTGTATACTCCACGCACCAACCCTGACTCTTATGCTCTTCAAAGCTCTCAGCGCCGCTGTCTATGGCATCGACGCGAACATCATCGATGTCGAAGTCGACTTCTCGGGAATCAAGACCGATCAGGACCACTTTCACACCGTGGGCCTGCCCGACGCCGCGGTGCGCGAAAGCCGCGACCGTGTGCGCGCTGCCATCAAGAACTCGGGCTTCGACGTGCCCGTCGACGCACATCACCATCAATCTCGCTCCCGCCGACATCAAGAAAGAAGGCTCCGGATTCGATCTGCCCATGGCCATCGGCATCCTTGGAGCGTACGGAGCCCTCAACCTCACCGACGTCAGCCAGTTCCTTCTTGTCGGCGAACTCGGTCTTGATGGCGGCCTCCGCGCCGTCTCCGGCATGTTGCCCGTGGCGGTCGCAGCGCGTGCGCGCGGCATCAAGAATCTTGTAATCCCCAAAGCAAACGCCCGCGAAGCCGCCGTGGTCGAAGGCGTCAACGTCTACCCTGTCGCAAGTCTCAACGAAGTCCGCGAGCTGCTGAACGCAGCCGCGAACGGAGGCATTCACACTTCGCCCTTCCGCATCGAGGCGACGCAGCTCCTCGATGAGCAGCAGCATTTCTCTCTTGATTTCGCCGATGTACGCGGACAGCAGACCGCGAAGCGCGCGCTCGAGGTAGCCGCAGCCGGCGGACACAACATTCTCATGATCGGCCCACCCGGCTCCGGCAAAACGATGCTCGCCAAGCGCCTGCCGTCGATTCTGGCGCCCCTCAGCTTTGAAGAAGCGCTGGAGACCACCAAGATCCACTCTGTTGCCGGCGTACTCGATGCCGAGGCCGGCCTCGTCACCCAGCGGCCCTTTCGCTCTCCGCATCACACCATCTCCGACGCTGGCCTGATCGGTGGCGGAGCCGTCCCTCGCCCCGGCGAGGTCTCCCTCGCGCACAACGGCGTCCTCTTTCTCGACGAACTGCCCGAGTTTCCCCGCAACGTTCTCGAAGTCATGCGTCAGCCGCTCGAAGACCGCAATGTCACGATCGCGCGCGCCTCCATGTCGCTGAGCTTTCCCTCGGCCTTCATGTTGGCGGCAGCCATGAACCCCTGCCCCTGCGGATACTTCAACGACAAATCGCGCGAATGTCACTGCACCCCGCCGCTCATCCAGCGCTATGTATCCAAAGTGTCCGGCCCGCTGCTCGACCGCATCGACATTCATATCGAAGTGCCCGCCGTGCAATACCGCGAGCTGCGTGGCGGAGCCGCCAGCGAAAGCTCTGCCTGCATTCGCGCCCGTGTGCTCAAGGCTCGCGAGCTTCAGCGCCAGCGTTTTTCCGGCGCGAAAGAGAAGATCTACTCCAACGCGCAAATGGGCACCCGCCAGATTCGAACCTTCTGCGAACTCGGCGCCGACGCCGAGAAGCTTCTGGAGCGCGCCATGCAGCAGCAGGGACTCACTGCGCGCGCCCACGATCGCATCCTCAAGGTTGCCCGCACCATCGCCGACCTCGAAGGCCAGACCCAGCTGACTGTCTCCCACATCGCCGAAGCCATCCAGTACCGCACGCTTGATCGGAGTTACTGGAGCTAGTGGGAGTCGCCTTGCTTTGCCAGGACTACCAACGCAGCAAGCGCGGCCATTTTCTGATCCGTGGTCCAGGGCGGTCCGAGCGATTGGCCAAGTGTGGATACCTGTTGCCGCATCCCCGCCGCAGCATCACCTAACATTGTCTGAACACATTCATCGAGGTTCCGTTCCCGAAACCCGGTCACCGGAAGGTCCAGACTCTCGCACGCTTTTGAAAAGGCTTCGCGAAAGAACTCTCCTTCGGCCGTATGAATCAAGGGATGCGACGCGAGAATCTTTGCCAGCGGTGGCAGCGGGCGACCGGAAGCCAGGAGGACGGCAGAGCCCACGATGCGATACCGGCCACGCAGTTCGCCGATCAGATCCCGGACAGCCTCCAGAGCAAGGCGCTTTGTAGCCGCAAAACTGTCCTCAAGAAACTTCTCCGCTTCAGGGAGTTCGAGTGCCTTCGCAAAATGATAAGGCTGGTTTCCTCCACGTGTTCCGGAGGCAGTCACCACGATACGCCGCCGTGCTGGGATCTCCACGATGCCGTCGTTGTTTGAGACCGCCAGGAGCGCTCCCCAACCTGAGTGCATGCGAACGCCGATGGCTGCGTTCTTCATCTGAGCTGCTCTTTGTCGATGTGCTCAAACAGGCTCTGAAACATCGCCGGTATCTGCTTATTCCACAGGTCCCAGTTGTGGATTCCAGGAATAGCACGAAACTCATATTGAAAATGACGCCGGGTCAGTATCTCAACAAATTTGCGGTTCGCCGCAAAGAAGCTTTCCTGTTCTCCGCAACCAAGAAAGAGATATGGAGTTCTGGAAGGATCCGCAGACAGAGCGAGGAGGTAAGGATCGTTATCGCGTCGCGTCTGGCTACCCCACGGTCCAAAGATCGACCGGTAACGAAGCCACTGTCGAATCCGGCGTACGGTAAGCGGGCGGCTGGGCACATCGAGCGCCGAGCTGAGGCCTCCTGCAAAGGCAAAGAGTTGCGGATGCTTCAGCGCTATTACGATCGCCCCAAACCCTCCCATCGAGATTCCCGCAATCGCTCTGCTTTCGCGATTCGCCGCGATCGGAAACCTGCCCTCGGCGTCCGCAATCAGATCGTTCACGATGTAGTCTTCGTAGCGGTCCTGCGGCCTGATGGCTGAATTCGTGTAATAGGAGAAGCCGGCGTCCGGCATGATGAGGATCAGTCCGCGCTCCGCATATCGCGTTACATCGGAGCTATTCGACCAATCGCGATAGTCACCGTCGCCGCCATGGAGCAGATACACGGCCGGCAGTTTTTCGCCGCCGGCAATCTTCGCTGGCGCAATTACCCGATACTGTCATGTCGCGACCCAGCGCCGCGCTGTGAAAGGTGACGTCCTGCATCATGACTCTCGACGTGAGCCGTGGAGAATCTGCGTGTTTCGCGTTGTCGTGGTTCCTGCCGCAAGCCGACAGAAGACAAACCACACACAAGAACGCGATGACAGAGCGCAGACTTCCGTGTCTCATCGGAAGTCTAATAATACTTTCAATGCCCACGCAGGCGATTCGCAGTGTTCCCGCCAACCGCTTTTTAGCTACCCGCTTCTTGGCTGTCCGTCTCTGTCGTGGTTCCTGCCGCAAGCCGACAGAAGGCAAACCGCACACAAGAACGCGATGACAGAGCGCAGACTTCCGTGTCTCATCGGAAGTCTAATAATACTTTCAATGCCCATGCAGGCGATTCGCAGTGTTTCCCGCTAACCGCTTTTTAACTACCCGCTTCTTGGCTGCCCGTCTCTTAGCTATCCGGAACTTAGCTCCCTTTCAGATTTCGCTGCGCTCTAAAATCACCTGCGCCACGACCGGGAAGAGCAGCACAACGGCAGCGCGCATCGCCACAGCCGCGCCCAGCTGATGCGAAACTCCCATCGAATTACCCGAGGCCGGAGAGGGATCGAACGCCTGCAGCAGCAGACCGGGCAGATCCACTGACCAGTAATGCCGCACCACGGCTCCGAGAATCAGGTAGCCGAGAATGATGCCGGCCCCCAACATCACCCCCCGCGCGTGTTTCACGGCGATGGTTGAGAAGTAGGTGACGCCGAAGATGAGTCCCGCAAACAGCACGATGGTCAGAAAATTCAGACCCATCACAGCGGCCAGAGGAATCGGCTGATACATCTCTCCGAATGCAATGGCGCCGCTGAACGGACCGCCGCCTGCGCCGGACAGGCGATGCGCAAGGTGTCCGAGCAGCAAATTCACCAGTGCAGCGGCCGAGACCAGTTGCAGAAAACCGAAGCCCCAGTCGCTCCACAGGAACCAGCGCCTCGGCCTTGGCCGCGTCAGCAGGTAGGAGCCGCTGTCTTCTCCCAGGTTCCGTCCCACTCCAAAGCTGCCCATCACCCATGCCAGGAACGCAAAGATCGGCACCTGCATATACAAGGACACAACGAGGAACTTGGCCATGTCACCTTCGCCGGGTCTCCCGAAGTGAGCTGAGTTAATTTCGATGTGCCAGACTGCTCTGAAAACAAGAAGGGCCAACACAGCGATGCCAAGCATGCTGATGCCGAAGACGATCCGACTCTCACGCCAATACTTCCACAGGTACATGATTCTCCCTCCCCACCAGTTCCAGGAATATCTCCGACAGATTCATCGGTTGCACGTCCAGGATCGTCGCTCCATTGCTGCGCAGCCCAGCCGCGAATCCTTCTGCGCCCGCGCTCAACACATAATCGGTAACGCCTTCTGTAGCCGACACAGTTACAACTTCCGGACCAGCCTGCGGCAGCCCCTCGCCGACCGCTCGAACCCGCCGGTAGTTGGCGCGAATATCGTCCAGCCGCGCCTCCAGAAGCAGCTTGCCCTTATCGATGATGCCCACCCAGTCCGCAATCTTCTCGACTTCCGACAGATGATGCGACGACATCAGGATCGTGCGCCCATCGTTCGCGAAATCCTCCACCAGCACCCGCAGCAGCTGATCGGTCACCACCGGATCGAGCCCAGCCGTCGGCTCATCCAAAATCAACAGTTCGGGATTCTGCGCCAGGGCGAGTAGCAGGCAAAGCTTTGTCTTGTTCCCATGCGACAGCTTCTTGAACTTGCGATCCATCGGAATCTCCAGCGACTCCGCGTACCGCTTCGCCAGTGCATCGGACCAGCGCGGAAAGAATCCGCGGTTAAAGCGGACAAGATCGTTGCCGTTCATCGAGGGCAGCAGCATCTTGTCGATCACAAATCCTGTGCGTTCCAGAATCGCAACCGGATCTCTCGCCGCATCCAGGCCCAGGACGTGAGCCGAACCGCCGGTGGCTTTTGCCAGTCCCGCCAGTACGCGGATCGTCGTCGTCTTCCCCGCGCCATTCCGCCCGAGAAACCCATAGATCGATCCCCGTTCCACGCGCATGTTCAAACCATCGACGGCCGCGACTGCTCCCCGGCCGGAGCCGCCATAGCGCTTCACCAGCGACCGCGTTTCCACTACCAGTTCACTCATGACGTTTCTCCAAACTCACGGCTGCTCTTCCAATTCGGCAAATGACTCTTCGAGCAACGCGATGGCATCCTCGCGATCGACCACGAGCTGCTTCGCCTCAACCGCCAACTGCAGCGCAAGCGGCTTCAGCCGGCGAATCTTTTCCGACGGCAACAATCCCGGCGACTCGCCATTTACATAGCATCCGCCCCCCTGCACCGTCCGGATCACGCCATCGCGCTCGAGATTCTGGTAGGCGCGGGCCACCGTATTCGGATTCACCCGCAACTCCGCCGCCATCTTTCTCACCGGAGGCAGCGAGTCATCCCTCCGAATCGCTCCTGCCGCAATCGCATGCTTCACCTGCGATTCGATTTGCAGGTACAGCGGAACACCGGAGGCAGGATGGACGCGGACAATCATTTGTACTAATACAATAGTACAATCATGGCTCTGTCAATCAAAATCTGCGCCAGGGATGAGAACGTTCCCACGGGGACCTATGGAAAGTGGGATCTCCCGTAGTTTTCATCGTGCCTGGAACACCGGCCCAACCCGTTCCGAATAAAGTGGTTAGCCATACAAATCCGTTTTGGAACTCGCTTCCATTCCTGGAATCTCCGGAGACAACTCTCTATGAAAAAAATAGTTGACCCGAATGCTAAACGGGTTTAACTTCAACAGTGCCGATTGCAAGTGCGGCCTTCGAAAGTAACTTTTCCGCCAGCTGAGCCGTCTACAGATTTGGTTGACGATACAGCCTGAATCCCACTATGCCAGCTCCCTTCAGGACTCAGCATCAGGTGAGTCAATGAAGTTGTTCGAGATGGGGTTAACTGCGCGAAGGTACTCAAAACAAAGGCACTGTATGCAGCACGGGTGGCGAACCGAAAGGTCAGCTCGGTCGCGACTCGTTACAAAATAAAAAAGTTGACCGGTAACACTGCCTCACGCGTCTAATGAAGCAGAAAACTGACAGGCCGATCCAGAAGACACGATCGAGGGAAACTGCCGGGCGCTTCCTGTCCGGCTCTACGCTGGTTGCCGCAGAGGGCGGCTTCATTGGAAACAGCCGACAGTAAAGACAGAATAGAAGGAGACACGAAAATGCGATCTGATTTGATTTTTGGGGCGCTTGCCCACGTCACGAACCGGTACCAGCTGTGCCAGTTGGCTTCGAAGGCGACTCGGAAGCTGCACAAGCCCAACACTCGCTTGCAGGACACGACGAACGACGTTCTGGTTCGCTTCCATGAAGCGAGTCCGGTAGGTAGTGCTGTTACAGTGCCCGACCAGTCCTCCATTCAGCAGCGCCGCGCAGCATAAGCGCGGCCTGCTTTACCTTCACACCCCCTTTGCAAACTCCTTGAGAAACAAGTTCCTGAGAAACAACCTTCCCTAGAAGCTCTTCTCCATCCGTAACTTCCTTCCTCGCAACACCCCTCCCATCACATCCCACCGCAGGTAAAAAATGACCATCTCCGAACTCAAAGAAAAAAACATTACGGAACTGAGCCGCATTGCGCGCACGCTTGAGATTCCGGGCGCGAGCGGACTCCGCAAGCAAGACCTTATCTTCAAGATTCTCCAGGCACAGAGCGAAAAAGAGGGCCACATCTTCGCCGAGGGCGTCCTTGAAATTCTGCCCGACGGCTACGGCTTCCTCCGCTCGCCGGACTACAACTATCTGCCCGGGCCGGACGACATCTACGTGTCTCCTTCCCAGATTCGCAAGTTCGACCTCAAGACCGGCGACACCATCAGCGGCAACGTCCGCCCGCCGCACGAGGGCGAAAAGTATTTCGCGCTGGTCAAGATCGAGGCCATCAACTTCGAGTCGCCCGAGGAGACGCGCAACAAGATCCTCTTCGACAACCTCACGCCGCTCTATCCGCAGGAGCGCATCAAGATGGAGACCGTCCGCGAGAACATCAGCGGCCGCGTCATGGATCTGCTCACGCCCATCGGCACGCGGCCAGCGCGGACTGATCGTCGCTCCGCCGCGCACCGGCAAGACGATGCTGCTGCAGTCCATCGCGAACTCCGTCACCACGAACCATCCCGAGGTCGTTCTCATCGTCCTGCTCATCGACGAGCGCCCGGAAGAAGTCACCGACATGCAGCGCTCGGTGAAGGGCGAAGTCATCAGCTCCACCTTCGACGAGCCGGCCGCGCGCCACGTGCAGGTCGCCGAAATGGTCATCGAAAAGGCCAAGCGCCTCGTCGAGCACAAGCGCGACGTCGTCATCCTGCTCGACTCGATCACGCGTCTCGCGCGCGCCTACAACACCATCGTTCCGCCGTCGGGCAAAGTCCTCTCCGGCGGTGTCGATTCGAACGCCCTGCAGCGGCCGAAGCGCTTCTTCGGCGCGGCCCGCAACATCGAGGAGGGCGGGTCGTTGACCATCATTGCGACCGCGCTCGTCGATACCGGCTCGCGCATGGACGAAGTCATCTTCGAAGAGTTCAAGGGCACCGGCAACATGGAAATCATCCTCGACCGCAAGCTGGTCGACAAGCGCGTCTTCCCGGCCATCGATATCCAGCGCTCCGGCACCCGCAAGGAAGAGCTGCTCATCGTCAAGGAAGACCTCAGCCGCATCTGGGTGCTGCGCAAGGTGCTCAACCCGCTGTCGCCGGTCGAAGCCATGGAGCTTCTCGTCGACAAGCTCGGCAAGACCCGCAACAACGCCGAGTTCCTGCTCAACATGAGCTCGATCTAGCTTCAAACTACGAAAAGGAAAGCGTCCGTGCTCTGCGGACGCTTTTTTGTTTTTTTGACGCTCTGCTGGCGCATTCCTGAGGCTGGTTCGTCAGTTACCGAAATCCCCGTTTTACAGTCCACTGTCGGGATACGCCAGCCAAACTACTATTCGACCCGAGCACACTTCACTGGACCGGGAACAGAGCTAATCAATGGCCGTGGGAAGAGCTCTACCATGACCGGATAGGCGATGTCTGCAGTCGTATCTACCTCTGCGGGTGCTTGTGACGGAAGGGTTTTCCTCTGCCTAGCGCTTTCGACTCGTCCTCCCCATGCAGCGTGGGATGGAGGTACTTCCCTCGGTCGGCCTCTTTCTTTTCGGCTTCCACCACAAGAGGATTGTGCTGAGCCCAGGCATCCACCCGCGTGCCTGTGACTTGCCAGCTAACTTCGAGTCCCGGTTTTCCACCTGAGATTTGGAATTTGTTGTCCCTGATCTTTCTTGAGATATGAATCTCTGGAGCCGCCCCGCCGATGGGCGTGAGTTGATAGCGAAAGTCATTGTTCAGCATCTCGAACCAATTGGGAAGAACTACTGTAGCTTCGCCTTCGCCATTAAGGATTGCAATACCGTCGTAGATATTTGACCTGGTAGGCGATTCGACGAACGAGTGCGACAAGTATTGATTTGCAGGATCGAGTGGGTGGTCTATCTTGAAGCCGCCGCCCGATTTTTCAAGCGCTCCCGTAATCTGCACAGCACCTCTAAACAATCCGGCGAATCCTGGGTCATTGTTAGTTGCGTAGATGCCTGTCTGACACGAAATATTGCCCCCGGAATTAACGCCGACCTCGGCATAAACTTCACCCGTGGCCAAAACGTTACCCCCAGCAAATATGGCCGCCCCGCCGGGTTGGTCGTTGCGAGCATCAATGGCTGCGAATCCTTCTTGAGTGGTTGCAAAGACGCCAGGACCCATCTTGCTCGTGCCGAAAACACCAGAGCCATACGTGCTTGAGCCAACCACACCAGGACTATTTGTTATGTATGACAGGTTCTGTGGGTCCCCAATTGTTATTCCAAATACTCCGGGACCAGTCACACTGGTTCCTACTACGCCTTCAACAGCAGTGGCCCAGCCTTCGACTCCCCGGCCATTTACAGAACTTCCCCTGATACCAGCCAAATTAGTGCTTGATGCCCGCAGCCCGTAGTCGTTCACGCTGATAGCAACCACACCTCGTCCGTCAGTGGATTCGCCCAGGACCCCGAATCCACCTTTGTTTTTGCTATGACCGTATACTCCCGTGCCTCCATTAGGGCTGATGTTTTCGCCGCTGACTGCCGGCACTCTATTGTCTGTCGATTGAGCGTTTACAGGCGGTATGACCATTTTCTCCCCTTCGAAGCTAAAATAAGCCGAGCCGAAACCGGATCGATGTCGTCCGGAACAACGCTAACAAGATAACCGTCGCCGCGCGCCGGAGCCAATGAAGATTAGCCGCAGATGGACCAACTGGACCGCACGCCGTTGAGATTTCCGTCTGCGTTTTTCTGTCGCGGCCTTCATACTGGCTAAAAAGCCCGGCTTTTCGGAAACTTCGCCGACTCAGACGAAATTCGCCACTCTCTATCTTTCTGGAGGCAAGTAAGGGCACCTGCCTCAAAACTCCACGCGCACCCCATCCAGCGACGGCAGATACACTGGCCGAATCTCCATCCGCAGTCGACCAGCCTTGACTGCCGGATCCTCGTTCGCCAGTTCCAGAGCCTCCTGCGCGCTGGCCGCTTCAATCACGCTGATACCCACCAGGTCGTCGCCTTCACCCAGCACCGGACCCGTCACGACGAATCTCCTCGCCTCCATCTGCTGGCGCAGGAAGGCCAGATGCTGCGGCATCAACTCGGTCGATCCTTCTGTTTCATTCCATTTCTCGCCCTTCTTCAGCAGGCAGAGAAAGTAACCCTTCAAATTGCGCGGAACATCCTTCAGGCGCGGTGGCTGTGCTGGCATCGAGGCTCCACGGAAGTCGCTTTCGTTCGCGACAGCCGTAGCCTCATTTTCATACAATTCACGTCAATTCTGTTGCAGTCTAGTGAATGCCATGACATCGCTCGTGTCTGCCGTCTGTAATCCTCTTCACCCGCGTCCTCGAAAGCTGCACAGTTTCTCAGCGTTTGCGCGAATCGTTCTTGGTATGCTTCCTCTGCTATACGCTTTTTGCGCAACGGCTCAGAGCCTCAGCGGCATTCACGCCATCCAGGTCGAGTTTTCCGCCGACAGCAGTGGCAACGCAGAGATCCGAGCCCGCATCGATCAGCAGCTTGCCAAAAATCATCTTCGGGTTGTCAACGACGCAGCATCGGCTGACGCTATCTTGCGCCTGACCGCCAACGTCTGGGCGACAGGCACCGTCTCTGCAAATCCACGCTCCCCCAGCACCCGCGCCACCAACTATCAGGGATACCTCTCCGCGGAACTCACCAGCAAAGACAATCGGCCGCTGTGGTCGTATCTGGTCACCCCGAACCGCCTGCGCGAGGTGAGTTTCACCGACGACCTCGCGGATCAGGTGGTTTCCCGTTTGCTTGCCGCAATCAGAAGCGGCATTCCCAACCCGGGTGCTCGGTCCGCAGCTGTATTGGGTGTGCATGCTGCCCTGAGTGCCGCGGGCGCAACCCTGCCCGCGCCGCTTTATCTCAAGTGGTTCGAGAGCTTCGCACAGGATCAGCCCGGCGTTTCCATCTCCTATGACGCCATCGGTTCTGAAGCCGGCATCGAGCATCTCGAAGCCGGCAAGGTGGATTTCGCTGCGTCCGACATGCCGCTGGCGAAAGACACAACGCCATCCGGCGCCCACATCCTGCATTTTCCTACCGTGCTGGGCGGAGTCGTCCCCATCTACAATCTTCCCGGACTCGATCGCCCTTTGAACCTTACTCCCCAGCTGCTCGCGGGCATCTACGCTGGCGCCATCCGCCGCTGGAACGATCCGCGCATTCACGAGTCGAATCACGGCCTTCACCTGCCTGACGCGGAGATCGTCGTCGCGCATCGCTCCGACGGAAGCGGCACGACCTACGTCTGGACAAGCTATCTTTCCCTCGTGAGCCCCGAATGGAAATCGCAGTACGGATCGGGTCCGCGCGTCAACTGGCCGGTCGGAACCGGTGCAGCCGGCAATGCCGGAGTCGCCCAGCTCGTGAGCAGGACTCCCAATGCCATTGGATACGTCGAGCTCATCTACGCCATCCAGCATCAGCTGAACTACGCGGCCGTCCGCAATCCCGCCGGGCAATTCATCAAGGCCGATCTTGCCAGCATCACCGCCGCCGCATCGGAAGCCAGCGCATCGCAAAACAGCGACTTTCGTTTTTCCATTCTCAATGCGCCGGGAAAATACGCCTATCCCATCAGCACCTTTACCTGGCTTCTTGTGCCCGCATCCCAAAGCGATCCTCAGAAGCAGGCCGCGATCGCCGCATTTCTACACTGGATGCTCACCGCGGGCCAGAAACAGTGCGAGTCTCTGGGCTACGCTCCTCTG
This sequence comes from uncultured Acidobacteriota bacterium, assembly GCA_963735555.1. Taxonomy (GTDB): domain Bacteria; phylum Acidobacteriota; class Terriglobia; order Terriglobales; family Acidobacteriaceae; genus Silvibacterium. Next base: position 345,887 of record CAVTLP010000015.1, read on the forward strand.
CCGCGAGCGATCGTCGCCCGGGAGCTCGACGCTGTGAACCAGCTCAAGGAATGAGTGAAAGGGAAGGCTTCGCCTGATCCAACTTTTCACACCGACTTCCCGCGCATCATGTAAAACTTTGTTCGTGCCCGCAGACGCCAGAATCGCCGAGGTTATCGAGAAAGCGCTGGCGGCCGGCATCCCGCATGAGTCGCTCGTGGGAGTGCTCACTGCCCGCGGCTGGCCTGAAAAGGAAGTCTACGACGCTCTCGCCGACCACTATCAGCGCCTGACCGGAATCGACATTCCGCGCCGCTCCGGTGCGGGGGCCTCCGCCAAAGACGCATTCTTCTACCTGCTCATCTTCTCAACCCTGGCCACGTGGACGATCGGTCTTGGCACCCTTGCCTTCACCCTGATCGATCGATGGCTGGCCGACCCGCTCTTCACCGGCTACCAGCAGACCTTTGATACGTACATCATCACCTCGTCCCTGGCCGCAGTCATCGTTGCCTTTCCGCTCTATCTGCTCATCTCGCGGACCGTTCTTGGCGAGGCGGCGGCGCACCCGGAAAAGCTGGACTCCTCGATCCGGAAATGGCTGACCTACATGGCCCTGGTCATCGCCGCCTGCGTCTTCATGGGCGACCTGATCACGGCGCTCGCCTATCTGCTGCGCGGCGAGCTGACCTCGCGATTCCTCGCCAAAGCCTTTGTTGTGCTGGCGCTTTCCGGCGGAGTCTTCTTCTACTACTTTGGCGGCCTCCGCAAGACTGAGCTCACTCCGGCCAGGCTGAACCGCGACCGGCTCATGGCGGGATTAAGCTCGGCCTTTGTCGTGCTCATGGTCATAATCGGATTTTTTAATCTGGGAACACCCAGTTCGCAGCGTGAGCTACGCGCGGACGCCCAACGTGTCCAGCAGCTTTACCAGCTGAGTTCTGGAGGTCAAGAATTATTGGTCTTCGCACGCATCGCAACTGCCGCCCGGCATCGATCAGACTACCCACCAATGGCGCAATGGCTGATCCCGTCACCGGCGCGCTTTACGAATACCACCCTAAGCAGGGAAGCCAATACGAGCTCTGCGCGACCTTCACGCGGAGCAGCGACCACCGGGCCGGCACTGCCATCCAGGACCCATGGACCCATCCCGCCGGACACCACTGTTTTCAGCTCGACGCAACGGGTGTAACGCAATTTCCGCAGCAATACTTCGGGAATTAGTTCTTCTGCTCGACGAGGTCGTCGCCGGAGAATTTCGGAATGCCGAATTTCCCGCGCAGGTGCAGCAGATCGAGCGGGCTGAGAGTCCCGTTGATCGCCACCAGGTTCAGGTTGGTCTGATTCGCCACCAGCAGCACCATGCCTTCCACATTGGCGTGCTCGAAGCGAACCCACACATCCGTGCGCGCCTGGCCCGGCGTGGCCACATACGATTGCGACGTCACCAGGTGCTTCCATCCGCGATTGCGATACTGCGCCCGCACAGCTTCGAGCGCACCCGGGTCGTACAGCCCCGGAGCCGAGAATTTGTAGCTGTGCACCGAGATGCCGCGCAGCTTCGCCACGATCTGCCGCGACTCATCGTCTCCGACAAAGTTGTTCGCCATTTCCAGCATCGACTTGTCGAAGGTGAAGTCCGTGTGGAAGGCCGCGCGCCGCCCCAGCACCTCCATGCCCAGCGGAACCCAGCTGTCATCGGGATAGGGCTGCTGGTCGGCATTGGCTGGCTGGCGCCGGATGAGACTGCTGCGCCTGCACAACGAATGGCGGAACGGCCAGAAGCGCTAGGAGCGCGAGAAGAGCGAAGCTTGCGAGTCGATGCGAGCGTGGCATAGGAGACCTACAATCCTTATAGACCTAAACGCGCTCGCCAGGGAAAAGTTACCCTCCAGCAAAGAATTTCTTCCTGACCGGAGCGCGGCGACAGCTTCGGCATTACAGTAATAGCCTGAATACCTTTTCCCCCGAACGCTGGCCTCTTCACGAACGAAACTACGACCGATATGACTGAACGCCTCTATTACGACGACGCCTTCCTCAAGAGCTTTTCCGCGCAGGTCGTGGACATTCGCGAAGCCTCCCGCGCCGACGGCGTCTCCATCTGGCAGATCGCGCTCGATCGCAGCGCTTTTTACCCGGCCAGCGGCGGCCAGCCGCACGACACCGGCCTCCTCACCGCCACCTCGCGCAACGGAGCCACCCTTGAAGTCCCCATCGAAAGCGTGGAGGAGGACGACCAGGGAGAGGTCTGGCACTTCACCCGCAAGCCTCTGCTCGCCGGAACCGCCGTTCAGGGATCCATCGATTGGTCTCGCCGCATCGACCACATCCAGCAGCACTCCGGCCAGCATCTGCTCTCCGCTGTCTTCGCCCACGAGCTCGATGCGCAAACGGTATCCTTCCACCTCGGCGAAACCGCCTCGACCATCGATCTCTCAACCGCCTCCATTGCCCACCATAGCCTCGAACGCGTCGAGCGGATCGCCAACGACATCATCGCCGAGGATCGTGCAGTGACCATTCGCGCCGTTGACCGCCGCGAGGCCGAAGCGCTGCTGGCTGCAGGACGCCTGCGCAAACTTCCCGACCGCGACGGAAGCATGCGCCTCATTGAAATTGACGACTACGACCTCAACGCCTGTGGAGGAACCCACGTTCGCTCCACCGGCCAGATCGGCGGTCTGCTGTTGCGTTCTGTAGAGCGGGTTAGCCGCGGAGCGCGCGTCGAGTTCGTCTGCGGTCAGCGTGCCGTCGCGTCCGCCCGCCACGACTTCGCGCTGCTCCATCGCGCCGGCCTCGCGCTCTCCGTGGGCAGCGACGACATCCCCGCCGCCATCGAACGCCTCCAGGCCGAGGCGAAATCCTCAGCCAAAGAGCGTCAGAAACTGCGCGAAGACCTTGCCAACTATCACGCCGTCCGCCTCGCCGTAGAAGTGATGATCCAGGACAATCTTCGGCTGGTCCGCCGCGTCTTCACCGATCGCGACCGCGAATACGTCCGGCTGCTGGCCTCCCGCCTCACCGCAACCGTTCCCCGAACCGTCGCGCTCTTCATCTCCGCCGAAACCGATCCGGCACGAATCTTTCTCGCGCGCAGCCAGGATATGAAGCTCCACTGCGGAGAGGTTCTTCGCGAAGCACTCGCCGCCTACGGACTGCGCGGCGGCGGCTCACCCGACCTCGCCCAGGGAGACCTCACAAAGGAGCAGGCGGAAGAGTTAAGCGCGAAGCTCGCCGCCGATCTGCGGTCAATGCTTGCCCGCCCACACCATCCAGAATAGGGACAGGCTTAACAGCCACCCTCGGCTGTCGGCTATCTCGGGTCTGCTAGTACTCAGACCTGTGCTTAGATCGTTGCGAAGCAAGCAGATCAGTGCCAGCGCAGGCTGATATCGTAGATTTCGTCGGTGCCGATGTCGCGGGTGAGGAGAGGGTCTCCGTCCGGGGTGACGGCGGGTGGCCCACTCTTGATTTCTCTCGAATCCGCCACGAACGGGGGTGCCCCATCCTGAGGGAAGCGAAGGGTGGGAGGAACAGATCTGAATTCGCACAACGACCCTGCACCCCATTCCCTGCCCCCTGTCCTTTTCTGGCCGACAATTTCCCCCAATCCGGTAAAATAGAGATAGAGATCAAAGAAGCCCGCCCACCCGGCGGGCTTTTTCATTGTTCAGGAGCCGATCATGCCCACAAGCACGCCCAGCCGGTCCCCTCCCGCAACTCGCAGCAGCAGAATCGGTTACAAGTTGTTCCAATGAAATGAAACGGTTACGGGATTCGGCCCGCGCCGCCGCCTGTAAGTCCAGCCGCAACAAACGGTTACGAGACTTCTTCAATGGAATGAAACGGTTACAAACTTGCCACAATAAGCCACATGGAATGAAACGGTTACGAAATCTAAGGGAAGAGGGGGGAGGGGGTACCCTCCCCCGGGACGGGACAAAACGAACGCTACACCCTAAACCCTGAACTCCTGATAAACTCATCAGAGTGTCTCCCGCCGCCGTGGGGCTATAGCTCAGCTGGGAGAGCGCGTCGTTCGCAACGACGAGGTCGTCGGTTCGAGCCCGACTAGCTCCACCAAGTCAATCTCCCTCATCGAAAAATCCTGACGGGTTCATCTCAGGCTTTCTCCGTTTCCGGTATGCTTGTCCGTGCAAAGGAGAACCCCATGAAGACCTTCCCGAAGCTCGTTCTGACGATGGCTTTGTCAGCACTGCCGCTGGCCGCGTTCGCCGCCGGCCCGAAGCCCGTCAAGGTTCCGATCAAGACCGCCGACGGCAAGGACGCTGGAGACGTCGTGCTCAAGCAGACCAAATCAGGTGTACAGGTCAAGGTCGACCTGAAGAACCTTCCTCCCGGCGAGCACGCCATCCACATTCACCAGAACGCCAAGTGCGATCCACCCGACTTCAAGTCCGCCGGCGGACACTTCAACCCCGCGGCCAAGAAGCACGGATACGAGAATCCCGACGGCCACCACAATGGCGACATGCCCCAGAACCTGACCGTGAAGCCCGACGGCAAGGTCTCCGTAACCCTGGTGAACAAGGACGTGAGCCTTGACCCCGCCGCCCCCAACTCCGTCTTCACCAACGGGGGCACCTCCATCATGATCCACGAGAAGGCCGACGACATGAAGACCGATCCCACCGGCAACGCGGGGGGGCGTATCGCCTGCGGCGTCATCATCGCCCCATAACATTCAGTTAAAGCAAAACGGGCAAACTGATCGGGTCTGCCCGTTACTCTTCAAGACCTTGTTACTTTGCCTTCGCAGCTTCGCTCTCGATGGCCTTCCACTCATCCGAGCTCAGCTTGACCGCGCCAGCTGCAATGTTCTCCTCAAGGTGTTCCACGGACGACGTTCCCGGAATCGGCAACATGACCGGTGAGTGATGCAGGAGCCAGGCCAGCGACAACTGCGCCACCGTCACATGGTGCCGTTTCGCCGCCTCATCCAGTCGGCCGCCCGGCCTGGCCAGCGCACCCGCCGCCACCGGGAACCACGGGATGAATCCAAGCTTGTGCTTCGCGCAGTATTCGAGCGTACTCTCATACTTCCGATCGCCGAGGTTGTACTGGTTCTGGACGCTCACGATGGGAACTGTCTTCTTCGCCCGCTCGATATCATCGGGCACTACCTCAGAGAGACCTACGTGGCGAATCTTGCCCTGCTTCTGCAGCTCCTTGATCGCGCCGAGCGACTCCTCGACCGGCACCTTCGGATCTATCCGATGCAGCTGCCATAGGTCGATGCGTTCCAGCTTGAGCCGCCGCAGGCTCATCTCAACGCACTGCCGGAGATACTCTGGCCGCCCGACCGGCGCCCATCGATTCGGCCCCGACCGGGTCAGACCGCCCTTCGTGGCAATCACCAGATGACCGGGGTACGGGTGTAGCGCCTCGGCGATCAGTCTCTCGCTCACCTCGGGACCGTAAGAGTCCGCCGTGTCGATGAAGCTCACGCCCAGTTCGACCGCGCGGCGCAAGACCTCCTTGGCCTTCTCCGGATCTTTAGGCTCGCCCCAGATGCCGTCTCCGGTGATCCGCATTGCCCCGTAGCCAAGGCGGTGGATGTGCAGATCTCCGCCCAGCGCGAAAGTACCGCTATCCGATGCATTCAAATGAGTCGTCGTCATACGCTTTCAGATGCTAATGGCTGATGGTGAGGTCAAGCAAATGCCGGCGAATAGGTTTGAGCGGAACAACATGTCACGCCTGCGCCGCACGCCGTCCGGCTTTACGCCCTTCGCGGATCAGATCCGGCAGCCCCACGCCGTGGTATGCATTCCCAATCAGATACAGCCCGGGAAAGGTGTCAGACAGTTGGGCCAGCTTCGCCATGCGATCCAGATGCCCTACGGCATATTGGGGCAACGAAAGCGGCCACCGCCGCACCAGAGAAATGTCAGGCTCCGGCAAGGGGCCGAGTGTTCGCGAAAGCTGCTGGTGAGCCAGCGAAACGAGCGTGGCATCGTCCTTATTGAGCAGGGCAGGCGCTGTATCGCCGCCGAAGAATCCACGCAGCAAAACAGCGCCATCCGGTGTGCGATGCGAGAATTTCTGATCGACAAAGGTGCAGGCCAGCAGCTGAGGATCGTCTTCAGGCGCTCGGTCACAGCTCGGCGCTTGCGGCACGAGATACCCGAAGCCTCGCGGCATCCTCAGATGCTTCGCACGCTCGGCTGAAAACGCCAGCGCGACCACGATGGCCGATGTAGCGTCTATCGCAAGCAGCTCTTCAAAGTTGGCATGGATTGAACTAAGCAGCCGTCGAGTGACATGCGCAGGTGTTGCCACGATCATCGGCGTCGAAGAGACCAGCAACGCCGTTTGTCTCGATCCGCCACTGTCCGGCCTGCTGGGCAACTGAGCGAACCTCGTGTCCGATCAGGACTGTCCCCGAGGGCAGCGTCTCCGCGACTCGCTCAATCAATGTCTCCAATCCAGACCTGAGCGACGTAAACACTGGCTTGAAATTGGCATCTCGTCTTTGCTGCAGTGCAACTATCAGACTGCCGTGTTCTCGCTCCAGCTTCACAAAGGAGGGCATGACGGCGCGCACGCTCAGTGTCTCGATGTCGCCGCCAAAGACGCCGGCCAGCAATGGACCGGCGACCGTCCCGGTGACTTCATCGCCAAAATGCCGGCGAACAAAGCTCGCAACAGATTCGTCTTCGCCATCCCCGAGCGCCGACTGCTTCAACTCCTCCGTGCGACGGGCCTCACGAAGATAAGCCAGCCGGGCCTGCCAACTGAACAGGGGCGACTCCATAATCGGAGCCCAGCGCGTCGGAACCATCATTCGCATGCCGTCCGGCATGGGCACGAGACGCTGATTTTGCAGCAGGTAAGTCCGTCGCCGCTGATCATTGGAAGCGATAATCTCGGCTTCGAGTCCTAGCTCAACTGCCAACTCGCGCGCCCAAGGTTTCTCTGTTACCCAGGAATCCGGCCCGCACTCGATGACAAAACCGTCGCGATGAACGGTCTCGACTGTACCGCCCAAACGCGCGGCGGCTTCAAACAGTGTGAACTCGACGTCAGGTTGCTGTGCAAGCTGATAAGCCGCCGCAACACCGCTCACTCCTCCACCGATAATCGCGATGCGTCTCATGGTCAGCTGAGCCGAGTTAAACCTTGTCGAGCCAGATCGGCCAAAGCTGCTGTCAGCAAGGGCGAGGCGTTGAGCGATTCAGGGCGGCGTAATTCCATATCGAGATTCGCTGCAAACTGGCGAAAGCCAATATCGATGTCGTACAGAATCTCGACGTGGTCGCACAAGAAGCCAACCGGTTGCACGACGATGTTTTGCAGGCCCTGCTGACGTAGTGCAGTCAGTGTGTCTTCGACCGTGGGACCAATCCACGGACCGCCGGACATGCCCTGGCTCTGAAAGGCGAAGAACCAGTTGTCACGTGTCAGACCATCTACGCGCTCCGCCACCATTGCTGCCGTGTCCTTCGCTTCAACCGGATAAGGATCGGGCCCTAGAGCATTCAGGGCAGGTACCCCGTCGCCGGCTGAAGGAGTCTGGATCGTCCTGCAGGGTACGCTGTGCGCCGTGAACAATACTGGAACGGGCGCGCCAGACTCAGCGCTGAATGGATTCCACAATGCGCGCAGTCGCTCGGCAAAGGCGTCGGCGAGGAGCGGATGATCCGCCCAGCCCTCCACGAAGTCGACTTGCATTCCTTCCGCTGCGGCGAATACCGCGCGGCGATACAGGCCGACGCTGGTGCGCGAATTCTGCGGAGCGAGACAGATCGCGACAACCTTGTCGACGCCGTCCTCACGCATCTTGCCGACAATATCCACGATGTATGGCTTCCAGTTGCGCATGCCTACATAAACCGGCAAGCAAAGCTCCTGGGAAAGCAGGCGTCCCTGTTCGAGTGTCAGGCTGGTCAATGGACTGGTGCCGATGAGCGAATAGCGGTGGCGGATCTCTTCGACTACGCTGTCAGGCAGTGGGCGGCCGCCGGTGATGTTGCGCAGGTATTCGGGGATTTCGTCCAGCGCATCCGGCGTTCCGTGCGCGAGCAGCAACACAGCTGTGCGCTCACTCATGGCGGTTCACCGCGGCGTATTCCCGGACGAAGCTTCACTACCTGCTGCACGTTTTCGACAGGTGTATCGGGGACAATGCCGTGGCCGAGGTTGAAGATGTGTCCGGGGCGGCCCAGCCTGCCTGATCGAGGATCTGGCGTACTCGCTCGCGGATCAGACTCCGGCTTGGCGAAGAGGGTGATGGGGTCGAGATTGCCCTGCACTGCGCACGCATAATCAAGGTCACTGCCACGCTGTATCGAGCGGGATCCGCCAGTCCAGCCCCAGCACGTCGGCCCCGGTTTCGCGCATCGCCGGCAGCAGGCTGGCCGTGTCTACTCCGAAGTAGATCACCGGAACGCCCATGGCCTGAACGTCGCGGACGAGAGTCTTGGTGAGCGGGCAGTACGAATTCCCGATAGTCCTCGACGCTCAGCGCAGCCGACCCAGCTGTCGAAGATCTGGATGACGTCCGCACCGGCTTCCACCTGCTGGCGGGCGAACTCGCGCAGCACCTCGACCAGCTTTTCCAGCAGCGCTGCGCCACGCATCCCGGGCTCGCGATACATCAGGGTCTTGGTGTGCGACTAGTTGCGCGAGCCGCCGCCCTCGATCATGTAGCTGGCCAGGGTGAAGGGCGCGCCGCAGAAGCCGATGATGCCGAGTCGATCCTTGAAGTGCGCAACGACGCTTCCGATGGCCTCGCCCACGTAACCCAGCTCCGACGGCGCGGTCGGTGCGCAGACCATGCGATGTCTTCGACGGTGCGCACGGGGTGTGGATCACAGGACCTTCGCCGGATTGGAACTCGAAGTCCAGTCCCATCGGAGTCGAAGGGAAGCAGCAGATCGGCGAAGATGATCGCGGCATCGACGTCCAGCTTTTCGGCGGCGGTGATCGTGACTTCCGCCGCCAGCTGCGGCTGTCTGGCAGATTTCCAGCAGGGAGTGATGCCGCCGGACCACCTGATACTCCGGCATGTAGCGGCCAGCCTGACGCAGGAACCACACTGGCGTTCTATCCACTGGCTGGCGCAGGCAGGCACGAACGAAGCGGGTGCCTCCGTTCATATTCGTCAGATCGGAGCCGATGCCTAACTTGCCGACAGGGGGAATTTGCAGTCTGTCACTCATGCGAGAGGTATATAGATGAGGTTAGCATCTGGGGTTTCCGGATGCGCGGGTCATGTGGGTGCGCCCCCACCCCCTCCCCCCAGTTTTATCACTTTTGTAACCGTCTCATTCCATGTCACTTATTCGGGTAGGTTTGTAACCGTTTCATTCCATTGATAAAACTTGTAACCGTTTGTTGCGGCTGGACTTAGAGCGGGCGGCGCGGAGCGAATCCCGTAACCGTTTCATTTCATTGGAAGCGCGTGTAAGTCGTTAGCCCTTAGCCACCAGGGATTAGCATGTGTAGATTCGGCAAAGCAAAAGGCGCGGCTGGTGGCCGCGCCTTAGTGAATCCGTACTATTTCAAGTTTATCAGGTTGAGGGGTATTGTTCGGCCAGGTTTCTCACGCGCTAACCATCGTGTTTTGTGTTGATTGCAGACGAGATTCCTTTGGGCAGGGCTTGACAGCCGGTAGAGCCGGGAAATATCCCACTCAAGCCGAACAAGCAACGGCCTGAGTGGGCCACCGCCGGCTGAGAGACTCGGGACAGAAATCACGAATCGCAAAATTCACATTTGACATCGGCCGAAAATCCACTACCATATGGTTGTGGATAAATTGGGTACAACATTTGCGGCTTTGTCTGATCCAACCCGGCGAGCAATGATCCAACGACTCTCGCATGGGCCTGCCTCTGTGCATGGATTGACGGAACCGTTTGCACTCTCGCAGCAGATGATTTCAAAACATATTGCCTACCTGGTGCGGGCGCGGATTGTGATCAAGACGAAGCGTGGACGAGAGAGTGTGTGCACGCTTAGGCCGGAGGCGATTAAGACAGTCAGCGACTGGGCGATCAGCTATCGCCGATTCTGGGAAGAGAGTTTCGACAAACTGGATGTGGTTGTAAATCAAATGAAGAAAGAGGAGGTCAGAGATGACAAAAAACACGGTTAACGAAATTGAGCGGATGGTTGTGACAAGAGTTTTTGATGCCCCACGCGAGTTGGTTTGGAAGGCGTGGACAGACCCGAAGTACATCATGCAGTGGTGGGGGCCGAAGGGCTTTACTGCGCCCGTTTGCGAGATGGATTTTCGCGTTGGAGGAAAACTTCTCTGCTGCATGAAAGCGCCGGATGGGCAGCTCTGCGGCTGGAATGCGGTTGAATACCACGAGATTGTTCTGCACGAGAAGATCGTTTCCTCCATGTACTTTTCCGACTCGAAGGGAAACAAGGTTGATCCTGCGCAATTCGGAATAGAACATGAGGCCATAGACGGTGCGTACGACGTGACTATCTTTGAGGATCTCGGAAACGGCCAGACGAAACTCACCTTCATTGGAAATGACCCCATGGAGAGCGCAAAAAATAGCGGTCAAATCGAGGGCTGGATCGAGATACTCGATAAAGTTGCCGCCGTTGTTGCGGAGCTGGCGCAGGCGAAATAAGAAGCTGAAGCTTTGATTCGCGAAACTCAATCGTGGAGAAAGAAATGAAAAGAATACCGTTTCTCGCTATCGTCCTGCTGGCATTCGCATTTCCCGCCCCTGCCCAGGACGCGATGAAGAAAGATGCAGCCGTCAAACCTGCCGATCCGGAATTGAAAGTCGTGCTCGATTCCTGGAATGAGATTGGCCGCAAGCTGACGGCGATGGCCGAAGATTTTCCCGAGGACAAATATGACTTCAAGCCGACACCCGCGCAGCGCAGTTTCGCAGAGCAGTTGCTGCATGCGGCGGGTTCATGTACTACTTCACGAATCCTGTGATGGGGCAGAAGCCTCCCGCGGCAGAAGATCCGAAGCGCGACCAGTACAAAACAAAGGCCGACATCGTCGCATTCGTCAAGAAATCCGTTGCCGACGGCGCCGCCGCCATTCAGTCGAAAGGCGAAAAAGGCCTGATGACGGAGGTTGTTTATTTCCCTCAGCAGAAAGCGCGCGTTATCGACATTGCATACGGCATCATCGAGCATAGCGGTGAACACTACGGCCAGCTCGTTGTGTACTACCGCCTCGCAGGTCTTGTGCCGCCGGAGTCGCGGCCCAAGAAGTAAAGCTCAAGAGACCAGGTACCCCGTCCTTATCGCGCGCCGTTTGCGCGAATGGGCGGGGATTTTGGTTTTTGGGACCTTCAGTATTCAATGCGCCGCGCGGCATATGGATATCTCTGCTTTCGTTCCGCTGCAAGATTTGGGTTCGGTCGTCGCGCCGCCCGTCTCGCCATCCAGTGCGTATGCTATCTCGGAGACCCCGGCTAAGGGCGGCGGAGGCTTAGTTGAAACCTGCTTCTCGTCACTTGGCCGGATGGTCGCCTTTCCGGGCAAGCGACCTTGGCTCGGCTGGTAGAAGCGGCGCAGTCGGCGGTGCGCTATGATGACCGGTTTCGCAGGCAGTATGCGGCCCGCTGCCACTCCAAGCCCAAGGGCGTGGCCAAGGTGGCGGCGGCCAGGAAGTTAGCAGTGCGACTCTACTGGATGCTCAGGCAAAATGTCGGCTATCCGGAGATCGCCCACATCGAGAGCAGCTCGACGGTGCCCCTGGCCGGAGTCCAACAGGCCGATGAGTTGATTGAGCGCTCTCGCATCCGGCAGTAGGCTGGATGTTCGCATGGAAGCATCATGGCCTGTAGCTGATGGCCGTATCGATGGTTGGTGGGGCGGAAAACTTCCCACCTAGTGGGTGATGCAGCGTGACGTTCCCAGAGCTCTGGTCCTCACCTTCTCTGGCAAAACACGCGGCGCTCTCGCACCGCTCAGGATATTTCTGTCTTGACAACGCCTTCCTACTTATCGAGGGGCACCGGGCAGCGTTGGAATAAAGCAGGTCCTTCGACTCCGCGCCTTTGGCGCTCCGCTCAGGATGACATTCGAAGAAGTTGAAGGGCACCGGGCGGTCAGTGCGAAATTGGCGGTCCCGGCGTCCCGTCAGACCATTCGCCGGTCAAAACGAAGAAAGTCGTCACCCGTTGTTCAGGGTCATATGCCGCCATCACCGGCGAGCCAGGCAGATTAGCTCCCCAGCTTTTCTCAGCATCGCCCGAAGCATAAAACATTACATGTGGATGCCAACTCTTGCCGGTCATCGTTTAGATACTGCTGCTTCGACATCATGTAGACCACCGTCTCAGGCGCAAGCGGCGGCAGCTCCTTCTTATCCAGTGCCGACGCGATGGCCGCTGCGATCTCCGCCTTCGATTTTCCTGCCAGCACCAGTTTGCTCTTCATCAGAAAGAACGGCAGAAAAGTGCTTGCGGCGGGTGCGTTGAAGCAATGAGGGGCGCGTACTTTGGGATTCCAGAACTGTGGATCATCGGTCGTGTTAGCCCATGATCGCTCGACAATGCAGACAAAGCCATTCGAGCCTTTCACGGCAGTCGTATAGCCGTCCCGTCGCAGTACCATCACTTCGGCCGCATTGGAAATCGATGCTGGAGCGGCACTCCGAGCCAGCGCGATCTCAGCATTCTCGTCCGCAATCAAATACTGATCGAGAGGAGCCATGACCGGATAAGGAGCCTTCTCAACCTGCGCTTGTGCACAGGCCAGCCAAGACGAAAAGATCAGAACAACGAATGCTAAAGCCGTGATCCTGATATTGTTCTTCCGCATGGGATTTCTCCGTGAAGAGCAATGTTATCCGATTCGTCCTGACAAACGTCAGATTCCTATCGGGGCTGCCCCGACAGACGAGGCAGGATTGAGCCTCGTTATTGCAGGCGGGGCAGTTTCGATAGGGCCGTTTGAAGTAAGTCGCTGGGGCGCGGGACGCGGTGATCTACCTATGGGATTTCAATCGGTGCCGAACATCCGTGCGAAGGTTGTTCGGGAGCGAGGCGCGATGGATCGAGCGGAGAACAGCTTCCATAGGGGTGGGATACAGGTGTGATTTTCATCTTCGAAGCGATTGCGCGGGTGTTGAGGCTCGTTGTTGAGCGCAGGCCGGCATTGCGTTCTGAGACGCGATGGCGGAGACGATCGATGGAACCACAGTAAGTCGCGAGTCTCTCAGGAGCTGTCATCGCCACGCCTCCGTTGTGCGGACCAGGTGAGGTAAGAGCGGAAATACAGCTGGCTGCTGGTGAGTCGCTCCATGATCAGCATAGTGCCGGAACAGGCGGGACAGCGCAGTCTGGTTATCTCTGGCAGATCGGCAGATGCACTCACGCCGAGCAGCGAGCGGCAGCGTTCGATGGCTGCACTTCGTCTGCGGTTGGCGAAGAAGCCGAAGTGACGGATGCGAACCAGGCCGCCGGGTAGTACGTGAAGCAGGAAGCGGCGCAGGAACTCATGGGCGGAAACAGTCATGACCTTCTTCTTGCCGCCATGTGCATAGTCTCGCCAGCGGAAGGATACGTGTTCGTTTTCGAAGGCCAGGAGTCGATGGTTAGAGATGGCGACGCGATGGGTGTAGCGGGCCAGGTAGTTGAGAACATGTTCGGCGCCGCCGAACGGTGGCTTGGTGTAGACCACCCAGTCCTGTTGGAAGAGTTGCCGGGTGAAGCGACTGAAGCGTTCGGGCGAGGCAAGATGTTGGAGTGAGCCGTGGGACTGGAGTTTCTGCTGCGCGAAGAGCAGTTTCAATCCATCGACGAACTTGCCGCGGAAGACGCGACTGAGAGCGGCGACAGGCAGAAAGAAGCGGGGCGAGGAATCGATCCATCTGGAACCATCGAGGGCAAGACCTCCTGCAGGAACGATGTAGTGGATGTGGGGATGATGTTGCAGGTTCTGTCCCCATGTGTGGAGCACACCGAGGAAGCCGATGTCGGCTCCCAGGTGCTTCGAATCGCGGGCAAGTTCAAGCAGCGATGCGGCACTGGCGCTAAAAAGCAGATCGTAGAGCAGTCGCTTGTTCTGCAATGCAAGGGCGGAAAGCTCGTGCGGCAGAGTGAAGACGACGTGGAAGTACGACACGGGCAACATCTCAGCCGAGCGCGCGGCCAGCCACTTGGCACGCGCGTTCCCCTGGCACTTCGGACAGTGCCGGTTGCGGCAGGAGTTGAATGAGATGGCCTGATGGCCGCAGCTGACGCACTGATCGCGATGACCGCCCAGTGCCGCGGTGCGGCAGCGGACGATGGCATCGAGCACCTTGCGATGCGGCCATGCAAGATGCGCCTGCTGCTGTTCTAAAAAGCTGTTGCCCGTGCGACGGACGATGTCGGCCACCTCGAGGGTGGGCCGGCTCATCGCCTGATCTTCCTCCTGGAACGCTTCACCTCATCGGGACTGGATACATCGATGGCTTCGAGCGGACTGGGTATCGCTTGCAGGTGGCGCCGCGATAGATGCAGGTAAACAGTGGTGTGAGCGAGCTTGGCGTGGCCGAGAAGCACCTGGATGGTGCGCAGATCGGCGCCCGCTTCGAGCATGTGCGTCGCGAAGCAGTGCCTCAAGGTGTGCGGAGATACATGCTTGGTGATGCCGGCACGCTTGGCGGCCTGGTTCACAGCCTGCCAGACAATCTTCTCTGTAATGGGGACATCGGCCCGCCAGCCCTTCACCGTGCCTGGAAAGAGATAGGTCTTAGGCTTCATCCAGCGCCAGTACTCACGCAGAGTCTCCAGCAACTTCGGCGTCAATAGCACGTCGCGGTCACGGCCGCCCTTGCCCTGGCGCACATGAATGACCATGCGCTTGCTGTCGATATCGAAGACCTTGAGATGGCACATCTCTGCGCGGCGCAGGCCCGTTGCATACAGCATCATCAGCATGGTGCGATGCATCAGGTTCCCGGCAGAGTCAATCAGCCGCGCCACTTCTTGCTGATCGAGGATGGTCGGCAGCCGCCTCTGACGCTTGGGGAAAGGAATGTGATCGGGAAGATAGGGTCGGCGCAGCGTCTTGACGAACAGAAATCGCAGCGCCGCAGTGCGGCCTTCGATGGTTCCTGCAGAAAGCTTGCGCTCGCGAAACAGATACGCCTGATACTGCCGGATATGCTCCGGGCCAAGACGCTCTGGCGAACGATGGAAGTACTTCGCGAAGTCCTCCACCGCGTGAATGTAGCAACGAGCAGTGCTCTGAGAGTAGTTGCGACGCTGGAGCTCATCCAGCATCACCTGCCGAAGATGGGTCACGGTAAACCTCCTGTGACCCAACCCTTACACAGCCAATAACGCCCCGGAAACGTCCATGCCGCAGCGTCCCTCGCGCCAGCGAGTTAGTTCAAACGCGCTTGCCTTCCGCGATAGGGCATATCCGAATTACAGGAGCCTAGCCGACATGAACGAAGCCGCTTCGCCGGCAGACGCATGCGCGTGTTCCTGGGCCGACATTTGAGGCTGCCGGGGTAGCTTGGTGCGCAGAGAAGGAGGATTCTCTGTGAACCAACTACGTCAGCTCATGCTTGAGGAGTTGCGTCGTCGCAACTTCGCCGATACCACCATCCGCACTTACCTTCACGGCGTCCAGCACTTCAGCCGGTACTTTCATCGCCGGCCCGATCAGCTTGGCCCGGAGGAGATTCGCAAGTATCAGGCGGCTCTATTCACCACCTTCAAGTTCAGCCCGAACACAGTAATCCTGCGGTTGGCTGCCTTGCGCTTCTTCTATATCCACGTGTTGAAGCGCAGCTGGAGCATCGCCGAGACGCCCTATCCGAAGAAGGTGCGGCACCTTCCGCAGGTGCTCAGCCAGGAGGAGGTCGCACGTCTGATCGACGCGGCAGACTCGCAGTTTCATCGCATCCTGCTGATGACGCTTTATGCCACTGGCGCACGTCGCGCAGAAGCGGCGCATCTGAAGGTCAGAGACATCGACAGCCAACGGATGGTGGTTCATATCCGGGGAGGCAAGGGTGGCAAGGACCGCGACGTCATGCTCAGTCCGAAGCTGCTCGAAGCGTTGCGAACTTATTGGCGCGGCCTCCGGCGCAAGCCCAAGGAGTGGCTCTTTCCCGGCAACCGCTGGCACACGGCAAGTTACCCTGTCACCACCAAGGTCCTCTGGACTGCCTGCCAGATTGCCACGGAACGGGCTGGCCTTCAGAACAGGCACATCCATCCGCACACTTTGCGCCATTGCTTCGCGACACACTTGCTTGAAGCCGGCGCCGACCTGCGAACCATCCAGATACTGCTCGGACATCGCGACCTCGAAGTAACTACCGTCTATCTGCATCTGTCCCAACGGCATCTCAGAGCAACTGCCAGCCCGCTCGATGCCCTCACGTTCTCTCGACAAGGAGGACACAAGCACAGTTCATGAGCCGGCCTCCGTGGAGATGGCCGACATTGTTCGCTGTGCGGGACAGTCTTTTATCGAACACAGCCGCAAGTGGATCAACTGGCAACACCGAAAAGTGCTGCTGGCCATCGTGCGCTGCCGCACCGCCGCGCTGGGTGGACATCGCGATCGCTGCACCGGCTGCGGACATACGACTGCCATCTCGTACAACTCGTGTCGAAACAGGCATTGCCCACGGTGCCAGGGCAACGCTCGCATACGCTGGCTCAAGGCGCATGAACGGGAACTGCTGCCCACCCGCTATGTGCATGCCGTATTCACTCTGCCGCGAGAACTGGCCCCGCTCGCTTTACAGAACAAGCGGCTCATCTACAACCTGCTCTTTCACGCCAGCGCTGAGACCCTGCTTGAGGTCGCTCGCGATCCCCGGCATCTTGGAGCGGAGATCGGTTTCTTCAGCGTGCTCCACAGCTGGAACCAGCGCTTGCAGTTTCATCCCCATGTCCACTGCGTAGTTGCCGCCGGCGGCCTCGCACCGGATCACTCCAGATGGATCTCCGCCCGCCGATCCTTCTTTCTTCCCATCCGCGTGCTCAGCCGCGTCTTCCGCGGCAAGTTCGTAGCCGGACTCCGCAACGCATTCCATCGAGGCGCACTCCAGTTCCACGGCAACCTCCTGCCTCTTGCCCAGCCACGTGCCTTCGCTCGCCTGGCTGCGGGTACTGTACCGCCACGACTGGGTCGTCTACTCCAAGCGGCCTTTCGGCGGCCCGGAACATGTGCTGCGCTATCTCGGCAACTACACTCATCGCGTCGCCATCTCCAACAGCAGACTGATCTCGCTCTCGGAGAGTAAGGTGACCTTCCGCTGGCGCGACTCCGCCCACGGCAACAAGAAGAGGTTCATGACTCTGGCGGTCAAAGAGTTCCTGCGCCGATTCCTGCTCCACCTCCTACCGCCCGGCTTCGTCCGCATCCGCAACTTCGGCTTCCTCGCCAACCGGCGACGCGCAACACTCCTGCCACTCTGCTTCCAGCTGCTTCTCGGGGCAGACAACATGCCTGCTTCGCCGGCATCACCTGCCCCGGAGCCGCCTGACCCGCTATGGAACTGTCCAGTCTGCGGTGGCACCATGCACGTCGTTGAACGGTTCTCCGCCGCGCAACTCCTGCTCCGCTCTCCACCTCAATCTGACCGGTGCGCTGCTTGAACCTCTATCCCCATCCTCATCCCCATCCTCGGCCTAAGCTCGTGCTCCAGCACGCAAGCACATCCCTTGTCTCATCGGCCCCGAAACGCTCTGACCGCAGTCTCTTCAGCCGCTGCATGACGTCTCAGCGCGACGCTTCTCGACTCCATCCGGCCATCAAACCTGCAGATCATAACCGTCAAAGCAACTTCCTTAAACCTTTGCAGCCGCTCGGCCCCATTCAAAGTACATAGCCTTCCCGGAGGACGGCTTCCTTCAAGTCGCTGTATCCGAAGCGCCCTGCCCTGAGAGCATGCAACTGCGCACTGCCGGCGCGGGGCGCTCCAGATACAGCACTGAGACATTATCGTTACCTATCAGTGCTCGATGAGTCCTATGAGAGGGGATGTCAAGGAAAAATATTCCCTCCGTCCTCTCCGAGAGGAGATGGATGTGGCGATTGGCATCCAGCCCGATCTCAGATCTGGAGAGGCTTTGTGTTCGCGACGTGTTTCTGACAGACCAAGGCAGTCGACGGTTTCTGTTCGACGGTTTCATGACTCGATGGTTCGACGCCTTCGGTCCGGAAGCTACGCAAGCAAACCGGGGTGGCTCTAGTACGCCAACCATGGTCCTATTTGAGACTCGAGGCCTATAGCTTTTTTCGGTTATGCGAGGGGGTATAGAGTGCATTTGGAGACTCGGTGCGGACAGCACGCGGAGTGGTCTAACTCATCGATTGATACTCTCCCTCGACCCGGAGCGTCGCAAGAACCGATTGGCTAACCATCGGTAAGTCAACCTGGTCAATTGCCTGGGTTCTGTAGACGCTCAAGCTGCTTGCGATTTCAGATGTTCGGCGTCGAAACTCCCTCCTTTTTTCCAAAGAGCTAACGTGATGGCGGCGATCTTGCGTGCCAGCGTTAGGCGAGCCATATCCGGCTTCATGCCCTTGGCCAGCAATCTCGCGTAAAAGTCCTGCAGCGGTCCCGCACAACGACTGGCGTTCAGGGCTGCACTTTTGAAAATCTCCTTCATCGCGTGGTTGTGATTCTGATTCAGACCACGGATCTGTTGTGGCTTTTTGGAACGTTGCAGTTGTCCGTCTACATAACGATGCTGCGCGCTGTCGTGCGTCACCACCGCCAGGCCACTATAGGTCCACAGCTGCCTCTTGCTGCGGAACCGGTGTGGCGTTTGCATCAGGGCCAGCAACAGTGCAGCCCGAAGCGGGCCGATTGAGGGAACCTGGCGCAATATTTTCACGGCCTGATGTTTCCGGCTTTCGGCCAACAGTTCTCCACGCACGGTGTTCCGCAAAACAAGTAGTCCATCCAGCTGCTGATAGAACAGCTCCGCGCGGCGGTGCACGCCGACCTGCGCAATCTTGCTCAACCATTGTTCCCGATGGCGTGCGGCATAGACCTGCTTGCCGGCGCAGCAAATGCCCCAGCTGTGGTACAACGCCTTGAGCCGATTTTTGACGCGTTTCAGGTCCTTGCTGATGGTCAGATAACTACGTGCCAACTCCCGCAACGTCTGCAGCCCATTTTCTCCGTGGTAGACCGCGCGCAGCAGGCCGGCGCGCAGCAATTCGGCCAGCTTTCGCGCATCGATCTTGTCGCTCTTGCTGCCCTCTTTCAACAAAGCGTTGCGACGCGGGTTGCAGACCACGATCTCCCTCACGTGGGGCTTAAGCACGTCGTACAGCCACGCCGCCCAAGTCCCTTCTTCCAACGTCACATGCAGCTCTCCGCGCAGCCCATGCAGGAAATCGAGCACAGTGCTGGATTTGGTTTCCACGATCGACTCCATGACCAACTTCCCCGCACCATTTACAACCGCAATCGCAATCGCTTCCTTGTGAACGTCCAGGCCGATATACTTCACATTGCTACTCAGCATGCTGGGTACCTCCTTGGGGGGAGAGTGATTCTTCTGAGGGACCACTTCCCCCAAGGTCAAGTGTCATACTTCCAGAGCCCGCCGCAAACACACCCGCTTTTCGCAACCGCAGTACAATCAGTCCTGAACTGAGCGGAGGATAGGGCCATGCTGGGAAGCAACCCGAGCGCCGACTCAGTGGCCTCGACCGATACAGGGGGATGCTACGGCGTCCCCCTTCCGCTATCTGGCCCGTGAAACTCCCTATCGGGAGAGGCACCAAAGCGCTAAATCCTGGGGGTGTGGGGGCAAAGCCCCCACAAGCATGTGTTGCCGACGCAGACTGCCTTCTTAAGCAGGGCGCCCTCTCATAATGCGTGCATTTGACCTGCCCCCCAAAAACTCTACCAGTGGAAGCTGGAGTTCTCTCGTAATGTAGACGGGAGGATTTTGTATGAAGAAGAGCCGGTACACGGAAGAGCAGATCATCGGGATCTTGAAGCAACACGAGGCGGGAGTGAAGACGGCGGACCTATGCCGCGAGCATGGGATCAGCGCGGCGACGTTCTATGGCTGGAAGTCGAAGTACGGTGGCATGGACGTGAGCGAAGCGCAGCGACTGAAGGCGATGGAAGACGAGAACCGTCGCCTCAAGCTGCTGGTAGCGGAGCTGAGCCTGCACGGTGAGGCGCTCAAGGCGGTGATCCGAAAAAACGGCTGGAGCTTGCCGGTCTGAGAGGCGAGGTGGCGTTCGCCTCCGGCGAGTTTCGGTTGAGCGAGCGCACGGCCTGCAAGCTGCTGGGCATGGAGCGGTCGAGCTACCGGTATGAGCCGCGGCCGGACCGCAACGCGAAGCTGCGCGAGGCGTTGGTGAAGCTGGCCCGGCAGAAGCCGCGCTACGGCTATCGCCGGCTGCATGCGGTGCTGAGCCGTCGCGGCCACGAGGTGAACGTGAAACGCGTCTATCGGCTGTATGTCGAAGAGCGGCTGATGGTGCGGCGCAAGAAGCGCAAGCGTCTGGTGCGCGATCGCGTGGCCGAGCGGCGATTGACGGGAGCCAACCAGGAGTGGGCGATGGATTTCATCGTCGACGGTCTGGCGACCGGTCGGATGGTGCGCATCCTGAGCGTGGTGGACGTGTACACGCGCGAGTGCCTGGCGCTGGAGGCCGACACCAGCCTCGGCTCGGGGCGCGTGACGCGGGTGCTGGAGCGGCTGATCGAAGAGCGTGGCCGGCCGGAGAGCCTGCGCTCGGACAACGGGCCGGAGTTCACCTCGCGGCGCATGCTGGCCTGGTCGGAGGACTGGAAGGTCGGACTGGTGCACATCCAGCCGGGCCGTCCGATGCAGAACGGCCACGTCGAGAGCTTCCACGGACGGCTGCGCGACGAGTGCCTCAACGCCAGCTGGTTCCGGACCTTGAACGATGTTAGGAGCACCCTGGCGAACTGGCGGCAGGAGTATAACTGGGAACGCCCGCACAGTTCGCTGGGCTATCAAACGCCGGAGCAGTTCCGGCAAAGTGCAGGCTATGCAAATGTGGAAGGCCAACAGCGCCTCCCACATTTACACAGCCTCGACGGCGGCTACGGAGTATTTCCAAAGCCAAACCTAAACCGAGAATCTCCAGTTATGACTGGTTGAGAAAAACGGGGCAGGTCAACTTCCCATGCGAGCGAGATACGTGGATTCTTGCGATCTCCACGACTTCTCCTTTTGCCGGCAAGTCTAACTCTCGAATCGCTCGGCCTTTCAAGCCCCCTAAACTATAGGCCATGCGGGTGGTGCTTGCAGTGTTGAACGTCACACCGAATGGTGGCAGATTCGTCGAAGGTCAGTGAGACGATTCGGTCAATCAACAAGCATGAAGTCGGCGGTTCGAACGAACGCTGATTTCTCGGCAACTGACAGGCTAATCCTGATGCTCTGGCGCATGTGCGGCGAGTGATTCAATCTTGCGCGTGTAGAGGCTGATGCCGGGCATCGCGGTCAGTCCGTGTGCAAAGATGCTAAGAAGCACGGTCGCCATTAATGCGTAACGGATGGTTAGCTCACCTGGCAAGTGCATCTCCTGCTCCAGATAAACCAGCCCGAGAACAATGGAAGCCAGACCGCGCGGGCCGAACCAGCCCATGAAGACTACGCTGGCCGGGCTGAGGCGCGTACCGATGAGCGCGATGGCAACCGGCAACATCCTCACCACCGTCAGGCTTAGAAACGCATAGAACCACGAGGCTATGCCGAAGTGCGGCCAATCCCGCACCACCGCCATACCAAAAAGGAAGAACACGGCAAGGTTCAGCATCTGTCCTCCTTCCTCCGCGAATCCGATACTGTGCTTGCCGGAATCTCTGAATCCAAGCTGTTCGACAATGAACTGCATCAGGCTCGCCGGTCCGCCTTCAATTTTGGCGGCGGCGATGGCGATGAAGAACAGGAGGAACGGCACCGAAAGTCCGTCGTTGAGACCCGCTTCCACGTTAAGCGCCTGGCGGATAGGCATCGGCACGCGCGGACTGTTCACGATGATCTGGCCCAGGCCGGCGTCGGTCGGCGGGAGAATGGCGCTCAGGATTCCCGCTTCCCAGATGGAGAGATGCGGGAAACACCAACCGCGCCGCGACTGCGCCCAGAAAGATCGTCAGCAACATGCCTGCACTGAGCAGCCGTGCCGGCAGATTTCGAATGTTCCGCAAGACATTCAGGTCGGTGCGGCTGGCATCGGTGAAGAGCAGCATCACAAGGCCAACTTCGGCAACACGAAGCGCGATGCCCCCCGTGAACCCGGCCTTCAGGATCCCCTGCAAGCCAGGAAACGTCAACATTCCCGCGACCGTGAAAACGATGGGCGCGGTGACAATCGTCCGTTCCAGTCGCCGCGATACCAAGCTGTAGAGGAAGAGGAGAAGAACGAAGATGTCGAGCGGTATCATCGATAATCACACGAGCGCAGTTGCGCGGTCCACGACGTCTGTTCCTGGTCGTTCAGGTTCTTGCTGACTAACGCTTATCTTCCCAACACGGACATGTTGCAACTCTTCAGAAGGAGAGGAAGTGATCATCGTCACTCACAATGATCCGCGAGTTTCTAACATTGAGCTTTTCAATGGGTTCAGTGGTGGTTCCATCCAGAAGGGTCCTTCATGCTCGATCGACTCACTTCGCCTCTTCGAAGACCGCCTCGATCCTTCCGTCTTTGATCGCGCGTTTCAATGCGGCGTGGTCTTTTTCGTTCTGATCGGCATAGGCGATCGAGAAATCGGCGATAGCTTTATCGAACTCGTCGCTCTTGCCCAGGTACCCGCTGATGGTTGCGGCGTCCCCGGAGCGCGCGTGGGAGAGCGCGAGCGAGTAGCCGCAACACTGGGCGAAGACGAGCATCCTGGCAGTTTCGAACGTCTCGACCGCAAACTTGATCTTGACGTCCCGGAGTTGGCGGACATAGAAGTGACGTCCTACCCCGCCTTGGGTCCAGCCAAGGAAGATATCGCTGGCCGGTTGCATAAGCTGGTGGCCGTTCACGACACGCTGTCCGTGGTTCGGGAAGATGCTCTTCCCCGCATACTCCTCCAGCACCGAGGAGCGCGCCTCCTTGACCTGCAAAATGAGAGGGTCTCCTTCGCTGGCCATCAACAGCATCATCCAGCAGGCGGTGCCAACGCTCCCAACGCCGACGACCTTGAATGCTGCATCCTTCAGTTCATAGCGATCGAGCACCATGCGACGATGCAGCGCCAGAGTTTTACGGTACCGGGCAAAGATCTGCCTGACGTCCGGATGGACCTCCCCGGCGGGGTGACCTTTCCAGTGGAAGATTTCCGGGAGCTGGTCTTTGATGACCGGAGATCCGGCCGAATTGCCTACGAGCTTCGGGAAGAGGCCTTCGGATGTGCTGCTCTCACGCGCCTTCGCCAGGTTCTTGATCGCGCCCCTGCGAATCCCGGCGTCCTTGACGCCCGAGATCAGCATCTCGGCCCCGACAGCGAAGTACCACAGGTCCAGCACGTTCATTTCGGCGAACTCGGCCATGTGCTCGCGGTAGGAGCTGACGCAGCTAAGAACAGCATCTTCGGCGTCGGATTCGCTGAGACCATTATCGCGACAAGCGATCACGAAGCTCGCCGCGAGGCGCTTGAGGTCCCACTCCCATGGCGCAGGGAGGGTCTCGTCGAGGTCATTGATCGCGAAGATGACTTGCCTTTCTGGCGTGGCGAGGCCCCGGAAGTTGACCAAGTGGGAGTCTCCACCACACTGCACGTGGACGCCGGTGGTTGGAGTTCCTGCCAAATCCACCGCCATGGCTAGCGCCGAGCCTCGATAGAAGGTGAAGGGAGAGAGCGCCATGCGCCCGTGACGAAGAGGAAGGAGATTGGGAAGGCGTCCCGCATCAGCCTTCAGCACCAGGCGGATGGGATTCGGCCGGTTGTGCGGCGGCTTCCATTTGGCATGCGAGATTCGCGGACACTGGTCCCGCAGCGCCTTGCCCAATGCCTTGCGCTCGACTCGTGAGTGATGTGCCAAAAACGACGGGTTGTTGATGTTGTCTGATTGCCGGGACTCCGGCTTATCGAGCGTGGCTTGTGCTTTCATGGTGCTCTCAGTCGCAGGGCTTCCAAGAAGAATGGGCGCTCCTGTATGAATAGTGCATTGTTCAAGATGCGACTCTATCAACGTGGCCGGCCCGTCCGCGCAGAATTTCCGCCGCAACAAACACGATGCTCAACGCGATCACTCGCTCGACCGGCTGTTGCGGGACGTGGACGTAACCAAGTGTCGGCAGGGTGAGCGTGATGCTGTGCGAGACGGTAAAAACGGTGAAGGAAGGTGGCATCGCGAAGTCCGAATCTAATCCTTCAGCGCTCGTCGTGAGCATAGTCTCGCCTTCCTTATGAGCCGTGCTGAAGGTGCATGTGGGCTCTTTAACTACACGAATCTAGAGACTCGCTCATATTTATGATGTGACGGAGATCACGGTACTTATGGGTTCCACGTAGTACTGTCGTGCAGTAGTGAACAGCTCGACCAGCTGCCCAGAGGCGATGGGAGAACGAGATGCACTTCTACTCCAGACAAGTAAGACGCCGCGATTACCGCAGCCGTTAAAAGGCAAAATTGCCTCTGGGCGGACAATCACGAGCGGTATAACAATGCGGCTCCGCGGAGGGCAGGCACTTCATCCTGAGGTTTGCTGATGGCTGCTGGCAGATAGCTTCATGAGGTTAAGTAAATGTCGCGTAGGACGATAACCCGGTTTCTTCCCATCGTCGGATGGCTGCCAGACTCCACGCCAAAATCCATTCGTGCCGACGTGATTGCAGGCATCGCGCTTGCGGGATTGCTGGTCCCAGAGGGGATGGCTTATGCCGGAATCGCAGGGGTTCCGCCACAGATGGGCCTGTACGCCGCGATGGCGGGGATGCTTCTCTACGCGCTGCTTGGCACTTCGCGCCAGCTCGTAGTCACGGCGACCTCTTCATCGGCAGCCATGCTGGCTGCTCTTGTTGCTCCCCTTGCGGCGGGTGATAACGCCCGTTACGCCGTGCTGGCGTCGGGCGCCGCGATTGCCGCAGGCGTCATCTTCCTCCTGGGGGGCGCCCTTAAACTGGGAGCCGTCTCCGAATTTATCTCCAAGCCTGTCCTCAAGGGCTTCGTCTTCGGCCTTGCGCTCACCATTATGATGAAGCAGGCCCACAAACTCACCGGTATCTCCAGCGGACAGGGAAGTTTCTTCCGCTTAGTGTGGCACGTGATCACTTCACTCAAAGAAGTGAATCTGTGGACCTGCGCGGTCGGCGCAGCCGCGCTCGCAATCCTGTTCCTCCTCGGTGCGGTTGCTCCCCGCCTGCCGTCAGCGCTTGTGGTGCTGGTGCTTGGCGTTCTGTCGGTCTCTTTATTCGGCTTGAAGCAGCATCACGTAGAGGTCGTGGGTACGATCTATGCCGGTATGCCTTCGCTGAGGCTGCCGAGGATCGGTGAAGACGAGGTGGCCGATATCTTTGTAGGCGCAATCGGAATTGTGCTCGTACTCACAGCTGAAGCGCTTGCTGCCGCGCGCACGTTTGCCGCAAAGCATAAGGTTGAAATCAACCCTAATCAGGAGCTTTGCGCCATGGGCGCTGCAAACATCGCGTCAGGCCTGGTGGGCGGTATCATCGTTGGGGGAGGTATGTCCGGTACGGCCACCAATGACAGCGGCGGGGCGCGGTCTCAGCTGTCCACCATTGCGTCTTCGATTTGCGTGGCTCTCACGTTGGCTTACCTGTTGCCCCTGATCCAGAACCTGCCGGAAGCTGTTCTCGGCGCGATTGTAGTGCACGCGGTCGCTCATCTCGCCGACGTTCGAACGCTGAGATACTATGCGAAGCTCCACTCCGGAAGTCTTTGGACTGCCATCATCGCGTTACTTGGCGTCCTTCAGATGGGAATTCTCAAGGGGCTGATTTTTGCCGTCGGCATAACACTCGTGATCCTGATGCGGAGGCTGAGCGTACCGCAAGGCTCCGTATTGGGCAGGTTACCGGGCTTGGAAAATTTCGCCGACATCGAGCGTCATCCCGAAGCACGGCAGATTCCGCACCTGCTGATCTTCCGGCCAAACGGCATCCTGTTTTTTGCGAATGCCAGTTGGATTCGCAACCGCCTGAGAGATCTCATCGCGCAGTCGACTACGCCACTCCACGCGGTTCTGATAAACCTCGAGGCTTCACCTGAGACGGATGTTACCAGTCTTGAAATGCTCGAGCAGCTGCAGAGCGAGTTTCAGGAATCAGGCATCGCCCTTTACTTTGCGCGCGTCGCGGACAGAGTTCGCGATCTCTTTGATCGTAGCGAGTTCTCGAACCGCCTTGGTCCGAATCGCCTGTTCCCCGGGGTCGATCTGGCCGTTGATGCATTCATGAAAGATGACGCAGCTTCCCCCGAGATCCACGAAGAGAAGATTGATCAGGCCCGTGTTTGAAGAAGCAGAGAAATCTCGTAAACGCCTCCTCGACCCCATGGACAGGATCTCCGAAGTACTCTTCGGACTCATCATGGTGCTCACCATAACCTGCTCGTTCAGCGTTGGTGACGCCGGTCGAACAGAAGTACGAAGCATGCTCATCGGCGCGTGGGCTGCAATGTGGCTTGGGGCATTATCGACGCCGTAATGTATTGGATGGCCTGTTTCAGCGAACATGGACACGGTATCGTGGCGTTGCGAGCGGTGCATGCGTCTGCTGATCCAGAGCGCGCCCATCGCATTATTGCCGACGCCGATGCCGCCGTTGCTCGCCTCCGTTATGACTCCTGCCCAGTTTGAGGCGATGCGGCAGAAACTAAAGGATGCCGGAGATACCGTCGCGTCCTCGGCTAAGCAATGACGATTGGCTTGCCGGCCTGGGTGTCTTTCTGCTGGTTGTGCTTGCGACGCTGCCGGTCGTGTTGCCCTTTATTTTATAAGCGAAGCCATTCGCGCCTTCGGGTATCGAACGCAATCGCAATCGTCATGCTGTTTCTTGCGGGATATGCTTTGGACGCTATTCCGGAAATCGGCCGGTGGCGATGGGGCTGTCAATGGTGATTGTGGAGCGCGATGGTCGGAATGACGATCGCTCTTGGAGGATGAAAACTACTCGACAATTCCGGTGGTCGTTTTGGGGTTGCACTTCTTGGCGGAACAGCATTGGGGCAGACAGCGCCGTCACCCCGCCGGGGGCTGCACTACTCCTCCGGGAAGAAGTGGGCCTACACCCTCTCGGCATCCGGTTATCTGGTGCCGAACGACTTGTCCTACGGGTCGCCGGTCTTCGCTGCAGACCGTGAGTGGCTTCATCTCGAGGCACGTTACAACTACGAAGCTCAGAAAACGGGATCTTTGTGGGCGGGCTATAACTTCAGCGCTGGTCACAATCTCGTGCTGGACGTCACGCCCATCTTTGGCGTCGTGTTTGGAGAAACGACGGGTGTTGCTCCAGGCTACGAGTTGTCATTGACCTATAAAAAGGTTGAACTCTCGAGCGAAGGGGAATATGTGTTCGACACCAGGAATAGCAGTCAGACTTTTTCTATTCATGGAATGAGTTGGACTACTCGCCCGTGGAATGGTGCCACTTTGGCCTTGCATCCCAACGGACCAGGGCATATCAGACTAAGCTTGATGTGCAGCGCGGGGTGTCTCTGGGATTTGCTTACAAGAGGATGGATTACACCACGTACATCTTCAATGCCGGCTGGACTGATCCGACCGTGGTGCTCGCTTTGAGTTACAAGTTCTAGCTGCATCTTCCAGCAGCTTTTCCCTCAAGACCGAACGTTTACACGTTACTTCACGGGCACAGCATCAGCATGACTTTGCGAAACGAACTAGCCTCTCCGGGCACCGGGTAAGTTCCAGCGGTTGTGCATCGGTTTCGCAATCTGGTTCTGCTCGATCTCCTTTCGCAATACTTTGTCTTTCGCGAGGTTCACCGGCGCGGCCTTACCGCTCTCCTCATGCCGATCGCCGCGCCGCTGTCATGGTCATGAAAAGTGCATCGGAACACCTTCGTTCGGAGACCGAACTGGAGTTCTTTACATCTGCGTCAATGGCTGGCCGATATTGTCTCAGTGCAGCACCGCACTTCCGCGGCCTCGCGCAGTCGTTTTCAATGATCGACGATCTGCGCCAACTGCTGAGGCTGGGACTGATGCTTCGGATCGAACCAACAATTCCTCTTCCTCTGTTTCTGAATAAATACCACTGTCGCGAAGCGCGAATCAGTGTCTTCCTCTCTGACGCCTCGTCCCACGAGCAGCAACTGAATCGTGCGCAGGTCGGCACCTGCCTCCAGCAAGCAGCCTCGCAACTTCCGCTCAGACCGCCTGAGAATTCACTGGTCAAGCGTCAGCGAAGTCGGGCTGGCTGCGGATTCAATCTGTCAACCGTGGGTTTTGCTCTAACACTTACTTTGCGCGTGCATTGCGACAGCACTGGCATTCAGGGTGCATGCGAGACAGATCAAAGAGAGAATCGGCATTTTCATTGCGGTCCCCGCTACAATCCAAGCTCTTGTAATCGCCCCGAGGCTAGAGTAGAGGCGGGAAAGATGCAAGCAGTTCGTGACCGGCCGGATGTTTGGTGGGGTGAGTCGCCTGGTGCTGGACTTAATCGGCACTTTGACTGTGCTTTGCGTGACGTCCAGACCAAATCGACGCTTCCGACTGGAGTGTCCCTGACTCAAGCCCAATCAGTGTCGTGTCGAAGCCGGATAGTGCACAATCTCCTCGGCGATCGAGGCTATGAGGGCTGCGAACCGCCAGCGACAAGATAAGGGATCAATGCAAACGCTACATCACTTACCCATTCCCACTTGTGAGTTGTCGTGTCGCTCGGTGAGTCTCCCGCATGCGATCAAGAATGACAGGCAGGAGCGCGTTGTTTAGACGCGCTGATGGAGTTTGCAGTCAAGGGTGGATGTGCTGACCAACCGTTATCAGGAACCGCTAACAGAACGGTTGTCATGTTGAGGGCTACAGAGGAAAAATTCTGGTCAGCGTACGGCCTAACTATTATGTGAACAACATAACTACAGTACTGTTGACGGTTTCGTGGACCCGCCTGATACCCACCACCCTTAAATGGCCGTGGGTTGCCATTTGTTTACACTCCGTCGAAAGCCAGTAACCTGACCTCTGCCAATTTTCGCGGTTGACATGACCCCACGTTCTGGTTCAATAATGTGCTCACTCAATCCCCACATTTGTGGAGCAAGCCATGCTGAGCATTCATTTCAATCACCGCCAAAATGCTGACGGCAGTGTCGATTCCATTTGCCTGGGGTGCTATCGAACCGTGGCAACAGTGGACGATGAAAAGATACTAGTGACGCAGGAGAGGCAGCATCGATGCGATCCAGATGATCTAGCTCGTCTCCGTGGTGACACTGTCCATCGCAGCGACTTGGGGTAAAAACTCACGGTCATCAAGTTCATATTCAAAAGTGACCTCTGTAACCTTGACGAGCATGCTTGCGCCGTCGTCTTCCCGTTCGCAACAGCCACTTCGATCTGACGAAGCAGATTCACTACCTGCTCAGGTTGGTACTTCTTCCCTCGTCCCATACGCTCTCCTTGTCCAGTTCTCTCTTAGCCACTGGTACAAAGCAAGACGGGCACTCCATAGGGAGTACAGCCGTCCTCGAATTCAATTACAAGACCCCGAACCCCGAACCCTCGTACATTTCAACGACTAATGTGAAACCAATCAAAGTCGGCGAAACCAAATTCCCCGTTCGACGAATTGACTTCGGCATTGCCTGCACGCAAAGCATAAATGCCCACTTTCGCACCTATCCATCTCCCCGCTCAAAAGAGCTACGACTTAAGGCGACTCCTCTATTTTCACGACGAAGTACGAGATCGTCGCCTTCTTCTCCAGTTTCATCAGGTGAGGCGTGCCTGCGGGAATGTGCACGATGTCCCCGACATGTAGCGGACGTTCGCTGAAGCCTTCCAGCGCTTCGCCGCGTATCTCTCCGGGCGCGGAGACTGTTTGCCCCAAAATGGTTCCACCGGTCTGCAGTATTGCAGAGCCTTCGAGAATGACAAAGATATCCGCGAATTTCGCGTGCTGTTCGGCGCCTCCACTCCTGTTGCGGTAAGCCAGCATGGTGTAGTGTCCGGGATACTGCACGAGCGTTTTGCTCGCCGCACCGGTAATAGCGGCCTTGCTCATCAGGTCCGAGATCATCGCACGCAACTGCTCGGGGGTATACACGTCTGCGGGCGAGGAGGTTGCGGAGGAAGTCACGTCCACCCGAGTCGGGCTTTGAGCAGCCTGAGCGTAAAGCATGTTCACGAATGTGAGCAGCGCGGAGCACGCGACGCCCAGGTGATGCGGGTTTCTTTTCCGGTACACAGGGTCTGCTCCTATCTCCCCAGCCATCCGCCATCGACGGCCAGGATATGCCCATTGATATAGTCGCTCGCTCGCGAGGCAAGAAAGACCGCCGCTCCCGCGATGTCTTGTGGCGAGCCCCACCGCGCCGCCGGGATGCGTTCGAGGATTTGCCGGGAGCGCGTCGGATCTTTGCGAAGCGCCTCAGTGTTGTCGGTCTCCATGTACCCTGGAGCGATGGCATTGACCTGTACTCCCTTGGAGGCCCACTCATTTGCAAGAGCTTTGGTCAGTTGAGCTATACCGCCTTTTGCCGCCGCATAGGATGGGACCGTGACTCCACCTTGAAAGCTCAACAGCGAGGCGATATTGATGATCTTTCCCGACCTTTGTTTGAGCATGTGACGTCCCGCACTCTGGCAGAGACGGAAGGCACTGGTGAGGTTGGTCGCCATTACTTCGTCCCAATCGGCGATGCTGAAGTCGACGGCCGGCGCGCGGCGGATCATCCCCGCGTTATTGACGAGAATATCGATGGACCCGAGGGCGACTACGGTCTGCTCGACAAGCCCCGCGCAAAGCTCCGGGTTGCGCAAGTCGGCAATGAGCGTGATGTGCCTCGCGCCGGCGCCAACTATGCGATCTATCACTTCGTTGGGAACCTCGCGGGATGCGTGGAGTGCCACGTTGGCGCCTGCGTCGGCGAGGGCGACCGCGATCCCAGCGCCGAGCCCCCGCGACGAGCCTGTGACGAGCGCGTTCTTGCCCGTCAATCGGAATGCATCAAGGATCATCTAATATTCCTCTTTTCGTTGACGAGCATGCCTTACCGCAACTGTGCCACTTCGAGCGCATCCATGTCGCTGTAGATCTGGTTCTCGCCTCCCATGCCCCAACAGAAGGAATAGTTGCTGGTCCCGACTCCGGCGTGGATCGACCAACCGGGCGAGATGACCACCTGTTTGTTGGCCACGAGGAGGTGGCGCGTCTCCTTTGGCGGCCCCATTAAGTGGACTACGCGATGATCATCCGGCAGGTCGAAGTAGAGATATACCTCCGAGCGACGCATATGGGTGTGAGGTGGCATTGTGTTCCAGGCGCTACCCTCCTCGAGTTCCGTGAAGCCCATCACCAGCTGACAGCTCTTCACGCTCTCCAGGTGGATCAACTTCGTAATTTTGCGCCTATTTACCGTCGTGGTTGCACCAAGCGCAAGAGCGGGGCTATCGGAGGCGAGCACCAGCGCCGTTGGATAGCCTGAATGAGCAGGATAGCTGAGGAGGTAAAACTCCGCCGGCGCATTTGCGTCATCGCTGGTAAAGTCGATGAGGTGCTGGCCTCTGCCGACGTACAGCGCATCGCGCTTGCCGAGGCGATGAGTCGCGCCATCGACACCCACCGCCCCCGGGCCACCTATGTTGAATATGCCGATTTCCCTTCTCTCGGTGAAAGAGTCGGCGCGTAACAGTTCAGGACAAGGCAGGGGAAGCGCCGACCCTAGCGGCACAGCCGAGCCGACGATCGTCCGGTCCAGGTCTACATACGCGAGCTGCACCCGACCCGGCTCGAAGAAATCTTCGACAAGGAAGGTGTTGCGCAGCTCTGCCGTCGTCATTCGGGGATAGCGGACTTCGTCGGCCACTTGTATCAGTTTCATCAAATACCTTCCGTTCATGACTACCAGGCGCAGAGTCGCATTAACGGGCCCAATGCAACTCGAGTGGGTGTTCCTGCTGGAGTAGATACAGCTTCAGATATTCGTCCCAGGCCTGCTGCGTAGGCATGTCCGCCTTCGACCAGCCGGAGCCGGCGGCATAATGAAGGGTCTGGCCGCTCCTCACCGGGAAGATCATCAGTCCATGGCCGTCTTCGAATGCTGTGCGATGATCGTCAAGTGCCACCATGCCGGTGCCTATGCGGCCGGCAGTCGCATCCTGCGGCGTATCCCAAACCGAGAGTATGCGGCCATCCTCCAATTGCTCCGTGTCGGCGCCTTTATGCACGGCGAGTCCCGCAGCGACGTCGAGTGCCCTCCCGCCTGCGAAGGTATAGGTAGACTCCATGCGGTTGAGCCGCGAACCGGCGTCAAGGGTGATTCGCTTCGTCTCCGTTACCTCCGTCCCGTTTGCGTCCCAGGGCTCATAACTGAGCTCGAAAGCGAAACGAATCGGCCCAGTGGAGATGATCTTCAGCGAGGTGTAGTTCTTCGAGACGAAGAGTTTTCCATCAGACATCACCGCGGTGCCGCCGCACCCGCGCGAGGGTCCGACCTCATAAGAGTCAAGCCCCTGGCCGTTGTCCTTGTGGTAGGAGAGTGCGGGGTTCTTGGTGCGAATGCCCTCCAGGTCCCGCTTGTAAAAGCTGTCGATAACGAAGTTCGGCACTCGCTTGGACCAGACATCGATGCCCGAGGTGATCTCGCCAGTCGCCTGCAATGCCGGGCCGTAGACGCGGTAGGCCACCAGTTGGTTTTCCCATGCAAAGTCGTCCTTCCGCTCCTGGGCCTCGCGACCAAAGACGAGAGGCTGAATCGGAACGGATTGTGATTCCCGCCGAAATGCCAGGTGAAGAGTAGCACGTGAAGGGACCTGGACCAGAATCAGAAACTGGTCCGGTGAAGTCAGCGCATCGCTGCTCTTGAAGGTTTGCGCGGGAAGGCGTTGCCCAGACGTCTCATCGACTACAACGATCTGGCTGGGATCCTTCATATTCACGTGCCGCAAGACGTCATTGATCGGTAGGTTAATGACCTCCTGAGTGCGGGAGACATCGAGCGGGTTGCTAATCGAGAGGGATTGAGCCATTGCCGGTAAAAGGCTGGCGGCAAGACACGCTCCCAAAGCCGCTGTATAAAGTCCAGAGATCCGAACCGCTTCGATTTTTTCTTTTAGATTCAATCGGATCCTTCAGTCAATTCTACGAAAATGTGTGACGATTTGCTGGCCGAATCGCGTGGTGAACTCCGCATCCAACAATCTCCGTCAAGGCCGCCGGTCAGCTGCTGATCGCCGACATTCGGTTTCGCAGGCAAGTGTGGACGCGACAATTCGTCGTGAACGCCAAGTGAAACCGGTACTCGACCCACCGCAGTGATCAAGCGAAACAGCATACTGTGCTGAGTTCTGGAGCCAGGCAAGTAGCATTTCGCCGATAGCTGCTTGATCACGATCAAACTCTGCAACTCCCAGAATACGAGTCGTTCATACCCTCTCCTTGCTTCTGCATTCCCCAAAATAGAGACTTGCCAATCTGTTAGAAATAAGCGCGATGTTGAAGCGGCATTATTCGTTCGACCTCGGCGCCGGCGAGGAGAAAGGCCCCGGTGCCAAACACGTAGCTTGCGCTCGGCGTATAGGCCCCGGGCGCTGCTCCAATCGGCTGAATGTCACCCAGCCTTCCGTCGGCATAAATATGTGTCACCAAGCCCCGCCAACCGCGTTCGACTATCGGTAAATAGACTTTTCTCTTGAGCACATGGTGATTGATGCCCCAAGCCATGGCATAGACGAAGAACGAAGAGCCGGAGACCTCGGGGTTGGGATAGTCTGCGGCGTCGAGCAGGCCGGGTCGCCAGAGACCGTCTTTTCCCTGGATCGATGCAACGGTTGCTGCCATCTCTCTAAGTTTCGCTTCATAAAAGACGCGACGTGGATCCTTGGTGGGCAATTCATCCAGTACGCGTACTAAACCGCCCATGACCCAGCCGTTCCCCCGGGACCAAAAGACCTTCCGGCCGTTCTTCTCGCGCTTGTCGAAGTAACTGCTGTCCCGAAAGAACAAGTGCTCTTGAGGGTCCCACAGCAAGGAATCCGTCATCTTCCACTCGCGGTCCATGTAATCGAGGTATTTCGGTTGTCCCGTAACTTTCGCAAGGCCTGCCCACACTGGAGGGGCCATAAAAAGCGCATCACACCACCACCAAACCGGTTTTTGGGCATCGTGGGGAAGCAGCATGATTTCGTTGAAATGAGCCTCAAGCGGGGCGATCTGTTGCGCATCATGGTCCCGGTCGTACAGCCAAAGGTACGATTGACCAATCGCCTGATCATCCGCGTGGGTTTTTCTGGGGCCCAGGGTCCAGTTAAAGTGTTTCGCCACGCTCAATACATCGTTTTGATACCGATCGTCCTTCAGAGTATTCGAGGCGGCCAATAAACCTATATATAAGGCGGCAAATGTCCAATCCTGGCTCGGAGTGTCCTGAATCCGGGAGAGCTGCCAGTCCGCGACTTTTCGCATTGCATTCTTTACAGCCTGCGGTTGCATTTCACCCGACAGATTCGTTGCCAATGGGCCTGGGTTTGCCGGGGCATCCCCGACGACAGGCTTGCGCTCGGTATCCGTTAGTTGGCTCTTTCCATCGCTGCCTCCAATCAATCCGATCAGAATGAACGCCGCAAGGGTCAATCTTCTTGAGCAAAACTTCATCAGGCTCTTCCTTTTCCGCGCTTCGGTTCGGCTTCTACTGAGTCAAAGATATGTTGGCGCGACACACGTCGGCGTTCTTAACGCTCCGCTGCAGGCGCTCGCAACCGGATCGGGGCGAATTCTCACGACGGACGTCAACTCCTTCAATGCAACTGCACAATTACTGTCGCTGAAGTAACGGAGGCGTAATTGCCCGATGGGCCGGTTAGATAGACCGCTGAGAAAGCCTGCGTTCCAGCGCTCAATCCTGTGACGGTAAAGGTTATAGTGGCTGCGGCGGGCAGAGTGCCGAGCAAGGTTGTTCCGTTATAGAAGGCGACGGTCCCGTTTGTGGGCCTCCAGACCAAGGTGCTCTTTCATCGATCGAGGGTGTGCTCGCTGAGCCCGACCCTCCGAATCACGTCCTCCGTCATCACCCAGCCTGCTCCAGCACGGCCTGCTCTGGAGACCAACGCTCCTACTTCATTTCAAATTCTCCCTTGAGATTGTGCGAAAGAAAAATATGATGCATGGCTAAAGTTACCGCAATTTTGGCCGATGTTAGGTGGGAGAGGCTCAATTCCGGGCTTGCTCCGGATCGAAGCAGCCTCGTGGAGGTGCAGAGTGATCGAGAGCATTTTCGTCAGGCAAGCAGCAATTGCCAAACATAAGGAAGGGCCACTACTGAAGGAACGCGAAGAGTATCTGCTTCAATTGGCGAAAGAAGAGAAGTGCGAAACATCTATACAGGGCACAGCAACGGTTTTGATGGATGTCATTCGCGTGATGAACTTGACAAACATGCGACAGGTAAATATGAACGAAATCCGTCTTGCCGCTGAATGTTGGGCCGGGGAAGAGCTTATTCATCGCCGACAGTTGGGATGCAAAACATCAGCTCTTCGATTCATCCGAACAGCTCGCGGCTGGTTCCGCTTTCACGGAGTTCTGATCCAGTCAGCAAAGACGATACATTGTCGGCCATCTGAGTAAACGTTCTCCCGATGAAGTTAGACCATACAGAGCGCGGGTCAGAGGCGCAAGGGTAGAGCGTTGATGTCGTATTCGAAGCTCAGCCGGGATACCATACCTGCCGCGGATCGCTGTCGCTTCGCTGATAGGACCAGGCCTCGTCTACGAGCCGTTTGAGGTCATAGCGCGGTCGCCATCCGAGCAGTAATTTGGCTTTGCTGTTGTCCAGCCACGTCGACCAATACTCTGTCTTGACTTCAACAGATGGTATTCCTCTCGTCTCGCGCATGTACGCTGCGACTCGCCCGTAGTCGACAGGTTCATCCATACATATGTTGAATGTCTGCTGTCGTGCCCTCCGGTGATCCAAGGCCAAAATCATGGCGTCTACGAGATCGCTCACATGGACGAAATTGCGTTTGACCGGCTTGCCTTCCGGATCAAGCATCAAGGGCACTGGCTTTGTTTTCAGATATTCATCAGCCCGTTGCGCTCCTACCAAGTCCCGCCAGCGCGGACCTCCGAACACGTCTTCACCGAAAGAGAGCGAAAACTTGAAATCGTCCTTCTCCATAATCCACGGTGCTCTCAAACAGCACCCCGTGATGTCGTACTGAATGAAATACTGCTCCAACATCACTTCTTCGAGGACTTTTGAAAGTGCATAGCAACCAGGATAGGCAGTGTGCTTCTGCATTTCTGTCACGGGCAGCGGGTGAGGATAGAAGAAATGTCCGAGTGCTGCATCTCCCCCGATCAGAATGATCTGCTTAAACGAACCGCTGAGACGGCACTCTTCCAATAGCCAGAAGAGTCCTTTGACGGTCACATCCATGACGCTGTCGGGAGACTCTTTGCAGGTCGCGCAATGAATCACATGAGTAATGTCCGACATGGCAGTGCGCACGGCGTCCCGGTCAGAGATACTTCCCGTCACAATCTGAAGCCTCTCGTGCGGTTCAGGTAGGCGCTTGTGACAGAGAGCGCGAATCGTTACATCGCGATGGTCTTCGGATTGAAGGACGCGATGGATAAAATTGAAGCCCACTTTGCCGGTCGCGCCAGTCACCAGGATGTGCTTCATTGGTCCGCCATTCCGTCAATGCTACTGCCTTCAACGTTCGAGCGGCATTCGCGAGCCAAAAAGTGAAGGGATGAAACTATCTCAAGTCGTGACCCCACGCCTCTACCTCGATAAAGCTGCACCACCTCGCGGGGTCTGCAGGAATCAGTTTGTTCAGCCTTACCCATGAAACAGTTCGCCTGGGAAAAGTGAACTCCTGAAATTCAGCGGATTGGGTGATCTGGATCGGGAGTTGTGTGCCATCCGAAAACTCTATGACGGCGCTCTGCCAGTAACTGTCGTGGGGAAAGTCGGCGCGAACCATTAAGCGGATCTTGTCCAGTTCAACCGGCCTGCCAAAATCGACTTTCCACCACAGGTCATTGCGAAGTTCCGGACCCCATGACTGATAGGGCCATATGCCGTGATGGCCGTTTTGCGTCATTCCATCAATTGCGTTTCGTGCCCGAAAATCCGGGAGACTTCTGGAGACGCTGTTCGTCGAGGCATGTGGGTAGACAATCGGCTGCTTTTGAGCCGCCGTCCCTTCTACCGCAGGCGGTTGCAGTTCCTGGTCGCATGCGTTCATGGCCAGATTGCGATAGCCGGAAAGCTCCTGTGCGGTCAACTCGCGAGCTATCACCCGATGCCACTGACCGCCAAAGCTATCCCGTGAAAACGCACTTCGCGTCTGGGGCTCTCCCTGTCCATAAGGTATGTCGAACGAGAAAGTCGTTTGAGGAGAATTTGCGAGATAGACCAGACACTCTGGAATCCAGTCGTCCACTCGCACCGCCATTCGCGACGGTCCGTTCACGACGATTCGGTCTCCCGGTTGGTACTCGCGTTCGAAGGCTAAAACAGCCGATGCTCCGCGGGAATCCTTGTCCGACGCTGCAATAACAGTTCCGTGCGCATCCTGTACCTCAAGTCGAAATAGAGGCTGACTTTCGCCTTTCGCCTTCGGATGCTCAGCACTAGCGGAAAGGGATCCAGTGAAGAAACTCCCACAAAACGTGAGACCGGAGAAAAGGGCTGCCCAAATAATGATTGAAGAACTTCGCGCAAGGTAACCAATCCTTGAAGTCATGACCTTCCACTTTCAAAAAATTTGGCGTTTCTGAATTCCGAACTCTATCGCCCCACTATTTCCAACAGATCCTTCTCGCTGTCGGGCCAAGCCTTGGCGCCTTCATGCGTCAGCTTGCTGTTCCGGTCATCCCAGCGCAGCTTCGTGATCTGCCGGTCGCCATTCTCGTATGCGTAAGTCGTTCCATCATCGTTGTAGAGCGTGAATTCAGCGTTTGCTCCGGGATACACCTTGATCTTCTGCAGGGGCTGGTTATCGTGCGTGCTTTCCACCGGTACGCCAAGCGGTAGGATCGAACCGGCCTTGACGAAGAGTGGGATGGTATCGATCGGAGCCTGAACGGTGATGGTCTGCCCGCCACGCATCTTCTCGTTGGTCCAATAGTTGTACCAGTCGGTTCCTGCGGGCAGGTATACCTCGCGCTTTGTCGCCCCTTGCTCTACTACCGGCGCCACGAGCAGTGCCGGGCCGAACATATACTCGTCACGAATGTCTGCGACCCTTTCGTCGGCGGGAAAGTCCATAAAAAGCGCGCGCATGAACGGTGCGCCTGTCTGATGCGTGAACCATCCCAGCGAGTAAATGTAGGGCATCAGCGTGTAGCGCAGCTTAAGATATTTTTCTAGGATTGGCTCGGCCTGCGGCCCGTAGCTCCACACCTCATTGAACTTACGAGTCCCATGGGTTCGCATAGTGGGCAGGAATGTTCCGTACTCGAACCAGCGCACGTATAGCTCGGGATAGTCATCGTAGTGCCCGACGTTGTCGCGTGCGCCGGAAGGATCGATGAGTGGTGGGTGCGCTGGAGTGTGCTGGTAGGGCAAGTCCTGCCATCCGCCAATATCGTTGCCCGTGTACGCAATCCCTGAGGCAGCAACATTCAGCCCGGTCGGGATTTGCCGCCGCAGCGTGTCCCACGTAGGCGAGATATCCGACGACCAAAAGATGGTGCCATTACGTTGAGCGCCCAGGTACGCATCGCGCGACAAGATGAGCGCGCGGTTCTTCTCGCCGGGACGGACGCCATCGCGTCGTACTCCGTCGTAGATCGCTGCGGTGTGAAAGAGAGGATACACGTTGAAATAGCGGGTACCTGGCCCAACGCTGAAGTATGCTCCATCAGGAGGAAGGTCGGGCTCGGTCTCATCGGCCCAGAAATAGTCGAAGCCCTTCGAGGCAATGTTGTCATGGATCAGGCCCCACCACCATTTCGCGACGTCGGGGTTCGTCGTGTCAATGTCTGATCCAGCCTTGTCGTACGGTAGGCCGTCGACCGGCTTGCCCTCAGCGGGATTGTCGGGCGTAACTGGCACTCCGTTCGCATAGTGTTCGAACCAGCCCTTGCCGAGCAGGAAATCATAGTAGCGCGAGCCGGGCGCAAAGCGTGGCCACACGCTGATCATGGTTTCTATGTTCTGCGCGTGCAGCTCTTTGTTCATCGCTATCGGGTCGGGCCACTTCTCCGCGTCGAAGTCGTACTCACCCATCTTGGTGTAGTAGAACCAGTCGACGACAAGGATATCGAGTGGCAGATGCCGCTCACGGTAGCCCTTGGCGACCGCCAGGACTTCAGCCTGAGAGCGGTAGCGCTGCTTGCACTGGATGAAGCCATAGGCGGCCTTAGGCAACATCGGCGTCGCGCCGGTAAGCAGGCGATATCCGGCGTAGACTTCGTCCGTCGTCTTGCCGGCAATCACGAAGAATGACACGCGTTTGCCGAGTGTCGAGGTCCATTTCGTGTGACCGTCAAAGCCAGGGTAGATCGTGGTAGACGACGGATTGTCCCATACGATGCCGTAGCCCTTATTTGTAACCACGAAAGGCACACAGTAACTTGGAGAAGCCGGAGCGAGATAGTTCGCTGCGCAAGTGATGGGCCGCTGCCAGTGGTCGAGATAGCCTTCCTGGTTCTCGCCGAGCCCATAGTAATGTTCGTCCTCGGCTGCGCGGAAGGTTGCGCCCACAGTGTAAAGCGGAAGGTCTTCCGGCTTGATGCCGCGCGCATTCTTAAGAGTGTCGTCCTTCTGGTTCAGCTCTGCCATCTGCCAGCCGTCCATATCGACAAGTGGCGAGCCGTCCGGCAGCGTGACTGACACATGCGCTCCAGCTGTCGACCCCGAGAAGAACTTCGCTGTATCCGGCAACTTTACGTTTGGATCACGCTTGTATGCTGACGCTACGGTCACCGTCATGCGATCGCTCGTGTAAGTGTCCGCCCCGCTTTCGATCGCTGCGTGCTTCCAGGCAGTCTCGTCCGGCTTGGCCACAAATCCATATCCCGGCCCGGCTTCTGCTTCCTTGGCGATGTTGCTCAGCGTGATCCGGACAACATTAGGTGCGTAAGCCTCAATCGTAATCGTCTGCCCGTTCCGGTCGAGCGGGGTGTTTTGTGCAAGAGCGACTGTGGCAGTTGCGGTGAGCAGTAGGACAGGAGATAAACGAGTCATTCGATCCTCAAATGTGCCAGAAAGGGAACAGCATCGAACATACAACAGCTACAGACGTTCACGACGAGCGACTTTGGAGAGTGCGGCGACCACTTGACCGGCCATTAAGGCGATTGGTTCTCTAGGAGAAGGTGGATTACGATGTCCGCTAACGGGCCGGGATTCTGAACCAGAAACTCCCGAAAATGTTTCCAGCATCGGCAGTCGGCGTCTTTCGATCCATC
>CAVTLP010000016.1:0-115114 GCA_963735555.1 uncultured Acidobacteriota bacterium
AGCAGATGCGCTACCAGACTGCGCTACGCCCCGACTGTATTTAGTTTATCGCATCGAGTCAATCGGCCCCTCAAAACGTGCGGAACATGCCGTGGGGGTTGACGCCAAACAGCGCGTGCATCAGGCTTCCGAAGACCCAAGTCAGCAGGAGCATGGGTAGCAGAACCAGTGCGGCCAACACGATGCACACGCCGCCCAGAAAAAGCCAGCTCTGCATCGTGTGCTTTCTTGGCTCGTCGACGCTGCCGACCAACAAGGCGTAGTTGCGGCGGTTGGCTCGCCAGGCGATGTCGAACATGTCGCCCAGAATGGGGATCGATCCGACCACAACTTCGATCGCTACGTTGGTCACCATGCGCGCGACCGTGACATAAGAGACGCCGCGAACCCAGGCGGCGATGATGATGATGCAGGAAGCGATGCCACCGATGAGGTCGCCGATGCCGGGAATGAAGCCGACGATGCCGTCAAGGCCGAAGCGGATCGATGTGCCGGGAATTTTGATGAAATCGTCGAGCACGTGCGAAAGCAGGTCGAGGCTTTCGTCGTCGAACGCCTTGCTGCCGCGTTTAAGGCGGGGGGACAGGATCTCGGGTTTTGCGGTGAACGCCATCGGACCCTCACTGCTGCCCGGTGTATTGTCCGAAAGGGCGCCAGTGCTATAATTCCAGTATACGGCGGCTATAGTTCAGTGGCAGAACGCCGCTCTGTGGCAGCGGATGTCGTGGGTTCGAAACCCACTAGCCGCCCCAAACATCTCAGATCCTGTCACATTGCGGCCCAACCTTGTCCCGCGCCTCCCAAGTCTCGGCTTCTGCAGTGTCCAAGCGTCTTTACGCTGGAACTTCCGGCTGGGCCTATCCGACGTGGAAGCCAGAGTTCTATCCTGCGGGCACGCCGGCTAAGCGCTTTCTCGAGTTCTACGCCTCGAAGCTTACTTCGGTTGAGGTCAACTACACATTTCGAGCGCTGCCTACGGCGAAGATGCTCGAAGGGTGGCTGGCTGCGACACCGGCCAATTTCAGGTTCAGCTTCAAGGCGCCCCAACGCATTACGCATTTCAGACGCTTGCAAGACTGCGCGGACGATGTTGCTCAGCTCGTGGCGGCGCTTGAGCCCGTGCGACAGTCGGGCAAGCTTGGCCTTCTTCTCTTCCAGCTTCCGCCCAACTTCAAGGCTAATGCTGAGCGTCTCAGCAGCTTCCTCACCACTCCAGCGCTTCGAGCACCGAGCGCTCCGGCGATCGCGTTCGAGTTTCGGCACGAGTCATGGTTCAGCGACGAGGTCTACACGATCCTCCGGCAGCATAACGCGGCGCTTTGCATCGCCGAAAGTGACGACCTTCTTACGCCTGAGATTCATACTGCGACGGATTGCGCCTGTTACCGGCTACGCCGAAGTGGTGGCTATTCTGCGTTGGAGCTTGATGCTTTCGCCAAGCGCTTTACGAAGCTTACCGAGCAGCGTGACGTGTACGTGTACTTCAAGCACGAAGATGAACCGACCGGCGCACTCAACGCGACAGCGTTTCTCGAACGCGTTGATGCGGGTGGGCGTTGATGCCGACAATAGAGATTGAAACCATTGAGAGCCACGCCGCAGATTTTCGTCCACGGCGTTTTTTGATCAACGGACATTTGCAGACCATCGCCGGCAACTATCTCGCACGGGTCAACAGTCTGCCCGCGCCTGAGGCGCAGTTGGTCGAGGTCTCTCCTGCGACTGCAAATCAAATCGCTAGCCAGGTCTTGTGTCAGTGTCACTGGCAGCCGGAGGCGGTTCGTGCGACGCGGCCGACGGCGATCCTCGTGCACGGGCTCGAAGGCTCGTCAGATTCGCAGTATGTAGTCGGCAACTCCAACAAGCTTTGGCGTGCGGGCTGTAACGTTGTCCGGATGAATATGCGGAACTGCGGCGGCACGGAGGCACTTTCGCCTACGCTTTATCACTCCGGCCTCTCCAACGATGTGCTTGTGGTGATGAACTTTTTTGTCGAACGGTATGGTCTGCAATCAATGTCGCTGATCGGCTATTCGATGGGAGGAAACCTTGTCCTGAAGCTGGCCGGCGAACTGGGCACAGCGGCGCCTGCGACGCTCCGCTCGGTCATCGGAGTTTCGCCTGCGGTTGATCTGCAGCCGTCGGCTGATGCCCTTCATCTGCCGCAGAACCGTCTCTACGAGATGAAGTTTCTGCATAATCTTCTGCGCCGCTTTCGTCGCAAGGCCATGCTCTTCCCGCAAGCGTACGATCGAAACCGCGCTACCGGAATCCGCTCGCTGCGTGAGTTCGACGATCGCATTACGGCACTTTATTCCGGGTTCACCGGTGCAGATGATTACTACTATCGTGCTGCCGCTGCGCGGGTGCTGGACCAGATTGCGGTGCCTAGCCTGATCCTGCATGCGTTGGACGACCCTTTCGTCCGTCTGTCTAACGAGAGCCGCGACAAGATCAATGCGAACCCGAACCTCACCATGATGGAAAGCAAGCACGGAGGCCACTGCGCCTTTCTGGCTCAGCCGGATGAGGCGTTCGGGTACGACGGCTACTGGGCCGAACATACTTTGATGCGCTTTCTTTTGGCTCACGCCTAAGTCTCCCTTCCTCAGCGGCTTCGTCTTCTATGACGCTAAGATAGTTGGTGATGCTCTCTGAATGGTCCGTTGAATGTTCCGCAGACGATCCTGTGCTTGTGGTGCCGTGGTCTGACCCGTCGGACAGCACGGGCAACCGGCGATTCATCGACCTGCGTGAGAATCCTTATGATCTCGACCATCTTCCTGAAGCAGAACGCTACCCTCCACTGATGCATGCTCTGCGGGCGCTGAACGCCGCCCGCTCGCCGGTCTTCACGGCGAAGTGCGATGCGTGGCCGCTCGACGCAGAGGAACTTGACGGACTGCGCGCAAATCTGGACGTCCTCGCAGAGGAAGCCGTAGCTGGATTCGGCAGCTACATCGACATCCTGTGGCGCGAGCGCTCGATCTTCGCCTCGTTTCACTTACAGGAGCAGATGCTGCACCGCCTCACACGGCACGCTGCTCCTTTGGAACATCCCTATGCACTACTCGACTGCATCATCCGTCCGGCCATGGTCGACCTGACGGGTCCGCAGGAAGGCTTCGCCGTGAGCTTGTATGTCAAAGCTGCTGGCCACAACGAGCAGGCTGCGGAAGAGAACTGGGCCACTGCGCTGGATGCCGTTGTAGCGGTGCTTCGCAGCAAGGAATTTGTTCTTACTTAGGGAAGGTCCGTAAGTTCCGAAATCTCCCCCAGGGCTTAAGAGGGTGCTGAAAAAAGGCCCGTTTTGCTGAGGGCATGGCTTGTAGAGCAAGGCTGTCCGGCTCGAGCTCAGAGGGAGTAAGGTGCGGTTTGCCGACAATCCTCACGGAAAACGAACCAATGGCTCCTCGAGCGCATTAGCCTGTTCTCGTCAGCTGAGAGTCAAAGTTATCGATAAGCCGACTTCTGCGGTAGTCTCAACTCTTTTCACGGTTTCTGGTTCTCCTGTGGTCTTGGCAAATCAACGAACGTTTTAGCGATTACGCGCCAAGCAGTCTCTAAGCCCAACTGAATCCGCTGCGCTGAAGCGGCAAGGTGCGTATTCTCTTGCCGGTAGCGGCAAAGATGGCATTGCCAACCGCAGGTAGAATAGGCGGCAGAGTCGGTTCGCCAAGCCCAGTCGGTGCGTAGTCGGTCTTGCGCCAATAGACTTCGATTTTTGGTACCTGGCTCATGTTCATAAGTGGAAAGTCGTAGAAATTTGACT
Organism: uncultured Acidobacteriota bacterium; assembly: GCA_963735555.1. Taxonomy (GTDB): domain Bacteria; phylum Acidobacteriota; class Terriglobia; order Terriglobales; family Acidobacteriaceae; genus Silvibacterium. The sequence continues at coordinate 3,773 of CAVTLP010000016.1, forward strand.
GCTGTATCTGGCCATCCTTCAGCGTGATTTCCTGAGCCATGTGGCCCATGCCTTCCATGATTCCACCCTGCGCCATGCTCTCGGCCGCGTTGGGATTGATGATCTGGCTGCCCACATCTCCAGCGGCCCAGACCTGATGCACTTTGACCTGGTTCCGGTCGTCAACGCTGACGTCGGCAACCTCGGCGAAGTACCCCAGGTGGCAAAACCATGCGGCTATTCCCATTCCCCGGCCAGGTGCTTTCGCCCGCTTCGCCCAGCCTGACTTTTCTGCGACTAACTCCAACACGCCTTTGTATCGCTCCGGGATAAGAACTGACTGTCCCGTCGGTTCGTGATCGCCCACGGCGTCATGTTCGCCTGAAGACCAGGGCATTTGCTTGTTACTTAGCAGGGCGAGCTGGAATTCGAGCGGATCGCGCCCAGCAGCATAAGCCACCTCGTCAAGGAAGGACTGTGCCACCCAGCAATAGGCGTTGTCGCCGGGCGCGCGCAACGCTCCCGTCCGCAGCATGAGGGGCTGCATGGATGTGTAAAGCGCATAGGCAGGAGGGAAGCCGGCTGGATAACTGTCCTGGCCGATTCCCCCGCCGGATGTTGCGTGCTTGCCGTCTCCAAAGGTGACGAAATGCTGACGCCAGGCACTCATCTTTCCTTGCGCGTCAAGACCTGCTTTCAGGCCAACCGTTCCGCCTGGACGGAAGGGGTCGTGGGCGATGTCATCTTCGCGCGACCAGAGCAACTTGACTGGCGCGTCCACGCGTTTCGCGATCCACGCGGCCTCGACCAGATAGTCGTTCTGCAGCCGTCGGCCAAAGCTGCCTCCTGAGCGCACCATGTGCGTCGTTATGTCGCTCTCCTGGATGCCAAGTGTCTTGGCCACCAGTGCGCAAGCCATCGGCCGGCAGCGTGCTGGTCGACCACATCTCCAGCTTGCCGTCTTTCCAGTGTGCAGTGGCGCCCTGGGGCTCAAGCGTGACATGGGCAATGAAGGGAAATTCGTAAGTCGCCTCGACAACCTTCGCCGATGACTTAAGCGCCGCGTCCACATCTCCGTATCGGCGCACAGTATTCCCCGGCGGCGCCTTGAGCAACTCAGCCGCCTTGCTTGCGAATCCTTGACTGCTCTGCGTAGCTGCGGGGCCAAGGTCCCAGTCGATCTTGAGTTTCTTGCGCGCCTGCTGTGCTTGCCACCAGGTGTCGGCAACGATGGCGATGCCCGGTTCCATGCCCGGCTCCCATGGCGTAAAGGCTGCGGGGGTGATGCCGCCATCGATAACCAGGACATGGCGTACGCCGGGCAGCGCTTTGATCTCATCGAGGTTAGCGCTCTTCACCTTGCCGGCAAATACGGGGGCCTTTTCAATGCCTGCGTACAACATTCCGGGCAGCTGGACATCGATGCCGAAGAGCGGCTTGCCGGTGACAATCTTGCGCGTGTCGACGCCCTGCTGCGAGTGGCCGATGATGCGGTAATCCTTAGGATCTTTGAGCTTCACAGCTGCTCAGGTCGGGCGCGGGAAGCGCAGCAGCTTTGGCGGCAAACTCCCCATAACTCGCGGAGCGCCCCGAAGCGGCGTGCATCACGCGGCCGGATTCAGTGGTGCAGTCTGCCGCGGGCACGGCCCAGCTTTGCGCAGCAGCCGTGACCAGCAACTGGCGTCCGGCTGCGCCCACGCGGCGCATCGGCTCCCAGCCCATCGGCGTGTTCGCGGAACCTCCGGAAAACTGCCGGCCGTAGATCTTCTCGTCCAGGTCGGCCTGCTGGACTCGGACGTCCTTCCAGTCGACATCCAGTTCCTCGGCAATCAGCATCGGCAGCATGTTCCGCATGCCCTGGCCTGACTCCGAGGCGCGCGCCATGATAGTGACCACGCCGTCCGGAGCGATGTGGATGAAGGCCTGCGGCGTCAGTTCCGGCTGCTTTTCCGGAGCCTGGCCTATAGCCAGCGGCGAGCGATACAGGCCCAGAGCAAGGCCGCCGCCCGCAAGGGCCGTCAACTGCAGAAACGATCTCCGGTGCATGCGCATAAGTATGCCTGTCCTTTACTGTTTGCTGGCTACCGTGCCCGCTTGTGCGGCCTGATGGATCGCCTGGCGAATACGCGTATACGTTCCGCAACGGCAGAGATTTCCACTCATCGCAGCATCGATTTCTGCATCGGTAGGGTGCGGCGTATGCTGCAGCAGGACGGCGGCCGACATAATCTGGCCTGCCTGGCAGTAGCCACACTGCGGCACGTCAATTGATTCCCAGGCCACCTGTACCGGGTGCCGGCCATCCGGCGAAAGCCCTTCAATGGTGGTGACCGGCTGACTACTGACACTGCTCACCGTCGTCTGACAGGAGCGGATGGCCTCGCCGCCAACGATTACCGTGCAAGCCCCGCATAGCCCCACGCCACACCCGTACTTGGGACCCTTGATGTTCAATACATCGCGCAGCACCCACAGCAGGGGCATATCCGGTGACACGTCTACCGTGGCGGCCACATTGTTGACATTTATTTTGATGGGCATCGTTCACTCCACGATTCGAGGGGGGGAAGAGGATCGGTCACGAACTCAGGCTTGGAGTGTATCAAATTTCCGCTTTTGAATTCCGCCCAGAAGCGCACAGAACAGCGAGCCGGGTGGGAGAAAGGCTTAAACCGCGATTTCCGAGTAGAACCAGGTGCCTGTACCCCGCGATTTTCGACCCGGTTATTATCCACATTAGTATCCCGAAACGCGCCGGGTCGATTAACGATTGAGTTTTGGTGGATCACCCGGCGAGAACGGCAACGGATCGCGATCCAGTCATAAGCCGATTCTTGAGCGCGTGGGCGATCTCGATGATGGTTATCAAAGCCGGTGTGTCGCGTCCCACGAAGAAGCCGAGCCAGCCAAAGTGTTCGGCTGCCTCATTAGGAGACCTGGCGACGACCGGCACCTTCAACCCCCTGGCGATTGCCTCAGCGATTTCTCGAAGCGGCACGATTCTCTTCTATCAGTGTGGCTGATATAGATGGTTCATTGAATCCTCTGAGACTTTATTCAAGGAATGATGGTGGGATATGGAAAACGAGCTCTTACCTTTGCAGGCTCCTTTCGCGCGCGAGTTTGCTCAAGACTGGGTTGATGCCTGGAACGGCCATGACCTTGAAAGAATTCTGACTCACTACGACGATGAGGCGCTCCTGACATCGCCGGTCGCCGCGAAGTTGCTGAGTGGCGATGGCACGGTGCGAGGAAAGGCCGCCTTACGCGAATACTTCCTCCGCGGGCTTCAGGCGTTTCCGGATCTCCGCTTTGATTTGATCGATGCGCTCTGGGGCACAGAGACAATCGTCGTCTACTACTTGAACAATGTTCGGGGCAACAAGACCGCCGAGGTGATGCTGATGAATCCGGCGGGAAAGATTTGCCGCGTGTGGGCCAACTACGATCAATAGCCGGGTTGCGGCTTCGGTTCCGTGATCGCTTCGGTGTCCGGGATCACTCGTTGCGCAGTGCCACCATCGGCTCCACGCCGGCGGCGCGCCGCGCCGGTATCACCGACGCCAGCAGCGCGGCCAGGCCGAGCAACAGCGTAGCCAGCATGAGCATGATCGGGTCCCATGGCTTAACGCCGAAGAGCTGATCGCTCATCAGCTTGCCGGCTCCAATCGCCGCCGGAATGCCAAGCGCCAGTCCGATGGCTATCTGCGAGAAGGCGCCGCGCAGCACCATCTTGACCACCTGGCCGCGATCCGCTCCGAGCGCCATCCGCACGCCAATCTCGCTCGGTCCGTTGTTCCACCGTGTAGGCCATCACTCCGTACAGCCCGACCGCCGCCAGCAGCAGCCCGAGCACGCCGAAGAGCATGGTCAGGGTCGCGATCATGTTCTCCTGCTGGAAATCTGCGCTCACAACTTTGGCGTATGGGTCAACGCCGTAGAGCACAAGGTTTGGATCGACGCTGGCCAGCGCCTTGCGCACGCGCTCTTCCATGCCCGGCGGGTTGCCCGGCGCCCAGATCACGATGTTGTACAGAAAGTGCGACCAGATTTCGCCGCTCTGTGAAGGCCGGATCGTCGTACTGCGACGGTCTGCGTCTCCGGCACCCAGAACATCGGCCGGATCGGCTCCTTGTAGTCGTAGGTCATGTACCGCATGTCCTTGACGACTCCAACGATTTCGTAGGTTGCGGAATACTTGATCTTGTCGGGGCCGAAGTGCTGCCCGATCGGGATTCTGGCCTTTGAAGAAACTTCTTCGCAAACGCTTCGTTGATGACGGCGACCTTCCGCGTCGTCGGCGTGTCCTCCTCCGTAATGGGGCGGCCCAGCACCATCTTTGCGCCCAGTGTCTCGAAGAATCCCGGCATCACGCGCGCCCAGCCCGCACCCGTGTCTTCTTTCGCCCCGGGCTCCGGCCGGCCTTCTACGCGAATACCGTCGTTCCAGCTGTCGCCGGTCATCGGCGCGTAGAGCGCGGGCGCCACCATCCGCACACCGGGAATCTGGCGCAGGCGGTCGTCGATCTGCCGGAACATCGGCTCCATCTGCTCCGGCTTGTAGTTGCCCAGCATCGGATTGATCCAGGCGATATAGCGGCCCTGGGTCTCGAATCCGAAATTCTGGTGCTCAAGATTGCGCAGGCTCTGGCCCAGCAGCGCCGCCGCGGACAGCAGTACCAGCGACATCGCCGCCTGCGCGATTACCAGCGACTTCTGCGCCCACGAGCGACTGCCGCCCACCGAACGGTTTGCCCCGCGCAGCGCCTCCACCGGGTCGGCATGCGAAGTCATCCACGCTGGCGCGATGCCGAAAATTATTCCGGTCAGTACCGACATGCCCAGCGTGAAGAGCAGCACGGGCCAGGATGGCGTGGCGTCGATCGGCACGTAGTTATTCGGGCCGCCGATCTGGAACGCGAGATGCAGAATCAGCCTTGTCCCGGCATAGGCCACGGCGATGCCCAGGACTCCGCCGATCACCGCCAGCATCACGCACTCCACCAGCGCCTTGCGCACGAGCCGCCGCCGCGAAGCACCCAGCGCCACGCGCACCGATGTTTGCGCGCGATCCTTCAATCCACGCGCCAGCATCAGATTCGCGAGATTGCCGCACGCCACCAGCAGCACGCAGCTGCCGCGGCCACAGCAGCAGCTTCAGCCCATCCTGATACTGATCTCTCATAGCCGCTACGCCGGCACCGCCGGGAATCAGGTGCAGCGTCTGCTGCTGCCAGAGCTGCTTCTCGCCGGGCTCCATGTCCGGAACGTGACTTGCCAGCCAGTCATGCAGTTCCACCTTCAGCTTTGCTTCGAGCGACTTCGGATTCACTCCCGGACGCACTCTTCCGATCAGGTCCAGGAAGTTGCCGTTCGGCCTTTTCAGCCGCGCGGTCTGCTCCATCGATCACCAGCTCCGCCGTCAGCGGCAGCCAGAAGTCCGGCATGCCCCACCCGGCCAGCTTCGCTCCGTAGAATCCCGGCGCAGCCACGCCGATCACCGTGAATGGATGCCCGTTGATCTGATAGCTGGCGCCCACCACCGAGGGATCGGAGCCGTACTTCTCCTGCCAGATGCGGTAGCTCATCACTGCCACCGGAGGCGCGCCCTCCTGATCGTCCTCGTCGGTCATCAGGCGGCCGATCCACGGCTGCACGCCAAGGGTCCTGAAGAAATTTCCGGAGACATACTCGCCGTTGCGCGTGTCCGCCTGCGCCTGCGATCCCTGCCTGCGGACACCGAGCGGCGCATTGCCGGCCTGCAGTGCGGCGAGGTCGGTAAACTCCGGCGTGTGCGCGCGGAAGTTCTTGTACATCTCCCACGAGAACAGCGAAAAATCGCCGTCTTCGCCCTGGGTATATCCGCCCCAGTTGCAGCAGCGAACTTTATCTCCGATCCGCCACAGCTCTTCCGGCTTCGTCACCGGCAGCGACTTCAGCATGCACCTGGTGCACGAGCGTAAAGATCGCCGTCGTAGCTCCGATCCCCAGTGCCAGCGTGATCACCGCCGTCGTTGTGAACCCTGGTGCTTTCCGCAGTTGCCGCAGCGCGTCACGTAAATCGGCCAGCATTCGTCCTCCCGCAAATTTGGTCTCACTTGCAGTACGGGAGCGAGCCGCCGGGAGTTCCCCAGCTTGGTGGGATCGTCCGCGACGAGGAAGCTGCTTCATTCGCTTCGTGCGTGAACACCGATCCGCAGCCGGAACTATTTCTCACACAATGGCGTACCGGATGTCACGGGGGCATCATGGCATTGTTCAATAATCGATTCTGGGATCAACTCAGGCAGGTGTTGCGCAGGTTAGGCCGTGCGCCGCTGTTTACCGCGATCACACTGATCACGCTCGCCATCGGCGTGGGCGCGAATACGGTGATTTTCAGCGTGGTGGAAGGCGTGCTGCTGAAGCCGCTGCCCTATCCCCATCCGGAGCAGCTGATCGGCGTGTGGCATACGGCGCCGGGGATCAATATCAAAGACCTGAACATGGCCCCGTCGATTTATTTTATCGATCGGGAGCAGAACACCACCCTGCAGGACATCGGCGTCTACGACGGGGACTCGCTCAACGTGACCGGAGCGGGAGAGCCGGAACACGTGCGAGGGCTTGACGTAACCGATGGCACGCTCCCGATCCTGGGCGTGGCTCCGGCGGTGGGACGCTTATTTACGCGCAAGGACGATTCGCCGGGCTCGCCGGAGACCGTACTGCTCTCCTATGGCTACTGGCAGAAGAAGTTCGGCAGCGACCGGTCCGTCATCGGACGTTCCATCACGGTGGACGGAAAGCCGCGAGAGATTATCGGCGTACTGCCGAGGGGATTCCATTTTCTCGATGAGGAGGATGCCGCGCTGATCCTGCCGTTCCAGTGGGACCGCAGCAAGATCAAACTCGGTAACTTCAGCCAGCGCGCTCTTGCCCGCCTCAAGCCCGGCGTCACGATGGCACAGGCGAGCGCCGACATGGCTCGGCTGCTTCCGGTGGTGCAGCGAAGCTTTCCGATGCCCGAGGGGTTCAGCGCCAGCCTGTTTGAGAAAGCGCGAATCAGTCCGAATCTGCGGCCTCTGAAGCAGGATGTTGTCGGCGACGTAGGCAACGTGCTCTGGGTGCTGATGGGCTCGATTGTCATGGTGCTGCTGGTGGCCTGCGCCAACGTCGCCAACCTGCTTCTGGTGCGCGTCGAAGGACGCCGGCAGGAATTGGCGATCCGCTCCGCGCTCGGCGCTGGATGGGGGCGGATCGCGACGGAGCTGCTCTTCGAGAGCGTCGTGCTTGGGGTTGCGGGCAGCCTGATCGGCCTGGCCCTGGCCTATGGCGCGCTGCGGCTTCTTGTGGCGATGGCTCCCACAGGCCTGCCGCGCATCCATGAGATTGGCATCGACCTTCCCGTGCTGTTGTTTACGCTTGCGCTGGCACTCTTCACCAGCCTGCTGATCGGTTCTATCCCCGTGATCAAGTTCGCGGGTGCGAGCGCGACCAGCGGTCTCCGCGAAGGAGGCCGCGCGCTGAGCCAGAGCCGCGAACGGCACCGTGCGCGCAAGGCGCTGGTGATTGTGCAGGTTGCCCTGGCGCTGGTGCTGCTGATTTGCTCGGGGCTCATGATCCGCACCTTCCGCGCATTGATGCACGTATCTCCCGGCTTCGAGTCGCCGAAGTCAGTGCAGACATTCCGTTTCTACATTCCAGAAACGCAGATACCGGATTCCCAGCCTGAACGGGTGGTGCGCATGGACGAAGAGATTCTGAACAAGATCGCGGCGATTCCCGGTGTCTCTTCCGTCAGCTTCACCAGTGCGATTCCGATGGATGGATACGATTCGAACGATGTGCTGTATACAGAGGACCACACCTACGGCGAGGGCGAGCTTCCACCCATACGCCGCTTCAAATTTGTCGCGCCGGGATCGTTCGCGACGCTGGGCACGCGGTTGGTTACCGGCCGCGATCTCACCTGGACGGACATCTATCAGAAGAGACCGGTGGCCATCATCTCGGAGAATTTTGCGCGCGAGTACTGGCACAGCCCGAATGGCGCACTGGGCAAGAGGATTCGCGTGGCCAGCACCGACGACTGGCGGGAGATTGTCGGAGTTGCCCAGGACGTGCATGACGACGGCGTCGATAATCCTGCCCCCACTGCTGTGTATTGGCCTGTGATGATGGACCACTTCGAGGGCCAGAAGCAGGAATTGCGGCGCGGTATCGCTTTCATCATTCGCAGTCCGCGCGCCGGCTCGCAAAGCTTCATGAAGGAAGTTCAGCAACAGGTCTGGTCGGTCAATCCAGATGTGCCGCTGGCGAATCCGACAACTCTCGGCGAGCTTTACACGAAATCGATGGCGCGGACTTCGTTCACTCTCGTGATGCTCTGTGTCGCGGGAGGCATGGCCCTGCTGCTGGGGATCGTGGGCATTTACGGAGTCATCTCCTATTCGGTGTCGCAGCGCACGCGGGAGATCGGCATTCGCATGGCGCTCGGCGCGCAACGGGGGACGCTGACCGCAATGTTTGTGCGCCAGGGATTGTTGCTGACAGGCATCGGCATCGCGTGCGGCCTGGTGGCCGCGTTCGCGACTATGCGGCTGATGTCGTCGCTGCTGTTCAACGTCAGCCCCGTCGATCCGATCACCTATGCGACGATCACCGTTGGCACGGTGGCCGTCGCTTACCTCGCCTGCTACCTGCCGTCGCGCCGCGCCGCCACGGTTGATCCGGTGAACGCGCTGCGGGCAGAGTAGCCAGTGGCCAGTTTTCAGAAACAGGAGCAGCGATGCCCTCAGAGGAGTAGGATACGCGGCATGATTCTTTGCCCTAACGGCTGAGGGGGAAATTCATGCGGCATGTTACGCTCCAAAAAGTTCTGTGGTGGATATGTTTGTTCGCTGCGCCTCTGGTCCTCGTAGTTTTCGAACTGTTTCATCCCGCCGGCTTTACGACCTCGCCGGGAATGTATCAGTATCTGTCGATACCGGAACCATACCAACCGCAATTCAAGGCATTGGCGTACTTTGGCCCGCAGTGGTGGTTTACGCTGCACATGATCCAGACTCCGATGGTCGCGCTGGTGGCAATCGGACTGTGGATGCTCGCTGACCTCACCGCTGCCACCACAAGCCTGGGGGTGTTGCTGCTGGCGTGGCTTTCACGCATCGCGACGTTTGTCTTCCTTATCTATTACACAGCGCTGGATTCGATTGGCGGCAGCGGTCTGGGAAGAACGATTCTCAATACGCAATCGCTGGCCAGCCAGGGAAAGCTTACGACCGATCAAGTCAACGGCGTCATAACTGTGCTTAACACGACGTGGGTCGACCCGTGGGTCGGCGGGGTGGGGTCGTTTATCAGCCTGACCGGGTCGTGGGCAGCCTTTTTTGCTGCGCTGTTCGTTGCGATTGCCCTTGTTCTGGATAAGAGGGCGTCGTGGATTCCCGCGCTTTTGCTGGCGGCCTTCGGGTGGGAGCTGCAGATGAGTCACACGATGCCTCATGGCCCGATCGCCTTCGCCCTGCTGATCGTTGCCGGCATCTGGGTGTGGCGAACCAACCCTCAACCAGCGAGCTCCTGATTGTCACAGCGAAACGCCGGGGTTCCATGTCGTGTCCCGAATCGTCGCGAGAAAGCCACTCGGTGGTGAGTAGTTACGGCGGCGATGCGTCTTTCTCGCTGCCCGCTTCGTCTTTAGTACAGCGGAGTTCCGGATGGCTGGCTTTTCGCGGGAAGGAACTCTGTGTGAATCTGACGGACGTTTCCGGCGCTGAGTGTCGCGTCTCGAAATGCCTGCGTGTGCGAAAATCGACATTTCCGTTGGAATGGGCTGTGGATTCGCCAGCCCTCCGATACGACCTTAGATAACATTGGCGATGCAGCTTTGGAGTCGGCTCAGCGCGCGGAGGCGGTCTTTTCCGCGTGCTGGGACGGCCAATCGGGCTTGCGCTTTTCCAGGAAAGCACGGATACCCTCCTTGAAGTCTTCGGTCGTGCGCGCTTCGGCATTCGCGGCGATGGCGGATTCGGTTTCCTGGTCAAGGTGATGGTTGGCGTGTTCGCTCAGCAGGCGCTTCGTGGCCTGCATGGCGGCGGGGCTGTTGCGGAGCAGGGTGCAGGCCAGTTTGCGCGCCTCGACCATGAGGTCCTGCTCGGGGACGACCCGGGTAACGAGGCCGAGATCGAAGGCTTCGAGGGCCTTGATGAGGCGGCCAGTGAGCAGGAGATCGCGGGAACGCTTGTCGCCGATCTGGCCGCGCAGAAAGGCCGAGACGATGGCGGGAACGAAGCCGATTTGCACCTCGGTGTAGCCGAATTTTGCTTCGGGGATGGCGAGAGTGAAATCGCAGATTGTCGCCAGGCCCATGCCACCAGCGATAGCGGCTCCGTTGACGGCGGCGATGGTGGGTTTGGGCGTGTCGTACAAAGTGCGCAGCAGGCGGGCGATGCGCTCGGAATCGAGGCGATGCTCTTCGGGCGTCTTGGCGCGCAGCGTTTCCAGATGATCGAGGTCGAGGCCGGCGCAAAAGGCCGATCCGGCACCGGTGAGCAGGATGACACCACAGCCGGGATCGCTGGAGGCGGCGAGGAAAGCGTGCGTGAGGTCTTCCATCATCTCCGGATTGAGGGCGTTGCGTTTATCCGGGCGGTTCATGGTGATGGTGCAGATGCCGCTTTCCATGTGCGTGTGCAGTGTGCCGTAGCGCCGCATGATCGTTCCCTCCGGGCTGAAAAGGAAAATGTTACTCCAAATTTTTAGAAGCGAGCCATTGGACTATTGTGTCATCGCGCCGAATTGTTGCTGAATGGCGCGGCTTGCGGTCAGCAGGCTGTCGAGCGGGCTGAACTGCGGCAGGATGGCGCCAAGGCGGATGAGTTCGGCGACGGCGATCTCAGTGGGCAGGTTGCCGACGAGGGCGTCCTGCGCGAAGGGGCATCCACCCAGGCCGGCGAGGGCTGAATCGAAGCGGCGGCAACCAGCGGCGTAAGCGGCAGAGACCTTAGCGGCGGCGTTGTCGGGGCGGGCGTGAAGATGGACACCGAGCTCGACGCTGGGCGGAAGCGTGGGCAGAACGGCGGTGACGAGGGCAGAGATGTCGTCCGGCGAGGCGAGACCGACGGTGTCGGCGAGGGAGATTTGCTCGATGCCATTGTCGGTGAGGAGATCGCAGGCAGCGATGACTTCGTCGATGCTCCAGGGATCGCTGTAGGGATTGCCGAAGGCCATGGAAAGGTAGGCGACGACGCTGAGTCCGGCTTTGTAGGCGGCTTCACCGATGGCGTCGAGGGCTTCGAGCGACTCCTCGGGTGTCTGGCGTTGGTTGCGATGCAGGAATTCAGGCGAGATGGAGTAGGGAAAGCCGAGGGTGGTGACGACTCCGGTGGCAATGGCGCGGTCGGCGCCTTTTTTGTTGACGACGATGCCGATGATCTCCACTTCAGCGGGAGCGTCGAGAAAGTTGAGGACCTGTTCGGAGTCGGCCATCTGCGGGACGGCAGCTGAGGAGACGAAGGAGACGGCGTCGATGTGCCGGAAGCCGGCGGCGATGAGCGAGCGGAGGTACTCCGCTTTGACCTCGACAGGAATGAGTTTCGGCAATCCCTGCCAGGCGTCGCGGGGGCATTCAATGAGCTTGACTGGGGCGGTCATCTCCGAGAGCAGTTTACTGGATGTGGGCGCGGGTCATCAGGAAGACGAGGAGGACCGCTGCAAAGTGCGCGGTGGCGGCCGAGGCGAGAGCAATCCAAAGAGATTTCGAGCGGAGGATGAGCGCCATGATCGCGCCATAAAGCGGGAATTGAATATACATCAGTAACTGTGACAAATTTTCACCGAACCCGTTGGCAAGGCCGAGGGTGGGGCTCTTGAGCAAGAGCACATAGGGATAGAGCGTCATGAGGGCGCTCGGACCGGCGAGCGCCATGATACTGGCGGCGTGAATGGCAAAGGGTGTGACGGCGATTCCGAGCAGGAGCGGCCACCACGTAAGCAGGAGGTTGGCGCTCTTCTTTTCTTTTTCGTTTGCGGGGCGCGCTTCGGGCCGAGGACGTCCGGCGCTTTTCGCGGGCTGGGGCTGTAGTGACGGGCATGGGTCGAGGATACCGCGAGCGGGATTGTGCATGGCAGTGAAAAGCGGGATAGCCGGCGTGGGGGAATCGAGGAGGATATGAGCGCGATATTCATAACGCGCCAGATGCGCAAAGCTGCTACTGCCTGGCTGACTTCCGTGACCGGAGCCAAAGCTCGAAGACCAGCGTGTTGATGGAGAAGCCGATCCAGAAGGCGATGCCGAAAAACTGGTTCGGCGCGAGGTGAGTGAAAGGGCTGGTCGCAAAGAAGACTCCCATCACCGGACGGGTGGTCGCGATGCCGAGCAGGACCGCGATGGAACGCAGGAGCCAGCGGCGTTCGAGGGATGGGTCTTTCTGGCGACGACAGCGGTAGGCTCGGACGAGCGAGAAGAGAAATAAGCTGTTGAAGAGCAGGACGGCGGAGCGCTCGGTCCATCCGCCGACTGGATCGATAGTCATGGCGTAGGCGGTGAGGCCGACGATGAGTCCAAGTGGATAGATTGCGCTGCCGGCGCGATCCGTGGCGCGAAATACCACGAACGGCGCGACCAGTACGAATGCCAACGCGGGAATGATGTGGGCCAGCGTCAGGGTAGCGTGCGAGGCGAAGAATGCATCGAGGGCGGCGAGCTGCGGCGGGGCTGAGCGTGGGGGAAATGCCAGCGCGAGGATTCGCCGAATGACGACTGCGACGGCGATGGCGGTGCAGATCCAGAAACCGATGCGCAGCCAGAGCGGAAACCGTTGACCATTCAACGATGGGACGGGGGCTGTTTGTGTCCGTGCCATACTCCGGGATACGCAAAAGGGAGACTTTTAGTGCCGGGTTTCTCCTTCGCCTGCGGATTTCGCGGGCTGGTCGCCGGAGCCAAGGCGGCGGTGGAAGAAGTCGAAGACCAGCCGGTAGAGCTGAAGGGCAAGTTCGGGATCGTAGCGAGCGCCCTCGTCGCGCATAAAGGCGTGGGCTCCGTTGACTTCGTGCCAACTGAAGCGGGCGTTGACCTCGTTGAGGCGGGCCTGCACGATCATGCGGCCATCGAGCGGAGTGTGCGGGTCCTGGCGGCCCCAGATCATCAGCAGCTCACCGCGGATATCTTTGGCGCGCTCGAGCGAATCATCGTTCATGCCCTTGCCCAGGCTGCCCTTGTGGATGTCGGTCGCGTAGAAGCAGGCTGCGGCGCGCACTTCGGGATTCATGGCGGCGCGGAAGGCAAGGTGGCCTCCGATGCAGATGCCCATCGCGCCGAGTTGGCCGGTGCAGTCAGTCGCGCGACTTTAGATGGTCGAGAACGGCGCGCGCGTCAGCGTCGTAGCTGGCGAGTTCTTTGGTGGTCTTCCACTGATTGCCTCGGTCGGAGCCGGCCTGGTCGTAGGCGAGGACGGTTCCGGCGGGCTCGAACTCGTGGTAGATCTCGGGGACGGCGACGATGTATCCGTGGCCAGCCAGCATGGCGGCGGTGCGGTGGATCGGCGCCGGTGACCTGAAAGATTTCACTGTAGAAGACGATGCCGGGATACTTGCCGGGCGCGACGGGCCGGAAGATGTGCGTCCGCATGGGACCGTAGGGCGTCGGAGAGTTCGACGTGCTCGTTGTCGAGGATGATCATGTCTGGATTTTAGTCCGTCATGTTTGCAGAATGCCGACGTTGAATTTCGGCACGTCGGGATTGAGGGCGGCGGCTTCGAGCGCGGTGTCAGGATGGCTTCGCGTGTCTTCGCCGGGTCGATGATTGCGTCGACCCAGAGGCGCGCGGCGGCGTAGCGGCAGTCGGTCTGCTGGTCGTAGGTGGCTTTGATCGAGGCGAGCAGCTCCTGCTTTTCCTCGTCGCTGAGCTTTTTGCCGCCGCGTTCGAGCTGGCGGATGCGGATTTCGACGAGCGTGTTGGCGGCGGAGGCTCCGCTCATGACGGCGTAGCGGGCGGTGGGCCAGGCGAAGATGAAGCGCGGGTCGTAGGCCTTGCCGCACATGGCGTAGTTGCCTGCGCCGTAGGAGCCGCCGACGATGACGGTGATCTTTGGCACGGTGGAGTTGGAGACGGCGGTGACCATCTTTGCGCCGGCGCGGATGATGCCGCTCCACTCGGCGTCGCGGCCGACCATGAAGCCGTTGACGTCGTGCAGGAAGATCAGCGGGACGAGGTTCTGGTTGCAGTCCATGATGAAGCGCGCGGCCTTTTCGGCGCTCTCGGCGTAGATGACGCCGCCGAACTCGATGCGCTTTTCACCGGTGTGGCTGATCTGCGGCTGGTGCTGCTTCTGGTTGGCGACGATGCCGACGGCGTGGCCGCCGATGCGCGCGTAGCCACAGAGGACGGTGCGGCCGTAGTCGGGTTTGTACTCGTCGAACTCGCTGCGGTCGACGATGCGGGCGATGAGCTCGTGCATGTCGTAGGTGTTGGCTGCGGCGCTTTGCTGGGTCGGGATCGAGGAGGGAGTAGAGGTCTTCGGCGGCGTATTTGGGCGCGTCTTTTTCGGGATCGTAGGGGATGCGGCTGAAGGGTGCACCGGGGCGATGACCGATTTTCGCGACGAGCGAGCGCAGACGGGCGATGCAGAGGTGGTCGTTCGGCTCCTTGAAGTCGACGGTGCCGGAGATCTCGGCGTGCATGGTCGCGCCGCCGAGTTCTTCGGCGGAATATTTCTGGCCGATGGCGGCTTGGACGAGCGCAGGTCCGGCGAGGAAGAGGCCGCTGCCCTCGGTCATGAGGACGTGGTCGGTCATGACGGGCAGATAGGCGCCGCCGGCCACGCACATGCCCATGATGGCGGTGATCTGCGGGATGCCCATGGCGGACATGACGGCGTTGTTGCGGAAGATGCGGCCGAAGTCGTCCTGGTCGGGAAAGACGTCTTCCTGAAGCGGCAGGAAGACACCGGCGGAGTCGACGAGGTAGAGCGTGGGGATGCGGTTCTCCATCGCGATGGTCTGCGCGCGGAGGACCTTCTTCGCGGTCATGGGGAAGAAGGCCCCGGCTTTCACCGTGGCGTCGTTGGCGATGATCATGCAGAGGCGTGCCGGCGACGCGGCCGAGGCCGGTGACGACGCCGGCGGAGGGTGCGCCGCCCCATTCTTCGTACATGTCGAAGGCGGCAAAGAGTGCCGAGCTCGAAGAAGTTCTGTTTCGGGATCGAGGAGCAGCGCGATGCGCTCGCGGGCGGTCAGGCGCTTCTTCGCGTGCTGCGACTCGATGGCTTTTGCGCCGCCGCCTTCGCGGATGGCGGCTTCTTGCCGGCGAATCTGTTCGACCAGCGCGAGCATTCCGGCGGCGTTTCCGCGCGCGCGTGGAGATTTGGGGTCAAGTTTTGCGGGCAGCGAGAGATTGAGCGAGGATGAACTGGAATCGGCCATGACGGACTGGCCAGCATAGCATGGCGATGCCTAGAGGGCTTTGCTTTAAAGACTAGATAGCTTACCGTTTGCGCCTCATAAATAAGGCATACTGCCGCTTTGTGCCTTATTAATAAGGCACAATTAGGATGATTTGGAATCAATTAACAGTGTTAATTGCCTTATAAATAAGGCATAAAAGCATATAATGAATCATTAATGGATCAAAGCTAATGACAAAACCAATGAATCGCGCCTATTCCCGATACAGCCTGGATGCCGTGGTCCTAATGGGCCAGTTGATCCGGGCCGGAAGACTTGAACAGAAAATCACCGAACTGGAAATGGCAACAAGAATGGGCGTTTCCCGTTCGCTGCTTCAACGTATTGAGAAGGGCGATCCGGGATGCGCGGTAGGGGGAGTTTTTGAGGCAGCCGCTATCGCGGGAGTATCACTGTTCGAGGCGGACAGAGAACAGTTGGCGGCCCATCGTGCAGCTACCGAAAAAACGCTGACGCTGCTCCCCAGAAGAGTTCGCAGAACCAAACGGACGATAAAAGATGACTTCTAACAGCACATACAAGGAAGCCTTCGTCTGGATATGGCTGTCACCGGAAACAGGGCCTGTGGTTGCGGGTGTTTTGACACAGGTCGGCAAGCAGCTTGTATTTAATTACGGCAGGAGCTATCTAAGCCGGAAAAATGCTATTGCCATTTATGAACCGGAGCTGCCGCTCCGAGCTGGCGAGATTTCGCTTCGAGAAGGCTTGTCGATGCCAGGCTGCATCCGTGATGCAGCACCGGATGCCTGGGGGCGGCGTGTTCTCATCTATCGAAAATTTGGTCTGAAGGGGCAGAATGTATCGACTGAAGAGTTGACAGAGCTAACTTACCTTCTGGAGTCAGGATCAGACCGGATAGGTGCACTGGATTTCCAGTTGTCAGCGACAAACTATACACCTCGAGGCATAGGTCCGGTCTCCTTAGAGGAGTTGATGACGTCCGCGGAGCGCGTGGAAAAAGGACTACCGCTGGAACCGGATTTAGATAATGCTCTTCAGCACGGTTCTTCCATTGGCGGCGCCAGACCCAAAGCGCTCGTCAGCGCAGACGATAAGGAGTTCATTGCCAAGTTTTCAACGAGCAACGATCTCTACAGCGTGGTCAAAGCCGAATTCATCGCTATGCGGCTTGCACATATTGCGGGACTTAACGTCGCCAATGTGGCTCTTCAAAAAGCGCTTGGCAAAGACGTTCTGTTAATTGAACGTTTTGACCGCGAAAAAGTACAGCAGGGATGGCTCAGAAAGCCCGTCGTATCAGCGCTCACGCTGTTCGGCCTGGATGAAATGATGGCAATGTATGCCAGCTATCAGGAACTCGCTGACATCATCCGCCATCGCTTTACTGATCCGACTGAAACCTTACGCGAACTCTTCGGACGTATTGTATTTAACATCCTGAGCGGCAATACCGATGACCACGCGCGGAATCATGCTGCTTTCTGGGACGGAAAAAAACTTACGTTAACTCCCGCCTATGATGTCTGTCCGCAACCGCGAACCGGTAGTGAAGCGAGCCAGGCCATGCTCATCCATGGCAACAATAGGATGAGCCAGCTGACAGCCTGTCTGGACGCGGCGCCTGGCTTCCTGCTCGATTCTGAAACAGCCAGGATGATCATCGAACATCAGGTGCAGACGATCCGCGCTCACTGGACCGCGGTGTGCAATGAAGCAGAATTGACCGAAACCGATCGCCGGTTCTTTTGGCGGCGGCAGTTTCTCAATCCGTTTGCGTTCTACGGCGCTCCGGCAGAGATCAGTGCCGATTTGGTTTCATAGGCTCATGGTTGAATCGGCCATAGCGGACTGGCCAGATTAACGCATTTTAGGAACTCGCGTTTTGTCGTGCGGTCTCGGAGCGCTGGCCACTTAGGAGTGACTCAACAGGGATCGAGGCGGCGGGATGGCGGGCGGAGCGCCCATGACGCAACTGCAACGCCCGTCATTCCGATCGGATATGCCATCGTACCCAAATTCGCCATCCCGGTGGCCCATAGCGATGTAACGGCACCTGTCAAGTCGAAGAGCACACCGGCGTAGGCCCACTCCTTGAGTCGGGGGAACCGGGGAATGACCAGCGCCACAGCGCCGAGGAGTTTCCAAATCCCCAGGATGACCAGGAAGTATTGGGGATATCCCAACCGTTCGATTAGGCCGCGAACCTGGGGCACTCGGAGTACATCCCATACGCCTCCCAGAACCAGTTCGAAGACGATCAGAGCGGTGGTCACCCAGTAGGCAATGATGTGGGCGCGCGGACTGAAGCCTGAACTGGTTAAGTTAGTCATGGCGAGGGGCTCCTGCCCTACATTGTCATTCTTTATTCAGACCTCATCTTCACCATCGACACACCCGGCATCGGCAGATCGAACTCCAGAGTGACTTCCCCCGCTGAACTGGCTGTAACTGTACCCGTTGGCGTCAGGCTCTGAAGCCCGTCCCTCTGATGCAATTCAGCCATCTGAGCCGCGTCCGGCCATTTAGGACTATCCATTGCCTGCCACGCTCCGTAGACATTGGAGTGATCGTTGTCGATGCGGTCGTGTTCCAGGCGATAGGACGCCCCCGGAGTGAGGCCGGAGATGTTCAGAGTGACGTGGCGGGCGAGCGGGGAACTGCCCGATGCGTAGCCGTGTTGGGGAGTGGCATTGCTAAGAATGACGCTGATGCTGCCGTCGGAGCCACGTGCAGCGAGAGCTTTGACGAGGCCTCCAAAGCCGTCTCCTGTGCCGGTAACGGCGAGGCGGTCTGTGCCGAGCTGGTGGAGTAAGGTAGTAGGCCCAGTAGCGCGGCTTGCGCAGGCCGTCGAGGCCGATGAGGCCGAAGCCTCCGTGGAACAAAGCCTTGGGGTCGCCGCTTTCTTCGAAGTAGTCGCTGGCTGTCCAATAACTGATGGAGGTGACCTGATCGAGGCTGTCGTCGATGCCGGAGACGGTTGCGGCGGCGCTGTAGGCCATGTCGCTCACCTTGTCTCCGTATTCAGGGGAGATGCCCCACTCGGTGAAATAGATCGGGAGGTTGGCGAATCCGTAGCGGCGCAGGAGCGGCCGGTAGTCGGATACGGGCATGTAGTACGTATGCAGGTCGAGAAAGTCGAGGGGAACGCTGTGGCCACCGGTGGCATAGTTCCGCGTGGTGACGTGGCGGAGGAATGGCTCCTGGAATGTGGTGAAAGCGGCGACAGGGCCGCCAATCTTCAGGGCGGGATCGACGGACTTGAGGCCTTCGGCGGCATAGTCATAGAGGCGGAAGTAGTCGTCGAGGGAGCCGCTCCAGAAGATGGGGTCATGCAATAGATCAGGCTCGTTCCAGACCTCGAAGGGCCACGATTCGACTTCCTCTTTGCCATAGCGGTCGATGAGATGCTGCGCGAGGGCCGCGACCAGCGCTTGCCACTTCCTGTAGTCCTTTGGAGGCGAACTGCTGGCCTGGTATTTGAAGATCTTCGGCGCGGCGGGGTTCGCAGCAAGTGCCGCCGGCATGAAGCTCAGCTCGACATAAGGTTTCATGCCGTCGGCGCGGAGGATGTCGTAGAGCTTGTCTACTTTGGTGAAGTCGTAGTGCGGATTGCCGGCAGCGTCCTCCGTATAGACGCTGGGGTCATCCATGAAAATGCCATGGGCGCGGATGTACTGGATTCCGAGGGTGTCATGGGCGAGTTTGTTGCCGTCGCGAAGACCGGCTCCCGCGGCCTTGATGTGCTCGTTGAGATCGCCTTTAAGCATGTAGCTCAGGTGTTCGGAGCCGAGGGCCATCTCCCATTTGTGTTCGAGTGAGCCAATAGACGTGCCGGCATCGACACGAATGTTCAGAGCGGCGGTTTGTGGCAAAAGAGCAGATGCCGTTGCCGAGACCGTCGTCCCGACCGGGCTCCATGCGCTGCCGTCGTTGGCGCGCACGCGATAGTAGTAAACATGGCCAGGGGTGGTGTCCGAGTCAACCCACGGGCCGCGCGGCACGCGTCCAAACGGCTCGCCGGGGAAGAACCTCTCAAGGGCGTGCTCGACGAAAATCGGGGCTACTCTAAAGGTGGAGCTTGCAATTGCAAATGGGCCGTTGGGGTGGTTGCTGCGCAGGACCTGATAGCTGACGGCGTCGGGAGCGGGAGTCCAGTCGATGGAGATGATTCCCTGCCCGGAGGTAACGCGGACTTCGCTGATGGGGGCGAGCAGGCTGGATTGAGGGAGCGACGGTGGCGGGACATATCGCAACCAGAGGACTGCGCCGAGGCAAAGAACAATTACGGTCCCAAACACAACGGCCAGGGCCCGAAGGCCAAGACGCAACCATTTCCCCAACGCGCGTGTTCCTCCCTCGTTCCGTACACGCGATTCGCTCTCGACGCCGACGATATTCACAAAGTAGGTAGTTTACCCGGAGGGTTGGCCTGCGGCGAAATTCTTTTTACCGGGGAATCGCGTAGAGCGATATCTGCTCGCCGCTAAGAACAGCCAGCTCGCCTGCCGCCGGAGCCAGTGCGTAAGCTTCACGCGTAGGCGCAGGCGAATCGACATGCGTAGTGAAGATGCGTTTCCCATCCGTCGCTTGATACACAGCAAAATGTTCTTCCTTGAGATCTGTTGGGTGAAAGTAACCGCCCGGCACCATAGCGCGATACGCCTCATCGATCCCGACCACGAAGGCCTTTCCTGGGAGGGTGCCGTGCGCGCCCTCCCCCAACTCTTCTGAAGACACTCTGCCCTGGAGCAGCAGACTGCCGTCTCTGCGCAGCACCCGGTACTTCGCACCCGCGCTCGGCCCGCAAGTCACTACGAAGAGCAAGTCCGGCGCAATACCTGAAATCTGCGGCTTGCACGCAGACGTAACATAAGCGATCGAATGCGCGTGATGGTCCCAGGCATGCTCCACCAGATGCCACCGGTCCTTACCCTGCAGATAAACTCCAACCTCACCCTCGTCCGTCAAGACCGGAGGCATGAATCGCGAAGATAGGATTGCCGTCGCCGTGGTCTTAAACTCGCCATCCAGTACGTTAATCTCCATATCCTCTTCCGGCTGCGGATTCACCGCTGCCAGTTGCGCATGCAGATCTTTCGAGTGACGCTCGAGGATCACGCCGATCACAAAGCTCTTCTGGGAGGGCGAGACCCGGACCCATGCGAGCGGGCCTGGCAGTTCGATGCGCCGTTCAATCTCGAGACCCGGGCCGTAGACGCGCAGCTCGTTGCCAACATGCGCCAGCACGCGATTCTCTCCCGCCGGCCAGAGATACTGTTTGCGGTCGGCGATAGGCCAATCCACTATCCGGATTACCTGCATCGTGGATGTATCCAGCACCGCGGCGCGCACCATGCGCGTCACGTCCCCGCTGCCATCTTTCCGGTCAATGAGTGTGTGCGGATTGAACGTAATCAGAAGCTGATGTTCACTCAGATAAGCCAGCGCAGCTTCGTGATCGAAGTCGTCCAGCTCAACGCCAGAGCGCGGACCATAGCCAAGCTCGCGCAGCGGAAAGGTCTGCTGCGCATGCGCCTCTGCAGTCGTCACCGTGTTCGACAGCGCGATGTTGCATGACGGCGGGGCACAGACCTCGACATCCGGCTCAGGGTCCGCCTCCGGCACCTTGGGCTGTACATCAGTCCGCACCGCTTCGGCACTGGTCGCCGCGGGTGCGGCCGGACGCGCAGCCGAACCCGTCGCGGCCACCGTGGAGGTGGGACCAGCTGACGCAGAGGGTGTTTCTCGCGCAATCAGCGCTGCCGGAACCAGAACAAACTGCGTATAGCGCTGAAGGCTGACATTGTGTCCGTTCACGAAAAGAACTGAGCTCTGCTCCGGCCCTGTTCCCACACTCAGCTTCAGCCTGGAGAGACCGAACACATCTCCCAGGGAGATCTGCTTTGGAGAAGAATCAAGCGGTACTGCGGAATTTTCCGCGACAAACGGTGTAGCCGACACAGCTTGCGGGCCCGTCCCGCTCGCGCCGCGGATCGCGACCGGCAACGCATTGAGCGGCGCATATTTCTGCGTGTTTCCGAACTCCGCCGGATCAGGAGCCATTATCGCAGCCACCGCCAGCGGCGTCGGAACAAGCGCCGAACCATTGCACTCCGCCTCATCAACAACTACCGCAACCTTGGAGATCCTGTCTTCTTTCGAGGAGACATTCGCATCCACCACGTGCCCCTTGAGAATGGAGCCCTCGCGAAGTTTGCAATCGCCATTCTGCCAGGCGTCTTTGACCTTGAGCAGAAGCGGCGAACCTGGCTTCAGAAAACGCGCGTCGAGCAGCCCTACCAGCTCGGCGTAGATCGGACTAAACGCTGGCGTCTCGCTCGCGCGCTTGCGGGCCGCAGGAGCACTCGTGACCAATGAGATCAAGATGAGATGTGCCAGCGGATGACAGCGACGAAGACGCAGTGCAGGAAACATCGCGAAACAACCTTCGAGCCATGATATCGCTGGCGTGGGATCGGCAGACAGAATTATTGCATTCGCCCGCCAGCCTTTGCGAGAGACCGCCATGGCCCGGAACCTACAGGGCTGCCTCGCCAACCGCTGCCGCGACTCCCCGCAGGCCGAGGGCGTCGGCATTGTTCTTCATGGCTGGATGCAGAAGGCGATGTGGTCGTCGATGGAGACTCCAAGTTCGGCCGCGCCAAGGACGATGTCGTCGCGGTTGACGGCGCGTGCGAAGGCTTTGTCCTTCATCTTTTTCTTCACGCCGGCGACGTCCACATCAAAGATGGATTTTGTGGGTTTGACCAGAGAGCAGGCGGTGAGGAAGCCGGCCAGTTCGTCGCAGGCGAAGAGCGCTTTGGCGAGATGCGATTCGCGCGCGACGCCGGAGTAAGTGGCGTGGCCGAGGATGGCGGTGCGAATCTGCTCCGGCCATCCCTGGTCGACAAGAAGGCGATTGCCGACGAAAGGATGCTCTTCGAGCGAGGGGTGGCGTTCGTAGTCGAAGTCGTGGAGCAATCCGGTGATGGAGTAGGCGTCAACGAAGTTGTCGCGCTCGATGCCGGTGATGCCGCGAGCATCGGCTTCGTGTTCGCCGTAGGCACGGACACAGGTTTCTACGGCGAGAGCGTGCTTGAGCAGGCTCTGCGATTGGGTCCACTCGCAGAGTAATTCCCAGGCGCGCTGGCGGGTGTATGTCTCGTTATATGTCTCGTTGACGATCATCTGATTTCCTCGTTGCAAATACCATTTTGGGTTTCTTCGGGTTTTGTCTGGGTTTCTTCGGCTGACTCACAGTTTTCACTTGACAACTAAGATACCTCGGATGCAACCTGAATCACAGTTGGAGGGAATGGCGGCTATAATCCGCGTTTCAGCCAGCTGGAGAGCCCGCTCTGGCACTCCGTAACAACTTATGGCAACCATCTTAGCTACTGTCGAAGCACGCGAGGTGCTTCGTTGCGAGCACTGCAGTCTGGTGCAATTCCGAACGGCGAATTCGCTCTGTCGCCGCTGCCACAAACCACTTGAAGTCGAAGAACCGGAGCCGCAACTGCCTCAACTGGTGGTGGAGTCCGCGAACCCTTCGGCTAACGAAGACGAGATCAACGTCGCGCGCGCGGTTCGTGATATTCGCCACGCTCGAGGGCTTAGCCAGCGTCAGCTTGCAGGACGCATGCAGGTGCCGCGCACGTATATCTCGAAGATCGAGAATGCCAAGGCGATGCCGACACTATCTTCTTTGGAACGGCTGGCCACGGCGCTCGAAGTGGATATCTGCGCACTGCTGCGTGATGCGCGAAGCCGCGTTCAGGCAGAGACCATGGCCATCATGGCCGATCCCTTTCTGGCGGAGATCGCGTCGCTGATGTCACAGCTGGACGGCTTTCAGCGATCGATGTTTCTCAACCATGTAAGGGAAATGGCCTCGGGGCGCAGGCGCATAGCGTGAGTAGCTAAGAGGCGGGCAGCCAAAAGCCGGGCGGCTAAAGGCCGGGTAGCTGCAACTAAGGCTGAGTGGAGCGCTGTATCCTTATCGTTGCGGGCGGATAGAATCCATCTATGCCTATGCTTCGCTTCGATCCGGGGGGCAGTTCCGCTGCGGATATCTATAAGCTCATGATTGGGATGGTGGTGCCGCGCCCGATCGCCTTTGTTTCCAGCCTGGATGAGCGAGGCGTGCGCAATCTCGCACCCTTCAGCTACTTCATGGCCTGCACCGCCGATCCTCCGGTAGTGTGCTTTTCGAGCTCGTTCCGTTCGGGAACGGCGGCGACGAAAGACACCCTGCGCAACATCGTCGCAACCAAAGAGTTCGTCGTAAACATCGTGTCAGAGGAATTTGCGGACAAAATGAACCTGACATCCGCCGAGGTTCCTCCGGAGGTAGACGAGTTCGAGATTTCCGGGCTAACTCCGATGGCGAGCGAGCTAGTCAAGCCACCCCGAGTGGGCGAAAGTCACGCGCAGATGGAGTGCCGGTTGCGGCAACTTCTGCCCATCGGTGAAGCACCGGGCGGGGGTACGATCGTTTTCGGCGATGTGCTTCGGTTTCACGTGGACGAGGCGGTGGTCAACGGCTACAAAATTGATCCTGATAAGTTGAAGGCTGTTGGCAGGATGGGCGGACCTACTTACGTCCGCACCCGCGACAGGTTCGATATGACCCGTCCAAAATGACGGCGTTGTCATGCGCCGGTTAGAAGCTCGAACTCGTCCGGCAGGTTGATGTGAATCTTCCCTTCGTGTCATTGCGGCTGCCCCGGCGACCGTGCTACGGTCGAATTAGAGGATGCCGTTGTCGTTAACGTTTAGCAGAGTTCACGAACTACCGCCCGACGAGCTGGCGATTTATCGCCGGCTTGATGCCGACCGCGTGCCTAAACACGTGGCCATCATCATGGACGGCAATGGGCGATGGGCCGGCAAACGAAGCCTGAAGCGTTTCCTGGGACACCAGCAAGGAGCCGAGTCGGTTCAGTATGTCGTCGAGACGGCATCGCGGATCGGGCTGCCCTGGCTCACGCTCTATGCGTTCTCGCTTGAAAACAACCTGAAGCGGCCACGGACGGAAGTGAGTTTTTTGATGCGGCTGCTGCGCACCTATCTTTCGAACAATGTGCAGCGGATGAACGACAACAATGTCCGCATCCAGTACATCGGGCGAACCGACGAGTTGGAACGCGAGGTTCGCGAGCGAATGGAGTGGGCCGCGGACGCGACCAAGCACAATACCGGCACCGTTCTGACGCTGGCACTGAACTACGGCGCGCGCTCCGAGCTGGTGGATGCTTTTCGCGCGCTCTCGGGCGAGATCGAACGGAAGGAACTGCGCCTGGAAGATGTTACGGAGCAGGATATCCAACGGCACCTGTACACGGCGCACATGCCTGACCCGGACCTGTTGATCCGCACGTCGGGCGAGATGCGCATCTCGAACTTCCTGCTCTGGCAGATCGCGTATGCGGAGATCTTCGTCACTGACCGGCTCTGGCCGGACTTTCGCGGCATCCACATGCTCGAAGCGATTGAGGACTTCCAGAAGCGGGAACGCCGCTATGGCGGGCTAAGGGATGGGTCGGAGTCCGATGATGTGGCTTCGCTGCCTGCCAATACTCTGGTTCCGCGATAGAAGCTGTCCGCCCCCTTTCGGGATTCGACTCATCATTCTCGAAATTTGGGATTCACGTCTATCTTCCCGAAACCCTCTACGATATTGCATCTAATCCAAAGATCAATCTTTGTTCTTAAACGCCTGGGGAAGAAAATGAGATCAGTATTTCGCGCGATCGGCTTGATCGCAGTGTCCATGGCAGCAACTCTTTGTGTTGCGCAGACTCCAGCGACGGAGACTCCTCTGCAAACCCATGCGTGGGCAGTGTTGAATAGCGGACTTAACGACACCAATACGGAACATCGCACCAAGGCGGCTCGTGACCTGGGGGCGATTACTCACAACGCCAAAGCGGAAGACGCCGCGCTGACCGCTCTTAAGGATGACAAGCCGGAGGTGCGCGCGGCCGCGGCGCAGGCCCTGGGCGAGATGGGGGCTAAAAGCTCGGACGCACAGCTGCGCGCAGTGCTCAAGGACCCCGATCCCTCGGTCATACTCGCTGCGGCGTATTCGCTTGTCCAGTTGGGCGACGATAGAGGATATGACGTCTATTACGCGGTGCTTACGGGGGAACAGAAGACCGGCACCAGCCTGACGGATCAACAGAAGAAAATGTTGAAGGACCCCAAGAAGATGGCAACACTGGGCTTGCAGGCGGGCATCGGATTCGTGCCGTTCGGCGGCCTGGCATTAACGGGATACAAGATGCTTACCCGGGATGACACATCTCCGGTGCTTGCGGCGGCCGCAATCATGCTTGCCAAAGATCCTGATCCCAAGAGTGGGCAGGCCCTGGCGGACGCTTCCGCGAATAAGGAAAAGTGGCTGGTTCGAGCAGCGGCATTTGATGCGATTGCCAAGCGCGGAGATCCGGATCCATCCTTGATCCAGGCTGCCATGGACGGCCTTTCAGATCCGCAACCGGAGGTGCAGTACTCCGCCGCAGCGGCAGCCCTTCACCTGGCCGACGTCGAATCGGGACACGCGGCACATTCGCAGCCAGCGAAACGCAAACCCGCGGCGAACAAGCCTCACTAAGTATTCACAAAAACTGATGGCCTTTTCTCAGTGGAAAAGGCCATCTTGATGGTCGCTCGGCTTAGGAAACTACTGCTTCGCCACGCCGCCGGGAACGATGACGACCTTTTGGGGAGCGTCGATCTTCGTATTCGGCATTACGAGCTTGACCTTCAAATTAGCGATTTCAGGCTTCGATTTTGCCGGAGCCACAAAACCCAACTCATACTGGTTTTGCAGGCGGCGCCCCAGATCTTCGAGGTAAGGAGAAAAGGAGACAGGATTACCCGTTCCCTGCCAATAAGACTTCCCTCCGGTAGCCAGTGAGACCAGGCCGAGCAGGCTCTGGCCGGAATTGCTCTGGTAGAGACCACGGTCGTACCTGCCGTCGTCGTGCCAGTAGATGGAATCGACTATGAGCCCGGCGCGAACGGAATCGTTGATAGCCGATTGAAGATAGGGGTTATCGGGATCGAAGCGAAGGTTGTAAGGATCGACACCGTCGGTGATCATGACCACCTCGCGCCGATTATCGCGATTGTTAGAGGGCCACCTCTTGGCGAGGTCGGAGAGGCAGAAGTAGGGACTGGCATTGCTCCCGGCCGATCCGGCGGGAAGATGGAGCGCCTCAAGCGCCACTGCCTTGTCCGTAGTGAACGGCTGCGAAAATGAAGCACTGCCATTCTGCATGTACGCGATGGCGACGGCAGTGGTGGGCGGCAACCCTTGCACAAAGTGCTGGATGTCTCCCATCTGGCGGCCAAGGCTGGTGCGGGCTGATCCGTCGATAAGGATGACGAGTTCCAGTCCTGCGCGTTCGCCGCGCAGAGGAACGAGGTCAGTGATATTGGCGGACTTGCCGCCGACCTGAACCTTGAGATCCTGCTGCTGGAGAGGCGCGGGAGACTCGGCGTTCTTGCTCAGAACTGTGATGACGGCCTGAGCCTGCACTTCGTCAGTACCCTGGGCAACAGCAGGCAGCACGGCTGCCAACAGGCCGGAGATTGCGGCGGCCGCGAAAATTCGATTTGGTTTCATTAGTTTCCTCGGGTTTCCTTGCAAACTGCCGTGTGCTCGCTAAACGGTCGGCGAAGCCTCTGCGGCGGTTCTTGTTTCATCTATATAGATGTCAACACGGGCCATTTCGATATGTTGTTTTGACGGCTCACGCGCGAGCAAAGACTCCTAGGACAACGTGTATGCTTTCAGAGAGATGAAACGTGTCATTACGGCTGCAGTTCTTATTCCCCTGGTTCTGTTACTGATTTTCGAAGCTCCGTTCTGGCTGATCACACCGGTGGTTGCAATTGTGGCGGAGCTGGCGCTGTGGGAATATCTGGGGCTGGCGGATGCGACGGGCGCAAAGACGCCGCGCATCGCTGCGATGATCGCGGTGGCGTTGCTGTTTGTCTGCGTCTTCCGGCGACCTGATTTCCTCGGGCCGCTGCTGGGCGCGCTGGCGCTGGGGCTGTTTATCGTGTGCGCCTTTCGTTCGCCGCTCAAGCGGGTGCTTCCAGACACTGCTTATTCAGTCTTCGGCATGCTTTACGTTGGCGTGCCGCTGACCACACTGCCGCTGCTGAGCGAGCAGGAGAACGGTCCGTCGCTGCTGCTTTTTCTGTTTTTCGTGGTGTGGGCCGGCGATATCGCCGCGCTCTACGTAGGCCGCACATGGGGGCGCAGAAAGCTCGCTCCATCGATCAGTCCGGGAAAAACGTGGGAAGGTTCTGCGCCTCGGTTGTGGGCAGCGTAGCGATTGCGCTGCTGCTGGTGCTGCTGGCCGGGGCGCTGGCGCGGCACAATTTCGGAAGACTGTCTTCCCTGCTGTCGTTTCCGGGGTCGATTGCATGGGCTGGGTGGTGCTGGCGGTCGTTCTGAATGTCGCCGCGCAGGTCGGCGACCTGATTGAGTCGGCGATCAAGCGGGGCGCAGGGGTGAAGGACTCAGGCCCACTTTTGCCCGGGCATGGAGGGGTGCTCGACCGCATCGATGCGCTGCTCGTGGCGGCTCCGGTGCTGTGGTACGCTCTACTCTTGCAGCAGTCTTTCTAGTTGTGAGTGATCGACGTTGAAGCAGATCGCCATCCTCGGCTCAACCGGTTCGATCGGTCAGAGCACCCTCAGCATCATCGAGAAATATCCAGACCGGTTCGCAGTGGCCTCGCTGGCCGCCGGGAAGAACGTCGATGCCGCCCTGGAGCAGTGCAGGCGGTGGAGGCCGGCAGTGGTTTCGCTGGCCACGGAGGAACTGGCGGATGCGCTCGAGCTTCGCCTGAAGCAGGCCGGAATTACCGGGATTGAAGTGGTCTACGGTACGGCCGGAACGGTTCGCGTGGCCACTCTGCCAGAGGCCGACTTTGTGGTTTCGGCGATCGTGGGCGTCGCAGGGCTGGAGGCGACGCATGCCGCGGTTGAGGCGGGCAAGCCGGTAGGGCTGGCCAATAAAGAAGCCATGGTGGCGGCGGGAGAGATTCTTGTAGCTGCCGCGCGCGCGAAACAGGTTCCGCTGCTGCCGATCGATTCCGAGCACAACGCCATACACCAGTGCATGCGGGCGGGCGAGAAGCGCGAGGTCCGGCGGATCTGGCTGACGGCTTCGGGCGGACCTTTCCGCAACCTGCCGCTGAGCGAGTTCGAAAACATCACGGTCGAGCAGGCGTTGAAGCATCCGACGTGGGTGATGGGCCGGCGGATCACGATCGACTCGGCGACGATGCTGAACAAGGGCCTGGAGATTATCGAGGCCTGCCGGCTGTTCGATATTCCTTCGTCGGCGGTGAAGGTGACGGTGCATCCGCAATCGACGGTGCATTCGCTGGTGGAGTATATCGACGGGAGCATTCTGGCGCAGATTTCGGTGACGGATATGCGGCTGCCGATTTTGTACGCGATGAGCTATCCGGAGCGGGTCGAGTCAGATCTGACCTTCGATATGGCATCGCTGGGCCAGCTGGACTTTGCGCCGCCGGATTTTGAGCGCTTCCCCTGCCTGCGGCTGGCCTATGAGGCTGCGGAGCGGGGCGGGGCGCACTCGATAGCCCTGAACGCCTCGGATGAGGTCGCGGTGGAGGCATTCCTCGAACGGGCCATCCCTTTTTCGGCCATCCCGCGTACAATTGAAGAGGTGCTTGAGGCAATCCCAGAATCCCATCCGGCGACCATTCGAGAAGTGCTGGCACTCGACCAGCAGGCGCGGGAGATGGCGAGATGTGCCGTGAAGTCGATCGCGTCTCCGGCAGGCAAGCTCCGCTGAGCGCAGAGGAAGGAAACTGACGCGGCACCTGAGCTGTCGGGCTCCGCTGTCAACAGGTATTCATCGAAAACTATGGCTTTTGCTTTTACCGCCCTCGTATCCATGCTGGTTGTGCTGGGCATCATGGTGCTCGTCCATGAGTTCGGCCACTTTGCGGTCGCCAAGCTGTTCGGCGTCCGCGTTGAGGTTTTTTCGATTGGCTTCGGTCCACGGCTTTTCGGCTTTCGGCGGGGCGATACCGATTACCGCGTAAGCCTGCTGCCGCTTGGTGGATACGTGAAGATGTCCGGCGAAACTCCGGGCGACACACGCACGGGCGATCCAGGGGAATTTGCCTCTCATCCGCGCTGGCAACGCATCCTCATCGGGCTGGCCGGCCCGGTTTCCAACTTTTTGCTGGCCTTCGTGCTCATGTCCGGGCTCTACATGATGCACAACGAAGTGCCGAATTATATGTCCAGCCCAGCGGTGACGGATGTCGTGCCGCCAGATTCCCCTGCCGCCCACGCCGGGATTCAGGCCGGCGACCGGATCGTCCGTTTCGATAAGGATACGAATCCTACCTGGGAACAGGTTGGCATGCGCGCGGCTCTGGACGTGAACTCCTACGTTCCCGTGACGGTAGAACGCACGGTAAATGGCCATCCGCAAGCGGTAGACGTCGAGCTTTTTCTTGCCGACGCGAGCAAAGGGCAGGATTTCCAGATTGAATCGATTGGGCTGTTGCCCAAGATGCAGGACGGCCCGCTGGGCGTGCGCGATGTAATGCCGGGGAATCCGGCGGATCGCGCAGGATTGAAGGCCGGGGACGCGATCGTCTCGATCAACGGCCAGGCGGTGCACTCGGTGGCGGCAGTGATGGCGCTACTGCAGGAGACGCAGGGTAAGCCTGTGAACCTGGTGGTGCGTCGCGGCAGCCAGACCTTGAACATGACCACTACACCGATCTGGGGCGACGATGGCACGGGAAGGATGGGCTACCGGCTCGGTTTTCATCCGGCGCTGGCACCTTTCCACGTCGAGCAGGAACCGCTGCTCAAGGCAGTGCGGAAGTCGGTGGCCTTCAACCTGCAAAATTCGGGTTACATCGTGGATGTTCTGAAGCGCCTTGTGACACATAAGTCGGATGTGCAGCAGCTGAGCGGCCCCATTGGCATTGCACGCGAAACAGGCGAGGCGGTAACAATGCCCGGATGGCAACCGCTGATTGCCTTGATGGCTCTGATCAGCCTGAACCTCGGCATCTTTAACCTGCTGCCGATTCCGATTCTCGATGGCGGCATGATTCTGCTGCTGCTGATAGAGGGCGTGCTGCGACGGGACTTGAATCAGGAGTTCAAAGAGCGGGTATACCAAGTGGCGTTTGTGGTGCTCATCCTGTTCGCGGCGTTCGTGATGTTCAACGATGTCGCCAAGCTGAATATCCTATCGAAGCTGAAGCCGTAAAGAGCAGGGTGTAGCGTTCGGTTCCCTATCCTGCCGCTGCGCCCTGACAAGTATTCCTGACTCCCGCCCCCATGCCCATTCGCACGACGCTCCGTGTTCGCTATGCCGAAACCGACCAGATGGGCGTGGTGTATTACGCCAACTACTTTGTGTGGTGCGAGATCGGGCGCGTGGAGTTTTTTCGTCAGCTCGGCTACGACTACAAACAAATGGAGATCGAAGACGACTGCCATCTGCCGGTCGTCGAGGCAACGTGCCGGTACCGGGCACCTGCGCGCTATGACGATGAGGTCGCAATCGAAACCAGCGTGATCGCGATGCGGAGCAGTGTCATCAGGTTTGGCTACCGAATCCTCCGGCTGCAAGCGGAGAGCGAGCTATTGCTTGCCGAGGCCGAAACTGCGCATGTGACAGTGGACAAGAGCATGCAGAAGCGAACGCTGCCGGAAAAGTATGTTCTCGCAATCAAGGCGTTGATGGTGAAGGCTTAATCGAGTCGTAATCGGGGTCTGGGAAAGACTCTCAAGTTGTAAACTTCTGAAATCAGATGCTCGAGTTCCTGCTTTTTCGCGGTGTAGCGATCATGGTGCTTATCATGGCCAACGGCTTTTTTGTGGCGGCCGAGCTTTCGCTGGTGAGCGTGCGCGAAACGCGCATCGAGCAGCTGATTGCGCAACACAGGCCAGGCGCCCGCCTGGTGCGGCGGCTACAAGAACATCTGGACGATTTTCTGCCCGCGGTCCAGCTGGGCGTCACGCTCTGCAGCCTGGCTCTCGGCTGGATCGGCGAACCGGTGGTGGCTGCGGCGCTCGAGAATTGGCTTCAGTGGGTGCCGCATTCGCATATCTATGCGCATTTAATCGCGGTGCCGATAGCCTTCGCGTTCATCACTTATTTCCATGTATTGCTAGGCGAACTGGTGCCAAAGGCACTCGCTCTGCGCAAGGCTGAGCAGGTAGCCGTTGCGGTGGCCGGGCCAATGGAAGTATTCATTCAGCTCACGCGGCCGGCCGTGCATCTGATGAATCGCTCGGCGCGACTGGTGCTGCACCTCTTTCGTACGCCGATGGTGCACGAAGGGTCGGTTCACTCGCCGGAGGAGCTGAAGCTGATTGCGACGGCGGCGCGGCGCTCGGGCATGCTGCCTGAATATCAGGAAGCTCTGATTCACAGGGCTGTCGAGATCAACGAGATTCCGACGCGCGAGATCATGACGCCGCGACAGCGGATCTTTTCCCTGCCCTTCGATCTGCTGATTGAAGACGCCAGCGCCCGGATTGTGGACGAGCTGCATTCGCGCGTGCCGGTTTACGATCCAGCGCGCGGGCCGGAGTACATCGTGGGCGTGGTTTATTCCAAGGACATCTCGCGATTGATGCACTTCCGGGCTTCGGCGCAGACACGCTTTGCCGAGGCTCCGTTCATAGAGCTGCGATTAAAGCAGGTGATGCGGGAAGTACTGGTGGTTCCGGAGACAAAGCCAGTGCTGGATCTGCTGCATGAATTCCAGGAGCGGCGCAGACACCTGGCCATCGTGGTGGACGAGTTTGGGTCGACCGTGGGTTTAGTGACGGTGGAAGACGCGATCGAACAGCTGGTCGGCGAGGTGGAAGACGAGTTCGACGTTGCCGCAAAGACCGTGCTTACGACGGCGAGCGGCGAACTGATGCTGGACGGCAGTGTGAATCTGCGCGATCTGGAAACGCAGATGCGCTGGAGCCTGCCTCGCGATGGTGGCGCCGAGACGTTAGCTGGCTTCCTGCTGGCGCGGCTGGGCAAGATTCCTCGCGGCGGTGAGACGGTGGAGTATCAGGGACGGCGTTTCACGATTGTCGAGATGAACGGGAACCGCATCAGCAGGGTGCGTATCGAAAAAGTGGATCAGGAGGCGAAAGATCAAGAGACAAAAGACCGTGCGGCTTTGGAGAACGCGAGTTAATGCGGATTCCGCGGGCGCTGCGGGCACTGCTCTTCCGGCTGGTCTATACCGTTCCCGTGGTGTGGCTGGTAGTGTCGATTGTTTTTCTCCTGATTCATCTTGTTCCGGGCGATCCGATTGAGCAGATGCTGGGCGAGGGCGCGCGTCCGTCGGACATTGTCGCGCTGCGGCATACTTACGGGTTGGACGCGCCGCTTGGGCAGCAATATCTCCATTACTGGCGTGGGGTTCTGCACGGCGACCTGGGACACTCGCTGCGGCTGAACGATTCGGTCACGCATCTGGTGCTGACGCGTTATCCCTACACCATCGAGCTGACTGCGGCCGCCCTGCTGCTTGCGCTGCTGTTGGCGATTCCCGCGGGCATTGCGGCAGCGTTGCATCGCGGACGCTGGCAGGATCAGACCCTGGGAGTGGTGAGCCTGCTGGGTCTGTCGTTCCCCGGCTTCGCGCTGGGACCAATTTTGATCCTGCTGGTTTCGATCAAGCTGGGTTGGCTGCCGGTGAGCGGTGCGGGCGATATTACGCACCTGATTTTACCCGCGGTGACGATGGGCAGCGGCGCTGGCTGCGATTCTGACGCGCATGGTGCGCACGGCGATGCTGGAGGAACTGGGCCAGGATTACATTCGCACGGCCCGCGCCAAAGGGCTGCCGGAACGCACCGTGGTCTACAAACACGCATTGCGCAACGCCATGATCCCGGTGATCACGCTGGTCGGCCTGCAGTTCGGCGCGCTGCTGGCGGGGGCAATCGTGACTGAAACGATCTTCAGCTGGCCGGGTATCGGCCGGCTGACGGTGTCAGCGATTTCGAATCGCGACTATTCGCTGCTGCAAGGGTGCATTCTGGCTGTGGGGCTTACGTACGTGCTGGTGAATCTGGCCACGGACGTGCTGTACCTGGTGGTGAATCCGCGGATCAGGAATTAGCACTCGAACGGAATTGACCCTGCTTAAACATCCGCACTCAACTAATCCTTGTTCCCTGTTCCGTAGTCGCCTCTTTCGGGAACTTATGACAAATGTCATGCGTAATACGTAGTGGCGGGTAATAAGCGTCCATGTCAGCCCGTGCATAATTTTTGGAGGAAGTGGCTTGGCTACTCAGCGTAATGGGCAGAAGAAAGTGGTGGTGGATTGGAGGCATTACGCTGATCTTGGTTGTGGCGGGTGGCATCGCCATAGCCGCGCGCGGAAACGGAACCAAAATCGAGCCCGGACGGCTGGCGTAAAGTGACTCGCGGTGATATCGCCAAGAGCGTCGTAGCAACCGGGAAAAATTCAGCCCATCACCAAAGTCGAGCTGAAGTCGAAGGCCAGCGGCCTCGTCGAGAAGCTCTACGTCGACATCAATCAGCACGTGCACAAGGGCCAGGTGCTGGCGCAGCTTGACCAGCAGGAGATCCTCGCCCAGGTCGCCGCGCAAAAGGCAAGCTCGCCGCCGCCGAGGCCAACGTAGTCACCTATCAGCAGAACATCGCGCAGGACAAAGTCAATGCACAGGCTCCCGATTTGCCGATGTACAAGGACACCTACGAGCGCAATCTGGCAGATGCTGAAGCAGGGCATCGTTTCGCAGCAGACGCTCGATAATGCTGAACGCGACTACCTGGCCAACAAGAACAAGCAGCAGGCAGCGCAGGCGCAGATCGGCGTGGATACGGCCAAGCTGCGGCAGGCTCAGGCTCAGGTCCAGCAGGCGCAGGCCAGCCTGGATCAATTCAACGAGCAGCTGAGTTACACGACCCTGATCTCGCCCATCGACGGCGTCGTGCTCTCGCGCGACGTGGAGGTCGGCGACGCAGTCAGCTCCATTCTCGTGCTCGGATCGACGGCAACGCTGGTGATGACCTCGGCGACACCACGCAGGTCTACGTCAACGGCAAGGTCGACGAGGCCGATATCGGCAGCGTTTACATGGGCCAGCCCGCGCGCATCCGCGTGGAGTCTTTTCCAAACAAAGTCTTTAACGGCAAGGTCACCAAGATCGCTCCACTCGGCGTCGAGAAAGATAACGTCACCACATTTGAAGTGCGCGTCTCGATCGACAATCCCAGCGGCGAGCTGAAGGCGAACATGACGGCGAACGCCGAGATTCTGATCAAGGAAGACAAAGGTGTGCTCTCAGTCCCGGCACAGGCGGTGGTGTACGACGCAGACAAGAATGCATCCGTCTTTGTGCCCGATGCAAAGCAGAAGGACGGACAGCGGAAGGTCGCGGTCAAGGCCGGAATCTCGAACGGCAGCAGGATCGAGATTCTGGACGGATTGAAAGAGAACGACATCGGTTGTATTGCAGCAGT
Source organism: uncultured Acidobacteriota bacterium (assembly GCA_963735555.1). Taxonomy (GTDB): domain Bacteria; phylum Acidobacteriota; class Terriglobia; order Terriglobales; family Acidobacteriaceae; genus Silvibacterium. Next base: position 38,697 of record CAVTLP010000016.1, read on the forward strand.
AAGGATTGACGTCTCAGACGTGGGCGCTTCGAGCTTCGAAAACAGGACTGTGGTTCAGGAGGCAGTATGAAGATGCGATGGTTGGCGATAGCAACGCTGGCAATTTCTCCAGCATGGATGCTGGCGGCGGATGGCACGTTCGATAAGACTTTGCACGTGAGCGGAACACCGACGCTCAGCGTGGGCACCGGTTCGGGGTACATCCACGTCACACCGGGCTCGGACAACGAGATTCACATCATCGGACATGTGCATGCGAATCGCTGGGGCGGCGATTGGGGCTCACCCGAAGAGCGCGTGAAAGCAGGTCGTGGCGAATCCACCGATTGAGCAGAGCGGCAACGTCGTCACGGTGGGCAAACACACGAGCTACCACAACGTTTCCATCGATTATGAGATAACGACGCCGAAGGGAACGAGCCTCGAAGCGAGTTCGGGCTCAGGCGATCTGCGCATCTCCGACCTGGGGGGTTCGCTCAAAGCGGGCACGGGTTCGGGATCGATTGAAGCCAACGGGTTGAGCGGACGGGTGACGCTTGAGACAGGTTCGGGTGATATTCGCGCGGAGATGCATGCGGCACCCGATGTGAAGGCCCAGACAGGCAGCGGCAGCATCCGACTGCGCGGCGTGACTGGCGGGTTTATTCGCCGAGACCGGTTCAGGCGATGTCGAGATCGATGGCCAACCGGGGTCGAACTGGAAAGTCGAGACGGGATCGGGATCGGTAACCTTGAATACGGGCAGCGGGGCTAAGTTTTCGCTCGATGCGACGACAGGCTCGGGGACGATCCACAGCGATCCTCCGATTTCGGTTCATGGAAGCCTGGAGCGCCACCATATCACCGGCGACATCAACGGCGGCGGCGTGACGGTGAGAGTGGAGACAGGGTCGGGAGACGTCAAGATTCACTGAGATCTTTCCGGCGAAAAAGAGGCCCCGTTTCGGCGGGGCCTCTTTTTCGTTACCAGCAGAGAGCTACTCGGGCTTCTTCTCTTCGGGTTTTTGTTCTTTTGGAGGCGTTTTCGCAGGCGGGTGGGCTTGCGGCGGTGGCGCTGGCCGCGTGTTATTCGTAGGCGGTGCTGGATGAGTGGGTTGCGTCGGAGTTGCAGGACGAGTTTGAGGCGCGGGCTGAACGGGACGCGTTTCCGGCACGGGCGCAGGCCGCGTGTTATTCGCAGGCGGCGTTGGATGAGTGGGTTGCGTCGGAGTTGCAGGACGCGGTTGCGGCGCGGGCTGAACGGGACGCGTTTCCGGCACGGGCGCAGGCCGCGTGTTATTCGCAGGCGGCGTTGGATGAGTGGGTTGCGTCGGAGTTGCAGGACGCGGTTGCGGCGCGGGCTGGGCGGGGCGCGGTTCCGGCACAGGCGCAGGCCGTGTGTTGTTCACCGGGGGTGCTGGGTGGACGGGTTGGGTGGGCTGCGTGGGAACGACAGGGCGCGGTTGCGGCACGGGCTGGGCGGGGCGCGGTTCCGGCACAGACGCAGGCCGTGCGTTGTTCACCGGGGGTGCTGGACTGGTTGGCGGGGTGGGAGTCGTGGGACGCGGTTGTGGCGTTGACACGGGTCGGTTGGTTACCGGAGCGGCAGGCTTCAGGTTCGGAGTGATTGGCCGTACAGCGGGCTTCATATCGGTTGCGGGCTGCGGTTTGGGCAGTGCAACAGGGCGCAGATTTGGCCGGTTTGCCGCAGGCGTGGCCGGCGCTACGCCGTGGGGCGTCATGAGCGCCGGGCGTACAACGGGCCGGGCAATGTTGGGACGCGGTTGGAGCGACGGGCGAGCGGGTTCCGGCGCAGGAGGACGTGAAACCACGATCGGGGCGCTCACCAGTTGCTGACGTTGCTGCTCGTTCAGGCGAATAGCGGATTGCTGTACGCGCGCGCCGGAAGTTAGTGTGTTGGCTGGCACAGCATACACATGGGTCCGGTTGACGTAGTTAACATCGGTCACGCGAATCTGGTTGACGTTGGTGACGGTTCGCGTGTTGTTGATGAAGACGTTGTAGTTGTTGACGACGGTCACGTTCTTGATGACCGTGACATTGATATTGGTGACGTTGACGGTTCGGACGTAGTTGGGTGTGCATCGGTACCAGGGAACATATGGTTCAGCGATACCAAGCGGGAACCATGCCGCGACGCCGACTGCACCGCCGGGGCCCCCGACAAAAGCGACCAGTGCCGGGGAGTAAATCGGGACGATGGCCGGCGGTCCGGGCGCCCATCCCCAACGGCCACCGATGACAGCCCAGCGGCCATAGTGGAACGGTGCGTAGCCCCAGGGTGCGTCGTCAATCCAGGTGTATCCCCATGGACGCACATAGGCCCAATGACCGATGGTGTAAGGCTGCCAGTCCACTGCGACAGCGCGCGGATACCAGACTGGGCCATAGTCCGGAGTGACTACCCAGCTTCCGTTGTCATCAAGGTCATCGTATCCCGGGATATCGCGGCTGACATACCGCGCCGACATGGAGTTGAGGATGTGGTGATCGCGGTCGATGGACCAGCGATCGAGGTCGTCGAAGGGCGGCATCTCGACGAGCCCGAGATCGATGGGATTAGTGCCGTAGATCTGGACGGCTTGTCCTTGATCGACTTCCTGATTCACTCCTGGACCGGTGATCTGGACCGAGCCTGCGTTGACTGCCACGAGCGAGGCCTGGCCATTGTAAGCATTGATGCGGTAGTCGCCCGGCTGCTGGATAATCACTGCAGCGTTGGGGGTATCGACTTCAATGGTGTTGCCAGGATTGAGTCCATAGACGCGAACGCGCACAGCGCCTTGTGCTATCCCGACTTGCTGGAACTGATCAGAGAGGTTGGTGAGTGTTACATCGGTCTGCCCCCAGAGGCGAATGTCGGACGATCCGTTCTGAATGACGGCCCGGGAGTTCTGGTCAGTGTAAATGCGGTCTCCACTGATCATTGGGTAATTGGGTGGAGCATCGTTCCAGCTGTCGGCTCCCGCTGGCTGCAGGGAGACTACGCCTTGCAGCCAGGCAATGCGGGCTACCCGGGCGGGCGGGTCTTCGTCTTGGGCTAACGCATTCGCGACGAGCAGCGGCAGGGCTGCAACGATCACAGCCATGCATTGGGTCTTTCTTCGTGGGTTCATTCGTGGGTTCTCCAGGGCCTGTACCGCACCCTCATGGACTTCTAAACCCGCAATTGGCGGGAAGTGGCGCAAAACGAGGAACCAAAGAAGTCGCGCCGCCGGAATTTAGACTGAGGTAGTTTTGTCTTCCGGTCAAGCGGTTAGCGAATAGAGCACACCAGATTCGACCAGCACACCCAGTTTAAGCTTCGTCAAATTGCACTTCGACGGGCTGTTTTGGCGGCCGAAAGTAGTGGTAGATGCGTGCCGGCAACTGACGGTCAGGCCATGGCTCCCGCAGCAGCTCGCGAAGGAGATCCGGCTCTTCCCAGGGAACATCATGGTAGCCGTGACGAAGGTACGGACTGCGCGGATTCCAGGAAAATGCCTGGGGGAAGAACGCTACGGTGTCGCCGGTGATCGGGTCGTCCTCCGGTGGAGGATCCTCGCCCTTCAGTTTGGCGATGAAGACGCCGGCAAGATCACCCTGGGATGGCAGGCGGAGGTGACCAAGCTGAGTACAGCGTGGATTTAATTCAATGAGATATGGGGTACCTGTCCCCTTCTCAAGTACGAAATCAAGACCATGAAATCCGTTGAGCATGAAGCGCCGCGCCACAAGGCGGGCCGCTTCTGCGATCTCCTCATTCTGTATCAACCGGACGACAGTGGCAGCTCCAGTAGCGCCTTGAGCGCAGACCACCTCAACTGTAACGATGGAGAGAACCTCTCCCTGCCAGCAGGCGAACATCGTGTTTGCAGGGCGTCCCGGGATGAATTGCTGGACGGTGACATGCGGCTCCTCGGGCGTTCGCCAGGCCCACAGTGCGAAAGGATCGCGATTGATCAGGAAGCGCTTCCACGCCACGCCAGCCCCCATGGGCCTCGACAGTTTTTGAAAGGCGGCAATCGCGTCTCCGGTAGAGCTGGCGATCTCGACACCTGTTCCACCCCAGGTTCCGTCGCGCTTCAAAACGCCTTCGGTTCCGTTGCACCAATTTCCAATCGCTTCCTCAGACTCAAGAGTCTCGGTTGCGGGAATGCGGACACCGAGTTCCGCGGCAGCCTGCAATACTCCACCGCGGCTGCGGATCGTCGGATACATTTCAGGAGGTCCCAGCGAGTACTCGATCAACGGTCTCAGTTCCGGGTCACTGCCATGCAAGCCGTGCAGTTGCCAGACGACGCCGTCGTCGCACGGCACGATAATGTCGGGACGCGATGCGCCGATAGCCTTCTTCAAGGCTTGACCTCTGTAAGGGTAGAGGCTTTCAACCCCACTCACGAACCTCAGGGGATGCCCGGGCGGACAGACCGCCGAGACCCTGCATCCGTGACGAATGAGAGCCGTTGCAAGGCGGGCGGACAATGGCCACCACATGGTCGCGCCTAGCAGCACGACTGGTCGATCATTGCTTTTCAAACTTACTCACAGCTCCTAACAACAATTTGTATTTACGCATATCTGACTAAAGAAGTATCACGTCCCCACCATTTGGGTGATATTAAGTGACCGCGTTTCAGGGCACTCTATAGGAACGGTTACACTAAACGTATCACCGACCAGCTTATCTTCTTCCTGGAGCACGCGCCTTGAGTCATCCAACGACAGATATTGCAATCATAGGGGCCGGTCCATACGGCCTCTCCATAGCGGCACATCTGCGGAAGAGCCCGTTGAGCTTTCGCATCTTCGGAACACCCATGCACAGCTGGCGGCAGCAGATGCCGGAAGGAATGCTGCTCAAATCCGACGGTTTTGCGTCGAGTCTGTACGACCCGGACTCCGCCTTCACCCTTGCCCATTACTGCGCAGAGAAGAATCTGCCCTATTCCGATGTGGGGATTCCTGTTCCCCGCGAAACCTTCGTCGCCTATGGGCTGGAATTCCAGAAGCGCCTGGTACCGACGCTCGAAGAAACAAACATTACGTCGGTCAAGCATAACTCGGCAGGTTTCGAGTTACAGACTGCCGACGGACAAACGGTTCATGCCCGCAAGGTCATTGTCGCTGCGGGGATTACACACTTCGGATATCTGCCTCCTTTCCTGGCCGACCTGCCGCGCGAGCAGGTAACGCACAGCTCAGCGCACCACGATCTGAGCAAATTCAAGGGACAGAAGGTTGCAGTGATCGGCGCCGGTTCCTCCGCAGTCGATATTGCAGCCCTGCTGCACGAGCAGGGAGTCGAAGTGCATCTCGTCGCCCGGCGGAGTGTCATTGCGTTCCACAAACCATCGCAGGAGCCTCGTCCGCTTCTTCAGCGCATCAGGCACCCGCGCTCGGGCCTCGGCCTTGGCTGGAAATCCAGACTATGCTCCGACGCCCCGCTGCTCTTTCATCAACTGCCGCAGAGTATGCGCCTCCGCGCAGTAAAGCGGCATCTGGGACCCGCGCCGGGGTGGTTCGTGCGCGAAAAGGTGGAGGGTCGCGTTCCGATGCACCTGGGCACGACGATAAAAAATGTTTGGGTAGAGAACGGGCAGGTCCATCTGAAGTTTGTTGAGAAGGACGGCACGAATACCGAACTGGCGGTCGACCACCTGATCGGCGCGACCGGGTTCCGCGTTGCGATGTCGAGGTTGAAGTTCCTTGATGAGCGTCTGCGGCAAGAAGTTCGCTCGGTTGAAGATACTCCAGTCCTGTCCACGAACTTCGAATCCTCAGTGAAGGGCCTTTATATGGTTGGCGTGGCCTCTGCAAATTCCTTTGGTCCACTGACCCGGTTCGCCTACGGCGCGATGTTCACATCCAAGCATCTCTCGGAGCATCTGGTAAAGGCGGCGAAGTATGCTTCGCGCGAAGTGTTGAGCGACGTGTCGACCACCTCGCAACGCTCCGCCGTCAGATCGTAATTTTCAGCAGTGAAAGATGGAAGCAGGTCGTCTCATTGAATGAGATTTCCTGCTTCCTTTGTTTTTTGGGTAGGCCATACACCTACGAACGTGATCCGTTCTCGTTAGGAAAATAAAAATTCCTTGGTGCGGAGTTCCTTGATCCTGTCGCGCAGGCGTGCGGCCTTTTCAAACTCAAATTTCCTCGCAGCCTCGCGCATGTCGGATTCCATATTGACGATGTAAGTGTCGAGTTCGTCCTGGGTTTTGAAATCAGGCATGGAATCGGCGTCGTCGGTGAGATCGGCATAATCGGCTTTGAGTATCTGGGCGAGCGCCATGTCAGTGGGACGAATGATTGAGGTTGGCGTGATGCCGTTCTCTTCGTTGTAGGCGCGTTGCACTTCGCGACGGCGGTTGGTTTCCCCGATAGCCTGCTTCATGGAATCGGTCATGCGATCGGCGTAAAGGATGGCCCGGCCGTTGATGTGGCGCGCGGCGCGTCCGATGGTTTGAATCAGCGAACCGGCGGAGCGCAGGAAGCCCTCTTTATCGGCGTCGAGAATGGCGACCAGCGACACCTCGGGCAGATCGAGGCCTTCGCGCAGAAGATTGATGCCGATGAGGACGTCGTACTCGCCTTTGCGGAGATCGCGCAGGAGTCGCACGCGTTCCAGGGTTTCAATCTCGGAGTGCATGTAGCGGCAGCGGACGCCGACCTCGGAATAGTAGCCGGCGAGATCTTCGGACATGCGCTTGGTGAGCGTGGTCACGAGCACGCGCTCGTTGCGCGCTGCACGGTCGCGGATCTCGGCGAGTAGGTCGTCGATCTGACCGCGGATGGGACGGATCTCGACCTCAGGATCGACCAGGCCGGTGGGGCGGATGATCTGCTCGACGACCACTCCAGCGGACTTGGTGAGTTCATAGGGGCCGGGCGTGGCGGAGACATAGATGATCTGGTTGACGCGCGCTTCGAACTCCTCGAATTTGAGCGGGCGGTTGTCGGTTGCGGAGGGCAGCCGAAAGCCGTAGTCGACTAGATTCTGCTTGCGCGAACGGTCGCCGTGCCACATTCCGTGGATCTGCGGGACGGTGGCGTGAGATTCGTCGATGAAGAGCAGATAGTCGCGCGGGAAATAATCGAGCAGCGTGGGCGGCGGTTCGCCGGGCAGGCGCCCTGAGAAGTGGCGTGAATAGTTCTCGATGCCGTGGCAGTAGCCGACGGACTTTATCATCTCGAGATCGAAGCGGGTGCGCTGGTGGATACGCTGCGACTCGACGAGACGGCCCTGCGATTCGAGCTCTTTCTCCCACCAGGCCAGTTCCTCGAGGATGGATTCAATGGCGGTCTTCTTGCGCTCGGGCTGCACGACATAGTGGCTCTTTGGATAGATAGGCAGGCGCGAATATTTCTCGCGGACAGAGCCGAAGAGCGGATCGATCTGAGAGAGCGAGTCGATTTCGTCACCGAAGAGTTCGATGCGGTAGGCGTTTTCGTCGTAGGTGGGATAGACCTCGATGACATCGCCGCGAACGCGAAACGTTCCGCGTCGAAAGTCGGCGTCGTTGCGTTCGTAGAGGATTTCGACCAGACGCTTGGTGATATCTTCGCGGCGGATCTTCTGCCCTTTTTCCAGCAGCAGAAGCATGCCGTAATAGGCTTCCGGCGAGCCAAGGCCATAAATACAGGAAACCGAGGAAACGATGATGGCGTCGCGGCGTTCGAAGAGGGAACGCGTTGCGGAAAGGCGCAGCTTGTCGAGTTCCTCGTTGATGGTGGCTTCTTTTTCGATGTAGAGGTCGCCGGACGGAATGTAGGCCTCGGGCTGGTAGTAGTCGTAGTAGGAAACGAAATACTCGACAGCGTTGCCCGGGAAAAACTGCTTGAACTCGTGGTACAGCTGCGCGGCAAGTGTCTTGTTATGCGCAAGAATTAAAGCGGGACGGTTGAGCTCCTCGATGATCTTGGCCACGGTGTAGGTTTTGCCGGAGCCGGTGACTCCGAGCAGCACCTGGTGCCTTTCGCCGGCGCCGAGGCCCTCGGTGAGCTCCTGGATGGCTCGTCCCTGATCGCCTCGCGGTGTGTAGTCGCTTACTAATTGGAAGTCCACTGAATGATGGTAATGGATTATTGCGGACGGCTTCGGTCCTGAATCCGGTTTATAGCAGGAAAGCTCGTGATGGCTTATGCTGACCCGGTATGTATAAGACTCGATTTGAATTGCATTTCGGCGTGACGTTGTTTATCTCGCTAACAGCTCTGAGCGCAGGAACGGCGATGGGGCAACAATCGGCGGATGACCAGTTGCGGCGCGAAATCCGCACACCGGAGGCGAGTTACAGCCCGGTTGCCGATCCAAAGGCTGTGGTCACCCTTGGACATGCGCGGTTCACGGTGCTGACTCAGGAGCTGATCCGGATGGAATGGGCAGCCGATGGGAAGTTTGAGGATCGCGCGTCGTTTGTGTTTCTCAACCGGCGGCTGCCGGTGCCAAAGTTCACCGCGAAACGCGAGGGCGGCAAGCTGACCGTCGATACCGGCAAGCTGCTGCTGACTTATGACAGCAGCGCAGACGATGGCAAGCTCACGGCGCATGATCTCAGCATTGAGCTGACGGTGGACAGCAAGCCGGTGACGTGGCATCCGGGCATGGCCGACGCAGGCAACCTGCAAGGCACGACGCGCACGCTCGATGGCGCGCTCGGCGATCAAACGAAGGAACCGATCGAGCCGGGGTTGGTTTCGCGCGATGGATGGGTTGTCGTAGACGACTCGACGCGCCCGCTGTTTGACAGTGACGACTTCACCTTCGCTCAGGGCGAGAAGAGTCCATGGCCCTGGTTGATGCTGCGGCCTGCGGGCGAGCGGCAGGACTGGTATTTTTTCGGATATGGGCACGACTACAAGCTGGCCCTTCATGATTATGTGAGCGTAGCTGGACGAATTCCGCTGCCTCCTCGCTTTGCGTTTGGCGCGTGGTGGTCGCGGTACTGGGCTTACAGCGATCAGGAACTGGATCAGCTGGTGCGAGGCTTTCACGAAAACAGTGTGCCACTGGATGTGCTGGTAATCGATATGGACTGGCACCTCAGCGAAGTACAACTCCAGGAGGCGCATCAGACCGATCAGTCCGGGCACGGCCTTGGCTGGAGCGGCTACTCCTGGAACCCGTTGCTTTTTCCCGACCCCGCCGCGTTTCTCAAGAATCTGCACGATGAGGGCCTGAAGGCCACGCTCAACCTCCATCCGGCATCAGGCGTGCAGCCGTGGGAAGCGGCGTATCCAGCAATGGCAAAGGCGATGGGCATCGACCCTTCCACAAGGAAATATGTGCCTTTCGACATTACAGATAAGAAGTTCGCGACAAATTATATGGAGCAGCTCCACCATCCGCTCGAAAAGCAGGGCATCGATTTCTGGTGGCTCGACTGGCAGCAGGAAGCGAACACGAAAACGCCCGGCGTGAGCCCAACCTGGTGGCTGAATTACGTTCACTTTACCGATCAGCAACGACAAGGCAATCGGCCGCTACTGTTTCATCGCTGGGGCGGGCTGGGGAATCATCGCTACCAGATAGGGTTCTCAGGTGACACGATCTCGGTGTGGGATTCTCTGGCTTTTCAACCATGGTTTACAGCGACGGCGGCCAACGTGGGTTACGCGTACTGGAGCCATGATATCGGCGGACACATGCCGGGAGCGGTTGACGCGGAATTGTATACGCGATGGATACAATTTGGCATCTATAGCCCGATCCTGAGGACTCATACGACGAAGAATCCCGAGGCCGAACGGAGAATCTGGGCTTATCCCGAACCTTACTCGGATGTCATGCGCGATGCGTTCCAGCTAAGGTATGCACTCCAACCCTACCTTTATACAGAGGCGCGGCGGACCTACGACACAGGGGTCGCATTTCTGCGACCGCTCTACTACGACTGGCCTGAAGAGGATGCGGCCTATACGAGTAAGGACGAATATGTCTTCGGCGAAGCGATGGTAGTCGCACCTGTGACCAAACCGATGGATCAGGACACGCTGTTGACAAAGGAGAGCGTGTGGATTCCTAAGGGCGAATGGGTTGAGCGCGCGACGGGCAAAAAGTTCACCGGGCCGTATGCAGTCGACCGGAGCTTCTCTATCGACCAGATTCCGGTCTACGTGAAGGCCGGCTCCATTGTCCCGATGCAGCCGCAGATGCGCTATACGGGGCAGAAGCCGGTCGATCCCCTGATCGTGAATGTGTATCCCCTGACTGACGGACAGACGAGCTCGTATACGCTTTACGAGGACGCGAGCGACTCCGAGGCGTACAAGCGCGGCGTATGCGCGTGGACAAAGATCAGCGCGAAGCAGAGCGGAGAGGAACTGACGGTCGATGTCGATCCGGTTCAGGGCAGCTATCCGGGGATGTTGGAGCAGCGGGGGGATGAGATTCGCCTGCCGGGAGATTGGCCGCCAGAGTCCGTCACCGCGAATGGCGCGCCGCTGCGGCTGGTGCGCAAGGATAGTGCACCCGGATGGCAGTTCGAAGGCAACACCCTCACCACGGTCATCACTATCCCACGTGAGTCCGTTCATAGCCGGGTTCACGTCGTCATTCGCAGGGCAACGGGCTCGTTCGCAGCGAGGTCGCAGCTGGATGGATTTGCCGGGTCCATTACACGGCTGCGCGGGGCGTATGACACGATCAACGCGATTCTGGCTTTCTCGACGCCGCCCAACACGCTGATCGATGCGATGCAAACCGGCGATCGTCTACATTACAAGCCCGAGACGGCAAAGGCTGAGCTGGCTCGATTTTCGAGTGTTTACACCAAGGCCGTCGCGGATGTGCAAAAGCTGGTGAACCAGACGGCTGTTCCTGAGGAGCGAATTCGAGAAGCGCGTCGCCGGCTCAGAATACGCGCGAAACCACTACTGTTGCAGAACGGGCAAAGCGATACAAGCTCTATCTCAAGCGCGCGATGGCTCAGCTTGAGGATGGGGCGCCGAAGTAGCAAAAGAAAGGCCCGCAGCCGAGTGACTGCGGGCTTCTGACTTGCAGAATATTACCTGGCCGCGACCAGCTCCTCCTCGCCGATGCCGAGCCCCTCACCCAACGCAAGGTCGAAACGATCAAGGTTCATCACCTTGTTCCAGGCCGCTACAAAGTCATGGACGAACTTCTCCTGCGCGTCCGAACTTCCGTAGACTTCGGCCAACGCCCGGAGCTGGGATTGTGAACCGAAGATGAGATCGACACGCGTGCCGGTCCACTTGACCGCACCCGTTTTGCGATCGCGCCCTTCGAACACGTCCGCAGCGTCCGAGACCGGCTTCCACTCCGTGCCCATGTCGAGCAGGTTGATGAAGAAGTCGTTGGTCAGCGCCTCCGGCCGCTTGGTGAAGACGCCATGCTTGGTCTGTCCGACATTGGTATTCAGGACACGCAGGCCGCCAACGAGCACTGTCAGCTCAGGCGCGGTCAGCGTCAGCAATTGCGGCCTTGTCGACCAGCAACGCTTCGGCCGATACGCTGTATTTGCCCTTGAGGTAGTTGCGGAAGCCGTCCGCGATCGGTTCGAGCACCGCGAAGGAGTCAACATCGGTCTGCTCCTGCGAGGCGTCCGTCCGTCCCGGCGAGAAAGGAACCGTCACGCTGTGGCCGGCATTCTTCGCCGCCTGCTCGACGCCGGCACAACCGGCCAGGACAATCAGGTCGGCCAGCGAGACCTTCTTGCCACCGGACTGCCTGGCGTTGAATTCGCTCTGGATACCTTCGAGTGTCTTCAGCACCTTCGCCAGTTGATCCGGCTGGTTAACCTCCCAATCCTTCTGCGGCGCCAGACGGATGCGTGCGCCGTTCGCACCGCCGCGCTTGTCGGAGCCGCGGAAGGTGGACGCCGACGCCCAGGCGGTGGAAACCAGCTGAGAGACGGACAGGCCCGAAGCAAGGATCTTGCCCTTAAGGGTGGCAATGTCCTTCTCATCAATCAGCTCGTGATCGACTGCGGGGATGGGGTCTTGCCAGATGAGCTCTTCGGCAGGGACTTCCGGGCCGAGGTAGCGCGCGCGCGGCCCCATGTCACGGTGTGTCAGCTTGAACCACGCACGTGCGAAGGCATCGGCGAACTGATCGGGATTCTCGTAGAAGCGCCGTGAAATCTTTTCATAGACAGGATCGACGCGCAGGGCGAGATCCGTGGTCAGCATGGACGGCGCGCGACGCTTTGACGGGTCGTGCGGATCCGGCACAGTATCGGCACCCGCGTCACCTTTCGGCTTCCACTGATGCGCGCCGGCCGGGCTCTTGGTCAGCTCCCATTCGTAGCTGAACAGGTTGTCAAAGAAGTGGTTGCTCCATTGTGTCGGCGTCTGAGTCCAGATGACTTCGAGGCCGCTGGTGATCGCGTCGCCGCCGTTGCCGGTGCCGAAGCTGTTCTTCCAGCCAAGACCCTGCTCCTCGATGGGGGCTCCTTCGGGCTCAGGCCCCACATGGGACGCAGGGGCGGCGCCGTGGGTCTTGCCGAAGGTGTGGCCGCCCGCGATCAGCGCAACGGTTTCTTCGTCATTCATCGCCATACGGGCGAAAGTCTCGCGAATATCCCTGGCCGCCGCGACCGGATCCGGGTTGCCGTTCGGGCCTTCCGGGTTGACGTAGATGAGGCCCATCTGCACGGCAGCGAGCGGATTTTCCAGGTCGCGGTCACCGGAATAGCGCTTGTCACCCAGCCACGTGGTCTCGGTACCCCAGTACACGTCCTCGTCCGGCTCCCAAACATCCGCACGCCCGCCGCCAAAACCGAAGGTCTTGAAGCCCATCGATTCCAGGGCGACGTTGCCGGTGAGAACGATCAGGTCGGCCCATGAAATCTTGTTGCCATACTTCTGCTTGATCGGCCAGATCAGCCGGCGTGCTTTGTCGAGGCTGACGTTGTCGGGCCAGCTGTTGAGGGGCGCGAAGCGCTGCTGGCCGGAACCGGCGCCGCCGCGACCGTCACCGGTGCGGTACGTGCCGGCACTGTGCCACGCCATGCGAATGAAAAGACGCCCGTAGTGACCGAAGTCCGCCGGCCACCAGTCCTGCGAGTCGGTCATCAGTTTGCCGGAGGTCCTTCTTCACGGCCGCCAGGTCGAGGCTCTTGAACTCTTCGGCGTAGTTGAAGTCCTTTCCCATGGGATCGGACAGGGACGAGTGCTGGTGCAGGAGCTTCAGGTTCAACTGGTTCGGCCACCAGTCACGGTTCGACGTACCTCCGCCAGAGGTGTGATGGAATGGGCACTTCGCTTCGGTCGACATGTGTTCTCTTCCTTTTGTTGTTTGAGTCCAACGACTCGGTGCGGTTGGAGCCAGGGCACCGACCAGTGAGGATTCCCGCCACTGTCTATGACGCATCATCAGCGTCATCGTATGCAGACTTTTTACCGCGCAGTTGCCTGCATTTGTTTCACCACAGGCAATGTAGCATCATGGAGATGGATTACTCCAATATATAGTTCCCATTCGGAGCATAGGCATTCCCTATGGAATTTCATCAACTTCGTTACGTATGCGCGATCGCCGATACAGGGAGCTTCAGCCGGGCAGCCGAACGGTGCCATGTTGCGCAGCCTTCGCTCTCTCAACAGGTGTTGAAGCTCGAGGAGGATTTGGGGTCGCGTCTCTTTGATCGGCTGGGGAGAAGCGTTCGGCTCACCGAAGCGGGACGCGCATTTCTACCGCATGCACGGTCGATTCTGCAGCAGATGGAGGCGGCGCGCACCGGCGTAGAAGACAAGCAGACGGATGTTCGCGGCAGCGTGGCGGTCGGCGTGATTCCGACGATTGCACCTTATCTGATGCCACAGTGCGTGGCGGCGTTTTCAAAGAAACATATGGAGGCCAAGCTACGGATTGTGGAGGAAACTACTCCGGTGCTGGTGGAGAGCCTGAGAGATCTGTCCATCGATCTCGCAATTCTCTCTCTACCGCTGCGGCATAAGGAGTTCGAGATTTTCCCTCTGCGCACGGAGCCGCTCTTTGCCGTGCTGCCAAAAGACCATCCGCGGGCGGGCGCCAGGAGCCTTTCGCTGAAGGAGTTGCGCGGTGAGCCATTTGTGATGTTGCGAGACGGCCATTGCTTTCGCGATGTGAGCGTGGCGGCGTGTACGCGGGCTAAGTTGAATCCGCGAATCGCGTTTGAAAGCGGGCAGTTCAGCAGCCTGCTAGGCATGGTTGCGGCGGGTGTGGGCGTATCGCTGGTTCCGGAAATGGCAATCGACAAGACGGCGCGATGCAGCTATGTGCGGATCTCCGATGCGCAGGCTTCGCGGACGATTGTTGCGGCCGTCTTGCGCGGTCGATCGTTCAACCGCGTGCAGCAGGCGTTCTTAGAGCATGTAAAGTCACCCGATGGTCTCAACAATTGGCTCTTCAGAAAAGCTGCAGCGACGAAGGGATAATACTTCCTTTATTTCCGCGCGTTCGCCAGATTGAGCGCAGTGGCCCACTCCGACGGTGAGTCGACCAGGCAGTCGGAAGGGATATTTTCCAGGGTGTGAGATGAGAGTCCGAATTTGCATCCGATGACCCATGCGCCAGCACGGCGCGCAGTGAGTACGTCGACGTCTGAATCTCCTATCATCAGAGTTGCCCGAGGGGAAACATTGGCCTCACGGATCAAGGTGTCGAGCCCTTCCGGGTCGGGTTTCTTAGTGGCGAAACTATTGCCTCCATAAATCTGGAAAAACCAGGGGCTGAGGTCCAGCGCATCGCAGATAGCCCGCGAAGGACCGATCGGCTTGTTGGTGAGCACGGCCATGCTGCGGGGCGAGTCATCCGGCATGGATCGCATGGCCTCGAGCGATTCAAAGACTCCTGGATAGACGTAGGTGTGATCGAGTTTGTGCTCGCGATAGTACGCGAGGAACCGGTTGAGGCCATCTTCGACGAGATGCTCGTCCTCGGGATCCCCGAGGGCGCGGCGAACGAGCATACCGGCTCCATCTCCGATATAGGCCGCGATGATTTCTTCGGGCAGAGGCTGCCGGTTGAGTTGAGTGAGCATGGCGTTGATGGAGTTGGCGAGATCCTTCTGCGAGTTGATCAGCGTGCCGTCGAGGTCAAAGACGATAAGGCGGACGGATTCGGCAGGGATAGGATTCAGAACGTGCAGCATGGATCCAGTTTAACGGGCCTCTATGACGGTCTCGCCGGGAGAAATCAGATGCGCTGTACTTTCCATTTTCCGCGCCGAAACAGAATCAGGCTCACCAGGGCGACTGCGCATTCAGCGCATACGAAGGCGACGAGAACGCCCTTCCACTGAAGATGCGTGTGAACGGCGAGGAGCCAAGCGAGCGGAATTTCGAGAACCCAGAAACCAAAAAAATTCACGTAGGTGGGGGTAACTGTATCGCCTGCTCCGTTGAATGCCTGCAGCAGGACCATGACATAAGCGTAGGCGATGTTGCCGCAACTGAAAATGCGGAGAGCGACCGCGCCAATGGAGACGACCTCGGGATCGTGGACAAAAAGCCGGAGAACGGGAGTCGCAAAGAGGAAAAAGAAGACTCCGATGGTTCCCAGAAAGATCATGTTGTAGAGACCCGTGCGCCAGACGGCCTGCTCTGAGCGGTCTGGTCGGCCCGCTCCGAGATTCTGACCTACCAAGGTGGCGGCGGCATTGCTCAGGCCCCAGGATGGCAGGATGAAGAAGATCACGATGCGAATGGCCACGGTATAGCCGGCGACTGCGGAGGCTCCGAAAAGAGAAATGATGCGTACGAGGCCGATCCAGCTTGCGTTGGCGATGGTGAATTGCAGGATGCCGGTCAGCGATACGCGCAGGAGACGCCACAACACCTCGAGATTCAGACTGCAGGTGACGCACCAGAATGTGGATCCGCTCCGTTCCCTTCAACAGCCGGTAGAACTGGTAGAGCACGCCTATGCTACGCCCGGTGAAGGTGGCAAGCGCCGCGCCGGTCACTCCCAGGTGCGGGAACGGTCCCAGGCCGAAGATGAGGCACGGGTCAAGGACGAGGTTGATGATATTTGAGACCCAAAGCAGCCGCATGGCGATGGCTGCGTCGCCCTGCTCCGCGAAAGATGGCGTTGTTGAGAAAGAGCATGATGATCGCTCCGCAACCACCAAGAGCGATGCGCGCATAGCCGGAGCCGACGGCAACGATCTCCGCTGATGCACCCATCGCGCGGAGAAGCTGCGGGGCGAAGATGCCGGTCGGAATCCCGATGCCGAGCGAAATCATCAGCCCTAATGCGATGCCTTGAACGGCAGAGATCGCAGCGTCCTCGGGATCTTTTTCGCCGATGCGGCGGGCGACCATGGCCGTGGTGGAAAGGGACAAGCCCATGCCTACCGCGAAGACCAGTGCGAGCATCGATTCTGTCAATCCGACGGTGGCCACGGCATTCGCCCCGAGCCGCCCGACCCACAGGATATCGACGACGGCGAAGAGCGATTCCAACACCATCTCGAGCACCATGGGAATCGCCAGCAGCAGAATGGCGCGGTTCAGATTTCCGATGGTGTAATCCTGATGCGAGCCGCGCAAAGCCTCCCAGACCGACGGCCAAAATGCAGGGACGGTCGTGCTCGAAGCGGCTTCTGCTGAAGGATTCATATTAGTGTCCAGAGCGTCTACAGGATATCCTGTGGGCATGCTGAAGAGTTGGACTGTCGCCGCTGTCGCCGTTGTGTGCGCGGCCTCCGCTGGTATTGCGCGTGGCTCCGATGACGCGCACTTCCCCGCCAACGAAGACCTCCGCCATGTTCGTGCGATGTCGCAGCCACGGCTCTCGCCCGACGGCCGCAGTGTCCTGATTCAGGTGACGGACTCCACGGCTGATGGCGCGAAAAGCCATCTCTGGCTGGTGGACATCAAGCAGAACACATCACGCCAGCTGACCTGGTCGACTCCCCAGGACAAACGGGGCGAGTACTCTGGACGATGGATGCCCGATGGGACGGCCGTCCTGTTCCTGGCTCATCGCGGCGAGCATACGCAGCTGTATCGGCTGCCCATGGAAGCGGGCGAGGCGAGGCCGTACGATTTGAAGATAACGCCGCCGGTCGATGCTTCGGCATTGCCCGACGCGATTCCACCGCAAAAAGATGTTGCCGCAACCAAGACCGAGCCAGTCGCGATTGACGTGGAGAACTACGATATTTCTCCCGACGGCAAAATGATTGCATTGCTGGCGCGCGATCCAGAGACTCCAGGCGAGAAGAAGCAGCACGATGACAAGGCAGATGCGGTCTGGGTGGATCACGAACAGCACGGGTCACGATTGTATTTTTTGAGCCCGGAAAACGAAAAGCTGATGCCAGTGGCCGTGCCTCCTGATGTGCATGGAATCGCGTGGAGCCATCAAAGTGACCGATTGATTGCCATTGCCGAGGGCATGAACAACGCTGGCGATCTGGGACCGGCAAATAGCGCATGGATGGTCAGTGTTGGCGACCCGGCCCATCCGCACCGGATCAAAGAGTTACCTGCGACGGTCCAGGGCGGGGCGTGGTCAGAGGACGCCAAGCGATATTACTTCCTGGCGCAGGCAGAACAGGATGCCCCGCCGGGATATCACGATCTCTTC
This sequence comes from uncultured Acidobacteriota bacterium, assembly GCA_963735555.1. Classification (GTDB taxonomy): domain Bacteria; phylum Acidobacteriota; class Terriglobia; order Terriglobales; family Acidobacteriaceae; genus Silvibacterium. The sequence continues at coordinate 56,212 of CAVTLP010000016.1, forward strand.
GTACTGACGTTCGCCGATAACAGCGTGAAGAACCTGAGCGCTAACTTCGATGGGTCGCTGTCTTATGAGCTACCGCTTCCAGAGGAAAACAAAGTGCTGGCGGCGGTCCAGATGGGCACACGCGTAGCGGTATTGCGCTTCGATGCTGGAAAAGCTGGAGCCGATCAGCTGGAAACGATCAAATTCGACACCGCTACAGTTGCACAATTGAATACCGATGCAAAACAAAATGGCTGGGTGTGGCTGGGGTCAAGCAGTACGCAACAACCGGCTTTGTTCTACGCCGAGAAGCTGGGCCACAATGCCAAGACGTTGAACACGCCGCCACTGATGCCGGCGAGCTGGACGCAGGTTTCATCGCAAATCGTGCAATGGAAGAATGATGGATTGTCCATCGAAGGACTGCTTTATCTGCCCCCGCAGGCTGCTTCGCAAAAGGTTCCTCTGATTGTGGACGTACATGGAGGCCCGACCGGAGCTTTCGAGGATGGCTACTATCCGTTGATTGAGCTTCTGGTGGGCCAGGGTTGGGCAGTCCTGCGGACGAATCCGCGAGGCAGCACAGGATACGGCGCGAGCTTTGCCGCGGCGAACAAGAACGACCTGGGCGGCGCCGACTATCGCGACATCATGGCAGGCGTGGATACGGTGATCGCGAGATATCCAATCGATTCGAACAAGCTGGGACTGATGGGCTACAGCTACGGCGGCGAAATGGCCGGCTTCGTCGAGGGAAAGACCGATCGCTTCAAAGCGATCATCAGTGGCGCTCCGGTCATCGACCAATACAGTGAATACGGAACAGAAGAGAGCTCGTGGTACGATCGCTGGTTCTACGGCAAGTCGTGGGAGCATGCGTCCGATGCATGGCGGCAGAGTCCGCTGGCGGAAGCGGGTCATGCGAAGACACCGTTTTTGCTGCTGCAGGGGGAAGCAGACAAAACCGACCCGGTCGGCCAGAGCCAGGAGATGTATCGCGCGCTGCGACAGATGGGCGTGCCAGTGGAGATGGTGACGTATCCACGCGAGGACCACGGACCGCTGGCTAGCGGGATTTTCGGCAGTCCCAGCCCGGAGCCGTGGCATGGCTTCGATGGACGGCAGCGGATATTGAAGTTCTTCAAGACGGCGTTTGGAGAGTAGTCGCCCGCGGAGGGTCGAGCGATGATTTTTCCGCCGATTGACGTGCGAGTGCGCGGCGCAGCACGACTTCAAGCGCAGACTTATTCTCTGCGTACTCGGGATCGGACAACTTCCCTTCCAGGTGCTCGGTTTCGAGCGCGAATAGCTCTTCTTTGAGTGCGGACAAGAGCGCCCGGGAGTTCGTGTTCACCGTGCCTACAGCCTGCGGAGTAGGCAGAAGCGGCGAGGGAGCGGGCGGCACAGTCGCGGTAGTTCCGGGTTTGGCCCGTAGGAAGAATGCGGCTGCAATCACCAAAACGAGAGCAAGGCCGCTCAGAATCCACCATTTGTATTTCTGGAGCGGATCGGGTGTGTCGATGGGATTGCCGAGACCGCCTCCGGGCCGCGTGTCTGTCGCTGCAGAGGGTTGGTCTGCGGAGGCCTGTGCCCCTGCTGGACCCTGGCCATTCGGCGTGCTGGCTCCTGTCTGTTCCGAATCGCGGGGCATAACGCCGGTTCCGGAGACGCTGAATTCCAGCGGCTGTGATGGCTGGACGTTCTTGGCTAGAAACGTCTGCGCGGTCGCGTCGATTTCGCTCATTTGGAAAGGCGCGCCGCCCTCGAACTTCATGCTCTTGGGGAGCATGATTGCCATGTTTTCAGTCGGCAAAGCAATACGGGGCGTGAATTTGTAGCTGCCACTGTACGGAAGTGTGTAGCTTAGCTGGAAACGAGTTTCGCCGGGACGCACGGGGAACACAAATGCGTAATGACCCTTGTCTTCAAGCGGTATCGGCGAAGAGGACACAGGCATGCCGCCGGGGCCCATCGCCGCCGACGCCTTCGATTTTGGCGTCGGGCGGGAGGTAGATTTCGTACGGCCGTTTGCTGAATTGCGTGCGTGGCGGCTTCGAATCGTTCTTGACGAAATAGTTCTGAATGACGTGCAGGCCCTGGGGTCCAGCCTCGATGCGCATCACGTCCGCCTCAGTCGAAACGCCTGCAACTTTCGGCTCGACATCGTAGACAGCCACGTTAACGCTCGTCGTGCCCGGCGGAACAGGCTCAAAGTAGGCAGCCTTCTGGTGATCGACACGCACCAGATGCATGCCGTTGTCGGGGATATCGATCGTGAATTGGCCGCGGGAATCGGTTTTGGTGCGCGCGGCTTCCTGCATACCCTGCACCAGCGCGATAAGAACAACATCGTCGCCCGCCGCGGGCTTATTGGTGGTCTTGTTGGTGACATTACCGCTGATCGAAGTCGCCTCGAGCAGCAAAGGAAGCCGTTAGGATAAGCACGGCGAGAAGAATGGCTCGGCGAGGGCGCGAGGACGCGAATGATTTCATGATCTTCCTTGAATTATAGGGCGCAAAACCTAGGTTCAGACTTAGCGAGGTTGGCTTTCGAGTACATCGATTTCGGCCATCACCGCCGCCGTTTCGTTTTCGAGATCTGCCTGTTGCGTGGCATAGTCCTCTTGCACATATTTTCCGGCGCGGTACTCGAAGTTGAGGTCACGAAGGTTGTCATAGAGAACATCTTTTCGCTCGCGCAGGTATTCGAGACGTGTCTTCTGATGTTGTTCCTCGACGTGGCGTTCGGGATAAAAGACGTAGAAGAGAATTCCCAGGAGGAGAATACCGCAGGCGACAATGATCACAGTTCCGTCTCCCTTCGGATTCGTTCACGCATGTCGGGGAAATCCGTGACTCGCGGCGATAGTCAACGTCGACGCCGCGCGCTGTCGCCACCTGCGGACCAGCATCACCGTGCCTGCGATCCCAAGGATGAGTACGGCTGGCGGAACGATCCATGCGACAACATTGAACCTGGTGAGCATCGGCGCCGCGAGCACCGTGGGCCCGTACTTGTCCTGGAACGCGATGAGGATGCGCGTCGTCGCTCGATCCGCCGGCAATGCTGACGCGAAGTTCGCCGAGCATTCGTTCGGAATCCGGACACCCAAGGTGGTTGCACTCGATAAGAATCTGATTGCAGCCGCAGACACACATCATCTTGTGACCGAGATCGTTGTAACGGACGGCGGTGCTCGCCGATCCCATGGTGAGGACAGCGATGACGGCACGAGCGACGAGCCGTCCGAACCGGAAAAGGTGAGACATCAGTCGCCACCTCGGGCACCCACCGGCTGCGGCCGCAGGAGCGAGCGCTGCGGAACACGGTGTGCGAGCGGCAGCGAGCGCCGCGCTCATGTTGGGAAACAAGCGCGACCCCGGTGCCGAGGATCAACGATGCCCACACCGATCCAGATCCAGGCCACCAGTGGATTGAGGAAGACTTTGATAATGGGTTGGCCGGTATCGGGATTCTTACCGGCGTAAATCACGTACAGATCCCACGCAAGCGTGGAGTGATTCGCAACGATAGTGGAGGGTTGCTGGCTCGCCGTGTAGAAGCGCTTTTCAGGCGCAAGTTGCGTGATTTTCTTGTTACCCCGATAGACGTCGAGCAGGGCATATTCAGTGTCGTAGTTCGGGTTCGAGTCCTGCGAGTAGCTTTGGCATTCCAGCCGGTAGGGACCGATATCGAGACTTCGCTTGAACCCGAACTCCTCTTCCTTGCTCTGGTTGAAGGCCGAACCGGCGATTCCGATGAATATGACGACGACGCCAAAATGAACGATGTACCCACCATAGCGGCGGGTGTTGCGACGGCGTGAGCTGAATCATGGATGCGAAGAGATTCTGACCGGTGTGGCGCGAAATCACAGCGGCACCGCGAAGGAACTCCGCGCGATGGCCGTGACTACCACGCGCTGCCAGACGAGAAGGCGAAGAATGCGTAGAACGAGCCCTGCTCATTCGTGGTGAAGATCTCCCACGGATGGACTCCGCAGGCGATGACAACAACTGCGGTCACAGGCCGGCGATGCTGGGCAGGACGAAATTCTTGCGGATGCTCTTGAACGACGAGCTGCGCCAGGCGAGCAGAGGGCCGATGCCGGTTAGGAAGAGAAGAAACAGTCCAATGGGTACTGCGACGCGGTTGTAGAACGGCGCGCTCACCGTGACCTTGTTTCCCTGAATATATTCGGAAAGGACCGGAAAGAGCGTTCCCCAGAGCACGGTGAAGCATGCTGCCAGCAGAACGAGGTTGTTGAAGAGGAAGCTGGATTCGCGGGAGACAAGCGACTCAAGCTTGTTTTCGGCCTTCAAGATGGTCGCGCTGCAGGATGTAGGTGAAGAGGCAGACGGACATCACGATGATGAGGAAGGTCCAGAACCATGTGCCGATGGACGATTGCGCGAAAGCGTGGACGGAGCTGACCAGGCCGGAGCGCGTAAGCAGCGTTCCGAAGATGGCCAGCATAAACGTGGAAAAGATAAGCCAAACGTTCCAGCTTTTCATCATGCCGCGCTTCTCCTGCATCATGACGGAGTGCAGAAAGGCGGTTCCGGTGAGCCATGGCATCAGAGATGCATTCTCGACCGGGTCCCAGCCCCAGTAGCCACCCCATCCAAGAACGGAGTAGGCCCAGTGCGCGCCGAGGAAGATGCCACAGGTGAGGAAAAGCCAGGTGACCATGGTCCAGCGGCGAGTGATGTGAATCCACTTCTCGCCCGGATAGCGCATCATGAGCGCGCCTAATGCAAAGGCGAAGGGCACGGCGAATCCGACGTATCCGAGATAGAGCATCGGCGGATGGATCACCATCTCGGGATATTGCAGGAGCGGATTCAGCCCGAAGCCGTCCTGTGGGACAGGTCCGCTGACCAGCGAGAAAGGCATCGCAGCGAAATTGAGCAGGAGCAGGAAGAAGAGCTGTACACCGGCGAGGATGGTCGATGCGTAGGCGGTGAGCTTTACATCGACTTTGTGGCGAAGGCGCAGGACGAATCCGTAGGCCGAAAGCAGCCAGGCCCACAGCAAGAGCGAGCCTTCCTGTCCGGACCAGAGGGCGGCGAACTTGTAGGGACCGGGCAAGGCGCGATTCGTATGGTGCAGGATGTAGGCGACGGAGAAGTCGTTGTTAAAGGCGGCCCAGACCAGCGCGAAGGCCGCTGCCGTCGTGGCAATAAAGCTGCCGATACCGGCGCGACGGGCAGTCTCTGCCAGACGCTCAGGCGCGACGCGGGCCCGGGCTCTCGTCGCAATCTGGTAGAGGGCCACAGTGCCGGCGAGCAGAGTGTATCCGCTGAGTGCGAGGGCCAGCAGGAGCGCGAAACTGCCGAATGTAGGCATGGATGAACATACTATTGTCGCAGACCGCGCGGGCACGCAGCAATTGAGCCGCACGAATCGCGATAGCCAGCTAGGGAGTAGGCGAGGGCTATCGGACTCCCCACTCCCATATCCCGAAATCAACCTGCTTTGGAAGCGCGAAGCCTGTCTGGCGAGCCAGCATAGCAATCTGGCCACGATGGTGGGCGTCATGGGCAATGATGTAGCCCACGAATGCTGCCGTATCAGGCTTGAAGTTCTTAATGCGCTTGCCAGAGGCCAGCGACTCGGCGACCATGTCGTGGACTGCGGAGGCACTGGCGTCGAGGGCCACGAGAGCGCTGGCTGCAGTCGCCGTATGTCGGTCAAGTTCGTCAGGCACGGGCTTTCCAGAGGCGGCTTTCAGCCACATCCGGCGCACGTTGTGGATGTGGGCAAAAATGGCGGCGATTGTGCGGCCTTTTCCCCCTGGAGGTTCCGCGCTCCAGGCCTCGGAAGGGATATTTTCGATCAGATAGCGGGTAATGCGGAAGTTAATGTCGAGGGCCCGAAGCAGCGATTCGGATGGCGACAGCTCAACCTCGGAAGCCTTGGGCACGGAGTTGCCTCAAATGGATATCGCAGACAGGTTATCGTGCGCAGCGCGAAGAGGCTAGAGGAACGTGAAGGGTCAGGCGGTGCGGCTCATCGGCTCATCGAGAAGAGAATCAACGAGAGCCAGCAGTTGATCGGGCGCGATGGGCTTTACGCGGAAGATGACGTCGAGCCCGGCATACTCCGCTTCTACATCCGGCAAGCCACTAAGAACGAGAACGGGAATCGTTGGCAATCGGCGACGAAGCAGATGAACAAATTGAGGACCGTTAATGTCGGGCATCCAGTGATCGGTGATGATCAGCGCGATTGAGTCCAGCAGTTCACCGTCCTCAAGGATCTCGAGGGCTCGATGTGCGCTTTCGGCTATTGCGACGATTCTTCCGGGAAGGGAAAGGATGGCCTGACGGGTGGCGGCCTGAATAGGGCTGTCGTCAACGAGGAGAATTTCAGCAGTCATTATGTCTATTTAATTCAGTTGCCGTATTAAAGTCCCGTTCTTTTGGGTAGGAGTGTAGATGCGACCCGCAACAATATTGGTTGCTCAGCAGACTGGATATTTTCTAGTCGGTCAACAATATAAATACCAGCAGTCATTCGTCAAGAGGTGGTAGATGAGGTATACCCCCCTCCCCCTCCCGTTTTCTATGGCTTTGAACCCATTCATTCCAAAGGGGTTTCGCCGCTGTGGTTTGTAATCGGTTCATTCTAAATGAGAAGTTTGTAACCGATTCATTCTAAAAGATTAGTGTAATGGGGCAAACTCCCGGTCTTTTTTGAGCCTCTACTTCTATTTTAAGGAACTGTAAGGGAAAGTACGCCAGGTTTGTAGTGTGCTTCTTGGCTTTTGGAATGTGCGGATTAGGGAGATTTTGGGTCGCTGGTGGGCTTGACATGGCGAACCTGTGGAACGGAACGTCATTCTAAAGAAAACAGGCGGCCCGATTGAGGCCGCCTGTATGTTATTCAGCGGTTACTGGTTTAGAAGACGAAGCTGGCCTTCAACTGGATGAGACGAGGCGAAGCATCGCCACCAAGGAACGCACCCAGGATTGAGGTGGGCGTGTTGGCCGTGGTGTAGATGATCCCGTTCGAATCGCCATAGGTCGACGTCCGCCAGACGGAATCTGGAAGTTCGGGTGGTTAAATATATTGAAGAATTGCGCTCGCAGCCTTGAACTGAGCACCTTCCCAATGCGGGATCTTGAATCCCTTGGAAATGTCGAGGTCGAAATCGGTGTAGTTCGGACCGTAGAGCTGATTGCGCCTTTGCTGCCCGTAAGTCGGTGGATTCCAGTGAAGTGCGAGGCAAAATCGCATGGGAGTGCAGCGTGTGCGATGTGCCACCGCAATGATGGTTGAAGTTGTTGTCAATTTGCTTGGCAAGATTCGCACGGCCGTAAACGATATTGTGGGCCGTTGTTATCGTTGACTGAGAACGGATAACCGGTGTTATGGAAGATGGTTCCGGCGATCTGCCAGTTGTCCGTCAGGATGTGCGGGCCACCCCAGTACGGCACGGTAATTACATAGCTTGCGCTGATGTAGTTGCGAGTGTCGTAGTCGGCGTTGCCGTAGTTGTCGGTCAGGTTATTAGGATTGATCTGGCTGTTGCCGCCGCAATCGAAAAGCCGTTCACACCGAAAGCATCGAAGCCACCGTTGGATATCTCGTCCAGCGCGTGTCCATAGGCATAGTTGAACTGGAACGGATCCACTTGCACGATCCACCACGCTGAAGACCATGCCGTTGATAGTTTGAGCTCGCGCCACTGTAGTAGTTGGTCACTGTGCCAACGACTGTTCGGCCGACTCGACGGCAGGCTCGCGTTGGTCCCAGTATGGGTCATAGGCGTTGGACAGCCTGGGCAACAGGCTCGTGATAGCCATGATTGCCGACGTAGGTCAGTGACGCGACTACGTTCTTCGCGACTTCGCGCTCGACGGCGAGGCTCCACTCCTCATAGCTGGGGAGGAAGACTTTATGCTGAACGCGCGGTGAAGGTGGGTCGCCGGAAAATTCCCTGGTGAGCTGCACTGATGCTCGCGTAGCTGCCGCCAGGGGGAACGGCCTGCTGGAAAGCCTGGTTGGAGATTACTGAGATGGTCGTGGCCGCTCTGGACAGGGTCGAGTCGATGGGGTCAGATTGCCAGTAGGCCGCACCCAGGACCGTGAACGCGGTCTCCGTTCGGGGGATTTGCCACCAGGCTCGCCCATGATCTGCGCCGGGAAGTAGTCGGCGAACATGCCGAATCCGCCGCGGATCGTGGTTTTGGTGTCGGGCACCCATGCGAAGCCGAGACGCGGCTCCCAGGCAATGGATTGCTTCATCAAAGAACCCCTGGTGAAGGCCGGAGGAGATCAGAGTGTTGTAGGGCGTGGTTGCGGCGGTGGGCAGAGTATTGAAGTTGTTGCGATAAGTTTGCCACGCAATTGGTGACGGCAGACGGGATTTGAGTTGTGCTCAAGACGCAAGCCTCCGGTCAGCGTGAGCTTGGGCAAAACCTTCCACTGATCCTGCGCATACATGCCCATGACGTAGAGCGCTACAGGTTCGACTACCTCGCTGCGGGAAACGCTCCGCCCATTCGTCGCTATAGCCGGCAGCAAAATCTCCCTGGTCCAGAGATAATGTTCTCGCCGCCTGCATAGCTGTGAGTTGTGCTCGCTCGGGGTGTAGTCGGTGATGTCATCCCGGCGCATCGTCCAGCCGAATTTGAATGGTATGCTGACCTCGTGTCCAGCTCAGGTCGTCAGCGAACTGGTAGCCGGTCACATTGCGGCCTTGCGGAAAGCGCATAATCGATGTTGCCAACCCAGTCGCCGGAGATCACCGGTCAGATCCCAGTCGCCGCCCCCGATGCATACCCCTCCGGGATCAACTACAAAGGGAATTGTTGAAGCCAGATTGTGTCGCGTTGGTGTTCGTGAAGATCGCCCGATAGTAGCTCGCAGCAAAGAGGAACTGGTTGGTGAGCATAGGCGAGAAGGTATGCGTCTCGTTCAACTGACCTTCGTACGAAGGCTGCGGGCTCTCGGCATCGAAAATCGGGTTGACAAAGCTGGTCGCGGTTGGTTGGATCGCCGTGATCTACCTTGAAGTGAATAAAGAGATGATCGTTGGTTCCAAGGTTGAAGTCGGTGCGACCGAGGATCAGCCACTCGTGACCGAAGTTTGTCGCCTGACCGTTGATAGATCCAGGAGTCGGGATCGTTCGGGTCCTGTGAACCCGAAGCGTAGTTCTTGGCGTTGTTGTAGTAGTTGAAGATGTTCTGATAGAGCGCAGCCTGAGATGAATTGCCGTTCGCAGCCAGGTTTCCGTAAGGCAGCATATCTTACATTCGGTTGTTGGCAATGCGGGTCGAAGAATCGCAGCCTGATACAGCAGGGCTGGGAGCATACACGGTTGAGCGAACCGGAATGATAACACGAAGTCCTTCGTAATCGAACGAAGAAGAAGACTTTGTCCTTCTTGATCGGTCCGCCCACGGCCGCCGCCCATTGATTGGCGTTGACAAAGCCACGAGGCGATCCGGTACCGAGGTGCTTGTTGAAAAAGCTGTTCGCGTTCATGGTGCGGCCATTCCACCAGTAGACGGCGTTGCCGTGGTAGCGATTGCCGCCGGCGCGTGAAATCTCGTTGACCTGTGCACCGCCCAAGACCGCCGAAGGCCGCGTCGTAGGCATTCGTGGTCACGGTCACGTTGTCGACGTCATTGTTTCCGAGCAGCAGGTTGGTGGCGCCGGAGTTGTTCAGGTTCAGGTACGGATCGCCTTCGTAGCCGCCATTGACGGTGAAGGTGTTCGACGTGGCCGGCAGACCAAAAACGGAGAAGTTACCGTATCCGCCCTGCGTATTCATCACTGCGCCAGGAGCGGTCTGAGCAACAAAGGTCAGGTCGTTGCCGGGATTCGGCATATTCTGAATCTGTGACAGGCTGAAGGTCGTCGAAATCTGCGCGTCGTCGGTGTGCAACACCTGGATGTCAGTGCCTGTGACTTGCACGGTCGTGCTGCTCGCGCCAACCGTAAGCTTGACGTTCAGCGGAGACACTGTACCAGCCGAGACGGATGCGTCAAGGTCGGTGGTCTCAAAGCCGGGCGCCGTGACCGACACCTTGTACGCGCCGGGCGAAAGCAGGGGAACGCGAAACTCTCCGGCACTGCCGGAGGCCGTGACCTTGACCTGTCCATTCGCTGCGTTGGTTACGGTTACTTTAGCGTTCGGGACTGCTGCGCCGGATGGATCGGTTACCGTGCCGACGAGATCGCCAGAGATGTTGGACTGCGCCTTGAGGCTTCCTGGAAGCATGAGAACCGCCAGGAGTGCCAGACTTAAGGCAAAGATGAATTTTCTGACTGGGGCATTCGCGAAGCGATGCGGGCAAAGGTTTCTCATGACCCCCCACTATGCAATTCCATTACCTTTGTGGGTGGCACTTTGGGGTGACACGATAAATCATTGTAATAAAGACCTTTATCTTGTTGATCGGAGAAAAATCCGGGCAACAAAATTGAAGCAAGGGGCATCCCTGCTCCATCAAACCGGAGTGTGAATACCAAAAAGTGTATAGGTCTGGGACAAGCGGTCCATTCGAAAGGTGAATCGCTGTTTTCCGGGGATGAACGGTATGACGCTCCGCCCCCACCGAACTGCCGGGAGTGGGCCCGCCTTCCGTGAAACAATAGTAATTACCAATGCCTCGTTAGAAGGATAGGAGGCAACGCAAGATGAACACTCTTAAGACGGCTTTTCTGCTTACCGGCCTGACTTTGCTCCTGGTGCTGGCAGGCGATTACTTCGGCGGACGGAATGGGATGATTCTGGCGTTCCTGTTTGCCGCGGCGATGAATTTCTTCAGCTACTTCTATTCCGACAAGATTGCGTTGAAGATGTACAGCGCTCAACCGGTGACGCGCGAGGAATTGCCGCGCGTGTATCAGGTGGTGGAGCGGATGACGCAGCGCATCGGGACTGCCGATGCCGAAGATTTACGTGATTCCCTCGGATTCGCCAAATGCGTTTGCGACGGGACGGAATCCGGAACATGCGTCGGTGGCTGTGACGCACGGCATTCTGAACCTGCTGAATGATGATGAGCTGGAAGGCGTGCTGGCGCATGAGCTGGGGCACGTGAAGAATCGCGACATTCTGACCAGTTCGATTGCGGCGACTCTGGCGGGCGCGATTACGATCTTGGCGCGCATGGGCTACTGGGCTGCACTCTTTGGCGGATATGGCGGCGAGGGCCGAGACCGCGAACGCGGTGGCGGTGGCCTCGGCGCGTTGTTCATGCTGATCCTGGCGCCGATTGCGGCGGCGTTGATTCAGCTGGCGGTGTCACGATCGCGCGAGTACGAAGCTGATGCGACAGGCGCGCATATTACGGGCAATCCCTACGCGCTGGCGAGCGCCCTGGAAAAGCTTGATGCTTATTCGAAGCGGATACCGCTGCAGGCGTCGTCGACGAATGCGCATCTGTTCATCGTGGCTCCGATGATCAGCGCACGCGACCTGGCCGGGCTCTTCTCCACGCATCCGCCGATTCCGAAGCGGATCGAACGGCTGATCGGACGATCCAGTGTATACGGGGTTCCAGAGACGATAGATGAAGACTCTTCTGCGGGCGTTAATCTTCCTGCTCGTTAGCGTTGTGGCTTGGCGGCGTGATGTTCTTTCCGGTCGTCGCGGCTGCGGCCTTCCGGTCGATTCCGGATACGCATCTGGCGGGAATGGTGGTCCGAAGCTGTCTGGTCACTCTTCACTATGAGGGCATCCTCGCCGGAGCCTTGATCGTCATTCTCCTGATCATCGCGCAGACCGCGGGAGCAACGCAGCGGCGAGTCATAGCGCCTGCGATTGTCACGATCCTGATGCTGGCGCTCACCTGCTTCTCGCAGTTCTGGATCATTCCGAGGATGGAGGGCTATCGGATCGCTGCCGGAGGCGCCATCGATAAGGTCGCCAGCGACGATCCGAACCGAATCGCCTTCGACAGACTGCATGTCGTTTCGAAAGAGTCGAAGAGGGCGTGCTGCTCGGCGGCATCGTGCTGGTGGTCTTGCTGGCGCGAATACATCGTGTGCCGGGAACGAAGAACCTGATCCGCACATGAGAATTCGCGGGTCGCTGTTATGATCAACGATTGGCGCTGATCGTCTTCGGTTGCAGACCGGCAACGCCTAACTCTCCATACAGGACAAGCATGAAGACTGGCATTATCGGCCTGCCGCAGGTGGGTAAGACCTCCCTGTTCAAGATTCTCACTAAGGCAAAAGTTGAAGACCGCGGCTATTCCAATCCGCGTGAGGCACACCTGGGCGTGGCCAAGGTTCCGGACGACCGGCTCGAAAAGCTGGCTGCGCTTTATCAACCCAAGAAGACCGTCTACGCGACGGTCGAGTATGCCGACGTCGCGGCGATCGGCCAGGAGGCGCTAAAGGAGACGGCTCTTCTCTGACCGCCTGCGCAATGTGGATGCGCTGATCCACGTGCTACGCGCTTTCGAAGACGACTCGATTCCGCACGTGGGACCGATCGATCCGCTGCGCGATATCAAGAATGTCGAATTCGATCTGATGGTTTCGGACCTGGCGCAGATCGAGAAGCGCCTGGAGCGGCTGGAGAAGGATCTGAAGAAGATGCGAACCGCGGATCTCGAAAAGGAACAGCGCTCTTGCTGCGATCGCAAAGAAGCGCTGGAAGCGGAGAAGCCTCTGCGCGAACTCGAGATGTCCGCAGAGGAGAAGAAGCTGATTCGCGGCTTTCAGTTCCTCTCGCAGAAGCCGATCCTTTACGCGCTGAATCTTCAGGAGAGTGCACGCTCGGCAGCGGATCTTGAAGCGGCGGCGGCGAAATACAAGCGTGGAAGAAGTGGCATCGCTACCGAATGCCGGCGTAACGGCCTTCTGCGGCAAGGTCGAAGCCGAGCTGGCGGAGATGGACGACGAAGAAGCCGCGGATTTTCTGTCGTCGTACGGACTGACGGAGAGCGGCCTGCGCCGGCTGATCCGCAAGAGCTATGAGCTGCTAGGGCTGATCAGCTTCTTCACCGTCGGCGAAGACGAGTGCCGCGCGTGGACGATCCCGGTGAACTCGCGCGCGCAGGAGGCGGCGGGCGCGATCCACTCGGACCTCGAGAAGCATTTCATCCGCGCAGAAACGATTCACTGGGACACGCTGCTGGCTGCGGGCTCGGAAGCTGCCGCCAAGTCGCAGGGAACACTTCGCCTCGAAGGCAAGGACTACCTGGTGCAGGATGGCGACGTGATGCACATTCGGCATAGCGGATACTGACTCCTCTCGTCGCTCGAGATGCTACTTTCTCTCACTCTCGGATTCAGTCGCCGCGATCGCCGATATCTTCGGCGGCCTAGTGCTGGTGCGCGCGCAATTGGGAAAAGCGCTATCTCCGCTACTTCGTGGCGATGGGCGCGGGATTCATGCTGGCGGTTGCATTTCTGGAGATGATTCCGGAGAGCCTGCACTTTTCTCCGAAGTGGGCGCCCGTGCTGGTGCTTGCCGGATACTGCGCGATCCATCTCCTGGAACACACGATCACGCCGCATTTCCATTTTGGCGAGGAGACACATCGACGATGAATTTGTTTCATCGCGAACCAGCTACTCGGTGCTCGTCGGGCTTGCCGCGCATGCACTCTTTGATGGCGTCGCGATCGGTTCAGGATTTGCGCTGTCGAACTGGCTGGGCTGGCTGATCTTTATCGCGATCTTCCTGCACAAGGTTCCCGAGGGCTTCACTGTAGCGTCCGTCATGCTGGCATCCGGGCGCAGTCGGCGAACGGCCCTCGATCTCCGCCTTCTGTGCTGGCGGCGGCCACACTTCTCGGGGTGCTCGTGATCAATCTGCTGCCGGGTGGGTGCGCGGTGGGTTGCCTCTTTCCGCCGGAGTGGCGATCTATGTCGCTGCCACAGATCTGGTTCCGGAAGTGAATCGCGAGCCGGGCATTCGAATGGCGCTGGTGTTCTTTGCCGGCGTGCTGATGTTTCTTCTACTTCGCCTGCTCCTCGCCGCGGCATGACCTTCAGCCTTGACTTTCCCGCCGCTCCCGCCAAACCTTGTAGAGACCCCATGCGGCAAGCGTACATACGTCCTGGATAGTTCCGTCGACAAGCATTGCCTCGAATTGCCCAATGGAGAGGGTGCGGAACACCAGGTCATGTTCCTCGGGATCGGGATCGGTTTCGGCCTGCACCAGACCCTGTAGCCAGGAAAACGTGCTGCTTCTGTCTCGCGAAACCGTAGGCGATCCACATGGTACCGAGACTGCGATCATGGATGAGGCAATCAGACCCGGTTTCCTCTCGCAGTTCACCGCGCGCGAGTTCTTCGGGATCGACGTCGGGTGTCTCCCATCCTCCCTGCGGAAATTCGAGCGCGCGCTGCCTGGATGGTGTAGCGAAATTGCTCGATGAGATAGATCGTGTCGCCTTCAATGGGCAATAATGATCGCGCAATCGTCCTTATCGACTACCCCGTAGATGCCTTTGGCTCCGTTGTCCGTTCGATCTCGTCCTCGCGAAGGCGAAGCCAGGGATTGCGATAGATTTCGCGGCTGCTTAGTGTGCGAATGCTCATATTTCAGGTAGGCCATTTTCCCATGCGCGGCTGTCTGGATTCAGGAATTTGGTGTTCGCTCTCGAACCTGGAGTTCATTATTGAACACCGTCGGTGAAAATGTCGCCGGACAAGTAGTTGGCTGCGGTCGGAGCAGGATTAAATGCTGTATGCTGGAGTCCTATTCCACTTGAAACGGGAGAGCTCCCTTGGTTGTGCTGGTGATCGGAAGCTTTGTTACCATTTTTGTCGTCGGGATTCTGTGGGCCACGCGTCCCGATTCAGAACACAAGTCTCACTAAGGCCGCCGAGCGCCGGCGGGCGCCAACAAATTTCGCTGCACGGCCGAAGCATTGCTTGAGCAGGTGTCCGGGATTCCTGTTCAGGGTGAGTCAATATCCGGGTGCCAGGGCCCAGCCCTCTTTCTGTCGAAGACCGGCCGGGGTCGGATGGTCCTCCACACCAATGATCGTCACTCGAAAAGGTACAAAGGACCCATGATGTCTCGGGGACTGGGGCGAGCGGAGGCCGTCTGAGCGCGCGAAACCCAACGCATCTCAATGCGTAATAAATTGATATGTTTTTTCATAGATCGATTCGGATTCCTACAGGAGTATCCAGCATTATGAATCTTCTTAGCGCCGCCGGCAGGCGGTTGCTCGCTGTATGCGATTGTTAATAAAGGGTATACTGTTCGCGAAGCGGCCACCTCGTCGCCTTCGGAGACTTGGCAGGCCAGTTGCACGCAGAGCAGTGTTGCGTCGGGCCCTGATTCCCGAATATGGAGAAGTCCTACCAAACTCGTATCATCGTTGTTCTCCTCGCTTTATTCACCGTGGCGGCGGCGGTCTTCGCCTCTTTCAATTTCGTTCAGGAGAGCAACTATCAGTCTCCGACCGACGGGGTGTGGTGGATGGAGGCGCGTGGCGGCCTCGAAGCGCAGCGGATTGTCAAAGGTGGTCCGGGAGAACGGGCGGGGCTTAAGACGGGCGACCTTCTGCTGGCGGCAAATGGGCGGGACACGCCGCGCTGGGCATCGCTGACCCACGAGATCATCCGCACCAAGGTCTACAACACGATCACCTACACGATCATGCCGCGGCAGCGTGCGGCTTGAAGTGCCGGTGATTCTGGATGCAACCGATCGCAGCTTCAACCAGGGTTTCCGCCTGATTGCGCTGGTGTATCTCGGCATCGGACTTTACGTGCTGTTCCGACGCTGGACGGCTCCGCACTCGACCCACTTTTTCATCTTCTGCCTGGCTTCGTTTGTGCTTTACTCGTTCAAGTACACGGGCAAGCTGAATGCTCTCGACCAGATCATCTACTGGGGCAATATCGTTGCCGAAGCGCTGCAGCCGGCGCTGTTCCTGCACTTCGCACTGTGCCTTCGCGGAAGAGCACGGCGGAGCCGCCGCGTGGCTGGTCACCCTGGTCTATCTGCCCGCGGTCTTCGTCGTGGGACTGCGAGTGGTCGCCATCGAGTTCTGGTCGGCGACGGAGGTCTTGCTGCACCGGCTCGACCAGTTCACGATTGGCTAGTCGGCGATCTTACTACGTGCTGGCGGCGATTATTCTGTTTGTGAACTACCAGCGGAACGACCGCGCCGCTGCGCCGCCAGCAGCTCAAGTGGCTCACGCGCGGCACCATTGTCGCGATCGCGCCGTACACGCTGCTGTTCGCGATCCCCTACCTGGCGGATGCTGCCATGCCCGACGTGGTGACCAAGCTGGCGGGTATCGCGATGGTCTTTCTGCCGCTTACCTTCAGCTGGGCGATCGTTCGTTACCGGTTGATGGATACGGACCTCATCTTCAAGCGCGGCGTGACTTACACGCTGGCCACGGCAGCGCTTGTCGGCCTCTACTTCGCTCTCGTCGCCGTCGCGGCGGAACTCGTGCGGATACGCGCTGCCCAGCGTCGGCGCCTGGGGATTGATCGCGGCCATCATCATCACCGCGCAACTCTTCGATCCCATCAAGCGCATGATCCAGGACCGAGTGGATCGCGTCTTCGACCGCAAGCGATACGACTACCGGCAGACGCTGATCGACTTCGGACGCGGCCTCAGCTCGCAGACCGACCTCAACACGTTGCTGAACTCGATCGTCGACCGCCTGCCGCGCACGCTGCTCGTGACAAGGGTCGGGGTCTTTCTCTCCGAGACCGACAGGCGAAGTTCACGCTGGCTGCCGGTCATGGTTTGCCGGCATCCGCTTATGAGGCAGGCTCCGCATCTGAATCTGAGCTTCCTGGACTTCAACCAACCGGACGCGGTATCACACATCTTTCTCGAGAACCCGCAGCAGGCGCTGCATCTGTCTGAATCGGAGCGACATGCCACAGCTCTGCTCGATCTGAACTACTACCTGCCTTGTCGCGTGCAGGACCGCACTATCGCGGTGATCGGGCTCGGACGCACCGCCGATGGCGACTTTCTTTCGAGCGAAGACATGGAGCTGCTCGAGTCGCTGGCCAGCTACATCGGCATCGCCATCCAGAACGCGCGCCTCTATGCAAACCTCGAAGCAAAAGATCTCGGAATACGAGCGGCTGAAGGAGTTCAACGAAAACATCGTCGAATCCATCAACGTGGGCATTCTCGCCGTCGATCTCGAGGACCGCATCGACAGCTGGAATTCGCAGATGGAAGTGATGTACGCGCTGCCCCGCGCGGAAGCTCTGAAACAGCCGCTGTTCACTGTCTTCCCCGCGGATCTGATGAACGAGTACCAGCGCGTGAAGAACGATCCCGGGGTTCATAACCTCTACAAATTCCGGCTGGAGACGCGGGCGGGCGAAGTCCGCACGGCAAACATCGCGATTGCACCGCTGGTTTCGCGCGACTTCAAACGGTGGGCCGAATCATCCTGGTCGACGACATCACGGACCGTACCGAGCTTGAGGCGCAGCTGTCCCAGGCAGAGAAGCTGTCCTCGATCGGCCTGCTCGCTGCTGGAGTCGCACACGAAGTCAATACGCCGCTGGCCGTGATCTCGTCCTATACGCAGATGCTCACCAAACAGGTCCGCGGCGACGACCGGCTCTCGCCGCTGCTTGAAAAGATCACCCAGCAGACTTTCCGCGCATCGGAGATCGTGAATGGCCTGCTCAACTTCTCGCGCACGAGCAGAACCGAGTTCCGCGAAACCGACCTGAACGCCATCATCCGCGAGACTCTCACGCTGCTCGAACATCAGTTCAAGACCGCGCAGGTGAATGCTGAGATACGTCGCTTGATGCCGGACCTGCCACCCATCCTGGGCAATGCAGGAAAACTGCAGCAGGTCTTTCTGAATCTCTTTCTGAACGCGAAGGACGCGATGACGGATGGCGGCACCTTGCGCATTGCGACTGAAGTCAATGGCCACGTCAGCGTCGCCGATCTCGGATACAGGCTCCGGCATCGCGCCCGAGCATCTGCGGCGCATCTACGATCCGTTCTTCACCACCAAAGTCCGCGCCGAAACAAGGACAGCGGCGCGGCACCGGCCTGGGTCTCGCCGTCACCTACGGCATCATCCAGGAGCACGCCGGAAAAATTCACGTGGAAAGCCAGGTGGGAACCGGGACGACGTTTCTATCTTGAATTTCCCATGTTAAGGAAACCTGCGCATGTCTGAAGCCACCCTTGCCGTCTCCGCGGCTCTCGCCTCCTCTCACATTCGAAACGTGGACAGCGGATCCTGATCATCGACGACGAAGCCGCGATCCGCGAATCGCTGGAGACACTGCTATCGCTCGAAGGCTACACGGTGGAGATGGCAGCGAATGGCGAAGCGGGGCTCGATCGCATCGAGCAGAGCTACGCTACGATCTCGTGCTGCTCGACCTGGCACTGCCCGGCAAGAACGGCCTTGAGGTCCTGCACCTCATCCGCGAGCGCCATCCTGCTCTGCCCGTCATCATGATCACCGCCTTCGGCACGGTCGACAACGTCGTCGATGCCATTCGCACCGGCGCGCAGAACTTCGTCCAGAAGCCCTGGGACAACGAGAAGCTACTGGCCGACATTCGCTCGGCCATCGGGCGCTATCACGCCGAAGAAGAGAACATCCAGCTCAAGCGGGCGCTCAAGCAGCGCTACAACTTCTCAAACATCGTCGGCAAGAGCGAAGCAGATGCTGCGCATTTTCGACCTGGTCGCGCAGGTCGCGCCCAGCCGTTCCACCGTACTCATTCAGGGGGAAAGCGGCACCGGCAAGGAACTGATCGCCAAGGCGCTGCACGCAAACTCCGGGCGCAAAGACAAGCCTTTCGTCCCGGTAAACACCGGCGCGATGCCCACCGATCTGCTCGAATCGACCCTCTTCGGGCACGTGAAGGGCGCGTTCACCTCCGCCATTTCCGCGAAGAAGGGGCTGTTCGAGGTGGCGAACGGCGGCACGCTCTTCCTCGACGAAATCGGCACGATGGGCATGGACACGCAGGCCAAGATTCTGCGCGTGCTGCAGGACAGACGCTTCATGCAGCTCGGCGGCACCCAGGAAATCCAGGTAGACGTGCGCATCATCGCCGCCACCAACGTCGATCTGCGGCAGGCGGTTCGCGAAGGCAAGTTCCGCGAAGATCTGTTCTACCGGCTCAACGTCATCGCGGTCGATCTGCCACCGCTGCGCAGCCGCCGCGAAGATATCCCGCTGCTCGCCACGCACTTCCTGAAGCGTTACGCCGACGAGAACAGCCTGCCCCGATCGCACGCTCACACCTGACGCGATGCGGGCGCTGGTCGACTACGACTGGCCGGGCAACGTGCGCGAACTCGAGAATGTCATCGAGCGCGGCGTCGTGCTTTCGTCGGGCCGGTCGATCGGCTCCGATCTCCTACCCGGACACTTCACCGGTCGCAGCTATTCCTCGAGCCTGCTTGAGCACAATCCCAACGCTTCGCTCTTCGACATCATCGAAGACATCGAGCGCCGCATCATCGTCGACAAGCTGGAACGCTGCAACTGGAACCAGACCGAAGCCGCGGAGCAGTTCCGCATCCCGCTTTCCACCCTGAACCAGAAGATCAAGCGGCTGAATATCGAGATTAAGAAGCGAGTGAAGGAGTGAATGCGCGGGCGTGCCCGTCGGACAGCCTGCCGGAGCATCGTCAGGGGTAGTCCGTGCTACTTGAGCCTGTGAGATCACAAATCGGCCTGTCGCGCATCCAAGACGAATCGAATGCCATGGCCACTATAGCCACGCTCGATCGCAGCCGCCAAAAAGGGTGTCAGCCGCAGTCCAGCAGTATTCGCTGCTCTCCGCACGCGCCCTCGGCAATCTCTTCCGATCGCCCCTTCTACGGCGCCGACATCATCACGCAGGCCGACCTGATCGGCGTCGGCTCGTTGCCGATCGTCATCCTCACCGGTTTCTTTCACGGGAGGCGTGCTCGCGCTGCAATCGGCTTCGACGCTCGCGCAGTTCGGCGCAGCGGCGCATCACCGGACAGCTCGTCAGCCTTTCCATGATCAAGGAACTCGGCCCGGTGCTCACCAGCCTGATGGTTTCCGGGCGCAATGCCTCCGGCATGGCCAGCGAACTCGGCTCGATGATGGTGACCGAACAGATCGACGCGATGCGCGCGCTCGGCACCGATCCGCTCAAGAAACTGGTGATGCCGCGCATCGTCGCCACCGTCATCATGCTTTTCTTTCTGACGATCATTTCCGATGCCGTCGGCATCCTCGGCGGCGCCGCTGTCTCCGTCTTCATGCTCGGCCAGGACGGCTCGCAATACTTCCACACCGCCTATCAGTCGCTTCACTACGCCGATATACTGCAGGGCCTTGTCAAGCCGCTTTTCTTCGGCTTCATCATCTCCACCATCGGCTGCTATTACGGGATGACGACACGCGGCGGCACTCAGGGCGTTGGCCGATCGACCACGCAGGCGGTGGTCGTCTCGTCGGTCCTGATCATCGCGGTCGGATTTTGTCATCAGCCGCTTCATGATCGGCATCTTCGGACGGTAATTCGGGGAGAAGACGCAAGCACCCAGGCCGACCTCGCTCTGCAAGCCGAAATTCCAACAAGCCAGCTTCATCCCGACGCGCCTGCAGTTCGTCTTCGAGCATGTTTCGATCGGCTTCGAAGAACAAGGATGTTCTTGAAGAACATCTCGTTCGAAGTACGAGCGAGGCGAAACCCGCATCCTGCTCGGCCCTGCGGGCGTCGGAAAGAGCGTTCTGCTCAAACTGGCCGACGGTCTGTTGAAGCCCGGACTCCGGCCGCATTTTTGTCTTCGGCGAAGAAGTGAGCGCGTATGCCGCGAGGAGGATCTCTTCCGGCTGCGCGAGTCGATCGGCACGTCTTTCAGGAGGGCGCGCTCTTCGATTCGCTTACCGTGCGCGACAACGTCGGCTATCGCCTGATGGAAGAACATCTGCCGGACGATGAGATCGACGAGCGCGTCACCGAGGCCCTGCGCTTCGTTGAGCTCGAACACACGCTGACGAAGTTTCCGTCGGAGCTCTCCGGAGGCATGCGGCGACGCGTCGCCATCGCGCGCGCCATCATCACCAAGCCGGATCTGATTCTCTACGACTCGCCCACTGGCGGACTCGACCCCATCACGTCAACCACCATCATTGAGCTGGTCATGAAGCAGCGCGATGTCTACAGGACCAGTTCCCTGCTGGTGACGCATCGCCTGCAGGACGCGTTCATGCTTGTCAGCCATCACTTCGACAAGGAAACAGGCCAGATAAAACCGCTGCCAGAAAAACAGAGCGATCCGTGCACCAGCTTTCTTATGCTGCATCAGGGCAAGCTGGTTTTTGACGGAACAACGCATGACCTGGTTCACTCGGACGACGAATTCATCCAGCAGTACCTTTCGTATTAGCGCGCTGTCTTTGCCGGTGGTCGATGCGCTCTGCTACCCTGAGTAGTTTGAGTTTTCCTGCTGGAGCAAGCTACTTATGGCATTCAAGTTTAAGGGTGTGGACTTCATCGGCTTTGACAGCCTGTTGAGCGACGACGAGCGCATGGCTCGCGACACCGCGCGTCAGTTCATCGAAGACAACCTGGTTCCCATCATCGAAGAGTGCAACCGTGAGGGCCGCTTTCCGCGCGAACTCGTTCCGCAGATGGGCCAGCTCGGCTTTTTTGGAGCCAACCTGCACGGCTATGGATGTGCGGGCATGTCCAATGTCGAGTACGGCCTGGTGATGCAGGAGTTCGAGCGTGGGGACTCCGGCGTGCGCAGCTTTGTCAGCGTCCAGTCGGCGCTGGTGATGTATCCCATCTTCACCTTTGGTTCGGACGAACAGAAGGACTACTGGCTTCCGCAGCTCGCGACCGGCGAAAAGCTTGGCTGCTTCGGTTTGACGGAGCCGGACTTCGGGTCGAATCCGGGCGGGATGCGGACGCGGGCGCAAAAATCGGGCGACGACTACATCCTGAACGGCGAAAAGATGTGGATTACCTCCGGCTCAATCGCGGACGTCGCAATTATCTGGGCCAAGGTCGACGAGGAAGAAGGGCGAGTGCGCGGTTTTCTGGTTGAAACTGATCGTCCCGGGTTCACTGCTTATGACGTCCACGGCAAATGGTCGCTGCGCGCGTCCGTCACCTCCGGGCTCTCGCTGCAGGACGTTCGCGTATCCGGCAAAGAACCTAATGCCGGCTACAGGCGGCCTCAAGTCGCCATTGATGTGCCTGAACCAGGCGCGCTATGGCATAAGCTGGGGAGCCATCGGAGCCGCCATGTCCTGCTACGACACGGCGCTGCAATACTCTCTCCTGCGCAAGCAGTTTCGCGACGAACCGATCGCCAGCCATCAGCTGGTTCAGGAAAAGCTTACCTGGATGATCTCCGAGATCAGCAAAGCGCAACTGCTTTCCCTGCACGTCGGGCGGCTGAAGGATGAGGGCAAGGTGGGACACGAGCACATCTCCCTCGCCAAGCGCAACAACGTGTGGATGGCTCTCGAATGTGC
The DNA here is from genome assembly GCA_963735555.1 of uncultured Acidobacteriota bacterium. GTDB lineage: Bacteria > Acidobacteriota > Terriglobia > Terriglobales > Acidobacteriaceae > Silvibacterium. The sequence goes on from CAVTLP010000016.1 coordinate 78,625, forward strand.
CCGTATGGCGCGCGACATCCTGGGCGGCAACGGCATCACGGACGACTACCCGATCATGCGGCACATGATGAATCTGGAGTCAGTGAAGACGTATGAAGGCACGCACGACATTCATGCGCTCATCATCGGGCAGAGCGTGACCGGCATTCCGGCATATTGAGCCCGCTGAAATCAGACGATTTGTGGCGCAACCCGCAGTCGTAATAGGCGTCTAAGTGGCTAGGGTCTGTCGCGACGGACCCAGCTGCCATGCATCTGCCAAAGCTGGAACGCCGTCCGGAACTCGACGCCCTGCGCGGTCTTTTCCTGGTCTGGATGACGCTGACCCATCTGCCGACGCGCTTCAGCGACTTCGTGAATCAACCCATCGGATTCGTGTCGTCCGCCGAGGGTTTCGTCTTTCTGTCGGCCCTGCTGGTCGGCCGCATCTACATTCGCGAACTGATGCAGGATGAGGCCGGAGTCCATCTCAAGCTGTGGAAGCGGTCGCTGAGGATCTACGCCTACCACCTGCTGATGCTGACGTTCGCCTTTACCATCGCAGCGACCTTTGCTGTGCACACGCACAGGGCGGCGCTTACCAACCTTTTCGACTTCTATCTTGCGCATCCCTTCGTCGCCATCATCGGTTCCAGTCCTGTTGCTTTACTGCCCGCCCCTTCTAGACATTCTGCCGATGTATGTGACGTTTCTCTTCTTCACGCCGCTGATTCTGTCGGTGTCCGTTCGGAGTGGATGGAGGAGGATTCTGGCGACAAGCGGGCTCGTGTGGCTGCTAGCGCAATTAGGCGTGCGCGATCTGCTGCACAACCTGGTCGTGCGGGTTACGCACCTGCCAATCCCGCTTGCAGGAGACGGGTGCATTCAATCTGTTCGCCTGGCAGGCAGTCTGGGTTGCGGGCCTCTGGCTGGGCGCTAAGTCTGCAACGGGTGAGGTTCCGCTCAGAAAGATTCCGGGCTGGGCGGTGGCGGCGTCGTGCGCCGTCTGCCTCTTTTTCATTGGCATACGCCATGGATGGCTTGGGCCACACCTGACCCAGCAGGCTCTGGGTATCCAGTTGGACAAGTGGCAGATCGGGCCGCTGCGCGCCATCAATCTCGTCGCCTTCACTGTCGTCGGCTACTGGCTGCGGAAGTACGTCATAAAGGTGGTTGCGCGCGAGCCTTTTCTAACGCTGGGCAAGGCGTCGCTGCAGGTCTTCTGTGCGCACATTTTCTTTGTTTTCGTGGGGCTTGCGCTGCTCTATGGCGAGGTCGAGCAACTACACGGAGTCACCGCCGTTGCATTGCTGACCGTGACCTTCCTGGCGCTCATCCTGGTGGCCGTAAATGAAGTGAGGAAGGGGCGCGCGGAAAGCGAGCTGCGGCGCAAAGAAGGAGGCTCCGCACGATGCAGTCCTTGAGCCGCCGGCAAGCGGCCCGCCCTTGTCGTGCGCAGAACAGCGGTCCTGAGATATAAACAGCTACCGTAAATGTGTCTTCGCTTCGCGTGACGGAGCGGTAAAGGGTGTCGCGTTCGACAGGTACGCGCCCGGCGGCCGTGATCAGCCTGATCAGCTCCTGGCGGCGCATGCCTTGCGGTGTCGTCGCGCCGGCGTCGTGATAGATCTTCTCTTCGATTACAGTGCCGTCGATGTCGTCCGCGCCAAAGCGCAGCGCGATCTGCGCGATCTTGGCGGTCATCATCTGCCAGTAGGCCTTGATGTGAGGGAAGTTGTCGAGCAGCAGACGGCTGACGGCGATCTGTTTGATATCCGTGAGCCCCGTGGTTCGGGGCAGGTGCGCCAGCGCGGTGTTATCGGGATGAAAGGCCAGCGGGATGAAGGTCTGAAAGCCGTGCGTATCATCCTGCAAGGCGCGAAGCTTCAGCAGGTGATCGACGCGATCTTCGTCGTTCTCGATGTGTCCGTAGAGCATGGTGGCATTTGACTTGAGGCCGGCCTGATGCGACCATGCGCGCCGTCTCCAACCATTCGTCGCCATCGATCTTGTGATCGCAAATGATGTGCCGCACGCGGTCGGCGAAGATTTCCGCACCGCCGCCGGGCATGGAATCGACTCCCGCCTGCTTGAACCGTTCGAGCGTTTCAGGGATTGTGAGCTTGGCGCGGCGGGCCAGAAACGCAACCTCCACCATGGTGAAGGCCTTGATGTGCACCTGAGGGAAGCGCTCTTTCAAGCCACTGACAAGGTCCAGAAAATATTCGAGCGGCAGATCCGGATGCAGCCCCCCGACAATGTGGAACTCCGTGACCGCTTCGCTATAGCCGGACGCTGCCGTCTCCCAGGCCTGCTCGAGCGCCATGGTGTACGAACCATCGCCGCCCTTCCTGCGTCCGAATGCACACAGACGGCACGCGGCCACGCACACGTTGGTCGGATTGATGTGGCGGTTCACGTTGAAGTAGGCTACATCGCCGTGCAGTTTTTCACGCACGAAGTTGGCAAGCCAGCCAACGGCCAGAATATCAGGGGAACCATAGAGCGCAAGGCCATCTTTGAAATCAAGGCGCTCGCCTGCGAGTACTCTGGCAGCAATCGGATTGAGCCTGGCGTCCTCTGTCTGAAACGGGCGGTTTGCCGGAGTTTCAAGCGACGGTTGCACATGAATGCTGGTAACAGTTGTCATCACAACCTATGATAGTCCACAAGCCGGGTAGAATGACTGAATCCGTTATTGTGTTGTCCACCCGGAAAAATCGGCTTTTCGGCTGCGCCATTACGTGTCGCTGATAGCATTCGTCAGAAAGATAACTGACATTTCGTTTCGCACTCCAGGATTTCTATTTGCCTTATCGCATGCAATTTCTCGCCCGGTTTGCGTTCTGCGCTCTTATGTTGCCTCTTGCCTTTGCTTTGCAAAACAGCGAGCAGAGCAAGCCCGCGATTTTTCCCGCGATCACGTCCTATAGCCTGGACAAGGCCAAAGTGAATCTGCCTGGGGAGTTGGCAGGCCAAGTCAACCTATTGCTTATCTCCTTCGAACCCGAGCAGCAAAAAAAAGTCGACACATGGATGACGCTTGCGCAGGCTCTGCAACACACGAATTTCAACTTCCGGTGGTACCGCCTGCCAGTTGCCGAACGCGAGAATTTCATTTTCCGTTGGTGGGAAAATTCATCTATGCGCAGCGAGGAAACCGACCCTGAAACCTGGCCGTGGATCGTACCCCTTTATGTGAACAAGGACGAGTTCCGCAAGGCCTTGCAGATTCCGAATGAGCGCGAGATCGTTGCGCTGCTTGTCGACAAACAAGGGCACGTTCTTTGGCGAGCTTCAGGAGCACTCACTCCGGTCAACCGTACTTCGCTTACGTCGGCACTCGCGGCAGCTACGGGATCACGCTACACAATGACGCGGCAGCATCGGTGGGCAATGGACTTTTCCATCGTCAGCGCGTCCAGCCTTCCCAGATAAAAATCGGGGATGCGACCAGTCTTAACAAATCCTTGTTTTTGATAGAAGGCTTGCGCATCGACGTTGTCGATTGCAACCTCCAGCCTGACCTTTGCAGTGGCGAGGGCGCGCAGGCGATCGAGCAAGGCCTCCATCAGCATGCCGCCCAAGCCGCTTCTCCGTGCAGCCGGCGCTACGTCGATGGTGATGATGTGACCGATGCGCCTGCCTTCTTCAAGATGGGACTCCGCGATCGCGAAACCCAGGATGGATTTTGCGGCATCTTCGGCCACGACGGAGAATGAGCGAGGATGGCTGAGGTAGTAGCGCAGGTCGGCGCGCGAGTACGCTATACCGGGAGGGAAGCACTTGTGATCGAGCGCGAAAAGGGCGTCGAGATCTGCACGCTCGACGCCCCTCAGGTGAATCACCGCAACTATCTCTGAGCTTCGGCCAGTCCTGACGGATTCGGTCGCTTGAGGCTCGACCACAACGCCATCATAAAGCGAGGCGCCAACCAGACGTCCCCCCATGGAGTGCACCATGTGCACGTTCAAGCCCGCGTCCCACCATTTCCAACTCTTATCGCCCGGATCAATGGCGAACACCATTGTTGAACTGCCGGAAGTCACGACGACGCGCTTGAGTATGCGAGTCGAAGTCGATGTTGCTGATATTCGGATACTGGCAGGTTCGTCGGTTGCCACGAGTGTCCGTGGTCATCGCTATAGAACGCGCCCTCGCGTCCGCCGACCCATAGAGTTCCGTTCGGTGAGGTAGTCAGAGCACGCACAGAGGTCAGCTTGTCGGGCAGCGCGATCGGGGTCCAGGTTATTCCGCTGTCTTCGGAAAGCCGTAGATCCTCCCGCCGCGCGGCAAGACGACCGTGGCACCTTGAGCATCCACAAAACGATACTTCGGCTCATGCAGTACAGGTCCGGTCCAGGTCGCACCCTGGGTAACGCTGCGGTAAACTCCATCGGCCGTGGCGGCAAACCAGACTGGGCCGTTCACTGACAGATCATTTACCTGCGACATCGATCGTCACCGGCTTGGAGGCTTCCGTGGTTGTCTTAGCGGTCTTCTTTCCCTTCTTGACGACGGAGACCGTCTTCGTCTCCATGTTCACCACGGTGCCGTCCTGCTGCCAGAGTGGAACCGTCCCAGCGAAAGATGCCGTGACTGGTCCCGGCAAAAATCGTGCCGTCATCGGCCTGAGCCAGACTGAAGATATCTCGACCGTCAAGGCCTCTGCTGCGCTGCGGCCATGTCTTTCCCGCCATCCTCGGTTACAAAGACGCCGCCGTAGATTTTGTCATTCACGACGCCGGCATACATGGTCTGCGGGTGTTTGGCGTCAGGAAGCAGGGCGGTCACCTGCCGCTGAAAAAAGCCGCTGTTTGTTGCGCGAAACGTTGAACACGCGTCCATCGGCTGGTCAGCACTCCGCTACGATCAGTGGCCAGCATCACATGCTGGGTGTTCTTGGGATCGACGTAGACATCATTGATGATCACGTCCGGCCCGGTCATGCGGGTCCAGTTCGCGCCGCCGTCCATCGTTCTGTAGAGGCCTTCGGTCGTGCCGGCGTAGACTATCTGGCGGTTCTTACGGATCCTGCATCAGAACACGCGTGCGCCGCGCGGTGGAGGGAATGCCCTGCACCTTTCGAAACAGCTCGCCCGCCGTTCTCGCTGCGATAAATGCCGGAGCAGGCGCTGGCATAAACCACGCTGGGCGGGTGGGATCGATGATGATCGAAAAGACGTCGGAGTCGTCGATCAGGCCCTGCTTGATGTTGTGCCAGGTCGCGCCGCCATCCGTTGTCTTCCACGGGAGATGCCAGGTTCCGGCATAGATTGTCTTAGGGTCTACGGGATCGATGGCGACGGACTCAACCTTGAGAATCTCGCCGCTTCCCCGGGGCTGATCTGCGTCCAGTGCAGCCCCAGAGTCCTCGCTGCGGTAGACGCCGGTGATCGCGCCGGCCACAAGGATCTTCGGATCGGAGGAGCCTGCGAGAGCGCCCGCACGGACTTGCCATCCATGTCGCTGGAATAGGGTCCAGGTCGTGCCACCGTCGTGGCTGATGTAGATGCCGCCGTCGGTACGATCCAAGCTGCCAGACGCCTGCGTAAATCGTCCTTGCGATCGGAGGCATCGATCACCATGTTGTCGACTACCAGATCATCGACTTTGCCGAGCCGCGCGAGGCGCTTCCAGCTGGCGCCGCCGTCGGTCGACTGATAGATCCAGCTCGTGGTCGTGCCCATATAGATGTGCGACGGATCGGCGGAATCTAGGCAAAACTGCGCGCATCCCCGCCCTCGGGACCGACTGGGATCCACTGCGATGTCGGCCGCTGACGCCGGAATCGAGGAGAGGAAGGCGAGACGCGCAAGACCAAGGAAGGCAAAGTCGCAAACACGTTTGTTTCATATCTTCGTTCGTTATACGCTCACTCTCTGCATGATACGGGGGAGTGGCGTCTTTCAATGGTAACGCCGCAGATACTCCGTTGGGATCTAAATTCGATCGACAGCGGATTCTGTTGCCGGAAGAAAGCAAAAAGGCTGGCCGGATATTCCGGCCAGCCTTTTAGTTTAGAGTGTGTTCATTCACGGCGCTACTGCAAGGTCACCCCCGAACGGGTCTTACTTGTGGTGATGACTTGTGGGCAGCGGCTTCCTTGCCTGAGCCTTGACCGCTGACTCATCGACCGCGGTCGTGCCCGGGACATCGGTGTCGAAGTTGGCGCCGGCAGGTACGAGGTAGTTGTCGACCTCGTTCGCGTTCCTGTGCTGCCCGTCCGCACCGAGATGCGGCTGGCATCGATGCCCTTCTCCGTCACCAGGTAGGCCTTGGTGTTGACTGCACGCTGTGCTGCCAGCTTGGCGTCATCGGCCGCTGCGTTGCCAACGACTACCAGGCTTGCATCCGCCGAGCGCTGCGCGTTCAGCGCCACGTCATCGAGGCAGCCCTTCGCGTCGTTGTCAACGCGAGCCGGACGCTTCGCTTGTCGTGGTCGAACGTGATGGTGCACAGCTTCTGCGTCTGCGGGTAGGCGGCTGCCGGGGCACTGACATCGAAACGGTTGTCGTGCCGAAGCCGTTTGCCCCTTGTCATCTGTCACAGTCGCGGTCACCGTAATGATGCCCGTCGGCGCGCCTGTCGTGGACAGGGTTGCTGTGTTGCCCGAACCGCTGATCGTGCCAGCCGAAGCCGTGTAGCTATAGGTCAGCGGACGGTTCTGCGGGCTCACGCCGGTCGCAGTGATCGTCGAGCTGTCACCCGGGTTCACAGTTCGACGGATTTTCGACGCAGCTAACTGTCGGCGGCTCGTACGGCTTCACGGTAAAGTGCGCCGTGCAATCTGCGAACTCGCCGGGCTTGGTGCCCTCGCTTACGTGACCCGTAACCGTGTAGCTGCCCGGCTGCAGGCTGGCCGTGTCTATCGTGGCCGTCGTGCTCGGTACCGTTCACCGTTACACCCTGACCGCTCCAGCTATAGGTTGCCGTCTTCTTGGGGTTCAGGTTGGAGGCAGTGCCCGTGACCGTGACCGGCTCACCCGGGATAGACGGTAGCTCGGATTGGCCGAGCAGGCGTACTGCACGGGCGGAGGCGGAATAATGCTGCCGAACTTCCATACGATGCCCGTGCTCAGGCGCGCCAGCGTTGGTATTGACACGGCCTCCGTAGACGGCTTGCGGACCGTAGTTTACGTGGAAGTATTCGTAATCGGCCTGGAATAGCCTGAGTGCCAGATGGTGATTGAACCAAGGGCAGGTTGTAATCCAGACCGCCGCCGACCGTCAGGGCCGGACCCCAGTGGATCTGAGCGTGGTGTAGGGCGGGTTGTCCGGGCCCTCCCATTTGCCGCGCCCGCGAGTCCATGAACAAATGGCGTCATACCTCGAGACCGGATAGCGGAAAATGATGCCGCCCTGGATGGTGTAACCGCCATCGTTCTTGATCCTGCGGGGTGGAACCGAACTCGACCTGGCCGCCAACATACTTGTTGAAGTAGTAGGCCCCGCTGACAATGGCACCATAATCGACTCGAATCCAGATTGCTGGTGAAGGTTGTACCATTCGCTGGGCGTAGTCTGACGTTCCCTTTCGGCGCTATGTAGGAGTATCCGGTAAAAATATCGATCCGAGAAATTGGTGCCTCGGCCGGGAGCCGCTGGTGTCGAAGTCTGCCCGTACAACTCGAGCCCCGATTCCTACGGCACACCCAACTAGCAGAATTCCGCTCAATTTACTGAAAAGACGAGAAAGCATGCGTCTATCCTCCGCAACCATTTTTGGAAGTCACACAAAAAACTTGAGGCTTATGGCCAAATAAGCCAGGAAAACTCAACGAATTTTAGTCGAAACAAACTCGTTAAAGTCTATCGCGGTATTCAAAGCTACCATACTTTCACTACGTTAGAGCACAATTTCTTCAATGAGTTGCCTGGAAATACACGATACGTATATGAAGCCCTTGATTGCCAATCGCTGAAACCATACCGGAAACCACAGTGCGGAGGCGCCGGGATTTCCCCCGAAACAGCGTAATCTTCAGATCCGAACCGATGCGCCCGCGAACTAACTTAATGAAAATAATACAATTATTGCAAGTTTAAAGCCCGCTTCAAGCTGCCCCGCTCGTGCTGAATCTTTTCCTGCAGGAGGGTAAGTGCATAAAGCAGCTGCTCCGGACGCGGTGGGCAGCCCGGTACATACACGTCGACAGGAATTACCTGGTTGACTCCCTGCACCAGCGCATAGTTGTTGAAAACTCCACCCGAAGTCGCACAGGCGCCCATTGAAATAACCCATTTCGGTTCGGGCATCTGGTCATAAAGACGACGGATCACCGGAGCCATCTTCTGCGAAACACGGCCTGCAATGACCATCAGATCCGACTGCCGTGGCGAAGGCCGGAAGACTTCCGCACCGAAACGCGCCACATCAAATCGCGATGCTCCCATGGACATCATCTCGATCGCGCAGCACGCCAGGCCAAAGGTCATCGGCCACACCGAGCTCTTGCGCACCCAGTTGATCGCGGCGTCAAGAGAAGTTAGGAAGACGCCCTCCGGCTGTTCGTAGCCGTAGCTTACCTCCTGCAGCTTCTCGCGGTTTTTTGCGCTGCTCTCGAGCGCACCGAACAGATACCGGTCCTGCATCGCGTCACTCATGCTAACACTATAACGCGTCTCCGCTTCTTCATCATCTTGAGAATTTATGACGCTCAGGATTTTGCCTGAAGAGATCTGGAATATTTCTCTGCCGATCGCGGCGTTGAAAGTGAGTGGGCAAGCGAATTGTATGCGCGCGTTCGACTCGATTTGCCGATGCAGAAGTGACCAGTTGTGTATCGCAAAAATACGTGCAGGTAGCTGCCTGTTGCCGAACCTGCCTCCTCGTCACCTGGAAACATTCTGTTCGGATGCTGAGATGCGCAGGTGGCATTTTCGCTCTCTGACCCCGACTCCGAAGGAGCAATTCCCTGTTTGCCATTTGCGAAAAATGTGTAAAAGTATTTCAATCCCTGTACGAATTCCGATGCTGGGTCATGCCAATCATGGGACCTGCAGACAAGAGCGTCCCCTGGAGGTCCGTTTGATTCCCGGTGCTTGAAAGATGACGCCGGAACATCACCGGCCCGCCGCAATGTTTCGCAACCTGTCGTTTGGAGTGTTATGCGCCGCCATACTCTCAGCCTCCTTCTGGTGTTGACCCTGTGTTGCAGTCCGCTTCTCTTTGCTCAGACTGTCTGCAGCCCCCTCCGCGTCCGACCGCATCTCGAAGCTCGAGGCACAGGTAGCTGCAGGCTCAGTCCTCGGCTGACAATGCCTGGATGCTCACCAGCACGGCCCTGGTTCTGATGATGACGGGTCCCGGACTTGCACTCTTCTACGGCGGCCTGGTGCGCAGGAAGAATGTGCTTTCCGTCATGATGCAAAGCTTCGCCATGATGGCCATCATCAGCGTGCTTATGGGCACTCCTGAACTACAGTCTGGCATTCGGTCCCGGCACCAGTTTCGTCGGTGGTTTGCATAACGTCTTTCTGCGCGGAGTCGGCCTGACTCCCGATCCGGATTACTCCGCAACGATTCCGCTGCAAACCTTCATGATTTACCAGCTGATGTTCGCCATCATTACGCCGGCACTTGTTACGGGGGCGTTCGCTGAACGTATGAAGTTCAGCGCCATGGCAGCATTCCTCACCCTCTGGTCGATCGTTGTCTACTCGCCCATGGCGCACATGGTCTGGGGAAAGGGCGGATTGCTCAATGCGTCGCTCGGCGGCCGCTTCCCTTGTCTCGACTTTGCCGGTGGGACGGTCGTCCACGTCACTTCCGGAGTCTCGGCACTGGTTTGCGCACTCTACCTGGGCAAACGGGTCGGCTACCCTAAGGAGCCGATGCCGCCGCATTCGGTAGTGCTCAGCTTTATCGGAGCCTGTCTCCTCTGGGTCGGCTGGTTCGGCTTTAACGCGGGCAGCGCGCTAGGCTCGTCGCCGCTTGCCACCAGCGCTTTCGTGAATACCCACTTTGCAGCGGCGGCCGCCGCAATGAGCTGGGCGCTCGCCGAATGGATTCGCAATGGCAAGCCCAGCGCCCTGGGAGCAATATCGGGTTCGGTCGCGGGGCTGGTTGCCATTACTCCCGCAGCCGGCTTCGTCCAGCCCATGTCGGCCATCGTCATCGGACTGATCGCGGGCGTCTTCTGCTATTTCATGGTCGTCAAGGTCAAGTCCTGGTTCGGCTATGACGATTCGCTCGATGCATTCGGCGTTCATGGCGCCGGCGGCACCATCGGCGCAATTCTGACCGGCGTGTTTGCTTCGAGCGTCATCAATCCCATCTTCAAAGACCCTAAGACCGGCGCTACGCTTCCTTCCGGCGCCATCGAAGGCAACGGGCATCAGGTACTTAACCAGCTCGTCGGCATTACCATCGCATGGGTCATTTCCATCATCGGAACACTTATCCTGCTCAAGATTGTCGACCTCACGATCGGTTTGCGCGTCAGCGCCGAAGAGGAGCTCGAAGGCCTGGATCTTACCCAACACGGCGAGGAAGGCTATGACTTTGCTTCCTGATCCGTGCAAACCTGATACTCTTCTCTCTCTGGGACTGGAGCTATGGAAAAGATAGAAGCGGTGATTCAACCGTCGAAGCTGGACGCGGTAAAAGATGCTCTCGTGGAAATCGGCATCGAGGGAATGACCATACTGGAAGCGCGCGGTCACGGCCGCCAAAAGGGACACACCGAGTTTTATCGCGGCCGCGAGTATACGGTCGATCTTCTCCCGAAGATAAAGCTGGAAATGGTGGTTCCCGACGAACTCGCCGAAAAAGCCGTGCAGGCTATTTTGTCTTCGGCGCGTACCGGCAAGATTGGAGATGGCAAGATCTTTCGCTCGAAGATCGATGACGCTATCCGTATCCGTAACGACGAACGCGGACCTTCCGCCCTTTAGGGACAGAAACGAGTTCCGCAGTCAGGGCTCGAACTGCTAAGCAGCTTTCCTGGCGCGGGACGAGAGCACCAAACGACGCATCGCCGATTCGCAATCGACGATTCCAGCATCGGTCTATTCTGAAAGTTCTGCCGGAAAGTTCCTTGCCAGAGAGTTCTTGAATCGCGAATGACTCCTGACTCGCTATCCCTTACGCAGCTGCGAGACCTGTATCAGCAGGAAAGCGCCGACCTACGCCAGACCTTCGAGCGCACCGGGGACGGTGCTGCGACCATCCGTCGCCGGGCGGCTGTCGTAGACAACCTCGTCCGCCAGGTTTGGACTTCCGTCTCGGGGAATCCGGACCGCCTGAACATCGCTCTTGTCGCCACTGGCGGCTTCGGGCGCAAGGAACTATTTCCGTATTCCGACGTGGACGTGCTATATCTTTGCGCCAACGACAGCGTCGAGCACGATCATCACGACACCATTCGCAGCGCGACCCAGGCGATGTGGGATGTTGGCCTGCGCGCAAGCCCCGCCACGCGCACGCTGAAGGAATGCGACCGCGTCGATCCGGATAACCTTGAATTCACGGTCTCGCTTCTCGACCGCCGTTTCATCGGCGGCGACCTGGCGCTCTATAAGCGTCTTGAAGGGGAGCTGCTCCCCGCTCTCGCCCTGCGCGAATGGGACACCATCGTGCAGAACCTCTCCGAGATCGCACGGACGCGGCACGCTAAATATGGCAACACCATCTTTCATCTCGAACCCAATATCAAGGAGTGTCCGGGCGGCCTGCGAGATTACCACCTCGCACAATGGCTTTCCCTGCTTGCCTCGCTGCAGGCGGAAAGGGCCTGGCCTAAGCCCTCTGCCAACGCCTTCTACGGTACACACAACGAGCGCGAATCGGCCTTCGACTTCCTTGCTGCAGCTCGATGTTTTCTGCACTACCGAAACCGGCGCGACGACAATACGCTCGACTGGCACGCCCAGGACGAAGCCGCAACGCAGAGCATCGGCCTTGAAACACTAGGGTCCGCCGGCCCGGCCTACTGGATGCGCACCTACTATCGTCATGCGCGCACCATTTATCGCCGCGCATCGCTGCTCATCGACGATCTGCCGCCCGCCGCGGCGTTCCTTCTACAAGCAATTCCGCCGCAAACGCACCCCCATCGCCGGTACCGACTTCTTCCTCGAACACGGCCGTCTCGATCTCGACGAATCAGCCACGGATATCGACGGTGACGCGATCCTGCGCATCTTTGGGCAGCATAGCCCTGCACGGGTACAAGCTGAGCCAGAGCGCCGAAGACCGCATCGCCGAGAGCCTGCCAGTGCTTGCCGTTCAGATGCCGGAGGGCCCGTTCCTTTGGAATTGCCTGCGCGAAGTCCTGCTCGGCCCTTATGCCGCGCACGCGCTGCGCACCATGCATGCGCTCGGCATTCTCGAGTTGCTTATCCCCGAGTTCCACGGCATCGACTCGCTGGTCATCCGCGATTCCTACCACCGCTACACTGTCGATGAACATACTTTTCTCGTCATCGACAACGTTCACCTGCTCCGCCAACCGCACCACGACTGGGAGAAACGCTTCGCTACATCTGCTGCCGGAGATCGACCGCCTCGATCTCTTCTTCCTCGCCGTACTCATGCACGATACCGGGAAGGCGCGCCGCTCGGGCGACCACGCCAATCAAAGCGTCGAGCTCGCCGAGAGTGTCTTTGCACGTCTCGAATTCGACTCCGAAGAGCGCGAGATTGTCCGCCGCATCATCCGCAATCATTTGGAAATGTCCGTTGTAATGCGGCGTGATATTTTCGCGCCTGAGACGATCCGCACCTTTGCCGAAAAAATCGGCTCGCAATCGCAGCTCAAGATGCTCACCCTGATAACCTATGCAGATATCAAGTCAGTGGCGCCCGACGCTCTGTCGCCGTGGAAAGCGGAAAATCTCTGGCAGCTCTATATGGGCGCGTCGAATTTTCTCGATCGCAGCGTCGATGAGGTTCGCTACCACGTTGACGCCGATCCCGGCACTCCTCAATCGCATCGTCGCGCTCGTCCCTGACCGCGCCCAGGAGCTGCGAACTTTCCTCGAAGGTCTGCCGCAACGGTACCTGCAAACTCGTCCGCCGGAACAGATTCGCAATCACTTTCAGATGGTGCTCGACCTTCCGCAGCGAGCCCGTCCAGCTTTCCTTCCGTACCGTCCGCCAGCTGAATGAGATCACGCTCATTACCTCCGACCGGCCGCTGCTCTTTGCCGATATGGCCGGCGTGCTCTCCGCCTGGGGCATGAACATCGTCAAGGCAGATGCCTTTTCGAATGCCGCCGGCATCATCGTCGATACCTTTCAGTTCACCGACCCGTTTCAGACCCTGGCTCTTAATCCGTCCGAGATCGAACGCTTCCACCAGAGCATCCGCGACGTGGCCGCACAGCGCGTTCCGGTCGAAAAGCTGCTTCGCTCGCGCAGCCACTCCGGACGGCGCGCGCAGGCCAAGGTCTCCGTCGAAACACGCATCGAGTTCGATAACGAATCCTCGACGCACAGCACGCTACTGCAGGTGGTCGCGCAGGATACCACCGGCCTGCTGCGTGAAATCGCCAAAAGCTTTGCCGAGTGCAGCTGCAATATCGAGGTTGCGCTCATCGATACCGAAGGCGAGATGGCAATTGATGTCTTCTACCTCACCTCGGCCGGCAAAAAGCTCGACGAAACCGCGCAGCGCATACTCACCGCCATGTTGACGCAGTCGTCTCGAACAACTCCGCCAGTAAATCAGGAACGCTTCAAGTCAGGATCTCCACAGAATTGCAGGCATATTTATATTAGATATATCGAATATGCTAATGTACGGATCTATATGCCGGATACACTTCGCAGATTCAAAGCAGAGTTCTTTCAGGCGCTCGCCCATCCCACGCGAATCGCGATACTTGAGCTGCTCCGAGCTGGCGAGCTCTCCGCCGGTGCGCTGATCGAGCAGCTCGGCATCGAGCAGGCTAATGCCTCTCAGCATCTCGCCGTTCTGCGCGCAAAACGAATCGTGATCAATCGAAAAGCCGGCAATCAGGTTTTCTATTCGGTGCGCGACCCGCTGATCCTCGAAGTGCTCGACCTGATGCGCCGCTATTTCCAAACCCACCTGAACGAAGCGATGGCCATGTTGAAAGAGATGGAAGAACCAATGGAGACTTCACGATGAGGTACGTCGGAGAGTCCCGGGAGGAATGGCTTCCCCGTTCCGTGCTTTGTCTAAAGCGGGTACTCGCTCGGAAAGTTCAGCCATGACTTGACTGCCGGAGTCACGGTCGGACTGGTGGCTTTGCCGCTGGCGATGGCCTTTGGCATCGCTTCGGGCGTGACTCCGCAAGCCGGGCTTTATACGGCCGTTGTCGCCGGATTTCTGATCTCGGCCCTCGGAGGCTCGCGCACTCAGATCGGCGGACCCACCGGCGCGTTTGTGGTCATCGTCGCTGGCATCATCACCAGGTTCGGCCTTGGCGGGCTTTCGCTGGTCACAGTGATGGCCGGCGCGCTGCTGGTGCTCATGGGCCTGACCGGCCTGGGGTCGGCGGTGAAGTTTATTCCACGGCCGGTCATCATCGGCTTCACGAATGGCATCGCGCTGCTGATCGCGTCCACGCAGATCAAGGATTTTCTCGGGCTGAAGACCGGAGCGGTGCCCAGCGAGTTCCTCGCGCGCATCAAGCTTCTCGTGGCGCACTCGGGAACGGCAGCAATGGCAGACGATGTGCGTCGGCGTTGCTTCGCTGGCCATCATTCTGCTCTGGCCGCGGTGGAACAAGCGGATCCCCGGCTCGATCGTCGCCCTGTTGACCTGCACCGGAGCGGTGCTGGCGCTTTCACTCTTCGGTAGAGACGATCGGCAGCCGCTTCGGCGGAATTCCGCTCGGCTTTCCCCGCATTTTCCCTGCCGCATTGGCGCGCCGAACACATCTTCCCGCTGCTGCCTTCTGCGTTTACGGTCGCGCTGCTGGCTGCTGTCGAGAGCCTGCTCTCGGCGGTGGTCGCCGATGGCATGAGCGGCGACCGGCACAATTCCAATGTCGAACTGGTGGCGCAGGGCGTGGCCAATCTGGCATCTCCGTTCTTTGGAGGCATTCCGGCAACCGGCGCGATCGCGCGCACGGCGACCAATATTCGCTCCGGAGCACTAACGCCGGTCTCCGGTATCGTCCACGCGCTGACTCTGCTCGCTGTGCTCATCGTGGCCGCACCTCTGGCGCGCTTCGTGCCCCTGGCGACGCTGGCCGCCGTCCTCTTTGTCGTCGCCTGGAATATGGGTGAGTGGCGTGAGATCGGCACGATACTGCGCCTTTCCAAAGACCGATATCGCAGTCTGGCTTGTGACCTTTACGCTCACGGTCGTCGCCGACCTGACGGTGGCGGTCGGTGTCGGAATGGCCCTGGCCGCTCTTCTATATATCTACCGGATCGCTGAGACGACCACGGTTGAGCCCGTCACAGAAGCCTATCTGCGCGATGGAGAGGCTCATATCCTGCAGGACAAAGAGATCCCTCCCAACGTCGCGATTCTCCGCATCCATGGCCCGTTTCTCTTCGGCGCCACGGAGAAGCTTGGCGAGGCCACTGCGAATTTAAATGCATTTCCCTCCGTTGTGATTCTCCGACTGCGTAACATGACTGCCCTCGATGCCACCGGGCTGCACGCTCTCGAGGTTTTCGCCCTGCGGCTTCGCAAATCGGGTCGGACGCTTCTGCTCTGTGGCGCCCGGGATCAGCCTGCACGACTGCTGGCGCGCGCGGAATTCATTGCGCATGTCGGTGAGAGAAACATCCTGCCCCACGTTCAGGCAGCTCTGAACCGGGCAACGGAAATCAGCGCCGATTTCAGCGGAGTCGGACAGGAAATAGCGGCGGATATGCAGCGCATGCCGCTGTGATAAGGCCTACTTCAAATAGGCACGCACCAGGTCAATCAGATCCTCAGCCAGTTCTGTCGGCGCCAGCGCGCTCTTCTCGGTTGCCAGCATGTGGTGGCGGATATGGTCTTCAAGCACCTCAGCCATCAGGCTGTTGATGCCGCCGCGCACGTTCGCCAACAGCATCAGCACATCGGCGCAGTCGTCTCCGGTCGAAAGCGAGCGCTCGATCGCGTCTACCTGACCGCGTATTCGCCGTATACGGGCTACCAGCTTCTGTTTATCCCGATCCGTATGTGTCATGATTTTTCTCTTGCTTATATCCTAGGGGGGTATGGTACAAAATACAGGACAGTGATGTAAAGTCTCGCTGAATCCGGCCTGTCCGCTGCAGCTTATGCCATGGCAACTGCTTTATTCTCGCAGGGATATTCGTCCGCTGTAACAACCCTGCAATCTTGAGAACCGATCATCGTTCTTTGTCTACTGGCATTGGGCGCTGACAGCGGCGCGCACCCTCGGAGGAAGATGTGCGTTTTTTCGTTGCAATTCCTTGTCTGCTGCTGTGCCTGCACCCCGCCGGCGCACAGTTGCTCGCGGCATTGCCGAACGCGCCTCTTCCCGAACAGCCGAGTGTGCGGGTGTCCTATGGCGTGTCCTATGACGTGACGCATCATGATCTGTTCGAATGGGACCAGGTTGATAAAGGCGGCAACACCAACCCGCAGAAACCCGACCTTACACCGCCGGCAGAAGACGTGACCGTCTTTCCCCATCCCGACAACACACGATACTACCTGGGTGGGCAGGCGAACAGCATTGCCCAGGTGAATGATCGCTTCCACTCGCCGTACCAAGGAACGAATAGCCTTCTGCCGCCGATCGAGCCGAAAGTATCATTTGTCGGCACCTTTTATTCGGCGTTTCAACCACATCGTAATCTGCGCTACAACACCGACCTCATCTTCGATGCGGAGAGCGCCGGTGGCCGCGGCATCAGCCAGGCGCTGGGCCTTGCGGGATTCGTGAATCTCGATGTGGTCCGCAATCCGAATCTTGGCTCAGCGCCTTACGTGGCGCGCGGCGAAATTCATCAGACGATCGGTCTGACGAATGAGATGGTTGATTCGGATCGGACACCGTTGAGTCTTGCCACCAAGGTTCCGGTCAGGCGTTTCGAATTCCGCATCGGCAAGATGACCTTGCCCGATCTGTTCGACATCAACCCAGTAGGGAGTGACAGCCATCTGCAGTTCACCAACTGGACGGTCGACAACAATGGCGCCTGGGATTACGCCGCGGATACGCGCGGATATACGGTGGCGGCAGTTCTGGAATATGACGATCGCAACTGGAGCGCCCGCTATGGCTTTGCCGCGATGCCAACCGTCGCCAATGGCATTGATCTGGACTGGGCGTTCTCCCGAGCCCACGCCCAGAATATGGAATTCGAACTGCGGAAGTCCTTCCTGCCGGGGAGGCAGGGCGTGACGCGGATCCTGAGCTATGTGAACAACGGACACATGGGCATTTACAAGGACGCGATCAACGCGTACCTGGACGGGACCACGCCCACGCCGGAGATCGCGCATAACGCGCCTTTCGACACCGTGAAGTATGGGTTCGGTTGGAACAATTGGCAGGAACTGACGGAGAACCTTAGGATATTCAGCCGCGTAGGCTGGGACGAAGGGGCGCATGAATCTTTTTGCTACACGGAAGACGATCAGACCGTTTCCTTCGGCGGGGACTATGCGGGATCGCGATGGCACCATCCTGTGGACAAGATCGGCGTAGCCTTCGTCAGCAACGCCATCAAGAAATACCACCAGATTTATCTCGCCGACGCTGGGCTGGGATTCCTACTTGGAGATGGCCGGCTCAACTACGGGCGTGAAAATATTGTCGAAGGCTATTACACGCACCACGTTCACACCGGTCTTTTCGTTTCTGTCGGGCTCAGCCACATCGACAACCCTGGCTACAACCGTGATCGCGGCCCGGTCTGGGTTCCCGCTGTGCGCGCACACGTAGATTTCTAGTGCACTTTACGCAATCGCCACCTTCGGTTTCGCCGTGAATTTTCGCTGGTAATACGCTGTCGTCGCAATGATGGCGGGAACGCCGATCGCTGTCGGGAGCACCCATAGCCACCACGCTCCGTGCACCCGTGGTCCGATTGTCACCACACAGAAAGCCGTCCACGCTGCGATATAGCTGCCAATCATGCCCTGCAGGTGAGCGTACCACCAGAACATCTTTGTCTTCGGAGGATGTGTAAAATTCCACATCGCCTTCCCTGAGATGCGTATGCCGATCAGGCCGAAGACGATAGCCGGAATCGCCAGATTCTGCACCAACACCGGTCTCACCGCGCCGAGCAACGCCAAGGCTGCGCTCGCCACGAAGCAGATAACGGCGGCAATCCAGTCCAAGGCCTTTGCGACTGGCTCGCCCTTCCATGCGGACTTCTGTCCCAGCACCCGATAGGCAACGAAGGCCGAATAGAAGCTGAATACCGCCACCAGAGCCAGAAACAGGACCGGCCTGTACAGGGCCATGACCATTGCCGTCGCTGCTACAACCGTCATGCACCAGAAATATATCTTTCCCCACAACCGGTGAGCCTTACCGCCCTTGGCAGTCACCAGAGCCAGCGGAGCCAGCACGAATGCTCCTGAGCCGGCCGTAATATGAACCGCTAGAAATGCACGCATCCAAAATGGATCCTGCATAATGTCACCTCGTTAGTTACGTTTTTTCTTCCGGTCCTCAAGCTCCTTAAGAGTCTCGTCACACCACTTCCCTTTTGCCCGTGCCATGTGCTCTCCGTAATTCAGCGTCATTACCCAGAATGGCTTTTGCGGATGGTTCGCTGCTTCCTTCTCCAGCCGCTTGCGGGTGGCCTTGTACGTCGCCAGCTCCCGCTCGCTCTGCACCCGATGCTCCGCCACATGCTCGGCGCTGATACTTGCCGGGGCCAGCCCTCCAAAAAACAGCTTCAACAGAAATTCGTTGCGAGGAACCTCCGCGGACGGGGGTTTCCGCAGCCATGCGGTCAGTTCCTGGCGCCCCGCAGCTGTGAGAGCGTAAATATGCCGATCGGGCCTGCCCGGATTCGTCTCTGTTTCTTTGCTCACGAGCCCCTCTGCCGCCATTTTCTTGAGCGCTGGATATATCTGTCCGTAGCCCTCGCGCCAGAAGTGGCCGACGGACCAACCGCTCAACTGCTTCAGGTCATATCCGGACATCGCCCCAAAGCTGAGAAGTCCAAGCAACGCAAACTGGCTTTGATTCAGCCTCGCCATATCTACTAGATATATATCTTTTTGATATATATGTCCACAAGAATGCGTTGCCCGCTGCATCACTTTCCTATTTCCCTGAGACGACAACCTTTTCGAGCTGCGCGATCTGCTGCTTCATCAGATCCGCGTTTGGCCCCTTAGGCGTGTAGGTAAGGCAATTGCGCAAGTGCTCGAGCGCAGCCGCATACTCGCCCTTGGAGGCGAGGATCACCGCGAGCAACTGTTCGGTATTCGGGGCGAGATGTTGTGGATCCATGGCCAGCGACTTCTTCGCGCTCTCTTCCGCGACGTCCCTTTTGCCAATGTTGTAATTCCCTACAGCGCTGTAATACCAGATCTGCGGAGTGCCGGCAGGATCAAGTTTCAGGTAGTTATCCGCGGCATCCGCAACTTCCTGCCACTTTTTCTGTGCCGCGGCGAGCTCGGCCATCGGTTCGTATGGCGGAACAAATTGCGGATCGGCGGCGACAGCCTTCTCAAAGGACGCCAGGGCATCCTGCGGTTTCGTCTTTTGTTGCAGCTTGCCGAGCTGATACCAGGCCTCGGCAAACTTGGGATCGATCTGGACCGCCTTTTCCAGGTCGCGCTCCGCGCCCTCCGGATTTTTATCCGCCTCGGAGCGGGCCTTCTCAAATTTCTTTATCGCCTCCTTGGGAGCAGCGGCAGCTGTAGGGCTCACTCCGTAACCCGCCGCATGCTCGTCCAGATGAAGCGTAATTGTTCCGATATCCGGATTGTCTGACAGGTTGCCATTGACAATGGTGATAGCGCTCGATCGGAAGCCGGCCAGCGAGGCCCTGACCTGGCAGCCCACTAACTGCGCGGCGGTGATCTTTTGCACAGAACCCACTTGCGGAGCGATTTCAGAAGTTGACGAATTGCGGACCGCGCCGCTCTCAATGGCGAAGGTTCCTTTTGCATCCGTTTGAGTGTCGTACTTCACCGTGCCGTTGCAATCGACGATGATCGGAATCGGGTCCCAGGGAAGCGAACCGCCTTCGACGGCGACCTTGCCCGCGAAATACATGCCGCCATGCTGATGTGCCATTGCCTGGTCAAAGTTGGCATATTTGCCTACGCCGCTCGTCATCTCCGGACCTTTGGTCGCGTTCGCGGCTCCGGCGGCTGCGGCGGCTCCGCCACCTGCCTGGGCGAAGACGGTGATGCTCAGCGCGATCTCAGCAAATCCAGTAATAAACAGTTTGAGTTTCATAGCTCGCCTCCAAAGACAACAAAATTATCTACCTGTAAAGAGACGGGTCGGAAGAGGAATTTTCCACCTCGTCTCGCCTTTTATTTTTTGCCGGACGCGTATCGTGGTACACGCCATTTCCTACTCATCCTGCTCTCTGAGCTTGGCGATGATCGTGAAATCTTCGAGCGTAGTGATATCTCCCTTGATCTCGCCGCTTGTGGCCAGTTCACGCAGCAGGCGGCGCATGATCTTCCCGGATCTTGTTTTTGGCAGCTGATCGGTAAAGCGAAGATCGTCGGGACGCGCGAGGGCGCCGATCTCCTTTGCCACCCACGCGCGCAACTCATCCTTCAATTCCGGCGAGGCCTGGTGTCCGCTTTCGAGCGTCACGAAGGCAGCGATCGCCTGGCCTTTCATTTCATGCGGACGCCCGACCACGGCCGCCTCGGCCACCTTGGGATGAGCCACCAGAGCCGATTCGACCTCCATCGTACCTAACCGGTGTCCGCTCACATTGATCACGTCGTCCACCCGTCCCATGAGCCAGTAGTACCCGTCTTTGTCGCGCCTGGCGCCGTCGCCGGTGAAATAAGAGCCGGGTATGTCGGTCCAGTACTGGTGCACATACCGCTCGGGATCGTTGTAGATGGTTCGCGCCATCGAAGGCCACGGTTTGCGGATCACCAGAAGACCGCCGTGGCCTGGTGGAACTGGCTCGCCGGATTTTGTAACAACTTCCGGCACGATTCCAGGAAAGGGCCGCGTCGCCGAGCCCGGCTTTGTGGGTATCGCCCCGGGCAGCGGCGTCAGCATGATTGCACCCGTCTCCGTCTGCCACCACGTATCGACAATCGGGCAGCGGCCCTTACCGATCACCTCGCGATACCACATCCACGCTTCGGGATTGATCGGCTCGCCTACTGTACCCAGCAGGCGCAGGCTGGCCAGGCTGTGCCTGAGCGGATACTCATCGCCCCACTTGATGAAGGCGCGGATCGCTGTCGGCGCCGTGTAGAAAACCGTGACCTTGTGGTCATCAATGATCTTCCAGAAGCGGTCCAGTTCCGGAAAGTTCGGCGCTCCCTCGTACATCAAGGTCGTGACGCCATTTTGCAGGATTCCATACACGACGTAGGAATGTCCCGTAACCCAGCCGATGTCGGCCGAGCACCAGTAAACATCATCCTCTTTCAGGTCGAAGACGAGCTTGCTGGTCAGGTAGGTCTGAACTGAATAGCCACCCGTCGTATGCACCAGGCCTTTCGGCTTGCCCGTCGTCCCTGATGTGTAAAGGATGTAGAGCGGGTCTTCCGAATCAAGCTGCTCGGCTGGACATTCCGTGTCCGCAGCCGCAACCAGGTCGTGCCACCAATGGTCGCGCCCTGCCTGCATCTTGATCTGTGAGCCGGACCGCTTGTAGACGACGACGTTTTTTACCGAAGGGCAGTTCACAATTGCCTCGTCTACTGTCGCCTTCAACTTCACTTCGCCGCCACGGCGATACGATGTGTCCTGGGTAAGGATGGCCACGCAGGCAGCGTCATTCACGCGATCCACGATTGCGTTGGCGGCAAATCCACCAAAGATGACCGAATGCACGGCTCCAATTCGGGCGCAGGCCAGAATGGCGACGGCCAGCTCCGGAGTCATCCCCATGTAAACCGCGACCCGGTCGCCTTTTCTAATGCCCAGCAACTTGAGCGCATTGGCAAACTTCTGCACATCGGCAAGCAGCTCGCTATAGCTCAACCTGCGCACTTCGCCCGGCTCGCCCTCCCACAAAATCGCAGTCTTGTCTCCCTTGCCGTCATGCACATGGCGATCCAGACAGTTGTAGGACATATTGATTTTTCCGCCTACAAACCACTTTGCCCAGGGCAAATCCCAGTCCAGAACCTTCGTCCACGGCGCGAACCAGTGCAGTTCGCGCGCGGCGCTCTCCCAGAATGCCTCCGGATCGGCGATCGACCGGGCGTACAAGTCTTCGTACTCGGACAGGCTGCGGAGATGCGCCTTGGCGGCAAACTCGGCCGGCGGCGGGAATACCCGATCCTCGCGAAGAGTCGAATCGAGATTCTGGTCAGTGGTGGTCGGAGATGCCATGCGTGCGTTGTCCTGCCTTATTCTGGGAAAGTATCGGTGCCCGACGATCGATAGGCCGTCAAGGACACACACTAACGGCTCAGCATGGGACGGCGCAAGCGATTTCCTGTCTATACGTATAGACATAGCCGCAAATACTATTGATTCTCTGCATTACACTGTGCTTGCGATCCATTCCTGAGGATTCTCGTCTTGGTTGAACACGGCACTTCACAGCAGGAAATCCAGAAGCAGCGTATTCTCGCCGTCATCCCCGCACGCCTCGGCTCTACGCGTTTGCCCCGCAAAGTACTCCGCGAAATTGCCGGAGAGCCCATGATTGCCTGGGTGTACCGCGCCGCGCGAGCCTGTCCCCTTCTCGATCAGGTGCTGATCGCCACCGACTCAGACGAAGTCCTCGCTTTTGCCCAGGAACACAACCTACCGGCGGTATTCACTCCAGTCGACTGCGCAAGCGGGACGGATCGCGTCCACGCGGTCGCCGAGTCCATCGCCGCCGATATTTATGTCAATATCCAGGGCGACGAGCCCCTGCTCCGCCCCGAACATCTGGATGCGCTGCTGGAGCCCATGGCTCGAGCGGATGTGGAAGTCGCGACCCTCGCGACACGGTGCGCGCCCGACCAGGTCAATAATCCGAATGCGGTGAAGCTTGTCACCGCCTCCAATGGGCGGGCCCTCTATTTTTCCCGCGCCAGTCTGCCCTACGACCGGGATAACTCCGGCGGCATCGCATACCGCAAACATCTCGGCATCTACGCTTATCGAAAAAGCGCGCTCCAACGATTTCCCAGGCTGCCGCCCAGCGCCCTGGAAGCCGCCGAGAAGCTCGAGCAACTCCGATTCCTGGAAAATGGAATCGATATCTATGTCACCGACACACAGTACGATACGATCGGTGTCGATACGGAAGAAGACCTGCGAGCCGTGGAAGCCATTCTCAAGGCAACGCTGAGCTAGACGGTCAAATCTGCCCCGCGCGACTCACGCCCGAACGATGTAACCACCGCCAGACAGCACGCGACCAGCAGCACCGTCACCGCCAGCACTCGGCCGTACCCCCCGAATCGCTCCGCTGCCCGCGCCTGGATGACGGAATTGCGCGAGGTGATCAGGTTGCCGAGCTGGTATGCCAGGCCGGGAAACGTCGCGCGCATTGGGCCTGGCGAGAGCTCGCTTAAATACGCAGGCACGACACCCCAGGCTCCCTGCACCATGAACTGCATCAGAAACGCGCCGCCCGCCAGCACGTAGAGCGAGTGCCCCAGCGCGTAAAACGGAATCATCGGCAGCGACAGCAATGCCGCCGTGATGATCGTGCGCTTGCGTCCAAAGCGCTCCGACAGGGTTCCAAAGAAGACGCCTCCCAGCAGCGCACCGACGTTGTAAACAATTCCCACCACGCCCGTGCGCTCCGCCGAAAAATGGTGGTCCTTTTCAAGAAACGTTGGATATAAATCCTGGGTACCATGCGAAAAGGCATTGAAACAGGTCATCAACAGAACCAGAAAGAGGAATGTCGGGGCGTACTGGCGAATCCCTGCCGTAAGTCCCATCTTAGCGTGGCCTTCGTTTCGGGCCTTCGCCGCGCCACGCTCGCGCCAAACCGGCGACTCCTCGACCTTCATGCCAATGTAGAAGACCAGCAGGGCCGGCGCGGCACCCACAATAAACATGCCTCGCCAGCCCACCACGTGCCCATTCCAGCTCATCTGGGCGAAGTGTCGAAACAGCAGCGCATACGCCGCCGCCGCCACCAGATACCCCACCGCATAACCCTTCCTGCAGCAGGCCGGAAAAGAAGCCGCGCCCTTCCTTCGGCAGCGTCTCGAAGGCCAGCGCCGCGCCCACGCCCCACTCGCCGCCCATGGCGATCCCAAAGAGCGCGCGCAGCCAGTACAGGCCATGCAGCGATGTCGCAAAGGCGCACGCCAGCTCGAAAAAGGAGTAGCAGGCGATGTTGAGCATCAGCGCCGGACGCCGCCCGAACTTATCCGCAAGCGCGCCGAACAGAAACGCCCCCACCGGCCGAAATGCCAGAGTCAGAAAGAGAGCCTCGGCCACTGCGGAGGGTTTAGCCTGAAAGTCTTTCGCAATGGCCGAGACGCAAAAGACGAGAATGAAGAAATCGAAGGCGTCGAGGGACCAACCCAGAAAGCATGCAATAAATGCATGACGCTGCTGCGGGCTGAGGCTCCTGAAAGGGCTCGACATACTGAAATAGAGAGGCCGCGCAGCGCCTCCACACGAGCTTACCAGAGCTGATTTTTTAAGTGGAGAAACGAGCTCTTAGCGCGTGCCTGAGTCATCCGCTGCCCCGTTTACGGCGGACTGATCAGTAGATTCCAGTTCCTTGGCACGCTTGTGGATCTGATGGTGAAGGCAGTAGAGCGCCAGCTCCAGCCGGTCTGAAACGCCCAGCTTGTCGTAGATCTTGCGCAGATAGTTCTTGATCACCTGCTCGGTCGTGCCGAGCTGAAAGGCAATCTCCTTGTTGCGCTTCCCCTGGGTGATACAGGCGATGATGGAAAGCTCTTTCGGAGAAAGCCGGGGCTGCGATTTGGGATTGGTAATCGCGGTAGCCTGCGACCGATATGCCTCGATCACCCAGTTCACCGACTGGTTATCGATCCAGGTCTCTCCAGCGCCAATCTTTCGCACACACTTCACTAGCAAATCGGGCGAGATTGACCGGGGGATAATACCGCGAACGCCGCGCCGGTAAAGCTCCACCGTGTTTGCCTCGTCCGCTCCCGCCGTTTGCACGATGATCTTGATATCTGGCGCCGCGCGGACGATCTCTGGAATGGCGTTCGTGGTGCCGATGATCAGGTTGCTTTCGAGCAACAGAACATCCGCCGGATGGCGCTCAAGGGCCGCAATTAGATTGTCCATGCGATCCACCTGGGCCACGACGCGCAGATCGTCTTCCAAAGCAAAAACCTTACGCATGCCGACGCGATAAATTGCCTGGGAGTCTGCCAGCAGGATGCGAAGCAGCGGCCGCTCCGGGGTTCCCGGCGACCCTTCTCGCGCCGGCGCTTCTTCTCTGCTTCCCTGAATGATGTCAGCCATAAATCTTCGCGTCCTGCGGGCAACTACTGAAAACTATATTCATCGATCACGGCTGCGGCGTATGTCTCCGAAGACTCGTTGTAAGAGCGCACGATTCTGCCCGTGCAGTGCACTGCCGCGGTTTCGTTCGGAGCGATCGTTCCCTCGGGGATCTCGATCAGGAACTCGACCACAGTACCAGGCGCCAGCAACTCGTCCAGATGAAGAAGCACCCCATTTGCGGAGATATTATTCGTCACGGCCTCGTATTGTTTGGCATCCACCATCAAATGCACAGGCAACGACAACGGAAAGCGCACTGCCGTTCGCAGTCCGTCCGCAGCCTCAGGAACCACACGCTCAATTTCTAATTCAGCGATATTTGTAAGCACTTCAACCCCCACAACCGACCAACCCTATCGGCTACCTTTAAAGGTATCTGATCGAATGCGCTAGCGGAATTACCAAAGTTTACACCGAAGACCTAAGGTAACACAGAATATGGACGGGGGCACAGGTTACCGAGGTGAGGGAGGCTGAAACGCCGCAGATGCCCCTACCCATTCGAGATCGCGATTGTGGTCTACCCCCATCATCTTTCCCCGGCCGAGACGGACCAGTGGTAACACCGGCTCAAGGTTTCCGCCATCGGGCCAAAGATAAAGGATGCGCACTCGGGCTGGGTTGGTCCGTGCGGCGTATCAATCACGTTCTCGAACTTCACCCGCTGCTGCAACAGATAATTGTGGCGATCCCGTGGCGGAATCGCGGCCAGGTCCTGATCCGTAGGCGCAAAGTGAATTCCCGTTCCGGCGAATGAAAACAGCGGCTTCAGGATCCACTGGTCGCGGTCCTCCGGCAGCCGGTCACTGGCCCCCTGCTTGAACCACCGGTCCAGAAAGATCGCGGGAGGCACGCAGGGGTGATTCAGAAAAGGGATCGAGAACTTGCTGATGTGGAAGTACCAGTTGGGATGGCCGGCCCACTCCACGTCGAACTGCTCGCGGTAGTCGAACTGCAGGTGAATCTTCTTCTGGATCAGCTCGTCCACAATCGCGCGGTTGTAGATGCGGTGAATCGGGACCAGCCGGGTCCCGTCCCGATAGCAGAGCCGGGGCAGCTTTCCGGGTCTGTCCTCGGGAACGACCTCGGCGATATCGACGATACGAATCCCCAGCCGTTCCTCGGTCACCCGGAAATCCGGCAGAGTCTTCTGGTGCAAGGGATCGACCTCCGTCAGCACAACGTGCTCCGGGTGATGCCCGCGCAGGATCACTCGCTGCATCAGCTTCCAGAAGCTGGCCTCTGTATGGCCGCCGAGGAAGGCGTTAAGGTTCGGGTCGAGAGCGAAGGCGGAGCGATAGTTCTCAGCCAGGACGAACTGGTAGGCGTACACGGATGGAAAGGCCTGTAGCTCGACAAGGCGCGGAGACAGCTTGCCGTTCGGCTCGCGCACCAGGCCGAAATCCACCGTCATGAAGTGGGGATGCGGCGTCTCGTCCGCTGCGAGATATGCCTCGGGAATCGCCTTGGTCGATGCGGCCAGATAATCCCGGTCATCTACCAGACGATACGTTAACTCCGCGCCAATCGCCGCCATTTCATCCAATAGCTCTTTGGCCAGGAATATCGGAGTCTCGGCCACCCGAAAACTCACGTGCGACCGTACGCATGCGTCGAGATTGCGCAGAAACAGGCGGTAGGTCTCGGGGCGAAAGCGCGAGTTGAAGTCCTGACGCAGGGACGGAATCACGCCAATAGGTTATACCCGCCGGCCATGATTCGGCTGGTCAACGAAACCTGCGGAAGAACCGGCGTATGTGTTCGGCAAGCAACTGCGGCTCCTCCGCCGCGGCGAAATGGCCTCCACGGGGCATCTGCGCCCACTGCTGCACGTTGTAGCCGCGAGCGATCCACTCTTGCGGCGGGAACGGCTCTTCCTTCGGGAAGCGGGCGATCGCGCATGGAACATGGACGAAGTCGCCTTCATCGAATTGCAGAGGAGCCTTGCGGACTTCGAAATACAATCGGAACGAGGAGTGGATGGTCTCGGTCATCCAGTACAGAGTTACGTTGGCCAGCAGCTCGTCCCGCGTGAAGCGGCGTTCAAGCTCGCCATCGCAATCCGACCAGTCGCGGAACTTTTCGAGGATCCAGGCTGCAAGGGCGGCGGGTGAGTCGTTCGGTCCGTAGGCCGCCGTCTGCGGCTGTGTCCGCTGCAGGTGGGCGTACGCGCCGCTTTCGTCATACCATCGCGCTGCGTCCTTCAGGAACTGCTCTTCGACGGGTGCCAGGGCCGTTCCGGCTTCCAGATAGGGGCGGTAGGAGCCGGGGATGTAGTTCAGGTGGAGGCCGAGGAGGCGGTCGGGATGGCGCAGCCCGAGCGCTGTGCAGATGCCCGCGCCGAAGTCGCCTCCCTGGGCGGCGAAGCGGTCGTATCCCAAATCATCCATGAGAGCTGCCCAAAGCTCGGCGATACGGAACAGGTTCATGCCGGGGCGATTCGGCCGGTCCGAGTAGCCGAAGCCGGGCAGCGATGGGACGACTACGTCGAAGGAGTCTGTTTCGTCTCCTCCATAGGTGACTGGATCCGTCAGCAAGGGGAGAATCTTCAGCATTTCCAGGAAGGAACCCGGCCAGCCGTGGGTGAGGACCAGCGGGATGGGGGCCGGTCCCCTACCGCGCTCATGGAGGAAGTGGACGCCGATGCCGTCCACAACGTAGCGGAAGTGGTGGAACTCGGAGATGAGCGCTATCTGCGCCTTCCAGTCAAATCCTTTGCGCCAGTATCGGCAGATTTCCTGGAGCGACCTGAGATCGAAGCCGTACTCCCAGCCGGAGCCGGAAATCTCGTCCGGCCAGCGCGTTCGCGCCAGCCGCTCGCGCAGATCGTCTACTGCAGCCTGCGAATATGGGACGGAAAACGGTTCGATCGCCATGGTCGATTGTCCGACCATCATTCTCGCATCGGAAGGCGGTGCCTGGAACTTCCGTTCCCTCTAACTCCTGGCTTGATTCCTGGCGTTCCCTACCCCCTCCCCCTCTTTTGGTAAGGTTTGTAACCGTCTCTTTCTAAAGCCGGTTACGAGTCGGAGTTTGTAACCGTTTCATTCTAAGTTAGAAATCTGTAACCGTTTCATTCTAAAAAGATTAGCGGTAATAGGGCAAAACCCCGATGTTTTTGAGCCCTACTTCTATTTTAGGGAACTTCGAGGGAAAGTACGCCAGGTTTGCAGTATATTCCTGACTTTTGGAATGAATAGATTACGGGACTCTGGGGTCGCCCGGGGGCTTGACAAGTCCTGGGGTGACGAATCTCCAACCTCCTCAGCATTTCCCACCTATCAACCTGCATCCTGCCAGTCATTGTCTGCATCAGATACATTGACAGTAAGTCACTCAAGTGCGAGACTAGACCTCGTAATCGAGCGCAAGTACGCAGACATTTCAGGAGCACCAATGGCAAAGATTATTGGTATCGATTTAGGAACAACCAACTCGGTCGTCGCGGTTATGGAAGGCGGCGAGCCGAAAGTTATAGCCAACGAAGAGGGCGGACGCACGACTCCCTCTGTCGTCGGTTTCACCAAGAGCGGAGAGCGCCTTGTTGGCCAGGTGGCCAAGCGTCAGGCGATCACCAATCCGCAGAACACCATTTATTCCATCAAGCGCTTCATGGGCCGCCGCTTCGACGAAGTAAGCGACGAAATGAAGATGGTTCCCTACAAGGTGAAGAAGGTCGGCGACCATATTGTCGTCGAAGCGCAGGGAAAGGACTTCACTCCGCCGGAGGTTTCGGCGATGATCCTGCAAAAACTGAAGAAGGCGGCGGAAGACTACCTGGGGGGCACCGTCACTGAGGCCGTGATCACCGTTCCGGCCTACTTTAACGATGCGCAGCGCCAAGCGACGAAAGACGCCGGCCGCATCGCCGGACTCGACGTAAAGCGCATTGTGAACGAGCCTACGGCTGCCGCACTGGCCTACGGCCTCGATAAGAAGAAGGAAGAGACCATCGCTGTGTACGACTTTGGCGGCGGCACCTTCGATATCTCCATCCTTGAAGTCGGCGAAGGGGTGATCGAGGTGAAGTCGACCAACGGCGATACCCACCTGGGCGGCGACAACATCGACCAGCGCATCGTGGACTGGCTGATTGACGAGTTCAAGAAGGATGAAGGCCTCGACCTGAGCTCGAAGGGCAACGAAATGGCCCTGCAGCGCCTGAAGGACGCGGCCGAGCGCGCCAAGATTGAGTTGTCGACAGCGATGGAGACGGAGATCAACCTGCCCTTCGTGACGGCGGATGCGAGCGGTCCGAAGCACCTGGTTAAGAAGTTGACCCGGGCGAAGCTGGAGCAGCTGGTCGAAGACATCCTGCAGCGGTCCATCGAGCCTTCGAAGAAGGCCCTGGCGGACGCGGGCATCGATGCCAGCAAGATCGACGAAGTGGTTCTGGTGGGCGGACAGACGCGCATGCCGCGGATTCAGCAGATCGTGAAAGACCTCTTCGGCAAGGAGCCGCATAAAGGCGTGAATCCCGACGAAGTGGTCGCGATCGGCGCCGCGGTGCAGGCGGGCGTGCTGGCGGGCGAAGTGAAGGACCTGCTTCTGCTCGACGTAACGCCGCTGACCCTGGCCATCGAAACGCTGGGCGGCGTCGCGACATCGATGATTCCGCGCAACACGACCATTCCGACGAAGAAGACAGAGACCTTCTCGACGGCGGCCGATAGCCAGACCGAGGTTGAGGTGCATGTGCTGCAGGGCGAACGGCCCATGGCCACACAGAATCGCACCCTGGCCAAGTTCAAGCTGAGCGGGATTCCTCCGGCTCCGCGCGGCGTGCCGCAGGTCGAGGTGACGTTCGACATCGATGCCAACGGCATCCTGAATGTGACCGCGAAGGACAACGCCACAGGCAAGGACCAGAAGGTGACCATTACGTCGTCTTCGGGTCTGAGCAAGGACGAAGTCGAGCGCATGGCCAAAGAAGCCGAAGCGCATTCGACCGAGGACAAGGCGAAGCGCGAGGAGGTCGAGGCACGTAACGGGCTCGACAGCCTGGTCTACAACATCGAGAAGATGCTCAAGGAGAATGCCGATAAGGTCTCCGGCGCGGAGAAGCTCGATGTGGAGACAGCTCTGGCGGATGCGAAGAAGACGCTGGAAGGGCAGCCGAGCGCGGCCGAACTGAACGCAGCAAAGGAAAAACTGACCGCGGCTTCGCACAAGCTGGCCGAGGCCATGTACAAGGCCAATGCATCAGCCGGTGCGGCGGGCACGCCACCGACCGAGGGTGCGAGCAACGCTAACGGAAGCACGGAAGAAAAGAAGGACGAGGGCGTCATCGACGCGGAGTACGTGGACGTCGAAGACAAGAAATAAACGCGGGCAACCGCGATTTGAGCGAGGGGCGTCTCGATATGAGGTGCCCCTCAACTTTTCAGAACTGAAGGAAGAGGAATGACGAATACTCTCTGGAAATGCGAACAGTTGCGGGCCGGGCAGGTCTGCAACAAGGTAATGTTTGACACACGCGAAGAGGCGGAGAGCTTTGTCGCGCAGATGCGGAAGGTTGAGCCCGATCTCTTCTGGCGGATGGAAGCGGTTGAGGCCCGGATGGTCTGGAATTGAAGGGACTGCGGTTTTAATTCCCGCGAAGGAGGATGATGCCTGAGGGAAATGAGATCCACAGATTCGCCGAGCGCCAAGCTGCTGCCTTCGCCGGCAAGCGGGTGCATGTGGACTCACCCAACGGCGGTTTTCCCGATGCGGCGGTTCTTGATGGAAGAATGCTGCGATCGGTGGAAGCGGTAGGCAAGCATCTCGGATATGTCTTTGGACGCGATCTGATCCTGCATATCCATCTTGGGATGTACGGCGATTTCTGGGAAGGCAGGATGCCGCTTCCTCCCGAGAAGGGCGCTCTGCGGCTGCGGATTTATACCAGGACTGACTGGATCGAACTTCGCGGCGGTACGGATACGTCGATCTTTAGCGAAGAGAAGTGGCAGGCGTTGCGGGCGCGGCTTGGGCCCGATCCGCTGCGTGAAGACGGCGATCCCAAAGCCGCATATACCGTGATCGAGAAGCGCAGCACGCCGATAGGACTGCTATTGATGGACCAGTCGGTGATTGCGGGCATCGGTAACATCTTTCGCGCCGAACTGCTGTTTCGGGCCGGGATTAATCCTGACAGGCCCGGCAAGGAAGTTGGACAGCCGGCGCTCCGAGGCATCTGGAAAGACGCGCAGGCGCTGATGAAGACGGCGATGGAAGATCGCCGCATCGTGACAACGAAACCGAAAGACAGGCCGCACCGGCGGGGTCCGGCGCTGGATGACGAGGTTCACTACGTGTATCGGCGTCACGGGAAGCCCTGTTATGTGTGCGGTGCGACAATTGAGAGGAAAGACATGGGCGGACGCACGGTTTACTGGTGTCCGGTCTGTCAGAAGGTTTAACGCCAGCCGTATAACGGGGAGCGTGATACGATAACGAGATGATTCGGTCGTTCGCCGACAAGGAGACCCGTGAATTGTATTTGAAAGGGGCGAAGTCGAAAATTTGGAAGCATTGCCAAAGCCGCCACCCGCAAAATTCAGGCGGTAGATTTCGCTGTAACGCCGGAAGACCTCAAGAATCCTCCCGGCAATCATCTGGAGAAGCTTCACGGCGACCGCGAAGGACATAACAGTATTCGCGTGAACGACCAATATCGGGTGTGCTTTCGATGGGAAGGCAGAGACGCCTGGGATGTAGAACTTGTCGATTACCACTGGGAGAATTCATGTCCATTCCTCGTAAATCATCGGACCGCGGCGTTGCCATCCATCCCGGCGAAATTTTGCGGGAGGACTTCATGAGGCCTCTAGGGCTCTCCGCCAATGCGTTGGCCATCGCGTTGCGCGTACCCGTGACACGTGTCTCGGAGATCGTGAACGAGCGGCGCGGTATTACCGCCGATACCGCTCTGCGGCTGGCGCGATACTTCAACATGACACCGGAATTCTGGATGAATATGCAGAAATCCTATGAGCTCGGAATAGCGAAGAAAGAGCTGCTTCGGCGCATCCATGCCGAAGTGCGACCGGCGCCGCGGGACCGCAAAACCGGAGAACTGAAGCAGCAAGTCACAGCCTGAGAATCTAGAGACGCAGATGCCACCAACCCAGAGCAAAGATTATTACGCCATTCTCGGCGTGAAGAAAAAAGCCACAGCGGAGGAGATCCGCAAGGCCTTCCGCAAACTTGCGCGTAAGTATCATCCGGACGTGAATCCGAACGACAAGAAGGCTGAGGAGAAGTTCAAGGAACTCTCCGAGGCCAACGATATTTTGAGCGACGAGAAGAAGCGGAAGATCTACGACCAGCTGGGCTTCTACTCCGACCAGATCGACCCTGCCGCGGCTGAAGCAGCAGCGCGCGCGGAATTATGGTTATGCCGGTCCAAGACCGGCAGGCGGCCAGGAGGTTCCCTTCGACTTCGAGGGATTCGATTTTTCCGGCTTTGCCAACCAGGGCGGCCGTGCCACCACGGCCGGCACAGAAAGCGGGGGAGCAGGCTGGGGTAACTTCCGCGACATCTTCTCGGGCATCTTCAGCGCAGGGAGGACGCACGCAGCAGGGCCCTGAACCGGGAACAGACCTCGAGTATCAGGTGAATGTCGACTTCTGGACGGCGATCCGCGGCGGCACAACGCGTCTGCAGATTCAGCGCCAGGAGGTGTGTCCCACGTGCAAGGGGAAAGCGTCGACCGGCGGCGCGCAGACCTGCCCCGAGTGCAACGGCACGGGTCAGGTGACGCAGATGGGCGGCCGGATGAAGTTCAATATCCAGTGCCCGCGCTGCGGCGGAGCAGGCAAGGTACAGAATGCGTGCCCAACTTGCCACGGAGCAGGCACGGTGACGCGCACCGAGCAGATCGAATTCCGGATCAAGCCGGGTACACGCGATGGTCAGCGGATTCGCCTGGCGGGCAAGGGCAACGCGGGCGTGAACGGCGGGCCGCCGGGCGATCTGTACCTGATAATCCGCTCGGGGACGCATCCGATCTTTACCCGGCAAGGCGACGATATTCACGTAACCATCCCGGTGACAGTAGCCGAAGCGGCACTGGGATCAAAGATCGATGTGCCGACGATTGACGGCAGGACACAGCTGAAGATTCCACCCGGGACGCAGAGCGGGCAGAAGCTCCGGATGCGGGAGCGGGGCGTACCCTCAGCCGCCGAGGATGGCAAGCGAGGCAACGAGATCGTGACGGTGGAAATCGTCGTGCCGAAGGTCCAGGATGAGCGGTCGAAGGAGATCCTGCGGGAGTTTGCCAAGCTGAATGCGGAAGATCCGCGGGAGCCGATCTGGGCCAAGGTGTAGGGCAGATTTCGATCGGGACGGCCCGGCTTTTGCTGCGTCCATTGACGCCAGGGGATCTGGAGGCGCTGGCAGCGGTGTTGAGCGACGGCGAGACGATGCGCTGGTATCCGCGACCGCTCAGCGGCGATGAAGTGCGGGAGTGGATCGAACGGCAGATGGGGCGGTATCCCGAGGGCAGCGGACTGCTGGGGCTGGTCGAGAAGCAGACCGGCAGGCTGATTGGGGACTGTGGGGCCGTCTGGCAGGAGGTCGAAGGCCACATAGAGCTTGAAATTGGCTATCACGTGAACCGCGAACGCTGGAATCAGGGATTTGCCACGGAAGCAGCACGGGCGGTGATGGATTATGCCTTCCAGCGATTTGATGTGGAGCGTGTGGTGTCGATGATCCGGCCGGAGAATGTGGCGTCGCGGCGCGTGGCTGAAAAGAATGGGCTGAGGGTGGATCGGGTGGTCTTCTGGCGGAACTATGACCATTGCGTTTACCAGCGGATGAGAAGCGACGGCAGATGACGAGCGAAGAGCAGGTCGAAAACGAGCGGATTCGCGAAGATGCGAATGACGTGCTCAACGCCAGCGTGGCTTATGCGAAGCGGATGCTGCGGAGGTATGGCGAATTCGGTCCGTTTGGCTTCGCGATGGATCAGGATGGCAAAGTCAGGATGGAGGCGATCGTGCAGAAGGACATGCCGGCGGACGCTGCCCTGCTTCTCGATCTGCTGCAGCAACAACTGACGGAGCGCGCCAGGAGAGGGGCATTGCAGGCCGCGGCGATGGCGTCGAATGTAACGATGGGCAAGCCCTCCGATGAAGGTTACGCAGACGCGATCATGATGGATATCGAGCACCACAGTGGTTATTGCGTAAAAGCATTCGTGCCGTACAGAATCACCGGAGGACAATTCTTCGGCTTTTTCCCCCGGGTCGTTCGATTTGGAGCGATTCGCACCCAAGAAGGAGTTTCGCGGCTATTCGCGCGATGATTGAGGCTCATGCCAACGAAACGCAAATCCAAGGGCGCTTACATGATCTCGGCTGTTGCCGAGATGTACGAAATTCATCCGCAAACGCTCCGTTTGTATGAGCGCGAGGGGCTGCTGAAGCCATCCCGTACCGAGGGTAATACGCGCCTCTACACCGATGAAGACCTGGAGCGCCTTGAATTTATTCTCAACCTGGCGCGCGACCTGGGGGTGAATATCGCCGGTATCGCCATCATTCTGCAGATGCGCGAGCGCATGGAAGAGATGAACCGGCAGATGCAGGGCTTCGTTGACTACGTGCGGACAGAGATGTTCACGCGCATGCACGGATTCTCGCAGCAAGGTTCGGCGATTGTTCCTCTGCGCCGGCCTGTGGTTGTCCCGCCGCCCGCAAAACATAAACGCTGATTTGGCGACGATCGAACGATATCGGGAAAGAAGCGCGCAACCTTGGCCGCCCTGCGCTACTCTAATATAAGGATTTCACCCAATTGAGCGCCTGCTCCGGGTAGCCCCCGAAATTCCATGATGAAGATTTTCCTCGGTATTGGCCTTTTCGGCCTGCTAACGTCGTCAGCTTTCAGCGGCTTAGTCATCGCCGGCATATGGCGCTTTCTTGCGCGCCGACGCGCCACGAAACAGGTCTTTTTACCTCCGGTCACCCTGTTCAAGCCCCTGTATGGAGCAGAGCCGAATCTTGAAGCTCACCTGGAGACGTTCTTCCAGCAGGACTATCCGGCATACGAGGTTCTATTTGGCGCTCGCGTTTCTTCCGATCCCGGCATGGAGGCTGCACGCCGAGTAGCAGCGCGTCACCCGCGGGTCCCGGTAAAGTTTGTACTGACCGGCGAGCCGTGGCACGTCAATGCGAAGGTCAGCACCTTAGAACTGATGGAGAAGTCGGCTGCGCACGACATCTTCATCGTCAGTGACAGCGACGTGCGGGTCAGCCCGAACTACATCCGCGAAGTGGTCATGCCCTTTGCCGACCAAAAAGTCGGTGCCGTCACTTGCCTGTATCGCGGCGTGGCTGAGCGCGGCCTCTGGTCGAAGCTGGAGGCGGCCGGCATGTCGATTGAAATGAGCGCTGGTGTGCTGGTGGCCGATTTGATCGAGGGCATGCAGTTCACGCTGGGACCTACGATGGCGGTGCGCCGGCGCTGCGTGCGCGAGATCGGTGGCTTCGGCATGCTGGGCGCCTACTGCGCGGACGACTTTGTGCTTGGCAATGCGATCGCCGCCAAGGGCCACACGATCGTGCTCTCAACCCATGCAATCGATCATGTGGTGCTCAACACCAACTTCGCCGATTCCCAGAAACATCAGATCCGGTGGATGCGATCCACGCGCTTCTCACGGCCCAGAGGCCATTTCGGCACCTGTCTCACCTTCAGCGTGCCCTTTGGACTGCTCTCCGCGTTTGCGGCCTGCGCACTCGGCCATCCGCTGCTGGCTCTTACCTTACTGGCGTATAGCATTGTCACGCGGTCGGCGCTGGCCGCAGTGGTTGGAGCAACCGTGGTCAACGATCGCCATCTCTTCCGCACCGCCCTTCTCTATCCTCTGCGTGATCTTCTCGGTTTCTTCTACTGGGCCGCCAGCTACGGCAATAGCGAAATTGTCTGGCGCAACCAGATATACCGCCTCACGCGAGGGGGCTTTATGGTTCAGCCAGAGGACACTCTCGA